>NZ_CP113431.1:2925000-4414287 GCF_030506255.1 Nocardioides sp. Arc9.136 | reverse complement strand
GGTGGGCGGTCCCCTTCTCGTTGCTCGCGAAGTTCCACAGCTTTGTCCACAGGTTGTGAACGCGACCCGCTCGCTGTGGAGGAGTCTGGCCGAGGCCCGGCGCCGACAGGTTCGAAATCGACGTTTTCGCAGGTCAGACCCGTCATGCGCGGCTACGTGACCGGAGTCACGTGGGCGACGCCTGCGGGTCCGGCGCAGGCCGGAGGGGAATCTCGACGGCCCCGAACGTAACCCTCGGGCGGCGGGACCAGCAAGACGTCATCCACAGGCCCGTAGGCTGGGTCCGACGGTGCATCCCCAGCGGTGCTCGTCGGTTTGACCCTGGGAAACGGCTGCGCGTACCGTTGGCCGGTCACCCGGTGTCGACCGGTGCCGCACGTCCACGGGAGCCACAGGTCTCGCGTGGGTGGGCGGTGCCAGCCGAAAAGGCGTCACAAGACGTGACGGCATCGCCGATCCCGCCGGGGTCGATTCCCCGAACACACCGAAGGAAGAGCTCGTGAGCAAGCGTACGTACCAGCCGAACAACCGTCGCCGCCACAAGGTGCACGGCTTCCGCCTGCGCATGCGCACCCGTGCCGGCCGCGCCATCCTGTCCTCGCGCCGCCGCAAGGGCCGCAAGAGCCTGGCCGTCTGACGGTCGTCGCCGCACACCGCCCAGCTCCGACCCCGCTGTGCTCCCTCCGGCGCACCGGTTGGTCGACGCGGACTCGTTCCGCCTCGCCACCCGGGCCGGGGAGCGAGCGGGGTCGCGCACACTGGTGGTCCACCTGTGGACGCCGGTGGGCGACGCCGACGGCCCGCCTCGAGTGGGCTTCGTCGTGAGCAAGGCGGTGGGCAACGCCGTCGTCCGGAACCGCGTGAAGCGCCGCCTGCGCCATCTCGCCCGGGAGCACGTCTCGTCGCTCCCGGGCTCTGCTGTGCTCGTGGTCCGAGCGCTCCCGGCCGCTGCCGGTGCGTCGTACGACGCGTTGGCCGAGGACCTGGCCCGGGGGCTGCGTCGTGTGGTGCCCGGCCCGGTGCGGTCGTGACGGCGGTGCGCTGGTGAAGCACGTCCTCATCGCGCTGCTGCGCGGCTACCGGGCCGTGATCAGTCCCCTCTACGGGCAGGTCTGCCGCTACCACCCGTCGTGCTCGGCGTACGCGCTCGAGGCGGTCACGGTGCACGGCAGCATCCGCGGCACGTGGCTCGCCGTGCGCCGGCTCGGTCGCTGCCACCCGTGGGCGGCAGGCGGCTACGACCCCGTCCCCCAACGTCCCGCCCGTGGCCGCACGGGTACCCCGACCACTCAGCAAGGAGCCTGATCGGTGGGCATCATCGGCGACATCTTCGGCTTCATCGCCACGCCTCTGTACTACGCCATCTCGGCGGTGCTGATCGCCTGGCACAAGCTCTTGACCATGATCGGGCTGGACCCCGAGGGCGGCGCCGTGTGGGTGCTGTCGATCATCGGGCTGACCCTGGTGATCCGGGCGGCGCTGATCCCGCTGTTCGTCAAGCAGATCAAGTCCAGCCGGAACATGCAGCTGATCCAGCCCAAGGTCAAGGAGCTGCAGAAGAAGTACGGCCACGACCGGGAGCGTCTCGCGCAGGAGACGATGAAGCTCTACAAGGAGACGGGCACCAACCCGTTCGCCTCGTGCCTGCCGATCCTGCTGCAGATGCCGATCTTCTTCACGCTCTTCCACCTCCTGAACGAGGCGGCGAAGGACGGTACGCCGCACGGGCTGCTGACCCGATCCCTCGCGCAGGACTTCGGCGAGGCCGAGCTGTTCGGCCGGCTCCCCATCTCGGCGACCTTCGTCAACTCCGACGGCCACATCGGCGTCATGGTGCTCGCGGCGTTCCTGGTCGTGGCCATGACGGCCACCACCTTCCTCACCCAGCGCCAGCTGATGAGCAAGAACATGCCGGCCGACGCGCTCAGCGGCCCCTACGCCCAGCAGCAGAAGATGCTGCTCTACGTGCTCCCGCTGGTCTTCGCGGTCGGTGGCATCGCGTTCCCCATCGGCGTGCTGTTCTACTGGACCACCTCGAACGTCTGGACGATGGGCCAGCAGTTCTACGTCATCCGCAACAACCCTGCTCCGGGCACGCCGGCCTTCGCCGCGAAGCAGGAGCGGGACAAGGCCAAGGCCGCGCGCAAGGGCGAGCCGGTCGCCTCGGAGGTCGTCGAGGCGGCACCGGAGACCCCGGCCGAGCGCCGTGCCGCCCAGCGGCAGCAGCCGCGCAAGCAGACCCGACAGCAACGCAAGTCCTCCGGTGGGCGGCCCGCTGGCGGCACGACCGAAGGTGGGAAGCAGAAGTGAGCGACGAGACGACCGAGCCGGCCGACGTCATCGAGGAGACCGCCGGGTCGGAGACTGCTGCCTCCCCCGCCGCCGAGGCTCCCTCTGCCCGCTCCCGCGTCGAGGAGCTCGAGGCGGAGGGCGACATCGCCGCCGACTACCTCGAGGAGCTGCTCGACATCGCGGACCTCGACGGTGACCTGGACATGGACGTCGAGGGGGACCGTGCTGCGGTGTCGATCGTCGGTGCCGACCTCTCCCAGCTGGTGGGTCGGGACGGCGAGGTCCTGGACGCGCTCCAGGAGCTGACCCGCCTCGCCGTCTACCGCGAGACCGGCGAGCGCTCGCGGCTGATGCTGGACATCGGTGGCTACCGCGCCCAGAAGCGCGAGGAGCTCGTCGCCCTGGCCGAGCAGACCATCGCCCGCGTCCGGGAGGGTGGCGCCCCGGTCTCCCTGGACCCGATGTCGCCCTTCGAGCGCAAGGTCGTCCACGACGCCGTCGCAGCCGCGGGGCTGGTCTCGGAGTCCGAGGGCGTCGAGCCGCGCCGTCACGTCGTGGTCCTGCCGGAGTGACGGCTCCGCCGCTGCGATGAGCGACGACGTTTCACGTGAAACACCCGCACCCTCCGTGCCCGACGTGGCACGGAGGGTGTTCCCTTCCGACCGGCTCGCGCTCGCCGAGCGATACGCCGAGCTGCTGGCGACGGACGGCGTCGTCCGGGGGCTGATCGGTCCCCGGGAGGCGCCCCGGCTCTGGGACCGGCACCTGCTGAACTGCGCGGTGCTGGGCGAGTGGCTCCCGGCCGACGCGGTCGTGGCGGACATCGGTTCCGGCGCCGGCCTGCCGGGCCTCGTCCTGGCGATCTCCCGCCCCGACCTGGCGCTCACCCTGGTCGAGCCGTTGCTGCGGCGCACCACCTTCCTCGCCGAGGTCGTCGAGGGGCTCGGTCTGGACAACGTCGAGGTGGTCCGCGGCCGCGCCGATGCCCTCCACGGGAAGCGCCGCTTCGACGTGGTCACGTCCCGGGCGGTCGCACCGCTCGGGCGGCTGCTCGAGTGGTCGATGCCGCTGGTCGACGCGCACGGCGCGCTCGTGGCGATGAAGGGCTCGTCGGTCGTCACCGAGATCGATGAGGCGCGGCCGGTGCTTCGTCGACTCGGGTGCGCGGAACCGGAGGTCCGCGAGCTCGGCGTGGGCCTGCTCGAGCAGACGACCGGCGCGGTCCGGGTTTCGTGGGCCGATCCCGCGACGGTATCTTGGCCGCTCAGCAGCGACGCCGGAGCCGGGTCGTCCGGACGTCGTCGGAAGTCGTCGTCCGGGCGCCGCAGCCGGCCGAAGGGACGCGGCTAGCAGGTGGAGGGGTTCTCCGCAGGTTATCCACCGGTCCCAGCAGCCCGCTGAGCGTGACTGTCCACAGATTCACCTAGTTTGTCCACAGGAGGCGGCGTGCCCGAGTCCACCGAGGTTTCACGTGAAACGGGCGGCAGCGGCTTCACCGTTCGCACGGCAGCCGACCTCGCGACGTACAACGCCGGGTTCGAGGACGACCAGACGCCGCTCGCCAAGGCGGCTCAGCACAGCATCCTGGCGCGACAGGGCGCCGGCAGCCGTCCCTCGGTCCCCCGGCCGGACGCCACCCGGGTCTTCGTCGTGGCGAACCAGAAGGGCGGCGTCGGCAAGACGACCTCCACGGTGAACGTCGCGGCGGCGCTGGCGCAGCTCGGCCAGCGCGTCCTGGTCATCGACCTCGACCCGCAGGGCAATGCGTCCACTGCCCTCGGTGTCGAGCACCGCCGGGGCACCCCGTCCACGTACGACGCGCTGGTCGACGGCGTGCCGCTCACCGACGTCATCGCCGCGAGCGAGGACCTCCCAAACCTCTTCGTCGTCCCCGCGACCATCGACCTGGCCGGCGCCGAGATCGAGCTGGTGAGCGTCGTCGCACGGGAGGGCCGCCTGAAGAAGGCGATCAGCGGCCACCCGCTCGTCGGCACGGCGGCGGAGGCGGGCGAGGACCGCTTCGACTTCGTGATCGTCGACTGCCCGCCGTCGCTGGGCCTGCTCACGCTGAACGCGCTGGTCGCCGGCGACGAGATGCTCATCCCGATCCAGGCGGAGTACTACGCGCTGGAGGGGCTCGGCCAGCTGCTCGAGACCGTCGAGATGGTCAAGGCGCACCTGAACCCCACCCTCGACGTGTCCACGATCCTCATCACCATGTTCGACGCACGCACGCGGCTCGCGGCCGGTGTGGCGGAGGAGGTGCGCGAGCACTTCGGCAGCCAGGTGCTCCGGACCGCGATCCCCCGCTCGGTGCGGGTCTCGGAGGCGCCGTCGTACGGGCAGACGGTGATGACCTACGACCCCGGCTCGCCCGGTGCGTTGAGCTACCTGGAGGCAGCCCGCGAGATCGCCACCAAGAGCCGTACCGCCGACGGGGCGAGCGCATGAGCAAGCCGCCGGCACGCCGCGGCCTCGGGCGCGGCCTCGGGTCCCTGATCCCCACCGCGCCGCCGACCTCCGTGGAGGACGACTCCGCCGGGGCCGGTGCCGACGGATCCACGAGCGCCTCGTCCGGTGGCGGCGCACCCGGTCCGGACGCCCCCTCCCCCGGCGCCGACCCCGCCGGCGCGACCGACTCCGGTCAGCAGCCGCTGGCACCCGTCGCCGGCGCCTACTTCGCCGAGATCCCCGTCGGCCAGGTGGTCCCCAACCGCGCCCAGCCCCGCCAGGTGTTCGACGAGGACGCGATGGCCGAGCTGGTGCACTCGGTGCGCGAGGTCGGCCTGCTGCAGCCGATCGTCGTGCGGCGCACCGGGGACGAGGCCTACGAGCTGGTCATGGGCGAGCGCCGGTGGCGGGCCTCGCAGGAGGCCGGCCTGGAGCGGGTCCCCGCGATCGTCCGGGACACCGACGACATCGACATGCTCCGGGACGCCCTCCTGGAGAACCTGCACCGCTCGGAGCTCAACCCGCTCGAGGAGGCCGCGGCGTACGCCCAGCTCCTCGAGGACTTCGGCTGCACCCACGAGGAGCTGGCGCAGCGGATCGGCCGGTCGCGCCCGCAGATCAGCAACACGCTCCGGCTCATGCGGCTGAGCCCCGCGGTCCAGCGACGCGTGGCGGCCGGGGTGCTGTCAGCGGGTCACGCGCGAGCCCTGCTGGCGGTGGAGGACGCCGGACTGCAGGACCGGCTGGCGCAGCGGGTCGTCGCCGAGGGCATCAGCGTGCGCGGGCTCGAGGAGATCGTGGCCGTCGGCGACACCGGCAGCGTGAGGAAGGCGCCCCGGCGTGCCCGGCCGGAGCCGGCGGCGGTCTCCGAGGTCGTCGACCGCCTGTCGGACCGCTTCGAGACGCGCGTCAAGGTGGACGTGGGCAAGGCGAAGGGCAAGATCACCGTCGAGTTCGCGTCCCTGGAGGACCTCCAGCGGATCGTGGACATCATGGACCCGCGGAACCGGCACGACCGGGTGATCTGAGCGGTCTTGTCGATCGGGGGACTTGTCGCTTTGTCGACAAAAGGCTAGATCGGCTCGTCGGCACGGCCGGGCACGGACGGGCGTCGGGGTAGTCCGCCACGCGCGCGCCCCTGGGGGTGGTCACCGGGGCCGGGACGTGACGGACTACCCCCGCCGGCAGTGGGAGGACAGCTCAGGCGCCGGCGCGCTTGGCGGCGCGCTTGGCCGCACGCGCCCGCTTCTCCTCGGCGTCGAGGCGGACGGCCTCCTCGGGGGTGGGCGCAGAGCCGCCGAACCGCGCGGGCAGCCACCAGGAGCCGGGAGGCTGCTCGTCGGCGGGGTACTCGCGGATGGTCTCCTCCAGCAGGCCCGAGAGCGCGGCGTGCAGATCCGCGGTCTCGGCGACGGGGTCGGCCCCGGTGGGGTGCAGCGGCTCCCCCACCCGGATCGCGATGGTCTTGCCGCGGGCGAAGTCGCGGGGGTGGTCCTTGGTGAACATGCGCTGGGTGCCCCACAGTGTCACCGGGAGCAGGGGGACGCCCGCCTCGGCCGCGATCCGCACGGCGCCGGTCTTGATGTCCTTGACCTCGAAGGACCGGGAGATGGTGGCCTCGGGAAAGATCCCGACCGCCTCGCCGGCGCGGAGGTAGTCGATGGCCGAGCGGTAGGAGGTGAGGCCCTCCCCGCGGTCGACCGCGATGTGGTGCATCGAGCGCATAACCGGCCCACCGACGGCGTGGTCGAAGATCTCCTTCTTGGCCATGAACCGGACCAGGCGGCGGGAGGGGTGCGCGGCGAACCCGCCGTAGATGAAGTCCAGGTAGCCGACGTGGTTGAACGCCAGCAGCACCCCGCCGTCACGCGGCACGTGCTCGGTCCCGCTGAGCTGGAAGCGCTGGCCCAGCAGGCGGAACGCGGTCTTCGCCGTCCAGATGATCGGGGGGTAGCTGATGTCGCGCATGCGGTGAGCGTAGGGGGCCGGCCCCCGTCGCCGCTCGCGGGTCGTCAGCGACGTACGGCGAGGAAGTCGGCGATCCGGCCGATCGCCTCCTCCAGCACGTCCACGGCGGGCAGCGTGACGAGCCGGAAGTGGTCGGGATCGGGCCAGTTGAAGCCGGTGCCGTGCGTGACCAGCAGCTTCTTGGCCCGCAGCAGGTCGATGACGAACGCCTCGTCGTCCTCGATGGCGTAGACCTCGGGGTCCAGACGCGGGAAGCAGTACAGCGCGCCTCGGGGCTTGACGCTGCTGACACCGGGGATCTCGTTGAGCATCCGGTGCGCGAGCATCGCCTGCTCGTAGTAGCGACCGCCCGGGCCGATCAGCTCCTCGACGGACTGGTAGCCCCCGAGTGCGGTCTGGATGGCGTGCTGGGCGGGCACGTTCGCGCACATGCGCATGTTCGCGATGAGCGTGAGGCCCTCGATGAAGTCGGCCGCCAGCTCCTTGGGGCCCGAGATCATCACCCAGCCGGCGCGGTAGCCGCAGACCCGGTAGGCCTTGGAGAGCCCGCTGAACGTCAGGCAGAGCACGTCGTCGCCGGCGTACGTCGCGGCGTGGTGGTGGACGGCGTCCTCGAAGAGGATCTTCTCGTAGATCTCGTCGGCCATCACGACCAGGTCGTGGCGCCGCGCGATGTCCACCAGGCCCTTGACGGTCTCCTCGCTGTAGACCGCGCCGGTGGGGTTGTTGGGGTTGATGATCACGAGCGCGTGGGTGTTCTCGGTGATCTTGGACTCGATGTCGGCGAGGTCGGGGTTCCAGTCGTCGTCCTCGTCGCAGCGGTAGTGCACTGCGGTCCCGCCGGCGAGCGTGACCGCGCCCGTCCACAGCGGGTAGTCCGGCGCCGGCACGAGGATCTCGTTCCCGTCGTCCACGAACGCCTGCAGCACCATCGAGATCAGCTCGGAGACACCGTTGCCGATGAAGACGTCGTCGACGCGGACGTCGCGCAGGCCGCGCGACTGGTAGTAGTTCATCACCGCGGTGCGGGCCTCGTAGATGCCGCGCGAGTCGGCGTACCCCTGGGAGTCCGGCAGGTGGTGCACGATGTCGGCCACGATCGCCTCGGGCGCCTCGAAGCCGAACGGCGCGGTGTTGCCGATGTTCAGCTTGAGGATCCGGTGGCCCTCGCTCTCGAGGCGCTGGGCCTCGACCAGGATCGGACCGCGGACGTCGTACCGGACGTTGCGGAGCTTGCGGCTCTGGCGGATCTGGCGCACCCGCCCATCCTCGCAGGCCCGTGCCTACGATGAGCGAGGAGGAGGTGCGCCCATGTCCCGCAAGGTCGTCCGCCTGACGCTCGACCACCTCGACGCGCTGTCGGCGCCGTGCCGCACGTGCCTGTTCTGGGAGCTCGACCCCGTCTCGCGCCACCGGGTGGAGGACGCCGCGGGGGAGAAGCACGCCTGGCTCTCGGAGGTGCTGCGCGAGTGGGGCTCCTGCGGCCGGGTCGCGCTGGTCGACGACGAGCCCGTCGGCCACCTGGTCTACGTGCCCGCGGCGTACGTCCCCGGGGCCGCCGGGATCCCCACCGCGCCGGTCAGCGCCGACGCCGTCCTGCTGACGACCGTCCAGGTCGACCCGCGGCACGCCGGGGGCGGGCTGGGGCGGATGCTGGTGCAGGGCATGGCGCGGGACCTGATCCGCCGCGGCGGCATCCGCGCGGTGGAGGCGTTCGGGACCACGCTGCCCGGGCCGGTGGCGCCCTGCCTGGTCCCGGCGGGCTTCCTGTCCAGCGTGGGGTTCGGCACGCAGCGGGCGCACCCCACCAACCCGCGGATGCGGATGGAGCTGCGCTCGGCGCTGACCTGGAAGGACGAGCTCGAGGCGGCGCTGGAGCGGCTGCGCGGCGTCGTCCGGCCGGCCCCGGGACCGGTACGGCCCCCGGCTCCGTCCCGGGGGACGGTGCCGAGGGCCGTGGAGCGGTCCTGAGGGACCCGCGTCAGGCGGAGATGAACTCCGAGAGCTCGTTGAGGAGCGTCGCCTTCGGGCGGGCGCCGACGATGGTCTTCACGACCTCGCCGCCCTGGTACACGTTGATCGTCGGGATGCCGGTGACCCGGTAGGACGACGGGGTGACCGGGTTCTCGTCGACGTTCATCTTGAAGAACTCGATCTTGTCGCCGTGAGCACCGGCGATCTCGTCGAGGATCGGGGCGACCTGGCGGCACGGACCGCACCACTCGGCCCAGAAGTCGACCAGGACCGGCTTGTCGGACTTGAGGACCTGCGCCTCGAACTCGGCGTCGGTCACGGCTGCGATGTTGCCCACGTGAGGATCCTTCCCTGGAGTGTTGGTGCTGCGGGGTGCTGCTGAGGAGTGAACACCGGTGCGCCGACGGTTGTTCCGGCCCCCGGTGGGTGTCGGGCGAGGAGCGTCAGGCGCCGGCGGTCTGCACGGTCTCGGAGGCCACCTCGGCGTCGATGCGCGCCTGCGCCTCCGCGGGGGTGGCCGAGACCGTGTCGAGGGCGGAGAGGAACCGCTCGGCGTCCAGCGCGGCGGCGCACCCGGTGCCCGCGGCGGTGATCGCCTGGCGGTAGTGGTGGTCCACCAGGTCACCGGCGGCGAAGACACCCGGCAGGTTGGTGCCGGTCGAGGGGTGCTCGACGACGACGTACCCGTTGGGGTCGAGGTCGACCTGGCCGCGGAGCAGCTCCGAGCGGGGGTCGTGGCCGATCGCGATGAACAGCCCGGTGGCGTCCATCCGGCGGGTCTCGCCGGTGACCGTGTCCTTGAGCGTGATGCCCTCGAGCCGGTCGGTGCCGTGGATCTCCTCCACGACCGAGTTCCACTCGATCTCGAGCTTGGGGTCGGCGAAGGCGCGGTCCTGCATGATCTTGGAGGCGCGCAGCTCGTCGCGGCGCACGATCAGCGACACCTTCGACCCGAACCGGGTCAGGAACGTCGCCTCCTCGATCGCGGAGTCACCGCCACCGACGACGGCGATGTGCTGCTCGCGGAAGAAGAAGCCGTCGCAGGTCGCGCACCAGGACACCCCGCGGCCCGACAGCTCGTCCTCCTTGGGCAGGCCGAGCTTCTTGTAGCCCGAGCCGGTCGCCAGGATCACCGCATGGGCGGTGTGGGTGCCGGTGGCGGTCTTGACGACCTTGACGTCGCCGGTCAGGTCGACCTCGACGACGTCGTCGGGGACCAGCTCGGCGCCGAACCGCTCGGCCTGGGCGCGCATCTCGTCCATCAGCGCCGGGCCCATGATCCCGTCCCGGAAGCCGGGGAAGTTCTCGACGTCAGTGGTGTTCATCAGCGCGCCGCCGGCGGTCACCGAGCCCTCGAAGACCAGGGGGTTCAGGTTCGCCCGGGCGGCGTACACCGCGGCGGTGTACCCGGACGGGCCGGAGCCGATGATGATGACCTGACGGGGTGCGGTGTCGGACATGGAGTCGACGTCTCCTCGCGATGCGGTGGCTGCCGGCGTTCGCTCGCGCCGGACGATGGGGTGCTGGCTGGTCCAACCGATCGTAGGCGAGGAATGTTCCGCGCCGGACCTGGGTGAGGCGCCGCCGGGGAGGGCCGTCGCGCTGCGTGCGTCAGTCGGCCGGGAGGGTGGTGGAGCGCAGGATGTCGCCGGTCCCGCACTGGAGCAGGTCCGCGACCTGGCTGTCGCCGGCGGGCGCCCGGAACACCAGGACGTGCGGCTCCCCGTCGTAGAGCACCGGGACCGCCGCGCCGGCGCCCCAGTCGGCCGGCGTGCACTCGAAGTACGCCGCGCCGTCGGTCCGGCGGTCGGTGCCCCGGGGCCGGTCCCGCTCCAGGCCGCCGTCGAGGTCCCGGACGTCGGTCCGGCCCGCGTCGACGCGGTCCCGGGCACGCAGCGCGTCGGCGGCGAACCGGTCCGAGCGCAGCCGGACGGGCCGGCGGGCCGACGCGACGAGCGCGCCGAAGGCGCTCTCGTCCTGCACCGCCCCCGGTGCGGAGCCGGTGGAGCCGGTCGAGGGGCGGGGTGCGGCCTCGCCGGGCACGCCGTCGGTGCGGTCCTGCGTGGAGCCGCCCCCGCCGTCCCGGCGACCGCCGTCCTCGGCAGCACCGCCGCCCGCGGCGCTCGACCCGGCGCTGGTGGAGTCGTCGTTCCCGCTGCCCGCGGGGAGGACCTGTCCGAGGCCGAGGCCGACCACGGTGACGAACGCGGCAGCGGCGAGCAGCCCGGCCGCGCGGCGCCGGCGGCGCACCGCGAGCTCGTCGGCCGAGGAGGGGACGTCCTCACCCTCGGCCAGCTGCGCGAGCACCCGGTCCAGCCGTGCGGCGACGTCGACGGGCACGGGCTCGGCGTGCCGGACGTCGGCCAGCAGGCGGCGCACCTCCTCCTCGCGGGGGTCGGGCACGGTCTCGGGACCGGTCATGGCGCACCTCCTCCGGCGGGCTCGGTGTTCTGGGTGTCCTGGCTGTCCTGGGCGTGGTCTCGGGTGCCACCGGTGTCGGCGCCCCCGGTCGTCCCGGGTGTCGGGGCGGCCGCAGATCCTGTCAGGTCGGCCCGTCCTGGGACGCGTCGGCCCGCCCGGAGGTTCCTCCCGGGTGACGGTGGCCGCACCGGACGCTCGAGCTCGAGCAGCTCGGCCAGCCTGGTCCGCCCCCGCGAGCAGCGCGACTTCACGGTGCCCACGGCGCAGCCCAGGATGACGGCCACCTCGGCGACGGGGTAGCCCTCCATGTCGACCAGCACGAGCGCGGCCCGCTGCTCGGCGGGCAGTGCGGCGAGGGCGGCGAGCACGGCGCGCCGCCGCTCGGTGCGCACGCTCGCGTCGGCCGGGTCCTCGACGCCGGGGTCCGGCGACGCGGTGCCGCGGTCGCCGTACTCCTCGAGGTCGTCGGGCAGCCTCTCGGTCCGGCGCACCCGCGCCGCGCGGAGCCGGTCGAGGCAGGCGTTGACGACCACGCGGTGCAACCAGGTGGTGACCGCGGCGTCGCCGCGGAACGACCCGGCCCGCCGGTACGCCGCGACGAGGCCGTCCTGCAGCCCGTCGGCGGCGTCCTCGCGGTTCCCGGTGGTGCGCAGGGCGACGGCCCAGAGCCGGTCCCGGTGCCGGGCGACGAGCCGTCCGAACGCCTCGTGGTCGCCGGCGACGTGTGCGGCGAGCAGCTCGGCGTCGGTCCGGTCGTCGGTCCGCTCGCTCACCCGCGGACCACGGCCTCGGCCACCTCCCCGCGGTAGCCGCCGGGGACCTCCGGCAGGGAGGTGAGCCACACGACGACGTACCGCCCGGTCACCGGCTCCTCGAGCTCGACCCGGCCGCGCTCCTCGAGCGTGTCGGCGCCGGCCACGGCGAGGTCCTTGACCGCGACGGGCGCGGACTCGGTGACGTGGACCGACACCGCGGTCGGGGCGCCACCGAGGGTCAGGCCCACCTCGGAGACCCGCTGGGAGGACCCCAGGTCGAGGACGAGGCCGACACCGGTCTTGAGCCCCTCGGGCCCGAGCTGCTGGCGGTAGGTCGCCGTGCGCCAGGCCGTTGCCGGGTCGCCGTCGACGGCCAGGGCGGTCAGCTCGGCGTTCTCCGACCCGTCGCCGCCCTGGGGGTCGAGGTCGGTGGCGGCCTCGACCGGCAGGTCGCGCAGGGGTCGCGCGACCGCGCTCGTGCTGGTGGTGGGGTCGTCGTCGGGCTGGGTGCCGAGCGGGCCGCGACCGCGGCCCACGTTGACCGCCACGACCGTGACGACGAGCACCACCGCGCAGACCGCCAGGACGATCGCCAGCCGCATCCAGCGACGACCGGGCACCCGGTCCAGCGTGCCCGTCTCCTCGTCGTCCGCCGGCGGAGCGCTGTCGACGGCCCGGCCGTCACCGGTGTCCCAGGGCCAGTACGACGACCCGCCGGCCGTCCCGGCAGCGAACGCGTGCGGGCCGGCGCTGCTGTGGACCACCCCCGGCCTCGGTCGCCGCGCGGGCGCGCCGTCGGCCGGGTCGGGCGCGAACAGGGGCCGGCTCGGCGGCTCCTCGAAGGGCGGCGGGGGCGGCACGGGCTCGGTGCGCCGCTCGAGCCACGACACGTCGTCGGTGGCGTCGTCAAAGATCGGGAGGCCGGCCTCGGTCGGCAGCTCGGCCGCGGCGGGGGTGGCGGGGGTGGCCGGCGCCGGGTCGGCGTGCCGCGGGGGAGGGGCGGACGGGGCCTGCCCGCCGGCCCTGGTGCCGGAGTCCTGCTGCTCCTCGCCCGGGTCGCCGTGCTGGTCGGCGTGGGGCACGACGTCGGGGACGGCGGGCAGGACGATCGTCTGCGGGCGGTGCAGCGAGGGGGCGGCCGCGGCGAGCGCCTCGGGCACGCCGGTGGGGTCCCCGACGAACTCCTGGAGGTAGTCGGCCACCCCGCGGGCGGTGCTCACCTCGAGCAGGTCGCGCCGCGCGGCGTAGGGGTTGAGCAGCGCCTCGCAGAGCGCGTCGAGCGGTCGCGGGACGCCGGCACGGACCTGCCGGGGCCGCAGCACGTGGCCGGCCTCCTGCGGCGCGGACGGGACCGCGGAGGGCGAGACGCCGGCCCACCGCCCGGTCAGCGCGGCGTACAGCAGCCCGGCGAGGTCGGTCACGTCGGTGGCCGGCCGGTCGGCGGGCAGGCCGTGGAGGGCGGCGTCGACCGACAGGCCGATGACCTTGACCTGGCCGGTGCGCTCGACGAGGACGTTCTCGGGCACGAGGCGCCCGTGGGCGACGCCCGCGGCGTGCGCGGTGGCGATCGAGTCGGCGACCTCGGCCACCAGCCACGCCGCCTTGCGGGGGCTCAGCGGGCCGGTGGTGGCGAGCAGGATGTCGAGGGAGACCCCCGTGCCCCACTCGTTGACGACGTAGCAGACGCCGTGGAGCCGCTCGGCGTCGAGCACCCTGAGCACGCGCCGGTCCAGGACCGTGGCCGAGCGCCGCGCCGCGTCGATCAGCCCCGGAGCGCGGTCGTCGGCGGCGTCGATGACGTGCAGGGCGACGTGCCGCTCGAGGACCCGGTCGTGGGCCCGCCAGAACCGCCCCCCGCGGCTCTCGGAGAGCAGGTCGACGAGGCGGTAGCGGTCGGCGAGGACGTCTCCTGGCCGGGCGGTCTGCGGCACAGCCTCCTCATCCCTTCGACGTTCTCGGGCCCCGGGTCGCCCCGGTCGGGTCATCGTAGGACCGTCAGCGCCGCCGGGGCAGCGGAAGCCGTCGGGTGAGCGTCTCGACCACCGAGGTCACCTCGGTCAGCCGCAGGAGCCGGGCCAGGACCAGGAACACCGCGACGTCGACGCCGGTCACCACGACGGCGCGGACCACGGAGACGGCGTACGTCGAGGTGTCGCCCAGGCTGTCCAGGAGCATCGAGGCGAGCCAGGCGGCGGCGGTCGACACCGCGACGGCGATGGCGATCCGGACGAGGAAGCGGACCAGCACCGGGGAGCCCAGCCCGCCGAGCCGGCGGGCCAGGACCGTGTAGGAAAGGAGGGCGCCGACGAGGTAGGCCGCGGCGTAGGCGACCGCGAGGGCGGGCGCGGTCGCGGCGTCGTCGGTGGTGGCGACCAGCACCAGCGCGGCGACGACGTTGGTGACCCCGACGCCGCACTGGACGTAGAACACCGTGCGGGTCTGCTCCAGCGCGTAGAAGCCGCGCAGCATCAGGTAGTGGACGGTGAAGAGGACCAGGCCGGGGCCGAAGACGGCCAGCGTGCCGATGTAGTTCTCGTAGGTGTCCGCGGCCGCCCCGAGCGAGATGACCCGCGCCAGCTCGGGCGCGATCACCGGCAGGAGGGCGGCGAAGGGCAGCACGACGGCCAGGGCGGTGCGCAGCGTCGAGGACAGCGAGCGGCCGAGCCCCGGCAGGTCGCGCTCCGCGGCCCGGCGGGAGAGCCCGGGGAGGATCGCGGTCGCCAGCGACACCGTGATCACCGAGTGCGGGACCATGATGATGAGGAACGCCGCGGAGTAGACCGAGTAGCCGGTGCTGTCGGAGGCCCCGTCGGCGGTGCCGCTGGACGCGAGCCGCACCACGACGGTGTAGGCGACCTGGTTGACGATGACGAACAGCACCGTCCAGATGCCCAGGCGCAGGGTGTGGCCCAGGCCGGTGCCCCGGAAGTCGAACCGCGGGCGGTAGCTGAAGCCGGCCGCCCGCAGGTAGGGCAGCAGGATGAGCAGCTGCGCGGCGATGCCCAGCGTCGAGCCCAGGCCGAGGACGAGCTCCTGGTCGGCCGAGAAGCCGGCCGAGCGCTCGGCCTCGGTGGCGGTGCCGAAGAGGACGAGGTAGAGCAGCAGGACGGCGACCGAGATGACGTTGTTCGCGATCGGCGCCCACATCATCGGCCCGAAGCGGCCGCGGGCGTTGAGGATCTGCCCGACGAGCACGAACATCCCGTAGAAGAAGACCTGCGGGAGGCACCAGCGGGCGAAGTCGACGACCGACTCGCGGGCGTCCGGCGGCACGTCGGCGTCGAGGTAGAGGTCCATCACCCACGGCGCAGCGAGCACCAGGAGGACGGTGACCACGCCGAGGAAGAGGGCCGCCAGCGTGACGACGCGGTTGGTGTACGCCTCGCCCCGGTCGGCGTCGTCCTTCGCGGCCCGCACCAGCTGGGGCACCAGCACGGCGTTGAAGACACCGCCGGCCAGCAGGATGTAGAGCATGTTGGGGATCGTGTTCGCGATGTTGAACACGTCGGCGTGCAGCACGTTGCCCAGCGCCGCGGCCAGCAGCAGCGTGCGGACGTAGCCGCTCAGCCGGGAGACGACCGTGCCGGCCGCCATGACGGCGCTGTTGGACAGCACCGAGCGCTCGTCGTTGGCGGCCTCGGCGTCGGTCCCGGTCTCGGTGCGGGTCATGTGGTGGCCTCCTCCTCGCGGCGGGCCCGGCGCACGCGGCGCACCAGCCGCACGGCGATCGCGCTGAACAGCAGCAGGGCCCCGACGCCCATGATCACCCAGATCACGGCGCTGGCCTGGATGGAGCGGATCGAGAGCTCGTCGGTCGAGCCCAGGGGTGTGTGCCGGTCGTCGGGGTCCTCGGTGTGGTCGGTCAGGACGAGCCGCACCCGGTGCACGCCGGGCTCGCGGGTGGTGGCGTCGAGCAGGACCGGGGTGCGGCCGCGCGCCGGGACCTCGATCGTCTCGGGTCCGGTGATGGAGACGGCGGCGGGGTCGTCGGTGACGGCCTCGATGCTCACCTCGACCGGCTCGTCGAGGCCGTTGACCACGCTCGCGCCGAACCCGCCGCTGGCGCTGGAGAGAGCGACGCCGCGGGGTGCCTCGATGACGACGCTGCCGAGGAGCCCGTCGATCTCCTGCCGCGAGCCGAGCACGGCGAGCCGGGCCGTGGTGGGCCGGTCGCGGGAGGAGTACGACAGCGACGCGAGGCCCTCGTCGGCGACCTCGGCCGCCACGCGGGTGTTGTCGCGGAGCACGTGCTGCAGGACCTCCCCGGCCTCGATCAGGCCGGTCGCCGCCTCGAAGGCGTCCTCGTCGAGCCGCTGCCGGACCTGGCGCTCGGGGTAGTCCAGGTCGTCGAGCGCCACGGCCGTGCCCTCGCGGCCGGCCACGTCGCCCACGGTGCTGACGTCGACCCAGTCCTCATCGAGGCCGTCGAAGAAGCCGGTGGTCGAGCTGGGGGACCACCCCGTCGGCAGCTGGACGACCAGCGGCTTGCGGCCGGGACCGAGCAGGCGCACGGCCGCCTCGGCCAGCACCCGCTGGCGCAGCGAGACGGCGGCGAGCGGGTCGTCGGGTCCGGGGCCGCCGGCGGCCGCGCCCGAGGAGGTCACGACCAGCCGGTGGCCGCGGACCTTCGCGACGCCCGGGGCGTCCGCTCCGAGCTCGCGGTCGGTGACCAGCATCGTGGTGTCCGGGTCGGCGGCGACGACCGCGGCGGGGTCGAGGAACCCGGTGGGGGAGCCCAGCGCCGGTGACGTCGCCACCTCCCAGGAGCTGGTCGCCTCCTCGGCGCGGGCGCGGGCGCGGGTGAGCAGGTCCGGGTCGTGGGTGAGCGCACCGGCCACGTCGAGGTCGCCGTACGGCAACGCGAGCACGTCGTCGCCCTCCATCGCCTCGCTGAGCCGGCCCAGCCACGCCGACGCCACCTGCGCGGCCTCGGCCTCCTCGGCGGTGGGCTCGTGGACGGGCTCGCCGTCCCCGCCCTGGCCGTCGCCCTCGCCCTGCTCGCCGTCCTGGCCGTTCTCGCCGTCCTCGCCGTCCTCGTCGGCGCTCGCCGAGGCGGAGGGGTCCGAGGAGAAGGCGGCGTCGGGCTGGTCGGAGGGTGCGATCGGCTGCCCCCCGAGGGTGGGGGCGAGGGAGCGCGGCGGGTTGCCGGCGGCGAGGCGGCGGACGGCGTCGACGAGCGCGGGGTCCACCAGCCAGGTGACCGGGCGGTCGCCGGCCGACGCGCCGAGGTCGACCAGGGACCGCAGGGACCCCTCGCTGCCCAGGGTGCGGATCCAGCCGGGGACGTCGGCCAGCGAGCCGTCGGGCTCGCGGGTGAGCGCGCGGCGCAGCGGGACCACCACGGCGGTCTCCACCTGGCCGCGCGTGCTGCGGGGCACCAGCGGGAGGAAGGTCCGGGCGCGGCCGTCGGCGACGTCGTCGCGGCCGGCGGAGGACTCCCCGGATGCGTGGACGCCGAACCAGTAGACGCCGGGAGCGGTGCGCGTGGCGGTGTAGGCGCGGGGCAGGCGGATCGAGAACTGCTGGGAGCCGCCGGGCTCGAGCTCCTCGATGGTGTCGCTCACGTCGGTGATGCGGCCGCCGACGTACTCGCCGGCCGGGACGGTGGCGGCAGCCGCCAGCTGCTCGGAGGTCGTCATCGGCGTCTCGCCGAGGAACGGGTAGAGGTTGATCCGCCGCCAGGTCTCCCCGCTGCGGTTCGTCACCGAGCCGCTCACCCGGATCGGGCCGCGCCGCGGGATCGCGCCGGGGGTCAGGGAGTCGATCGTCACCTCGAGCGCGGCCTCGTCGTCGACGACGGCGGAGGTGGCGGCGGAGGAGACCGCCACGGGCGCTCCGGCGGCGTCGGCCGGGGCCGGGACCACCGCCGTACCGGCTCCGAGGCCCACCAGCGCCAGGGCCGCCGCCACGAGGGCAGGCCGCGGCGACCGGGGGCGAAGCATGCGGACGACACTATCCGCCCGGCCGCACCTAGAATCGTGCCCCGTGCCCGACGCCCCGCTTCCCCACCTGCAGCTCGCCGACGTCCAGCGCTCGGTGAGCGAGGAGCTCGACCGCATCGCGCCGGTCATCGACGAGCTGGGTCGCCGCTTCGCCGACGCCGGGCACGAGCTCTCCTTGGTGGGCGGCCCCGTCCGGGACGCGATGCTGGGCCGCCAGCACAACGACCTGGACTTCACCACCTCCGCCCGGCCCGAGCAGACCGAGCGGCTGCTGAAGGGGTGGGCCGACGCGATCTGGGACATGGGCCGCGCCTTCGGGACGATCGGCTGCCGCCGGGGCGAGTGGCAGGTCGAGATCACGACGTACCGCTCGGAGAGCTACGACCCCGACTCGCGCAAGCCCGACGTCGACTTCGGCGACTCCCTCGACGGCGACCTCGGCCGCCGCGACTTCACCGTCAACGCGATGGCCGTGCGGCTGCCCGGGCGCGAGGTGGAGGACCCGTACGGCGGCGTGGTCGACCTCGCCCACCGGGTGCTGCGCACGCCGGGCCGGCCCGAGGACTCCTTCTCCGACGACCCCCTGCGGATGATGCGGGCCGCGCGGTTCGCCGCCCAGCTCGGGTTCACCGTCGACGACGGCGTCCGCGAGGCGATGACCGCGATGGCCGAGCGGATCTCGATCATCTCCGCCGAGCGGGTCCGCGACGAGCTGGTGAAGCTGGTGTGCGCGCCGTACCCGCGGCTCGGCCTGACCCTGCTGGTCGAGACCGGGCTCGCCCAGCTGGTGCTGCCCGAGCTGCCGGCGCTGGCGCTGGAGCGCGACGAGCACCACCGGCACAAGGACGTCTACGAGCACACGCTGACCGTGCTGGAGCAGGCCATCGACCTCGAGGACCGGCTCGGTGGGGAGCCGGACTTCGTGTCCCGGTTCGCCGCGCTGATGCACGACGTGGGCAAGCCGCGCACGCGCCGGTTCGTCGACGACGGCACCGTCACCTTCCACCACCACGACGTGGTCGGCGCCAAGATCACCCGCAAGCGGATGAAGGCGCTGCGCTTCTCCAACGACGAGATCGAGGCCGTCACCAAGCTCGTCGAGCTGCACCTGCGCTTCCACGGCTACGGCACGGGGGAGTGGACCGACTCCGCGGTCCGCCGCTACGTGCGCGACGCCGGCGACCAGCTCGAGCGCCTGCACGTGCTCACCCGGGCCGACTGCACCACCCGCAACCAGCGCAAGGCCGCGCGGCTCGCCCGGACCTACGACGAGCTCGAGGAACGGATCGCCCGGCTCTCGGAGGAGGAGGAGCTGGCCTCCCTGCGCCCCGACCTGGACGGCAACCAGATCATGGAGCTGCTCGGCATCGGGCCCGGCCGCGACGTCGGGCAGGCCTACCAGCACCTGCTGGAGCTGCGGATGGACCACGGGCCCCTCGGCGAGGACCGTGCCCGCGAGGAGCTCCTCGCCTGGTGGGCGGCCCGCTCGGCCTGAGGCGTCCCGCGACGTCCGGGGGGTCGACGGGCGACGGTGGGCAGGCCGGTGTCGACCGGCTCCCCGCCGGCCACGGGGTGGAGCCGAGGGTCGCCGCAGGCGTCCGGGTCGCCGATGGACCAGGTGCCGGCGGGGCTGGAGCGCGCGCCGCGGTCGTGCAGGTCCGCGAACCAGTCGTCCCCCCAGACGTCCGAGAACGAGCCGGCCACCTCGCGGCGGTCGCCCGAGGCCAGGTCGTGGGCGAGGACCGCGGCCGGCCCGGCGGCGTACGCCACCTCGTCGGTGGGACCGAGCACCTCGGGGGAGTCGGCGTCCTCGTGGACGTCGGCCAGGTCGTCGGAGCCGGGGTCGCCCCCGGGGCCACTAGGGTGCCGGCATGGCCAGCGTCGCAACCGCCCAGGACCTCGAGGCGACCGTCGAGGTCGCCGCCCCGCCCGCGACCGTGTGGTCGCTCGTGGCCGACCCGACCCGTGCCCGGGAGTGGAGCCCGCAGGTGCTGCGCACCTTCGTGCGCGGCCGGCCGGTCCAGGAGGGCACGGCCTTCCTCAACCTCAACCACCGCGGCCCGCTCGTGTGGCCGACCACGGCGAAGGTCACGGCGTTCGACCCGCACGTGCGCTTCGCCTTCCGCGTGACCGAGAACCGGACCACCTGGTCCTTCACCCTCCAGCCCACCCCCGACGGCGGCACCCTGCTGACCAACCGCCGGGAGACCGCCGAGGGCATCTCCGCCCTCTCGCTGGTGCTGACCCGCGTCGCCCTCGGCGGCGTCGACACCTTCACCGACGAGCTCCGCGCCGGCATGGCCGAGACCCTCGGCAAGATCAAGGCCGCCGCCGAGGCGCTCGGCTGAGGCGTCGGTCGCACTCCTGGCACCCGGATCGTTCAATTGCGTTGTTGTGGTGGCGGGACCTGCGTCAGGCGTGTCTGCCCCCACCCGGATCGTTCAATTGAACGATCCGGCTGGCACCTCAGCTCGCCGGTCGCGGCGCCCGGTTGGTGAAGTGCGGCTCCCACCCCGGCTGGGGCGGCGGGACGGTGAGGCCCAAGCGTGCGGCTGCGAGCCAGATGCGACGGAGCGTCCCAGCCGGCGTGTCGAAGAGGTCCTTCGAGGTGACGTGGACCAGGTGCCACCCGAGCTGGTCGACGAGCTCGCTCCGGCGGAGATCCCGCTCCCACGTGCGTGGGTCGTCGCGGTGGTGCGTGCCGTGGTACTCGATGGCGAGCCGTTGCTCGCGGTAGGCCAGGTCGAACCTCACCAGGACGTCGCCGTTGTCGGCTCGTACGGCGTGGCCGGCCACGGGCTCGGGGAGCCCGGCGAGCACGATCAGCATCCGTAGCCGCGTCTCCATGGGCGAGTCGACGCCGTCGCGCACGTACGCCGCGGCGTGTCGCGCGGCCGGTGACCAGTAGTCGCGCGTCCTCTCCAGCCCGGCTCGCAGGGTGGCGGCGGTCATCCGGAACACCCGGAGGAGGTTGTCGCCCGCGACGACGAGGTCGACCAGGTCGAGCATCGACGCGAGCTCGACGAACATCCGCACCGGGTCGGAGACCCGGATGCCGCGCCACATCCGGGTGGGCGTGCCGACCGGCGCGACGTGGGGCTTGATGTCGAGCAGCCACCGACGGTCCTTGGCCTTCGTGACGCTCACGTGGACGAAGGAGGAGTCCGGTACGACGACACCGCACCAGGCGGCCGCGGTCCGGTGGCTCGCCCACGCCCCCGCGGGGTGGACGAGCAAGGCACCGATGACGCGCTCCTCGTCGGTCGGCTCCACCTCGGCACTGATGAACACGCCCCAAAAGATCCGTCGGTACCGCGACCCTCGGAGCAGCCACGGACTGATGCCGGCGGCAACGGCGTCGGCGCGCGTGAAGGGTCGTCGTTCGTCCATGGCTCGGCACCTTGGCACCGGCCTGCGGCGCGGTGCTCCCGTCATCCACAGGTATTCACCACGCTGTGGAGGACCGGACCCCACCAGGATCGTTCAATTGCGCGATCGCGGTGGCCCGGAGGCGTCGAACGCCCCGACGACCCACCCGAACCGTTCAATTGAGCGATCCGGGTGGCAGGAACGCAGAGACGCCGACGGCCCGCCCGGAGGACCGGGCGGGCCGTCGTGCGAACGTCGAGCCGCGAGGGCTCAGCGGTGGGAGGAGGTCACTCCTCGCCGGCGATGAAGGCCTCGACGCGGCGGCGGCCCTCGTCGTCGGGCAGCTGCACCGGCGGGGACTTCATCAGGTACGACGAGGCCGAGATGATCGGGCCGCCGATGTCGCGGTCCTTGGCGATCTTCGCGGCGCGGATCGCGTCGATGATGATGCCGGCCGAGTTCGGGGAGTCCCAGACCTCGAGCTTGTACTCCAGGTTCAGCGGGACGTCACCGAAGGCGCGGCCCTCGAGGCGGACGTAGGCCCACTTGCGGTCGTCGAGCCAGGCGACGTAGTCCGAGGGACCGATGTGCACGTTCTTGTCGTGGACCTTGCCCGACAGCGAGCCGGTGAGGTTCGAGGTGACGGCCTGGGTCTTGGAGACCTTCTTGGACTCCAGGCGCTCGCGCTCGAGCATGTTCTTGAAGTCCATGTTGCCGCCGACGTTGAGCTGGTAGGTGCGGTCCAGCGTCACGCCACGGTCCTCGAACAGCTTCGCCATCACACGGTGGGTGATGGTGGCGCCGACCTGCGACTTGATGTCGTCGCCGACGATCGGGACGCCGGCGTCCTCGAACTTCTTGGCCCACTCGGGGTCGGAGGCGATGAAGACGGGGAGGGCGTTGACGAAGGCCACGCCGGCGTCGATCGCGCACTGGGCGTAGAACTTGTCGGCCTCCTCGGAGCCCACCGGGAGGTAGGAGACCATGACGTCGATCTCGCGGTCCTTGAGGACCTGGACGACGTCGACGGGCTCGGCGCCGGACTCCTCGATGGTCTGGCGGTAGTACTTGCCGAGGCCGTCGAGGGTCGGGCCGCGCTGGACCTCGACGCCGAGCGTCGGGACGTCGGCGATCTTGATCGTGTTGTTCTCCGAGGCGTTGATGGCCTCGGAGAGGTCCTTGCCGACCTTCTTGTCGTCGACGTCGAACGCCGCGACGAACTCCACGTCCTTGACGTGGTAGTCGCCGAAGGCGACGTGCATCAGGCCGGGGACGGTGCCCGCGGGGTCGGCGTCCTTGTAGTACTCGACGCCCTGCACCAGGGAGGTGGCGCAGTTGCCCACCCCCACGATCGCTACTCGAACCGAACCCATCGGGTCTTCCTTCCTTGAACCTGTACGGAGGTCTGTGTGTGCTGCGCTGGTGCGCGGCTTGCTGGTCTGCTGCTGCTCGTCAGGGGGTCTGCTCGGGCGTCGGACCGGCCGGTTGCACCGGTGCCTGGCCCAGGTTCCGCTCGGCGTTGATGAGGTCCGAGAGCCACCGGACCTCGCGCTCGACGGACTCCACGCCGTGTCGCTGGAGCTCGGCCGCGTAGCGGTCGACCTCCTGGACGGTCATCTGCAGCTCCCGCTGCACCCGGTCGAGCCGCTCCTGGAGGCGGATGCGTCGGCCCTCGAGCACGCGCAGCCGGATCTCCATGTCGGTGCGTCCGAAGAACGCGAACCGGATGTCGAAGTTGTCGTCCTCCCACGCGGCCGGGCCGACCTCGGACATGAGGCGCTCGAACTCACGCGTGCCGGCCTCGGTCACCTGGTAGACGATCCGCGGCCGACGGCTGGTGGGGACGTTCGTGCTGGTGGACTCCTCGATGAGGTTGCCGCGCAGCATCTTCTTCAACGTCGGGTAGAGCGAGCCGTAGGACAGCACCCGGCCCCACCCGAGCATGAGGTTCAGCCGCTTGCGCAGCTCGTAGCCGTGCATGGGTCCCTCGTGCAGCAGTCCGAGGACTGCGAGCTCGATGGTCTCTCCACGGCGTGCCACGCGACCTATCGTAGCGATATATCCACCGGTTGCGAACATCTGACCTGTCGAGTGCGTGTCACAGGCCGCCGGAAGTGGCGTGGATCGCGCGGAGGCCGGTGGGGCGGCCCCGATGCGTACCCTGTCCTGGGTCGCGGCCGGCCCCCTCGGGCCGGGACGTGGCACGCAGCCGTGCACCGGAGGAGAAACACCAGCGTGAGAGATGGCAAGCGCCGGGCCGCAGGTCCTGCCGTGAAGAAGTCCCCGAAGCGGGCACCCCGCACCCGCAAGCAGAAGGTGTGGCGGGTCGGGCGTTGGCTCCTCGCGCTCGGGCTGGTGGGTGCGCTCCTGGTCGGCGCGGCGTTCGTCGTGCTCTACCAGACGATCGACATCCCCGACCCGAACAAGGACTTCGAGACCCAGACGACGTTCGTCTACTTCGACGACGGCAAGACCGAGCTCGGTCGCTTCGCCACCCAGAACCGGGTGTCGATCGACCTCGAGCAGATGCCGCAGTCGCTCAAGGACGCGGTGGTCGCGGCGGAGAACGAGACGTTCTGGACCGACAGCGGCATCGACCCCAAGGGCATCGTCCGCGCGGCGTTCAACAACGCCCAGGGCAACGCCCGCCAGGGCGCCTCGACGATCACCCAGCAGTACGTCAAGATCCTGTACCTCTCCCAGGAGCGCAGCTACCAGCGCAAGATCAAGGAAGCGATCCTGTCGCTGAAGGTCCAGCGCCAGCAGAGCAAGTCGCGCATCCTCGAGGGCTACCTCAACACCATCTACTTCGGTCGCGGTGCGTACGGCGTGGAGGCCGCCGCCCAGGCGTTCTTCCAGCGCCCGGCCAAGAACCTCGACCTGCGCCAGAGCGCCGTCCTCGCGAGCGTGCTCAACAACCCCAGCCGCTTCGACCCGGCCAACGGCAAGGACTCGCGCGAGGCGCTCACGGGCCGCTACGAGTACACGCTGAACCAGATGGCCGAGCTCGACATGATCACCGAGGACGAGGCGGCCAAGGCCAAGAAGCGGCTGCCGGACTTCCCGCAGGAGCGGGCGGAGAGCACCTACGGCGACCAGAAGGGCCACATGCTCACGATGGTCCGCAAGGAGCTCGACCGCCTCGGGTTCACCCCCCAGGAGATCGAGGGCGGCGGCCTGCGGGTGACGACGACGTTCACGCCCAAGGCGATGGCCGCGGCCAAGGAGGCGGTCCTCGAGGAGCGCCCCGAGGGCTTCAAGGACAAGGAGCTGCACGTCGGGGTCGCCAGCGTCGAGCCCGGCACCGGAGCGGTCCGCGGCTTCTACGGCGGCCAGGACTACCTCCAGTCCCAGATCAACTGGGCGGTCTCCGGCGGTCAGGCCGGCTCGACCCTGAAGGCGTTCGCGCTCGCGGCCGCGATCAAGGACGGCTTCTCCCTCAACGACACCTTCGACGGCAACTCGCCGTTCGTGCTGCCCGACGGCACCGAGGTCACCAACCAGGGCGACGACAGCTTCGGCTCGGCGATCAACATGATCTTCGCGACGCAGAAGTCGGCGAACTCCGCCTTCGTCGACATGACGACGAGCATGGACGGCGGCCCGGAGAAGGTCGTCAAGATGATGAACGCCATGGGCATCCCGCCGACCGAGGCGGGCCGCAACGACCCCGGCTTCCCGAACACCTCGCCGGGCCTTGAGCCGGTCGCCACCGTGGCGCTGGGCAGCGCGACCGTCAGCCCGATCAACATGGCCAACGGCTACGCCACGATCGCCAACGAGGGCGTGTACGCCGAGCCGTTCATCATCGAGAAGGTCGTCGACGACAGCGGCGAGACCCGCTACTCCCACGCGGAGCAGGGCCCCGAGCCCAAGCGCGTCCTCGACGCCGACATCGCCGCGGACGTCTCCTACGCCCTGCAGCAGAACGTCACCGGCGGGTCGGGCACCGCGGCGCTCGCGCTCGGGCGGCCCGCGGCCGGCAAGACCGGCACGGCCACCAACGGCCGCGACGAGGTGTCCTCGGCGTGGTTCGCCGGCTACACCCCGCAGATGGCCACCGCGGTGATGTACGTCCGCGGCAAGGGCAACGAGCAGCTGATGGGCTGGCTGCCGGAGTACTTCGGCGGCTCCTACCCCGCCCGCACCTGGACCCACGCGATGGAGGTCCTCATGGACGGGCTGCCGGTCGAGGACTTCCCCGACCCGGTGTACGTCGACGGCGACGCGCCGAGCGACGGCCACGCGCCGTACGTCCCGCCGTCCACCCCGACGGGCGAGCCTGAGCCGCAGCCCCAGCAGCCGCAGCCCAGCGCGGGCATCGAGTCGGAGACGCCGGAGCCCTCCCAGGAGCCGACCCCGTCGCAGGAGCCGACGCCCACCGCCGAGCCGTCGCCGAGCTGCGACATCCTCGGCTGCGGCGAGCCGTCCTCGCCGCCGCCCAGCTCGCCGCCGCCGAGCCAGGCGCCGAGCGGCAGCGCGTCGCCGGCCGCGGGGCCGTCGCGCGAGGCCGCACCGCGCGGACGGGGCTGACCCGCCCGCGCGGCAGGTACCCCGCCGATGGCCCGCTGAGGGAGCACTGATGGAGCCGCAGGTGCCCGACCACGTCCACCCCACCCGGGAGGACCCGGTCGCGCGCTCGCTGAGCGAGGGCATCGGCGGACCGATGGGCACCCGCGGCGCTGGGCACCGCTGGTGGACGCCGCTGCGGGTGGTCCTGGCGCTGACGGCGTTGTGCTTCGCGCTGGGGATGGTGCAGAAGCAGAGCTGCTTCGAGGACACCTGGAGCGACGGGCAGCAGCGCTACGCGCACATGTGCTACTCCGACCTGCCCTACCTCTACACCGGCCGCGGCATGGTCGAGCGGGCCTGGCCCTACACCGAGGACGCGGAGGTCCGGTCCCGCTACGAGGTCATGGAGTACCCCGTCGGGATCTCCTACTGGGCCTGGGGGACCGCCTGGTTGGCGCAGGTCGCCGACCACGTCGGCGTGCCCGACCTCGCCGACCGGGCGCGGCAGCCGGTGGACTCGCTCTTCGGCGACAGCGAGGTCCAGTCGGAGATCCGCTGGTACGTCGTGGTCAACGCGCTCGGCCTGGCCGCCGTCGCGCTGCTGACCGCGTGGTTCCTCTCGCGCACCCACCCACGACGGCCCTGGGACGCCCTGATGTACGCCGTGTCCCCGGCGCTGGCGCTGACCGCGCTGGTGAACTGGGACCTGCTCGCCGTCGGGTTCGTCGCCGCCGCGACCTGGGCGTGGTCGCGGGACAAGCCGTTGCTGACCGGGGTGCTGATCGGCCTCGGCACGGCCACGAAGCTCTACCCGCTGTTCCTGCTCGGCGGCATCCTCGTCATCTGCCTGCGCGACCGGCGGTTGCGCGACGTCGCGGTCGCCACGGGGGCCGCGGCCGCCGCCTGGGTGCTGGCCGACCTGCCGGCGTACCTCTCGGGTCCGGAGGAGTGGCGGGTCTTCTGGTCCTTCAACTCCGAGCGCGGCGCCGACCTCGGCTCGGTGTGGCTGGTGGCGCAGCAGGCGCTCGACACCACGATCAGCGCCCACACCATCAACGTCGGCTCGTGGCTGTTCTTCGGCGCCTGGTGCCTGGGCGTGCTGGTGCTCGGCCTACGCGCGCCCGAGACGCCGCGGCTGGCCCAGCTGGGGTTCCTGGTCGTCGCCGGGTTCCTGCTGGTCAACAAGGTCTACTCCCCGCAGTACGTCCTGTGGCTGCTGCCGCTGGCCGTGCTGGCGCGGCCGCGCTGGCGCGACCAGCTGGTCTGGCAGGCCGGCGAGGTCCTCTACTTCGCCTCGGTGTGGTGGTACCTCGGCGGGTACCTCGCGCCGGCCGGAGGTGGCGACGTCGGCTTCTACTGGGTCGCGATCCTCGCGCGGGTCGCCTGCGAGCTCTACCTGGTCGGGATCGTCGCCCGCGACGTGCTGCGTCCCCGGCACGACCCGGTCCGGGAGACCGGGTGGGTTGCCCCGCCACCGCGCTCGCGCGCGCTCGTCGGCTGAGCGGCCAGGCGTCCTACTCGACCAGGACGCGGTCGAACGCGGTCGCGGTGAACCGCACCCGCACGTCGACCTCGTCGCCCACCTCGGGCACCCGCGAGCCGTGCGGGAGGAAGAGCATCGAGGCCTGCATGTGCGGCGGCTCGGCGAAGAGCCGCTGCTTGCCGTCGATGGAGAACGGCGAGCGGACGAAGCCGACCGCGTCGAGCCCCCCGCGCGCCAGCGTGGCCGCGCGGGCCCGGATGCTGGAGTCCCCCGTGGGTGCCTCGAGGCCGATGCCGTGGGCCGTGCCCCCGCTGACGACGAGCAGGTGACCGGACTTCGGGGCGGTGCGCCCGCGGTAGCCGAAGGAGTCGCCGCGCTCGACCGGGTGGACGTCGAGCACGCTCGCGGTGACGCGGAGGGCGCCGCGGTCGCCGAGCCAGAGGGCGGTCCCGGTCCGCGGACGGATGTCGTAGTCGGCGTACGACGCGCGGAGCGTGGCGAGCTCGGCGTCGGTGAGGTGGCTGACCCAGATGGTGCGCGTGCCGAGCTCGGCGGCGACGACGTCGTTGAGCAGCCGGTCGACCTCGCCGAGGTGGGAGCCCTGGGCCAGCGGCAGGTGCAGCGCGACGCCCTCGAGGCGGGCGCGCGGGTGCCCGGCGAGGCTGCGGGCGGCGGCGCGCAGCTCGCGTGCGGAGTGGCCGTGGCGCTGCATGCTGGTCATCCGCTCCAGCACCAGGCGGGCGTCGGGCTGGCGGCCGAGCAGGTCGTCGACGTCCTGCGGGCGGCTCACGGTGTGGACGACGCGGTCCCCGAGCGCCGGGTCGACGTCGAGGGCGGCACCGAAGGGGCGCCACGGGGTGAGGACCAGCAGGCTGCCGTCGAAGCGGCTCGCGACGTGCGGCAGCTCGTCGTAGGTCCCCACGGCGATCGTGTCGACGCCGAGCCACTGGCTCTTGCGGGCCAGCCGCCCCAGGGTGAAGCCGTAGCCGTTGCCCTTGCACACCGGGACCAGGCCCGGGTGGGCGTCGGCCACCGAGCGCAGGTGGGTGCGCCAGCGGTCGCCGGCGACGTGGAGGACGAGGCTCATCGCGCTGCTCCCATGCTCAGCCCCGGCGCTTCATGTAGAGGTCGAAGGCCCGGTAGAGCGGCCGGTTCAGCGGGAGGTCCCACTCGCCGACGTACTCCACCGCCTCGCCGCCGGTCCCGACCTTGAACTGGATCAGGCCCACGTGCGGGTCGTCGGGGTCCAGGGTCTCGGTGATGCCGCGCAGGTCGTAGACGTCGGCGCCGGCGGCGATCGCACCGCGCATCATCGCCCACTGCACGGCGTTGGAGCCCCGCACCTCGCGCTTCTCGGTCGAGGAGGCGCCGTAGGAGTACCAGGAGTGCGCCCCGACCCGGATCGCGATCGTCGCCGCGACCAGGTCGCCCTCGTGGCGGGCCAGGTGGAGGGTGATCCGGTCGGGCTCCTCGGCGGCGAGCGCCTCGACCATGGTGCGGAAGTACGACAGCGGGCGCGGGGTGAACCGGTCCCGCTCGGCGGTGTGGACGTACAGGTCGTGGAACGCCTCGAGCTCGGCGCCGATGCCCTCGGCGGTGCTGGTGGAGGTGACGTCCACGCCGGCCTTGGTGGCCTTCTTGATGTTGCGGCGCCACAGCTGGTTCATCCCGGCCAGGACGTCCTCCTCGGACCGCCCGGCGAGGGGGACCTGGAAGACGTGCTGCGGCTGGCCCGCGGCGAAGCCGCCGGCGACGGCCTGGGAGCGCCAGCCGAGCTCGTGGAGCTGGGAGACGACCCGGGCGCCGGTCCCGTCGCGCTCGGTGGGTGCGAGCTCACCGAGGCGGTGCACCCCCTCGTCGGCGATGCCCTCCTTGATCGTCGCGGCGTCCCAGCGGCGGGTGACCACCGGCGGCCCGATCCGCACGCCGAAGGCGCCCTGCGCCTTGACGTGGGCGGCCATCGGGGCCAGCCAGGCGGCGAGGTCCTCGTCGGCCCAGTCGAGCACGGGGCCCTCGGGCAGGTAGGCCAGGTAGCGGCGCACCCTCGGCAGCTGGCGGTACAGCACCAGCGCCGCGCCGACCGGGGCGTCCTGGCCGTCGCGGAACCAGCCGATGGACTGGCGGCGCCACTCGGACTTCACCTTGCCCCAGGCGGGGGTCTGCAGGAACGACGCGGAGCGCTGCGCCCGCACGAAGGCGAGGTGCTCGGTCTCGGAGATCTCGCGGACGGTCAGCACGTGGCGAGGCTACTTGTCCTCAGACCCGCTCGCGCAGCCAGGCGAAGTCGGCCCGGTGCTGCTCGGCGTCGCCAGGGGTCTCGCACACCACCGGTGCGGCCGCGTCGCGCACGATGCCGGCGAGCAGCTCGGGGTCGATCCGGCCGGACCCGAAGTTGGTGTGCCGGTCGGCGCCGGAGTCGAAGTCGTCGCGGCTGTCGTTGCAGTGGACCAGGTCGATCCGCCCGGTGATGCGGCGTACGTCGTCGACGACCGTCTCCAGCGCGTTGCCGCCCGCGTGGGCGTGGCAGGTGTCCAGGCAGAACCCGACGTCCTCGAACCCCTCGGCGGTGGAGATCGCGTCCCAGACCCGGCCGATCCGGTCGAGGTGGCGGGCCATCGCGTTGTCGCCGCCGGCGGTGTTCTCGATCAGCAGCGGGACCTTGATGTCGGTCGCCTCGATCGCCTTGCGCCAGTTGTCGAACCCCTTCTCGGGGTCGTCGGCCTTGTTGACGTGGCCGCCGTGGATGATGAGCCCCCGGGCGCCGACCTCGGCGGCGGCGTCCATGTGCTGCTGGAGCAGCTTGCGGCTCGGGATCCGGATCCGGTTGTTCGTCGTGGCCACGTTGATGACGTACGGCGCGTGGACGTAGAGGTCCACCCCGGCGGCCTCGGCAGCCTCCTTGAGCGCGGCCGCGCCGCCGGCGTAGCGCACCTGCGGACCCTTGTAGTCCTGCGGGTCGCCGAGGAAGAACTGCACGAGCGGCGCCTGGCGCGCCTGCGCCTCGGCGATCGGGTCGGTCTGGTCGACGTGGGCGCCGATCGACAGGGGGGTGGCCATGCGCGCCACCCTACGAGGAGCCGCCGACGGTGCCCGGGGCACGGGCGGAGACCGCGCCCGCGGCCGTGGGCGCGTGATTTCGGGGCGGTCCGCGCCCGCTGGTACCTTGTCCTGTCCGCACGCGACCACCCACCGACGGGACCGGGAGCGGCGGACACCCGTCGTGCGGCTCCTGCTGCCGGCGGGACGCAAGCCCTCCTGCCACGGAGAGACCGTGGCCGCCGAAGTCCACAGGAGGTGGAGACCGCTTTGCGTGCCTACGAAGTCATGGTCATCCTCGACCCCAGCCTCGACGAGCGCACCGTTCAGCCCTCGCTCGACCGCTACCTCAACGTCATCCGCAACGACGGCGGCTCGGTCGAGTCCGTCGACGTCTGGGGACGTCGTCGCCTCGCCTACGAGGTGAAGAAGAACGCCGAGGGCATCTACGCGGTGATCTCGATCAACGCCGAGCCGGCGACGGTCAAGGAGTTCGACCGTCAGCTCACGCTCAACGAGTCCATCCTGCGCACGAAGGTCATCCGGCCCGACGCTCGCTGAGGTGGCTCCGGCACAGCCGGGACCCTCACGGACGTCGTCCCTGTGGATGACCCCTTCCCGACGTCGGTGCCACCGGCAACGATGAGCGGGACGCACACACGACTCTGACCAGCACGAAGCCAAGGAGACCCTCATGGCAGGCGAGACCGTCATCACGGTGGTCGGCAACCTCGTCGACGACCCGGAGCTGCGCTTCACCCCCTCGGGTGCGGCCGTGGCGAACTTCCGGATCGCGTCGACGCCGCGCACCTTCGACCGGCAGTCCAACGAGTGGAAGGACGGCGACGCGCTGTTCCTCTCCTGCTCGGTCTGGCGTCAGGCGGCGGAGAACGTCGCCGAGTCCCTGCAGCGCGGCATGCGTGTCGTCGTGCAGGGCCGCCTGAAGTCCCGCCAGTACGAGACCCGTGAGGGCGAGAAGCGGACCGTCTTCGAGATCGAGGTCGAAGAGGTCGGTCCGTCGCTGAAGTACGCCACGGCCAAGGTCACCCGGGCCCAGCGCTCCGGTGGTGGCGGCGGCGGTGGCGGGTTCTCCGGCGGTGGCGGCGGTGCCGCTTCCGGCGGGGACGACCCGTGGGCCACCCCGGCGCCCCAGCAGGGCGGCGGCGGCCAGGGCGGCGGCCAGGGCGGCGGCCAGGGCGGGTACGGCGGCGGCGCTCCCGGCGGCGGCCAGGGCGGTTACGGAGGCGGCGCACCCCAGGGTGGCGGCGCTCCCGCGAACGACCCCTGGGGCGCACCGGGCGTGGGCTCCGACGAGCCCCCGTTCTGAGCCTCGGCTCCTCGGCCCACCAGCTGGTCCAGCACCACCATCCACGCACATCCCTCAACCATTCCGCCCCTGCCCGCCCTCGCGGCGGCGCCGGGTCGGGCTTCTAGGAAGGAAGCACCACAATGGCCAAGGCAGTGATGCGCAAGCCCAAGAAGAAGGTTTGCCAGTTCTGCAAGGAGAAGGCGACCGGTGTCGACTACAAGGACACCACGCTCCTCCGCAAGTTCATCTCGGACCGCGGCAAGATCCGCGCCCGTCGGGTGACCGGCAACTGCGTCCAGCACCAGCGCGACGTGGCCACGGCCGTCAAGAACGCCCGTGAGGTCGCCCTGCTGCCCTACACCTCGACCGGTCGCTGAGAGGAGCGGGAACGATGAAGCTCATCCTGACCCAGGAGGTCACCGGTCTCGGTGGCCCCGGTGACATCGTCGAGGTGAAGGACGGCTACGGCCGCAACTACCTCGTCCCTCGCGGCGTCGCGATCCGTTGGACGCGCGGTGCCGAGAAGACCGTCGAGTCGATCAAGGCCGCCCGCGCCACGCGTGCGGTCCGCGACCTCGGCCACGCCGAGGAGATCAAGGCCAAGCTCGAGGCGAACGCGGTGGCCGTCAAGGTCCGCGCCGGTGCCGGGGGCCGCCTGTTCGGCGCCGTCACCACCGCCGAGATCGCCGACGCCCTCCAGGCGACCTCCGGCGAGGCCGTCGACAAGCGCACGATCGCGGTCAAGAACCCGATCCGCGCGCTCGGCAACCACGAGGTCTCGGTCCGGCTGCACGACGAGGTGTCCGCCACGGTGGCCCTCAACGTCATCCCGGCCTGATCCTCCGCTGCCGCTCGCGGCAGCACGCACCACCTGCACCGACGACAGGGGCCGCCCCTCCGCGAGGAGGGGCGGCCCCTGCGTCGTACGCCGGGGCCGCCGGCCTGTCCCGGCGGCTGGCCGGTCAGTGGGCGAGGACGGCGTCGACGCGGACGGTCTCCCCGCGGCCGAGCTCGGCCGCCCGCACCTGCACCCGGCCGCTGACCAGCGGCTCGAACTGGTCGCGGACCTGGTAGACGTGGAAGCGCTCGTAGCTCGGGCCGCCCAGGTCGACGGTGTACCACCGGCCCTGGCCGACCCGCACCGAGACCTTGCCCAGGCCCGGGCCGCGCGGGGCGACCAGGCGCAGCTCCCGGACGTTCCTGCCGGGCGCGGAGACGGTCGCGCCGAGCCGGGTGGTCTGCAGGAAGTCGCCGTCGAAGTAGCCGCCCTGGCGCACCTGCTTCCACCCGGAGCGCTTCGGGGCGGCGAGGTCGCGGGGCACCGAGAACGTCAGCACCGAGGGGGTGGGGTCGACGTTGCCGGCGGCGTCGCGGGCGACGGCCTCGAAGCGCTGGTCGCCGGGCGGCAGGTCGCGCAGGTCGGTCGGGCCCAGGGCGCACGGGACGGCCCGCCCGGTCAGCGTGCAGGAGAAGCCGACCGGGCTGCGGTCCTGGCTGCCGCCCGCGCCGAGCACGACCTGGAGCGTGCGCGAGGTGACCATCGGCCACGTCGGGTTCTCCTCGTCCACCAGGCCGTTCACGCGGACCGAGCCCGCGGGCGCGACGGTGTCGACCCGCACCTGGACCGTGGCGGGTGCCGAGACGTCGTCGAGGTCGGTCCGCGCGGTGCTGCACCCGAGGCCGCAGGTGGACCGGGGGTCCCGGGCGGCGTCGCCGGTGTCCACGGCGCGCACCCGGAACGTGTACGGCAGCGCCTCGGACTCCTCGAGCCCGTTGTAGGACTGCCGCCAGACCTCGGCGGCTGCGTCGTAGGTCCCGCAGGCGGTCCACGGCTGGTCGGCGGTGGTCCGGGAGGAGAGCTGGCACTGGAAGCCGAGCGCGTCGGCGTCGGCGTCGGTGAAGCGACCGGTGAAGGAGAACGTCAGCTGCTTGCTGCCCACCCAGCCCTGGGCGCGCGGGGCCGGGGTGACCACGACCTCGCCGTCGACGACCGGCGGCACCTCGTCGTCGCAGGTCGCGCCGAGGATGCCGGGGAGGGCCTGGCCGGTGACGGCCTCGCTGAGGCAGCCGGGCTCGGCGGCCGCGGGCGCGGCGACCGGGCCGAGCACGGCGAGGCCGGCGAGGACCAGGGCGGTCGCGGGCAGCACGGCGAGCCGGCGCAGACGGGTGGTGGGCACGGTGCCTCCCTCTCTCTTCTGCGGGACACAACGGCCGGAGCCCGGTGAGGCTATGGTCCAGACCGGTCGGCCGCGGGGCTGTCGCCGCCGGGACGGCCCGGCGCCCGGGGGGCGTCGAGCGGGGCCGGTGCGCCGGCCCAGGGCCGGCCCGAGCAGGCGAAGAGCTGCCACACGACGAGGACCAGCGTCAGCACCGCCAGGGCGGCCGCCGGCGTCCCGAGCACCTCGACGCCCGCCCCCAGGACGAGCACCGGAAGCGCGGCGACCACCGCGGTCAGCGTGACCGCGAGACGGAGCCGCCGGGCGGCCGGCTCGTCGCCGGCCGCGGAGGCCCGGCGGGCCAGGACGTGGCACAGCACGGCGACGAAGCCGAGCTGGGGGAGCGCGAGCGCCCACGACACCGACGCGTCGAGGTCCGCGACCGCCTCGGCCACGGCGGGCAGCCAGAGCGGGACGGACACGGCACCGGCGAGTGCCGCGAGCGCGGTCAGGACGGTGCGGCGCTCGACGTCCGCCGGCAGCCGCAGGACCCCGAGGAGCACCAGCACCCACCCGAGTGGGTCGGCCAGCGCGTCGTACGAGCCGAACGCCGCGGTCAGGCCGACGACGACGAGCCCCATGGCGACGGACTGGAGGGGCTTCACGGGGTCAGGCTACGGACGCCGGTGACCAGCCAGGCGTCGCCGCGCGCCCGGCGGACGAGCACGGCGAGGCGCGCGCCCATGAAGACGGCGGCGAAGACCACCCAGACGACGACCAGGCCGCCGCCGAGCAGCGCGGCCGCCAGCACCGCCGGCGCGTGGAGGAGCAGGACCACCAGGCCCGCGCGGGCGAGGTAGGGCCCGTCCCCGGCGCCGATGAGCACCCCGTCGAGGACGAAGACGACGCCGGCGACCGGCTGGCCCAGCGCTGCCACGACCAGCACGGGCACGAGCAGCGCCCGCACGTCGGGGTCCGCGGTGAACAGGTGGCCGAGGGCCGGGCTCGCGAGGGCCAGCAGCAGGCCGGTGACCACGCCGCTCACCACGCCCCAGCGGACCATCCGGTCGGTCACGGCGCGGGTGCCCGCGACGTCGCCGGCGCCGAGGCAGCGCCCGGTGATCGCCTGGGCGGCGATGGCGATCGCGTCGAGCACGAAGGCCAGGAACGTCCACAGCGTCATGGCGAGCTGGTGGGTGGCCAGACCGACCTCCTGGTCCCGCCCGGTGGCGCCGAGGGTCACGGCGTACGTCGTCGCGAGCAGGGCGGCGCGCAGGGTCAGGGTGCGCACGACCAGCGCGACGCCGGCCCGGCCGGCCGCGCGGATGCCGCGCGGGTCGGGGCCGAGGGGCGCGCCGGCGCGGCGCGCTCCCCGGACCACGACCGCGAGGAGAGCCGTCGCGCTCGCCACCTGCGCCAGCACCGACCCGATCGCGGACCCCGCCAGGCCGAGCCCGTCCCAGCCACCGACGCCGTACACGAGGAGCAGGTTGAGCGCGATGTTGAGCGCGTTCCCGGCCACGGCGACGACGAGCGGCGTGCGGGTGTCCTGCAGGCCGCGGAGCACCCCGGTCGTCGCCAGCATGACGAGGAGCGGGGTGGTGCCGAGGAAGGCGATCCGCAGGTACGTCGTCGCGTGCTCGGCGACGGCGGTGCTCGGGTCGAAGACGGCGACGAGCGGCTCGGTCAGCAGCACGCCGAGCACCGTCACGACGGTCCCGATCAGCACGGCCAGCCAGACCCCGTCGACGCCCTGCGCGAGGGCGCCGCGCGGGTCGCCGGCACCGACGTGGCGCGCGACGGCGGCGGTCGTGCCGTAGGCGAGGAAGACGCACAGGCCGACGGCGGTCTGCAGGACGACGCCGGCGACGCCGAGGCCCGCCAGCTCCGGGGTGCCGAGGTGCCCGACGATGGCCGCGTCGGAGAGGAGGAAGAGCGGCTCGGCGACGAGCGCGAGGAAGGCGGGGAGGGCCAGGCGCCAGATCTCGCGGTCCAGGGCACCGTCCCGCTCGCTCCGCACCGGACCAGCCTAGTCAGCCGCTCGGCCGCGCCGCCTGGTCGGGCGGCCTAGTCCCGGTAAGAGGCTTTCGGCCCTCCTGTCCCCTACCCGAGTAGTACCGGGAGACCGGTGGATAACCTCGGGTGGTCTGTGGAAACCCTGCCTGTCACCCGCTTTGTCGACAAAGCAGCCGGGAGCGGGTCCCCGGCGGTCCGGGGATCGACATCCACGCGCAAATAGTTTCCGTCCACACCCATGCTTCTGCGTTTCCGCAGGTCAGCGGGGTGCGCGCTCCATCCGGGTGAGGTGTCTCCACAGCGAACTCCCCAAGCTGTGCACAGTCCACTGCGTGTCGTCCACGGGTTGTCCCCGGTTATCCCCAGGACCTGTGGACAAGGTGGTGTCGCCGGACGCCGGGGGCCACGTACGGTCCGGGGGTCACGGGCCGATGTCAGTGGTCCTCCCTACTGTCGGGAGCGGGCCGGCCCGGACGGGCGCCGGCACCGCAGGACCGGTCACGAGCGCACGGGAGGGGCACGAGTGAGCATCGCCGAGTCGGACACGCGGGGCGTGCCGGAGCCGCCGTTCGAGGAGTGGGGCGACGGCCCCGCGCCGTACGCGCCGGGCGAGCGACCGTCGGCGCCCGGTGACCGGACGCCGCCGCAGGACATGGCGGCGGAGCAGTCGGTGCTCGGCGCGATGCTCATCTCCAAGGACGCGATCGCCGACGTGACCGAGGTGCTGCGTGGGCCGGACTTCTACCGGCCCTCGCACGAGACCATCCACGACGCGGTGATCGACCTCTTCGGGCGTGGCGAGCCGGTCGACATGGTGACCGTCGCGGCCGAGCTGCAGCGGCGCGGCGAGCTCCAGCGGGTCGGCGGCGCGCCGTACCTCCACACGCTCTCGGCCAACGTGCCGATCGCGGCGAACGCCGCCTACTACGCCGAGATCGTCCGGGAGAAGGCGATCCTGCGCCGCCTGGTCGACGCGGGCACCAAGATCGTGCAGATCGGCTACGCCGGCGAGGGCCACGTCGACGACGTGGTCGACCGGGCGCAGGCCGAGATCTACCAGATCACCGACCGGCGCTCGAGCGAGGACTACGTCCCGCTCTCGGACATCATGGACGGCGTCCTCGACGAGATCGAGGCGATCAGCAACCGCGAGGCGGGCCTGTACGGCGTGCCGACCGGCTTCGCCGACCTCGACGACCTGACCAACGGCCTGCACTCGGGCCAGATGATCATCGTCGCCGCGCGTCCCGCCATGGGCAAGTCGACCCTTGCGCTGGACTTCTGCCGGGCAGCTTCGATCCACAACAACCTCACGAGCTGCTTCTTCAGCCTGGAGATGACGCGCTCGGAGATCACCATGCGCCTGCTCTCGGCCGAGGCGAAGGTGCCGCTGAACCACATCCGCAACGGCAACATGAACGACGACGACTGGGCCAAGCTGGCCCGGAAGATGGGCGAGGTCTCCTCGGCCCCGATCTTCATCGACGACAGCCCGAACATGACGATGATGGAGATCCGCGCGAAGGCCCGGCGGCTCAAGCAGCGCCACGACCTGAAGCTGATGGTCATCGACTACCTCCAGCTGATGACGTCGGGTCGCAAGGTCGAGTCCCGCCAGCTCGAGGTCTCGGAGTTCTCCCGGCAGATCAAGCTGCTCGCCAAGGAGCTGGAGATCCCGATCATCGCGCTCTCCCAGCTCAACCGTGGCCCCGAGCAGCGCGGCGACAAGCGCCCGATGATGAGCGACCTGCGTGAGTCCGGCTCGATCGAGCAGGACGCCGACATGGTGGTGCTCCTGCACCGTGACGACGTCTACGAGAAGGAGTCGACCCGCCCCGGCGAGGCGGACCTCATCGTCGCCAAGCACCGCAACGGCCCCACCCGCGACATCACCGTGGCCTTCCAGGGCCACTACTCGCGCTTCGTCGACATGGCGCACTGAGGACGGCCGCCTGCGGCGATGACGACCGGTTCGGCCTCGGACCGCCGATCCGTGTCGGGCAGGTCGGCGGGCCCGAGGCTCCGTCGGGTGCGCGTGCCGAGGGCGCGGCGGGGTCAAGCGGCGGTGACGCCGACGCTCCAGGTGACGCCGAAGCGGTCGGTGAGCATGCCGAAGCCGGCGCTCCACGCGGACGCGGCGAGGGGCTCGACGACGGTGGCGTCGGCGGCGAGCCCGTCCCAGTAGCCCTGCGCCTCCTCGAGGGTGTCGGCGTTGACCGAGACGAACAGCGCCTGGTCGGTGATCGTGGTGCCGTTCTCGCGGCTGGTGGACGTGCCGCCCACGATGGTGCCGCCGGTCTCGCCCGGGATGTCGTAGGCCATGACCCGGAAGCCGTTCTCGGAGGCGACGAGGCCGAACACGACGTTCTCCGCGCCCGGGAGCTCCTTCGGCATCCCGAGGTCGGCGTAGGTGTTGATGACCGTGTGCCCACCGAACACGGACTGGTAGTGCTCGAGCGCCGCGCGCGCGTCGCCGCGGAAGTTGAGGTGGGGAGTGGTCTGGATGGTCATGGCTGCTCCTTGCGAGGTGTTGCGCGGCCGGACCGGCCGCGCAAGGGATACCCTTCGGCACGACTAGGACGGTTCTCGTCCTAGACCGAGGCGAACCTGGACCATGACCACCACCGCATCGCGTCTCCTCGACCTGCTGTCGCTGTTGCAGACCCGTCGGGACTGGCCCGGCTCGTTGCTGGCCGAGCGGCTGGGGGTCAGCGACCGCACGGTGCGGCGCGACATCGACCGGCTCCGCGAGATGGGCTACACCATCCAGGCGACCATGGGGCCGGAGGGCGGCTACCGCCTCGGGGCGGGCACCGAGCTGCCGCCGCTGCTGTTCGACGACGACCAGACCGTCGCTGTGGCCGTCGCCCTGCGGACGGCCACAGCCGCCGGCGTGGGCATCGAGGAGGGCGCGATCCGCGCGCTCGCGACCATCCGGCAGGTCATGCCCTCACGGCTGCGGCACCGGCTCGACGCCCTCGAGGTCACCGCCATCACCGGCCGCCCTGGTAGCGGAGCCCCGGCGCGGGTCTCGACCGACGTGCTCGTCTCGCTCGCCACCACCGTCCGCGCCCGCGAGGTGCTGCGTCTGGACTACGCCGCCCGCGACGCCGACCCGGACGCAGGGCCGACCCTCCCGCCGCGTCGGGTCGAGCCGCACCACGTCGTCGCCTCGCAGGGGCGCTGGTACCTCCTCGCCTGGGACCTCGACCGGGAGGACTGGCGCCTGTTCAGCGTCGAACGGATCACCCCCCGCGTCCCGACCGGGCCGCGCTTCACGCCGCGCGAGGTCCCGGGCGGCGACGTGCACGAGTTCGTGTCCGCACGGTTCAAGGGGCGCGACGTCAACGAGTGGCCGTGCCGCGGCACCGTCGTCCTCGACCTCCCGGCCCGCGAGGTCCTGCCCTTCGCCGGTGACGGAGTCGTCCGAGCCATCGACGAGAACCGGTGCAGCCTCGAGGTCGGCTCGTGGTCCTGGGCGTCACTGGCCGCCTCCTTCGGCCGCTTCGAGGTCGCCATGGAGGTCGTCGGCCCCCCGGCGCTCGCGGACGCCTTCGGCGTCCTGGCGGCGCGGTACGCCACGACAGCCCGAAGCGGTGATGCCGGCACGGGGTTGACGGATGCCCGGGAGTCGACGTCTTGACACCGGCACGGCCGGCCACCGCTCGGGGTCGGAGCGGCGGGAGGTCCGCACCATCACCGCGGTCACGGGGTGCGGGGAGTCGACGAACGTCGTCCCGGCGTGCGCAGGAAGGCGTGCACGAGCAGCGCGGTGAGGAGGCAGAGGACCGCGTTGGCGCCGATGGCGACGGTGAGGCCGGTCAGGATGCCGGAGGAGTCGGTCGAGTCGGTCGCGGCGTCACGGGTGTGGACGGTGGCGGTGAGGATCGCCGACATCACCGGGATGCCCAGGGTGATGCCGACCTGCTGGCTCATCGTCGCGAGCCCCGTCGCGAGTCCTTGCTCGTCGTCCGGGACACCCGCGGTGACGGAGACCATGAAGCCGACGATGGCCACCAGGTTCGCGACGCCGCCGACGAAGGTCGCGACCAGCAGCAGGACGATGAAGGCCGGGGAGGTCCCGAGCAGCACCAGCGACCCGGTCGCCACCCCTTGGGCGACGAGGCCGCCCACGATGGCCCGGGGGCTGCTGACGGCAGCGATGACCTTCGGGGCGACCAGGCCGCCGAGGACGGTGCCCGCACCGAGGACGGCGAACGCGAGCCCGGCGGCGAGCGCGGAGTAGTCGAGCACGTCCTGCAGGTAGAGGGTCAGGAGGAACACCAGCGACGTCTCGGTGACGAACGCCATCAGGCCGGCCACGTTGCCCCACCCGACGGCACGCCGCGCCAGCAGGCTGAAGGGGACCAGCGGCTCCTCGACGCGGCTCTCCACGACGCGGAAGACGAGCAGCAGCACCGCACCGAGGAGCAGCGGGACCAGCGCGGCGGGGTCCTGCCAGGACTGCTCGCCCGCGACGGTGAGCCCGTAGACGATCGCGAGCAGGCCCAGGGTCACCGTGACGGCGCCGGGCACGTCGAGGCGAGGGCGACGTTCGGGTCTGCTCTCGGTCAGGACGACGGGGGCGACGGCCAGGACGACCACGGCGACGACGACGTTGACGTGGAACGCCCACCTCCAGGAGAGCAGGTCGGTGAGCACGCCGCCGAGCACGGCCCCCGTGGTGAACCCCGCGGCCATGAGCGCGCCGTTGAGTCCCAGCGCGCGGTCGCGACGAGGTCCCTCGGCGAACGACGTGGTGAGCAGGGACAGCGCCGCCGGGGTGACGATCGCGGTCGCGAGGCCCTGGGCGACCCGGGCCGCGACCAGGACCCCGGGAGTCGTGGCCAGACCTCCGACCAGCGAGGAGACGGCGAGCAGGACCATGCCGAGCAGGAACAGCCGGCGGCGTCCGAACAGGTCCGCGACCCGTCCGAACAACAGGGTGAAGCCGGCTGCGAACAGGGCGAACGACGTGGTCACCCACTGCAGGTCCTCCAGCGCGAACCCCACGTCCGTGCCGATGGCGGGCAGGGCGACGTTGAGGATGGAGAAGTCCACCGCGAGCGTAAAACCGGCGGTCAGCAGCACCGCCAGGACCAGGCGCTCGCGACCGCTCGTCGCGGCGCCGGTGGCGGGAGGGCCGGGTGCGGAGGGCGTCGGTGGGGCGTGCTCGTCGAGGTGCGACATGCGCGGGTCCGTTCCGGTCGAGGGCTGGGCGAGGGCTGGGGTCGTGCTGCGGACGAGCGTCCGACAGCCGCCGGAGGTCAGCCAGGCCCCCGGCCCGCCCACGCCCGGCGCGCCTACGCCGGCCGTGCCTACCCCTGCCAGGGACAGGCGCCTGTCGCGTCCTCGGGCGACACTGGGCGGGTGGATGGACGAGGAGCACCGCCCCCGGCTGCGCTCGGGGAGTTCCTGAGGTCGCGTCGGGCACGCATCACGCCCGAGGACGCCGGCATCGTGTCCCACGGGGCGCGCCGCGTGCCCGGCCTGCGGCGTGAGGAGCTGGCGCTGCTCGCGGGTGTGAGCGCCACCTACTACACGCGGCTGGAGCAGGGGCAGAGCACGAACGCCTCGGCGTCGGTCGTCGACGCCCTCGCGCGGGCACTCGCCCTCAGCGAGGACGAGAGGGCCCACCTCCACGACCTGGCGCGCCCGCGGGCCGCCACGCCTCTCCGCAGCCCCAGGCGGGACCACGTGCGCGCCGGCACCAGGCACCTGATCGAGGCCATGACCGCCGTCCCTGCCGTCGTCCTGGGCCGCTCGACCGAGGTGCTCGCCTGGAACCGGCTGGGCCACGCTCTCGTCGCCGGGCACGTCGACCGGGCAGCTCCCGAGGAGGCCGGCGTCCGGCCGAACCTCACCCGCATGCTCTTCCTCGACCCCCACACCCGCGAGCTCTACGCGGACTGGGACGAGGAGGCGTCGCGGGCCGTGGCCTCCCTGCGGCTCGTCGCCGGTCGTCACACCGATGACCGGAAGCTCACCGACCTCGTCGGCGAGCTCTGCATCAGCAGCCGCGACTTCGCGCGCCTGTGGGCCAAGCACCCCGTCCACAGCTGCACGAGCGGGAGCAAGCGGCTCGACCACCCCGAGATCGGGGCCGTCGAGCTCGGCTTCGAGGTCCTCCACCTGCCCGACAACCCCGGGCACCGCCTGCTGACCTACACCGCAGCGGAGGGCAGCGCGGCCCAGCACGCGCTGGCGCTCCTCGACGCCGTCGCCCGGGAGGAGCGCCCGGCGCCTGTCCGGTCCAGGTCACTGGGCTAGGGCGGATCGGTGCCCCTCAGGGGCCGCCCTGCGGTCCGTCGGGGCGAGCGGTCTCGCCGGCCGGCAGCGGTCCTACTGCCTCCGCCTCCGGGCCGAGGGTGGCGAGGAGCGCCGTGCCGACCAGCGCGGCTCCCACGAGGGTCGGTCCGTCGAGGGTCTCGTCGAGCAGGACGACGCCGGCGGCCACCCCGACCAGCGGGGTCACGAACGACAGCACGCTGAACCGCGCGGCACCCATCCGGCCGATGAGCCAGTTGGCCAGGAGCAGGGCGACGATCGAGCTGACCAGCGTCAGGTAGGTGTAGGCCGACCAGGCCTGCGTCCCGCCGGGCAGCCGCACCGACCCCTCGAACGCCACCGCGGCGAGCGCGACCAGGGCACCGCCGATGAGGTTCTGGCCCGCGACGACGCGGAGCAGGTTGAGCCCGCCGAGGCGGGCCTTGATGTAGACGAAGACCGCGCCGTAGATCGTGACCCCGGCCAGCACGGCGGCGGCGCCCGCGGCCGCGCTCGGGCCCGGCACCCCGGCGCCGCGGAAGACGACCACCATGCCGACCATCCCGAGGGTCAGGCCGGCGGCGAACCGTCGGGTCGGCACCCGGCGCTGGGCGAGGTGGACGACCAGCGCGGTCGTCACCGGCTGGGTGCCGGCGATGAGGCTGGCCAACGCCGCGCCGATGAACTGCTGGCCCCACACCGTGACGCCGAAGTTGACCGCCATGCCGAAGACCCCGACGGGCCAGATCACCCGCCAGCCGGCCGGACCCAGCGGCCGCCCGGCGTACGACGTCAGCAGCAGCGGCGCCAGCACGACCGCGGCGCCGAGCAGCCGCAGCGCGCAGAACCACAGCGGCTGCCAGTCCGCCAGCAGGCCGGCCTTGATGGTCAGCGGGGTGGTGCCCCACACCAGGCCGAGCGCCACGAAGGCGACGGCCGTGCGGGCGCGCACGGGAGGCCCCGTCGGGTCGGAGGACATGCCGGCCTCTCTTGCAGGAGGGCGTGACGGACCGCGCGACCCGCCGGGTCGCGGGTCCTCGGGTGGTGACGGCTGGGGGTGGCGCGGGGCCCGGGTGGCTAGTCGGACCAGCTGACGGAGTGGCGCATGCCCAGCTCGATGTCGGCGGCGGCCTGCTGCACCCGCGGCGCGAGCGCCACCATGTCGGCGGCGGACCTGCGCCCGATGTGGGTGGAGAGGTTGACCGCCGCGCGGGTGCGCCCGTGCCGGTCGCGGACGGGAACCGCGATCGCGACCAGGCCGATCTCGAGCTCCTGGTCGACCAGGGCGTACCCCTGCTGCCTGACCTTCGAGAGCTCCTCGCGGAGGGCGGTCACGTCGGTGATCGTGTTCGGGAGGATCGGGTCCAGGTGGGTGTTCTCGAGGTAGGCGTCGAGCTGGGCCGGCGGCAGGTTCGCCAGCAGCACCCGCCCCATCGACGTCGCGTACGCCGGCCGGCGGGCGCCGATGCTGACCGAGATCGTCATCAGGGCCGGCCCGGGCACCCGCACGACGTACACGACGTCGCCGCGGTCCAGGACCGAGCCCTCGCTGGCCTCGCCGGTCTCGGCGACCAGCCGCTCGAGGTGCGGCAAGGCGGCGTCGGGGAAGGTCAGCGAGGAGAGGTAGGAGTAGCCGAGCTCCAGCACCTGCGGGGTCAGCTGGTAGCCGTCACGGTGGGTCTGGACGTAGCCGAGCTCGGTGAGGGTGAACAGGAAGCGGCGCACGGCGGCCCGGGTGAGGCCGGCGAGGTGGGCGATCTCGGAGACCGTCAGCCGGGGCCGGTCGGCGTCGAAGACCCGGATGATCGCCAGCCCGCGCTCGAGCGACTGCACGAAGTCGCGGTGCTTCCCGCTCGAGGCCTCCTCGGACTCCGCCATCGCCGGCTCCGTCATCGCGGCCTCCGCCTGCTCGTCGACATCGCTCGACCTCGTCGTCGCCACCCGAGTTCTCCCATCCACTTCACCGGACATAGGACGCACCGTTCAGGTCCAGCGTGGCCCCGGAGAGACTAGGACACGCGTCGGACGCCAGGTAGGTGATCAGGGAGGCGACCTCGTCCGGTGAGACGAGGCGCCCCATGGCCAGTCCCTCGGCGACGGCCTGCCGGTGCTCAGAGTCCTGGTCGGCGATACCCATGCCGGCGTCGACGACGCCGGGCGCCACGACGTGGACCCGGACCCCCGCGCGGGCGTGGTGGCGGGCGAGCGTCTGCGCGAGGTTGCGGATCGCCGCCTTGGACGCGGCGTACCCGCTGACGTCGAGGATCCGCGAGCCCTGTTCGGCGGCCCAGCTCGAGACCACGACGGCGGTGCCGCCGCCCCGGCCGGCGAAGGCGCGGACGGCCTCGCGCAGCAGGGCGCCGGCGCCGAGGACGTTGACGGCCAGCGACTGCTCCCAGCCGGCGTCCCACTCCTCGTCGGTCCCGTCGAAGGGGGTGGGCGCCATCGTGGCGGCGTTGACGACGACGACGTCGATCGGACGCACCGCCTCCGCGTCGGCCCAGAGCCGGCGCGCGGCGTCCGGCCCGGACAGGTCGCCCTCCAGGAGATGCGCCCGGTCGCGGTGCGGTCCGGCGACGGCGGCCTCGGCCGCCGCCCGCCCGGTGCGGTACTGGCCGACGACGTCGGCGCCGGCCGCGAGCAGGGCCCGCGCCGTCGCGGAGCCGATGCCGCCGGAGGCGCCGGTCAGCAGGACGGTGCGACCGGCCAGCGCGCCGGTGGGTGCGGGTGTCGCGGAGGCGCTCACAGGAGGCCTCCGTCCACGGGCAGCAGCTGGCCGGTGATGCCCGCGGCGAGGTCGCTGAGGAGGAACGCGGTCGCATTGACCACGTCCGCCGTCGTCGCGGTGCGCCGCAGCGCGGTCTGGTCCGCGGCCGCGGCGAGCGCCTGCTCGGGACTCAGGCCGGTGCTGCCGACCCGCGAGCGCATCCGGTCCAGCAGGGCGTCGGTCGCGACCGGCCCCGGGGCGACGCAGTTGACCCGCACCCCGTCGGGGCCCAGCGCGGCCGCCGCGGAGCGGGCGAGGCCGAGGGCGGCGTGCTTGCTGGCGACGTAGGACCAGATCCGCGGGTCGCCGCGCCAGGAGTTCAGCGAGCCGACGACCACGACGGAGGACCCTGGCCGCAGGACCGCGCCCGCGTGCTTGAGCACGGCGGCGACGCCGCGCACGTTGACCGAGAGGACCCGGTCGAGGTCGTCGAGGTCGAGGTCGCCCGGCTCCTGCCAGGTGGGTACGACGCCGGCCGCGGCGACCACGCCGTCGATGCCGTCCGGGTGGCCGGCCGCGTGCGCGACCGCGCCGGCGACCTGCGCCTCGTCGGTGACGTCCGCGTCGACTCCGGTCCACCCGGCCGGGAGCGTCCAGGGGGTGCCCGGGAGGTCGACGGCGACGCCGCCGGCCCCCATCGCGGCGAAGGTCTCGACCATGGCAGCGCCGAGGCCGCGCCGGGCGCCGGTGACCAGGACGCGACGACCGGGCAGGAGGGGTGCCTCGGGGGCAGCGGTGGTCACCGGGTGGCCTCGCGCAGGACGTCGAGGACCGCTGCCGGGTCGCCGTCCAGAGCGGTGTCCACGACGACCTCGTGGAACCCGATGGCGTCGAGGTCGGCCAGTCGTGAGGCGACGACCGCCTCCTGCCCGGTCGACTCGACCAGGCGCAGGACGAAGCGGAGGGCGGCGGGGTCCTTGCCGGCCTTCTCGGCCTGGGCGCGCACCGCGTCGACCTCGGTGGCCAGGTGGTCGACGTCGAGGGCCGGCACGGCCTGCTGGGCCAGCCAGCCGTCGCCGAGCGAACCGGCGCGGCGGAAGGCGGCCTTGGTGTGCCCACCGACGAGGAGCGGGACGGGGTGCGGGGGGGCGGGCAGCTGCACCAGGCCGTCGGCCAGCGGGTAGACCCCGTCGTTGGCCGCCGGGCGACCGGTCCACAGGTCGCGGAGGAGCCCGAGCCAGGCCTCCATCCGCTTGCCCCGCTCCTCGAACGGCGAGTCGAGCGCGGCGAACTCCTCCTGGAGCCAGCCCGCGCCGACCCCGAGCTCGATCCGGCCGCCGCTGAGGGCGTCGAGGCTCGCGACCTGCTTGGCGAGGAGCACCGGGTTGCGCTGGGGCAGGACCAGCACGGCCGTCCCCAGCCGCACCCGCTCGGTGGCAACGGCGGCGGCGGCGAGAGCGACGAGCGCCTCGACGTAGGGGATGTCGCCGGTCCAGGGCGCCCGGCCGTCGTCGGCGAAGGGGTAGTAGGACCCGATCGTCATCGGCATCACGACGTGGTCACTGACCCACAACGAGTCGAAACCGGCCTCCTCCAACGCACGCGCGCGGGCGGGGATCGAGGAAGGATCGACGGGTCCGGTGTGGGGCAGCTTGACCCCGAGGGCGATCGGCACGAGGTCAGTGTCGCGAGCCGTCAGGTGTGCGTCAAGCGCACAAAAAAACGCAAAGCGGTTAGTCCGTACGTATTGCGCACATCACACCGATCTGCGAACATCCTCCCCGATGCGTCCCCACTCCGAGAGGAATTCGTCGCGGATGGCAGTCTCCACGCCGACACACCGGCAGTTCGGCACCCTCGTCGGCCTCGACCACATCGGCATCGGTGTCACCGACATCGACGCGGCCCGGTCGTTCTACGGCGAGCTGGGCTTCACCGACGAGTCCTTCGACTACACCGGGACCCTGCCGGGGATCTCCGGTCTCACCGGGCACGCGGAGACCCGGGCCCGGGTGCTCTACCTGCGTGCCGGGACCCCGACGGTGCTCGGGCGGGCCGGCGTGAAGCTGGTCCAGGTCCTCGACCGGACGCCCCCACCCCGACCCGAGGGCCAGGCGTGGGGCGAGCCCGGCATCTGCGAGGTCTGCGTGCACGTCAACGGCCAGGCCGAGTTCCACGCGGAGCTGGTCGCGCGCGGTCACACCAACCTGATGGACCCCAACGAGGCCGACCTCGACCCGTACCAGACCCACTGCGGCCTGTCGTACGTCGAGGACCCCGACGGCGCCAAGATCGAGCTGATCGAGTGGTCCACGCTGGCGGCCGGCTGGCCGCTCGAGGACGGCCCGCACGGGGTCAACCACGTGGCGTTCGGCGTCACCGACATCGAGCGGACGCGCACCTTCTACCAGGCGCTCGGCTTCACCGGCCAGCTCTTCGAGTCCGACGGGTACTTCGAGCCGATGCACCCCTGGTTCGGCGACCGGACGCCGCCGCGCCAGCGGATGATGCTGCTGACCAGCCCCATCGGCGGTGCCCTGGAGCCGGTGCAGCACTACCCCGCCTCGCCCGACATGCGCGGCGAGTGGGGCCACCTCGGCACCTTCGAGTTCGCGATCGGCGCACGCTGCCTCGAGAGCGCGGTCGACCACCTCGGTGGTCTCGGCATCGAGCTGGTCGGCGAGCCCGCCGCGCTCGACGTCGGCGAGGGCGGCACCTGGCGCTACGCCTACTTCAAGGACCCCGACGACCTGTACGTCTGCGTGACGGAGGTACGCGCATGAGCACCCTCGAACCCACCGGCCCGAGTGCCGTCACGACCGACGCGGTGACCCCGCCGGTCACCCCGCCGGCGCTGCCGCCCGACGGGTCCGCCGCGACGCCCGCCGAGCCGGCCTCCCACGCGTCCGTCCCGGCGTCGCCGGCCACGGCCCGGGGCCCGCTCGCGTCCACCGCCGCCGCCGGCGAGCCGGTCGTGCGGATGCGCGGGCTGAAGAAGTCCTTCGGCAGCCTGGAGGTCCTGCACGGCATCGACCTCGACGTGCACGCCGGCGAGCACGTCGTCCTGTTCGGACCCTCCGGGTCGGGCAAGTCGACGGTCCTGCGCAGCATCAACCTGCTCGAGGAGCCCGACTGCGGCTCCGTCTGCGTCGACGGCGTCGAGTACGGCCCGGGCTTCGCCGGCGAGAAGTCGGTGCGCCGGGGCAAGCCGATGGAGCTGCGCCGCAAGGTCGGAATGGTCTTCCAGCAGTTCAACCTCTTCCCCCACCTCACGGCGCTCGACAACGTCGCGCTGCCGCTGCGGTCGGTCAAGGGGATGAGCAAGGAGGACGCGATGCGCCGCGCGGCGGAGTCGCTGCGCCAGGTCGGCCTGCTCCAGCGGGCCGCCCACTACCCCGGCCAGCTCTCCGGCGGTCAGCAGCAGCGGGTCGCGATCGCGCGGGCGCTGAGCCAGGACCCCAAGGTGATGCTGTTCGACGAGCCGACCTCCGCGCTCGACCCCGAGCTGGTCGGCGAGGTGCTCCGCGTCATGCACGAGCTCGCCGACGCCGGGATGACCATGGTCGTCGTCACCCACGAGCTCGGGTTCGCCCGCGAGATCGGCGACCTCAACGTGTTCATGGACCAGGGTGCGATCGTGGAGACGGGGGCCGCCGAGATCTTCGACGAGCCCTCCAACCCGCGCACCCGCGACTTCATCCGGGCGGTGCGCTGATGGGAATCACCGACTACGACTGGTCCCTCGTCTGGGACTACCGGGGCGACCTGCTCCGAGGACTGCTCACCGCCCTCGAGGTGTCGGTCGTCGCCCTGGTCATCGCGACGGTCGGCGGCCTGGGCCTGGCCATCCTGCGGATGGGCAAGGCACCGATGTCGTGGATCGCGGCGATCTACATCAACGTCTTCCGCGGCATGCCGGCGCTGGTCACGGTCATCTGGATCTACTTCGGCGTCTCGCTGCTGCTCGGGGTGAACTTCAGCGTCTTCCAGGCCGGTGTCATCGCGCTCTCGCTGCTCTACAGCGCGTTCATGGCCGAGATCTTCCGCGCCGCCCTCCAGGCGGTGCCCCACGGCCACCGCGAGGCCGGCCAGGCCCTCGGCATGCGCGACGCCCGGATCTTCTCCTCCGTGGTCGCCCCGCAGGCGTTCAAGATCGCGCTGCCCAACATCGGCAGCATGTTCATCGGGATGATCAAGGACACCTCGACCTTCACGGTCATCGGGCTGCTCGAGGTCGTCCGGGTCACCCAGAACGTCAACGCCCAGACCTTCCAGCCCTTCGTCCTCTACACGGCGGCCGCCGCCATCTACGTGCTCGCGGCTTTCGGTGTCGACCTCCTCTTCCGGCTGCTCGAGGCCTCGCTCTCCAGCCCGCCGAAGGGCGGCGTCTCCAAGCTGCTGCGCGGCCGCAAGCAGCGGCGCATCCAGGCCCTCATCACCGAGCTGGCGGCCTGACCCACACACGTCCGGGTGATCTCGGTGGCCCGGTCAATCCCGCACCAACCACCGATACACCCCTCCGGAAGGAACTGCTGTGCCCGCAAACACCCGTACGTCGCTGTGGCGACGCTCCGCCGTCGTCGGCACCTCGCTCGTCCTCGCCCTGTCCCTCGCCGCCTGCGGCGGTGACAGCGACGCCTCCTCCGAGGAGGGGTCCGGCGGTGGCTCGGGCCTGATGGAGGACGGCGTGCTCACCGTCGGCATGAACCTCCAGTTCGAGCCGGAGATGTACCTCGACGAGAACAACGAGCCCGCCGGCTACGACGTCGACCTGCTCGAGCAGCTCGCCGACGAGATGGGCGTCGAGCTCGACATCGTCAACCTCGACTTCGACGGCCTCATCCCCGGCCTGCAGTCGAAGAAGTTCGACATGGTCTCGGTCGGCCTGACGGCCACCGACGAGCGCAAGCAGGTCGTCGACTTCAGCCGCGAGTACGTCCCCTACGTCAGCGTCCTGGCCGTCCCGGAGGACGACGAGGGCCCGTTCACCATCGAGAACTACGACGTCGAGGGCAACACGATCACCGCGCTCCAGGGCTCCTCCGGCGAGCAGCTGGCCAAGGACACCTTCCCGAACGCGTCGGTGGAGGGCTTCGGCCAGCAGAACTCCGCGCTGCTCGAGGTCGCGACCGGTCGTGCCCAGGGCGCCGTGCTCGAGGACTACATCCTCGCGCAGTACATCGAGGCCAACGAGGGCGAGCTGAAGGTCGCCGACCTGCCCGAGCCGCTGGCCATCGGCTACGGCAGCTGGGCGGTCCAGAAGGGCAACACCGCCCTGGTCGAGCAGCTCGACGAGTTCCTGTGCGACGCGCAGGAGGGCGGCGACCTCGCCGCGGCGTACAGCAAGAACTTCGGCGTCGACGACTTCCCGACCATGCCGGGTGGGTGCTGACCTGTGCCTGACGACGCGCAGCACCTCGACCTCCTCGTCGTGGGGGGCGGACCCGCAGGGATGTCCGCCGCCCGGACGGCGGCGGGGACGGGCATGCAGGTGCTGCTCGTCGACGAGCGGCCGTCGCTGGGCGGCCAGATCTACAAGCAGCCGGGTCCGGGCTTCACCGTCACGGACCCGGCTGCGGCCGACCGCCAGACCCGCTCGGGCCGGTCGTTGATCGCCTCGGTCGAGCGCTCGGAGGCCGCGGTCGCGCTGCGCACCTCGGTCGTGGCGGCCGAGCAGGAGGAGGACGGCTTCGCGGTCGTGCTCGTCCGGGACGGCGAGCCGGCCACCACCCTGCGCGCCCGCCGCGTCCTCGTCGCACCCGGCGCGCACGACCGGCCGGTGGTCTTCCCTGGCTGGACCCTGCCGGGCGTCGTGACCGCCGGCGGCATGCAGTCGATGGCCAAGAGCCAGGCCGTGCTCCCGGGGCGGCGGATGGTCTTCGCCGGCTCCGGCCCGGTCGCGCTCGCCTTCCCCGCCCAGCTCGCGCACTACGGCGCGCACCTCGTGGCCGCCCTCGAGGCCGGCCCCGCGCCGCGCCCCGGTGACGCGCTGCGGGTCGCCGCGGCGCTGCGCGGGAACACCTCGCTGCTGCGCGACGCCGCCCGCTACCGCGGGGGCCTGCTCCGCCACCGCGTGCCGCTGCACTACGGCCGCATCGTCGTCCGTGCCGAGGGCGAGGGACGCGTGGAGCGCGTCGTCCACGCCGCCGTCGACCGCGACTGGCGGCCCGTGCCGGGCACCGAGGAGACCGTCGAGGCGGACGTCCTGTGCGTCGGCTACGGCTTCGTCCCCTCGCTGGAGCTGCTGCGCCTGCTGGACTGCTCGACCGAGCACGACGAGGACCTCGGTGGCCGGGTGGTCACCAAGGACGACTGGGGCCGCACCTCGACCACGGGCGTGTACGCCGCGGGCGACGGCACCGGCGTGGAGGGCTCCTACGTCGCGATCGACGAGGGGGAGCTCGCCGCCCTCGGCGTGGCGCTCGACGCCGGCGTGCTCGACCGGGCGACCGTCGAGGACCGCGCGGCCGGACCGCGCCGCCGGCTGCGCCGCCGACGGGCACTGGCCCGTGCGACCCGGCGGATGTACCGGGTCGGCGACGGCATCCACGAGCTCGCCGACGACACCACGACGGTGTGCCGCTGCGAGAACGTCCGCCAGCAGGAGCTCGTGCGGGCCGTCGCCTCGACCGACGACGTCAGCGTGGTCAAGGCGGTCACGCGCGCCGGCATGGGCCCCTGCCAGGGCCGCAACTGCCAGCGCCACGTCGCCGCGCTCGTCGCCCGCACCCACGGCCGTCCGGTGGGGGAGATCGACCTGGCGACCCCGCGGATGCCGCTGCGGCCCGTGCCCATCCGGGCGATCGCCGACGCCACCGTCGCCGATCCCGGCCTGTTCGTCGCCGAGCAGGAGGACCGCTCGTGACGGCCGCCGTGCCACCCCTCGCCTCCCTCCGCGCGCCGCTGCCGGAGGAGACCGACGTGGTCGTCGTCGGCGGCGGGATCGCCGGCGCCGCCGTGGCCTACTACCTCGCCCGGGAGGGCGTCGAGGTGGTGCTGCTCGACCGTGGCGAGCTGAACCGCGAGGCCTCCGGCACCAACGCCGGCAGCTTCCACCTCCAGCTGGCCATCCACCAGCTCTCGGGCAAGGGGACCGGCGCGGACCGGGACCGGCTGCTCGCCGACGCCCGGCTGAGCCTCGAGGCCTACGCGCTGTGGCAGGACCTCGACCGCGAGCTCGACGGGTCGGTGGACCTCCACCAGACCGGCGGCTGGATGGTCGCCGAGACCCCGGAGCAGGTGCGCGTGCTGCACGAGAAGCACGAGCTCGAGCTGCTCGCCGGCATCGAGACCGAGGTGGTCACGGGCGCGGAGCTGCGCGACCGCGCGCCGTACTTCTCCGACCGCGTCCTCGCGGCGACGTACTGCCCGGCCGAGGGGCACGCCAACCCGCTGGCGGTGACCCCGTTGTACGCCGCCCGCGCGGTCGAGCACGGCGCCGAGGTGCGCACCCACGTCGGCGTCCGCAGCGTCGAGCAGCACGCCGGCGGGGCGCACCGGTTCACCGTCGAGACCACGGCCGGGCCCGTGCGGGCGCACCGCGTCGTGGACTGCGCGGGCGCCTGGTCCGGCGAGCTGGCCGCGATGGTCGGCCTGCGCTTCCCCGTGCGCCACGAGGGCCTCCACGTGAACGTCACCGAGCGCCGCCCGGCGCTGCTGCCCTCGATGGTCCAGCACATCGGGCGCCGGCTCACCCTCAAGCAGAGCGAGCAGGGCACCTTCATCATCGGTGGCGGCTGGCCCTCGCCGGCCGTGCCGCTCCCGCGCCGCTACCCGACCCGGTGGCAGAGCGCCGCGGGCAACGTCAACGTCGCCCTCGACGTGGTGCCCCGGCTCGGCGACGCCCGCGTGGTGCGCACCTGGTCCGGCGTCATCGTCTTCACCGACGACATGTCCCCGGTGGTCGGGGAGTCGCGGCGGGTGCCGGGCTTCCACGCCTGCGTCGCCAGCACCGGCTTCACCTTCAGCCCGATGTTCGCTCGCCAGCTCGCCGAGCAGATGGTGCGACCCGGCGAGCACGACCCTTTTCCCGAGCGCTACGCGCTCGACCGCCTGCACACCTGAGGGACGCCCCCCCGGCGAGCCCCACCACCCGAGGAGAGACGCACACATGAACCGCGACGACGTCGACTGGCAGGGCTACTTCCCGGCCTTCGTGACCCCGTTCACCGCCGACGGCGACCTGGACCTCGACACGCTCGCCGCGCTGGTCGACCACTACGTGGCCGAGGGCATGCACGGCATCGTCGTCAACGGCACCTGCGGCGAGTGGTTCTCCCAGACCGACGACGAGCGGCGACAGGTCGCCGAGGCCGCCGCGGCCCAGGCCGCCGGCCGCCTGCGCGTCATCGTGGGCTGCACGGCGTACACCGCCGAGCAGAGCGCCGAGCTCGGCCGCCACGCCCTGGCGTCCGGGGTGGACGGCGTGCTCGTCTCGCCGCCGCCCTACGCCAAGCTCTTCGCGCCGGAGGTCGTGGCGTTCTACGAGGAGATCAGCGCGCTGGTCGACGGCCCGCTGACGGTCTACAACTGGCCCTGGGGCAGCGGCGTGGACATCGACACCGAGCTCGCCGACCGGCTCGCCGACGTCCCGAACATCGTGGCGATCAAGGACAGCACGCCCGACGCGGACCAGTTCTTCGCGACCTCGCGCCGGGTCCGCGACCGGGTGCGGGTCTTCGGGCCCTACCTCGGCGAGCGGGGCCTCGAGGAGCTCACCACGCACGGCGGTGACGGCACCGTCGGCGGCGGCTCGCTGTTCGGGCGCCCCGACCCGCAGTACTGGGAGGACGTCTGGGCCGGCGACATCGACGCCGCCCGCGCGCACGCCGTGCGCTCCGACCGCCTCTTCCCGCAGCTGTGGCTGCCGGGCGGCTGGGCCGGCAAGTACGGCGCCTACCAGAGCCAACTCAAGGCCCTGATGCACATGCTGGGCCAGCCGGCCGGGCACGTGCGCCGTCCCCGCCTGCCCGTCACCGACCCCGCCGCTCTCGCCGAGATGCGCGCCGTCCTCGTCCGCGAGGGCCTGCTGGCCGCGGACGAGCGGCAGGACCAGCCGGCGTGAGCCGCGACCGCAGGAGCGCCCGGATCGACCCCCAGCCGGGGGTCGACCGCGGCCCGCGCGCGCGCATCACCGTCGACGGCCGCTCGGTCGACTGCTACGTCGGCGAGAGCGTCGCGGCCGCGATGATCGCCGACAGCGGCGACCTCGCCCTGCGCCGCACCGCGGACGGCGAGCCGCGGGGGCTCTTCTGCGGCATGGGCGTCTGCTTCGAGTGCCTCGTCGTCGTCGACGACGTCCCCAACACCCGGGCGTGCATGACCTGGGTCCGCGACGGCATGGCCGTCGGGACCCAGGTCGGCCCCGAAGGGCGTGGCGACGCCTGACGGCGCCGGCTGCTCAGCCGACGCCGTCGATGCAGAGGTACTTGATCTCGGTGAACTCGTCGATGCCGTGCCGCGAGCCCTCGCGGCCCAGCCCGGACTCCTTGACCCCGCCGAACGGTGCGCCCTCGTAGGAGATCAGGCCGGTGTTGATGCCGACCACCCCGAACTCCAGCGCCTCGCCCACGCGCCAGGTGCGCCCCGAGTCGCGGGTGAAGAAGTAGGCCGCGAGCCCGAACTCGGTGTCGTTGGCCAGCCGCACGGCCTCCTCCTCGGTCTCGAAGGAGATGATCGGGGCCAGGGGGCCGAAGGTCTCCTCCCGGGCCACGAGCATGTCGCCGCGCACACCGGTGAGCAGGGTGGGCTGGAAGAAGGTGCCGCCCAGCTCGTGCACGTCCCCGCCGACCTCGACCCGGGCACCGGCGCCGACCGCGTCGGCGATGTGGCGCCGGACCTTCTCCACGGCCTCCGCCGAGATCAACGGGCCCTGCTGGGAGCCCTCGCTGAACCCGTTGCCGACCTGCAGCGCGGTAACGGCCTCCCGCATCCGCGCGACGAAGGCGTCGTGGATCCCGGACTGGACGAGGATCCGGTTCGCGCAGACGCAGGTCTGCCCGGCGTTGCGGAACTTCGAGGCCATCGCCCCGGCGACGGCCTGGTCGAGGTCGGCGTCGTCGAAGACGATGAGGGGAGCGTTGCCGCCGAGCTCGAGGGCGAGCTTCTTCACCGTGCCGGCGCTCTGCGCCATCAGGAGCTTCCCGACCTCGGTGGAGCCGGTGAAGCTGAGCGCGCGGACAACCGGGCTGCCGGTGATCACCTCGCCCACCACGCGTGCCGGGCCGGTGACGACGCTCAGCACGCCGGCGGGCACGCCGGCACGGGCGGCGAGCTCGGCCAGTGCCGTCGCCGAGAGCGGCGTCTCGGCGGCGGGCTTGATGATCATCGAGCAGCCGGCGGCCAGCGCGGGCGCCGCCTTGCGCAGGATCATCGCGGAGGGGAAGTTCCACGGGGTGATCGCCGCGGTGACGCCGATCGCCTGGCGGACGGTCACGAGGCGGCGACCCGGGACGTTGCTCGGGATCACCTCGCCGTAGGTGCGCTTGCACTCCTCGGCGTACCACTCGACGAAGCCGGCGCCGTAGAGGATCTCCCCGCGCGCCTCGTGCAGGGGCTTGCCCTGCTCGGCGGTGAGGATCGCGGCGAGGTCGTCGGCGTGCTCGACGATCAGGTCGTACCAGCGGCGCATCACCTTCGCGCGCTCCGGCGCGGGCCGGGCCGCCCAGGCGCGGCCGGCGACCTCAGCCGTGGCGATCGCTCGCTCGACATCGGCGGCGTCCGCGGCCGCCATGGTCGCGACCAGGTCGCCGGTCGCGGGGTCGAGGACGTCGAACGGCTCCCCGGCGCCGTCGCGCCACTCGCCGTTGATGAACAGCTGGGTGCGCAGCAGTGCCCGATCGGTCAACCGGTCGGCCTCGAAAGTCGTGTTCACAGGTGCCTCTCTGGTCGCGGCCGACAAGGTTGTGGCCGGTCTGCGCCCAATCGTACGCTTTGCGCACGAAAAGTGCTACGGTTCCCAGGACTCACCGGACTCCCGAGATGCAGGCAGACATGACGATCGCGAGCAACGTCGACGACCTCGACCGCCAGTACTTCTTCCACCCCTTCACGCACGCGAAGGACCACGAGCGCACCGGGCCGCTGATGATCGCCAGCGGGCGCGGGTCGACGCTCGTCGACGTGTCGGGCCGGGAGTACCTCGACGCGATGGCCGGCCTGTGGTGCGTCAACATCGGCTACGGCAACGAGGAGATGGCCGAGGCGTTGGCCGCCCAGACCCGGACGCTGGCCTACTACCACACCTTCGCCTCGATGGGGAACGAGCCGGTCGCGCGGCTCGCGCACCGTCTGGTGACCGAGGCCCCGGGCCGGATGGCGAAGGTCTTCTTCGGCAACAGCGGCTCGGACGCGAACGACACGCAGGTCAAGCTGGTCTGGTACTACAACAACGTCCTGGGCCGCCCGGAGAAGAAGAAGATCATCTCCCGCGAGCGGGGCTACCACGGCGTCACCGTCATGTCCGGCAGCCTGTGCGGCCTCCCCGGCATGCACACCGGCTTCGACCTGCCGCTGCCGATGGTCCGCTTCGCCCGCGCGCCCCACCACCGCTTCGAGGGCCAGGAGGGGGAGAGCGAGGAGCAGTTCGTCGCCCGCCTCGCCCGCGAGCTCGACGAGCAGATCATCGCCGAGGGGCCCGAGACGGTCGCCGCCTTCATCGCCGAGCCGCTGCAGGCGGCCGGCGGCGTGATCGTGCCCCCGGCGTCGTACTTCCCGGCGATCCAGGAGGTGCTGCGCAAGCACGACGTGCTGCTCATCGCCGACGAGGTCGTCTGCGGCTTCGGCCGCACCGGCGAGTGGTTCGGCTCCCAGGCGTTCGGCATGGAGCCGGACCTGATGACCGTGGCCAAGGGCATCACCTCGGCCTACGTCCCGCTGTCGGCCTGCCTGGTCTCCGACGCCGTCTGGGACGTCATCGCGTCGGGCTCGGACACCTACGGGCTCTTCAGCCACGGCTACACCTACTCCGCGCACCCGCTGGCCGCGACCGCCGCGCTCACGAACCTCGACATCATCGAGCGCGACGGGCTGATGGGTCAGGCCAAGGCGCGCGGCGACCACCTGCACGCCCGCCTCCGGGAGGCCTTCGAGGGCCACCCCCTGGTCGGGGAGGTCCGCGGGCACGGCCTGGTCGGCGCCGTCGAGCTGGTGGAGTCCCAGGAGGGCCTGCGCCGCTTCGAGCCGCGCGGCAAGGTCGCCGGCGCGCTGGTCAAGCGGGCCCGCGAGCTCGGGGTCATCACCCGGGCGCTGCCGAATGCCGACACGATCTCCTTCTCGCCGCCGTTCGTGGTCACCGAGGCCGAGCTGGACCAGATGGTGGCGGGGACCCGCCAGGCCCTCGACGACGTGTGCCGAGAGCTCGGCCTCGCGTGAGCGGTCCGGTCCTCGGCCTCGTCGTCAACCCGGTCGCCGGGATGGGCGGCCGGGTCGGCCTGCACGGGACCGACGGCCGGCTGGACCGCGCCCTCGAGCGGGGCGCCGTCCCGGTCGCCCCCGCCCGGGCCGACCGGGCGCTCGCCCGCCTCCAGCAGCTGGCGCCGCACCTGCGGGTCGTGGCCGGCGGCGGGGTCCTCGGGGTGGACCACCTGCGCGACCGGGGGTGGGACGTCACGGAGCTGCCGACGCGCCCCGGGCGCGCGCGCTCCGGCACCGACGCCGAGGACACCCGCGAGGCCGTCCGGGCGATGGTCCGGTCGGGCGTGGGGCTGGTGCTCTTCGTCGGCGGTGACGGCACCGCGCGCGACGTCGCCGCCGTTGTCGGTGACGTGCCCGTGCTCGGCGTCCCGGCCGGGGTGAAGATGCACTCCGGCGTCTTCGGCACCACGCCGGAGGCGGCGGCCGCCGCCGCCGCCCGCTTCCTGGCCGGTGACGAGACCGCCACCCGGCCCGCCGAGGTCGTCGACCGCGACGAGGCCGGCGACGTGCGCCTGCACGGCACCGTGCAGGTGCCCGCGGTGCGCTCGGCGGTGCAGGCGCGCAAGGGCACGGCGGGCACCGCCACCGACGACGCCGCCGCGCTGGCCCGCCGGGTCGCCGCGGAGATGGAGCCCGGCCGGCTCTACCTCCTGGGGCCGGGCACCACGGTGGCCGAGGTCGGAGCCGCGCTGGGCGTGCCCACGACGGCGCTGGGCGTCGACGCCGTCCTCGACGGGCGCTCGGTGGCCGTGGACGCCAGCGAGGCCGACCTGCTCGCCCTGCTCGCCGAGCACCCCCGGGCCGGCCTGGTCCTCGGCGTGGTGGGAGGTCAGGGCTTCCTGCTCGGCCGCGGCAACCAGCAGCTGTCGCCGGCCGTCCTGGCCGCGGTCGGCACCGACCGGATCGAGGTCCTGGCGACCCCTGCGAAGGTGGACGCGCTGGCCCAGCCGGTGCTCCACGTCGACATCGACGACCCCGGCCTGGCATCCCGCCTGGTCGGCTACCGCCGGGTGCGCACGGGGCCGTCCCGCAGCACCGTCCTGAGGGTCGTGGCGTGAGCCGCGTGACGAGAGGAGCCCGAGTGGCACATCCCTACATGCCCAACTCCACGGCCGAGGCCAAGGCCAGGATGCTGGCGTACGTCGGCGTGGACGACGTCGAGGAGCTGTTCGAGCAGATCCCGGCCGACCACGTCTCCCGTTCCGGCAACGGCCTCGCCCCCGGGATCAGGTCGGAGGCGACCCTGCGCCGCCGCGTGCGCACGCTGGTCGACCGCAACGACGACTGCGTCGGGAACCTCAGCTTCCTCGGCGCCGGGACCTGGCAGCACCACGTGCCGGCCGTCGTCGACGAGATCGTGGGCCGCAGCGAGTTCCTCACCCCGGTCTGGGGCACGCCGTCCTCCGACCTCGGCCGCAACCAGGCCTGGTTCGAGTACGCCTCCATGCTCGGCGAGCTGCTCGGCATGGACTTCGTCGGCCTGCCGGTCTACAGCTGGGGCGCCGCCGCGGGCAACGCGCTGCGGATGGCGGCCCGGCTCACCGGTCGTGGCGAGGTCGTCGTACCGGCCTCGATCTCCCCCGAGCGCCTCGCGGTGATCCGCACCTACTGCGGCCTGGCGGAGGGCAACCAGCCGATCGCGGTGCGGCTCGTCGACGTCGACCCGGCCACGGGCTGCGTCGACGTCTCCGCGCTGGCCCTCGACGCGGACACCGCGGCGGTCTACCTCGAGACGCCCAACCACCTCGGCGTGGTCGAGACCGCGACGGCGGAGATCGCCGCGGCCTGCCGTGCCAACGGCACCGAGACCGTCCTCGGCGTGGACCCGGTCTCGCTGGGGCTGCTCGCGGCGCCCGGCGACCTCGGCGCCGACATCGTCGTCGGCTCGACCCAGCCCCTCGGTGTGCACCTCCACGCCGGCGGCGGCGTGGGCGGGTTCATCGCCACCCGTGACGAGGAGCGCTACGCGCGGGAGTACCCCACGCTCCAGGTCAGCCTGGCCGAGACCGTCCGCGGGGAGCGGACCTTCGGCATGGCGCTGTTCCACCAGACGTCCTACGGCTCCCGCGAGGACGGCAACGACTGGACCGGCAACTCGGTCTACCTGTGGACCGTCGCCAACGCCGTCTACATGGCCCTGCTCGGCCCCGAGGGCTTCGCCGAGCTCGGCCGGACGATCCTGTCCAACGCGCGGTACGCCGCGGGGCGGGTCGCCGAGGTCGACGGCGTCGAGGTGCGCTGGCCCGACAGCTTCTTCAAGGAGTTCGTCGTCGACCTCACCGCCACCGGCCGCACCGTCGCGGAGGTCAACGCCGGCCTGCGCGAGCACGGGATCTTCGGCGGCAAGGACCTCTCCGCGGACTTCCCCTGGCTGGGTCAGTCCGCCCTGTTCTGCGTGACCGAGATCCACACCGCCGACGACATCGACCACCTGGTGCAGGCCCTGAAAGAGGTGCTGTCATGACCGAGACCACTCCCTCCGCGGCGGCACGACTGCGCCGGTACCAGGCCCCGGTCTGGGACGAGCCGCTCATCATGGAGATGAGCGGCGCCGGGCGCCGCGGCAACGTTCCCCCCGAGCCGATCGAGGCGCTCGACCCGGCAGCGGCGCTCCCGGCCGGCCTGCTGCGCGCGGTCGCCCCGGCGCTGCCCGAGGTGGCCGAGCCCGACGTCCTGCGCCACTACCTCCACCTCTCCCAGGAGACGATGGGGATGGTGGGGATCAGCCTGTTCGGCACCTGCACCATGAAGTACAACCCCCGCCTCAACGAGCAGCTCGCCGCCCGCGACGGCCTGGCCGAGATCCATCCCGACCAGGACGACAGCACGATCCAGGGCCTGCTCGAGGCGGTGCACCGCTTCGACCTGATGCTGCGCGGGCTCTCGGGCATGGACCGCTTCGTCTTCCAGCCCGGCGGCGGCGCGGCCGCGGCGTTCACCCACGCCGCGGTCACCCGTGCCTACTTCGCCGACCGCGGGGAGCTCGGGACCCGGCGCGAGATCATCACGACCGCCCAGGCCCACCCCTGCAACCCCGCCACGGCGTCCGCGGCCGGGTTCGACATCATCACGCTCCCGGTCGAGGCCGACGGCTACCCCTCGCTCGACGCCCTGAAGGCGGTCGTCTCCGAGCGCACGGCGGCGCTGATGATGAACAACCCCGACGACATGGGCATCTACAACCCCCACGTCAAGGAGTGGGTGCGCACCGTCCACGAGGTCGGCGGGCTCTGCTTCTACGACCACGCCAACTTCAACGGCGTGATGGGCCGGCTGCGAGCCGCCGAGCTCGGCTTCGACGCCTGCATGTTCATGCTGCACAAGACCTTCGGCGTGCCGAAGGGCGGCGGCGGGCCGGCGGTCGGCGCCTACGGCTGCACGGCCGAGCTCGCGCCGTACCTCCCCGGTCCGCTGGTCGAGGAGACGCCCGACGGGTTCGTGCGCCGCGAGAACGAGCGCGGTGTCGGACGGGTGCGCGAGTACCTCGGCAACGTCAACCAGGTCGTCAAGGCCTACTCCTGGCTGCTGGCCATGGGCGGCGACGGCATCAAGGAGGCGGCCGACCTCTCGGTGCTCGCCAACAACTACATGGAGAAGCGGCTGCTCGGGCTGCGCGGCGTCACCAAGTCGGTGCCGGAGGCCACCCAGCACCGGCTGGAGATGACCCGCTTCAGCCTCGAGGAGTACACCGCCGAGACGGGGCTCACCGCCGCCGACGTCCAGAACCGGATGACCGACCACGGCATCGACGCGTTCTGGATGAGCCACGAGCCGTGGATCGTTCCGGAGCCGTTCACCCCCGAGGCCGGCGAGACGTGGTCGCTGGAGGACATCGACTACTGGATCGACGTGATGGCGCACGTGCTCGAGGAGGGCCGGGCCGACCCCGAGCTGGTCCGCACCTCGCCGCACCACCAGGTCGTCGGCCAGATCGACGGCTCCTCGCTCGACGACCCCGACCGCTGGGCCACGACCTGGCGGGCGCACCTGCGCAAGCAGGGCCGCGCGTGAGCGGCTCCGCGGTCGCCGTCGTCGGCGCCGGCAGCATCGGCGTCGCGTGGGCCGTGGTCTTCGCCCGCGCCGGGCACCAGGTACGGGTCCACGACGTGGACGCCGCCCGCCGGGACCTCGTGCCCCGCGAGGTGCGGGAGCGGGCCGACGAGCTGGCCGCCCACGGACTCCTCGCGGATCCGGAGGCCCTCGCCTCGCGGGTCGAGGTCGGTGACGACCTCGCCGAGGTCGTCGGCCCGGCCGTCCACGTCCAGGAGTGCGTCGTGGAGTCCGAGGAGGTCAAGCGCGAGCTCTTCGCCGTGCTCGACCGGGTCGCGTCGCCGACCGCGGTGCTCGCGTCCTCCTCGTCGATGATGCCGGTCTCCCGGTTCGCCGCCGACCTCCCCGGCCGCGACCGGTGCCTCGTCGTCCACCCGGGCAACCCGCCCTACCTGCTCCCGGTCGCCGAGCTGGTTCCCGCGGAGTTCACCTCCGCCGACACCGTCGAGCGGACCCACGCCCTGCTGCTCGCCGCCGGCATGGCGCCGGTCCGGGTCGAGCGGGAGGTCGAGGGCTTCCTCTTCAACCGCCTCCAGGGCGCCCTCCTGCGCGAGGCCTACCGGCTCGTGCGCGACGGGGTCGCCTCGGCCACGGACGTCGACCGGGTCGTGAGCCAGGGGCTCGGCCGCCGGTGGGCCGTCCTCGGGCCGTTCGCCACCGCCGACCTCAACACGCGCGGCGGACTCACCCGGCACGCCGAGCTGATGGGCCCGGCGTACCTCCGCATGGGCGCCGAGCACGGCGAGGTCGAGGAGTGGCCGGCGGAGCTGGTCGCCCGCGTCGCGGACGACCTCCACGCCGAGCAGCACCCGGACGAGTGGGCGGCCAACGTCCTGAGCCGGGACCGCGCGCTCATGCGGGTCGCCGGCGCAGTCACCGGCTGACCCACGCAGCACCCGCTCCACCCCCCCGGCGGCCACCGCCGGGGGCGCCTCTCGGGGCTCATCTCGGGGCTCATCTCCCGGGGCTCATCTCCCGGGGCCCGTCTCGGGGCCACCACCCACAGCCACCTCACCCAGATCCAGGAGCCAGACATGCGCATCGGCGTGCCAAAGGAAGTCAAGAACCACGAGTACCGCGTCGCGATCACGCCGATCGGGGTGCACGAGCTGGTCGCGCACGGCCATGAGGTGGTGGTCGAGGCGGGTGCGGGTGTGGGGTCGTCGATCCCGGACGAGGAGTACGTCGCGGCGGGCGCGAGGATCGTCGGGGACGCCGACGAGACGTGGGGTGCGGCGGAGATGGTGTTGAAGGTCAAGGAGCCGGTGGCTGAGGAGTACCACCGGTTGCGTGAGGACCTGACGTTGTTCACCTATCTGCACCTGGCGGCCGACAAGCCGTTGACCGAGCAGCTGTTGGCCACCAAGGTCACCGGCATCGCCTACGAGACGGTGCAGCTGCCCTCGGGCGGGCTGCCGTTGCTGTACCCGATGTCGGAGGTCGCGGGTTGCCTGGCCCCGCAGGTCGGTGCGCACAGCCTGCTCAAGGCCGAGGGTGGCCGTGGGGTGCTGATGGGTGGTGTCGGTGGTGTGGCGAACGCGAAGGTCGTCATCATCGGTGCCGGTGTCAGCGGGCAGAACGCCGCGAACATCGCGTTGGGCATGGGTGCGGACGTGACGCTGCTCGACACCGACCTGGACAAGCTGCGGATGTCGTTCTGGCGCTACAACAACCGGGTGCACGGGTTGGCGTCCTCGAAGCTGGCGATCGAGCAGCAGGTGACCGAGGCCGACCTGGTGATCGGTGCGGTGCTGATCCCGGGTGCGGCGGCGCCGAAGCTGGTGACCAACGAGCTGGTCTCGCGGATGAAGCCGGGTTCGGTGCTGGTCGACATCGCGGTGGACCAGGGTGGGTGCTTCGAGGACACCCGGCCCACGACGCACGCGGACCCGACGTACCAGGTGCACGGGTCGACGTTCTACTGCGTGGCGAACATGCCGGGGGCGGTGCCGAACACCTCGACGTATGCGTTGACCAACGCGACGTTGCCCTACGTCGTGGCGCTGGCCGACAAGGGCTGGGCGCGGGCGTGCCGGGAGGACGCCTCGCTCGCGCTGGGCCTGAACACCCGTGCGGGGCAGCTGACCAACGCCCCGGTCGGGGAGGCCGTCGGGATCGACGCGGTCGCGCTCGACGAGGTGCTGGCCGGCTGAGCGCCCGCGGGGGCGGGGTCGCGGTCGACCGGCGAGCCGAAGGTCACATACCGACGGTCTGTCGCCGTCGAGAGTGTTGAACTACGTTCAACAGCATGCGTCAGCGTGCCGTCTCCGTCCTCGTGGGTCTCGTCGGGCTCGCTCTCGGCGGCGCCGCCCTCGCCGTCCCGTCGTACGCCGAGCCGGCCGTCCGCCCGGCGCCGGCCCGGGTGACCGAGGTGGCGGGGCCGGGCGCCCCGGCCGTCAGGCCCGCGCGGGTGGTGAGCCGGCCGGTGGAGTTCGACGTCAGCAACGCGAACGAGACGTCGGCACTGTGCCTCTCCGACAACCGGGCGCACGTGCTGCGCGGCCGCCTGGTGGGTCCGCGACGAGCGGTGGCCGGGGCCGGCGCGAAGGTCAGGGTGAACGTGCTCGTGCACGACGCCGGCACCGGCGCGTGGTTCTGGAACCTCCGGCGGGTGCCGGGCGTGGACTACGCGACGAGGCTCGCGCGCCGCGGGGAGACCTCGCTGGTGCTGGACCGGCTGGGCTACGACCGCAGCCCGCTGGCCGACGGCAACGCGACCTGCCTGGGAGCGCAGGCGACGATGCTGCACCAGGTCGTCCAGCACCTCTACTCGGGTGTCTACCGCTTCGCCGACCGGTCCCACGAGGACGACCAGCCCCCGCACGCCACCCACGTCGTGCTGCACGGGCACGGGACCGGCGCGACCCTCGCCCAGCTCGAGGCCGCGGAGTTCGACGACGTCGCCGGGCTGGTGTTGATGTCGGCCCCGACCGCGACCCCGACCGCGCTCGCCGTCCGCGAGGCGGCCGACCAGCTGGCGCGGTGCCTCGGCGGTGGCGGCTACTCCGAGCACGGCGCGAGCGCGGCGGACTTCCGGCGGCTGCTGTTCGCCTCGGCGACGGCGCGGGTGCGCTCGCTGGCGACCGCGAAGCGCAACCCGACCCCGTGCGGCGACGTCTCCAGCCTGCTGGCCGCGCTCGGCTCCGCGACGGTGACCGCCGGCCGCGTCGAGGTGCCCGTCCTGCTCCTCACCGGCGACCGCGACACCCGGGTCCGACCCCTGTCGCAGCGGGCCGCGGAGCGGCTGTTCGCGACGAGCGAGCGGGTCACCGCGCGCACGGTCGCGGGTGCGGGCAGCGCGCTGCCCCTCGAACGACGGGCCGGCCGGGTCCGCTCGACGGTGCTGCGCTGGCTGGCGGACGTGCGCCCGACGCTCTGAGCCGGGCCCGGCCGGCTGGAGGTCAGCGGCGCGCGGCGTGCCACTCCTCGGCGAGGACGGCGTACCCGTAGCTGTCGAGCCACCGCCCGGAGCGGTGCAGGGCGTCGGCGACGGCATGGGTCTCCCGGCGCATGCCGAGGCGCTCCATGATCCGCCAGGACGCGGTGTTGTCCGCGAAGCACTCGGCGGTCACCCGCCGCAGCCCCAGGTCCTCGAAGCAGATCCGCAGCAGCTCGGCCGCCGCCTCGGTCGCGAGGCCGCGGCCGGCGTGGTCGGGGTGCAGCACCCAGCCCAGCTCCGCCTGGACGGCGAGCGCCTGCTCGCCGACCTCGGCCTGCGCCCAGGCGTCGGTGATCCGCAGCATCAGGTCGCCGACCACGACGCCGTCGAGCTCGAGGACCAGCAGGTGCTCGAGCCGTTCGTGACGCGCGAGCTCCGCGGCGTACGACGCCCGGTCGGGCACCCCGGCGGTGAGCCACTCGTGCGCCGACGGGTGACGCCGTACCTCCCAGAGCGCCGCGGCGTCCCCGGGCACGGCGCGGCGCAGCAGCAGGCGCTCGGTGCGACGCGGCCAGGCGACGGCCGCGAGGTCGACCGGCCGGCGGGCCGCGGCGGGCCGGTCAGCCACGGGAGCGGCGGCCCAGCAGCCCGCCGCCGAACAGCGCCCACAGCACCAGGAGGGGCTGGAAGAAGAGGCGCACGAGCCGCTTGGTGTCGGTGTCGAGCCCGAAGGCGTCGGTGCCCTCGACGTACTGGGCGACGTTGCCGGGGAAGATCACGACGTAGAACGCCGCGAGCAGGGCGCCGACCAGCCGGCGGTGCCGCGGCAGCGCCACGAACGCCGCGCCGAGACCGATCTCGACCACGCCGGAGCCGAGGACGGTGAGGTCCTCGTCGACCGGGAACCACCCGGGCACCTGCGCCTGGAACTCCTCGCGCTGGCTGGTCAGGTGCAGCACCCCCGCGCCCACCATGATCGAGCCGAGCGCGACACGGGCGACGGTGGAGGCGAGCGGCATGGGCCGAGACTAGCCAGGCCCTGGAACACTGAGCGGCGTGAGCGACACGGGACAGACGACGTTGCACGAGGTCGGCCGGATGGCGGAGCGCGCGGTGGAGGCCGCGACCAGCGTCGGGCGCGAGGTCCAGGCGCGGATCTACCGCGAGGGCGTCTTCGGCCGCCGGCCGGTCGTCCCGGTCGAGCCGGCGGCGCTCGAGGCGGCGGCGCAGCGGCGGATGAGCGCCGAGGCGTGGTCGTACGTCGCCGGCGGCGCCGGCCAGCAGCGGACCGTGCGGGCGAACACCGACGCGTTCGACCGCCACCGGATCGTGCCCCGGATGCTGGTCGACGTCGAGGAGCGCGACCAGTCCGTCGAGCTGTTCGGCCGCCGGCTGCCCTCGCCGTACCTCCTTGCCCCCATCGGCGTCCTCGAGATGGCCCACCGCGAGGCCGAGCACGCCGTCGCGCGGGCCGCGCGGTCCCTCGGCGTCCCGATGGTCCTCTCCACCCAGGCGTCGGTGCCGATGGAGGAGGTCGCCGCCGACCTCGGGGCGTCGCCGCGCTGGTACCAGCTCTACTGGTCCAAGGACGACGGCGTCGTCGACTCCTTCGTCCGGCGGGCCGAGGAGATCGGCAGCGACGCGCTCGTCGTCACCCTCGACACCCACGTGCTGGGCTGGCGCACGCGCGACCTGGACCTGGCCTACCTGCCGTTCGCGCGGGCCGAGGGCATCGCGCAGTACACCAGCGACCCGCACTTCCGCTCCCTCGCCGAGGCCCGCGCGGCGAACCCGCCCGCCGTCGAGGGCACGCAGCCGCGCCCCACGCCGGCGGCGGTGCGTGCGCTGCTGTCGATGACGCGGCACTACCCGGGCCGGTTCCTCGACAACCTGCGCTCGCCGGTGCCCCGGGCCGCGGTCGAGACCTTCCTCGACGTCTTCTCCCGCTCCTCGCTGACCTGGGAGGACATCTCCTACCTGCGCGAGCGGACCTCGCTGCCGATCGTCCTCAAGGGCATCCAGGACCCCCGCGACGCCCAGCTCGCCCTCGAGCACGGCGTCGACGGCATCGTGGTGTCCAACCACGGGGGCCGGCAGGTCGACGGCGCGATCGCCTCGCTCGACGCCCTCCCGCAGGTCGTCGACACCGTCGGCGGCCGGGTGCCGGTGCTCTTCGACAGCGGCGTGCGCAGCGGGGCCGACGCGTTCAAGGCGCTGGCGCTCGGCGCGCAGGCGGTGCTCGTGGGCCGGCCGTGGGTCTACGGGCTCGCGCTGGGCGGCGAGGCCGGGGTCCGGGCGGTGATGGAGCACCTGATGGCCGAGCTCGACCTCACGATGGCGCTCAGCGGCGTCACCGACGTCGCGGGCATCACCCGCGACCTGCTCGCCTGAGGGCGGGCCGGGGATGGGTGGTCGGCACACGGCCGGGCCGGCGCAGGGGCACGGGCACGGGCACGGGCACGGGCCGCACGCGGAGGTCGACGTACGTCGCGGGGCTCGGGCCGTCCTGCTCGGTGCGCTGGCGGTGGCCGGCGTCCTCGCGCTGATCGGGCTCGCGATGCTGTGGCCGGACCGCGCGGAGGCCGACCGGCTGCGTGAGGAGGTGTCGTTCCAGGGGCCGGGGGTGTCCTTCGTCGGCGCCACGCTCCGCTCGGTCGAGGACACGACCGCGTCGGTCACCCTCGAGAGCGGACCCGAGGAGGGCAGCCGGCGCAGCGTCGGCCTGCCGCCGGAGGTCGCCGGGCTCGACCTCGAGCCGGGCGACAGCCTGCGGCTGCAGGCGGCCGAGACGGCCGACGGCGGCTACGAGTACACCTACTTCGGCACCGACCGTGAGACGCCGCTGTGGCTGCTCGCCGGGCTGTTCGTGCTCGTCGTGCTGCTCGTCGCACGCTGGCGCGGCCTGCTGGCGCTGCTCGGCCTGGGGTTCGCCGGCCTGGTGCTGCTGGGCTTCGTGCTGCCGGCGCTGCTCACCGGGGAGCCCGGGCTCGCCGTCGGCCTGGTCGCCTCCACGCTGATCATGGTGGTGGTGCTGTACACGACCCACGGCTTCTCGCTGCGCACCAGCGCCGCGCTGGCCGGCACGCTGGTCGGGCTCGCGCTGACCGCCGGCCTGGGCCTGGTCGCCACCCGTGCCACCCGGCTGACCGGCTTCGGCAGCGAGGAGGCCGGGTTCCTCACGACGTACATCGGTGGCCTGGACCTGCAGGACGTCTTCACCTGCGCGCTGGTCGTCGCGGGCCTCGGCGTGCTCAACGACGTCACGATCACCCAGTCCTCCGCGGTCTGGGAGCTGCGCGGCGCGGCACCCGAGCTGGGCCGGCGGCGGCTGTTCCTCAGCGGCATGCGCATCGGGCGCGACCACATCGCCTCGACGATCTACACGATCGTCTTCGCCTACGCCGGCACCGCGCTCGTGCTGATGATGGTGCTCTCGCTCTACGGGCTGTCGATCGGCGAGCTGCTCGCCACCGAGGAGATCGCCCAGGAGGTGGTCCGGACGCTGGTCAGCAGCACCGGCCTGGTGCTCGCGGTCCCGGTCACCACCGCGATCGCCGTCTGGACCGTGCCGGGTCCGGTCCGGATGTCGTCGCGGTAGGGCAGGCTGACCGCGTGCACCACATCGGGATCGACCTCGCCTGGGGCGAGCGGCAGCCGACCGGTCTCGCCGTCCTCGACGAGGACGGTGCGCTGGTGCACGTCTCGGCGGTGCGCACCGACGACGAGATCGCCGAGCGGCTCGCGCCGTACGTCGACGGGCCGTGCCTGGTCGCGATCGACGCCCCGCTGGTGGTGCGCAACGAGACCGGCTCCCGCCCGGCCGAGAAGGCGCTGACCCGCGACTTCCGGCGCTTCGAGGCCGGCTGCCACCCCTCGAACCTCTCCAAGCCCGAGTTCCGCGACGGCCCCCGCGGCGCGCGGATCTGCAAGCGGCTGGGCCTGGACATGGACCCGCGCTCGGGTCGCGCGCGGCGCGCGATCGAGGTCTACCCGCACCCGGCGACCATCGTGCTCTTCGGGCTCGGCCGCACGCTGAAGTACAAGGACAAGCGCGGCCGCGACGTCGAGCTGCTCCGCGGCGAGCTGCTCACGCTGATGAAGCACGTCGAGTCGGTCGTGCGCACCGAGGAGACGTGGGCCGCGCTGCGCCACGCGGTCGAGACCGCGACCCGCAAGAGCGAGCTGCGCGTGGTGGAGGACCAGGTCGACGCGGTCGTGTGCGCCTACGTCGGGCTGTTCGCCGACCGCTTCCCCGACCGGACGACCGTCTACGGCGACCTCGCCGAGGGCTACATCGTCACCCCCGCCCTCCCCGACGGCAGCGCGTCGATCCGCGCGGCGATCCAGACCTACGCCGCGGAGCACGCCGACCTCTCGCTCGCCGGGGAGCAGGCCGTCGCACTGGTGACCTCGATCCTCGACGAGGCCGGCATCAACTACCTCTCGGTCACCGGTCGCACCAAGTCGGTCGCGTCGTTCGCCGAGAAGGCCGGCCGGGTCCGCGACGGGGAGCCGATGTACCCCGAGCCGCTCACCGACATCACCGACCAGCTCGGCGTCCGGGTGATCACCTACGTCCAGGACGACGTCGAGACGGTGGCCGGCCTGCTGGCCGACCAGGTCGTCGTCCACGACGACCGCGACATGGGCCAGCAGACGGCCGACGAGGGCCGGTGGGGGTACGCCTCGCGCCACCTGCTGGTCGCCCTCGACGCCGCGCGCGAGTCGCAGGCGGCGTACGCCGGGCTCCGCGGGCGGGTCGCGCAGGTCCAGGTGCGGACGGTGGTGCAGCACGCGTGGGCGGAGTTCGAGCACGACATCCGCTACAAGGGGTCGGTGCCGGCCGAGCACGCCTCGGAGTTCGACCGCCGCTTCACCCTCGCCGCGGGCCTGCTCGAGCTGGCCGACCGGGAGTTCTCCTCCATCCGCGAGCGGCTCCGCGCCGAGCCCGCCGCACCCACCCCCACCGTCGACGACGACCCGCGGCTGGACCCCCGCGAGCTCGCCGCGTTCCTCGCCGGTCAGTACGCCGACGCCGGCTGGTCGCGCACCGACCACTACGCCTGGATCTCCGGCCTCCTCCTCGAGCTCGGCATCACCTCGCTCGACGAGCTCGCCGACGTCCTCCGCCCGACCACGGCGCTCGGGCTCAACGAGCGGATGGACTACCGCTACCCGCCCGGCGCCGTCCGCCGGCTCGACGACGCGCTGCTCGCCGTCTTCGGCGAGCGGTACGTCGACCTGCACGGCAACGCCCACCGGGCGCCGCTGCTGCGGCAGCGGCTGGAGAAGCTGCGCGGCTGAGGGTCGCCGCCGGTCGCGGCCGGTCGGAGGCCGTGCGCCGGCCTCGGGGGTGACCTTCCCGGGGCAGTCCGGCGCTTACCGGGGCAGATCTGCCCCGGTGAGCGAGGGAGTCACCGGTTCACCGGGGACCCCTGCAGGGCCCCGGCACCCCGGCCTACGACGACGGCGCCGCAGCCCGCAGCTTCTCGAGCAGCGGCAGCGCGGCGTCGGTGAGGAACTGCTCCTGCAGGGCGTCGCCGACCTGGACGAGGGCGATGTCGGTGAAGCCGGCCTCCCAGAAGGCCGAGACCGACTCGACGATCTTGTCGAGGTCGGGGCCGCAGGGGATGGACTCCGCGACGTCCTCGGGGCGGACGAACTGCGTGGCGCCGGCGAAGCCGGCGGGGGTGGGGAGGTCGGAGTTGACCTTCCAGCCACCGGCGAACCAGCGGAACTGCTCGTGGGCCAGCGCCACCGCGGCGTCCTCGTCGGGGCCCCAGCAGATCGGGATCTGCCCGACCGCGCGGGCGCCGCCGGACCCGATCTTCGGCGCACCGTCGACGCTGTTCCAGCCCTCGATGAGGTCCTTGCGCGGCTCGGTGGCGACGAGGTGGTCGGCCAGCGGCGCCATCTGCTCGAGGCCGCGCTCGCCGGCGACGGCCACGCCGATCTGGACGGGCTCCTCGGGCAGGTCCCAGACCCGGGCGGACTCGACGTCGAAGTGCTGCCCGCGGTAGTCGACGAGCTCGCCGGTGTGCAGCGCGCGGATGATCTCGATGGCCTCGCGCAGCATCTCCTGCCGGGGCCCGATCGCCGGCCAGCCGGCGCCGACGACGTGCTCGTTGAGGTTCTCGCCGCTGCCCAGGCCGAGGGTGAAGCGGCCCTCGGCGAGGATCTGCAGCGTCGCGGCCTTCTGCGCGACGACGGCCGGGTGGTAGCGCAGCGTCGGGCAGGTCACGTACGTCATCAGGCCGACCCGCTCGGTGGCCTGGGCGACCGCACCGAGCGTGGTCCAGGCGTACGGCGCGTGGCCCTGCTCGGTCAGCCACGGGGAGTAGTGGTCGCTGGAGACCTCGAAGTCGAAGCCGGCGGTCTCGGCCGCCACGGCGTACTTCACCAGCTCCCGCGGTCCGCTCTGCTCGGTCATCAGGGTGTAGCCGAAGCGCGTCATGCCCCAGCGGTACCCAGCCGCGCCGACGAGCGACGCGGCGCGAGGGGATCAGTCGGGGGCGTCGTCGTCCTGCTGCTCCTCGACCTTCCTCTTGATCCGGCCCATCCCGGGCAGGTTGAGCACGAGCTCGCTGAGCTCCTGGGTCACCTCGAGCATCGAGTGCATGTCGGGTGCGACGCTGTCGAGGCGGTGCAGCAGCGGCATGACGTCCTCGTGCAGCGCCTTCTCCAGCGCCGGCAGCTTGTTGACCATGCCGACGACGGCGTCGACCTCCGCCGGCGTGGTCGTCTCGGCCAGGCGGGTCAGCACCGGCTCCAGCGCCTCGAGCGAGGGCTCGAGGCGCTCGGCGAGGTCGAGCATCCGCCCGACCGCGCCCTCCTCGACGCGGCGGAGCAGCACGTCGGCCCGCTCCCGCACGTCGTCGAGGCCGCCCATCGCGCGCTCGCCCTTGTCGGCGATCCGCTGCGCCTGGTCCACGACGTCCACCGCGCGCCCGCGCACCTCGTCGACGCCGCCGATCACCGTGTCGGCCCGGCCCCGGATCTCGTCGACCCCGTCGATGGACGCGCTCGCGCGGACCCGGATCTCGTCGACGCCCGCGACCAGCTCGTCGGCCCGCGCCCGGATGCCGTCGACGTCCTCGACGATCGACTCGACGCGCGCGACCAGCGCCTGCACGCGACCGAGCAGCCCCCCGGCCTGCGCGAGCAGGTCCTCGGCCCCGCCGAGCAGGTTCGCCGCCCGCGGGGCGACGGCCATCGCCTGCTCGACGAGCCAGCGGACGTCGCGGGGACCGGGGACCGACGGGAGCCTCATGTGACGGCCGGTACCCCCAGCGGCGACGTACCGTCGGTAGGCATGACTCCCGCAGACCTGTTGAAGGACGCCTTCGGGCGCATCGTCGAGAGCGGTACGGCGGTCGTGGACGGCCTGACCGACGACCAGCTGACCCGCCGGCCGGCGCCGGACGCCAACCCGATCGCGTGGCTGGTCTGGCACCTGGCCCGCGTCCAGGACGACCACGTGGCCGACGTGGCCGGACAGGAGCAGGTGTGGACCGCCCAGGGGTTCGCGGAGCGGTTCAACCTGCCCTTCGACGACGGCGCCACCGGCTACGGGCAGGACGCCGAGGCCGTGGGTCGGGTCCGCGCGCCGGCGGACCTGCTGGCGGCGTACCTCCGTGCGGTGCACGAGCAGACGGTGGCGTTCCTCGACACGGTCGGCCCCGACGACCTCGACCGGGTCGTCGACGACAGCTGGGACCCGCCGGTCACCCTCGGCGCGCGCCTGGTCAGCGTGGTCGACGACGACACCAAGCACCTCGGCCAGGCGGCGTACGTCAGGGGGTTGCTGGGCGCGTGATCCGGTAGCGGACGAACGACGGCACCGCCAGGGCCGCGACGACGGTGCCGACGACGACCAGCACGCCACCGCCGGCGGCGGCCGCCGCCGTCCCGACGGCGGTCGCAGCGGCACCGTGCGCCACGTCGGCGACGCGCGGCCCGCCGGCCACCACGACGATGAAGACGCCCTGCAGCCGGCCGCGCACCGAGTCGTTCGCGGCGGCCTGCAGCATCGAGGTGCGGAACGCCGCGGAGGCCATGTCGGCGGCACCGCCCAGGACGAGCATCAGCAGCGCCACCACGAGCATCGGCTCCCGCCAGCGGTCGGCGAGCCCCACGGCCAGGCCGAACCCGGTCATCGCGCCGCCCCACACGACGATGCACCAGACGACCGCCCGGCCCTGCCGCTCGACCCGCGACACCCAGCCGCTCAGCACGCCGCCGACCACCGCGCCGGCGGGGATCGCGGCGAACAGCGCCGCGAAGACGAGCCCGCCCTCGTCGGGGCCGCCGAAGTCGAGGTGCGCGATCTCGGGGAACAGCGCCCGCGGCATGCCGAAGACCATCGCGATGATGTCGACGACGAAGGACATCAGCAGCACGGGGTGCCCGCGCAGGTAGGACAGGCCCTCGACGACCGACCGCAGCCCGGGCGCGCCGGCGACGGCGTCGAGCACCGGCAGCGCCGGGAGCCGCACCACCGCGCCCAGCGTCGCCAGGAGCGTGAAGGTGTCGATCAGGTAGAGCCACTCGAAGCCGAGGACCGGGATGAGCGCGCCGGCGACCAGGGGCCCGGCGATCGCGCCGGCCTGGAAGACGGTCATGTTCAGCGAGTTCGCCGCCGGCAGCAGCTCGGCGGGCAGCAGCCGGGGCAGCAGCGCGCTGCGGGTGGGCTGGTTGACCGCGAAGAACGCCTGCTGGACCGAGAACAGCGACAGCAGCACCCACACGCCGACCCCGCCGGCCGCGGCCTGCAGCCAGAACAGGCCGCTGGTCACGATCAGTCCCACCGTGGTGACCACCAGGATCGTGCGCCGGTCGAAGACGTCGGCCAGCGCGCCGCCGTACAGGCCGAAGACGACGAGCGGCACCAGCCCGAAGAGCCCGGTCAGCCCGACGTACGCCGAGGAGCCGGTCTCCTGGTAGATCTGCGCCGGCACCGCCACGACGGTGAGCTGCGCGCCGATCACCGTGATGATGTTGGCGACCCACAGCCGACGGAAGTGCTCGTCGCGCAGGGGGCGGGTGTCGGCGAGGAGCCCCCGCAACCGTGCTGCCGTCGCCACGGGGCGGAAACCTACGCCCGGCCGCGGCGGCGCCCGGCGACGGGTGGGCCGCCGGGCTACCGTCGAGCACGTGCGACGACCCGTGCCGGAGAAGCCAGGGCCGGGCCAGGAGTCGGTGTGGGACTACCCGCGTCCGCCCCGGCTCGAGGCCACCACCGCCCGCCTCGAGGTGGTGCTCGGCGGGGTGACCGTCGCCTCGACCACCCGGGGGTGGCGGGTGCTGGAGACCAGCCACCCGCCGACGTACTACCTGCCGCGCGCGGACTTCGTGGCCGGGTCGCTGCGGGCGGCGGAGGGGTCGAGCACCTGCGAGTGGAAGGGCCGGGCGGCCTACCTCGACCTGCTCGGCGGTGGCCGCACCGCCCCCGGGGCGGCGTGGACCTACCCCGACCCGACCCCGGCGTTCCGCGACCTCGCCGACGCGCTGGCGGTGATGCCGTCCGCGGTCGACTCCTGCTGGGTCGACGGCGAGCGGGTGCTCCCCCAGCCGGGCGGGTTCTACGGCGGCTGGATCACCTCGGCCGTGGTCGGGCCGTTCAAGGGGGACCCGGGCACCTGGGGCTGGTGAGCCGCTGCCCCGGCGGGGCCGGGCGCGGGCTCAGCAGGTGGGGGACTCGCCGAGGCCGAGCAGCCGGTCGGCGAGCAGGTCGCACCACTGGCCCGACCCGGGGCCACCGTTGACCGGACCGTCGGACTCGCCGGGGTGCTTGACCCACAGCCGCCCGTCGAGGGCGCCGTCGAAGACCAGCTTCGGGGCCCGGCCCACCCGCGCCCAGGTCGGGTTGATGACGTCGCCGGCCACGGGGTCCGCGGCACCGTTGCGCGAGGTGTCGACGACCTGCTTGACCCCGGTGACGCCCAGCCCGGCCAGGTCGGCGCGGAGCTGGGCGCCGTACGCGAGCTCGTCGCGGAGGCTGCGGAAGTTCGACACGTTCGTGGCGATGCCGCGCGCCAGGGCCACCCCCGCCTGCTTGAGCAGCAGCGCGCGGCCGTCGTAGGGCCGCCAGTCGCTGTGCCCGGCGTCGAGGTAGACCCAGGCGCCGGCCGTGCTCAGCTTCTTGACCGCGAAGCGCAGCAGCGAGACGCGGTCCGCGACGTCCTCGCAGCCGGGGTCGCCGATGAACGGGATCGCGTCGGGCTCGAGCACCAGCAGCGGCTTGCTGCCCTCGACGCCGGCGGCGACCTGCTTGACCCAGTCGCGGTACGCCGGCCCGTCGGCCGCGCCGCCGGCGGAGTGCTGGTCGCAGTCGCGGTCGGGGATGGAGTAGACGACGAGCACGGGGGTCTTGCGGGCCTCGGCGGCCATGCCGACGTACTCCTCGACGACCGCGCGGACGCGGTCGGTGGGGTAGTACTCGATGCCGAGCCACAGCGCCTGGGACTTCCCCGCGATCTTCGCGTAGCGCGAGCCCTGCCCGAAGACCGGCATCCGCCGGTCGACGAAGAGACCGCGCGTCTTGCGGGGGTCCTTCCTCGCCGCCGCCGCGGATGCTGCCGGCGCCTTCACCGGTGCCTGGTGGACCGCGTCGCGGTCGGCGGGCTGCGAGCTCGCCGGGCTCGCCAGCCCGGTGAGGCCGACGAGCGGGGTCGCGCCGAGCGCGAGAGCGGCGAGGAGGGCAGCCGTTCGGGCGCGCAGGGACGGGCGGAGCATTGCCCCAGGGTAGGTGCGCAGGCCACCTCGCCGGGGCGGAACGGCCCAGCCGGTGGCGTCGGCGGCCGGGCCTACCATCGGCGCGTGACCTCACCGCTGCCCTCCTCGCCGACGCCGCTCGAGCTGCCCGACGCCGACTCCGCCGAGGCCTGGCTGGCCGCCCGCACCGAGGACGGGCTGGCCCGGGCACGCGCCCTGGTCGAGGAGCTGCGCGCCGACCCGCCCACCGACCCGGTGGCCGCGCTCGAGCAGTGGGACGCGGTGACCCGCCTCCTCTCGGGAGTCGCGGCCGCAGGCTCGCTGTTCGGCAACGTCCACCCGCTCGAGGCGGTCCGCGACACCGGCGACCGGGCCGAGCAGGAGGTCGCGAAGCTCGCCACGGAGCTCTCCCAGGACCGCGCGCTCCACGACGCCTTCGCCGCGCTGGACCCCTCCGGTCTCGACGAGCAGGCCGCCCGGCTGCTCACCAGGACGCTCGAGGACTTCCGTCGCGCCGGGGTCGACCGGGACGACGCGACCCGGGCCCGGATCGCCGAGCTCGACGACCGGCTGACCGAGCTCGACCAGGCCTTCTCGCGCGGCATCCGCGACGACGTCCGGTCGATCCGTGTCGCTCCGGAGCGCCTCGCCGGCCTGCCGCAGGACTGGCTGGACTCCCACGCCCCCGACGAGGACGGGCTGGTCACCGTCACCACCGACTACCCCGACGTGGTCCCGGTCCGGACGTTCTGCCACGACGCCGACGTGCGCCGCGACATCGCCGTCGAGTTCCTCCAGCGCGGCTGGCCGCAGAACGACGAGGTGCTGCGCGAGCTGTTCGCCCTGCGCCACGAGCGCGCGACGCTGGTGGGCTACGACTCCTGGCCGTCCTACGACGCGGCCGTGAAGATGATCGGCTCCGGCGCCGCGATCCCGGAGTTCATCGACCGGATCGCCGAGGCCGCGCGCGAGCCGGGGGAGCGCGACCTGGCCCTGGTGCTCGACCGGCTGCGCCGGGACCGGCCCGAGGCCGACGCGCTCACCGCCGTCGACTCCGCCTACTACGAGGAGCTGGTCCGCAAGGAGCAGCTCGAGGTCGACGCCCAGCTGGTGCGGACCTACTTCGAGTTCGCCAAGGTCCGCCAGGGCCTGCTCGACGTGACCGGCCGGCTCTTCGGCCTGCACTACGAGCCGGTCCCCGACGCGCCCGTCTGGGCGCCCGACGTCACGGCGTACGACGTCACCTCGGCCGTGGACGGCTCCGCCGTCGGGAGGATCTACCTCGACCTCCACCCGCGCGAGGGCAAGTACGGCCACGCCGCGCAGTTCACCCTCGTCGACGGCGTCGCCGGTGAGCAGCTGCCCGAGGGCGTCCTGGTCTGCAACTTCTCCCGCGGCCTGATGGAGCACGACCACGTCGTGACGCTGTTCCACGAGTTCGGCCACCTGGTGCACCACGTGCTCGGCGGCCACGGCCGGTGGGCGCGGTTCGCGGGCGTCGCCACCGAGTGGGACTTCGTCGAGGCGCCGAGCCAGATGCTCGAGGAGTGGGCGTGGGACGCCGAGGTCCTGCGCTCCTTCGCCACCGACGCGGCCGGCGAGCCGATCCCCGCCGACCTCGTCGAGCGGATGCGGAGGGCCGACGACTTCGGCAAGGGCACCTTCGCGCGGGTGCAGATGTTCTACGCCGCGATGTCCTACTGGTTCCACGCCGAGCGGCCCGACGACCTCACCGCCCGGATGGTGGAGCTGCAGGAGCAGTACTCGCCGCTGCGGTGGATCGAGGGGACCCACATGTTCGCCAGCTTCGGCCACCTCGGCGGCTACTCCTCGGCGTACTACACCTACATGTGGTCGCTCGTGATCGCCAAGGACCTCTTCAGCGCCTTCGACCCCGCGGACCTGTTCGACCCCGAGGTGGCCGGGCGCTACCGGGACCGCGTGCTGGCGCCGGGCGGCGCCAAGGACGCCGCGGACCTGGTCGAGGACTTCCTGGGGCGGCCCTACACCTTCGACGCGTACGCCGCCTGGCTGGCCCGGTAGCCGCCCGGTCTCAGATCCACCCCATCCGGCGGGCGATGGCGCAGGCGTCGTGCCGGTTGGCGGCGCCGAGCTTGATGACGGCGCTGGACAGGTAGTTGCGCACGGTCCCGGGGGAGAGCGAGGCGCGGGCGGCGATCTCGTCGACGGGCGCCCCGTCCGCGGCCAGCTCCAGCACGTCGGCCTCCCGCGGGGTCAGTGGGCTGTCCCCGGCGGCGATCGCCTCGGTGGCCAGGTCGGGGTCGACGTACCGGCCGCCCGCGTGGACGGTCCGCACCACCCGCGCCAGGGTCGCGGCGGAGGTGGTCTTGGGCAGGAACCCCCGCACGCCCGCCGCCAGCGCCCGCTTGAGGTGGCCGGGCCGGCCGTGGCTGGTGACGATCACGGTGGCGCAGCCGGGGAGGTCTGCGGCGAGCCGCTCGGCCACGGCGATGCCGTCGAGGCCGGGCATCTGCAGGTCGAGCACCGCCACGTCGACGCCGGCCCGGACCGCGGCGGCGACGGCCTCGGGGCCCGAGGCGGCCTGCGCGACCACGTCGAGGTCGTCCTCGAGGTCGAGCATCTGGGCGAGCGCCTCGCGGATGAGGTTCTCGTCGTCGGCCAGCAGCACGCGGACCACCGGGCCCCCGCTCACGGCAGCACCATCCGCACCGTGAAGGAGTCGGCGTCCCGGACCGTCTCGAGCCCGGCGCCGAGGGTGGCCAGGCGCGACCGCACGCCGGCCAGGCCCGTGCCGGCGGCGCCGTCCCCGCCGCTCTCGGGCAGGGCGCCGTCGTTGCGCACGGTCAGGGCGCCCGCGGCGTACTGCACCTCGACGCAGGTGGCCCGGGAGTGCCGCAGCACGTTGGTGACGGCCTCGCGCACCACCCACGCCGCCGGCTCGTGCCACTCCTCGGGCAGCCCGTCGACGTCGGCGGTGGCGTCGATGCCGGCCGAGCGCAGCAGCGCGACGGCGCCGTCCAGCTCCTGGGCCAGGTCGACCGCCCGGTAGCCGCGCGCCAGCTCGCGGGCCTCCTTCAGACCCTCGTGGGCCAGCGAGCGGACCTCGAGCATCCGGTCGGCCGCGCGCTCGTCGCCGCGGCCCGCGAGCGTGGCGGCGAGCTCGGCCTGGACCGCGATCGTCGCCAGCCGTCGGCCCAGCACGTCGTGGACGTCGCGGGAGAACCGGAGCCGCTCCTCGGCGACCGCCAGCGCCGCCTCGGCGTCGCGCCCGCGGTCGAGCTCCAGGACGATGTCGAGCAGCCACAGCGAGAGCCGGGCGGTGGTCATGAAGAACGCCCCGACCAGCACGCCGTACGTCGCCGTCGCGGGGTCGCTCGACGGCAGCCAGGCGGCCACACCGATGCCGACGAGACCGGCGACCGCGACCCGGCGGTCGCGGTAGCCGCCCAGGCCCCAGGCCAGGGAGAACGCCGCGAGCAGCCCGAGGGCGTCCGGCAGGTCGGTCGGCAGCGCCCGCGCCCCGGCGGTCGCGAGGACGGCGAGGCCGACCAGGACGCCGGTGCTCCGGACGGGCAGCGGGCCGGTGTGCGGGTAGATCCGGATGGCGTCGCGCAGCGACCAGGCGGAGGCCACGGAGAGCGCGGCGCCGGCCGCGACGGTCGTGGCGTACGCCGCGGGGTGCTGGCGCGCCGCAGGCACGGCGCCGAGGAGGATCAGGAGGTTCATCCCGCCGGCGATGACGTAGAGCGACTGGCGGGTGTACAGGTCGACGCGCTGGACCTGGTCGCGGTCGGACCAGGCGCGACGCCACCACCGCTGCAGCACGGCCCCGACCCTAGTCGCGCCGTCAGGCGCGGGGCTCCCACCGCATCGAGCGGCGGGCGAGGTACCCGGCCAGCGCCGCCCACGCGACCAGCACCAGCAGCGGCTGCCCGGCGGCCGCCCAGCTGCCGGCGAAGTCGAGGGTCCGCTCGGTGCTGCCGGTCTCCATGCCGAACCAGCTCACCCGCACCAGGTCGGTCATCGCGGCGCCCGGCGTCAGGTCGGTGAACCGACGGACCTCGTCGGGGAAGCCGATCGCGACCTGGCCCAGCACGGCGAGCAGGATCACCGGCATGCTCGTGATCTGGGCGGCCTCGGCGTTGCGGGTCCAGGCGGCCGTCCACAGCGCGAACGCCGCGAACATCAGCAGCGTGACGACCACGGTCACGGCGTACAGCAGCGGGTTGAGCGGCGCGTCCTGGCCGAAGGCGATCGCGAGCGGCACCGCGACCACGGCGGTCGCCAGCGCCACCGCGAAGCCGGGCAGCGCCAGCGAGGTGATGATCTCCGCGTCGGTGCTCTCGCCGGTGCGCAGCCGCTTGAGCACCAGCTCGTCGCGGCGGGTGACCAGCTGGGAGAGCAGGTTGTAGAAGACCGGGAAGAGCGCCGCCATCATCAGCGCGGTCACGATCGCGGCCGCGCCGGCGCCGCCGGAGTCCTCCGACCCGCTGTCGCCGACCAGCAGCAGGCCGAGCGGGAGCAGCGGGAGGACGACGCCGTAGATGAGCGTGAGCCGGTTGCGCAGGACCAGGGTGGCGTTCGCGCGGGCCAGGCCCGCGGTGCGGGACAGCGAGAGCGTGGTCATCGGGCGGCTCCTCCGGTCGGGCGGGCGGGTTCGGGTGCGGGTGCGGGGGCCGGCTCCTCGCCGGAGGCGATGGCGAGGAAGACCGACTCGAGCGAGGCGCTGCGGGCCTCGAGGCCGGGCAGGCGCACGCCGCGGTCGGCCGCGGCGGTGAGCAGCGCGGTCAGCGTCGCCTGCAGGTCGCGGGACTCGATGGTCGTGGTGCCGTGGTCGGTGCCGACCCGGGCGACCGCGGGCAGACCGTGCAGGTCGGGGAGCCCGGCCGCGGTGCCCTCGAACCGGATCGTCGAGGGGTGGTCGGCGCCGAGCTGGGCGGGCGTGCCCTCGCGGACGATGCGCCCGGCGTGCATGATCGCCACCCGGTCGGCCAGCTCCTCGGCCTCCTCCAGGTGGTGGGTGGTCAGCAGCACCGAGCAGCCGCGGTCGCGCAGGCCCGCGACCAGCTCCCACACGCGGCGGCGGCTCTCCGGGTCCAGCCCGGTGGTGGGCTCGTCGAGCAGCACGACCTCCGGCTCGCCGAGCAGCGTGCACGCCAGGTCCAGGCGGCGCAGCTCGCCGCCGGAGAGGGCGCGGACCCGTACGTCGGCGCGGCCGGCCAGGTCGAGGTCGGCCAGCGCGTCGGCGACCGGCCGCGGGGCGGTCATCGTCGCCGCCCACATGCGCAGCGTCTCGGCCACGGTGAGGTCCGCCGGGAACCCACTGCTCTGCAGCAGCACGCCGGTCCGGCGCCGTACCTCCGCCCGGTCGGCCACCGGGTCCAGCCCGAGCACCCGGACCTCCCCGGCGCTCGGCGGCGCCAGCCCCTCGACCACCTCGAGCGCGGACGTCTTGCCGGCGCCGTTCGTGCCCAGGAGGGCGACGACGGTCCCGGCCTCGACCACCAGGTCGACGCCGCGGACGGCCTCGAACGCCTCGGGGCCCGTGCCGTAGGTCCGGTGGAGCCCCCGCACCTCGATGTGCGGACCGCTGGGGACGGCGGGAGCAGTGCTGGTCGTCATGCGTCCCACGCTCCCAGCGGATCCGGCGCTGCCCCAGTGCGCCGGCTCACCGGTCGGCCATGACATCTGTCAGGTCAGGCCCCGCGGGCGGTCCCGGCCCTCGGGCGGAACTCCTCAGGTGAAACCTGCGCTTCCCAGGGGAGGTTTCCCCCAAGAAGCGCAGGAATCCCCGGGGGGCCGGGGAATCCGACACCGGAGTCCTTGTCTGGACGGTCCTATCGACGTACAGTCACGATATATCGCGAACAGTTCGCGACACGTACTCGAAGGAGAGCGCCATGAAGCACCACCACCACCCCCAGCGCGGCGGCCCCGGACCCTGGGGCGCCTGGTCCGACCTGGGCGGCGGGCACCGCGGCGGCGGCCGTCGCGGCGGACCGCCGCCGTGGCTCGCCGGCCTCTTCGGCAGCCCGGGCGCCGGCGACGGCCGTCGCGGACCCCGCGCCCGCCGCGGCGACGTCCGTGCGGCCATCCTGGACGTGCTGGCCACGGCCGGCGAGACCGAGCAGCTCAACGGCTACCAGGTCATCCAGGCGATCACCGACCGCACGGAGGGCGCCTGGCGGCCCAGCCCCGGCTCGGTGTACCCGACCGTGCAGCAGCTCGAGGACGAGGGCCTGGTCGAGACCGACGCCGACCGCGGTCGCCGCGCGCTGCGCCTCACCGAGGCCGGCCGGGCGTACGTCGCCGAGCACCCCGAGGAGCTCGCCGCGGTCTGGTCGCCCTTCGAGGCGTCGACCCGCGAGGACGCCCGCGGCGGCGTCGACGTCCGTCCCGAGATCGGGCAGGTCATGAGCGCGGTCTGGCAGATCGTCACCACCGGCAGCGAGGGCCAGCGCCGCGCGGCCGTCGACGTCCTCGTCGACACCCGTCGCCGGCTGTACGGCATCCTCGCCGACGGCGACCCGGCCGAGGACCCGGCCGACGACCAGGCCGGGGACCGGCCGGACGACCGGCCCGCCACGGACGCATGAACGAGCACCTGCGCATCGGCGACGCCGAGCGCGACCGGGCGGCGGCCGACCTCGCAGAGCACTATGCCGAGGGCCGGCTGACCGCCGAGGAGCACGCGGAGCGCCTCGACCGGGTCTGGGCCGCCCGCACGCGGGCGGACCTGGGTCCCGTGTTCCGCGACCTGCCGGCCGCCCCTCCGGCCCGGTCCGTCCGGTCCGTGTCGGGCCGGGGGGCGGCCCGTCGGTCGGGGCCCTCGCCGGCGGTGCTCGCGGTCGCCGGGGGGCTGGTCGTGCTGACCGTGCTCACCCACCTGCCCCTGGTGCTGCTGGCGCTCGTGCTCTTCGTCGTGGTGCGCAGACACCGGCGAGGCGCGTGGTTACCCTCCGGTACGTGACGACACCCTCGTTCGACCTCGGCCCCGACCACCTCGAGCTGCGCGACTGGGTCCACTCCTTCGCCGCCGACGTCATCCGCCCGGCCGCGCCGGAGTGGGACGAGCGCGAGGAGTTCCCGTGGCCGGTGCTGGAGGAGGCCGCGAAGATCGGGCTCTACTCCCTCGACTTCTTCGCCACCCAGAGCTTCGACCAGAGCGGTCTCGGCATCCCGGTGACCATGGAGGAGCTCTTCTGGGGCGACGCCGGCATCGGCCTCGCCATCGTCGGCACCGCCCTCGCGGCCGCCGGCGTCAGCGCGAACGGCACGCCCGAGCAGGTCGGCGAGTGGGTCCCGGAGATGTTCGGCCAGCCCGGGGACCTGCGCCTCGGCGCGTTCTGCTCCTCCGAGCCCGACGCCGGCAGCGACGTGGGCGCGATGCGCACGCGTGCGACGTACGACGAGGCGACCGACGAGTGGGTCGTCAACGGGACCAAGACGTGGGCGACGAACGGCGGCCTGGCCGACGTGCACGTCGTCACCGCGGTCGTCGACCCCGACCTGCGCTCGCGCGGCCAGGCGTCGTTCGTCGTCCCGCCCGGCACCAAGGGCCTCAGCCAGGGGCAGAAGTTCCACAAGCACGGCATCCGCGCCTCCCACACCGCCGAGGTCGTGCTCGACCAGGTGCGCGTGCCGGGCCGCTGCCTGCTGGGCGGCAAGGAGAAGCTCGACGCCCGCCTGGCCCGCGCCCGGGAGGGCACCCGTGCCGGCGGCAACGCCAGCATGGCGACGTTCGAGCGGACCCGCCCCGCGGTCGGGGCCCAGGCCGTCGGCATCGCGCGGGCGGCCTACGAGGTGGCGCTGGACTACGCCGGGACCCGCGAGCAGTTCGGCCGGCCGATCATCGAGAACCAGGCCATCGCCTTCGCGCTGGCCGACATGAAGACCTCCATCGACGCCGCCCGGCTGCTGGTGTGGCGTGCCGCGTGGATGGCCAGCCAGGGCAAGACCTTCGAGGCGGCGGAGGGCTCGATGTCCAAGCTGGTCGCCGGCGAGACGGCCGTCAAGGTCACCGGCCAGGCCATGCAGATCCTCGGCGGCAACGGGTTCACCCGCGAGTACCCCGTCGAGCGGATGGCCCGCGACGCCAAGATCTACACGATCTTCGAGGGCACCTCGGAGATCCAGCGCCTCGTCATCGCCCGCGCGATCTCCGGGGCCCAGGTCCGCTGAGCCGCGGCGCGGGAGGCTCGCCGCCGGGGCTCAGCGCCCGGCGGTGACGACGAGCGCAGCCAGGTCCTCGGGCCGGGAGTACATCGCGAGGTGGCCCGCCTCGAGGTCCACCACCCGGCAGTCGCCGATCGCGGCGATCGCACGGTCCTGGTGTTCCACTGGCAGGGTCCGGTCCAGCGTCGTCCGGACGTAGGTCACCGCTCCCAGCCGCTGGAGCCCGGTGAGGTCGCTCGGCTCGGAGAGCAGCGCCGTGGTGTCGGCCTGCATGTCGGCGAGCGCCAGCCGTGTCCGCTCGTCGTCGAGGTCGTGGCACAGGGCGGCCCGGGCGGTCTCCTCGTCCAGGACGTAGGTGCCGTCGCCGGAACCGGCGAGCACCGCCTCCCGGATCCCCGGGTCGATGTTGTCGGCGATCGCCTCCCCGTGCGGCGGGATGGTGGAGGCCACCAGCACGCACGCCCGGAACCGCTCGGGCACCCGGTTGAGCAGGTGCGCGGCGGTGAGCCCGCCCGCGGAGTGGGCGACCAGGACCGCGTCGGTGACGTCGGCCGCCCGCACGTCCTCGGCGGCGGCGGAGACGAAGTCCTCGAAGGTGACCTCGGCGAGGCGGGCCGGGCGACGGCCTCGTCCCGGGAGGTCCACGACCACGCACGGACCGTCGAGGTGGGGCGTGACGAACCGCCAGCTGTCGCCGCCGTAGTTGGCGCCGTGGACGAGTACGTAGGTGGTCATCGGGGTCTCCTGGGACGGGGGTCGGTCGTGAGCGGCTCAGTCGGTGAACCGGACGGCGGGCGTGCGGCAGATCAGCAGGCGCCGCACCTTCCGGCCGCTCTCGTCGAGCTGGGCGCTGGCGTTGAAGGAGGCCTCGAACCCGCCGTCGCGCCGGGTCTCGCCGAGCACGAGCTCGGTGCCGTCGGTCCGCGCGCCGGCGAGGAGGTGGTGCGTGAGGACGCTGACCTCGCGCTGCTCGAGGTAGACCACGAGCCCGGCGCGGTCGCCGCGGAACTCGGCGGCCTGGCCTCCTGTGGAGAACAGGATGGAGAGCTGGAAGTCGTCGGTGATCATGTCGAGCACCCGCTCGGGGGTGCTGGAGTCCATGATCTCGAACCAGTCGCGCAGCAGGGGCGTCGTGGTCACGGTTCGGGGCTCCTCGTCCGGGTGGGTCGCGGTGGGGGTGGCGGGACAGGTGGCGGGGCCGGTGGTCACGGGAGCAGGCCCAGCTCGGGGTCGAAGGACACCTGGTAGCGCGCGATCAGGCCCTGCTCGTCGAGCCGGACCGCCGCCAGGAAGTGCCCGGTGGTGGTCGACCCGTCCTCAACCACCGCGCCGTAGACGAACTCCACGTCGTCCGCGACGGACGAGCGCCGGGGCACGTGGCGCCGGACGACGTCCCCGCGGCCGGACAGGTAGTCGACGAGGCCCTGGCGGGCCTCGCCGCGGACCGCGCGGCCGGGAAGGTGGATCGCGAACCGGACGTCGGGCGCCACCAGTGCCATGGCCGCGTCGAGGTCGCCGGCGTCGACGGCCGCGTAGTACCGGACAAGGGTCGAGGTGTCGGGCATGGATTGAACCTAGTTCAAGTCACTCGCGGCTGTCGACCCTTGTCTCCCGCGGATCGAGCACTTAACCTGAACTGAACTCAAATTAGTTCCAGTCGAGGAGGAGTGCCGTGGTGAACCCCTGGCCAGAGTCGGACCCGGCGGTCATGGCCCCCGTCGCAGAGCACGACGAGCTCCGCGAGGTCGTGCGCCAGGTGCTCGCCAAGCACGCCGGTCACGAGCAGGTGCGGAGTGCTGCCGCCACCGAGCGAGGCTGGTCCGAGGAGCTCTGGCAGCTCCTCAACGCCGAGCTCGAGGTGGCCGGCATGGCCGTCCCCGAGGAGCGCGGTGGCTCGGGGTACGGCGTGCGCGAGCTCGCCGTGCTCCTGGAGGAGGCAGGAGGGGCGCTCCTGCCCGAGCCGCTCCTCGCCTCGGCGGTGCTGGGTGCCCAGGCGCTCGCCGCCGCCGACAGTGCCGACGAGCACCGTCCGCTGCTCGACGCGCTCGTGGCCGGGCGGTCCGTGGCCACGGTGGCCCCGCTGCGGGGACCGGTCGCGCTCCGGGCCGAGCGGGACGGGGAGGCCTGGCTGGTCTCCGGCGTGCTCCCCCGCGTCCTGCAGGCCGGTGCGGCCGACCACCTCGTCTGCCGCGCTGCCTCCGAGCGGGGCGAGGTGCTGGTGGTGACCGGCCTGGCCGCCGCGCGGGTCGAGCAGCTCACGGTCGTCGACCCGACCCGGCGCCAGGCCCGGGTGTCGCTCGAGCGGTCACCCGCCGCGCTCGTGGTGGGGACCGCGCGCCACGACGAGGTCGTCGAGCGGCTGGCGCTGCTCGCCGACGTCGCCGTCGCGGCCGAGCACGCCGGCATCGTCGCCCACCTGCTGGAGGCCACCTGTGCCTACGTCGTGCAGCGCGAGCAGTTCGGCCGGCCGATCGGCTCCTTCCAGGCGGTCAAGCACCGCCTGGCCGACCTCCTCGTGGACCTCGAGCGCTCCCGCTCGGCCGTCCGGTACGCCGCGGCCGCCATGGACGCCGACCCGGTCTCGGCCGCGCTCCCGGTGGCCGTGGCGGCGGCGGTCTGCGCCGACGCTGCCGTCCGGACGGCGCACGAGGCCGTGCAGCTCCACGGCGGGATCGGCTTCACCTGGGAGCACTTCGCCCACGACTACCTGCGCCGGGTGCTCGGCGACGAGGGGCTCTTCGGTGCCTCCCGCGCGCAGCGCGCGACCGTGGCGGAGCTCATCGGCGTCTGACGCGCCAGGACGCGGCAGAGGAGGGGCGCCCGCCGGGCGCCCCTCCTCCCGTTCCCGGTGCGACGCGGTGGGTCGCGGTCAGTCCCCGCCGGTCGCCGTGCGGGCCGCGGCCAGCCCGAAGACGAGGGCGGACGCCAGTCCGCCCGCATAGGCACGGTCGTACAGCCCGCCGCTGTCGGACCCGGCGCACAGGAGCCCCGGCACGGGCGCTCCGTCCGCGCCCAGTACCCGGGCAGAGTCGTCGATGAGGACGCCGTAGAAGGGGAAGGTCACCGCAGGCACGCACTCCACGACGTACCACGGCCCCTCGTCCAGCGGTGCCGGGTCTCTGCGGCGCCCCGGGGAGACGGGCTCCTGCGCCGTGCTCGCGCGGTTGTAGGCCTCGACCTGGGCCCGGACGGCGGCGCCGTCGTAGCCCCACTCCTCCGGCAGGTAGTCGAGCTCGTCCAGGCTCTCGGCCAGCCCCACCCGTCCACCGCGCCTGCTGGCGACCGCGAACTTGTCGAGGGCGACGGCGCCCTCGACGTAGGAGCCCACGACCCAGTCGCGGTGGACGCGCGCGTCGGCGACCAGCAGGCCGCGCGACTCGGGCTGCTCCAGCAGCGCCATGGTCGTGAGGTGGTCCCCGAGGGTCTCGTCGGTGAAGCGCTGGTTCTCCAGGTTGAACAGCAGGGCGTGCTCGCTGTAGTAGAGCGAGAGGTCCACGAAGTCGGAGGGGTCCGCGAAGGTGATCCCGCTCGGGACGAGGTGGCCGTAGAAGCCGGCGTCCTGGTGCCCAGTGGCGGCACCGACTTCGGCGGCCAGCCGGTAGCCGGTCCCCGTGCTGTGCGGGTTCGACCGCAGCTGCATGCCACCCGCCCGCGGGTGGACGTGCTCGGCGAGCAGGTCGGCGTCGCCCTGGAAGCCGCCGGTCGCGAGCAGCGTCCACGGCGCCCGCAGCTCCTCGGCGGCTCCGTCCGCGCCCACGGCGAGGGCGCCCGTGACGCGTCCGCCCTCGGTGAGCAGCCGCTCGACGGTGGTCCGCAGGCGGACCTCCCCGCCGGCTTCGGTGACGAGGCGGCGGCACACGTCGACGTACTGGTTGGTGTCGAACTGGTGGCCGGAGCCGAACCCGAGGACCGGCACCGGCTCCCGGGCCTCGACCCCGGTGGACCGGATCCACGCGACGCCGTCGGCGAACCGGTCGACCAGGGCGTGCCGCAGTGTCTCGTCGCCGGCCGGGTTGACCTCGTCCATCACCTCGCGCGACGGCGCGGTCCAGGCGTACCCCGCGAACCGTGCCGAGCCGCCGACGTCGTCGGACACCTCGAGCACCACGACGCGCTTGCCGTCGCGGGTCGCGCGGGCCGCCGCGGTCAGGCCGGCCATCCCGGCGCCGATGACGAGCAGGTCGATCTCCTGCATGGAGGGGCTCCCTTCGGTGTGTGAGGTGCGTTACGGTAACCGAACTGACTTCAGTTTTCTAGGAGGCGACAGGCGGTGGACGCAGTCCCACAGCCCCCGGCGGACGCGCCCGCCGGGCCGCTGGCCGCGCTGCGCGTCCCGGTCTTCCGGTTGCTGGTCGGGGTGCAGCTGGTGAACGCCGTCGCGGTCTGGGTGCACGTGGTCTCCGTGCAGTGGATGCTCACCGAGCGTGGCGAGTCGGCCACGGTCGTGTCGCTGGCCCCGGCCGCGATGGCGGTGCCGTTCCTCGCCCTGGCGCTCCCCGTCGGCGTGGTCGTCGGGTTCGCGTCCCGCGAGCGGCTGATGGCCGCGGCCGCCCTGGCCTCGGGTGTCTCGGCGGCGGCGGCGGCCGCCCTGGCGGCCCTCGACGTCGACGGGGCGGTGCCGGCGCTACTCACGGTCGTCGTCGTCGGCGTCGCGCTCGTCGTCGTCGGCGTCGCGTGGCAGTCGTTGCTGCCGGAGACCGTCGGACGGCCGCTGGTGTCCTCGGCGGCCGTGGTCGACGGCGCGGTGTTCAACCTCGCGCGGGCGCTGGGTCCGTTGCTCGCCGGCGTGGGGCTGGGCCTGCGGGGCCCGGTGGTCACCTTCAGCGTGGTCGCCGCGCTGTTCGCCTGCTGTGCGGGCGTGCTCGCCCTCGTCGAGCTCCGCCGACCCGGACGGCGGGCGCCCCGCCGTCCGGTCCTGCCCGCCATCCGGGCCGCCCTGCGCTTCACGCGCCACTCGCCCTGGACCACCCGCCTGCTGCTGCGGATGACGATGTTCGGGCTGCCCGCCGCGGCGCTGTGGGCCCTGGTGTCGATCGTCGTCCACGACCGGCTCGGGCTCGGGTCAGGCAGCTTCGGCGTGATGATGGCGCTGCTCGGCGTCGGCGCGGTCGCGGCCACGCTCCTCCTCGGCGGGTTGCGCCGCCGGTTGAGCGTGCGAGCCTTCGCGGCGGTCGGCTCCGCGGCGTACGCGCTCACGCTCCTGGCGATGGGCTTGGCCACCACCGCCGCGGTGGTCGCGCCCTTCCTCGTGCTCGGCGGCGTCGCCTGGGTCGGGGTGCAGAGCACCTGGATGATGCTGGCCCACCAGGCGCTGCCGGACTGGGTGCGGCCGCGGGTCATCGCGCTGGTGCTCTTCCTCTTCCAGGGCACCCAGGCCGTGGGTGCCCTGCTCTGGGGCGTCGCGGCCGACCTGCTCGGCACCTCGACGGCGTTGGTGCTGGCTGCCGCGCTGATGACCGCGTCGCTGGGCGTGCTGCTCTCCTCAGGCCTGGGGTCCAGTGCGGGCATCGAGCCGGTCCTCGCCGACCCCGACGCGTCCGTCGCCGCCCTGGTCGCCGACGCGGGCGAGGGCGAGCTGGTCGTGCGCTACGAGTACGTCGTCGCGCCGGCGCGGTTGCCGGGCTTCGAGGCCGCGCTGGCCGACCTCCGGCTCTCCCGCCTCCGCCTGGGTGGGTGGTCGTGGCGGGCCCGCGTCGTCGACGCGTCGGCCGACGGACTGCGGTGGGTCGAGACCTACCGCGTCGCCGGTCGCGAGGAGCTCCTCGAGCAGGAGACCGTCCGGTTGACCGTCCCCGAGCAGCGGCTCCGGCACGCCGTGCGACGCGAGGCCGTGCGCGTCGCAGGCCCGCACGTGCTGCTCCCGACCGACCCGACGGCCGACCCGGCCGACCCGGCCGACCCGACCGACCCGACCTGAACCCCTGTCCGACCCGCCCGACCCGCCCGACCCGACCGGCCCCCCCGGGGCCTCGACCCGCAGGAGAGCACCATGACGCAGCACCCCCACACCTCCGGCCGCTTCGCCGGACAGGTCGCCCTGGTCACCGGAGGCGGCTCGGGCATCGGCGCCGCCGTGGCGCGCCAGCTCGCGGCCGAGGGGTGCGCCCAGGTGCACGTTGCCGACGTCGCCGAGCGCAACGCAGCCGACGTGGCCGCCGGCGTCGGCGGCGTCGCGCACGCCGTGGACGTCGCGGACGCCGCCTCCGTCGACGCCGTCGTCGGCTCGGTGGTCGGGACCGCCGGACGCCTCGACGTCGTCGTGCACACCGCCGGGGTCGACGACCCCGCCGCCAAGGCGCGCATCCTGGCCGCCCAGGAGAGCGGCCACCCGGTCGACGTCCTCTGCGAGCTCGACGACGAGGCGTGGCGACGGGTGATGTCGATCAACCTCGACGGCACCTTCCACGTCCTGCGTGCGGCCGTGCGGGCGATGCGGCCCCAGGGGAGCGGGGCGATCGTCACCGTCGGGTCCTCTGCCGCCTTCGACACCCTGGTCGGCTACCCGCACTACGCCGCGTCCAAGGCCGGTGTGCACGCGCTGTCGCAGTCGGTGGCCAAGGAGGCCATCGCCCACGGCATCCGGGTCAACACCGTCGCGCCGGGCCCGGTGGACACGCCGATGGCCTCGCGCACCCCGGCGGCCGTCCGGCAGGCCATGGAGGCGACGGGCGCGATCGGCTACGCGAGCGCCGAGCAGCTCGCGGACAACATCTGCTACCTCGCCTCGACCGGGGCCGGGAACGTCGTCGGTGCGGTGCTGCTCAGCAACGGCGGCCGCTTCACCGTCTGACGGCTCCTCCGCCGCCAGCCCCGGCCCACCAGCACCGGCCCACCAGCCCCCAGCACGCCAGCCCTCAGCCCGGCGAGGAGCCCCATGACCGACTTCCCCCACGTGTTCTCGCCGTTCGCCCTCGGCTCGATGACGCTGAAGAACCGCCTGGTGGCCCTGCCCGCGGGGACGAGCATGGCGCAGGGCGGTGTCCCGACCCACGGGGACACCGAGCACTTCGAGCGGCTCGCCGCCGGCGGGGTCGGGCTCGTCATCGGCGGTGCGACCGTCGTCCACCCCACCACCACCCTGCGCTCCCGCAAGCTCGTGGAGGCCTACCTCGAGGAGTTCGTGCCCGCCGCCGCGGCCAAGGTCGAGGTCGTCCACCGGCACGGCGCCCGCTTCATCGGGCAGCTCTGCCACCTGGGCCGCGAGTTCATAGGGGGCGAGTCGGACTCGCCCCCCGTGGCACCGTCGGCGGTCAAGACCGCGCGGGACGCCTACCCGCCGCACGAGCTCACCGTCCCCGAGATCGAGTCGATCGTGGAGGGCTGGCGGATCTCCACCGCCCACCTGGTCGCCGCCGGCGCTGACGGGGTCGAGATCCACGGGGCGCACGGCTACCTCCCGGCCCAGTTCATGTCGCCGCTGACCAACCGGCGCACCGACGACTTCGGCGGCTCCTTCGACAACCGGATGCGCTTCGTGCGGCTGGTCGTCGAGGCGATGCGCTCGGTGACCCCGGAGGGCTTCGTGCTCGGGGTCCGGCTCAGCGGGGAGGAGGAGGTCCCCGGCGGGATGGGGGTCGACGACTGCGTCCGCATCGCCGGGGACCTGGCCGGGCGCGGGATCGACTACGTCAGCATCACCCACGGCACCCGCGGCACGTACGTCAAGGACTCCACGGGCCCCGACGCGGTGGCCGTGCCGTCGGCCGCGCGGGTTCGCGCGGCGACTGGGCTCCCGACGCTCGTGGGTCAGCGCATCCGGGACGCGGCCACCGCCGACCACATCGTGAGGTCCGGCCACGCCGACCTCGTCGGCATGGCGCGGGCGCTGATCGCCGACCCGGACCTGCCCGTGAAGTCGCGGGACGGCCGCCTGGGCGAGGTCCGGGGCTGCCTCGGGATCAACCAGGACTGCCGCGCCTTCGACCCGCACCTGCACTGCGCCGTGAACGCCGAGGTGGGCCGGGGCCGGCACCCGGCGGTCGGCCGGCGGGCGGCGGAGGTGAAGGACGTGTACGTCGTCGGCGGGGGCCCTGCGGGTCTCGAGGCGGCCCGGGTGGCGGCCGGCCGCGGGCACCGGGTGGTGCTCTTCGAACGGGCCCGGACCCTCGGGGGATCGGCCCGGGTGGCGGCTGCGTCGCCCCACCGGGCGACGTTCATCGACGTGGTCGACTTCCTGGAGCGGGAGCTCAGGCGGTTGCGGGTCGAGGTCAACCTGGCCGCCGGCATCGACGCCGAGGACCTCGCGGAGGTCCGCCGGCTGGCCGGGCACGTCGTCGTGGCGACCGGCTCGCGGTGCGCCCCCGTCCCGGCCGCGCTCGAGGGACGACCGGCCGTCACGGTCGACGACGCCATCCTGGGCCGCCTGCCGGACCTCTCCCCGCGGCGGGCCGTCGTGTACGACGAGGGCGAAGGGTTCTGGCCGGCGTACAGCGCCGCCGAGGCGCTCGCGCAACGCGGCTGGCGGGTCACGTTCGCGACGCCGCTGACCGCGCTCGCGTCCCGCGTCCCGGCCGAGAGCGCGGGTCCCCTGCTCACCCGGCTCGGCGCGGCCGGGGTGGACCTGCGCGTCGCTCATGCCCTGGAGGTCCCGGCCGGTGCCTCGGGACCGGTGCTGCTGCGCCCGGTGTTCGGGGGTCCCGTCCTCGAGCTCGACGACGTGCTGACGGTCTGGCACCGGCCCCGTGTGCCGGTGCTCGACCTCGGGCCGGTCGCGGACCGCTCGGACCCGGCCGTGAGCGTGGTCGGGGACTGCGTGAGCCCGCGCCGGCTCAGCCACGCCATCGCCGAGGGCTACCGCGCCGGAGCCGAGATCTGAGGCGGTTCCGGGCCGACGACCGCAGGGGGTTGACACCGTAGTGAACTCAGTTCAAACTAAACTGAATCCAGTTCGGTTCTGAAAGGACCTGCCATGATCGACACCGACCACGTCCTGCTCGAGAAGGACGGCGACGTCGCCCGCGTGTGGCTCAACCGACCGCACAAGAAGAACGCAGTCACCGTCGAGCTCCTCCACCGGCTCGACGAGATCATCAAGGAGGTCGACGAGGACCCCGAGCTCAAGGTCCTCGTCCTGCGGGGCGTGGACAACCAGTTCTGCTCGGGCTTCGACCTCGACGAGCTGCTCTCGGACTTCATCGGCACGACCACCGCCATGGACGTCGCCGTGCTCTCGGCCCAGGTGTGCGACCGCCTCTACCAGATGAACACCCCCTCGGTCGCGGTGCTCGAGGGCTACGTCACCGCCGGTGGCTTCGAGCTGATGATCTCCTGCGACTTCGCGATCGCCTCGGACGACGCCAAGATCGGCGACTTCCACATCCGCCGGGCCCTCTTCGGCGGCGCCGGCCCGATCTACCGCCTCCCGCGGATGATCGGCCTGCGCAAGACCAAGGAGCTCATGCTCACCGGCAAGCTGCTGTCGGGCCAGGAGGCGAAGGACTTCGACCTCATCAACGACTCCGCGCCGGCCGACCGGCTCGACGCGTGCGTGGAGGAGTTCATCTCCACGCTCACCGACAAGAGCCCCTACATGATGCGGCTGACCAAGATGGCCATCAACCAGGGCCTGGACGCCGACGTCCGCTCGCTCATGGTCATGGAGCACCTGGCGGTCGGCAACGCGCTGCAGTCCGAGGACGGCAAGGAGGGCGTGCAGGCGTTCCTCCAGAAGCGCGAGCCCAAGTGGGTCGGTCGCTGACCCGACCCGTCCTGGGGGCCCGTCCCCCGATGCCGCTCTGGAGCAACGAGGAGATGTCGTGAACGTCGACGTGGCCGCGTCCACCCGTCCGTCCCTGGTGGGGAGCCGGTGCCGCCCGTGCGGGAACGTGGCGTTCCCGGTGGCCGCCGGCTGCCAGCGGTGCGGGAGCGCCGAGATGGAGCCGCTCGAGCTGGCCCGGCAGGGCACGGTCTGGGCGCACACGGTGCAGCGCTTCGCGCCGAAGTCCCCTCCCTACGTGCCCCCGGCGGCGGGCTTCGCGCCCTTCGCCGTGGGGTACGTCGAGCTGGCCGACGGCGTCCGCGTCGAGGCCCGGCTCGAGTGCGGCGACCCCGCTGAGCTGGACGGCGCCGAGGTGACCCTGGTGGCCACCGAGCCGGTCCCGACGTTCGCCACCGCACCGTGGCTGGCGGCTGGGGAGGCCGCGCGGTGAGCGGCGTCTCGATCGTCGGAGCAGGTCTGTCGCGGTTCGGCCGTCAGCCCGGTGTGACCGGTCGACAGATGGCCGTGCAGGCGATCCACGCCGCGCTCGACGACGCCGGGATCGCTTGGCCCGACGTCCAGGTGGCCTTCGGCGGGAGCGACGGGTCCGGTCTCGCCGACACGCTGGTCTCGGACCTCGGCCTCACCGGCATCCCGTTCACCAACGTCAAGAACGGCTGCGCCACGGGCGGCAGCGCCCTGGTCTCGGCGGTCAACTCCATCCGGTCCGGCGCCGCCGAGATCGCGCTGGCGGTGGGCTTCGACAAGCACCCGCGCGGGGCGTTCGACCCGCGTCCGGAGGACTGGGGACTGCCGGCGGGCTACGGCGAGGCCGGCCTGATGGTCACCACGCAGTTCTTCGCGATGAAGATCTGCCGCTACATGCGCGAGCACGGCATCAGCGAGGCGACGCTCGCCAAGGTCGCTGCGAAGGCGTTCCGCAACGGCGCCGTCAACCCCAACGCCTGGCGGCGCGAGGCCCTCACCGAGGAGCAGGTCGCCGCCTCCGCCATGGTCAACGACCCGCTGACGCAGTACATGTTCTGCTCGCCGGGAGAGGGCGGGGCCGCGATCGTCGTCGCCTCCGAGGCCGTGGCCGCGCGGCTCGGCGCCCGGCAGGTGCGGCTCCTCTCGGCTGCCACGCGCACGCGCGGCTTCGGCTCCTTCGAGGTCTTCAGCCCCTCCATCCAGGGCCAGGGGGCACCCTCGAGCGTCAGCTCGGACGCGGCCGCGGCGGCGTTCGAGGCCGCCGGAGTCGGGCCGGCCGACATCGGGGTCGCCCAGCTGCAGGACACCGAGGCGGGTGCCGAGGTCATGCACCTGGCCGAGTGCGGGTTCTGCGAGCACGGGGAGCAGGAGGACTGGATCGCCCGCGGCGCTACCGAGATCGGCGGCGTCCTGCCGGTCAACACCGACGGCGGCTGCATCGCCAACGGCGAGCCGATCGGCGCCTCGGGCCTGCGGCAGGTGCACGAGGTCGTGACGCAGCTGCGGGGCGAGGCGGGCGACCGCCAGGTGGCCGGTGGGCCCCGACTTGGCTTCACCCACGTCTACGGCGCTCCCGGCATCAGCGCCTGCACGGTCCTGGAGGCGGTGGCCCGATGAGTGCGAGCACCCCGACGCCCACCCTGGAGGAGTTCGTCGCCGAGGCGCGTGACTGGCTGGCCTCGGTCGCCGAGCCACGATCCGCGCGCCCCTGGGGCGAGGGCAGCGACGACGTCGCGGTCTTCGAGAACTGGACCGCCGAGGAGGAACGCGCCGAGACCGACCGGATCAGCGCCTACGAGCGGGCGAAGTTCGACGCCGGCTTCGGCGCGGTCACCTGGAGCAGGGAGCACGGCGGCCGCGGGCTGCCGATGTCCTACCTCCTCGCCTTCCGCCGGGTCGAGGCGGAGTTCGACGTCCCCCGGCGCACCGAGATGTTCCCCGTGACCCAGCAGCTGGTGGCGCCCACGGTCGCGCAGTGGGGCACCGCCTCCCAGCGCGAGCGCTGGGTCCGCGCCCTGCTGCGCACCGACCTGATCGCCTGCCAGCTGTTCTCCGAGACCGAGGCCGGCTCCGACCTCGCGGCCGTCCGCACGCGGGCGGTGCGCGACGGGGAGGGGTGGCGCCTCGACGGGCACAAGGTCTGGACCTCGGGGGCCCGCGTCGCCGACCTCGGCATCGCGGTGACCCGGACCGATCCTGACGTCGCCAAGCACGCCGGCCTGACCGTCTTCCTCGTGCCGCTGGATGCCGAGGGCGTCACGGTGCGACCGATCCGGCAGATGACCGGCGGCTCCTCCTTCAACGAGGTGTACCTCGACGGCGTGCGCCTCGACGACGAGCACCGGCTCGGGCCCGTCGGTGCGGGCTGGAAGGTCGCGCTGACCGTGCTGGCCTCCGAGCGGCTCGACTCGGGCAACCTCGGCCTCGAGAACGCCGACCGGGCCGTCGAGCTCGCGCGCAACCTCGGTCGCCCGTTGAGCGAGCTCGAGCGGGACCGCGTCGCGGACCTGGTCACCCGCAGCTACGTCCAGCGCCTCACCGGCATGCGGGTGGCCGCGGCCGTGGTGGCCGGCGACGACCCCGGGCCGGAGGCCTCGGTCGGCAAGCTGCTGGCCACCGACACCATGGCCCGCACCTCGGAGGTCGTCCGGATGCTGCTCGGACCCGACCTGACCGCGGACAGTGGCGCGTGGGGGACCTGGGCCTGGACCGAGCACGTCCTCGGCGCACCCGGCTACCGCATCGCGGGCGGCACCGACGAGATCCAGCACAACATCCTGGCCGAGCGCGTGCTCGGCCTCCCGAGGGAGCCGCGCTGATGCCCACCACCACTGAGGACACCGCAGACACCGCGACCACCGCGCTGCGCGGTCGGGTGGTCGCCGCGCTGCGCGAGCAGGGCTACGACGGCGAGCCCGGTGCCCTCGAGCCGATGCTCGGCGGCCACTCCGGACTGACCTACCGCATCGCGCTCGGCGAGGAGCAGTTCGTCGTCAAGTCCGTGCCGCCCGGGCAGCGCGCCGTCGGTCGGCACGACATGCTCCGCCAGGCTCGGATCATGACGGCGCTGGGCGGCACCGAGGTCCCGGTGCCGGCGATCCGCGCCACCTCCGGCGCCGAGCCGGCCTGGTTCGCCATGGACCTCGTCCGAGGCGAGTCGCTCGAACCGGTGCTGGACGACCCGGCGGTCGAGCCGGCGCTCGCCGCGGCCCGGATGCGCCGCGCCGCCGAGGTCCTGCCGCAACTGCACGGCGTACCCCTGGACGCCCTGCCGGTCGACGGCGACCCGCTCGGCCCCGCCGAGGAGCTGGCCCGCTGGGCGCGCACCATGGGCGCCGTCCCGCCGGAGCTGGTGCCCGGGGCCGCCGAGCTCGAGCGCAGGCTCGCGGCCCGCGTGCCGGACGCGGTCGACCCCGTGCTGGTCCACGGCGACTACCGGCTGGGCAACATCATCTCCTCCGGCGAGGAGCCGGCCGCGCTCATCGACTGGGAGATCTGGAGCCCCGGCGACCCGCGGGTCGAGCTCGGCTGGTTCCTGGTCTTCGCCGACGGCGCCAACTTCCCCGGCGTCGGGCGCGAGGTGCCCGGCCTCCCCTCCGCCGAGGAGCTCGTCGAGCTCTACGTCGCGGGCGGGCCGCCGCTCGGCGAGCTCGCCTGGTTCGACGCGCTCGGTCGCTTCAAGATGGCCGCGATCATGGGCCACAACCTGCGCCGGCACCGCGAGGGGCGTCACCACGACCCCGACCAGGAGAAGCTGCCCGCCACGATCGAGCGGCTCGTCCGCACCGGCCTCGACCGGCTCTCCTGAACCACCACCCCGAACGGCACCGAGAGGCACACCGTGGACTTCGAGTACTCGCCCCGCACCACCGAGCTGGCGGAGAGGCTGCAGACCTTCATGCGCGAGCACGTCTACCCGGCCGAGGCGGTCTACGACGCGCAGCTGCTCGAGGGCGACGACTACCACGAGCAGCCGCAGGTCATGCGCGAGCTGCAGCAGGTGGCGCGCGAGCAGGGCCTGTGGAACCTGTTCATGACCCACGACGGGCTCGGCGCCGGCCTGACGAACCTCGAGTACGCCCCGCTGGCCGAGATCGTGGGGCGCTCGATCATCGGCAACGAGGCCATCAACTGCTCCGCGCCCGACACCGGCAACATGGAGATCCTTGCGATGTACGGCACGCCGGAGCAGAAGGAGCAGTGGCTGCGTCCCCTGCTGGACTGCGAGATCCGGTCGGCCTTCGCGATGACCGAGCCGGCGGTGGCCAGCTCGGACGCCACCAACATCACCTCCACGATCCGCCGCGAGGGCGACGAGTACGTCCTCAACGGGCGGAAGTGGTACACCTCCGGCGTCCTGGACCCCGACTGCCGGCTGATCATCTTCATGGGCAAGTCCGACCCGACCGGGCCCACGTACCGGCAGCAGAGCATGGTCCTGGTGCCGGCCGACGCGGCGGGCGTCGAGGTCGTCCGCGACCTGCCGATGTTCGGCTACCGCGACCGCCTGGGCCACGGGGAGGTGCAGTTCACCGACGTGCGGATCCCGGTGACGAACGTGCTGGGCCATGAGGGCGACGGCTTCGCCATCGCCCAGGGCCGGCTGGGCCCGGGCCGCATGCACTACGCGATGCGCGCGATCGGCATGGCCGAGCGCGCGATGGACCTGATGTGCCGGCGCGCCCTCGAGCGCGAGGCGTTCGGCGGGCCGCTGGCCGACCGCGGCGTGGTCCGCGAGTGGATCGCGCGCAGCCGCATGGAGATCGACCAGGTCCGGCTGCTCACCCTGCGTGCCTCCTGGCTCATGGACACCCGTGGCAACGCCGCGGCCCGCACCGACGTCGCCGCGATCAAGGTCGCCGCGATGGAGACCGCGCACCGCGTGGTCGACCGGGCGGTGCAGACATGGGGCGCTGCCGGCGTCAGCGACGACACGGTGCTCGGCCGGCTCTACTCCCTCACCCGGGCGCTGCAGATCGCCGACGGCCCCACCGAGGTCCACCTGCGCACGATGGCCCGGCTCGAGCTCAAGGCCCAGGCCGCGGCGGGCGCGGCGGTGGCGTCGTGAGCGCGGCCGACCTCACCGGCCGGGTCGCCCTGGTCACCGGCGCCACCCGCGGCCTGGGCCGCGCCGTCGCCGACGGGCTCGCGGCGGCGGGCGCCACGGTCGTCGTCTCGAGCCGCAAGGCCGAGGCCTGCGCCGAGGTCGCGAGGCAGGTCACCGAGGCCAGCGGCGTGCAGGCCCACCCGCTCCCGCTGCACGTGGGCGACTGGGACGCCATCGAGCCGGCCGTGGACTCCGTCGTCCGCGACCTGGGCCGCATCGACGTCCTCGTCAACAACGCCGGGATCGCTCCGCTGGCGCCGTCGGCGTACGACGTGGGCGAGGCGCTGTTCGACAAGACCATCGACGTCAACCTCAAGGGACCGTTCCGCCTGATGGCGGTCGCCGGCCGGCACATGCACGCCGCGGGCAGCGGGTCCATCATCAACGTCTCCAGCATCGGGGCCGAGCGGCCCAGCCCGCCGGAGGCGACGTACGCCGCGTCCAAGAACGGCCTGAACGCCCTGACCCGTGCCTTCGCCCAGGAGTACGGCCCGCAGGTGCGGGTCAACTGCGTGATGCCCGGTGCGTTCGCCACGGACATGGCCGCGGGCTGGGACGAGGAGTTCATCGGGCTGGTCACCGACCGGCTGCCGGCCGGCCGGCTCGGGGACCCCCGAGAGCTGGCGAGCCTGGTCGTCCACCTCGCCTCGGACGCGAGCGGGTACACGACCGGGGCGCTGATCCCGGTCGACGGCGGCCGGACGGCGGTCTACTGATGGCCGGCCTGCCCGCGCTCTTCGACCTCACCGGGCGCGTCGCCGTCGTGACCGGCGCGTCGTCGGGCCTCGGTGACGGCTTCGCCCGGACGCTCGCGGCGGCCGGCGCGACGGTGGTCGCCGCGGCCCGGCGCGCGGACCGGCTGGCCGCGCTCGCCGCCGAGGTCCCCGGCCTCGTCCCGGTGCAGTGCGACGTGACCGACCCTGCGGACCGGGAGCGGCTGGTCGCGACGGCGGGGGAGATCAACGGCGGCATCGACGTCCTGGTCAACAACGCCGGTCGCGCCGGGCCGCCGGACGCGCTCACCGAGACCGCGGACGAGTTCGGCTCGGTCCTCGACCTCAACCTGACGGCCGGCTTCCACCTCGCGGTCGCGGCGGTCGCGGCCCTGCCCGAGGGGCGCCCCGCGTCGATCGTCAACGTCTCCTCCGTCGTCGGCCTCGTCTCCACGGCACCCATCGGGGGCGCCGGGTACGCCGCGTCGAAGGCCGCCGTGGTGGGCTTGACCCGTGAGCTGGCCGGCCAGTGGGGACGACGCGGGGTCCGGGTCAACGTCGTCGTCCCGGGATGGTTCGACACCGAGATGACCGACGGGCTGTTCACCAACGAGAAGTCGGCCGGCTGGGTCCGGCGCGGCACCATGCTCGGCCGGGGCGGCCAGGAGGGGGAGGTCGACGGCGCGCTGCTGTTCCTCGCGTCGGACGCCTCCAGCTACGTGACCGGCCACGTCCTCTGCGTCGACGGCGGCTGGACCGCCCGGTGACCGGTCTCCCCGCCACGATGCGCGCGCTGCGGCTCCACGCCTGGGGCGTGCCGCCGGCGCTCGTCGAGGTGCCCGTCCCGCAGCCCGTCGGGGAGGAGGTCCTGCTGCGCGTCGAGGCAGCCGGGCTGTGCCACTCCGACCTGCACGTGATGGACGCCGCCGAGGGCGTGCTGCCCTACGAGCTGCCCTTCACCCTCGGCCACGAGGTCGTCGGGACCGTCGTGGCGACCGGCGACGCAGCGGGCGATGACCTGGTCGGGGGGCGGTACGCCGTGCACGGGATCTGGGCGTGCGGCAGCTGCCGCCGGTGCCGGACCGGCCGGGAGAACCACTGCCCCTCCCTCAGCGGGCCGGTCGGGGCCGGCCTCGGCCGCGACGGCGGGCTGGCCGACTTCGTGCTGGTCCCGTCCGCCCGCCACCTGGTCGACGCCGAGGGCGTCGACCCGGTCGCGCTGGCGCCCCTCACCGACGCCGGGCTGACCGCGTTCCACGCGCTCCGCCCGCACCGGGAGCTGCTCGCCGGGGCGCGGGTCGTCGTCGTCGGGGTCGGGGGGCTCGGCCACCTCGCGCTGCAGCTCCTCGCGGCGGCTGGGCCGGCGGAGGTGGTCGCGGTGGACCCGCGCCCCGAGGCGCGGGAGCTCGCCGCACGGCTCGGCGCCACGCGGTCGGTCGGGTCCGTGCTCGACGCCGCCGCGCTCGTGGCCGGCGCGGGAGGCCCCGACGCCGACCTGGTCCTGGACTTCGTGGGCTCGCCGGAGACGGTGGGCGCCCTGCCCTCCCTGGTCGGTCCCGGGGGACAGGTCGCGCTGGTCGGCTCGGCGGGCGGTCGGATCACCGTCGCCAAGGGCGCCGAACTGCCGCGCGGCTGGGGCGTCGCCGCGCCGTTCTGGGGGACCCGGGACGACCTCGAGGCGGTGGTCGCCCTCGCCGGGGCGGGCCTGCTGCACGCAGAGACCGAGACCCACAGCCTCGACGACGCACCGGCCGCCTACGACCGCCTGCGCACCGGCGCGGTGAGCGGTCGCGCGGTCGTCGTACCCACCCCACACTCGGACTGACAGGAGAGCAGGGCATGCATCAGCTGGCGCAGGAGCTCGTGGAGCGCGCGGAGCGGACACCGGACGCACTGGCGGTGGTCGACGGCTCGGGCGAGCACACCCTCGGGGAGGTGCTCGCCGAGGCGAGGCGGATGGCCGACCTGCTGGAGTCGTCGCTCGAGGGCGCACCGACGGTGCTGGTCCAGGCCGACAACACCTGGCGGACCCTCGCGGCCGCCGTGGCCGTCGGGCTCCGCGGTGGGCTGGTGGCCGTCATCAGCGCCCACGCCAACCGCTCGGAGTACGACCTCGCGCTCGAGGACGTCCGGCCCGACGCGGTCGTCGCCGCGCCCGACACCCTGGCGGGCTGGCAGGTCGACTCCGCGGCCCTCGCGCCGGCCGGGACCGTGCTGGACGGCTGGCCGCTGCACGCCGCCGTGTCCGGCCGCACCGCCGGCACCGAGCGCTGGGCCGGCGGTGTCGTCATCGCGATGACCTCGGGGTCCACCGGACGCCCCAAGTGCGTGGTCCAGTCCGAGGCTGCGCTGAGGTACGCCGGGCAGGCGACCATCGACGCGATCGGGCTGCGCCCCGGCGACCCGGTCGGCGCCCTCGTGCCGCTCTCGTCGGTCGCGGCGTTCTGCTTCGGCATGCACCTGCCGGCCATGCTCGGCAGCCCGATGGTCTGCCTGGAGAAGTGGCGGCCCGAGGACGCGGTCGCGCTGCTGCGCGACCGGTCGGTGGCCTGGACGATGCTCGTGCCGACCATGGCGCTCCAGCTCTCGCTCGTCCCGGGGTCCGCGGGCGCGCTCTCCCGGCTCCGGGCGATGACTGTCGGGGGCGGACCGATGAACCGCCAGGCGCTCCAGCAGGCGGAGGAGCACCTGGGCACGTCGTTCCTCCGGGTCTTCGGGATGTCGGAGTGCCTCGGGCACACCACGCCGCTGCCCTCCGACCCCGCCGACCTGCGGCTGGGGCGCGACGGTCGTCCCTTCCCGGGGACCGAGGTCCGGGTCGTCGACGCCGACGGGCGCCTGCTCCCGGGCGGCACGACCGGCAACGCACAGGTGCGCGGCCCGTCCCTGTTCCTCGGCTACGCCCGCGACGGTGCCCCGCAGCGGCCCGACCTGACCGACGACGGCTTCCTGCCCACGGGGGACCGGGCGCGGGTCAACGACGACGGGACGATCAACATCCTGGGCCGGGAGAAGCAGGTGATCATCCGCGGGGGCCGCAACATCGACATCAACGAGGTCGAGGCCGCGATCGCCGCGATCCCCGGCGTCGCGCAGGTCTGCGTCGTCCCGGTGCCCGACCCGCTCCTCGGCGAGCGGGCGGCCGCCCTCGTGGTCTCCAGCGGGCCGGCGCTCTCGCTGGAGGACGTGCGCCGGCACCTCGAGCAGGCGGACTTCCCGAAGTTCAAGTGGCCCGAGTTCGTGCACGCCGTGCCGACGCTGCCGCAGAACCGGGTGGGCAAGCTGAACCGCGTCGAGGCGGTCTCGCTGGCGGCCGACCTCTCGGGCGCGGCCGCGGGGCAGGCCCCGTGAGCGCGCCGCGGGCTCGGCGGCGGCGGTGCGCCGGCGCCGTCGCTGGCCGACCTGAACTCATCTCGTTTACGCTGCGGCGTCAGCCGACGACCGAGGACGTGTGCCATGACCGCTGAGACCACGACCCGCGCCGAGGGACCGCGCTCCAAGCGCCGGCTCATCCTGGACGCGGCCATCGACAACTTCGGCGAGGTGGGGTTCGAGCACACGAAGTGGGCCACGATCGCCGGTCAGGTGGGCATCGGGCAGACCGCGCTGTACCACTACTTCGAGTCCAAGACCCACTGCCTGCTCACGATCATGAGCGACGAGCTGCTGCGGGCCCAGGAGCGCAGCCGCAAGGCGACCTCCGGTGTCGAGGACCTCGACGAGGCGCTGCGGGCGGCGGTCGCCAGCTCCTTCGACGTCACGCCCCGCGAGAGCCTCCAGGCGCGCATCCTGCTCAGCCACCAGGACCTGCTGGTCTCGCCCCGCGCCTCCGAGCGCGAGGAGGCCGAGCGCGTGCGGTCGCGCGAGCTGGTTCGCGAGATCGAGTCGGAGTGGGCCGCGCTGCTGCGCGAGGGCATGGACGCCGGGGTGTGGCCCCGCCGCGACGAGAAGGTCCTCGTGCGACTGGTGCTCGGGCTGCTCAACAGCGTGTGGCGCTGGTACCGGCCCGGCGGCCCGCAGTCCCTCGCCCAGATCTCCGACGAGGTGGTCGAGGCCACCGTGCGGCTCGTCCACTGACCGACGGCCCCGCCGGCCCGCCCGGCGCCGGGGCCGGTCACGTCCACATCACCCGAACCGGATTCACTTCAGGGAGTAGCATGTTCAACCTCGTCCTCCTCGCCAGCAAGCCCGACGACTGGACCCACGAGCAGTTCATCACCTGGTGGCGCGGCGAGCACGCCGACGTGACCTACGGCCTCCCGGGCCTGCGCCGCTGGCAGCACACCGAGGTGCTCGACGCGATGGACGACAAGCACTCGGCCGGGTGGGACGGGGTCTCCGTCCTGAGCTTCGACTCCCGCGCCGATCTCGACGCCGCCCTCGCCAGCGAGGAGTGGAAGCGGGCCGTCGCCCACGTCGGCCGGATGCGCGGTCGCCGCATCGCCGTCATGGGCGAGGAGCGGACCATGGTCGCGGAGTCCTGAGCAGGTGGACGACCCGAGCCGCCCGGGCGACACGCGCTGGCCTCGCTGGGTCTACGGCGAGGGCGAGGACCCGGACTACCGGTTCAGCTTCGCCAACGAGCGCACGTGCCTGGCCTGGATGCGGACGTCGATCGCGCTCCTCGCGGCAGGCGTCGCCCTCGACGTCGTGGACCTGCGGGTCGGGTCGGGGTCGAGCCGCTGGCTCGCGGTCGTGCTCGTCGCCCTCGCCGCGCTGTCGGCCGTCGCCGCGTGGGTGCAGTGGGCGCTCGCCGAGCGGGCCCTGCGCCGGTCGCGTCCGCTCCCGGCCCCGAACGTCACCCTGCTGCTCGCCGCCGGCCTGGCGTGCGCAGCGGTCGGGCTGCTCGTGACCGGGCTGTGAGCCGAGGGCCGGCGGGGAGCGTCGGCGACACGGGCGCGTCGCCCCAGCGCACGGCCCTCGCCTGGCAGCGGACGGCGCTCACGCTGGTCGCCGGCGCGGCGGTCACGGCACGGCTCTCCGGGCCCGGTGCCGGGCTCGGCGCGGCGGTCGCGGTCCCCGCCGCCCTGCTGGGCCTCTGGGTGGCGGTCGCCGGCGCCAGGCGCCACGGTCCGCGCGGGGGACGGCGACGGCTCGTCCGGCGCGACGGACGGGTCCTCTTCGCGCTCGCGCTCGCGTCGACCGCGATGGCGGGCGGCGTGCTCACCACCCTGCTCCTCAGGTGAGCAGGCGGCCGCCGCCACCCCTCAGCGGGCGGTCCAGCCGCCGTCGGCGTACAGCTCCGCACCGGTCATGAAGCCGGCATCGTCGCTGCCGAGGAACGCGACCGACCCCGCGATCTCCTCCGGTCGCCCCAGCCGCCCCATCGGGGTGTTGGCCAGCATGCCGCGGTGGCGCTCGGAGCCCTCGTAGCGCTCGAGCAGCTGCGGTGTCTCGACGAAGCCCGGGTGCAGGGAGTTGACCCGCACGCCGCGGGTCGCCCAGTGGAGCGCGGCGTTCTTGGTCATCGTGCGCACCGCGCCCTTGGCCGCGTGGTAGGCGATGCTGTTGCCGAATCCGCCGGTGCTGCCCAGGATCGAGGCGACGTTCACGATCGACCCGCCGCCGGAGCGCTCGATGAGCGGTCCCAGGTGCTTCATGCCGAGCCACACCCCGGTCTGGTCCACGGCGACGACGCGCTGCCAGCGGTCGAGCTCCTCGTCCTCCACCGTCGCGATGCTGCCGATGGCGGCATTGTTGACCAGGACGTCGAGGCCGCCGAGCTCCCGCTCGACCCGCGCCGCGAGGGTGCGCCACTGCTCCTCGACGCTCACGTCCAGGGAGGCCGTGAGGTGGGGGCCGCCGGGCAGCCGGCCCGCCGCGTCCTCGAGGTCGGCCGACGCCAGGTCGGCCAGCACCACCCGGGCGCCCTCGGCCGCGAGGCGCAGGCAGACGGCCGTGCCGATGCCGCCGCCTGCTCCTGTGACGAGGACTCGACGACCGTCGTACCGCTGCATGGGCGCTCCTGGGGCTCGGTGCTTGCTGGGACCGGGTGGCTTGATGGTGAAGGGGGCCGGTAGTAATGTCACACGAAGTTGAAGTGAGTTCAACTCAACCGTCGTGAGGAGCCACCGTGCGCACGTACGTCGTCGGCGAGGTCGACCAGCTCGAGCGCTCGTCCGCGCCGGACCTGCTGCCGGCCGACCCGGGCGCGGCTCGCGACCTGGCCTGCAGCGCCGCGTTCGAGGCGACGCTGTACGGCCTCCCGGCCGTCCTGCAGTACGCCCAGATGGTGGCGCAGGTGGGAGCCGCCGGCGACGGCGGGCCGCGGGTCGCCTTCAACCAGTTCGCCCACGGGGAGGGCCTCGCGGGTCCGGACCACTCGGCCTTCCGGGTGCCGAACGTCGACACCGTCTACTCCAACGTCTGGTTCGACCTGACCCGCTCGCCGGTGCAGGTCGTCCTGCCCGACTTCGGCGACCGCTACTTCACCCTCAACCTCCTCGACATGCACAGCAACGCCTCGAACATCAGCCTCCGCACGCACGGTCGGGGGCCGCACCGCGTCCTCCTCGCCCCGGCGGGCTGGACCGGCACGGTGCCCGACGGGTGCTCCCTGTTCCGCGTCGCGACGCCGCTGGCCTGGGGGCTGCTGCGGGTGCAGGCCGCCGGCGAGGAGGAGGTCCGTGCGGTCCGCGCGCTCCAGGACGCCGTCGTGGTCGAGCCGCTGGTGCGTGGCGGCGAGCACCCGCACCTCCCGCCGGTCACGCCGGAGGGGGTCGAGCGCGACTGGGAGGAGTTCATGACCGCGTTGCACGCGGTCGTGGACACCTGCGGGGCGCCGGTCGAGGAGACGGCCCTGGTGCGTCGCTTCCGCACCGTCGGCGTCGGCGGCGAGGCGCCGTTCTCCGCGAGCGCCCTGACGGAGGCGGTCCGTGCCGGGGCGGCCGAGGGCTTCGACGCCGCCTTCGAGCTGCTGCGCCGCTCGCGGTCACAGCTCGGGCGGCCGGTCGGCGGCGGGTGGACCCGGGTGGCGGACAAGGGCCGGCACGGCGACAACTTCACCGCTCGCGCGGTCATGAACTTCGTCGGCCTGGGCGCCAACGTCGTCGAGGAGAACACCTCGTTCAACACCTTCGTCGACGCCGACCTGGAGCCGCTCGACGGGACGCGCGGGGGCTTCGAGATCGAGCTCGCGACGCTCCCGCCGGTCGACCACTTCTGGTCGCTGACGCTCTACGAGGTCGAGACCGGCCAGGTCCACGCCAACGAGGTCGACCGGTACTCCGTGGGCAGCACGACGAGCGGCTGCGGGGGGCCGGTGGTCGTCCGCCTCCAGCACGACCGTCCGGCTGCCGACGACGACTCGGGCGCCACCTGGCTCCCCACGCCCCGGGGCCGCTTCTTCCTCGTGCTCCGGGCCTACGGTCCGCGCGCGGCGCTGCTCGACGGCACCTGGACGCCTCCGCCCGTGCGGCCGGTGGGCTCGTGAGCAGGCCGGTGACCGCCGCGGAGCCGGTCGACGACCTGCACGAGGCGCTCGTGCGGGTGCTGGTCTGGGCCTACCCGCTGGTGTTCGCGGCACGCCTGCGCCGGGCCATGACGACCGCGGGGGAGGACGGCCCCAGCGAGCGCTCCGCCGCCGCGCCGTCAGGCGAGCTGGGCCACCAGCGGCTGCTGTCCGACCCGTCGTACCGGGTCGGCGTCGCACCCAACGTCGACACGCTCTACAGCGTGGCGTGGGTCGACCTGGCCGCGGGGCCCGTCGTGCTCGAGGTGCCCCGGGTCGTGGACCGCTACTACACCTTCCAGATCGGGTTCGCCGACTCCACCAGCGTCGCGTACGGCCTGCGCACCCATGGCGAGGTGCTCCCGCCCGTGTGCGTCCGCGCGGCCGGGACCCCGGCCCCGCCGGTCCCCGGTGCGGTGCACGTCGAGAGCCCGGCCCGGCACGCGATGATCGCGGGGCGGATCCTCGTCGAGCCGGACGACCCGGCGGACCTGGCGGCCGTCCACGAGCTGCAGGACCGGGTGTCGCTGCGCCGGTGGCCCGTCGACGGCGCGGCCCCGGCACCCGCGCCTGCCCCGACCCGCGAGGACCGGGGTCGTCCGCCCGCCACCGGGGCGCTGGCCGACCTCGCCGACCTGGCCGAGGTGCTCGCCGGGTGGCCGGACCCGGACGTGGACGAGCAGCTCGCCGCGGACCTGCGCGCCGCCGGGTTCGACGACCGCCTCCGCTGGGTCGCGACCCCCGACGCGGCGGTCGCGGAGCGGGCGGGGCGCACGAGCAGGGAGCGGATCGCGGCCGCCGTGTCGACGACGGGCACGAAGGTGAACGGGTGGTCGGTCAACTACCGGGGCGTGGACTTCGGTCCGGACCGGCTGCTGCGGGCGGCGGTCGCGCACTCCCAGATCTACGTCAACCCCGCGGCCGAGGCGCTCTACCCCGTGACCGAGGTCGACGCCGAGGGCCGGAGGTTGAGCGGAGCCCACCGCTACGAGCTGCGGTTCGGACCCGACGAGCTCCCGCCGGTGCGCTACTTCTGGTCCCTGACCATGTACCACGCGGAGGGCTTCCTCGTCGCCAACGAGATCGGCCGCTACGCGATCGGGGACCGGACCGACGGCCTGCGCCGGGAGCCCGACGGGTCGCTGGTCGTGCAGGTCTCCCACGAGCCCCCCGACGCGGGCGTCGCCAACTGGCTCCCTGCGCCCGCGGGCGGGTTCCGGCTGATGCTCCGGCTCTACGGGCCCACCGAGGAGTGCCTCGCGGGGTCGTGGCGTCCGCCCGCCGTCCGCGCCCTCGGCCGGACCGGGTGCGAGCCCGTCACGGCTCCACCAGCATGAGCGCCTCGGCCACGCAGGCCGGCCGGTCAAGCCCCTTCACCTCGATCGAGTAGCGCACGCGGGCGAGCACGCCGGTGCCCGAGTCGGTGACCTCGACCAGGTGCCCGCGGGCCCGGACCCGGTCGCCGGGCCGGACCACCGCCGGGAAGCGGACCCGGTCCAGGCCGTAGTTGACCGCGCGACCGATCCCCGCGAAGTCGAAGAGGTCCGAGCTCAGGCGCGGGAGAAGCGACAGGGTGAGGTAGCCGTGGGCGATGGTCGACCCTGTCGGGCTGGCCGCCGCCCGCTCCGGGTCGACGTGGATCCACTGCCAGTCCTCCGTCACGTCCGCGAAGGCGTCGATGCGCTCCTGGGTGACGGTGAACCACGGGCCGGGCGGCAGGTCCACGCCCGCGCCCGCCCTGAGCTCCTCCACGCCGTGGAACGTGCGCGTCATGAGGGCCTCCTCTGGCGGGGCCGGTGGTCGGGGTGAGCGTTCCGGCCGGGTGGGGGACGGTACCGGGGTCTGCGGGTAATATGAACTGAATTCAGTAAATGATCTTTGGCAGGGTTGTCAGAGAGGTGATGGGGGTCATACAGTCGCAACTGAACCAACTTCACTTTAGTGCTTCACACGTCGTCCCCGAGGAGACGCTCATGAAGATCAAGCGCCGGACCGCCCTGGCGGTCGGAGGGCTGTTGACCAGCCTCACCCTGACCGCGTGCGGTGGGGGGTCGGAGGGTGGCGGCGAGCTCGCCGGCAGCTGGGAGGAGATCGTGGCGGCCGCGGAGGACGAGGGCGAGGTCACGATCTACTCGACGCACGCGCCGGACAACCTGGAGCTGCTGAAGAAGGCCTTCGAGAAGAAGTACCCCGACATCGAGCTCACCTACGTCCGCGGGACCGACGCCGACATCCTGCCCAAGGTCGAGGTGGAGAACGAGACCGGCCGCGGTGCTGCGGACGTGCACATGACGACCGACGCCGGCTGGATCGACCGCAGCCTCGAGGCCGACTACTCCGTCGACGTCGTCGGGCCCAGCTTCGACGAGGAGGCGTACGACCGCGCGGCCAGCGTCATGGAGGACAAGTGGTTCCTCACCAGCGCCACGATCTTCGGCATGGCCTGGAACACCGACAAGTACCCCCAGGGCCTGAAGACCCCGGAGGACGCGCTGGCGCCCGAGCTGAACGGCAAGATCGGCGTCTCGAACCCCGCCGGCATCCCGACGTACGTCGACATGTACCGCCGCATCGACGTCGACTTCGGCGAGAACTACGTCGAGCGGCTCGCGGAGGCCAAGCCCCGCGTCTACCAGAGCGCCGTCGCCATCGGGCAGGCCATCGCCTCGGGCGAGATCTGGGCGTCGCCGGTGGTGGGGACCACCGTGCTCACCGAGAAGGACGCAGGCGCCCCGATCGGCTTCGGGGTCCCGGAGAAGCCCTTCGGCGTCCCGTGGTACAGCCACGTGCTGGCGTCCGCCCCGCACACCAACGCGGCGCAGGTCCTGGCCGACTTCCTCGTGACCCCCGAGGGCCAGGCCGCCATCTCGGCGGACTACATCCCCGTGCTGCCCGACGTCGAGGGCACGGGCATCCCCGGCACCGACGTCCTCGCCCAGGAGGTCGACCTGCCCGACCCCGACACCCTGGACCAGGAGTCCGTGAACGCCTACCAGGCCGAGTGGGAAGACCTCTTCCTCGGCTGACGCACGACCTCCCGGGGCGGCGCGGGCACCGAGCCCGCTCCGCCCCGGCCCCCCGATCAGCACGACGACGAGACCAGAGGACCCGAGATGACCGTGACGAGCGTGGTGCCGAGGATGAGAGCCGACACCCGGGTCTGGCGCAGCCGGCTGGGGTACGGCGCACTCATCCTGGTGCTCGGCTACCTCATCGTCATGCCGCTCTACCGGCTGCAGGCGCTCGCCTTCGAGGACGGCGCCGCCGGGTACGAGGCGCAGTTCGGCCGCTCCGACATCGGGCAGACGCTGCAGACGACGCTCGTCCTGGCGCTGGTGTCGCTGGTGATCGCGATGGTGCTCGGCACCGTCCTGGCCTTCGCCACGAGCCGGCTGCCGCGCCGCCTCGGCTTCCTGCGGATCGTGCCCCTGCTGCCGATCGTCATGCCGTCGGTCGCCAACGTCGTGGGGTGGGCGTTCCTCCTGTCCCCGGGCCCGGGCTACCTCAACACGCTGATGCGCCAGCTGCCCTGGTGGGACCACCTCGAGTCCGGACCGGTCAACGTCTACAGCCCCACCTGGATCATCATCATCACCGGCTTCGGCCTGACGTCGTTCGTCTACCTCTTCGTCAGTGCCGGCATGCAGAACATCGGGTCCGACCACCTCGAGGCGGCGCAGGTCAGCGGGTCGTCGACGCTCGGCGTCTTCTTCAAGGTCGTGCTGCCGCTGCTGCGGCCCTCGCTGGTCTACGGCAGCGGCGTCGCGCTGCTGCTGGGCCTCGGCCAGTTCACCGGTCCGCTGCTGCTGGGCCAGAACGAGGGGGTCAAGGTCCTCACGACCGAGATGTACCTGCGGACCTCGGAGTCGCCCACCAACTTCGCGGCCGCGGCGGCGGCCGGCTCCCCGCTGGTGATCCTGGGCCTGCTGGTCATCTTCGGCCAGCGCTACCTGCTGGGCAACCAGGCCCGGTTCGTCACCCACGGCGGCAAGTCGTTCGCGCCGACCTCCGGCCGGTCCGCCTGGGCCGCGGTGGTGGTGGCGGCGTACGGCCTGTTCGCGCTGGCCCTGCCGATGCTCGGCGTCGTGATCGTGTCGCTGACGCCGTACTGGTCCGGCGACCTCAGCTGGGACCTCTTCACGCTCTCCAACTACCGCGAGCTCGTCGAGACTCCGGGCATCCTGGAGTCGGTCACCACCAGCGTGGTCACCTCGCTCATCGCGGTGGCGATCTGCGTGCCGCTCGGGCTCGGCGTGGCGACCCTGGTGGTCCGCGGCCGCCACGTCCCGGTGATCCGGCTGCTCGGCGACGTGATCACGGCGCTGCCGCTCGGCATCCCGGCGGTCATCTTCGGTGTGGGCTTCCTGCTCACCTACACCCAGCCGCCGTTCGTCCTCTACGGCACCCGGACGATCATCATTCTCGTCTACGTCGTGCTGATGATCCCGTTCGCGACGCGGATGCAGATGACGGCGCTGATCTCGATGGGCAACACCTACCAGGAGGCCTCGGCGGTCAGCGGGGCGAGCCCGCTGGTCACGAGCCTGCGGGTCACGCTCCCGATGCTCAAGCCCGCGGTGCTCAGCGCGGTGGCCCTGATGTTCATCCTGCTCACCCACGAGTTCGCGGCCTCGCTGATGGTCCGCTCGGCGACGACGCAGGTGATGGGCACGCTCCTCTACGACCACTGGAGCAACGGCTCCTACACGCTCGTGGCGGCGATGGCGATCCTCATGTCGGCGGTCACCGCCGCCGGGGTCGCCGTCGCGATGCTCGTGGGCGGACGCAACGTGCTCGACAACCTGTGAGGACCGACCGGTTGACACGACCGGTCGCCCACCGCATCATGAATCGAATTCAGGTCAGGGGGCGTGACGCCTCCGTGTTTGGAAGAGGTACCGCGATGGCTGCGAAGTTCAGGGTCAACGGACTGCACAAGGCGTACGGCTCCAACGTCATCGTCGACGACCTCGACCTGGAGATGGAGGAGGGTGAGTTCCTCGTCCTGCTCGGCCCGAGCGGTTGCGGCAAGACCACCACGCTGCGCTGCCTCGCCGGCCTGGAGACGCCCGAGTCCGGCTCCATCGCCTTCGGGGACCGCACGGTCTTCGACTCCGAGCGCCGGGTGAACGTCCCGGCCCACAAGCGCGACGTCGGGATGGTGTTCCAGTCCTACGCGCTGTGGCCCAACATGACCGTCCGGAAGAACATCGCCTACCCGCTGAAGGTGCGCAAGATGCGGGAGGCGCTCGCTGCCGGACGGGTGGAGGAGGCGGCCGACATGGTGCACTGCGGCCACCTCCTGGACCGCTTCCCCTCCCAGCTCAGCGGCGGGCAGCAGCAGCGGATCGCCGTCGCCCGCGGCCTGGCGGCGCGTCCGGACCTCGTGCTCTTCGACGAGCCGCTCAGCAACCTCGACGCCCGCCTGCGCGACCAGGTGCGGACCGAGATCCACCGGCTCCACGAGAGCCTCGGCTTCGGTGCGGTCTTCGTGACCCACGACCAGTCCGAGGCCTTCGCGCTCGGCGACCGGCTGGCGATCATGCGGGCCGGCCGGATGGAGCAGGTGGACACCCCGCAGACGGTCTTCGACCACCCGGCGACCGACTACGTCGCGGAGTTCATCGGCATGTCCAACCGCCTCGAGCTGCACCGCACGGCCACCGGCTGGCGCACGCGGGCCGGCGTCGACGTGGTGGTCGAGCGCGAGCTCCCCGACGTCGCGGCGGTCGTCGCACGGGTCTGGCCCGACGACATCGCGCTCCACCGCGACGCCAGCACCGTGCCGGCGCACACCGTGGCCGTGGAGGCGACGCTGCTGTCCTCGGAGTTCGGCGGACGGCACTACGACGTGACCGTCGCCGCCGGCCCCGAGGAGTTCCGGCTGCGGGCCGCCTCCTCCAGCCACGGCGCGTGGCTGCGCGGGGCGAGCGAGGGCGAGCCCGTGGTGATCAGCTTCCGCCCCGACGTCATGCAGGTCTTCCCGCTGGAGGGAGCGGTGGCCGAGCGTCCCCTGGTCGGCGCGCCCTGACCGGCGGCCCGCCGACCAGGCGTCAGGCGGGCCCGTCCACGAGCACGACCAGGCGCCCGGTCAGGCGGCCCGCGCGCAGCCGCTCGATCCCGTCGGGCACGTCCTCGAAGGCCAGGTGCTCGACCGTGGGGGTGATCTCGCCGCGGGCGAGGTGCTCGTAGACCTGGGCGATGTCGTCCTTCGTGCCGCCCGAGGACCCGTGGACGTGCGCGAGCTTGTGGACCACGTCCGCCGTGACCAGCGTGGTGTGGACCGCGCCCATCCCGACCATCACGATGTCGCCGCCCTTGCGGATCGCCGCCAGTGCCGCGGCCGTCGTCGAGCCGAACCCGGCGAAGTCGACGACGGCGTCGAGCTCGAGACCGGCCAGGTCCTCGGCGGCCCCGTGGACCGACGCCAGCCCCATCGTGCGGCCCAGGGCGGCGGCGCCGGGGCTGGTGTCCGCCGCGTGCACCTCCGCGCCCCGCAGCAGCGCGATCTGGGCCCCGAACTGCCCGAGACCGCCGAGGCCGATGATCCCGACCCGCGAGCCCGGACCGACGCGCGCCACCTCCACGACCGCGTGGTGGGAGGTCATCCCGGCGTCGGTGCCCGCGGCCGCCAGGTCGTAGGGCAGGTCGTCGGGCATCGCGACCAGGTCGGTGGCTGGGGCGAGGGTGTACGCCGCGTACCCCCCGTCGCGGCTGTACCCGGGCACCGTCGCCCCGAGGGGGTGGACGCCGACCCGGTCGCCCGGGGACCAGGAGTCCACCCCGGCGCCGAGCGCCGCGACGTCGCCGGCGATCTCGTGCCCCAGGGTGATCGGGTTGCGCGTGATGTTCTCGGCCCACGACGGCTCGTCGAGCTCGCCGACGTCGGAGTGGCACATGCCCGCCGCGCGGACGCGCACCAGCACCTCCCCAGGTCCCGGGCTCGGCACCGGCACGTCGTGCAATGCCAGGGGGTTGCCGGTGCCGGTCCATCGCCAGGCACCCATTGTCCTCAACACCGAACTGAAGTTAGTTTGGTTTCGAGCGAGGTGTCCAGTGCCGCGCCACCAGGTGGGAGGAGCAGACATGAGGTGCACCGAGGTGCGGATGAGCTCCTACCCCGACGGTGACGTGGGCCCGGCGCACTTCGGGCTCGCCGACGTGGAGCTGCCTGCGCCCCGTCCCGGCGAGGTCCTGGTCCGCAACACGTGGACCTCGGTCGATCCCGGGCTGCGCCTGCGGATGCGCCGGCACGCCCCGGCGGGGTACTTCGCGGCGTTCCCGCTGGACGCGCCGCTCGACGGCGTCCTGACGGTCGGGGAGGTGCTCGAGTCGCGCGCCGACGGGTTCGCGGCCGGCGACACCGTCTGGCACCCGTTCGGCTGGCGCACCCACGCGGTGGTCGACGCCTCGGCGACGTACATGAACGGAGCCGGCAGCCTGCGGGTGCTGGACACGGCCTCGACGCCGGCGTCGTGGTACCTCGGACCGCTGGGAGCGATCGGGCTGACCGCCTGGGCCGGCCTGCACGTGGTCGGGGCCCTGGGCGGCGGCGAGCGGGTCTGGGTCTCCGCCGCGGGCGGGGCCGTCGGCTCGCTGGTGGCCCAGGTGGCCGTCCTGCTCGGCCACCGGGTGGTCGCGAGCGCGGGGTCGGCGGAGAAGGTGGCCTGGCTGCGTGACGAGGTCGGCGTCGAGGCGGCCTTCGACTACCGCGAGGAGCCGCCGGCGCAGGCGCTCGCGCGGCTCGCGCCCGAGGGCCTCGACGTCTACTTCGACAACGTCGGCGGCGACCACCTCGAGGCCGCCCTCGACGCGATGCGCCCGCACGGGCGCATCGCCCTGTGCGGGTCCGTCTCCGACTACGAGTCCGAGCCGCGCGGACCGCGCAACCTGTTCCTGGCGACGGCCAAGCACCTGACGCTGGCGGGCTTCCGCGGCAGCCTCCACCTCGACCTGCTCGACGACATGCAGCGGCGGCTCGGCGGCTGGCTGCGCGACGGGGTCGTCGCCCACCGCCAGAGCGTCTACGAGGGCCTCTCCCAGGCCCCGGTCGCGCTCCAGGACATGTTGGCGGGCCGGACCACCGGCAAGACGCTGGTCCGGCTCTAGCCAGCGCGGCGGCGCGCCGCCGCCCACCTACGCGGATGACCCACCCACAGGAGAGACAACGAGATGGACAACGAGAAGGTCGTCGTCGTCGACGGCGCCCGCACGCCGATCGGCAGCTTCGGCGGGATGTTCAAGGACGTGCCGGGCTTCGAGCTCGGGGCGGTCGCGACGCGGGAGGCGCTGCGGCGTGCCGGTGTCGGCGCCGAGGACGTCGACGAGGTGGTGATGGGCTGCATCGGCCAGGTCGGCGCGGACGCCTACAACGCCCGTCGGGTCGCGATCACCGCCGGGATCCCGCAGTCAGTGCCGGCGTACACCGTCAACCGGCTGTGCGGCTCGGGCCTGCAGGCGGTGTGGTCGGCGGCGATGCAGATGCGCTGGGGCGGGGTCGATCTCGCGGTCGCCGGCGGTGACGAGTCGATGACCCGGATGCCGTTCTACGACTTCGGTGCGCGCAGCGGCTACAAGCTGGGCGACCGGCAGCTGGTCGACGGCACCGTGATGATGCTCACCGACCCGTTCGGCGGCATGCACATGGGCGTGACCGCCGAGAACGTCGCGGCCAGGTACGGGGTGTCCCGGGCCGAGCAGGACGAGTTCGCCGCGGAGTCCCAGCGGCGTGCCGCGACGGTGGAGGCGAAGGCGGCGTTCGCCGAGGAGATCGTGCCGGTCGAGGTCGGTGGACGGAGGCCGTTCACCGCCGAGGTCGACGAGCACCCCAAGCCCGCCACCACGGTCGAGACGCTGGCCGGGCTGCGGCCGGCGTTCGCGAAGGACGGGACGGTCACGGCCGGGAACTCCTCGGGCATCAACGACGGCGCCGCGGCGCTCGTCCTGGCGCGCGAGTCGGCGGCGGCCGAGCGCGGGCTCACCCCGATGGTCGCCCTCGAGGCGGTGACCACGGCGGCGATGGAGCCCGGGCTGATGGGCTACGCCCCTGTGCTGGCCCTGCAGTCCTTGTTCGATAAGACCGGCACCACGCCTGCCGACATCGGGATCGTGGAGCTCAACGAGGCGTTCGCGGCCCAGGCGGTCGCCTGTGTCCGCGACGCCGGGCTGGACCCGGAGCGGGTCAACCCCTACGGCGGCGCGATCGCGCTGGGCCACCCGGTCGGCGCCACCGGTGCGAATCTCACGCTGCGGGTCGCCAAGGACATGGTCCGCCGCGACCTCGAGCTCGGCGTGGTCTCGATGTGCATCGGCGGCGGCCAGGCCCTGGCCGCACTGTTCCGGAGGATCTGATGGTCGTCCCGGCGGGCGGCGCCCAAGCGCCGGTGCGCCTCGAGGTCCGCGACGGCATCGGCCACGTCGTGCTCGCGCGGCCGGCCGCGTCCAACGCCGTCGACCTCCGCACCGCGCACGCACTCCGCGACGCAGTGGCGGCGGCTGCAGCGGACGACGCCGTGGGCGCCGTCCTGGTCACGGGTGAGGGGAAGCGCTTCTGCGCGGGCGGCGACGTCGCCTCCATGCTCGCGGTCGAGGACCGTGCGGCCCACCTCGAGGAGCTGGCGGGCGCGGTCGACGAGGCGCTGGTCGCGCTGCACCGGATGGAGAAGCCGGTCGTCGCCGCCGTGCAGGGTGCGGTCGCCGGCGCGGGCCTGGCGGTCATGCTCTCCTGCGACCTCGTGGTTGCCGAGACGTCGACCCGCTTCGTCAGCGCGTACGCCGGGGTGGGGCTCACCCCCGACTGCGGCCTGTCCTGGCTGCTGCCGCGGGCGGTCGGTCAGCAGCGCGCCCTCGAGCTCCTGCTGACCCCCCGGGTGCTGACCGCCGACGAGGCCCACGCCTGGGGCCTGGTCACCGAGGTGGCTGCCGACGGCACCGCGGGAGGCCGGGCCGCCGAGATCGCGGGCCGCCTCGCCGCCGGTCCGGCGTACGCACTCGGCCAGGCCCGTCGCCTCGTGCGCACCGGTGGGGACACCGATCGTGCTGCCGTGGGCCGCGACGAGGCCCGCACCATCGCCCGTGCGGTCGCCACCCCGGCGGCGACCGCCCTGCTCGACCGCTTCGGCAGACGCTGAACCACCGCACACTCACGAGAACCACGGAGAAGGAGCACATCATGGGTCGATTCGACGGGCGGGTTGCCGTCGTCACCGGAGCGGCGCGCGGGATCGGGTTCGGCACCGCCACGCGGTTCGCCGAGGAGGGCGCGTCGGTCGCGGTCATCGACCTCGACGAGTCCGCTGCCGCGGAGGCGGCCGGGCGGCTGCCGGTCACCGGTGGCGCGAAGGCGGTCGGGATCGGCGCGGACGTGGCCGACGCGGCCTCGGTCGACGCCGCGGTCGAGCGGGTCGTGGCCGAGCTCGGCGGGATCCACGTGCTGGTCAACAACGCCGGGATCACGCGCGACAACCTGCTGTTCAAGATGACCGAGACCGACTGGGACCTGGTCCTGGGGGTGCACCTGAAGGGTGCGTTCCTGATGACCAAGGCCGCCCAGAAGCACTTCGTGGAGCAGAAGTACGGGAAGATCGTGAACCTCTCCAGCGTCTCGGCGCTGGGCAACCGGGGGCAGGCGAACTACTCGGCGGCGAAGATGGGCGTGCAGGGCTTCACCCGCACGCTGGGCATCGAGCTGGGCCCGTTCGGGATCAACGCCAACGCGGTCGCGCCGGGCTTCATCGCCACCGAGATGACCGACGCCACCGCTGCGCGGTTGGGGATGGACGTGGAGGAGTTCCGCAAGCTCAACGCGGAGGCCAACCCGGTGCGCCGGGTGGGCTACCCCGAGGACATCGCGGCCGCGGTCGCGTTCTTGGCCAGCGACGAGGCGTCCTACATCACCGGCCAGACGCTGTACGTCGACGGCGGCGGCAAGCTCGGATGACGGCGACCACCAGCACGCACGAGGAGCAGGGCATGCGTACGTTCTCCAGCTTCGAGGAGGTCGCCGCGGCGGCCGGCACCGACATCGGCTCGACCGACTGGGTCGAGATCGACCAGCAGCGGGTGGACCTCTTCGCCGAGGCCACGGGCGACCACCAGTGGATCCACGTCGACGTCGAGCGCGCGAAGGACGGCCCGTTCGGCGGGACCATCGCCCACGGCTACCTCACCCTGTCGCTGGTCCCGTGGCTGGGCAGCCAGGTCTTCACCCTCGACACCCCGGGCGCGAAGCTGAACTACGGCGTCAACAAGGTCCGCTTCCCCCACCCGCTCCTGGTGGGCAAGCGCGTCCGCGGCCACGTCGCCTTCGGCGAGGTCACCGACATCCCGGCCGGCAAGCAGGCCGTCATCGCCTACACCGTCGAGATCGAGGGCGAGGCCAAGCCCGCCTGCGTCGCCGAGACCGTCGTCCTGCTCCTCGTCGGCTGACCGGCGCCGGCGGTCACGACCGCGGACGGGGCGTCAGCCCGCCTCGTCGAAGCGCAGGCCGAGCGCGTCGCGGACCTCGTCCAGGGTCAGCCCGGCCGCCTCGAGGAAGCGCCGGACCACCGTCTCCTCCACCGCGTCGTCCACCGGCACCCCGGGCTCGGTCGAGCGCTGCAGGAGGTCGCCGGCGACCGCGGTGAGGGCTTCGCGCTCGGTGCAGCCGATCCGCCGGTACGACGCCAGCAGCCGCTGCTCCGCCGGGCCGATCCATCCGAGCCCCTCCCGCCGCTCGTCGGCGGGGGCGGGGTCCTGCGGGTCGGTCATGCGGTCCTCCTGGATCAGCGGGGTGCGTGCGCGGGCGGACCCGCGCGCCGTCCCCCCGGAGGCACGCGGATCCGCGAGCGCCCAGTCTCGGCGCGGGTTGGGCCCGGCGAGGCGCGGTTTCCCACGTGTGAGGTGTTCCCGGACGATCCCGAACAGCCTCCGGCCGGCCCGGACGCGACCTAGGGTGGCGCCGGACGCGCACTCGGCTCGGGAGGGGGCACGCGGACGTGGAGGTCGACGACGGCAGGGCGACCCGGCTCGGTGAGCCCGGCGGGGGTGCCCGCTGGGACGGGCTGGCCGAGCAGCTGCAGGCGCTCCGGCGCGCGGCGGGCGAGCCCTCGTTCGCCGAGATCGCCCGACGCGTCGCCGAGCAGCGGCTCGCCGCGGGTGCCGACGAGCACGCCGCGCGGGTGGCCCGCACGACGGTGTACGACGCGTTCCGCACCGGCCGGGCCCGGGTGAACGTCCCGCTCGTCCGCGAGATCGTCCACGCGCTCGACGGCGACGCGGCGCTGGTCGACGGCTGGCTGCGGGCGCCCGCCCCCGTCGCCGCCCCCGTCGCCGCCCCCGTCCCCGCGCCCGTCCCCGCGCCCGCGCCGGCCGACCCGGCCGCCCAGGCCACCGAGCCGGCCGAGCGGGTCCGCCCCGCCGGGGTGCTGCTGCTCATGACCGCCTGCGTGCTGGTCAACCTGCTGGGCCGGTCGTTCGTCGACCTGCTCGCGCTGCCGGTCTACCTCGACATGGTCGGCACCGCGGTCGCCGCGATCGCGCTCGGCCCCTGGCGCGGTGCGGCGGTCGGCCTCGCCTCGAACCTCGCGGGCACGCTCAGCAGCGGCGAGGAGTCGATCCCGTTCGCCCTGGTGAACATCGCCGGCGCGCTCGTCTGGGGGTACGGCGCCCGCCGGCTCGGACTCGGCCGCACCCTGCCGCGCTTCCTCGGCCTGAACGCCGCGGCCGCGCTGGTCTGCACCCTCGTCGCCGTCCCGATCCTCGTGCTGCTCTACGACGGCAGCACCGGCCACGGGGAGGACGCGGTGAGCGCCACGTTCCTCGCCGCGACCGACCGCCTCGTGGTCGCCGTCGGTGCCGGCAACGTCCTGGTGTCGCTGGGGGACAAGGTGATCAGCGGCTTCGTCGCGCTGGTGGCGATCTCCGCCCTGCCGCCGGCGGTCCGGGCCGGGGTCGACCTGCCGCTGGGCCCCACAGGAGCTCCTGGGGGGCCCCCGGCCCGGCGGGCCGCGTGAGGTCGCGATTCCACGGGCGCATCGCCGGCGTGGGCACCACCAGCGGGGTGCGGGTGGTGGTGGGCCACTGGCACGCGACCCCGCTGCGCGCGTTCTCCGACGCGATGGTGGAGACCGCCGCCGGGCACCGGCTGCTGCTGGCCCCGCACGCCGAGGCTGCCGAGTTCATCGCCGCGACGTACACCTTCGACGAGGTCCGCATCGAGCCGTTCGCCGTGACCGAGCACGCGGCGGAGGGCGGCAGCCGCTGGGAGGTGCGGTCCCCCTCGCTCGCCCTCGACCTCACCGTCGGCGGCCGCACCGCGCTCGGCCGGCTGCTGCGCCTGGTCCCGCCCCGGCTGGCGACCGCGCCGGCGTTCGGCGCGCTCACCGACCCCCTCGCCCGGGTCCTGCTGGACGGCGTGCGCACCCGCGGGTCGGCGGCCGGCACCCGGCGCGAGTGGTACGGCGCGACCGACCACCACGCCGTCACCGCGGCCACCGGCAGCCTGGAGGGCGCCGACCTGGGCTCGCTGGCGCCGGTGGAGCCGCCTCCGCGGTTCGGGTTCTCCTCGACCCCGCGCCGACCCTCGGTCACGAGTGTCGTGACCACCGTCCAGGAGTAGCCGGGACGGGCCGGGTCAGGCCCGCACCGCCGGCATGACCGTCTCGCAGACCAGCCGCAGCGACGCCCAGGACGGCTCCGCCGGGAGACCGCCGCAGGCGGGGTGGCAGGTGACCAGCCGGACCTCGCGGGAGCGGACCCGCTCGACCAGGTCCTCGGGCGTGACCACGAGGTACACCCCGGCCTCCTGCATCTCCTCGACGGAGCGCGAAGGGTCGAGCACGTGGGAGGCGGCGTCGCCGTGCCAGGACTGGTACGCCGCGGCGTCGGCCAGCAGGTGGTGGCCCCAGCGCTCCCAGAACTCCTCGGGCCGCTCGGCGCAGAACACGTTCGCCGGTCCGGGTGGCGCGGTCAGCACGACGCCCGGCTCGCGGCCCAGCTCGCGGCACGCCGCGACGTACTCCTCCCGGAGGGCGGGGTCGGAGTGCTGGGGCTGGAAGGAGAGCCCGAGCCGGGCCGCACGGCGGGCGGCGGCCGGGGTGCCGCCGCCGTACAGGAGGAAGGGGTGGGGGTCGCTGAAGGGCCGCGGCGTGACCCGTCCGGTGGCCCACGCGTCGAGCACCGCGGTGATCCGCTCCTCGACGTCGCGCCCGCGGGTGCGCCAGGAGCGGTCGAACAGGTCGTACTCGACCTCGCGGTAGCCCAGCCCGAAGGTGAGGCTGACCCGTCCCGCGGCCAGGTGGTCCAGGACCGCGATGTCCTCGGCCAGCCGCAGCGGGTCGTGCAGGTTGGCCAGCAGCGCCGCCACGGTGATCGGCACCCGCGAGGTCACCGCCGCCATCGCCGAGGCGACCAGCAGCGGGGAGGGCAGGTAGCCGTCGTCGGACGCGTGGTGCTCGGAGAGCATGATCGCGTCCTGCCCGTGGGCGTCGACGTACGCCGCCTGCTGCAGCGACCGGGCGTAGACCTCCTGCCGGGTGGCGGCGTCGCCGCCGGGGACGCGGAAGTCGTAGCGGGTGACGAACGAGACCATGGGCGACAGCGTGGCCTGCCGGCCCGGCCACGTCGAGGGCCCGGCCGTCCCGGTCCGGACGTGCGACCGGGGCCGCCCACCTCGGTGGACGGCCCCGGTCGGGGGAGTCGGGTCAGGCGTTCTTGATCGCCGAGACGTCGAACTCGAGCTTGATCTTCTCGGAGACGAGGACGCCGCCGGTCTCGAGCGCGGCGTTCCAGGTCAGGCCCCAGTCCTTGCGGTTGATGGCGGTGCCGCCCTCGAAGCCCACGCGGAGGTTGCCGAACGGGTCCTGCGCGGAGCCGGTCTCGTCGAAGGCGATGGTGACGGGCTTGGTGGTGCCCGCGATCGTCAGGTCGCCGGTGATGGCCCAGGTGTCGTCGTCGACCTTCTCGACCTTGGTCGAGCGGAAGGTGATCTCCGGGTTGGTGCCGGCGTCGAAGAAGTCGGCGGAGGTGAGGTGGCCGTCGCGGTCGGCGGAGCCGGTGTCGATGCTGGCGGTCTTGATGGTCAGCGAGACGTGGGAGGCCGACGGGTTCGCGGCGTCGATGTGCGCGGTGCCCTCGAACTCCTTGAACGCGCCGCGGACGGTGGTGACCATCGCGTGGCGGGCGCTGAAGCCGATCCGGCTGTGCGAGGCGTCGATGGTGTAGTCGCCGGTGATGTCGGCGACGGCCGTGGTGGCGGCGTCGAAGACGGGCTCGGCGGCGGCGGGGGTCTCGGACTTGCGGCTGAAGATGCTCATGGGGTGCTCCAGGTGCGGGGTGGTGGTGGGGTGCTCGTGGAAGCATCCACGAGTTTCGTTCAAAGTTCAACCACCGGAACGGACCAGGGTCCGGTTTCATTCCCGTCGTCGGGAGGATGGTCTGGACCGACCCTCCGGAACGCACCACGGCCGCGCCCCTCGTGGGGCGCGGCCGTGGTGGCTGGCTGCTGCGGACCGGCTGCGGTCAGGCGGCGTGGTACGTCGCCGTGGTGCGGCCGAGGGCCACGCCCTCGTCGAGCCAGCGGGCCTCCATGTGCGTGCGGCCGCGGCTGTCGACGACGGGCACCCAGCACATCGTGGGTCGCGTGCGCGACCCCGTGGTCACCGTGGATTCCTGCATGGGACACCTCCTGTTCACCTTCTGTTCACCCAGCGTAGCCGATCCCCACCAGCGTGACCAGGAACCGCCCGGAACGGGCGCGACGCTCCACCTCGGGGTCGCTGCGGCGGCGTACGTGCCGAGCACGCTCCCGAGGGGATGCGGCGAGGCCTCCGCAGCCGTCCCCGGCCGCCGCCGCGGTGGTCTCCGGCGGGCGCGGTGACCCAGCGCACCGCGACGCGGAAGAGCGGCCCGGCGCGCCGAACCTCTACGGTGGGGAGGGTGAGCACCACCGAAGACGCCCCTGCCCCCACGACCACCTTCGCGGACCTGGGCCTCGACGACTCCGTGCTGCGCGCCCTCAAGGACGTCGGCTACGAGACGCCGTCGCCCATCCAGGCCGCCACCATCCCCCCGCTGCTCGAGGGTCGCGACGTCGTCGGCCTGGCGCAGACCGGCACCGGCAAGACCGCCGCCTTCGCGCTGCCGATCCTCAGCAAGCTGGACCTGAAGCAGAAGACGCCGCAGGCGCTGGTGCTCGCCCCCACGCGTGAGCTCGCGCTCCAGGTGTGCGAGGCCTTCGAGCGGTACGCCGCGCACCGCAAGGGCGTGCACGTGCTCCCCGTCTACGGCGGCCAGGCGTACGGCGTCCAGCTCTCCGCGCTCCGCCGCGGCGTCCACGTGGTCGTGGGCACCCCCGGCCGGATCATGGACCACCTCGACAAGGGCACCCTCGACCTGTCCGAGCTGCGCTTCCTGGTGCTCGACGAGGCCGACGAGATGCTCAACATGGGCTTCGCCGAGGACGTCGAGACGATCCTCGCGAGCACGCCCGAGGACAAGAACGTCGCGCTGTTCTCCGCGACGATGCCCGCGCAGATCCGCCGGCTCTCCAAGAGCTACCTGCGCGACCCGCAGGAGATCACCGTCAAGGCGAGCTCCACGACCGCCGCGAACATCACCCAGCGCTACCTGCTGGTCAGCTACCCGCAGAAGGTCGACGCCCTCACGCGCATCCTAGAGGTCGAGAACTTCGAGGGGATGATCGTCTTCGTCCGCACCAAGCACGAGACCGAGACGCTCGCCGAGAAGCTGCGCGCCCGGGGCTTCTCCGCCGCTGCGATCAACGGCGACGTCGCGCAGGCGGTCCGCGAGCGGACCGTCAACCAGCTGAAGTCGGGCAAGCTCGACATCCTCGTCGCCACCGACGTCGCGGCCCGCGGCCTCGACGTCGAGCGGATCAGCCACGTCGTCAACTACGACATCCCCACCGACACCGAGTCCTACGTCCACCGCATCGGCCGCACCGGCCGCGCGGGCCGGACCGGCGACGCGATCTCGTTCGTGACCCCGCGCGAGCGCTACCTGCTCAAGCACATCGAGAAGGCGACCCGGCAGCCGCTGACCCAGATGCCGCTGCCGAACGTCGACGACGTCAACGCCACCCGGCTCTCCCGCTTCGACGACGCGATCACCGAGGCGCTGGGCCAGACCGACCGGATCGAGAAGTTCCGCGACATCATCGGGCACTACGTCAAGGAGTACGACGTGCCTGAGGTCGACGTGGCCGCCGCGCTCGCCGTCGTGGCGCAGGGCGACACCCCGCTGCTGCTCGACCCCAAGGCCGAGGTGCGCCCGCCGCGCGTCGACGACCGTCCCGAGCGCAAGGACCGGGGCGACCGTCCCGACCGCGGCGAGCGCAAGCCGCGCGGGCGCACCGACGTCCCGATGGCGACGTACCGGATCAACGTCGGCAAGCGGCACAAGGTCGAGCCGCGCCAGATCGTCGGCGCGATCGCCAACGAGGGCGGCCTCCAGCGCGGGGACTTCGGGCACATCCAGATCCGCCCGGACTTCTCCCTCGTCGAGCTGCCGGCGGACCTGTCGCCGACCGTCTTCCAGAAGCTCGAGGAGACCCGGATCTCCGGCAAGCTCATCGAGCTCCAGCCCGACAACGGCCCGGCCCGCCCGGCCCGCAAGCCGCGCCACAAGGGCTGACCCGGCGGCCGGTCCCGACCGGCCCCACCGTGGTGGCTCCTCCGGCGACCGTCTGGTCGCTAGAGGAGCGCCGCCACCATCGCGGCCCCGGCGACCATGCCGGACGCCGCGGCGACGAGCACGGAGGCCATCGGCATCGGCAGTGCGGCGACGTGCGCCATGTCGCCGGCGGCGTGCACGCGCGGCAGGCTGGTGCGGCCCATGACGTCGACCTCCACGCCGCCCGACGGCAGCGTGGCCAGCCCGAGCTGCTCGGCGAACGGCGCGGCCTGGGTGCTCACCGGCACCACGAAGACGCCGGCGTGCTCCTCGGTGGAGCCGTCGGCGAACGTGACGGTCGCACCGCCGGCGCTGCGGCAGAAGCCGACGACCGGCTCGCTCCGCACCTCGACGCCGTCGGGCAGGTCGGCCTCGAGGGGCGCACCGTCGGCGAGCACGGTCAGGCGGGACGCCACCGGCGCCATGATCCGGGTCAGGTGACCGGCGGCCGGCCCGGCGCCGAGGACGGCGACCGACCGGCCGGCGTACTCGTGGCCGTGGCAGAACGGGCAGTGCGCCGCCTCCCGGCCCCAGAGGCCCGCGAGGCCCGGCTTGTCGGGGAGGGTGTCGCGCAGCCCGGTCGCCAGGACCAGGCCCCGGGCGCGCACGGTGCTGCCGTCGGCGAGGTCGACGGCGTACCCGCCCTCGTCCGGCGCGACGCGCTCGGCGCCGACGGCGCGCACGTCCACGGTGTCGTACGCCGCGAGCTCGGCGCGGGCCGCCGCGCGCAGCTCCGCCGGCGGGGTGCCGTCGTGGGTGAGGAAGTTGTGCATCGCGTCGGCCGTCTCGTTGCGGTAGCGGCCGCTGTCGAGCAGCAGCACCGAGCGGTGCACGCGGCCGAGGGTGAGCGCCGCCTGGAGGCCGGCGGGGCCGCCGCCGACGACGACCGCGTCGTACCGCGCTCCGGTGCTGCCGGCGGGCGAGTCGGCTCGAGAGGTGGCTGCTGAGGTGGCTGCTGAGTTGTCCATGGTCAGCAGTCTGTGAGTTCATGTTGACATGAAGTCAAGCGAGCGCATCCAGCGGTGGTCGGTGGGCGACCTGGCGAGCCGGTTCGGGCTGGCGACGCACGTGCTGCGGCACTGGGAGGACGTCGGGCTGCTGTCGCCGGCCCGGGACGCCTCCGGGCGGCGCCGCTACGGCCAGGACGAGGTGGTGCGGGTGGCGGTGATCATCCGCAGCAAGGCAGCGGGGATGACCCTCGAGCAGATCGCGGTGATGCTCGACGCGGAGGCCGCGGACCGGCACGCGGTGCTCCAGGCGCACCTCGACGACCTCGACCGGCGGATGAAGGAGATGGAGCGGTCCCGGGAGATGACCGAGCACGCGCTGCGCTGCGGGGCGCACGACATCGCCACGTGCCCCCGCTTCAAGGCCGCCGTCACCGACCTGGTGGAGGGCAAGATCGACGCCTTCCCCACCGGTCAGCAGATCCACGCCTCGCTGGGCTGACCCCGCCCGGGCCGGACGGGCTGTCGCCGACGGCTGGTAGAAGGGTCTGCATGCGTGCTCCCGCCCGTCTCGCGCCCGCCGCCGTCCTGCTGCTGACCGCGGCCCTGGCCGGCTGCTCGGGCGAGGACTCCGCGCCCGGCCCCGAGGAGGCGGCCGCCGAGCTCGCCCGGGGCCTCGCCGCCGGTGACCTCGACGGCGTCGCGCTCGCCGGCGCCACGGCCGCCGAGGCGCAGGAGTCCTACGACGCGGTGGTCGCCGGCGTCAGGTCCGAGGACCAGGCGCCCTCGGTCGAGGTCGGTGACGTGCGCGAGGCGGCCGAGGGGTCGGAGGAGGAGGAGGCGAGCGCCGCCACCGCGACCCTCACCTGGTCCTGGCCGGTCATGGACGGCGAGGAGTGGACCTACGAGTCCCAGGCGGAGCTGCGCCGTGCGGGCGAGGAGTGGCAGGTCGCCTGGGACCCCTCGGTGGTCGAGCCCGGCCTGGCCGAGGGCGAGGTGCTCGACCGGACCACGATCTCGCCCGACCGCGGGGAGATCACCGGCGCCGGCGGCACGGCCCTGGTGACCGACCGGCCCGTGGTGACCTTCGGGATCGACAAGCCGCGCGCCCCGCTGCGGCAGGCCGTCGCGGACGCCCGCGGGCTGGCGGCGCTGGTCGGCACCGACCCGGCGGCGTACGCCGCGCAGGTGCGCGAGGCCGGCGACGAGGCGTTCGTCGAGGCGATCACCTACCGCGACGACGAGGTCCCGCCGGCGGTCAGCCAGGGCATCGGTGCCCTCGACAGCGTCATCGCGATCCCGGGCCGGCGACCGCTCGCGCCGACCAAGGAGTTCGCCGCGCCCCTGCTCGGCACCGTCGGCGACGTCACCGCGGAGATGATCGAGGAGGACCCCTCCCTGCAGGCGGGTGACGAGGCCGGCCTCTCGGGCCTCCAGGCGCGCTACGACGACCAGCTTCAGGGCACCCCGGGCGTCCTGGTCGAGGCGGTGGGCGCCGACGGCGCGGAGCGCGAGCTGTTCCGGGTCGAGCCGACCCCGGGGGGAGGAGCTGCCCACCACGCTGGACGTCGACCTGCAGCTCGCGGCCGAGCGGGTGCTGGCGCAGGTCGGCCCGGCGAGCGCGCTGGTGGCGGTGCGTCCGAGCGACGGCGCGGTGCTGGCAGCCGCGAACGGGCCGGGCAACGCGGGTCTCAACATCGCGACGTACGGCCAGCTGGCCCCGGGGTCGACGTTCAAGACGGTCTCCAGCCTGGCCCTGCTGCGCGCCGGGCTGCGTCCGGGGACGAGCGTGCCCTGCACGGCGACGCTCACCGTCGACGGGCGGCGGTTCACGAACTACTCCGACTACCCCGCCTCGGGGCTCGGCGACGTGCCGCTGCGCACCGCGGTGGCCAACAGCTGCAACACCGCCTTCATCTCCCAGCGCGACGAGCTCGAGCGGGGGTCCGGCACCGACGCGCTCGCCGAGGCGGCCGGCTCCCTCGGCCTCGGCGTCGACCACGACCTGGGGTTCCCGGCGTTCTTCGGCAGCCTCGAGCCCCCCGCCTCGGAGACCGCGGCCGCCGCCGACCTCATCGGCCAGGGCAAGGTGCTGGCCTCACCGATGGTCATGGCGACGGTGATGGCGAGCGTGCAGGAGGGCACGACCGTGGTGCCGCGGCTGCTCGAGCAGGTCGAGGTCTCGGTCCCCGAGGGCGTCGAGCCGCTGCAGCCGGCGGAGGCGCGGGCCCTGCGCTCGCTGCTCCGCTCGGTGGTCACCGACGGGAGCGGTGCCCAGCTCGCCGACGTCCCGGGGCCGCCGGTGCTGGCCAAGACCGGCACCGCGGAGTTCGAGGACGGCGGGCGGATCGACACCCACGCGTGGATGGTCGCGGCCCAGGGCGACCTGGCGGTCGCGGTCTTCGTGGAGCGCGGCGAGTCCGGCTCGAGCACGGCCGGCCCGCTGCTCGAGTCGTTCCTCAGGGCGGCCCGCCGGGCCGGGGGTTGAGACCGGGCCGACGGGCCGACGGCCCGACCCTGGCGTGGGGACGCCGGTGGGCCGGGCAAGGGAGAACCCCTCGCCGCATGGGGTCGGCAAGGGGTTCGTGCCGTCTTCTCGGTGCTCCCTCCGAAGTCGACATGCAAAGCATTCCACGCACGTCAAGGCCGTGTCAGCCATTTGGTCGAAGAGGTCGAGGTGACAGTCTCGGAGCCATGACCGGACCGAACCGTCTCCCCCTGATCACCGACCAGCAGCGCAACCTCCTCGTCGGCGGGCAGTGGCGCCCGGCCGAGGACGGCGCACGCTTCGAGGTCATCGACCCGGCCGACGGCTCGGTCCTGACCGACGTCGCCGACGCCTCGGTCGCCGACGCCGCCGACGCCCTCGACGCCGCCGCGGAGGCCCAGGTGACCTGGGGCCGGACGCCACCGCGCGAGCGCGGCGAGATCCTGCGCACGGCGTTCCAGCTCGTCAACGACCGCGCCGACGACTTCGCGCGGCTGATGAGCCTGGAGATGGGCAAGACGGTCGCCGAGGCGCGGGGCGAGGTCGGCTACGGCAACGAGTTCTTCCGCTGGTTCTCCGAGGAGGCGGTGCGCATCCACGGGCGCTACATGGCCAACCCCGCGGGCGGGAGCCGGTTGCTGACCCTGAAGAAGCCGGTCGGCCCCTGCCTGTTCGTCACGCCGTGGAACTTCCCGCTCGCCATGGGCACCCGCAAGATCGGGCCCGCCATCGCCGCGGGCTGCACGATGGTCGTCAAGCCCGCCGCCCAGACGCCGCTGACCATGCTGGCGCTGGCCGGGGTGCTCGCCGAGGCCGGGCTGCCCGACGGCGTGCTCAACGTCGTCACCTCCACCCGCGCCGCCGAGATCAGCGAGGCGCTGCAGGCCGACGACCGGCTGCGCAAGGTGTCCTTCACCGGGTCGACCGCGGTCGGGCGGATCATGGTGCGCCAGTCGGCCGATCGGCTCCAGCGGGTCAGCATGGAGCTCGGCGGCAACGCGCCGTTCCTCGTCTTCGCCGACGCCGACCTCGACGCCGCCGTCGACGGCGCGATGATCGCCAAGATGCGGAACATGGGCGAGGCCTGCACCGCCGCGAACCGGTTCCTCGTGCAGGCCGAGGTCGTTGAGGAGTTCGGTCGCCGGCTCGCCGAGCGGATGGGCGGGCTGACCCTCGGCCGCGGGCAGGACGAGGGCACCGACGTCGGGCCGCTGATCGACGAGAAGGCAGTGGAGTCGGTCAGCCAGCTGGTCACCGACGCCGTGCACGACGGCGCCCGGGTGGTCGTCGGCGGCGAGCGGCACGACGGGCCCGGCTACTTCTACCCGCCGACCGTGCTGCTCGACGTGCCCCAGGACTCCGCGATCAACGCCGAGGAGATCTTCGGCCCGGTCGCGCCGATCACGACGTTCGCGACCGAGGAGGAGGCGGTCGCGAAGGCGAACGACACCGAGTACGGCCTCGCCTCCTACGTCTACACCCGCGACCTGGCCCGCACGATCCGGCTGGCGGAGTCCCTGGAGTTCGGCATGGTCGGCGTCAACACCGGCCTGATCTCCAACCCCGCGGCGCCGTTCGGCGGGGTCAAGGCCAGCGGCTTCGGCCGCGAGGGCGGGTTCGAGGGCATCGAGGAGTACCTCGAGACGACGTACGTCGCGCTGCCGGCCGGCTGAGGGTCCCCTCCCGGCGCCTCGTGATGTCCCGCGCACGCGCCGGCGCACGCTGGGCATCACGAGGCGGTCAGGTGGTGCAGCCAGCGGTCCCAGCCGCGGCCGAGCGGGTCGCGGCCGGGCACCGGCGGGCGGTCGCTGCGCCACCAGGCGAACACGTCGGCGCCCTCGCGCAGCCGCAGCCAGAGGGGTACGGCGAGCCGCGGGCGGCCGCCGCGGACCGCGTCGAGGGCCGTCCCGGCGAGCCGGCCCACCGCGTCGGCGTACCGCTCGGGGACCAGGTCGGCGCCGGCCACGGGTGCGCCCGGGAGCGCGACCTCGAGGTCCAGCAGCACGTGGTCGTCGCGGGCCTCGAGCCACCAGTGGTCGGCCGGGACCGGCAGCGCCGGGGAGGCGACCGAGCGCTGCACGCGCTCGACGAGCTCCTGCTCGGCCGGGCCGACCCGGCCGTCGACGAGCACCGTGCCGGCCCCGGCGACGAAGCGCCAGGTCGTGGTCCGGTCGCCGTACGCCGTCCGTGCGGCCTCCTGCACGTCGTGGGCGAGCCCGCCGCCGGCGTCGACCGCCACGGTGGTGCTGCCCGGGGCGACGGTCCAGGTGAGCGGCCCGAGCAGGGCGTCGCTCGTCCGGCGGAACGCCTCGACCGCGGAGCGGGCCCCGCCGGTCGCGAACGCCTCGTCGCCGACGAGCAGGTCCTCGGGGTGGTCGGCCTCGCGCAGCTCGAGCCGATAGGTGGACCAGCCCCCGTCGCCGCCCGCCTCGGCGACGCCCCGCGCGACCCGGGCCACCTCGCCGACGCCGGCACCGGACCGGACGGTCACCGCCACCTGCGCCCCGCGGTCGGCGGACGGGCCGGCCACCGACACCTCCGCCACCGCGGGGAGACGGCCGACGTCGGCCCGGACGCCCATCGCCCGGTCGACCTGCGTCCCGGCGCAGCCGGCGAGCGCGGCGAGAGCCGCGAGGACCAGGGGTGCCGGCAGCAGGGCAGCGGTCGCCACCAGCCGTCCCCCCCAGGTCGCCATGGCTCCCATGGTGGGCGGCGACGCGGCGGGCGTCCGGCGATCGGCCGAACTCGTGCCGCCGGCAGCGGCCACGGCGACCGGGTGGGTTGAGCACGACCCCGGCGGGGAAGGAACGTGCGGCCGGCCCCCGCACGTTGGAGAACGATGGACACCCCTCGCAGCACCGACGCCCCCACCACCCCCACCGGTGCCGCGAGCGCGGCTCGGGCCGCGCGCCTCGCCCGTCCCGCACGGAGGCTGGTCAACCACCCGTGGCTGCTCGTCGTCGGGATCCTCGGGACCTGGGTGGGCTGCTCGTTGCTCTACGCCGCCCTGGAGGACAAGGGGCCGGTCGAGTCGCTGTGGTGGGGCGTCGTGACCGGGTCCACGGTCGGGTACGGCGACTCCTACCCCGCCAGCACCGCGGGCCGGGTCGTGGCCGTGGTGCTGATCGTGACCATGCTCGTCCTCGTGCCGATCGCGATCGGCCACGTGATCGCCGGCCTGGTGCACGACCGCAACCAGTTCACCCACCTCGAGCAGGTCGCCCTCGCCGAGACGATCGAGTCGCTCCACGACCGGGTCGAGCTGCTCCAGCACCTGGTGGTGGACAGCCTGGTCGACGTCCACGGCGAGGACTGGGTGCGCGAGCGGCTGGCCAGCCACCGCCACGACGACGCGAGCCCGGACGACGTGGACGACCGGATGCTGGCGGCGTTCCGGGACCAGGAGTCCTGAGCCGTACCCCCGACCGGGCACTCTTGACCCACAGGCCCGAGACACAGCACGAGACGCAGCACGCGACACAGCCCCCCAGCACGCACGCACCGCACCCCTCGGAGGACCCAGCCCATGACCACCACCACCCGGCGGCGGATGCGCTCGACGAGCGTCGCCCTCGGCGTCACCGCGCTGATGGCGGCCGGCCTCACCGGCTGCTCGTCCTCGGCCGACTACGCCGCGGTCTGCGTCAACCCCGAGACCGAGGAGCGCGTCGACGACGACCAGTGCGACGACGACAGCGACTACAACGGCGTCGGCACCGGCTTCTTCTGGTACTACCTCGGCGCCAGCTCGCGCGTGCCGTCCGTCGGGGCGCCCGTCTCCGGCGGCACCTGGAACGGCTCCTCGCTCTCCGGCAAGGTCCAGCGCGGCGGCCTGCCCTCGACCGGCGGCTCGACGGTGAAGTCGACGACCAAGACCGGCGGCTTCGGCGGCAGCAGCCGCGGCTTCTCGGGCTGACCCCCCGCCCGACCGCCCGACCGCCCGACCGCAGCCACCCGCCCAACCCGCGCCGCGCCGTACCCCTCCCTGACCTGCGAAGGAACTCGATGTCCGACCTGCTCAACGCCCTCGGCCACGCCATCGTCTACGCGGTGCTCGCCGGCATCCTGCTGGTGGTCGCCTACTACGTGCTCGACCTGGTGACCCCCGGCCACCTCGGCAGCCACCTGCGCGGCATCGACGAGCGCGGCGAGGAGTCGGTGCACGCGGCGAGCCGCTCGGCCGGTGTCGTGACCGGTGCGTGGCTCGTCTCGAACGCGGCCGTGCTGTTCACCGCGATCTGGACCAACGGCGAGACCGACCTGGGGTGGGCGCTGGCCTGGACGGTGTCCTTCGGGGCGCTGGGCATCGTGCTGAACGCGGTGATGTTCTTCGTCATCGAGGCGATCACCCCCGGCGACCTGCGGCGGATCGTAACCTCCGCGGGTCCGGTGCGGCCGCTGGCGTACGTCGCCGCGGCCGTCGCCCTCAGCACCGGCGCGATCGTCTGCGCGAGCATCGCCTGATGTGGCGCCACCGCGCTCGACCGCGGCCTGACTGGGAGCGGATCGTCACCGAGCAGGGGCTGATCTTCCCGACGACCGACAAGCCGGACGGCACGAAGGTGCCGTACTGGAACGAGGCCGCCTGGTACGAGCTGACGATGGACGAGGTCGAGCTGCTGGAGTCCTCGACCGAGGAGCTGTGGGCGATGTGCGTCGACGCGGCCGGGCACATGGCCGCGACGATGACCGACCAGCGGCTCGGGCTCCCGCCCGGCACGCTCGCCCTGGTCCGGGAGTCCATCGCCCGGGAGGACCCGGCGGTCTACGCCCGCTTCGACCTCGCCTACGGCGCGGACGGCTCGGTCAAGATGCTCGAGGTCAACGGCGACACCCCCACCGGGCTCGTGGAGACCGGCGTCGCGCAGTGGCGCTGGATCGAGGACGTCATGACCGACATCGACCAGTGGAACAGCGTCCACGACCGGCTGGTCAACTGTTGGCGGCGGTTGCTGAACTTCGGCGCCCTCGGCGACGGCCGCGTGCACTTCCTCTACGACCTGGGGGAGGAGGGCTCCTACGACGGCGGCGAGATGGAGATGACGGTCACCTACCTGATGGACTGCGCCATCCAGGCCGGCGTCACCGCGCTCGCGCAGCCGATCGCCGAGGTGGGCTGGAACCCCGACGCGCGCGAGTTCCGCGACGTGCACGACCAGCCGATCCGCACCGCCTTCAAGCTCTACCCCTGGGAGGAGATGCTCGGCGAGGACTTCGGCCGGCTCGTCGTCGACCGGGCCGAGCGGCAGCCCGTGCGGTGGTTCGAGCCGCCGTGGAAGGTGCTGCTCTCGACCAAGGCGATCCTGCCGGTCCTGTGGGAGCGCAACCCGGGCCACCGGCTGCTGCTGCCGGCGTACTTCGACGAGCCCCGCGACCTCGAGGAGTGGGTCGCCAAGCCGCTGCACGGGCGCGAGGGCGACAACATCCGCATCCACCTCGCGGACGGGTACGAGACGCGGATGCCCGGCGTGTACGGCGAGGAGGGATTCGTCTACCAGGGCTACACCCAGCTGCCGGTCTACGAGGGCAACCACGTGGTGCTCGGCTCCTGGATCGTCGACGGCCAGGCGGCCGGGATGATCGTCCGCGAGTCCGACGGCCCCGTCACCGACTACTTCAGCCGGGTCGTCCCGCACGCCATCAGCGACGCGCTCTCCCCCGACGACGCCCAGGTCCAGGCCTGGATCCTCGACCGGGTGTCGGCCGACGCGCCGCGGCTGCCGCCGGCCTGAGGGCTGCCGGTTTCCCCGGTCCCCCGGGGATTCCGGCACTTCTCAGGGGATGCATCGGCCGAGGAGTGCTGGTTTCCCCGGTTCCCCGGGGATTCCGGCACGGCTCAGGCCGGCGCCCCCAGCGTGCCCGCGAGGCGGGTGCGCGAGCTGATGCCGAGCTTGCGGTAGACGTGGGAGAGGTGCCACTCCACCGCCTTGACGGTGACGACCAGCTGCTCGGCGATCTGGCGGTTGGTGAGGCCGTCGGCGGCCAGCCGGGCGACGCGTCGCTCGGAGGCGGTCAGCGCCGCGAGCGCCTCGGACTGCACCTGGCGGGGTGCCTCGCCCAGGCGGTCGAGCAGGCGGCGTACCCGCCCCTGGAGCGGCCACAGCTCCTGGCGGCCGGCGTACTCCTCGGCGCCGCGGAGCAGGGCCAGCGCCTCGACGGCGGCCCCCGGGTCGTGGCTGAGCAGGAGCAGGCCGGCGAGGTCGGTGTCGACCTGGGCGGCGAGGCGGTCGGCGACGGTGCCGTCCAGCGCGGCGCGGGCGCGGCGCAGCAGCTCGGTGCGGTGCGCGCCGGAGTCGGCGGTCGCCACGGTGCGCAGCGCGACCGCGACGGCGTACGGCGACCCGGAGGCCTCGGCCAGCGCCAGGTGCTCGCGCGCCAGGTCGGCACCCTCGCGGAACCGGCCGATCCGCACCAGGGCGAGGGCCGCTCCGCTGCGCCAGGGGAGCTCCAGGACGTGCTCGGGGCGGGGCGTGGTGCCGGCGAGCACCGCGCCGGCTTCGGTGAACCGGTCCAGCGCCAGCTCGGCGTCGGCCAGCGCGGAGGCCACCTCGCCGCGGGCGTGGAGGGCGTACGCCGCCACGTCGCCGAGGTCGCCGAGGTCGCCGAGGTCGCCGAGGTCGGCCTCGAGCGGCTCGGCCGTGCGCTCGACGTACGCCCCGAGCCGGTCGCCGATCGTCATCGCGTCCGCGAGGTCACCGCGCGCCAGGCGGCACTCCACCGCCGCCGCGGCCGCTCGGACGCCCTCGCGCACGGGCAGCCCGCCGCGGAGCCGGGTCAGCGCCGAGAGCGCCTCGACGACCCGGCCGGCCCGGACCGCCTCGGTGACCCGGTCGACGGCATCGGCGGGGTCGGCGGGCTCGGGCACGGCCGCAACCCTAGGAAGCCAGCCCGTCGGGCGTACCCGCTTCGCCGGAGATCGGGGGCGGTGGTCCAGCCAGGTGCCCGGTCCCGGCCGGCCCGGGATCCCGGCCGAGGAACGCCAGCAGCTGCGCGCCGTACGTCGCGTCGTCGGGTACCGCGCGGACGGGCCCGAACCGCACCCCCCGGTCGGCCGGGTCGACCACGACGCCCGCGACCGCCAGCAGCCCGCGGGCGAGGTCGTCGGGGAGGGCCCGGCCGCGACCGGTGGCGCGACCGACGTCCCAGGCGTGCACGGTGATCTCCAGCGCGGCGGCCGCGACCAGCACCGGTCCGGCGAGACCGGCGTCGCCCACGGCGACCGGACCGCGACCGTCCCCGGTGGCGCGGCCGTCGTCGCGGGCGGCGCGCGTCCAGGCGGCGAGCAGGGCGCACGCCTTCTCCCGCAGCGCGTCGACCCGGGTCAGCGCCGGGGGCGGCGGCTCTACCTCGACCACCCCGCTGGCCGCCTCGGTGAAGGCGTCGAGCGCGTCCTCCATGTGCCCCAGCAGGGCCCGCAGGGTCCAGGCGGTGCACGGCGTACGGCGGTCGAGGTCCGCCTCGGTGACGTCGGCCAGGGTGCCGCGGGCGTAGGCCAGGGACCGGTCGAGCAGCTCGACGGCGCCGTCGAGCGCGCGGCTCACGGGACCGGCTGGGTCTGGGGCCCGTCCTGGGGCCGGTGGTCGGCGGGCAGGCGGTCGGGCAGGCCGAAGGTGGTGAACAGGCGGGCGTCGAAGAACGCCGTCACGTGCCGCACCCGGTCCCCGTCCAGCTCGATGACCTGCAGCTGGAAGGGGGTGAAGTCGCCCTCGGGGGTGCGCATGTAGAGCCCGTACGCCGGCTGCCCGTTGGCCCAGGTCGCCAGCATCGGCATGTCGTGCTCGCCGCCGGGGCACTCGTTGCCGATCAGCCAGCCGATCGCGGTGGCGCCCTTGAACCAGCTGGTGAACGGCGGCATGTCCCAGGTCGCCTCGGCGGTCAGCATCGACACGATGGCGCCGACGTCCTTGCGCCAGAAGGCGTCGACGTACCGCTCGAGCAGCTGCTGCTGCGCGTCGCTGAGGTCCGGCTCGACGGTGTCCTCGGTCAGCCCGCGGTCCTTCATCTGCGCGTGCGCGCGCTGGAGGGCGGAGTTGACCGCGGCGACGGTGGTGTCGAGCGCCTCCGCGACCTCCGCGGCCGACCAGCGCAGCACGTCGCGCAGGATCAGCACCGCGCGCTGCTTGGCGGGCAGGTGCTGGAGCGCCGCGACGAACGCCAGCCGGATCGAGTCGCGCTCGGCGACGACGACCGCCGCGTCGGGCACGGGCTCGAGCCAGGCGATCTCGTGGTCGGTCTCCAGCGCCTCGCCGGCCATCTGGTCCGGCGTGCCCAGCCCGGCGGGCAGCGGGCGGCGGGGCCGGCCCTCGAGGTTGGTCAGGCACACGTTGGTGGCGATCCGGTAGAGCCAGGTGCGCACCGAGCTGCGGCCCTGGAAGTCCGCCGACGCCTTCCACGCGCGCAGGAAGGTCTCCTGGACGAGGTCCTCGGCCTCGTGCACCGAGCCGCTCATCCGGTAGCAGTGCGCCAGCAGCTCGCGCTGGTAGCGCTCGGTGAGCGTCGGGAAGTCGCTCAGCTCGGGGTCGGTCGTCGTCGCGGTCATGCCGTCTGCCTCCACCTCGGTCAGTCTGCTCTGCACCACCGACCCGCGTCGAGGGAGAAAGTCATCGGTTCCCGGGCGCGGCGCCGGCGACCAGCGCCAGCGCCCGGCGCGCGGCCGGCTCGGCGAGCGCCCGGTCGGCGGGGACCAGGCCGACGCGGGTACGTCGGTCCAGCAGGTCGGCGACGTCGTGCGCGCCCTCGTGGGTCACCCCGAAGACGAGCTCGGCCAGCGTGACCGCGACGCCCTCGGCCACGGGGGCCAGCAGGTCGTCCTCGGCCAGGCCGGTCACCTCGACGGCGTCCGCCAGGACCAGGGCGGCGTCGGTGCCGTAGCGCCGCACCAGCCGCTCTGGCTGCTCGAGCGCGGCCAGCCGGTCGCGCGGAGCGGCCCCGAGCAGTGGCAGGGCGCGGGTGCGGCACGGGCCGGCCGCGAGACCGGCGGCGGGTGGCGTGGCCAGGGCGGCGTCGACCGCGTCCTGCGCCATCCGGCGGTACGTCGTGAGCTTGCCGCCGACCACGGTCACCACCCCGGAGCGACCGATGAGGACGGCGTGCTTGCGCGAGAGGTCCGCGGTGGAGCCGCCGGCACCCGACTCCAGCAACGGGCGCAGCCCGGCGAAGGCGCCGACCACGTCGGAGCGGTGCAGCTGGCGGGCGAAGCAGGCGGAGACCACGTCGAGCAGGAAGCCGATCTCCGGCTCGGTCGCCTCGGGCACGTCCGGCACGGGCCCGTCGACCGGCTCGTCGGTGAGCCCGACGTACACCGTGCCGTCGGGCTGGGGCAGGACCAGCACGAACCGGTTGGTCTCCCCGGGCACCGGCGCGAAGACCGACACCTGCAGGCCGGGCAGCGCGTCGGCGCGGAGCACCAGGTGCGTGCCGCGGCTCGGGCGCAGGACGACGTCGTCGTCGAGCTCGCCGGCCCACACGCCCGCGGCGTTCACGACCGCCCGGGCGGTGACCGTGGTGGTGGCACCGGTCAGCTCGTCGCGCAGCCGCACCCCGGTGCCCGTGGCGCCCAGCACCCGGGCGCGGGTGCGGACGACCGCGCCGTGCGCCGCGGCGGTGCGGGCCACGGTCGTCACGAGCCGGGCGTCGTCGACCAGCTGCCCGTCCCAGCTCAGCATCCCGCCGCGCAGCCCCGCCGGGCGCAGCGGCGGCGCCAGCGCGAGCGTCTCGGTGGCCGAGAGCCGGCGCGGGCGGGGGAGGGTCTCGACGGCGGTGCGGGCGCCGCGGCGCAGGGCGTCGCCGGCGCGGAGGCCGACGGAGGTGAGCGCGGCCTGGGCCCGGGTGACGCTGCTGGTCAGCGGCACCACCACCGGCATCGGCCGGGTCAGGTGGGGCGCGGTGACCTCCATCAGGACGCCGCGCTCGACGGCGCTCTCGTGGGCGACGCCGACCTGGCCCTTCGCGAGGTAGCGCAGGCCGCCGTGGACCAGCTTCGAGCTCCACCGCGAGGTGCCGTACGCCAGGTCGTGGGCGTCGACGGCCAGCACGCTCAGGCCACGGGTCGCCGCGTCGAGCGCGACGCCGGCGCCGGTGATGCCCAGCCCGACGACGACCAGGTCGACGTCGGTCGGCGCCCCGGCGAGGCCCGGCGTGATCCGCTCGGGGGACCTCACGGCTGCAGCGTCCGGGTGAGCACGGTGCGCATCTCCTGCTCGAGCGCCTCCTCGGGGACGGCGTCGTCGACCATGGTGTGCGCGGAGAGCACGAAGCCGTGGGCGGAGAGCACCAGCCCGCGGGCCATCGCGGCCGGGTCGCCGGCCCGCACGTCGCCGGAGGCCTGCGCCTCCCGGAGCGCCTGCTCGACGAGGTCGAGGATCAGCTGCTGGGAGCGCCCGCGGCGGTCGAGGAGGTAGGGCAGGACCAGCTCGGGGTCGAGCTCCACGATCCGCACGAACAGCTCGTTGCCGCGCAGGACCTTCACCGTGCGCACCAGCTTGTCCACGAGCCGCTCGACCACCGGCCGGCCCGGGGCGTCCTCGGCCTCGGCCGCCACGACCACCTCGGTCCACTCGCGGGTCATCAGGTCCGCGAGCAGCTGCCGCATGTCCGACCAGGTCCGGTAGATCGTCATCCGCGAGACGCCGGCCCGGCGCGCGACCTCGGTGAGCGTCGTACGCCGCCAGCCTAGGTCGAGGATGCAGGCCCGCGCCGCGTCGAGGTAGGCGTCCCGCGGGTCGTTGTGACGAAGTGACGTCATGTGTCACAGTGTAACGCATGACGCCTCCCCCGCTCCCGGTCGCGCCGACCGCCGCCGTCGGCGAGATGCACCCCAGCCGCTGGGGCGACCCGGCCCGCGCCGCCGCCCTGCCGGACTCGGCCCGCGGCCTGGTCGAGGCGGTCTTCGGCCTCGACCAGCGTCCGGCGGCCGCCGACGTGGTCGTGCCGCCGTCCGCGCTGGCCGCCGAGGTGCTCGACGCGCTGCGGGGTGCCGTCGGCGCCGACCACGTGCTGCTCGACGACGCGACCCGGCGGCTCCGCACGCGGGGGAAGTCGACCCCCGACCTGCTCCGGCAGCGGGCCGGCGACCTCGGCGACGCGCCCGACGTCGTCGTCCGGCCGGGCGACCACGAGCAGGTCGCGGCGGTCCTCGCGGTGGCCGTGGCGCACCACCTGGCGGTCGTGCCGTTCGGTGGCGGGACGTCGGTGACCGGCGGCCTGGCCGCGCGGCGGGAGGGGTACGCCGGGGTCGTCTCCCTCGACCTGGTCCGGATGAAGCGGCTGCTCGCCGTCGACCACACCTCGATGACCGCGACCCTCGAGCCCGGGCTGCGCGGCCCGGAGGCCGAGGCGCTCCTCGCGGCCGAGGGCCTGGTGCTCGGCCACTACCCGCAGTCCTTCGAGCACGCGACGATCGGCGGCTTCGCCGCGACCCGGTCCAGCGGGCAGTCCAGTGCCGGGTACGGCCGGTTCGACGCGCTCGTGGTGGGCCTCCGCGTCGCCACGCCCCGGGGCGAGCTGCGGCTCGGCAGTGCCCCCGCGAGCGCCGCAGGCCCGGACCTGCGCCAGCTGCTGCTGGGCTCGGAGGGCGCCTTCGGCGTCATCACCGAGGTGACCGTCCGGGTGCGCCGACTGCCGGCGGAGAAGGTGTACGAGGGCTGGCGGTGGACCTCCTTCGAGGAGGGCGCGACCGCGATGCGCACGCTGGCCCAGGCAGGGCTCCTGCCGACGGTGCTGCGGCTCTCCGACGAGCACGAGACCGCGATCAACCTCGCGCGTCCCGACCATCTCGGCGGCCCCGACGCGGGCGGCTGCCTGATGATCGTGGGCCACGAGGGGGAGCCGGAGCAGGTCGCGGCGCGCCGCGGCGCGGTCGCCGCCGTGCTGGCCGGCCTCGGCGGCACCCCGCTGGGCGAGGAGCCGGGCCGGGCCTGGGCGCACGGCCGCTTCGACGCGCCGTACCTGCGCGACTCGATGCTCGACGTCGGCGTCCTCGTCGAGACGCTGGAGACCGCGACGTTCTGGTCGAGGGTGCCCGAGCTGTACGACGCGGTCCGCGCCGCCCTGACCGGGGTGCTCGCCGGCGAGGACGGTGCGAGCCCGGTGCTCGTGCTGTGCCACATCAGCCACGTCTACGAGACCGGCTGCTCGCTCTACTTCACCGTCGCCGCCGCGGGCGGGGACCGGCCGCTGGAGCGGTGGCTGGCGGCCAAGGCCGCCGCCGGCCAGGCGATCACGGCCGTCGGGGCGACGATCACCCACCACCACGCGGTCGGCACCGACCACCGGGACTGGCTCCCCGCGGAGATCGGCGAGCTCGGCGTCTCGGTCCTCCGTGCGGTCAAGGCCGACCTCGACCCGACCGGGATCCTCAACCCCGGGGTGCTGGTCCCGTGACCCGCTCCTTCACGTTCCTGGTCAACCCCGCCTCGGGCGGCGGCGCCGCGCCGGAGGCGGTCGTGCCGGTCGCCCGGCTGCTGCGGGACGCGGGCGCGACGGTCGACGTGACGTACTCACCCGGCCCTCGCGCCGTCCCCGCCCTCGTCGCCGCGGCGGTGGCCCGCGGCGACGTGGTCGTCTCGGTCGGCGGCGACGGGATGCTCTCCTCGCTGGCCGGCGAGGTCTCGGCGGCGGGCGGGACCCTGGCGGTGCTGCCGGCCGGCCGCGGCAACGACTTCGCCCGGATGCTCGGCCTGCCCTCCTCGCCCGAGGAGCTGGCGTCGCTGCTGCTCACCGGCGAGCCGCGCCGCGTCGACCTGCTGTGCGCGTCGTCCCGCGGCGCGGCGCCGCGCGAGGTCGCCGGCTCGGTCTACTGCGGGGTCGACGCCCGCGCCGCCGAGCTCGTCGACGGTGCGCACCGGCTGCCGCGGAGGCTGCAGTACCCCTACGCCGCGGTCCGTGCCCTGCTCACCTACGCGCCCGCGCGCTACCGGCTGCGCGTCGACGAGGAGGAGCGCGAGGTCGAGGCCGCGACCGTCGTCGTCGCGAACTCCGCCTACTACGGCAAGGGCATGAAGATCGCCCCCGCCGCCACGGTCGCCGACGGCCTGGTCGACGTCGTGGTCATCGAGGCCGCCTCCAAGGCCGCACTGGTCCGCGCGCTGCCGAAGGTGTACGACGGCGGGCACGTCGACCTCGACGAGGTCACCGTGCTGTCCGGGCGGCGGGTCGAGCTGCGGGCCGACCCCTCGCGGGCCGGCGGCCGGCCGGTCCCCGTCGGCGGCGACGGCGAGCCGCTCGGCGTGCTGCCCGGCCTCGCCGACGCCCCGCTCGTCGTCGAGGTGCGCCCCGGCGCGCTCGCCGTCCTCTGCTGACGTCCTCGGGCGGGCCTGCTTCTCAGGGGAAACCGGTGCTTCTCAGGGGATGTTTCCCCTGGGAAGCGCCGGATTGCCCGGGGGGCCGGGGATTCCGACACCCGCCCGCGCCCCGACTCACCCCGCGAACGTCCACACGAGCAGCTCGGTGGGGACGGCGGCGGTGACGGGGTGCTCGGGCTCGTCGGTGAAGAGGAAGGCGTCGCCGGCGGCGAGCGGCTCGGCGAGCGAGCTGCGGACCAGGGCGCCGCTGACGACGTAGGTGTGCACCTGCGCCGCGGCGGGGAGCGTGAGCGTCTCGAGGGCGTCGAGGCGCGCGAGGTGGAGGGTGGCGCCGGCCTGCGGCGCGAGGACCTCGACCAGACCGCCGCCGGGCACGGCGGTGGCCGGCACCGGCAGGACGTCGTACGTCGGCTCGTCGTCGGCGCGGTCGGGGTCGGCGGCGAGCCAGACCTGGACGAAGTGGGCCCGGCCGTCCTCGGTCGCGTGCTCGGCGTGCTCGACGCCCGAGCCGGACCTCAGCACCGCCACCTCGCCGGGCGCCAGCACCGCGTCGTGGCCGTGGGAGTCGGTGTGGTGCAGCCGCCCGTCGACGACCCAGGTGACGATGTCGAGGCCGCTGTGGCGGTGGGTGTCGAAGCCCTTGCCCGCGCCGAGGTGGTGTTCGTCGTGGCACACCATCGGGCCGAAGCGCAGCCGCTGGGCGTCGTAGTGCTCGCCGAACGAGAACGCGTGGTGGGTCACCATCCCCGGCGCCCGGCTCAGGAAACGTGCGGAACTGCGGCGGATCTCGGTCGTCACGTCCATGATTGTGCCCGTGGCCGCCCACCCCTCCGACCCCGCCGCCCGCGGCCTGCCCCAGCTGCCGCCGGGGTTCCGCTTCGGGACCAGCACCGCGGCGTACCAGGTCGAGGGCGCGGCCGCCGAGGACGGCCGCGGGCCGTCGGTGTGGGACACCTTCAGCCACACGCCCGGCCGGACCAAGGACGGCCACACCGGCGACGTCGCCTGCGACCACTACCACCGGTTCCACGAGGACGTCGCGCTGATGAAGGACCTCGGGGTGGGCGGCTACCGGCTCTCGCTGTCGTGGTCGCGGATCCAGCCGACCGGCCGCGGCACGCCGAACGCCCGGGGCCTCGACTTCTACGACCGGCTGCTCGACACCCTGCTCGCGGCGGACGTGCAGCCGATGGTCACGCTGTTCCACTGGGACCTGCCGCAGGCGCTCGAGGACGACGGCGGCTGGCTCAACCGGGCGACGATCGACCGGTTCGCGGAGTACGCCGCGATCGCCGGCGAGCGGTTCGGCGACCGGGTGGAGCACTGGGTGCCCGTCAACGAGCCGAACGTCGTGATGATGATGGGCTACGGCATCGGCATGCACGCCCCGGGCCGGACCCTGATGTTCGACTCGCTGCCCGTCGCCCACCACCTGCTCCTCGCCCACGGCCGGGCCGCGATCGCGCTGCGCGACTCCGTGCCGGCCGGGGTCACCGCCAGCGTGGGCTGCGCCAACAACCACGCCCCCATGTGGCCGGCCTCCGACGACGCCGCCGACGTGGGCGCCACCAAGCTCTTCGACGCGATGTGGAACGGGCTGTTCATCGAGCCGATGCTGCTCGGGCGCTACCCCGTCGACATCGCGCCGCTGCTCGAGGACGTGGTCGAGGACGGCGACCTGGCCACGATCCGCCAGCCGCTCGACTTCTACGGGGTCAACTACTACAACCCGATGAAGATCGGCGCCGCGGCCGAGGACGCCGAGCTGCCCTTCGCGTTCCGCGAGCTGCTGGGGCACCCCACGACCGACGTCGGCTGGCCGGTCGTCCCGGACGCCCTGCGCGAGTGGCTGATCATGTTCCGCGCCCGCTTCCGCAACGCGCTGCCGCCGCTCTACATCACCGAGAACGGCGCGGCGTACAACATGGGCCCGGACGCCGACGGCGTCGTCGACGACCAGCCCCGGATCGACTACATCGACGCCCACCTGCGCGCGGTGGCCACGGCCGTCCAGCGCGGGGTCGACGTCCGCGGGTACTACTGCTGGTCGCTGCTGGACAACTTCGAGTGGTCCGAGGGCTACTCCCAGCGCTTCGGCCTGGTCCACGTCGACTACGAGACGCAGGCGCGCACGCCCAAGCGCTCCTACCAGTGGTACGCCGACGTCATCGCCGCCCAGACCCGCTCGATCGGCTGAGACCGCACCTGCCGGTCGAGCGGCACCGGGCGACCGGCGGGTGGAAGGCGTGGCCTGGTGCATCTTCTAGGCTGAGCGCCATGTCGACGACCGCTGCCCCGCCGGCCCCTCCGGTCAAGCGGCGGGTGGTGTTCGTGGTCGGATCCGGCCGCAGCGGGACGAGCACGATGTCCGGCACGCTGCAGACCCTCGGCATGCACGTGCCGCAGCCGGAGGTGCAGGCCGACGAGACCAACCCCAAGGGCTTCGGCGAGCCGCAGTGGGTGGTCGACTTCCACCACGAGCTGCTGCAGCGCTGCAACGTCGCGGTCTCCGACGCCCGGCCCGCCGCCTGGTTCGAGGCCGGCAAGCTCGCGACGTTCGAGCCGCTGCGCGGGCGGCTGCACGACTGGCTGGAGCAGCAGTTCGTCGAGGGCGGCCCGGAGGTCGTCGTCAAGGACCCGCGACTGGCGTGGTTCATGGGCCTGTGGCGCAGCGCCGCCCTGCGCTGCGACGCGACACCGGCCTACGTCACGATGCTCCGCCCGCCGACGGAGGTGGTCGGCAGCAAGCAGAAGTACTACGCCGGCGGCCGCACCTCGACCACCTCGGGCGAGGTCAGCCGGACGGCCGCGTGGGTGAACATGATGCTGCACACCGAGCGCTCGACGCGGGGGAGCGCCCGGGCCTTCGTGCGCTACCACGACATGCTCACCGACTGGACGATCCCGGTCTTCGGCCTCGGCCAGCTCTTCGACCTCGACGCGGTGAAGTCGGCCTCGGCCAACGACATCCGCAAGGTCCACCAGTTCATCGACCCGAACCTGCGCCGCGTGCAGCTGACCTGGGACGACGTGCGCGTCCCGGCCCGGCTGCGGGAGGTCGCCGAGGAGTCCTGGCAGCAGCTGGACCGCCTGGCCGAGCCCGACGGCGACACCCCCGAGGTCCACGACCGGCTCGACGAGCTGCGCACGGCGTACGCCGAGCTCTACGAGGAGGCGGAGGCGTTCAGCGAGTCCACCGCCCTGGCCGCCAAGCGCGAGGGCCAGCGCCAGCAGCCGGCGCCCGACCAGCTCGCACCCGGCCGCCGCGGTGCCGAGCGGATCCCCCACGGCGTCCGCGCGATGGTGCCCGCCGGTGCCCGCCGCGGCCTGCGCAAGGCGCTCGGCAAGCAGCGATGAGCGCGCCGGACATCGCCTGCCTCGAGGGCGACGCGACGTACGACGTGCGCTGGGCGTGGCAGGACGGGCCGCTCGACCCCGGGCTGACCTGCGTGTTCCGCGTGAAGAACGAGGCCCGCAACCTGCCCTGGGTCCTCCCCCCGATGCTGCGGGCGGTCCAGCGGGTGGTCCTGGTCGACAACCAGTCCGACGACGGCACCCCGGAGGTCGCCCGGCGGGTGGCCGAGGAGTGCGGCGCCGGCGACCGGATCACCGTCACGACCTACCCCTTCCGGGTCAGCCGCGCCGGCACCGAGCACCTCGCGACGCCGCCGCACTCGGTGCACTCGCTGACGCACTTCTACAACTGGTCCTTCTCCCACGTCCGCACCGGCTACTCGATGAAGTGGGACGGCGACATGGTGCTGACCGGCGAGGGCGAGGCGCTGCTGGCCGACCTGTCCTGGCAGCTGCACGGCTCGGGCGCGGTGGTCGCCGTGCCGCGCCACCCGCTGAGCATCGAGAGCGAGTCGGTGGCCTGGATCGACCTGGGGTTCCGCTTCCTGGAGCCGTGGGTCTACCCGATGGGGGAGCAGTTCACCTTCGTCAAGGCCTTCGAGTGGGAGGTGCGGGAGTTCCCGGAGACCTCCGAGCGGATCGTGCTGCCCGAGGGCCTGTGCGTGGAGCTGAAGTGGCTGGACCAGGACGAGTTCGCGCACTGGAGCAGCGCCGAGGACTTCGACTCCTCCCGTGCGCCGCGCAAGCGCCGCGAGTGGGAGGTCTACTCCGCGCTGCGCGAGGGCCGCGGGCACGAGGTGCCGGGGCTGCACCGGATCGAGGCGCCGCCGGGCGTCCACGTCGTCGACCACGTGACCCGCACCTGGCTGCCGCAGGCGGAGCGGCCGCTGGTCCGTCGCCGCGGCCGGCTCGACGTCTGACCCGCGACCGTCACGTCCGCGGGGCTCAGCCCACCAGCGCCCGCGCCAGCCGCAGCACGGCCTCGCGGAGCCGCTCGGGCGACGTCGCGACGTTCAGCCGGACGTGGCCGGGCAGGCCGGGGTGGTAGTCCTGACCCGGCGCCACCCGCACCCGCCCCCGCTCGAGCGCGACCGCCGCGGGGTCGTCGTGGCCGTAGGCGCGCAGGTCCAGCCACGCCAGGTACGTCGCCTCCAGGGGCCGCATCCGTGCCTCGGGCAGGTGCTCGGCCAGCAGCTCGGCGAGCAGGGTGCGCTGGCCGTCCAGCCGGTCGAGGAGGGCGTCGAGCCACGCGTCGCCCTGCTCGTACGCCGCCACGGCGGCCACCTCGCCGAGCGGTGACCAGGAGTCGTTCTGGGCGATCGGCACGCCGGCCAGCCGCGCGGCCGTCGCCGGGTCGTCGGCCACGACCTGGGCGCACCGCAGCCCCGCCGTGTTGAACGCCTTGGACGCCGCCACGACCGCGACCGCGTGCTCGCCGGTGCCCTCGAGGGCGAGGTAGGGCACGTGCTCGGCTCCGGGGAGCACCAGCGGGGCGTGGATCTCGTCGCTGACCACCCGGCCGCCGTGCCGCGCCACCACGTCGCGGATCCCCTCGAGCTCGGCGGGCGTGTAGACCTGCCCGCACGGGTTGTGCGGCTGGGTCAGCAGCAGGGTCGAGGCCCCGTCGGCGAACATCCGGTCCAGCCGGTCGAGGTCGATGGTCACCCGCTCCGCGTCCGGCTCGACCGGCAGGTCCCACCGCTCGCGGCCGCACACCGCCGGCAGGTCCAGCTGCGGCGCGTACGCCGGCAGCGGCAGCACCACCGGTCCCGGCCCGCTCAGCACGTCGACCGCCAGCCGCACGCCCGCCGTCACGTCGACCGTCGGCAGCACCTGCGCCGGGTCCACCCGCCAGCCGAACCGCCGCTCGGCGAACCCGGCGTACGCCCGGCCCAGCGCGCCGCCGCCCGGCTCGAACGACGGGTAGCCGGTCACCCCGAGCGAGACCGCCTCGGCCAGGGCGTCGGCCACCGCCGGCGCGAGCGCGTAGTCCATCTCCGCCACCCACGCGGGGAGCACGTCCTCGGGCACCTGGCCCCACTTGTGGACGAGCGCGCGGCGGGCCTCGGTGTCGCTCAGGTCACGTATCACCCGGTCATTGAACACGGGACGAGTCGAGTCCCTACGATTCCACCCATGCGCTCGCGTCGTGCCGCCCTGGCCGCCCCCGTCCTGCTGACCGCGTTCGCCACCGGGCTGGTCTCCGCGTGCGCCCCGGTCGAGGACGACGAGCCGGACGCCGCGAGCGACTCGAGCAGCGCCTCCGCCGACACGAGCGCCAGCGCCGACGCCGACCCGGCCGCCTGCGTCGAGGGCGCCCCGCTGGTCGAGGACGGCCGGCTCACCATCGGCACCGACTCCCCGGCGTACGAGCCGTGGTTCGTCGACGACGACCCCACCAACGGCGAGGGGTTCGAGTCGGCGGTCGCCTACGCGGTCGCCGAGGAGCTCGGCTTCTCCGAGGACGAGGTCTCCTGGGTGACCGTGCCCTTCAACTCCTCCTACGCGCCGGGCAAGAAGACCTTCGACCTCGACATCAACCAGGTCTCGATCACCCCCCAGCGGGCCGAGGTCGTCGACTTCTCCGAGGGGTACTACCAGGCCGCGCAGGCGGTGATCACCCTCGAGGACTCCCCGCTCGCCGGCCTCGAGAGCGTCGAGGAGCTCGCCGACCACAAGCTCGGCGCCCAGACCGGCACCACCTCGCTGACCGCGATCCGCGACGTCATCCAGCCGGCCAGCGACCCGCTGGTCTTCGAGGACACCAACGCCGCCAAGCAGGCGCTCAAGAACGGCCAGGTCGAGGCGATCCTCGCCGACCTGCCGACCGCGTTCTACATCTCCGCCGTCGAGATCGAGGGCAGCACGATCGTCGGGCAGTTCCAGCCCGAGACCGGTGAGCAGGAGGAGTTCGGGATGCTCTTCGAGAAGGGCAACCCGCTGCGCGACTGCGTCGACGCCGCGCTCGCGAGCCTCCGCGAGGACGGCACGCTGGCCGAGATCGAGCAGGAGTGGCTCTCCGACGTGGTGAGCGTGCCGACGCTTGACTGACACCCCCACGGCCACGTCCACCCCCACCGGCGGGGGCTGGACGCCCAGCGACCGCGAGCTCGAGCGGCGAGCCGTGCGCCGCCGCCTCCGGCTGCGCTCGCTGAGCGTCGCCACGGGACTCGTGGTCCTGGTGCTCGTCGCGCTCGGCGTCGCCCTCACCAGCTCCCCGGGGTGGCCGAACGTCCGGGAGCTGTTCTTCTCCTGGGAGCACGCCAAGGCCGTCTTCCCCGACGTGCTGGACGGGTTCTGGCTCAACGTCCGGCTGTTCCTGGTCTGCGAGGTCGTGATCCTCGCCCTCGGCCTGCTGGTGGCGCTCGCACGGGTCGCCCGCTCGCCGTACCTCGCCCCGCTCCGCGTCCTGGCCGTCGTCTACACCGACCTGCTCCGCGGCGTGCCCACGCTGCTGCTCGTGCTGATGCTCGGCTTCGGGATGCCGGCGCTCGGGCTCCAGGGCGTGCCGATCAGCGGCACCTTCTGGGCCGGCGTCGCGCTGGTCCTCTCCTACAGCGCCTACGTCGCCGAGGTCTTCCGCGCCGGCATCGACTCCATCCACCCCTCGCAGGTCGCCTCCGCCGAGGCGCTCGGGCTGAGCCGCCCGCAGGCGCTGCGGTACGTCGTCGTGCCCCAGGCCGTCCGCCGGGTCGTCCCGCCGCTGCTCAACGACTTCGTCTCGCTGCAGAAGGACACCGCGCTGGTCTCGGCCGTCGCGGTCTTCGACGCGGTCTTCGCCGCGCGCGACTACGCGGCGTACAACTTCAACTACACGCCGTACGTCGTCGTCGCGGCGTTCTTCGTCGTGCTGACCGTCCCGCTGGCCCGGCTCACCGACTGGCTGCAGCGGCGCTGGCTGGCGCGGGAGCGGGCGGGGCAGCTGTGAGCGCTCCCTCCTCCCCGGCGCTGCTCGAGGTCCGTGGCCTGCGCAAGACCTACGGCGAGCGGCTGGTCCTCGACTCGGTCGACCTCGACGTCCGCGCCCACGACGTGGTCTGCCTGATCGGCTCCTCGGGGTCGGGCAAGTCGACGCTGCTGCGCTGCCTGGACCTGCTCGAGGACGTCGACGACGGCACCATCACCCTGTCCGGGCAGGAGATCAGCGACCCGCTGGTCGACCCGCGCGAGGTCCGCAAGCGGGTCGGGATGGTCTTCCAGGCCTACAACCTCTTCCCGCACCTCTCGGTCCTCGACAACTGCACGCTCTCCCCGCGGCGGGTCCACGGCGTCTCGAAGGCCGACGCGGAGAGCCGGGCGCTGGCGCTGCTGGACCAGTTCGGCCTCGCCGAGCACGCACGCAAGCACCCCGACCGGCTCTCCGGCGGCCAGCAGCAGCGGGTCGCCCTGGTGCGGGCGCTGTGCACCGGCCCCGAGCTGCTCCTCCTCGACGAGATCACCGCCGCCCTGGACCCCGAGCTGGTCGGCGAGGTGCTGACCATCGTCCGCGACCTCGCCGTCGCCGGCACCACGATGGTGCTGGCCACCCACGAGATGGCCTTCGCCCGCGAGGTCGCCACCAAGGTGTGCTTCCTGCACCAGGGCCGCATCCTCGAGCAGGGACCGCCCGACCAGCTCTTCACCGCCCCGCGCGAGGAGCGGACCCGCCAGTTCCTCGCCCGCGTCCTCCCGGCCTGACCGCCTCCACCCCCGTCGACCGCCCGTCGACCGACTACCCGAAGTCCCGGCCCGGTGCCGTCCGACCAGTTCGGCGTGGCGCACCACCCACTTGTGGTCGTCCGTCGTCGTGGGCGCGCGCCGGCGAGACGACCCTCGCGACCGTGACAGTGGTTCTGTCATGATCCGGCCCATGAGTGAGACGAGCACGGGCATCGAGCTGGGCCGGGGGACCGGGCCGCTCCGGGGCGTCAAGGTCGTGGAGATCGCCGGGATCGGGCCGGGCCCGCACGCGTGCATGCTGCTGGCCGACCTCGGGGCCGACGTCATCCGCGTGGAGCGGCCGGGCGGCCAGGCGCTCGCCGGCGGCGCACACAACCTGCTCAACCGCGGCCGCCCCAGCGTGGCGCTCGACCTGAAGAACCCCGAGGCCGTGCGGACCGTGCTCGAGCTGGTCCGCGGTGCCGACGTGCTCGTCGAGGGCATGCGCCCCGGCGTGATGGAGCGGCTCGGGGTGGGCCCGGAGGACTGTGCCGCGGTCAACGAACGGCTGGTCTACGGCCGGATGACCGGCTGGGGCCAGGACGGGCCGCTGGCCCAGGCCGCCGGGCACGACATGAACTACATCGCGATCACCGGCACCCTCTTCGGCCTCGGCCAGGACAAGTCCAGGCCGCACTTCCCGAGCAACCTCGTCGGCGACTTCGGCGGCGGGTCGACGTACCTCGTGATCGGGATCCTCGCCGCGCTGCTCGAGGCGAAGGTCAGCGGGAAGGGCCAGACCGTCGACGCCGCCATCGTCGACGGCACCGCCAGCCTCAACGCGATGACCGCCGCGTTCATCGCCGGCGGCCAGTTCCGCGAGGAGCGGGCGGTCAACCTGCTCGACGGCGGCGCGCCGTTCTACGACGTCTACGAGACCTCCGACGGCCGGCACATGTCGGTGGGGTCCCTGGAGCCGCAGTTCTTCGCGCGGCTCGTCCAGCTGCTCGGCGTCGAGGACACCTGCCCCGGCCAGTTCGAGATGGACCGGTGGGAGGAGATGCGCGCGCTCTTCACCGAGACCTTCCGCGGTCGGACGCAGGCGGAGTGGGTCGAGGTGTTCGAGGGCACTGATGCCTGCGTGGCCGGCATCATCCCCATCAGCGAGGCGGCGGAGCACCCGCACATGAAGGCGCGCGGCGTCTTCGTGACCCGCGACGACCTGCTCCAGCCCGTCCCGGCCCCCCGCTTCAGCCGGACCGGGGCGACGCTGGGCACCCCGCCGTCGCGCGAGGCCGGCGAGCACACGCGCGCCGCGCTGACCGCGTGGGGCGTGCCGGACGTCGACGGGCTGATCGAGCGCGGAGTGGCGGTGCAGGTCTGACCAGGCCGTTCCTCTTCCTCGGGACCCGTGCGGAGGACGCCGCCGCGGACGGGGAGTACGACGCCGTCCTCCTCGCCACCGGCCTCGACGAGCGCGACGTACGCCGCGTGCGGCTCGAGCAGCAGCCGCTGGAGGAGGCCCTCGGCGGACCGGTCGACCTCGACGACTGGTCCGGCGTCGTGCTGGGCGGCGGGCCGTTCAACGTCAGCGACCCGCCGGACCAGAAGTCGCCCGTCCAGCACCGCGTCGAGGCCGAGCTGCAGGACCTGTCCACGCGGGCGGTCGCGGCGGACCACCCGTTCCTGGGCTGCTGCTACGGCATCGGCACGCTGGGCGTCCTGCGCGGCGGCGTGGTCGACCGGACGTACGGCGAGCCGATCGGCGCCGTCGAGGTCACGCTGACCGATGCGGGCCGCACGGACCCGCTGACCGGCGGGCTGCCCGAACGGTTCGCGGCGTACCTCGGCCACAAGGAGGCCGTCTCCCGCCTGCCCGACGGCGCCGTGCTGCTGGCCTCCTCGGCCACCTGCCCGGTGCAGGCGTTCCGGATCGGGCGCAACGTCTACGCCACGCAGTTCCACCCCGAGCTGGACGTCGAGGGGCTGTGCCTGCGCATCGACGTCTACGAGCACCACGGCTACTTCGAGCCCGGCGGGGCCGAGGCGCTCAAGGCGCTGGCCCGCGCGGCGAGCGTCACCGAGCCGTCCCGGCTGCTCGCCCGCTTCGTCGAGCGGTACGCACGGTGAGCGGCGTCACGCTCGACTCCTTGTTGAACATCCGTCAATAATGGGCGGGTGAGCACCCCCCAGCACGCACCCGAGCCCACCACCGAGCACGCTCCCGCGCCCGAGCACGTGGACGTCCTCGTGATCGGCGCCGGCCTCTCCGGCATCGGCGCGGCCTGCCGGCTGCGCGAGGAGCACCCCGGACGCAGCCTCGCGGTGCTCGAGATGCGCGAGGTGAGCGGCGGGACGTGGGACCTCTTCCGCTACCCCGGCATCCGGTCGGACTCCGACATGTTCACCTTCGGCTACCGGTGGCGGCCCTGGCCGAGCGACACCGCGCTCGCCGACGGCCAGCTGATCCTCGACTACCTGCGCACGGTCGCCGAGGAGCACGGCGTGGACCGGCTGATCCGCTACCGGCACAAGGTGCTGGGCGCCTCGTGGGACTCCGACACCTCGCGGTGGACCGTGCGCGTCTCCACGCCCGAGGGCGAGAAGGCGCTCACCACCGACCTGCTGTGGAGCTGCGCGGGCTACTACGACTACGAGTCCGGCCACTCCCCGGTCTTCCCCGGCCAGGACGACTTCGCCGGCCGCCTCGTCCACCCCCAGCAGTGGCCCGAGGACCTCGACACCACCGGCAAGAAGGTCGTCGTCATCGGCAGTGGCGCCACCGCGGTCACCCTGGTCCCCGCGCTCGCGGGCACCGCCGAGCACGTCACCATGCTGCAGCGCTCGCCCACCTACATCCTGTCCCGGCCCGGCCGGGACCCGTGGGCCAAGGCGCTCGCCAAGCTGCCGGCCAAGGTCAGCTACCCGATCGTGCGGTGGAAGAACATCCTGCTCGCCATCGGCACCTACAAGCTCGCCAAGAGCCGGCCGCGGGTGGTCAAGGGCGTCGTGCGCGCCGGCGTACGTCGCCAGCTGCCCGAGCACGTCGACGTCGACACCCACTTCAAGCCGTCGTACGACCCGTGGGACCAGCGGCTGTGCTTCGTGCCCGACGGCGACCTGTTCAAGGTGCTGCGCAGCGGCGACGCCTCGATCGTGACCGCGGCGATCGACACCTTCACCGAGAAGGGGATCCGGCTGACCGACGGCAGCGAGCTCGAGGCCGACGTGGTCGTCAGCGCCACCGGCCTGAGGCTGCTGCCCTTCGGCGGCATCCCGCTCGAGGTGGACGGCAAGCCGGTCGAGCTGTCGGAGACCATGTCGTACAAGGCGCTCATGCTCAGCGGCATCCCGAACTTCATCTACACGATCGGCTACACCAACGCCTCGTGGACGCTGAAGGCCGACCTGGTCGCCGACTACGTCTGCCGGATGCTGCGGCACCTCGACGAGACCGGCAAGCGGTCCTTCGTGGCCGACCGGGACCCCTCGGTCGACGAGCGGCCGTTCCTGGACTTCTCCTCCGGCTACGTCCAGCGGGCGCTCGACGGGCTACCGCGCCAGGGCGACCGGGCGCCGTGGAAGCTCGACCAGAACTACCTGACCGACGTCCGCACCATCCACCGCGACGCCATCGACGACGGGGTGCTGACCTTCCGCTGAGCTGCCCGGGGGTTTCCGGGTCCGGCGCGGCGGTCACCGGTACGGCGTACCCGACCGCACGACCACAGGAGGTCAGACATGGGACTGGGCGACAAGCTGAGCAACAAGGCCGAGGAGCTCGGCGGCAAGGGCAAGGAGTCCGCCGGCGAGGCGACCGGGGACGACCAGCTCAAGGCGGAGGGCAAGGCCGACCAGTCGTCGGCCAACCTCAAGAACGCCGGCGAGAAGGTCAAGGACGCCGCGGGCGACGTCAAGGACGGCCTCACCAAGTAGCAGCATTCCCGCTCCGGCGGGAGAGACATGTCACCCCTCGACGATGGGGTGTTGTGCGGGTCGCATCCCTACAGTGGGGGTGCGGCCCGTTCCAGTTTCGCCCCGGAGCCGTTCTTGATGCGTCGAGCACCTCCCTGGTCACCAGGGCAGCAGCTCCGCGCCGTCCCATGGCGAGACACCCGCCATCGGACGGATCTGTCACACCTTCATGCCTTCGAACACCAGCACCACCCCCACCACCGGCTTCACCTCCCTCGGCGTCCCTGCCGACCTCGCCGCGGTCCTCGCGCAGCGCGGCATCCTCGAGCCCACGCCGATCCAGGCCAAGACGCTCCCGGACTCCCTCGCGGGCCGCGACGTCCTGGGCCGTGGCCGCACCGGCTCTGGCAAGACCTACGCCTTCCTCCTCCCGCTCGTCGCCCGCCTGGCCGCCTCCGGCCGCCCGGCCGCCGCACGCAAGCCCCGCGCGCTCGTCCTGGCCCCGACCCGTGAGCTGGTCGGCCAGATCGAGGAGGCGCTCAAGCCGCTCGCCGACGCCTTCGGCCTCACCACGCTGACCGTCTTCGGCGGCGTGGGCCAGAACCCGCAGGTCCGCGGCCTGCGCGCCGGCGTCGACATCCTGCTGGCCTGCCCCGGCCGCCTCGAGGACCTCATCGGCCAGGGCCACTGCGACCTCGGCTCGGTCGAGGTGACGGTGCTCGACGAGGCCGACCACATGGCCGACCTCGGCTTCCTGCCCTCGGTGCGCCGCCTGCTCGACGCGACCCCGGCCCGCGGCCAGCGCCTGCTGTTCTCGGCCACGCTCGACAAGGCCATCGACGTCCTGGTCAAGCGCTTCCTGCACGAGCCGGTCGTCCACCAGGCCGACTCGGCCCAGTCGCCGGTCAGCGCGATGGACCACCACGTCCTGCACCTCTCCCGCGAGCACCGCGTCCCGGTGCTGGTCGACCTGGCGAGCGCGCCCGGTCGCACGGTGGTCTTCACCCGCACCAAGCACGGCGCCAAGGCGCTGACCCGCCAGCTCAACAAGTCCGGCGTGCCGACCGTCGAGCTGCACGGCAACCTCAGCCAGAACGCCCGCACCCGCAACATGGAGGCCTTCCACTCCGGCAAGGCCAGCACGCTGGTCGCCACCGACATCGCGGCCCGCGGCATCCACGTCGACGACGTCGCGCTGGTCGTCCACGCCGACCCGCCGGCCGAGCACAAGGCCTACCTGCACCGCTCGGGCCGCACCGCCCGGGCCGGCGCCGCCGGCACCGTCGTCACCCTGATGACCGACGAGCAGGTGCGCGACGTCCGCGACCTGACCCGTGCGGCCGGCATCAAGCCGACCATCACCCGCCTCGCGGGCACCGACCACCCGGTCCTCACCCAGCTCGCCCCCGGCGAGCGGCAGGTCGTCCCCGGCGGCCTCGTCGTCGAGGCGCCCGTCGAGCAGGGCCGCTCCGGCGGCCAGGCCGGCGGCACCGGCGGCGGGCGCTCCGGCTCCGGCCGGCGCTCCTCGCGCGGTGGCCGCGGTCGCTCCGGCGGCCAGGGCGGCTCCGCCTCGGGCGGCTCGCGCGGCGGGTCCGGTGCGGGCAGCTCGGCCAAGGCCGGCGCGCCCTCCTCGGCCGGCGCCAAGGGCGGCTCCGGCGGCTCCGGCGGCCGGGGGCGGCGTACCGGCGGTGCGGCGTCCGGCGGCTCGACCGGTGGCAGCCGGCACAGCGCGGCGTCGTTCAGCACCGGGCGCCGCTGACCTCGTGGCACGAGCCGGGCGGGGCAACGGGGCGTCCGTAAGGTCGTTGACGTGAGCCCCGTCCGAGCCTGGTTCCAGCGAGCGCTGTGGGACGTCGTCCCGCGCGACCACCGCCAGACCGCCGCCGCCCTGCGGCGGCGGCAGGTGGTGACGATGGCGGTCGTGGTGGTGGGCGCGGTCGTGCTGGGCCTCTCGCTGCGGATCGATCCCGGCAGCGGCTGGTTCTACGTCTCGACCGCGGCCCTCGCCGGCGTCTGGACGGTCGGCGCCTTCGCCTCCGGGCCGCTCCACCTCGGCCGCATCGCCTGGCGCGACGGGCTGACCCGGCCGGTCGTCACGCCGGTCCTGCTCGGCGCCGCGATCGTCGGGGTCTTCGTGCTCGGCGGCCTGGTGATCCGGGAGATTCCCTACCTCCAGGGACAGGTCAGCTCGGTCCTCGACTACGCCGACCAGGGCTCGCTACCGCTGCTCGTCCTGATCACCGCGGTCAACGGGATCGCCGAGGAGCTGTTCTTCCGCGGGGCGGCGTACGCCGCGATCCCGCGCCGGCCGGTGCTGTGGACGACCGTCGCGTACGTCGTCGCCACCGCCGCGACCGGCAACCCGATGCTCGCCTTCGCCGCCATCCTGCTCGGCGTGATCGTCGGGCTCGAGCGGCGTGCCTCCGGCGGCATCCTCGCCCCGATCCTCACCCACTGCACCTGGTCGCTCTCGATGCTGCTGGTCCTGCCGCCGGTCATCGGCTGAGGGCGGGGCGGCCGGCGGGCGGATGTTTCATCGGCCAGCCGATGAAGCTCCCGGTTGGCCGATGAAGTTTCATCGGCCAAGCGACAGGTTCAGCGGCCAGCCGCTGAAGCTTCCAGCGGCGCGGCAGGGGCCTCAGCCCGCCGCGGACTCCCGGTCCTCGGCGAGCGCCGCCTCGACGGCCTCGGCGTAGGTGAGCGGCTCGCCGGGGACGAGGTCGCGGATCGAGTCGTCGGTGACGATGACCTCGTTGCCCATCGACTCGATCAGGTTCGCCGCGGTGGTGGCGTCCACGCCGGTGACCAGCTTGATCCAGTACTGCGACAGGATCGGGGTGCCCAGCGGCACGTGGATGATCGGCAGCCGCCGCCCGTGCATCACCGCGCCGGCCTGGGCCAGCATGTCGGCGTACGTCAGCTGGTCGGCGCCGCCGATCTCGAAGACCCGGTCGTGCGCCTCCGGCACGTCGACGACGCCGGCGAGGTAACGGACCACGTCCGCGATCGCGATCGGCTGGGTGAGGGTGGAGGCCCAGCGGGGGACGATCATCGCCGGCAGGTTCTTGACCAGCCGGCGCGTCATCTCCCACGAGATGCCGCCGGAGCCGACGACGATCGCGGCACGCAGCACGGTGACCGGCACGCCGGACTCGCCGAGCAGCCGCTCGACCTCGCGCCGCGAGCGCAGGTGAGCGGAGAGGTCCTCCTCGTCCGAGCCCAGCCCGCCGAGGTAGACGATCTGGTGCACGCCGCTCGCGGCGGCCGCCAGGCCGAAGCCCTTCGCCGCCGCGGCGTCCTTGCGCTCGAAGTCGTCGTCGTCGAGGGAGTGCACGAGGTAGACCGCGACGTCGACGTCCTCGAGCGCCTCGGCCAGCGAGCCGGGGTCGTGGACGTCGCCGAAGACCGCCTTGCCCGGGCCGTCGTAGGTGTCGGGATGGCGGGTCATCGCCTTGACCGTGTGCCCGCGCTCGACGAGCTCGGGGACGAGCCGGGCGCCGACGAAGCCGGTCGCGCCCGTGACCAGGACGGTGCTCATGGGACCACCCTAGGGACGCGGTCCTAGGACCCCCGGCCGGCGCGCGCCTCGATGCGGGCCCGGCGGTCGGAGTCCATCGCGGCCTCGTACGCCGCGACCAGGCTCGCGATCGACAGCGGCTTGAGCCGCTCCACGACCTGCTGGATCCGCTCGGGCGGTGCCCCGGCCTCCTTGTACGCCGGCCACACCATCGTCCGGAACAGTTCGTTGAGCTCCTGGGCGATCTGGCGCCCGTGCGCGGCGTACACCTGGGCGGCCGCGACGGCCGCCTCCGTCGGGAACCCGAGGTCGACCAGGCCCAGCCCCACCTGAAGCTGGGAGGCGGCCACCTCGAACCGGCCGCGCCGCGGCCGGCGGACGATGCCCAGCGCCTCGAGCGTGGCCAGCGCGTCGTCGTCCAGCGCCCGCCCGGCCCGCTTCTCCAGCTCCGCGCGCGACATCTCCACGGGGACGTCCGCCTGCCACGGCGCGAGCATCGCCCGGTGCAGGGCGATGTCCTCGGGGGCGGCGTCCTCGGGGATGCCGGCGAGGTACTTCTCGATCGCGGCCAGGGTGAACCCGTGGCCCTGCAGCTCGCGCACGAGCTCCAGCCGCGCCACGTGGTCGGGGGTGTAGTAGCCGCTGCGGCCGCGCCGGATCGGCGGCGGGACGAGCCCCTTGGTCGTGTAGAAGCGCACGTTGCGCACGCTCATCCCGACCCTGCTGGTGAGCTCGTCGAGCGTCAGCAGCTCCCGAGCGGCCTCCAGCCGCTCCTCCGTCTGCGTCACGTGCGCTCCTCTCGTGAGCCAGACCACAACCAGCCCGCCCTTGACCGTGACACCGATGGTGTCACAATCGGGGGACCACCATCACAGACGCACCCAGACGCTAGGACGGTCATGGCAGAAGCATTCGTGTACGACCACATTCGTACGCCGCGCGGCAAGGGCAAGGCGGCCGGCTCGCTGCACGAGGTCAAGCCCGTCGACCTCGTGGTCGGCCTGCTGGACGAGATCAAGTCGCGCAACCCCTCCCTGGACCCCGAGCGCGTCGACGACGTCGTCCTCGGCGTGGTCTCGCCGGTCGGCGACCAGGGCGGCGACATCGCCAAGACGGCCGCGCTGGCCGCCGGCTACCCCGACACCGTCGCGGGTGTGCAGCTCAACCGCTTCTGCGCCTCGGGCCTCGAGGCCGTCAACCAGGCCGCGTCCCGCGTCCGCGGCGGGTTCGAGGACCTCATCCTGGCCGGCGGCGTGGAGTCGATGAGCCGGGTGCCGATGGGCTCCGACGGTGGCGCGTGGGCCTCCGACCCCGCCACCGCGCTGAAGACCGGCTTCGTGCCGCAGGGCATCGGCGCCGACCTGATCGCGACGATCGAGGGCTTCAGCCGCAACGATGTCGACGCGTACGCCGCGGAGTCCAACCACCGCGCCGCCAAGGCGTGGGCCAACGGCTACTTCGCCGACTCCGTCGTCCCCGTCCGCGACATCAACGGGATCGCCGTCCTGGACCGCGACGAGCTGATCCGCCCCGACACGAGCGTCGAGAGCCTCTCGGGCCTCAAGCCGTCCTTCGCCCAGATCGGCGCCGACGCCGGCTTCGACGACGTGGCGCTGGAGAAGTACCACTGGGTGGGGAAGATCGACCACGTCCACCACGCCGGCAACTCCTCGGGCATCGTCGACGGTGCCGCGATCATGGCGATCGGCAGCGAGGAGGTCGGCCAGCAGCTCGGCCTGACCCCGCGCGCCCGCATCCTCGCGACCGCGGTCTCCGGCGCCGACCCGACGATCATGCTGACCGGTCCGGCCCCGGCCGCCCGCAAGGCGCTGGCCAAGGCCGGCCTCGAGGTCGGCGACATCGACCTGTTCGAGATCAACGAGGCGTTCGCCGCGGTGGCCATGCGCTTCATGCGCGACATGGGCATCACCGACGAGATCACCAACGTCAACGGTGGCGCGATCGCGATGGGCCACCCGCTCGGTGCGACCGGCGCGATGATCCTCGGCACGCTCGTCGACGAGCTCAAGCGCCGCGACCTGCGCCGCGGCCTCGCCACGCTCTGCGTCGGCGGCGGGATGGGCATCGCCACCATCGTCGAGGTCGTCTGACCGCGCGCTGCTCCTCCCGACACCGATCTCACCTGAACGAACAGGACTCCGAATGACCACCAGCACCACCGAGCAGACCGCTGTCCGCTACGAGCGCGACGCGGACGGGATCGTCACCCTGACCCTCGACGACCCGAACCAGTCGGCGAACACCATGAACGACCTCTACATCTCCTCGATGAAGGCCGCCGTCGAGCGCCTGCACGCCGAGGTGGCCGAGGACGAGCAGAGCGTCACCGGCGTCGTCGTGGCGAGCGCGAAGAAGACCTTCTTCGCCGGCGGCGACCTCAAGAGCATGGTCACCGCGACCCGCGAGCAAGCCGGCGACGTGTTCGCGATGGCCGAGGACGTCAAGTCCGCGCTGCGCCGCCTCGAGACCTTCCCCCGCCCGGTCGTGGCTGCCATCAACGGCGCCGCGCTCGGTGGTGGCCTCGAGATCTGCCTGGCCACCAACCACCGGATCGCCGTCGACGACTCCTCGGTCGTCGTGGGCCTCCCCGAGGTCAGCCTCGGCCTGCTCCCCGGCGGTGGCGGCGTGACCCGCATCGTGCGGATGTTCGGCCTCCAGGAGGGCCTGATGGGCTTCCTGCTCGAGGGCAAGCAGTTCAAGGCCGCCCAGGCCAAGGAGAAGGGCCTGGTCGACGAACTGGTCGCGACCCGCGAGGAGCTCGTGCCGGCCGCGAAGGCGTGGATCAAGGCCAACCCCGAGGCGAGCAGGAACCCCTGGGACGCCCCCGGCTACAAGATGCCCGGCGGCAGCCCGAAGTCGCCGGCGCTGGCCGGCTTCCTCCCGGCGTTCCCGGCCCTGCTGCGCAAGCAGACCAAGGGCGCGGTGTACCCCGCCGCCCGCGCGATCCTCTCGGCCGCCGTCGAGGGCGCGCAGGTCGACTTCGACACCGCCTCGCGCATCGAGTCGCGCTACCTGACCCACCTGGTCACCAACCAGGGCTCGAAGAACATGATCCAGGCGTTCTTCTTCGACCTGCAGGCGATCAAGTCCGGCTCGCTGCGCCCGCAGGGCATCGAGCCGTGGAAGGCCACCAAGGTCGGCGTGCTCGGCGCCGGCATGATGGGCGCGGGCATCGCCTACGTGTGCGCCCGGGCCGGCATGGAGGTCGTGCTCAAGGACGTCTCCGACGAGAACGCCGCCAAGGGCAAGGCGTACTCGGAGAAGATCAACGCCAAGGCCGTCTCCCGCGGCAGGCTCAGCGAGGAGGGGTCCGCCGAGATGCTCGGCCGGATCACCGCCACCGGCGACCCCGCCGACCTGGCCGGCTGCGACCTGGTCATCGAGGCCGTCTTCGAGGACCCCTCGCTCAAGGCGAAGGTCTTCGCCGAGGTCGCGCCGTACGTCAACCCCGACGCGCTGCTGTGCTCGAACACCTCCACCCTGCCGATCACCGAGCTCGCCGAGGGCGTCGACCGCCCCGCCGACTTCATCGGCCTGCACTTCTTCTCGCCCGTCGACAAGATGCCGCTGGTCGAGATCATCAAGGGCAAGGAGACCTCCGACGTCGCCCTGGCCAAGGCCTACGACGTCGTGCAGCAGATCAAGAAGACCCCGATCGTCGTCAACGACAGCCGCGGCTTCTACACCTCGCGCGTCATCGGCTTCATGGTCAACGAGGGCATGGCGATGCTGGCCGAGGGCGTGCAGCCCTGGACCATCGAGCGCGCGACCACCCAGGCCGGCTACCCCGCGCCGGTGCTGCAGCTCTCCGACGAGCTCAACCTCGAGCTGATGGACAAGATCGCCAAGGCCACCCGAGCGGCCGCCGAGCGCGACGGCCAGGACCTGGCCGAGCACCCCGGCACCGCCGTCGTGACCCGCATGCTCGAGGCGGGCCGGGCCGGCCGCCTCCGCGGCAAGGGCTTCTACGAGTACGACGAGGCCGGCAAGCGCCAGTCGCTGTGGTCGGGCCTGGGCGAGCTGTTCCCGGTCGCCTCCGAGCAGCCGTCGATCCAGGACTGCAAGGACCGGATGCTCTTCGCCGAGGCGCTGGAGACCGCGAAGTGCTTCGAGGAGGGCGTCATCACCTCGGCGGCCGCCGCGAACATCGGGTCGATCATGGGCATCGGCTTCCCGCCGATGACCGGTGGCGCCGCGCAGTTCATGACCGGCTACGAGGCTCCGGCCGGGTCCGCGGCAGCCGGCGAGATCGGCCTCGCGGCGTTCGTCAAGCGCGCCGACGAGCTGGCCGAGACCTACGGCGACCGGTTCCGCCCCACGCAGTACCTGCGTGACCTCGCGGCCTCGGGCGGTTCGTTCCCCGCCTGATCGGCTGCTGCTCGGCCCGCTCGGCCCGTGGTGGTGCAGGGGTCCCCGGTGAACCGGGGACCCCTGCGCTTACCGGGGTAGATCTGCCCCGGCAAGCAAGGGACTGCCCCGGGAAGCACGCGCCCGACCGCCGCCGACCGCCCCCGAGCGGCCCGACCCGCCGCATCCCGCCGCGCGAACGGCCGGCGCGGGCGACAATGGGTCGGTGACCCTTCCCCCCGGCGGCCACCCGGTGCAGGTGCGCGACCTGCACGTGCGCTTCGGCGAGGTCGAGGCCGTGGCCGGGGTCGACCTGGTCGCGGAGGCGGGGCAGGCGACCGCCCTGCTGGGGCGCAACGGCGCCGGGAAGTCCACGACGATGCGCGTGCTGGCCGGCGTCGTGCCGCCGACCTCGGGGACTATCACCGTCGCGGGGCACGACGTACGCCGGGACCCGCTGGCGGTCAAGCGCGCCGTCGGCTACTGCCCCGACGTGGGCGGGCTCGTCCCGCGGGCCACCCCCTGGGAGCACCTGCAGCTCGCGGCGCGCCTGCGGCGGCTGCCCCGGACCGACCCCGGCTGGGAGGACCGGGCCCGCGACCTGCTCGAGCGCTTCGAGCTCGGCGACGTGGCGCACCGGGTGACCGCGGGCTTCTCCCACGGGATGGGCCGGCGGCTGTCGGTGGTGCTCGCCGTCCTGCACCGGCCCGCGGTGCTGCTGCTCGACGAGCCGTTCGACGGGGTGGACCCGATCGGCGTCGAGGCCACGATGGACGCCATCGACGACGCCCGCGCCCGCGGTGCGTGCGTCCTGGTCTCCACCCACCTGCGCGAGCTCGCCGTGGAGGCCTGCAGCACGGTCACGGTGCTGCGCGGCGGCGCCCGGGTCGCCACGGCCGACGCCGCCGACATGACCGGCGAGGAGGGAGCCCGTGCCTACCGCGGCCTCCTGGACTGACACCACCCGCGCGCTCGCCGATGTCGGGCACCTGGTCCGCTTCCGCGCCGCGACGGTACGCCGCCGGGGCTCGGCCGCCTGCGTGACCACGGCGTTCGTCGGGCTCACGGCCGCGGCGGCCGTCGTGCCGGCGTACGCACCCGGCGCCGGCGGCCCCGGTCGCGCCTTCGAGCTGCTCCTGCTGCTGCCGACCGCGCTGGCGGGCTTCCTCGGCCTCGCGGTCGTCTCGGCGGTGGCGTCGGGTGGCGGGCGGGAGCTCCTCGACCGCGACCCGGCCGCCGTGCTGCCGGTGAGCCCGACCACCGACCACCTGGGCGCGCTGCTGCTGGCGCCGCTCAACATCGCCTGGCTGCTGCAGGGCTGGACCCTGCTCGGCACCACCGCCTACGCCCTCGGCCCGGCGGGCCTGGCCCCTGCCCAGGCGGTGGTCCTGGTGTGGCTGGCCGTGGCCACCGCGCTCGCCCAGGTCGTGGCCTGGACCTTCGAGGGGGTGCGCCGGACGCGGCACGGCATCGCGGTCGTGCGCGTGGTGACCGTCGTCCTGCTCGGCGCCGCGCTCGGGCTGCAGGCCGCCGGCGCGCTGGTGCCGCTGCTGGACCGGCTGCCGACGCGCCAGGTCGTCGTCGGGATGGTCGGCGGGGTGTCCTGGTCGTGGGCGGCGACCATCGCCGCGCTGCTCGTGGCCCTCGTCGTCGCGGTCGCCCTGGGCGCGGTGCCGGCCCACCTGGCGGCGCGGCGCACGCCCCGCGACGAGGTGGGCGTGGAGTCCGGTCGGTACGCCGCCCGCCGGCTGCCCCGCTCGGACCTGGCCGCCCTGGTCCGCACCGACCGCGGGTCGGTGTGGCGCGCGCTGCCGATGCGCCGGGGCATCGCGGTGCTGGCCGTCGGACCGGGCGCGGTGGCGCTGCTCGGCGACCTGCCCTGGTCGACGATGACCGTCCTGCCGGGGCTCGTCGCCTCCGGCGGCGCCCTGCTGTTCGGCGTCAACGCCTGGTGCCTGGAGGGCCGCGGGGGGCTGTGGCGCGAGAGCCTGCCGGTGGCCCCGGGGACGGTGTTCGCCGCCCGGGCGTGGGTGCTGGCGGAGTTCCTGCTCGTCGCGTCCGGGGTCACCGTGCTGCTCGCGGCCGTCCGGGCCGGCGTGCCGTCCCCGGCGGAGCTGACCGCGCTGGTGTGCACCGTCCTCGTGGTCACCGTGCAGGTGGTCGCGGCCGCGATGCGCTGGTCGGCCCGCCGCCCCTACGCCGTCGACCTGCGCTCCGCCCGCGCCACGCCGGCCCCGCCGCTGGCGATGGTCGGCTACTCCACGCGGCTCGCGGTCTCCACCACCCTCACCGGCCTCGTCTTCTCCGGCCTGGCCCGGGTGCCCGCCTGGGAGGTCTCCGCGCTGGTCGCGGTGCCGTTCGTGTGCTGGTCGCTGGTCCGGCTGCTGCGCGCGCGTGCCCTCTGGCTCGACGCCCCCGCCCGGGCCCGCGTCGTGATGACCGTCGCGGGGTGACCGGGAGGGGTGTCCAGCGACCACACGGTCGCTGAGGAGGGCAGCGACCGCGCCCTCACCCCGTGGTGGGGGTCGCGGAGGCCGAGCAGTCGGCCTGGGCGTCGGTGAGGGCGGCGACGGCGGGAGAGCCCCAGTCGCCGGTGAGGGTGCCGACCACGGCGTCGCGGACGGCGTCCTCGTCGAGGGCGTCGCGCAGGCACGCGGCGTACTCCCGCCAGTCGACCTTGCCCTTGGTGAAGGCGACCTGGGCGCGGGCGGACTCCTCGACGAAGTCCATGCACCCGAACATCGCGTCCACCCACTGCTCGGCCAGCGCCGGCTCGAGCGCGGGGGAGGTGGGGGCGACCGACCCGTCGACGAGGACGCCGGCGGCCTCGAGCTCCTCGACCGGTACCTCCGCGAGCAGCGCGTCGGCGAAGCACTCGCCGTCCGCGGTGTCGGTGGCGCTCGCGTGGTCGCCGGCGTACAGCGCGGCGAGGCCGTCGCGGACCTCCGCCGCGGCACCGGCCGGACCCGGCGCGGGCGCGCCGTCGGGGTCCTCGCTCCCGCCGGTGCACCCGGTGAGCGGGACGAGCAGGAGGGAGGCGGCGAGAGCTGTGCGCAGCACCCGGTGACTCTCCCACTACTCGCTGGTTAGGGTGCGCGGCATGGACTTCTCCCCGTCCCCTCGTGCCGCCGACCTGACCGAGCGCGTGCGCGCGTTCCTCGCCGAGGAGGTCGAGCCGGTCGAGCCGCGGTTCCACGCGGACCTGGCCGAGGCCCGCCGCACGGGCGACCCGTGGTCGCAGCCGCTCGCGCTGCTCGAGGAGCTCAAGGGGAAGGCCCGCGAGCGCGGCCTGTGGAACCTCTTCCTCCCGCACGAGCACGCCGGTGAGTACGCCGCGCGGTTCGGCACCGACGGCGGCGAGGGCCTGACGAACGTCGACTACGCCCCGATCGCCGAGCTGACCGGTCGCTCCGCGATCGCGCCGCTGGTGCTGAACTGCAACGCGCCGGACACCGGCAACATGGAGGTGCTGCTCCGCTACGGCAGCGAGGAGCAGAGGCGGGAGTGGCTCGAGCCGCTGCTCGACGGGCGGATCCGCTCGGCGTTCACGATGACCGAGCCAGGCGTCGCCTCGTCCGACGCCACCACCATGGAGGCCACCGCGGTCGTCGACGGCGACGAGGTCGTCGTCAACGGCCGCAAGTGGTGGTCGACCGGCGTCGGCCACCCCGACTGCCGGATCTTCATCTTCATGGGGCTCACCGACCCCGACGCCGACCGGCACCGCCGGCACTCGATGGTGCTGGTGCCCCGCGACACCCCGGGCGTGAGGATCGAGCGGCTGCTCGACACCATGGGCATCCACGACGAGCCGCTCGGTCACGGCGAGGTGTCCTTCACCGACGTCCGCGTCCCGGTCTCGAACATCATCAGCGGCCCCGGCGAGGCGTTCGCGATCGCCCAGGGGCGGCTCGGCCCGGGCCGGGTGCACCACTGCATGCGGCTCATCGGCCTGGCCGAGATGGCGCTGGAGCTGGCCTGCCGGCGTGGCCTGGAGCGCACGGCGTTCGGCAAGCCGATCATCAACCTCGGCGGCAACCGCGAGCGGATCGCCGACGCCCGCATCGCCATCGACTCCGCCCGGCTGCTCGTCCTCGACGCCGCCTGGAAGCTCGACGTCGGCGGCCCGCTCAACGCGCTGTCCGAGGTCTCCCAGATCAAGGTCGCCGTGCCGAACATGGCCCAGCAGGTCATCGACATGGCCATGCAGCTCCACGGCGGCGGCGGCCTGTCCAGCGACTTCCCGCTGGCCGCGGCGTGGACCGCCGCCCGCGCGCTGCGCCTGGCCGACGGTCCCGACGAGGTGCACCGCGGGGTCGTCGCGCGCCTCGAGCTCGGCAAGTACGGCGCCAAGCGATGACCGGGTCGATGACCGGCCAGGGGCGGCGCGTCCTCGTCACCGGCGCGGCGTCCGGTCTCGGCAAGGCGCTCACCGAGGCGTTCCGCGCGCGCGGCGACGAGGTGCTGGCCACCGACCTCGCCGAGGGGGCGGACCTTCGCCTCGACGTCACCTCCGGCGACGACTGGGCGGCCGCGGTCGACCACGTCGAGCGCACCTGGGGCGGCCTGGACGTCCTGGTCAACAACGCCGGTGTCGCCGGCGGCGGTCGGCTCGACGTCGCGACGCTCGACGAGTGGCAGTGGATCACCGAGATCAACCTGTTCGGCGCGGTGCGCGGCACCCGGGCGTTCGTCCCGCTGCTCAAGCGGCAGGGCTCGGGGCGGATCGTGAACGTCGCCTCGCTGGCCGGCCTGGTGCACCCGGGCGGGATGGCGTCGTACAACGCGGTCAAGGCGGCCGTCGTCGCCCTCACCGAGACCACCGGCCACGAGCTCGCGTCGTACGGCGTGACCGCGCACGTGGTGTGCCCGTCGTACTTCCGCACCAACCTGATGACCTCGCTGCGCGGCCACGACACCGCGCTGGCGGCCGTGATGAGCAAGCTGGTCGAGGAGTCGCCGACCACCGCCGAGGAGGTCGCCGCGGCGGTCCTCGAGGGGATCGACCGGGGCGACGAGGTGATCCTCCCGGACCAGGCGGCCCGGGACGCCTACGCGCTCAAGGTCGGCGACCGCGCGACGTACGACGCCGTCATGCGCGCGCGGGCCGCCAAGCTCGACCGGATGGGCAACGAAGGAGCACCTGCATGAGCACCGAGGGCACGCGTGACGGCAACCCGGCCAAGCCGGTCCGCGAGGAGGACGCCTTCGACGCGGCCGCCGTGGCCGCCTGGCTCGACGAGCAGGGCGCGGGCGTGGGGACGATCGACGAGGTCCGCCAGTTCAGCGGCGGCGCGTCGAACCTGACCTACCTGCTCGTGGCCGGCGACCGCGAGCTGATCCTGCGCCGCCCGCCGTCGGGCCGGAAGGCCGCCGGGGCGCACGACATGGGCCGGGAGTACCGCATCCAGTCCGCGCTCGCGCCGGTCTTCCCCTACGTCGCCGGCATGGTCGGCCACTGCACCGACGAGGCGGTGATCGGCTCGGAGTTCTACGTGATGGAGAAGGTCCCGGGCCTGATCCTGCGCTCGGAGTTCCCGCGCGAGGTGAGCGCCGAGGAGGCCGACGCCCTGTGCGAGCGCGCCCTGGACGTGCTGGTCTCGCTGCACTCCGTCGACGTGGCCGCGGTGCCGGAGCTCGCCGCGCTCGGCCGCGGCGAGGGGTACGTCGGCCGGCAGGTGCGCGGCTGGGTCGGCCGGATGGCCGACGCCCGCACCGAGGACACCGGCGACTGGTCCGACGTGGTCACCTGGATCGAGCAGCACCAGCCCTCGGACGTCGCGCAGGTGCTGATCCACAACGACTTCCGCTTCGACAACCTGGTGCTCGACGACGACCGCGGTCGGCTGGAGGTCCGCGCGGTGCTCGACTGGGAGATGGCGACCGTCGGGGACCCGTTGATGGACCTCTCCTCGACGCTGGCCTACTGGGTGGAGGCGGCCGACGACGACCTGTTCCAGCTGTTCCGCCGGCAGCCCACGAACGCGCCGGGGATGTGGACCCGCGACCAGCTGGTCGAGCGCTACTGCGCACGCATGGGCTTCGAGATCAGCGCGGACCAGGGGCTGTTCTACGAGGTCTTCGGGCTGTTCCGGCTCGCGGTCATCGCCCAGCAGATCTGGTACCGCTACGTGCACCGGCAGACCACCAACGAGTCGCACGCGGTGCTCGGCCAGGTGGTGGCCTACCTCGAGGCGCGCTGCCGCCGGCTGCTCGCGGAGCACGGCTCCGGCGCTCCGGCCTGATGGGCCTCCTGCTGCTGGTCCGCCACGGCCAGGCGTCCTTCGGGGCCGACGACTACGACGTGCTCTCCGCGACCGGGCACGAGCAGGCGCGCCTGCTCGGCGCTCAGCTCGCCCGCCAGGGCGTCACGGCGGACGTCGTCGTCCGCGGCGACATGCGCCGGCACCGCGAGACCGCCGAGGGCGTGCTCGAGGGCGCCGGCTGGTCGACGCCGGTCGAGGTCGACCCCGGCTGGGACGAGTTCGACCACCTCGGCGTCGTCGCGGCCCACCCCGACCTGGCCTCGCCGAGCCTGGACCGGCGCGAGTTCCAGCGGGTCTTCGAGGAGGCGACCGCCCGGTGGACCTCCGGCGCCGACGACGCGGCGTACCCCGAGCCGTGGGCGGGCTTCCTCGGCCGCGTGCGCGGCTCGCTCGAGCGGGCCTGCGCCCAGGCCGGCCCCGGCGGCACGGTCGTCGTGGTCACCTCCGGCGGCCCGATCGCCGTGGCCGCCGCGTCGCTGACCGACCCCGACGGCGACGCCGTGACGACGGCCCGGCTGTGGGGCCGGTTCAACACGGTGGTGGTGAACTCCTCGTGCTCGCGCGTCGTGGTCGGCTCCACCGGCGCCCGGCTGCTGACCTTCAACGAGCACACCCACCTCGCGGGGGACACCCTCACCTACCGGTAGCCGGGTCCGCTCCGCCGGTGGGTGGCAGGAAGGCCGCGGAGCGTCAACATCCCAAGTCAACTTGGGATGTGAAGGTTCCCTGCCATCGCAATGGCCGCGGAGCGGCTGGATCGGCCGCGGAGCACCCCGGTACGGCGCCCCACCCGTCACATGAGCTTCTTGAACACCCCGAGCGGCGCGTGCTTCATGACCACCGAAAGCGGGGCCCAGGGCAGGCGCGGCACGCAGGCGGAGTCGACCTCCTTCTCCACGGCCTCGACCATCGCGCGCACGCCGACGTCGGTGGGGACCATCATCTTGGTCCGCTGGGCGACCTTCTCGTTCATCTCCGAGGCGATGTAGCCGGGGTAGAGCACGGTGACCTTGACGGTCCGCCCGAGCGGCTTGCCGTGCAGCTCGTTGCGGATGCCCTCGGCGAGGTAGGCCGCGCCGATCTTGGTGGCGGCGTACGTCGTCATGGTCTTCGGCATGCCACGCATCGCGGACATCGACGACACCATCACCAGGTGGCCGGCCTGCTGGTCGCGGAAGGCCTCCATGGCGGCCTCGGTCTGGGTGAGCGCGCCGACGAAGTTCGTCATCGCCGTCTCCTTGTTGGCCGCCTGCCCGCCCGTGCCGAGGGGCGCGCCCTTGCCGAGCCCGGCGTTGACGACGACGCGGTCCAGGGAGCCGAGGTCGCGTCGGAAGGCGCGGAAGGTCTCGAAGACCGCCTCGTCGTCGAGCACGTCGAGGGTGCGCGTCTCCACGCGCCGGTCGGGGTGGGCCGCGAGGATCTCGGCCCGCAGCTCGGTGAGCCGCTCCTCCCTGCGGGCGCAGAGGGCGAGGTCGTTGCCGCGCGCGGCGAACTGGCGGGCCATCTCCGCGCCCAGCCCGCTGGACGCGCCGGTGATGAGGATCGTCGTCATGGCGCGGAGTCTGCCCTGCGCGCCGGAGGAGCGACGCAGACGCCCGGTCGCGGCGTGCATACGTGGTATACATACCGAGTATCCAGGCCCGTTCGGCAACGTGCCGACGCGGGTCGCCCACGACGCGGAGGTCGACGATGTCGGTGAAGCAGGCGCTGCTGGCGCTGCTCGAGCAGGGGCCGATGTACGGCTACCAGCTGCGCAGCGAGTTCGAGCAGCGGACCGGGGCGACCTGGCCGCTCAACGTCGGGCAGGTGTACACGACGCTCACCCGGCTCGAGCGCGACGGCCTGGTCGAGGGGGCCGGCGAGGACGGCGAAGGCCACGTGGTCTACCGGATCACCGGCGCGGGCCGCGAGGAGGTCGCCACCTGGTTCACCACGCCCGTGGCCCGGACCCAGCCCCCGCGCGACGAGCTCGCGATCAAGCTCGCGCTGGCCGTCACGGTCCCGGGCGTCGACGTCGGGACCGTGATCCAGCAGCAGCGCAGCGCCACGATGACCGCCCTGCAGGACTACACCCGGCTCAAGCGCAGCGGCCGCGCCGCCAACCCGGTCGAGCCGGCGGACCTCGCCTGGAGCCTGGTCCTCGACTCGCTGGTCTTCGACGCCGAGGCCGAGGTGCGCTGGCTCGACCACTGCGAGGCCCGGCTGCGACGAGCGGCCGTGGAACGACGCGACGCCGCGCCCGGCGCGCCGGCGGGCGACCGCGGTGCCGCGGCCGAGCAGGAGCGCACCCGGTGAGCGCCCTGACCGAGGTCGACCACGGCCGGTTCCGGCGCGCCGAGCAGCGCTGGCTGCGGCAGTCCGCCGAGCGGCTCCGCGCCGCCGCCACCCTGCGGCGCCGGGCCGCGCTGCGCTCCCGCGAGGCCGGGGAGTCCCGATGACCGCCGTCCTCCACCTCGAGCAGGTCACCCGCGTGCACGGCGAGGGCGACACCGCCGTGCACGCCCTGCGCAGCGTCTCCTTCTCCGCCCACGCCGGCGAGCTCGTCGCCGTGATGGGCCCCTCGGGGTCGGGGAAGTCCACGCTGCTCACGCTCGCCGGCGGCCTCGACCGCCCGACCTCCGGCACGGTGGCCGTCGAGGGCGTCGACCTCGGGTCGCTTCCCGCCCCCGAGCTGGCCCGGATGCGGCGTACGTCGCTCGGCTACGTCTTCCAGGACTTCAACCTCATCCCCGCCCTCACCGCCGCGGAGAACGTCGCCCTGCCCCGTGAGCTCGACGGCGAGCGGGCGCGCGCCGCCCGCCGGCACGCCCTGGCGGCGCTGGAGGAGGTCGGCATCCCCGACCTGGCCGACCGCTTTCCCGACGAGATGTCGGGCGGGCAGCAGCAGCGGGTCGCGATCGCCCGCGCGATCGTGGGCGACAGGCGGCTGGTCCTGGCCGACGAGCCCACCGGCGCCCTGGACACCGAGACCGGCGAGGAGATCCTGCGGCTGCTCCGTGCCCGGTGCGACGCGGGCGCCGCCGGGGTGCTGGTCACCCACGAGGCGCGGCACGCGGCGTGGGCGGACCGGGTCGTGTTCCTGCGCGACGGCGTGGTCATCGACGAGACCGGCTCCGCGCCGGTCGACGCGCTGCTGGACCAGGACGCAGCCCGGTGAGCCGGGCCTCCGGATGGCGGCCGGCGCTGCGGATCGCCTGGCGCGACGTGCGCCGCGCCCGGGCGCGCACGGCGCTCGTGCTCGTGATGGTGGTCCTGCCCGTGCTCGGCGTGACGGCGGCAGCGGTCGTCATCGCGACCGAGGACGTCAGCGGCACCGAGTCCCTCGCGAGCCGGATCGGCGCGGCGGACGCCCGCGTCGACGTCGCGCGCGGCGCCGTGTCGGCCGCCCAGGCGCCCGACCCCGAGGACGCCGCGAGCTGGAGCACCGGCGGCCGGGGCAGCGGCTCGCCTGCCGCGCCCCAGCTCGAGGAGGCCCTCGGCCGGGACCTGCCGGTGCTGCGGTGGGAGCGGGGGAGCGCGCTCGTCACCACCGAGCGGGGCGTCGTCGACGTCGAGGCGTCGGTCCTCGACCTCGCCGACCCGCTCGCGGCGGGCCTCTTCACCCTCGAGGAGGGTCGCCTGCCCCGGGCGGACGACGAGGTCGTCGCCAACCGGGCGCTGGCCGAGCGCGGCTTCGCCCTCGGTGAGGAGGTCGAGCTCGCCGACGGTGCGACGTTCGAGCTCGTCGGCCTGGGGGAGTCGGCGTCGGTGCGCAGCACGCCCGTGCTCGTGGGCACGGCCGCCCGGCTCGTGGGGCCCCGTAGCGACGGGGCGTCCTGGCTCGTCGGCGGCGGCCCGGTCACCTGGCCCGACGTGCGAGCCCTCAACGACCTCGGCGCGCTCGTCGTCAGCCGCGCGGTCCTCGAGGACCCGCCGCCGGACTCCGAGGTCCCGGCTGACGTGCGCCCCTCGGGCGGCACCGACGACGCCTGGCTGGCGATCGTGGCGCTCGTCGCCGTCATGGTCCTCATCGAGGTCGTCCTCCTGGCCGGCCCGGCGTTCGCCGTCGGGGCGCGCCGCCAGTCGCGCACCCTGGCCCTGCTCGCCGCCAGCGGCGGCACCCCGCGGCAGGCGCGTCGGGTCGTGCTCGCCTCGGGCGTCGTGCTGGGCGGCCTCGGCGCGACCATCGGGGTGCTGCTCGGCCTGGGGGCGGGTGCTCTCGCGGCGCACGTGCTCGAGGGCCACTCCAGCACGTGGTTCGGTCCGTACGACGTGCCGTGGCTGCAGGTCGGCGGCGTCGCGGCGTTCGGGCTGCTCAGCGCCCTCCTCGCCGCCGTGGTGCCGGCGTGGCTGGCGTCGCGCCAGGACGTCGTCGCGGTGCTCGCCGGCCGGCGGGGCGACCGGGCGCCCACGTTCCGGTCGCCGCTCCTCGGCCTGGCCCTCCTCGGGGTCGGCGTCGCGGGGTCGGCGTACGGCGCGCTCCAGGGCTCGGGCGGGGAGCTGGCCATCGCGGCCTCGGCCATCCCCACCGTCCTGGGCATGGTCCTGCTCGTGCCGGTCGTGCTCGTCGCGCTCGCACGGGGCTCCCGCCGCCTGCCGCTGGCCCTGCGGTACGCCGTCCGCGACGCCGCCCGGCACCGCACCCGCACCGTCCCCGCCGTCGCGGCGGTCGCGGCGACGGTCGCGGGCGTGGTCGCCCTCGGGATCGCCAACGCCAGTGACCGCGCCCAGGACGAGGCGCTCTACAGCCCCCAGCTGGTGGACGGCGACGCGATCGTCCGCGGGCCGCTCACCACCGACGCCGACTGGCAGCGGGTCCAGGACCTGGTCGCGCCCGAGGTCGACGGCGAGGTGACGCCGGTCCGGGGGCTCCGCGAGGTGACGGAGCCGGACGTCTACCGCGAGGTACGCGTCCGGGTGTCGGGGAGGCGGGGCCTGCTGAGCTCCACCCGCAGCGCCGCCGGCAGCACGGTCCTGGTGGACGACCGCGTCCCCCGGGTGCTCGCCGAGCGCCTCGCGCCCGGCGAGAGCGACCGCGCGGACGCGGCCCTCTCCTCGGGACGGGTGGTGGTCCTCACCGACCGGCGGGTGGTGCCGGTCGACTCGGTCCGGCTGGCCGTCGTCGACCGTCCGACGTCGGGTGGGCGCTCCCGCGTCGTCGAGCGCGCCGAGCTGCCGGCGACGCTCGTCCGGGTGGGCGGCTTCGACACGCCGGCCCAGGCCGTCCTCCCCGAGGCGCTGGCCGCGGGGGCCGGCCTGCGCGTCGGCACGGTGTCGCTGGAGGTGCGGGGACCGGTCAGCGAGGAGGAGCAGCGCGACGTCGACGAGGTGGTCAGCGGCATCGACCCGGACCTCGACGTCTACGTCGAGCGGGGCTTCGCGACGGAGGACGACACGTGGATCCTCATGGTCGTGCTCGGGACCCTCGGTGGCGTCCTGATGCTCGGCGGCACGCTGACGGCCACCGCCCTCGCGCTCTCCGACGCCCGCCCCGACCTCGCCACCCTGGCCGCCGTGGGCGCGTCGCCCCGCACCCGCCGGTCGGTGGCGGCGGCGTACGCGCTCGTCGTCGGCCTCGTGGGCGCGGTGCTCGGCGCGCTGGTGGGCGCCGTGCCCGGGGTGGCGGCGTCCTTCCCGCTGACGAGCAGCACCTGGAGCGACGTCGACGCCACCGGCGCGGCGCTGCCCGACCACTTCCTCGCGGTCCCGTGGCCGCTCGTGGCCCTCGTCGTCGTGGGGCTGCCCCTGGTGACGGCCGGGCTGGTCGGGCTGACCAGCCGCGGCCGGCTCCCGCTGACGGCGCGGCTCGACTGACGGAAACAAACAGTCAGGCTTGACTGTTTGTGCGGACGAGGGCCATGCTGGCCGGGTGAGCACCCCGTCCGGCAGCACCCGCGTGCGCCAGGAGGAGCGGACCCGCGCGATGCGGGCCCGGCTGCTCGAGGCGACGGTGGAGTGCCTGGTCGAGCGCGGCTTCAGCGGTACGTCGACCACGCTGGTCAGCGAGCGGGCCGGGGTCAGCCGGGGCGCCCAGCTGCACCACTTCCCGACCAAGAACGCGCTCGTCGTGGCCGCGGTCGCCCACCTCTCGGAGGTGCGCCGCGACGAGCTGGCCGCGGCGGCCGAGGGGCTGCCGACCGGCCGGCGACGTACCCGCGCCGTGCTGCAGGTGCTGGGCGACCACTTCGCCTCGCCGCTGTTCGTCGCCGCCCTCGAGCTGTGGGTCGCGGCCCGCACCGACCCGGCGCTCCTGGAGGCCGTCGCCCCGCTCGAGCAGCGGATCGGCCGCGAGACCCACCGGATGACCGTCGAGCTGCTCGGTGCCGACGAGTCCCGACCGGGCGTGCGCGAGCTCATCCAGGCGACGCTCGACCTGGTGCGCGGCCTGGGCCTGGCCGACACGATCACCGACGACGCCCGCCGGCGCCGCCGGATCCTCGACCAGTGGGCCGACACGCTGGACGCCGCCCTGGCCCGAGGCACGACCACCCCCGGAGGGGACGCATGAGCCTGCTCGACGACCTGCTGGTGGACCTGCGCGCGGAGGGCGACCAGCTGCACGCCGTGGTCTCCGGGCTCGACGCCGAGGGTTGGGCCACGCCCACCCCGGCACCGGGCTGGACCGTGGCGACCCAGGTCGCGCACCTGGTGTGGACCGACGAGGTCGCGGTGCTCTCGGCACGGGCCGCGACCGGCGCCGCCCCCGCGTGGGACGAGCTCGTGCAGCGCGCCGGCGCCGACCCGGAAGGCTTCGTCGACGCGGGCGCCCACGAGATCGCGCGGCTCGCGCCGGCCGCGCTGCTCGCCCGCTGGGGCGGGGCCCGCGAGGCGCTGACCGCCGCCCTGCGCGACCTGCCCGCCGGGGCGAGGATGCCGTGGTTCGGCCCGCCGATGTCGGCGACCTCCATGGCCACCGCCCGGTTCATGGAGACCTGGGCGCACTCCCTCGACGTCCACGAGGCGCTCGGCCGCGACCTCGAGGTCACCGACCGGGTCCGCCACGTCGCCCACCTCGGCGTCCGCACCCGGGACTTCTCCTTCGCCACCCGCGGGCTCACGCCGCCGAGCGACGACGTCCGGGTGCAGCTGGTCGCCCCGAGCGGCGCCACCTGGACGTGGGGTGCCGAGGACGCGGCTCAGTCGGTCACCGGCTCCGCCGCCGACCTCGCCCGCCTGGTGACCCAGCGCGTGCACCGCGCCGACACCGACCTGGTCGCCGTCGGCCCCGACGCCGACCGCTGGCTGGACGTGGCCCAGTGCTTCGCCGGGCCCCCGGGAGAGGGGAGGCGGCCCCGTGGCTGACCCGACGACGGCACCGCTGCGGATCGGGAACTGCTCGGGCTTCTACGGCGACCGCCTCGCCGCGATGCGCGAGATGCTCGAGGGCGGCCGGGACCGGCACCGCCTCGACGTGCTCACCGGCGACTACCTCGCCGAGCTCACCATGCTCATCCTGGGCAAGGACACGATGAGGGACCCCTCGCTGGGCTACGCGCGGACCTTCGTCCGCCAGCTCGAGGACTGCCTCGGCCTGGCGCTCGAGAGCGGCGTCAAGGTGGTCAGCAACGCCGGCGGGCTCAACCCCGCCGGGCTGGCCGACCGGGTCCGCGAGATCGCCCGCGGGCTCGGCGTCGACGTCGCGGTCGCCCACGTCGAGGGCGACGACCTCCGTCCGCGTGCCGCCGAGCTCGGCCTCGAGGGCGCGCTGACCGCCAACGCCTACCTCGGCGGCTTCGGCATCGCGGCCGCCCTCGCCGGCGGCGCCGACGTCGTGGTCACCGGCCGGGTCACCGACGCCAGCCTGGTCGTCGGTCCGGCCGCCGCGCACCACGGCTGGACCCCCGAGTCGTACGACGAGCTGGCCGGCGCCGTCGTCGCGGGCCACGTCCTGGAGTGCGGGACCCAGGCCACCGGCGGCAACTTCTCCGGCTTCCGCCAGCTCATCGGCAGCGGCCGGATGGACCCGACCAAGCCGCTGGGCTTCCCGCTCGCCGAGGTCGCGGCCGACGGGTCGAGCGTCATCACCAAGCACGCCGGCACCGGTGGCGCGGTCACCGTCGACACCGTCACGGCGCAGCTGGTCTACGAGATCCAGTCCACCCGCTACCTCGGCCCCGACGTCACCACCCTGCTCGACACCGTCCGCCTCGAGCAGGTCGGCGACGACCGGGTCGCGGTCACGGGGGTCCGCGGCGAGGCGCCGCCGGAGCAGCTCAAGGTCTGCGTCAACGAGCTCGGCGGCTACCGGAACGCCGCCGAGTTCGTGCTCACCGGGCTCGACATCGACGCCAAGGCCGACTGGCTGCGCGAGCAGCTGGCCCCCGCGCTCACCGCCGAGTCGGTGACCTGGACCCGCTCCGCGCTGCCGCCGGCCGACGCCGACACCGAGGAGGGCGCCTCCGCCCTGCTGCGCGTCACGGTGATGGACCCCGAGGCCGGTCCCGTCGCCAAGGCCTTCACCGGCCCCGCGGTCGAGCTCGCGCTCGCGTCGTACCCCGGCTTCACCATGACCGGCCCGCCCGCGCAGCCCACGCCGTACGGCGTCTACCGCGCGGCGTACGTCGACCGCTCGGCCGTGACCCACACGGTCGTCCACCCCGACGGCCGGCGCGAGGTGGTGCCCGACCCGCCGACGGCCCCCGCGGCCGCGCACGAGGAGGCGGCCGACGCCGGCCGCCGGCCCTCGCCGTACCCGGCGCCGACGGACTCGCTGACCCGCCGGGCACCGCTCGGCACCTTCGTCCACGCCCGCTCCGGCGACAAGGGCGGCGACGCCAACCTCGGGCTGTGGGTGGCCCGCACCGGTGACGCCGGGCTCGACCAGGCGCGGACCACGTGGCTCGCCAAGCTGATCACGCCGCGCAAGGTGCGCGAGCTGGTCCCCGAGGCCGCCGACCTCCCCGTTGAGGTCTACCTGCTGCCGAACCTCGGCGCCGTCAACGTCGTCATCACCGGCCTGCTCGGGCGGGGCGTCGCCGCGTCGACCCGCTTCGACCCGCAGGCCAAGGGGCTCGGCGAGTGGGTCCGCTCACGCGTCGTGCACGTCCAGGAGGGACTGCTGTGACCAACCGACCGAACGACCCGGGCGACGGGGACCACCGTCGCGCGCTCACCGGGCTCGGGGCGGAGTTCACCCGCCGCGAGATCGCCCCGCACCTCGCCGACTGGGAGGCCGCTCGCGAGATCCCGCGCGAGCTGCACCGCAGCGCCGCGAAGCAGGGGCTGCTCGGGATCAGCTTCCCCGAGGAGCAGGGCGGCGAGGGCGGCGACCTGCTCGACACCGTCGCCCTGCAGGAGGGGATGCTCTCGGCCGGCGCCTCCAGCGGCCTGCTCTCGGCGCTGTTCACCCACGGCATCGCACTGCCGCACACCTCCGCGCACGGCTCGGCCGACCTCGTCGACCGCTACGTGCGTCCCACCCTGGCCGGCGAGAAGATCGGGTCGCTCGCGATCACCGAGCCCGGTGGCGGCTCGGACGTGGGCAACCTGCGCACCACGGCCGTGCGCGACGGCGAGCACTACGTCGTCAACGGGTCGAAGACGTTCATCACCAGCGGCACCCGCGCGGACTTCGTGACCACCGCGGTCCGCACCGGTGGCCCCGGCGCCGGGGGCGTCAGCCTGCTGGTCGTCGACACTGACACGCCCGGCTTCACCGTCGACCGCAAGCTGGAGAAGATGGGCTGGCACTGCTCCGACACCGCGGAGCTGTCCTACGTCGACGTCCGGGTGCCGGTCGGCAACCTCGTCGGCGAGGAGGACGCCGGCTTCTGGTACATCGCCGAGCAGTTCGTCGTCGAGCGGATGGCCCTCGCGGTCCACGCCTACGGGATCGCCGGCCGGTCGCTCGCGCTCGCCGCCGAGCACTGCCGGCAGCGCGAGACCTTCGGGGAGCCGCTGGTCAAGCGTCAGGTCGTGCGCCACAAGCTGGTCGAGATGCACCGCCGGGTCGAGGTGGCCCGGGCCTACACCCACGAGGTCGCCCGCCGCCACGTCGCCGGCGAGACGGTCATCGCCGAGGCCTGCCTGGCCAAGCAGACCGCGTGCGACGCCGCGACGTACGTCTGCCACGAGGCGGTGCAGCTCTTCGGCGGCACGGGCTACATGAACGGCACCGAGGTCGAGATGCACTACCGCGACGCCCGCCTGCTGCCGATCGGCGGCGGAGCCACCGAGGTGCTCACCGACCTCGCCGCCAAGCTGCTGGGCTACACCTCGTGACGGCCGGGACGGGCGCGAACCGGGAGGCGATGCTCGCCAAGGTCGCCGAGCTCGACGCCGAGCACGCCACGGCGGTCGCCGGCGGAGGGGAGCGGTACGTCGAGCGCCACCACGCCCGCGGGAAGCTGACGCCGCGCGAGCGGATTGAGCTGCTCGTCGACGAGGGCTCGGCGTTCCTCGAGCTCTCCCCGCTCGCCGGCTGGGGCTCGGACTTCACCGTCGGGGCGAGCGTGGTGACCGGGATCGGCGTCGTCGAGGGCGTCGAGTGCCTGATCACCGCCAACGACCCCTCGGTCAAGGGCGGGGCCTCGAACCCGTGGACGCTGAAGAAGATCTTCCGCGCCAACCAGGTCGCCGAGGAGAACGGTCTCCCGACGATCTCCCTGGTCGAGTCCGGGGGCGCGGACCTGCCCACGCAGAAGGAGATCTTCATCCCCGGCGGTCGCCTGTTCCGCGACCTGACCCGGGCGAGCGCCCGCAAGGAGCCGACGATCGCGCTGGTCTTCGGCAACTCGACCGCCGGCGGCGCCTACGTGCCCGGCATGTCCGACTACACCGTCATGGTCAAGGAGCAGGCCAAGGTCTTCCTCGGCGGCCCGCCGCTGGTGAAGATGGCCACCGGCGAGGAGGCCGACGACGAGTCGCTCGGCGGCGCCGAGATGCACGCCCGCACCTCCGGCCTCGCCGACTACCTCGCCGAGGACGAGCGCGACGCCATCCGCATCGGCCGGCGGATCGTCGCCCGGCTCAACTGGCGCAAGCCCGCTGCGCCGGTCGAGCAGCGAGCGCGGGCGTACGCCGAGCCGGACGCCGACCCCGACGGCCTGCTCGACCTGGTCCCGACCGACCTCAAGGAGCCGTTCGACCCCCGCGAGGTGGTCGCACGCGTCGTGGACGGCGCGAGCGCGGCCAACGGGGTCGCCTTCGACGAGTTCAAGCCGCTGTACGGCACGTCGCTGGTGACCGGCTGGGCGCGCATCCACGGCCGGCCGGTCGGCATCCTCGCGAACGCCCAGGGGGTGCTGTTCTCCGAGGAGGCGCAGAAGGCGACCCAGTTCGTCCAGCTCGCCAACCAGACCGACACCCCGCTGCTGTTCCTGCACAACACCACCGGCTACATGGTCGGCCAGGAGTACGAGCAGGGCGGGATCATCAAGCACGGCGCGATGATGATCAACGCGATCTCCAACTCCACCGTGCCGCACCTGACCGTGGTGATGGGCGCGTCGTACGGCGCCGGCAACTACGGCATGAACGGCCGCGCCTTCGACCCGCGCTTCCTCTTCACCTGGCCCTCGGCGAAGTCCGCCGTCATGGGGCCCGCGCAGCTCGCGGGCGTGATGAGCATCGTGGCGCGAGCCGCGGCGGAGGCCAAGGGCCGCGACTTCGACGAGGCCGGCGACGCCGCGATGCGGCAGTTCGTCGAGGCCTCGATCGAGGAGCAGAGCCTGCCGTTCTTCCTCTCCGGGATGGTCTACGACGACGGGGTCATCGACCCCCGCGACACCCGCACCGTGCTCGGCATCTGCCTGTCCGTCATCGAGAACAAGCCGATCGTCGGCACCGACCGCTTCGGCGTCTTCAGGATGTGAGCCGGATGATCACCAGACTGCTCGTCGCCAACCGCGCCGAGATCGCCAGCCGCGTCTTCCGGACCTGCCGCGACCTGGGCATCGAGACCGTCGCGGTCCACTCCGACGCCGACGCGGACCTGCCCTACGTGCGCGAGGCCGACCTCGCTGTGCGCCTGCCCGGCAGCGCGCCGGCGGAGACCTACCTGCGCGTGGACCTGGTCCTCGACGCGGCCCGCCGGGCCGGTGCGGACGCGGTCCACCCCGGCTACGGCTTCCTGTCCGAGAACGCCGCGTTCGCGCGCGCCGTGGTCGACGCCGGGCTGACCTGGGTCGGACCCGCTCCTGCGTCGATCGAGGCGATGGGCTCGAAAATCCGCGCCAAGGAGATCATGCGCGAGGCCGGCGTACCGGTCCTCGAGGCGCCCGAGCACCCGACCGAGGCCGACCTGCCGCTGCTGGTCAAGGCCTCGGCCGGCGGCGGTGGCCGCGGCATGCGCGTCGTGCGCACGCTGGACGACCTCGACGCGGAGGTGGCGCGGGCCCGGGCCGAGGCCGAGTCGGCGTTCGGCGACGGCACCGTCTTCGTCGAGCCGTACGTCGAGCGCGGCCGCCACGTCGAGGTCCAGCTGGTCGGGTCGGTCGTCTTCGGCGACCGCGACTGCTCGGTCCAGCGCCGGCACCAGAAGGTCGTCGAGGAGGCCCCCGCGCCCGGGCTGCGCGACGAGGTCCGCTCGGCCGTGCACGACGCGGCTCGGAAGGCGGCCGAGGCGATCGACTACCGCGGCGCCGGCACCGTCGAGTTCCTCTACGACCCGGCCACCGAGCGCTTCTGGTTCCTGGAGATGAACACCCGGCTCCAGGTCGAGCACCCCGTGACCGAGGCGGTCCACGGCGTCGACCTGGTCGCCCTGCAGCTGGCGTCCGCCGAGGGGGGCGGGGCGGCCGACCGACCGGGACCGCCGCAGGGGCACGCGATCGAGGTGCGCCTCTACGCCGAGGACCCGGCCGCGGACTACCAGCCGCAGAGCGGCGTGCTGACGACGTTCGAGGTCCCCCGGGTGCCGGGGATCCGCGTGGACGCCGGCTTCGGGTCGGGCTCGGAGGTCACCACGCACTACGACGCCATGCTCGCCAAGGTCGTCGCCCACGCGCCGAGCCGGGAGGAGGCCGCCCGCAAGCTGGCCGGCGTGCTCTCCCGGGCGCGCATCCACGGCGTGGTCACCAACCGGGACCTGCTCGTGGACGTCCTGCGCTCGCCGGAGTTCCTGGCCGGCGACGTCAGCACCGCGTTCCTCGGTGACCTCGCGCCCGAGGGCGCCGCCGAGGACCCCGGCGCGGCCGTCGCCGCGGCCCTGGCCCTGGCCGAGCGGGCCGGTGCCGCGCGCACCGTCCAGCGCGGGGTCCCGGTGGCCTGGCGCAACGTCGTCTCCCAGCCCCAGCGCACCGGGCTCGAGCACCGCGACGGCACCGTGACCACGGTCGAGTGGCTCGGCACCCGCGACGGGTACGTCGTCGACGGGCACGGCGTGGTCGCGGCCGGCTGCGAGCGGGTCACGCTCGAGCGGGACGGCGTGCGCACGACGTACGACGTCCTCGTCGGCGGGCCGCACGGCCGGGAGGTCGTCGACGTCGACTCCCCCCGCGGCCACGCCCGGCTCGCCCGGGTGCCGCGGTTCGTCGACCCGGCCGAGCAGGTGGCGAGCGGGAGCCTGCTCGCGCCCATGCCAGGCACGGTCGTGCGGGTCGCGGTCGAGCAGGGCCAGCAGGTCGGGGCCGGCCAGCCGGTGCTCGTCCTGGAGGCCATGAAGATGCAGCACACCGTGGCGGCGCCGACCGCCGGCACGGTCACCGAGCTCCCGGTCACCACCGGGCAGCAGGTCGCAGCCGGCGAGGTGCTCGCCGTCGTCGAGGAGGAGCAGTCATGAGCCATGCGTTCACCGAGTCCGAGGAGCGCCAGGAGCTGCGCAAGGCGGTCTTCGCGCTCGCCTCGAAGTACGGCCACGAGTACGTCGCCGAGAAGGCCCGCACCGGCGGCAAGGTCACCGAGCTGTGGCACGACATGGGCGCCCACGGCTTCCTCGGCGTCAACATCGCCGAGGAGCACGGTGGCGGCGGTGGCGGCATGGGCGACCTCTCGGCGGTGCTCGAGGAGGCCGCGGCGGCCGGCGCGCCGATGCTGATGATGGTCGTCTCCCAGGCGATCTGCGGCTCGGTCATCGGCCGGTTCGGCACCCCGGAGCAGAAGGCGCGCTGGCTGCCGGCGATCGCGTCCGGGGAGTACACGATGGCCTTCGCCATCACCGAGGCCGACGCCGGCTCGAACTCCCACAACATCACCACCACGGCCACCAAGGACGGCGACGGCTGGGTGCTCAAGGGCCAGAAGACGTGGATCTCGGGCGTCGACGAGGCGCAGGGGATCCTCGTGGTGAGCCGGGCGGCCGACGCACGGACGGGCAAGCTCAAGCCCTGCCTGTTCGTCGTCCCGACCGATGCGCCGGGCCTGGAGAAGCAGCCGCTCGAGATGACCTTCGACGCCCCGGAGAAGCAGTGGACGCTGTTCTTCGACGACGTCCGGCTCCCCGCCGACGCGCTCGTCGGCGACGAGGACGCCGGCCTGCTGCAGCTCTTCGCCGGGCTCAACCCCGAGCGGATCATGGGGGCGGCGTACTCGAACGGGATGTCGCGCTTCGCCCTCGCCAAGGCCGTCGAGTACGCCAAGACCCGGAAGGTGTGGAAGGACCAGCCCATCGGCGCCCACCAGGGCATCGCGCACCCGCTGGCCAAGGTCAAGATCGAGCTCGAGCAGTCCCGCCTGCTCCAGCAGAAGGCCGCGGCGCTCTACGACGCCGGCGACGACATGGGTGCCGGCGAGTACGCCAACATGGCCAAGTACGCCGCCGGCGAGGTCGCGTGCAACGCCACCGACATCGCCGTCCACACCCACGGCGGCTCCGGCCTGACCCGCGAGCTCGGCCTGGCCAACATGCTCGTCGCTGCCCGGCTCGGCCGGATCGCCCCCGTCAGCCGCGAGATGATCCTGAACTTCGTCGCGATGCACTCCCTGGGCCTGCCGAAGTCCTACTGACCCGGGGCCCGCGGCCGGTGTGAGCCGGCCGCGGGGCGGGTATGCCCCGGGCATGCCCACGTCGCCCGCGAGCCCGTTCACCACCGGGTCCGACGCCGCCGAGCAGGTGGCGGCCGACCCGTTCTGGTCGGTGGTCCGCCGCCGGCACCCCGACATCGACGTCGTCGTGCTCCCGGCCGAGGCCGCGGTCGGCCCGGCAGCGGTCGAGGTCGAGGCGCGGCCGGAGGTAGAACCCGCGTCCGAGGCCGCCCGGGTCGAGGCCCACGCGGTCGCGCTGTGGACCTCGCTCGTGGGCGGCGAGCCGACCGAGGTCCGCAGCCGCTGGACCTCCGGTCGGGCGCCCGCCACCTCCCGCGTCGAGACCACGCTCCGGCTCGACGACGCCGACCCGACCGGCGGCGTCGCGGCGGTGGGCCGCGGTGCGGAGTCGCTGGAGCAGGACGGCTGGCACGTGCTCGCACCGCCCGACGGGCTGCCGCGCGTGCTCGCCGGACGAGGCGACGGACTCGCCCACGAGGAGCTGCAGCTGGTGCTCGCACCGGCCGAGTCGCGGCTCGTCCTCCGGCTCCGCTCGGCCGACGTCCGGCTCGCCCCGGCGCCCGGGGGGCCCGGGACGTCCGAGGGGGAGCAGGCATGAGCACCCTCGGCGCGGAGTACTCCGAGCTCTCGCTCGGCAGCACGAACTGGCGCGCGCTCGCCGACCTGATGACCTCGACCTCGCGCGACCTCGAGGGCCAGGGCACCGGGGCGCTGGCCCCCAGCGTCCAGGGCGCGGCGCAGGCCTTCCTCACCGCGTGGGCCGGGTACGCCGCGGAGAGCTCGGAGCTCGCCACCGGCTTCGCCGACGCGCTCGACGCCCGGATCGACGACTACGGCACCACCGACCAGGGCGCCGACAGCCGGTTCACCGACCTCGACGGACGACTGGGGCCGGCCCGGTGACCGTCACGATCGACGTCCCCCCGTCCCAGCCGGCCGAGGTCATCAAGCCCGAGGGCGACCCCGGCGGCGCGGACACGCTGGCCGAGGCCCTCCACACCGCCTCCGGCCGCTACGAGGAGTTCTCCGACGAGGCCGCCCGGATCCAGTGGATCGGAGGCTGGTTCGGCGCCGCCGCCGACTCCTACCGCGAGGCCACCGCCGAGGCCGGCGACGAGCACGCGGCGATGGGGACGACCGTCGAGCGCGTCGGGCGGGCGGTGACGGCGTACGCCGACACGCTGCGCGACCTGCTGCGCACCTACGACGAGCAGGTCGAGCGCAAGCGCTCGCTCGACGACCGCCGCACCGCCCTCATCGCCGACATCGGCGCCACCACCGAGGCCACGCCGGAGGTGGTCGCGGCGCTGCGGGAGCGGGCGACCGAGCTGCGGATCGACTACTCCGAGCTGGTCACCGACCACGACGACCTCCAGCGACGCGTGCGGGAGGCCGAGGACCTCCTGCGACAGGCGTTCCAGGCCGGGACCTCGCTCGACGCGGCGCTCTCCGACGACGGCGGGATCCCGCAGTTCGCGCAGGACGCCATGGACCGGCCCGGTGCGCCCGGGACCGGCGCGACGCCGGAGGAGGTGCGCGACTGGTGGGAGGGGCTCAGCGAGGCCGAGCGCGAGGCGGTCGTCGCGTCGTACCCCGAGCTGGTCGGCGCCGCCGACGGCCTGCCTGCCAGTGCCCGCGACGACGCGAACCGGGTCGTGCTCGACGACGACCTCGCGACGCTGCGTGCCAAGGCGGAGGACGGCACGATCTCCGAGGCCGAGCAGCAGGTGCTCGACAACGCCGAGCAGGCCGAGCAGGCGCTCGAGGACGCCGACGCCTTCGAGGACCCGATCACCGGCGAGCGGCCCGGCGGCGTGCTCTACCTCTACGACCCGGGCGCCTTCGACGGCGACGGCCGGGTCGCGGTGGGCGTCGGCGACCTCGACACCGCCGACGACGTCGCGGTCTTCACGCCCGGCATCACCACGACGATGGCGGACACCACCGGCTACACCGGGCAGATGATGAACCTCTACGAGTCGACCCGCTACAACGGCGACGGCTCGAGCGTGGCGACGCTGTTCTGGCTCGGGTACGACGCGCCGGACGCCTTCTACGACCCCGCCACGCTGACCGAGGGGCGCGCCGAGGACGGCGGCCGGCGGCTGGCCGACATGGTCGACGGCCTCCGCGCCTCGCGCTCCGACGACCCGGCGCACCTCACCGCGATCGGCCACAGCTACGGCTCGACCGCCACGTCGTACGCCGCCGGCGACTTCGACCTCGCCGCCGACGACGTGGTGCTCGTCGGCAGCCCGGGCGCGGGCCCGGCCGACCACGCCGACGACTTCAGCGTGGGCGAGGACCACGTGTACGTCGGCCGCGACAGCCGCGACTTCGTGGCCGTGCTCGGCGACGAGGGGTGGATCGGCAAGGGCGGCCTCGGCCTCGGGACCGACCCGTCCTCCGACGACTTCGGCGCGACCCGGTTCGAGGCCGAGGACGTCGACCGCAGCTGGCACCGCAACACCGACGAGGCGCACGGCTCCTACCTCGCCCACGACTCCGAGTCGCTGTACAACATCGGACTGGTCGTCGACGGGCACGGTGGGGACGTGAACACCGCCGAGCACAGCTACGACCCCTGGTACGACGCCCCCCGCGACCCCGAGTGGGACCGCGACCCGAGCAGCGGCGTCGAGGGCGAGTCGCGGACGAGGGACCAGGGGTGAGGCGCGCGGTGCGCGCGAGACTGGTGACCCTGACCGTCCTGGCCCTCCTGGGAGTGACGATGACCGCGTGCGGCGACCCGAAGGTGTCATCCGAGAAGGGCGCGGAGGACACCGCGGCGTCCCGAGCGGCCGTCGAGGACGCCGCGCGCTCCCTGGCCGCCGTCGCCGCCGAGGTGGGGCTCGACCTCGCGCCGCTGGCCGGCTCCTGGTCGGTCTGCACCGTCGAGCCGCCGTCGATGGAGTACTCCGCCGGCGGGTCGGCGAAGCCCACCGGGTCGACCGCCGAGGCGATCGCCGCCCTGACCGACGCGCTGGAGGCCGAAGGCTGGACGGTCGAGAACGCCGGTACGACGCCGCGTCCCTACGGGGTGCTCACCCGCGACGACCTGCGGGCCACGATCGGGGAGTCCCGGCGCCACCCCGGCGAGGTCGATGCCGGGGTGGGCGGTCCGTGCGTCGACACGACCAAGGAGCAGGACGAGCTGCTCGGCGAGAAGTACGAGATCAGCTGAGCCGCGGAGCGGCACGGGGCCGGGAGGGGCTCAGGGCTGTCGCAGGTCGACGCCTGCCGCTCGGAGCTCGGCCACCCCGCGCTCCGGTGCCCCGGCGTCGGTCAGCACCGCGGTGACCGCCGTGAGCGGGACGACCTCGAACGGAGAGGCGGCGCCGATCTTCTCGCTGCTGCCCAGCACGTAGGTCTCCGCGGCTCGGGCGACCCAGGCGCGCTTCACCGCCGCCTCGTCGGCGTCGCCGGTCGTCAGGCCGGAGGTGGGGTGGATGCCGGTGACGCCGAGGAAGAAGGCGTCGACCCAGACCCGCCCGATGGCCTCGTGGGCAGCCGCGCCGGCGGCGACGACGGAGTGCTTGAAGAGGCGGCCGCCGACGATGACCACCTCGACGGTCGGGTGCTCCGCGAGCTCGACCGCGATGGTCGGGCTGTGGGTGACGACGGTGGCCCGCAGGTCGGGTGGGAGCAGGCGGGCCAGCTGGCGGGCGGTCGTGCCGCCGTCGACGGCGACGGTCTGCCCGGGGCGCACCAGCGCAGCGGCGAGCCGGGCGACCTCGGTCTTGGCGTCGGTGGCGATGGAGGTGCGGGCGGCGAAGTCGGCGACCGCGGGGGAGGCGGGGAGGGCACCCCCGTGCACGCGGTGCAGCAGGCCCTCGGCCGCGAGCTCGCGCAGGTCGCGACGGACGGTGTCCTCGGACAGGTCCCACGCGGCTGCCAGCTCCTTGGCGACGACCCGGCCCTCGGCGCGGAGGGTGGCGAGGATGCGGTCCTTGCGCTGGGCGGCGAGCACGGGAGGACTCTAGACCGTCCGCACGTAAATGCTTGTTCGTGCACGTTTCTGCACGCTATTGTCGGAGCATGACGAAGCCCCTGATGATCCTGATCGCCGGTCCCTACCGCTCCGGCACCGACGACGAGCCGGCGCGGCTCGCGGCGAACCTGCGCGCCCTCGAGGCCGCCGCCTGGCCGGTGTTCCGGTCCGGGCACGTGCCGATGATCGGCGAGTGGGTGGCGCTGCCGGTGCTGAGCAGCGCAGGGGCCGAGGGCCTGGGCGACCCCCTGGCCGAGCAGGTGATGTACCCCACCGCCGAGCGCCTGCTCCAGCACTGCGACGGCGTGCTGCGCCTGCCCGGCGCGTCCCGCGGGGCCGACCAGGACGTCGCCATCGCGCGCGAGCGCGGCATCCCGGTCTGGCACTCCGTCGAGGAGATCCCGGGCTACGTCGCGGACGACGCGGCCTGATCCGCCCGTCGAGGGCTCAGAGGTCGGACTGGACCCCGGCGAGCAGCTGCCGGGCCATCACGATCCGCTGCACCTGGTTGGTGCCCTCGTAGATCTGGGTGATCTTCGCGTCTCGCATCATCCGCTCGAGCGGGTAGTCGCGGGTGTAGCCGTAGCCGCCGAGCACCTGCACGGCGTTCGTGGTGACCTCCATGGCCACGTCGGAGGCGAAGCACTTCGCGGCCGCGCCGAAGAAGGTGAGGTCGGCGTCGCCGCGCTCGGAGCGGCCGGCGGCGGCGTACGTCATCTGGCGCGCGGCCTCCACCTTCATGCCCATGTCGGCGAGCATGAACTGCAGGCCCTGGAAGTCCGCGATCGGCTGCCCGAACTGCCGGCGCTCGCGGGCGTAGGCCAGCGCGTGGTCCAGGGCGCCCTGGGCGACGCCGACGGCCTGGGCGGCGATCGTGACGCGGGTGTGGTCGAGGGTCCGCATCGCGGTCGCGAAGCCGGTGCCCTCGGCGCCGATGATCCGGTCGCCGGGGATGCGGACCTTGTCGAGGTAGACCTCGCGGGTCGGCGAGCCCTTGATGCCGAGCTTCTTCTCGGGGGCGCCGAAGGAGACGCCGGGGTCGGACCTCTCCACCACGAACGCCGAGATGCCCTTCGAGCGCTTCTCGGGGTCGGTCACGGCGAGGACGGTGTAGTACTCCGACTCGCCCGCGTTGGTGATCCAGCGCTTGACCCCGTCGAGGACCCAGTCCTCGCCGTCGCGGACCGCGCGGGTGCGCATCGAGACCGCGTCCGAGCCGGCTTCGGGCTCGGAGAGGCAGTAGGAGAAGCCGCCCTCGCCGCGCGCGAGCGCGCCGAGGTAGTGCTTCTTGAGCTCCTCGGAGCCGGCGATCTGCACCGGCAGCGAGCCGAGCTTGTTTACCGCCGGGATGAGCGAGGCGGACACGTCGGCGCGGGCGACCTCCTCGATGACGATCACCGTCGCGAGCGCGTCGGCGCCGGCGCCGCCGTACTCCTCCGGGACGTGCGGGGCGTGGAAGTCGGCCGCCAGCAGGGCGTCGGCCGCCTCGCGGGGGAAGCGGGCGTTCTCGTCGACGTCCGCGGCGTACGGCGCCACCTTGGCGTCGCAGATCGCGCGGACGGCCTCGCGGACCGCCCGGTGCTCCTCGGAGAGGTCGTAGAGGGGGAAGTCGGTGCTCATCGGCTGGTTCGTTCTCCGGGTGGATCGGTGGGGCTGGTCAGTAGGTGTAGAAGCCGCGGCCGCTCTTGCGGCCCAGGAGGCCGGCGTCGACCATCCGCTGGAGGAGCGGCGGAGCGGCGTACAGCGGCTCCTTGAACTCCTCGTAGAGCGACTCCGCGACGGCCTTGGTGGTGTCGAGGCCGATCAGGTCGGCGAGCGCGAGCGGGCCCTGGGGGTGGGCGGCGCCGAGCACCAGGCCCTGGTCGATGTCCTCGGCGGAGGCGAAGCCGGACTCGTACATCCGGATCGCGGAGAGGATGAACGGCACCAGCAGCGCGTTGACGACGAAGCCGGCGCGGTCCTGGCAGTCGATGGCCTGCTTGCCCAGGCGGTCCTGGACGAAGGTGCGGCTGCGCTCGGTGGTCTCCGGCGCGGTGAGCAGGCTCGGGACGAGCTCGACCAGCCTCAGCACCGGGACCGGGTTGAAGAAGTGGATGCCGAGCACGTGCTCGGGGCGCCGGGTCACGACGCCGAGCTTCATGATCGGGATCGAGGACGTGTTGCTCGCCAGCACCGCGTCGGGGGCGGTGACGACCCGGTCGAGGGTGCGGAACAGGTCGACCTTGGCGGTCTCGTCCTCGACGATCGCCTCGACGACGAGGTCGCGGTCGGCCAGCGCGTCGAGCTCGGTGGCCGGTCGGACGCGGGCGAGCACGTCGTCAGCGGACCCCTCGGCGGCGGAGAGCTTGCCCTTGCTCTCGGCTCGGCGCAGCGACGCCTCGAGCCGCGACATCCCGCGGTCGACGGCCGCCCGGTCGGCGTCCACCACCACGACGTCCAGCCCGGCGCGTGCGCTGACCTCGGCGATGCCGGCTCCCATCAGGCCGAACCCGACCACTCCCACGCGATCCACGTCGTTGCTCCTCCCCGGCCGGCCCCACCGTGGGACCGGATACCGTCCACACGGTACTGCGTACCGTCTAGGCTGCGGCCGGCAGGTGCCGGTGCGGGTCGCCCGGTCCGGGAGAGGGAGGTGGCGCATGACGGAGCCGAGTGCGCGCGAGCGCATCGTCGACGCGGCGTTCGACCTCTTCGCCGAGCGCGGGTACGACGCGACGACCGTGGAGGACATCGCCGCGCGGGCGGGGGTCGGGCGGACGACGTTCTTCCGGCAGTTCCGCTCCAAGGAGCACGTGGTCTTCCCCGACCACGAGCAGCTGCTGACCGCGATCGAGGCGCGGCTGTCCACGGCGACGCCGCGCACGGCGGTCGTCGGCGTCTCCGAGGGGGCCGGGCTGGTGCTCCAGCACTACCTCGACGAGGGGGAGCGCGCCCGGCGGCGCTACCGGCTCACCCGGAGCGTGCCGGCGCTGCAGGAGCGCGAGCGGTCGGGCATCCGCCAGTACGAGCGGATCTTCACCCGCCACATCCACGCCTGGCTCGGCGGCTCGCCCACGAGCCTGCTGCGGGCCGAGCTGATCGCGAACGCGGTCGTCACCGCGCACAACCACGTGCTGCGCGCCTGGCTGCGCGAGCAGCTGTCCTCCACCAGCGAGGCGCGCCGGGCGTTCCGGGCCGCGATGGCCGAGGTCGAGTCGCACGTCGACCTCCCCGGCCGGGAGGGCGCCCCCGCCGAGGGCCGGCCCGCGGTGCTCGTGCTCCGCGACGCCGCCGAGCTCGACCGCCTGCTCCCGCAGATCCGCGACCTGCTCGGCTGAGGAGGCCGGGAAGCGTCAGGAAAGGCCGAGAACCTTCAACATCCCAAGTGAACCTGGGATGTTGAAGGTTCTCTGCCGTTGCAACAGCCGTGGAGCGTCGACATCCCAAGTGAACCTGGGATGTCGCACCGCCCGGTCCCCCGAAATTCGGCGGAGGAGGACGTGACTCGGGGTCAGCGCCAGCCGAGGGCGGGCGCGACGTGGGTGAGCAGCGCCTCGAGGACGTGGGCGTTGTAGTCCACGCCGAGCTGGTTGGGGACGGTGAGCAGGAGGGTGTCGGCGGCGGCGACGGCCTCGTCCTCGGCGAGCTCGCGGACGAGCTGGTCGGGCTCGGCGGCGTACGTCTTGCCGAACCGGGCGCGGATGCCCTCGAGCACGCCGACCTGGTCCTGGCTGCCGGACTCGCGGCCGAAGTAGGCGCGGTCGGTGTCGTCGACCAGCGGGAAGATGCTGCGGCTGACCGAGACGCGCGGCTCGCGCGGGTGCCCGGCGGCGGCCCAGGCGGCGCGGAAGCGCTCGATCTGCTCGGCCTGGAGCCGGTGGAACGGCACGCCGGTGTCCTCGGAGAGGAGCGTGGAGCTCATCAGGTTCATCCCCTGCTGGGCGGTCCACTCCGCGGTGGCACGGGTGCCGGCACCCCACCAGATGCGGTCGCGCAGGCCGGGGGAGTGCGGCTCGATGCGGAGCAGTCCCGGCGGGTTGGGGAACATCGGGCGCGGGCTCGGCTCCGCGAAGCCCTCGCCGTCGAGCACCTGCAGCAGCACCTCGGTGTGCCGGCGGGCCATGTCGCCGTGGTCCATGCCCTCGGGCGGCTCGTAGCCGAAGTAGCGGAACCCGTCGACGACCTGCTCCGGTGAGCCGCGGCTGACGCCGAGCTGGAGCCTGCCGCCGGAGATCAGGTCCGCGGCGCCGGCGTCCTCGGCCATGTAGAGCGGGTTCTCGTAGCGCATGTCGATCACGCCGGTGCCGATCTCGATCCGGCTGGTGCGCGCGCCGACCGCGGCCAGCAGCGGGAACGGCGAGGCGAGCTGGCGGGCGAAGTGGTGCACCCGGAAGTACGCCCCGTCGACGCCGAGCTCCTCGGCGGCGACCGCGAGGTCGATCGACTGCAGCAGCGCGTCCGAGGCCGACCGCGTCTGCGACTGCGGCGACGGCGTCCAGTGGCCGAACGACAGGAACCCGATGTTCTTCATGACTGGTTGAACATTCACGAGCCCTCGGGTGTTCCGCCCTCGCGTCGCTCGTGCAGCCGCTGCTGCGCCGCGGGGAGGAACTCCAGGCAGGGCGCGTCCGACCCCGGGTGCTTCTCGCTGAGGTGGAACGTCCACCGGTCCATCGCGGCCATGAAGCCGTTGTCCGCCCCGGGCCGGTACGCCGACCACGCGCGGCCGTCGCGCACCGTGCACTCGGTGCACGCGATCTTGTAGACCAGCTGGTCGGCGGCGTCGACGTCGACGGTCACCTTCGCGAGCGGGCCGGCCTGGGCCGCCGCACGTCTGCCTCGAGCGGCTCGGCTCGCCGTCATGTCCTGCCCCTGCCTCGTGCGCCTGCGTCGGTCGCGACGAGGGTACGCCGGGCGCCGGTGGCTCGGCCCGTGGAGGCGGGCGGGGCGTCCCCGGCTGGGGGGAAGTCGGAGACGCCCCGTTCGCGTCACCACCCGCCGGCCGCTGCTCCGGCGTTGGTGGACGGGACCAACGTAGGACGCCGGGGGGCCCCGACACGCCAGGACGGCTGGTACTAGGACCAAAGGACACCCCAGGGCCGCACCACCCGGACCCGCGGGCGGGACCGCGCGCGTACCGTGACGCCAGCCACACCGGACCGCACGCTCGGAGAGACCATGCCCCGCACGCCCGCCACGACCGCCGCCACGTCGATCGCAGCCCTGGGCTCGCTGCTCGGCTCGCTGCTCGGCGCCTCGCTCGTCACCGCCGGCGGCGCGCAGGCCGCGCCCGCCAGGGCCGCGCTGGAGTACGTCGCGCTCGGCGACTCCTACAGCTCGGCGGCCGGGGTCCAGCCGGTCGACCCGACGGCGCCGGTGGCGTGCCAGCGCTCGACCCGCAACTACCCCCACGTGATCGCGCGGCGGACCGGTGCGCAGCTCACCGACGTGACCTGCGGCGGCGCGGACACCACCGACTACCGCGAGGCGCAGCACCCCGGGGTGGCGCCGCAGCTCGACGCGCTCTCCGCCGGCACCGACCTGGTGACGATGACCATCGGCGGCAACGACAGCGGGGTCTTCGGCACGGCGATCGCGCAGTGCAGCCTCGCCGGCTTCCGCAGCGGCGGCGTCGGCAGCCCGTGCCGCGACGAGCACGGGTCGACCTACGAGGACACGGTCCGCACCTCGACGTACCCGGCCCTGGTCCGGGCGCTCACCGACGTCCGCGAGCGCGCGCCCCGGGCGCGGGTCGCCGCGCTGGGCTACCCCTGGATCCTCCCGGCCACCGGCGGCTGCTTCGCCAGCATGCCGGTCGCCGAGGGCGACGTGGCATACCTCCGCAGCCTGCAGCACACCCTCAACGACGCCGTCCGGCGCGCGGCCGAGGCGACGGGCGCGACGTACGTCGACATGGAGCAGGTCTCCGAGGGCCACGACGCCTGCCAGCCGGCCGGCACCCGCTGGATCGAGCCGGTCTTCGGCGGCACCAACCCCGTCGTGGTGCACCCCAACGCCTACGGCGAGGCACGGATGGCGGCCCGGACGATCGACGTGCTCGGCCTGGCGACGGTCCCCGACCAGCCGGCGGGCCGCGGCGCGAAGGTGCTCAAGCGCTACGACGCCCTCGCCGCCCACCAGCACCTGCGGGCGGGCGTCGACCACCGGCTCCGCACGCGGGTCTGGGCCATCGTGCGGTACGCCGGCCTCGGGCTCGACTCCGACGCCCGCACCCGGCTCGGGACCTTCCGCGACCAGGTGACCCGGGAGCGCCGGGCGGACCGGCTGACCCGGCCGCAGGCCGAGGCGCTCAAGCGCTTCAGCCGCCGGGCGGCGGAGCTGCTCGACCTCTGACCCCCGGCCGACCCCGGTCCTCCCGCGAGCGGAGCCGTCCGCGCCGGCGGCTACGGTGAGGGCGACGACCCGGGCGACGGAGGTGGGGATGGGGACGGACGCGGAGGACGCGGGCGCGACCCTGCGGTTGTGCGGCGTGGTCGGCGCCCTGCTGCTCTTCGTCGCCGCGACCGGCTGGGCGGTCAGCCTGGGCGTGCGGGCGTCGCGTGAGCCCGTCCGGGACGGAGCGGTCCGTGCCGACTGAGCTGGGCACCGACGAGGTGCTGGCCATGCTGCAGGAGGTCGCCGCGCAGGTGATCACCCCGCGGTTCCAGCGCCTCTCCGAGGACGACATCAGCTCCAAGTCGCACCCCGGCGACCTGGTGACCGTGGCCGACCGCGAGGCGGAGGTGCTCATCACCGAGCGGCTGCTCGCGGCGTACCCGCGGGCGCTGGTGCTGGGCGAGGAGGCCGCCTCCGCCGATCCCGGCGTGCTGGACCGGTTCCGCGACGCCGACCACGCCTTCACCGTCGACCCGGTCGACGGCACCCGCAACTTCGTGAAGGGCTCGCCCGACCACGCCGTGATGGCCGCCGAGCTGCGCGGTGGCGAGGTCGTGCGCAGCTGGATCTGGCAGCCCCAGCACCGGGCGGCGTACGTCGCCGAGCGCGGCGCCGGCGCCTGGCGCAACGACGTGCGGGTGCACCGTCCGCCGGTCGGCGACGGACTGCTCGGCATCACCTCCCGGCGCGGCTGGATCGGTCGCGCGCTGGGCACGCTGCGCACCCTGGAGCTCTCGTGGCGCTGCTGCGGGGTGGACTACCCGGCGATCGTCGACGGCCGGGCCGACTACGCGCTCTACAAGAAGACCAAGCCGTGGGACCACGCGCCGGGCTCCCTGCTCGTGGCCGAGGCCGGCGGGCACGTCGGCACGTTCCGCGGGGAGCCGTACCGCCCGCAGGGGCCCGCCCCCACGGGGCTGGTGGTCGCCGCCGACCGCGCGACGTACGACGTGGTGCGCGGCCTGGTGCCGACCCTTCCCGGGAGGTAGGTGCCGGGCGCACCCTGGAGGCAACCCGGGGGACCGATCCTGCGTCCTCCTGGTGACCAGCCCCCCGCCTGGAAGGAACCTCCCGTGCTCACCAAGCCCACCGCTGCGGTCGTACCCACCGCGCTCGCCGCCCTCCTCCTCGCCACCGCCGGCCCGGCCGCCGCGGCGACCAGCACCTTCACCGACAAGGCCGACGACATCGGTCCCGGGGTCGACCTCCGCTCGGTGAAGGTCGTCAACGGCGAGCAGAATCTCCGGATCACCACCACCCACCGCGACCTGCGCCGCAGCCCGGCCACGGCGGCAGGTGGCACGGTGTTCATCGACACCGACCCCGACGACAAGGGCCCGGAGTACGCCCTCATCGGCGGCTACTTCGACGGCACCGACTACACGCTGCTCGAGGTCGAGGGGTGGCGCACCTCCTCCGACGACGTGGAGCGGGTGAGCTGCTCCTACCGCAGCCGGCTGGACTACCGCGCGGACACGGTGCGCTCGCGGTTCGCCCAGGACTGCTTCGACGACGACGGCGACACCGGCCCGGTGCGGGTCGAGGTCCGGGTCAGCGGCGCGAAGAAGGGCGGCGGCACCGCCGTCGACTGGCTCGGCACGCCGCGGACCTTCAGCGCGGCGGTCCAGCAGGGCTGAGCGGCGCCGCTCAGGCGGCGGGGGTCCCCGCCGCCTGAGCCGTGTCCGCCGGCTCCACCGCGTCCGCCGGCCCGGCCGGCGCGGTGCCCTGGCGCACCAGCAGCGCGACCAGCACGGCCACCGCGGAGATCACCCCGCCGTAGAGGAGCGCCGCGTGCACCCCCGCGGCGGTGGCGTCGACGACGGACGCGCCGCCCTCGACCTCGCTCACCGAGCGGCGGGTCATCACGGTCACGAACAGCGCGGTGCCGGCGGCTCCCGCCACCTGCTGGAGCGTCGAGACGGTCGCGCTGCCGTGGGAGTACAGGTGCTGGGGCAGCGAGCCGAGCGCGGAGGTCAGCAGCGGGGTGAACATCAGCGCCAGGCCGATGCTCATCACGACGTGCACCACGATGACCGTGCCCGCGCCGGTGCCGGTGTCGAACATCGACATGCCCCAGAGGCCCACCGACGTGACGGTGGCGCCCGGAGCGACGAGGGGCCGCGGGCCTACCCGGTCGAACGCGCGGCCGACGAACGGCGCCAGCAGGCCCATCACGAGGCCGCCCGGCAGCAGCACGAGGCCCGTCTCGAGGGTGCTCAGGCCGAGCACCGACTGCAGGTAGATCGGGAGCAGGATCAGGCTGCCGAAGAGCGCCATCATGCTGACCGCCACCAGCAGCACGGCGATGGTGAAGGTGCGGCTGGCGAACGTGCGCAGGTCCAGCAGCGCGCGCTCGCGCAGGGAGAGCTGGCGCGCGACGAACACGGCGAGCGCGAGCCCGCCGACCACGAGCGGCACCCAGACGGGCACGGCGGTCTCGCCGGTCGCGGACTCGCCGATGCTGCTGAGGCCGTAGATCAGGCCGCCGAAGGCGAGGGCGGAGAGGACCACGGACAGCACGTCCAGCGGGACGGCGAGGGGCTCGGTGACGTTGCGGACCCACGCCGCGCCCAGGGCGAGGGAGAGCACGGCGATCGGCAGGACCAGCCAGAACATCCAGCGCCAGTCGAGCTGGTCGAGCACGACGCCGGAGATGGTGGGCCCGATGGCCGGGGCGACCGAGATGACGATCGAGATCGTGCCCATCATCCGACCGCGGCGCTCGGCCGGGACGATCGTGAGGATGGTGGTGATCAGCAGCGGCATCATCAGCGCGGTGCCGACGGCCTGCACGACGCGGGCCGCGACGAGGACCTCGAACGTCGGTGCGAGCGCGGCCAGCAGCGTGCCGACGCCGAAGGAGCCCATGGCGGCGATGAACACCCGGCGCAGCGGGAAGCGGACCAGCAGGAAGCCGGTCACCGGGATGACCACCGCCATCGTGAGCAGGAACGCGGTCGTGAGCCACTGCGCGGTCGTCGCCGGCACGTCGAACTCGCGCATGAGCTCGGGCAGCGCCACGCTCATGATCGTCTCGTTGAGGATGACCACGAAGGCCGAGCCGACGAGGAGGGCGATCAGCCGCCCGGCGCGGTCGACGGTGGGTGGCGGGGTCGTGCTCGGCGCGGGCGCCGCGGTGCTGGTCACGGGGAGTGCTCCTGGGTGGTGTCGGGGCCGCCGGGCCGGGACGTCATGCCGGTGGCAGTGACTGCCAACGCGGCGGGGACCGTCAGCATTCCCTACCCTGGGCCCTGTGACCACGCTTCAGGAGCGACGCCGCCGGACGACCGAGCGCGAGATCAGCGACGCCGCGCTCCGGCTGTTCGAGCAGCACGGCGTGGACGGCACCACCGTCGACGACATCGCCCGCGAGGCGGGGGTCTCGGCCCGCACGGTGTTCCGGTACGCCGCGACGAAGGAGCGCGCCGCCCTCGTCCCGCACCGCGACCTCGAGGACCGGGCGGAGGAGCGGCTGGACTCCCTGGACCCCGCCCGGCCCCTCCTGCCGCAGCTCGAGGCGATGTGGCGCGACCTGCTCGCGGCCTTCGACGACGGCCGCAGCGACGCCGGCGCGCAGGTGCTGCGGCTGCGCCGGCTGATGTGCGCCGAGCCGTCGCTCCAGCTCGCCGCGATCGGGCTGGACGAGGAGCGCGCGGCCGTGCTGGCCGACCGGCTGGCCGGCCTCCTCGACGGCGACGCGCTGACCGCCCGGGTGCTGGTGGAGACCGCCGCCGCGGTCCTGCGCACCGCGCTGGACCGGTGGGCCCAGGACCACGAGGCGGGGCGGCCCACCGACCTGGTCGCGACGTACGACGAGGCCTGCCGGCGGCTGCGCGCGGTCGTCGCCTGAGTCGCCGCCGTCAGCCGCGCAGGCGGGTGAGCAGCGCCTCGAGGTCGCCCGGCGCGACGCCCAGCCCGTCGAGCACGTAGCCCCGCAGGTCGCCGTACGACGCGGCGACGGCGTCCCACGCGGTCCGGAGGTAGGCCTCGTCGGCGACCATGACCGCCTCGTAGACCTCGACCTTCTCGGGACCGAGGTGCTCGGCGATGATCGCGAGGTACTTGTCCCGGGTGGCGGTCGAGAAGGTGTTGGTGAGCAGGTAGTCCTCGAGCACGACCTCCTCGGGCACGCCGAGCAGGCCGAGGACGACCGCGGCGGCCCAGCCGGTGCGGTCCTTCCCGGCAGTGCAGTGGAAGAGCTGGGCGCCGTCGGTCGTCGCCAGCCGGGTCAGCAGCTCGCCGAAGGACGCGCGGGCGTCGGGGTGCTCCACGAACGCGCGGTAGACCGCCAGCATCGCGGCGAGCGACTGCTCCCGCGTCGCCAGCGCGGCCACCTCGTCCATCGGGATCCCGCCCACGGCGAGGTGGTGCCAGGTCGCCCCCGGGACGGGCACGTCGGGGTGCGCCTCGACCTCGTGGGCGGCCCGGAGGTCGTAGACCGCGGTGATGCCGAGGCCGCGCATGGAGTCGGCGTCGGCGTCGGTCAGCTGCAGCTCGTTGGAGCGGAACAGCACGCCGCGGCGCACCCGCCCACCGTCGGAGGTCGGGTGGCCGGGACCGGCGACGTCGCGGAAGTTGTCCGCCGACGCGAGTCGGACCAGCTCCTCGCCGACCTGGGGCTCGCTGGGGAGTTCGCTCACCCGCGCAGGATAGGGGCGGTCGGCGAACGGCGGACGGACAGCGCGCGACGCTCAGACGAGCGGCACGAACCGGTAGCGGCCGTGGCGCTCGACCCCCGGCTCCCGGTCGGGCCGGCGCTCCACCAGCAGCATCTCGCCCGCGACGGGCGCCACCATCCGGCCACCGGGGACGAGCTGGTCGACCAGCGCCCGGGGCAGGTGCCGGGCCTCGGCGGAGACCAGGACCCGGTCGTACGGCGCGCGCCCCGGGTCGCCGAGCACCTCGGGGTCGGCCGGGGAGATCGAGGCCCAGGGACGCCGCGTCCGCGCCAGGTTCGCCGAGCCGAAGGCGACCAGGTCGGGCACCATCTCGCGGCCGACGACGCTGCCGCCCGGCCCCGTGAGGTGCGCGAGCAGCGCGGTGGTCCACCCCGAGCCGGTGCCGACGTCGAGGACGTGGTGGCCGGGGTGGACGTCGAGGAGCCGGAGCATCGCCTCGACGGTGCGGGGCTGGGAGCAGGTCTGCCCGTGACCGAGCGGCAGCGGCCCGTCGTACGACGCCCGCTCGCGCACGGCCTGCGGCAGGAAGTCCGACCGGGGCGTCGCGGCGAACGCCTCGGCCACCGGGTCGGGTGTGGGTGGCACACCCGCCCGGTGACCCGTCAGGCGCTGCCGAAGTCCACGAGGAGCACCGGCTGCTTGGACGGGACGACCGACCCGCCGGCCGGCTCCACGGTGATCCCGAAGCCGTTGGCGGTGGCCGGGTCGCCCTCGAGCGGCACGGTGTTGTCGGGGCCCTCGGGCATCAGCCCGGCCGAGACCATGACGTCGTCGTGCTGCAGCCAGGCCTGGTAGACCTTGCCGTCCGGGGCCGGCCCCATGTCGTGGGTGACGATGACCGCCTCGTTGAGCGAGGCCGACCGGTAGAGCACCGCCTCGGCGCCGTCGGGGAACTCGTGCTCGAAGGTCTGCACGTCGGGCGCGGCCTTGATCCGGTCGACGGCCGACGGCAGCGGGGCCTGGCTGGTGTCGTCCTCCCACGGCTGCTCGACGAGCACGCCGGTGCCGGCGCCGATCGCGACGACCGCGGCAGCAGCGGCCACCAGGCCGGTGAGGCGGCGGCGCCGGGGCCGGGCCGGGTCGGCCGGGACCGAGCCCGTGCTGGGTGCGGGGGCATGGGCCGGCACCAGCGGGGGCAACGGTCGGACGGTGGAGACCTGGGCGAGCACGCGGGCCCGCAGGTCGGCGGACGGCTCGAGCATGGTGGTCTCGGCGAGCAGCGCGGAGGCCTCGCGGAGGCTGTCCACCTCCTCGCGGCAGGTGTCGCACCCGGCGAGGTGCCGCTCGAACTGGGCGCGCTCGATGTCGTCCAGGGCGTCGACGGCGTAGGCGCCGGACAGAGCATGGATGTCGTCGCTCATGTCAGCTCCCCACTCCCATCGTGTCTCGTAGTCTGATCAGGCCGTCCCGGATGCGGGTCTTGGCCGTGCCCACCGGCAGCTCGAGCATGCTGGCCACCTCGGTGTGGGTGTACCCCCCGAAGTACGCCAGCTCAAGTGCCTCGCGCTGGACCGGGGTGAGGCTGCCGAGCGCGGTGCGCACCCGACGGGCCTCGAGGGAGGCGTGTGCGGCCTCCGCGGTGGCGTCGTGCGCCACCGGCTGGTTCTGGTGGTGGTAGTTCTGGTCGCGCCGGGTGGCGGCCTCGGCCGAGCGGACCCGGTCGACCGCCTTGCGGTGGACGATCGTCAGCAGCCAGGCGAGCGGGCTGCCCCGGTCGGCGTCGAACCTGCTGGCCGTCCGCCAGATCTCGAGGAACGCCTCCTGGGCGACCTCCTCGGCCTGCGCCGGGTCCCGCACCACGCGGACGGCGAGGCCGACCACGCGGGAGGAGGTGGCGTCGTACAGCTGCGCGAAGGCGTGCTGGTCCCCGCGACCCGCCGCCCGCAGCAGGTCGGCGAGGTCGGGCGCAGCGGGCGCCCCCTCGGAGGAGGGGTCGCCCGCTGCCACGGGCCTCAGGTGTTCCACCCGTCGATCCTGTCAGTCGTCCTGAAGCCGGTCCGGTCAGGCCTTGGGCATGAGGACCTGGTCGATGACGTACACGGTCGCGTTGGCGGTCGGGATGTTGCCGCAGAGCACGTTCGCGCCCTCGACGGTCATGCCCGAGGTGTCGCCCTCGACGGTGACCATGTCCTTGTTCAGCGTCTCCTGCTTGCCGACCACGGCGTCGGGGTCGAGCTGACCGGCGACGACGTGGTGGGACAGGATCGCGCCGAGGGTCTTCTGGTCCTTGAGGACCGCCTGGAGCTTCTTCTCCGGGATCGCGCCGAAGGCGTCGTTGGTGGGCGCGAAGACGGTGAGCGCCTCGGCGGAGTTCAGCGTGTCGGCGAGGCCGTCGACCGCGCCGACGGCGGTGACCAGGGTCTCGAGGAGCGGGTTGTTCGAGGCGGCGGTCGCGACCGGGTCCTGGACCATGCCGTCGAAGGAGCCGGGGCCGTCGGTCGGGACGGCGGAGCAGGCGTCACCGAAGGTCTGCGCGGCGGCGCCCTCGGCGGCCGCGGTGGTCTCCTCCTCGGCGGGGGCGCTGCTCTCGCTCTCGGTGCTGCTCGACGACGAGGTCGAGTCCGAGGCGCTGTCGCTGCTGTCGTCCTCGCTGCTGCATGCGGCCAGGCCGAGGGAGAGCGAGATCGCGGCGGCCGCGACACCGGTACGGCGCAGGGTCTGGAGCTTCATGGTGGAGCCTTCCTGGAGGGTGCTGGTCCGGAGTGGACTGTCGGGGGTTGTTCGGTCCCGTCGCCGGACCGGATTGGTCCTCGGTCGAAGTGATCGGCGGCACACGGCCCGCCCGGCGCCCTGCTCCACAGGTCCAGTCCGCGCGGCCGGTCCGCTCCGAACCAGTGCCGTGACCAGACCGCTCGCCGCCCTCAGATCCGCCTTCGTCCCCGCCCTGTCCGGTGTGCTCGCCACGCTCGCGGGCGTGGGGGCCGGCCACCTGGTGGCCGCCCTCCTGGACCCGGCGGACTCGCCGGTGCTGGCGGTCGGGTCGCAGGTCATCGACCTGACGCCCACCCCGGTCAAGGAGTGGGCGGTCGCGGAGTTCGGGACCGCCGACAAGCCGATCCTCATCGGCTCGGTCCTGGTCGGCGTGGTGCTCCTCGCCGCCGCCGCCGGGCTGCTGGCCCGGCGGCGGTTCGCGTACGGCGCGGCCGCGCTGGTCGTGCTGGTGGCCATCCCCGCCGTCGTCGCCGCGACCCGGCCGACGGCCGGGGCCGCCGCGGTCGTGCCGAGCCTGGTCGCCGGCCTCGTCGGCGTCGCCGCGCTGTGGTGGCTGGTGCGGGCGGCCCGGCCGGCCGCCGCCGGCTCGGTGCCGGAGGGCGAGCACGCCCGGCGCACCGGCGACGCCGGGCACGGGCCGTCGCGCCGCGGGCTGCTGGTCGCGGTGGGCGTGGTCGCCGGCGCCGCGGCCGTCATGGGCGGCGCGGGACGCTGGATCGCGTCGTACCGCTCCCGGGCCGTCGACATCGACCTCCCCGCAGCCGCGGACCCGCTGCGGGCGCTGCCGAAGGGGCTCGAGACGCGCTTCGACGGCATCACGCCGCTGCAGGTGCCGAACGCGGACTTCTACCGCGTGGACACCCGCCTCGACGTGCCGATCGTCGACGTCGACGACTGGACGCTCACCATCGACGGCGACGTCGACCAGGAGGTCACCTTCACCTTCGACGACCTGCTCGCGATGGACCTGGTCGAGCGTGACATCACCCTGACCTGCGTCTCGACGAGCGTCGGCGGCAAGTTCGTCGGCGGCGCCCGCTGGCTCGGCGTGCCGCTCACCGACCTGCTCGACCGGGCCGGCGTCGGGTCGAGGGCGGACCAGATCTTCTCCACCGACGTCGACGGGATGACCATCTCCACGCCGCTCGCCGTGGCGACCGACGGCCGCGACTCGATGCTGGCGATCGGGATGAACGGCGAGCCGCTGCCGCGCGAGCACGGCTTCCCCGCGCGGATGGTCGTGCCGGGCCTGTACGGCTTCATCAGCGCCACCAAGTGGGTCACCCGGATGACGCTCACGACGTACGACGACCAGCAGGCGTACTGGACCGAGCGGGACTGGGCGACCGACGCCCCGATCAAGCCCTCCAGCCGGATCGACACGCCCAAGGCGCTCGCCCAGCTCGACCCCGGTGAGAACGTCATCGGCGGCGTCGCGTGGGCGCAGTACGACGGCGGCGTCGGCACCGTGCAGGTGCGCGTCGACGGCGGCGCCTGGCAGGACGCCGAGCTGGGCCCCGACCTCGGCACCGACTACTGGCGCCAGTGGTTCCACCGCTGGGACGCCGAGCCCGGCCAGCACCGGATCGCGACCCGGGTCGTCGACGGGCGTGGCGAGCCGCAGACCGCGGTCCGCGCCGAGCCGTTCCCGGCCGGCTCCAGCGGCATCCAGGAGCTCATCGTCACCGTCGGCTGACCCCTGGCTGACCCAAGGCCGCCTCGTGATGCCCAGCGCGCGCCGGGGCGCGCGCCGGGCATCACGAGGCGGGCCACGGGTCGGGCAGGATGCGTCCATGCCCGACGCCCAGCAGCCAGCCCAGCCCGACGAGCTGGTCCACTACGCGGTCGCCGACCAGGTCGCGACCATCACCCTCGACTCCCCGCACAACCGCAACGCGCTGTCCGCGCGGCTGGTGGCCGAGCTCGGCGACCGCCTCGAGCGCGCCGAGGCCGACCCGGCGGCGAAGGTGGTGCTGCTGCGCGCGGAGGGCTCGGTGTTCTGCTCCGGCGCCGACCTCTCCGAGGCCTCGGCGGCCGGCTCCGAGGACGCCCCGCGCGGGATCGTGCGCCTGCAGCGGCTCGTCGTGGGCTCGACGAAGCCGGTGGTGCTGCGGCTGCAGGGCGCGGTGCGCGCCGGCGGGATCGGGCTGGTGGCCGCCGCCGACGTCGTCGTCGCCGTCGAGGACGCCACCTTCGCGCTCACCGAGGTCAAGCTCGGGCTGGCCCCCGCCGTCATCTCGCTCACGGTGCTGCCGCGGCTGACGTCGCGCGCCGCGGCGTACACCTTCCTGACGGGGGAGACCTTCACCGGCACCGAGGCCGAGCGGATGGGCCTGGTGACCCGGGCGGTGCCGGCCGACGCCCTCGACGCGGAGGTGGAGCGGGTCTGCGCCTCGCTCGCGACCGGTGCGGTGCAGGGCCTGCGGGAGAGCAAGGCGCTGCTGGCCGAGGACCTGCTCGAGCGGATCGACCGGCTCGGCGACGACGTGGCGGCGCGGAGCGCGCGGCTCTTCGGGTCCGAGGAGGCCCGCGAGGCGATGACGGCGTTCCTGTCGCGCAAGAAGTAGCCGGGAGACGACGAAACCCGTCCGGCGGTCCCCCAAAGGCGCCGGACGGGTCTCGACGGGCGAGGACGCTCGGCGCCCCCCGGCGCCGCACGCGAGCCATCCCCCCGGTGGCCCGTGTCGTTCCTCGCTGCCAGGCAGGTCGCCCTGCCGATGACCAGAACGCTACGGGCGGACGGTCAACACGACGTCCACGGCCGAGTCAGGGTTCGGTAACAGTTCGTCGCATCAGGAGCCGGCCGCCAGCGCGGTGAGCGCCGCCGCCAGCGCCGGTGAGACGCCGAGCCGGTCCGCGTCCACCGACACCGCGTCGCACGCGCCGCGGTCCAGGCCGATCTCGTACGTCGCGCCGTCGCGGCCCGCGACGACGACGGCGTGCGCCGGGGCCGCCGGGTCGGGCGTGCAGGCCCCGGGCGTGGGGTCGAAGGCGCCGAGGGCGAGCACCCGGACGCGCTCGGCGTCCGTGGCGCGCAGCGCGGTGCTCCGCGGGGCGGCGCCGGGGCCGTCCGCGGGGTCGTAGGTGCACAGCACGGCCGCCGCGGCCGCCGTGGCCGTCAGCCCGGTGGCCGGCCCGTCGGTCACCGGTCCGGCCGCCTCCGGGGCCGCAGCCGGGCAGGACGGGGTCGCGGTCGACCCGCTGGCGCCGGCCGGCGACTCCTGGGCCGCCAGGGCCGTCATCAGCTCGCGGTAGACCTGGCCGCCGGGGACGACCCGGGCGGACGGGGCCGGCCGGGTGTACGCCGCACAGGCCGACGTCTCGCCGTACACCTCGGCCACGGTGCCGTCCTCGAAGCCGACCTGCACCGCCAGCTTCGTGGCCGACGGGGTCGGCCGGCAGGGCTCGTCGGACCCGGCCGCGCGCTGCCAGCCGCGGACGAGCGTCGCGGCGCCGTCGGTGAGCACGGCGTCCGGCACGAGCGCCGAGCCGATCGGTCGCGGGTAGGAGCCGCCCACGACGCAGAACCGCGCCCAGGCCGCCTCGCCGAGCAGGAAGTCGGGGTGGTCGAGCTCCCCGTCGGCGCGCGTGCGGCACCCGGTCGACACCTCGACCACCGACCCCGTGGGCGCCTCGCCTACGGCCGCGACCGGCCGGGAGCCCTCCACCCAGCGCGGGGCGAGCGGGACCGCCACCGCCACCGTCGCGGCCACCGCGATCGCGCCGACGACGCGGGCCCGCCGGCCGCGCCGGGCCCTCCGGGTGGCCTCGGCGAGCAGGCCGGCCAGGTCGGGGGTGCGGGGCACGTCGCGACGCGGGCGGGCGGCGAGCGCCCGGTCGACCGCGTCGGCGGGGTCCTCGACCTCCCGTGCGCCGCGCGGGGCGGGCCGGTGGCGGGGGAGCGCGGCGACCAGCCCGTCGCGCACCAGGGGTGCTGCCGCGTCGGCCGAGCCGTCGGTGAGGTGGGCACGCCGCCCGGCCCGCCGCAGCGCGTCGGCCACCAGCCGCTCGGCGCGGTCCGGGTCGTCCGGCTCGCCGACCAGCAGCCACGCCGCCCGCCACAGCGCGCGGCCGCGCTGGTCGACGTACGCCGCCAGGGCGCCGCTCGGCGGGGGTGTCGGCATGGGCCGCAGGATCCCACAGCGGCCCGCCCGGCGCGGGCCCCGTGTGACGTTCTGGTGAACCCGTCGGCGACCGTCCGCGGCCCCGGTTACGCTTGTCCACTTGCCGCTCCGGGTGCGACGACCGGTGGCGGAGCCCGCGTGGACGTCGCCACGAGTGGAGATCGAAAGCGTTGTCCGAACAGCAGCAGTCCCAGTCCGACGACCGGTCGGCGGATCGGTCCGTCGAGGAGCGCGAGGTCGCGGCCGAGCAGGAGTTCGTCGACCGCGTCTACCGCCAGCTGGCCGACTCGGCCGCGGCGGCGCGCCAGCTCGCCCGGGAGGGCCACCAGCGCGGCCGGCTCGGGCACGAGGGCGGGCTCGTCGAGCGCGACGCGATGGTCTTCCAGGCCGCGAAGCGGATCGCCCAGCTCGACGCCGCCCACGAGGGACTCGTCTTCGGCCGCCTCGACCTGACGCCCGAGCTCGACGCGGCACCGCGGTACGTCGGCCGCATCGGCCTGCGCGACGCCGACCGGGACTCCCTGCTCATCGACTGGCGCGCCCCGGCCGCCGCGGTGTTCTACCAGGCGACCGCGGCCGAGCCGCACCACGTGATCCGTCGCCGGGTGCTGCGCTGCGTCGGCCCCGAGGTCGTCGGCGTCGAGGACGAGCTGCTGGACGCCGAGGCGCTCGAGGAGTCCGGCCTGGACCTGCCGATCGTCGGCGAGGGCGCGCTGATGGCGCAGCTCTCCCGGGCCCGCGACCGGTCGATGCACTCGATCGTCGCGACCATCCAGGCCGAGCAGGACAAGGCGATCCGCGCGCCGGGCAAGGGCGTGGTCACCATCTCCGGCGGTCCCGGCACGGGCAAGACGGTCGTCGCGCTGCACCGCGCGGCGTACCTGCTCTACACCGACCGCCGCCGCTACGAGACCGGCGGCGTGCTGGTCGTCGGCCCCAGCGGGGTGTTCATGCGCTACATCGAGCGGGTGCTGCCGAGCCTCGGTGAGACCGCGGTGGCGCTGCGCTCCCTGGGCGAGGTCGTCGACGGGGTGCGGGCGACCCGGCACGACGAGCCGGCGGTCGCCGACGTCAAGGGCACCGAGCGGATGGCCGAGCTGCTGCGGCGCACGGCGCGGCAGCAGGCGCCGGGCAGCCCGACCCAGTTCCGGATCTTCTGGCGCGACGACACGATCGTGCTCGACCGCGGCCTGCTCGGCCGGCTGCGCCGCCAGCTCATGTCGCAGGGCCGCCGCAACAAGCAGCTGCCCCGGGTCGCCCCGACGCTCCTGGACGCGATGTGGCGGCAGGTGCGCGGCGAGCGCGGGCGCGACCGCGGCCGCGAGGCCTTCGACGAGGAGATGCTGTCCGACCAGCGGTTCGTGGACTTCGCGGTCGCCTGGTGGCCGCCGCTCGACGCCCGGACCGTCCTGGGCTGGCTGCGCGACCCCGAGCTCCTCGCCCGGGTCGGCGAGGGCGTCGTCACGGCCGAGGAGCAGCGGCTGCTGCTGAAGTCCTGGGCCGGGGCCACCGACCTCTCGGTCGCCGACGTCGCGCTGCTCGACGAGCTGCGCTACGCCCTGGGCGACGTGCCGGCCAAGCCCGAGGACGAGCGCGACGACCCGCTCGCGGTCATCGAGGGCGCGGTCGACCTGCAGGAGCTGACCACCGCCTCGGACCGGGAGTACGCCCCCTCCGGCCGGGCCTGGGCACCGCCCCAGCACCGGATCGAGGACGACGGCTTCGCCCACGTGCTCGTCGACGAGGCGCAGGACCTCACGCCGATGCAGTGGCGGATGGTCGGCCGGCGCGGCCGCACGGCGTCCTGGACCATCGTCGGCGACCCGGCCCAGTCCTCCTGGCCGGTCCGCGAGGAGGCCGAGGCGGCCCGCGCCGCGGCGCTCGAGGGCAAGCAGGTCCACGCCTTCCACCTCTCGACCAACTACCGGAACTCCTCGGAGATCTACGCCTACGCCGAGGCCTACGCCCGGCGCGTCGGGCTCGACGCCGACCTCCCGACCGCGGTGCGCTCGACCGGAGTGGAGCCGGTCGAGGTGACCGGCGTGACCGACCTCGAGGCCGCGACCCGCGCGGCGGTGGTCGACCTCGCCGGCCGGGTCGGCGGCACCGTCGGCATCGTGGTGCCGGTGGCGCGGCGCTCGGAGGTCAACTCCTGGCTCGCCTCGTGGTCGGAGCTGGCCGCGGACGCCCCGAGCGCCCGGGCGGCCGTCGACTCCTCGGTCACGCCCTCGGGCGAGGACCGCGTCGTCGTGCTGACCGGCCTGGACACCAAGGGACTGGAGTTCGACGGCATCGTCGTGGTCCGCCCCCAGGAGATCGAGGACGAGTCGCTGACCGGCCGGGCGACGCTGTACGTCGTGCTCACCCGCGCCACCCAGCTGCTGACCACCATCAGCTGACGTCCCTGCTGGTCGAGCAGACGAGCGCCGGCGGGCCGTGTCGACATCCGGTGACCATGGCTGAGTCCATGCGCCCCTCACCGGGTCTCGACACGCTCAGGCCGTCAGCCGGCCTTCGCTGCTCGACCAGCGGGTGGCGGGGCTTCGCCGCCCGGCCGGCGCGCTCACTAGAGTTCGCCCATGACCTCCACGCCGAACGCCCGGGACGCCATCGCCGCGCTCCAGGGGCACGAGGCGTGGGCGATCATCCGGCGCTCCACCCGGGCCGGTGACCGCGACAGCGTCGGGCTCGTCGGCGGCCGGCGCTCCGTGGTCGAGTCCCTGCTCGACGTACCGCTCGAGGAGGGCCCGCCGGCCGAGGGTCACATCGCCGACCGGCTGCTCGCGGTGCCGTTCCGCCAGGTCGCCGAGCGCGGCTTCGAGGCCCACGACGACGGGACGCCGCTGGTCGTGGTCGACGTCGAGACCGAGCTGGAGTTCTCCGTCGCCGAGGTGGTCGAGGCGATCGACGAGGCCGAGGTGGCCTTCGCCGACCGCGGCGGGTTCGAGACCGACGACGAGGAGTACGGGAAGCTCGTCGAGTCGATCATCCGCGACGAGATCGGCCAGGGCGAGGGCGCGAACCTGGTGATCGGCCGGCACTACCGCGCGAAGGTCGCCGACTGGGGCGCCGCCAAGGCGCTCGCGGTGTTCCGCCGGCTGCTCGAGCGCGAGCGCGGCGCCTACTGGACCTACGTCTTCTTCACCGGCGACCGCTACCTCATCGGCGCCAGCCCCGAGCGGCACGTCTCCATCCACGGCGGCGACGTCCGGATGAACCCGATCAGCGGCACCTTCCGCATCCCCCGCGAGCCCGACGCGGACGTCCGCGGTCGGCTCCTGGAGTTCCTGCGCGACGAGAAGGAGATCTACGAGCTCTTCATGGTCGTCGACGAGGAGCTGAAGATGATGTGTGACATCTGCAACCAGGGCGGCCAGGTGCTCGGGCCGTTCCTCAAGCCGATGAGCCGCCTCGTCCACACCGAGTACCTCCTCGCCGGCCGCACCGACCGGGACCCGCGCGAGGTGCTGCGCGACACGATGTACGCCGCCACCGTCACCGGCAGCCCGGTGGAGAACGCCTGCCGGCTGATCAAGGCCTACGAGACCGAGGGGCGCGGCTACTACGGCGCCGCCCTGGCCGTGCTCGGCCGCGACGCGACCGGGGGGCCGGTCGTGGACAGCCCGATCGTGATCCGCACCGCCGACGTCGACCTCGAGGGCAACCTCAAGGTGACGGCCGGCGCGACGCTCGTGCGCGACTCCGACGCGGCGTACGAGGTCGCCGAGACCCACGCCAAGGCCGGCGGCATCCTCAGCGCCTTCGGCCTGGTGGCGCCGGCGCCGACCCCCGACGTCAACGTCGCCGAGCTGGTCAACGACGAGGACGTGCTGCTCGCGCTCAACGCCCGCAACCGGCGGCTCTCGTCGTTCTGGCTGACCGACCAGGGCGGCTCGGCGCCGGACCCGCGGCTGGCCGGCCGGAGCGCGGTGATCCTCGACGGCGAGGACGACTTCGTGAACATGCTGCGCCACGTGCTCGGCGTGCTCGGCATGACCAGCGAGGTCGTGCGCCACGAGGAGTACGTCGCCGGGTGCCTCGACGGGTTCGACCTGGTGATCGTCGGGCCCGGCCCCGGCGACCCGCGCGACGACGACGACCCCAAGATGGCCAACCTGCGGGCCGCGGTCGCCGAGCTGCTCGAGGAGCGGCGCCCGTTCCTCGCGGTGTGCCTGGGACACCAGGCGCTGTGCCACCAGCTCGGGATCCCGCTGGCCTACAAGGACATCGTCTTCCAGGGGACCCAGTCGCCGGTGCCGCTCGAGGGCCGGACCGAGCGGGTCGGGTTCTACAACACCTTCGTGGGGCGGGTCGGCAGGGACGACGCGCTCCCCGCGGGGGTCCGGGTCGACACCGACCCGGACTCGGGCGACGTGCACCACCTGGCCGGGCCGCACTACCGCGGCATCCAGTTCCACGCCGAGTCGATCCTGACCGAGCACGGCTACGACCTGCTGCACGACTACGTCGTGTCGCTGCTGCTGGATGAGCCGGGGAACCCCGCCGCCACGCGGTAGTCTCGGAGGTGCGAGCCCGGTGGAAGCTGCCCCCCAGTCCCATCGGGCTCGCCTCCACTCCTCGCAGCCGGCCCGCCGGACCCCGAGCGGGCCCGCCGCCCGGGACGTCGTCGTCGTCGACCACCACGACTCCTACACGTGGAGCCTGGTCCACCTCGTCGCCCGGGTGACCGGCTCGCTGCCGCTCGTGGTCCAGCACGACGAGGTCACCGCGGACGAGGTCCTCGCGCACGAGCACGTCGTGCTCTCGCCCGGTCCCGGCCGCCCCGACCGGCCGGCCGACTTCGCGGTCGGCCGCGAGGTGCTGGTCGCGGGCACCCGCCCGGTGCTGGGCGTCTGCCTGGGCATGCAGGGCCTGGTGACGACGTACGGCGGGCGGGTCGAGCGGGTGCGGCCGGCGCACGGGGTGGTGTCCCGGGTGACCCACGACGGCCGTGGCGTCCTCGCCGGGCTGCCGCAGGGCTTCGACGCGGTGCGCTACCACTCGCTTGCCGCCACCGTCGTCCCCGACTGCCTCGAGGTCACCGCCCGCTCCGAGGACGGGGCGGTCATGGGGGTGCGCCACCGGACGCTGCCGCTCGAGGGCGTGCAGTTCCACCCCGAGTCGGTGCTCTCCGAGCACGGGCTGCGGATCGTCGCGTCGTTCCTCGGGGCCGCCGGATGAGCGGCCCCCACGGTGGGCCGGCGGGCGGGCCGGGGGTGCTCGAGGCCTTCCGCGAGGTCGCCGGCACGCACCCGCGCTGCTTCTGGCTCGACGGTGCCGGCGCCCGCGGCTGGTCGGGCCGCCGGTCGGTGCTCGGCTGGCTGGAGCCCGACGACGTGTCGTTGTCGTACTCCGCCGCCACCCGCACCGTCACCCGCCACGCCGCCGGCCGGTCGGAGGTGGTGGCGAGCGGGAGCGCCGACGTCTTCGCGGCGCTGGAGGCCGAGCTCGCCGCGGGCGGGCCCGACGACCAGTGGTTCGGCTACCTCGGCTACGCCTGCCGGCCCGACCTGCCCGCCCGCCCCGCGGTGGGGCTGCCCGACGCGGTGTGGATGCGGCCCTCGCACGTCCGCGTGTGGACGCCTCCCGGGCCGGACGAGGCGCGAGGTCCCGCGTCCACGGGGGACGTCGCGCCGGCGCGCCGGCCGACCGCCCACGAATCGTCCCCACCCGCGGCGCCCCCGTGGTACGTCGCGGCGTTCGAGCGGGTGCAGGAGGCGCTGCACGCCGGGGACAGCTACGAGGTCAACCTGACCCACCGCGAGCAGGTGGCGAGCGACCTCGACCCGGTGACGGCGTACCTCCGGCTCCGCGCGCTCAACCCCGCGCCGTACGCCGGGTTCCTCCAGCACGACGTGCCCGGTGCGCGCGCCTGGCTGCTCTCCAGCAGCCCCGAGCGGTACGCCACGGTGACCACCGAGGGCACCCGCGGCGCTCGCGGAACGGGTGGGCGGACGCTCGAGACCCGGCCGATCAAGGGGACGACGCCGCGCGGGGCGACGCCGGCCGAGGACGCGGCGGCGGCGCTGCGGCTGCGCACCGAGCAGCGCTACCGCGCCGAGAACCTCATGGTCGTCGACCTGCTGCGCAACGACCTGGCGACGGTGTGCGAGCCGGGCACGGTCGAGGTGCCGGTGCTGATGGACGTCGAGTCCTACCCCAGCGTGCACCAGCTCGTCTCGACCGTCCGCGGCCGGCTGCGGCCGGAGGTGACCACCGTGGCCGCGCTGCGGGCGCTGTTCCCCGCCGGCTCGATGACCGGGGCGCCCAAGCGGCGCACCATGGAGGTCGTCGACGAGGTCGAGTCGAGCGCGCGGGGCGTGTACGCCGGTGCGTTCGGCTGGGTCGCCGCCGACGGGCGCGCCGACCTGGGGGTGGTGATCCGCAGCCTGGTCACCACGGGTCAGGGCCGGTGGGAGCTGGGTACCGGTGGCGGCATCACCGTCCACTCCGACGCGGCGTCGGAGCACGCCGAGGCAGGATGGAAGGCCGAGCGCCTGCTCGCCGTCTTCGCGACACCAGGAGGTAACACCGCGTGACTACCGTCGAGAGCATGGCCAAGCCGCACGTCATCGTGCTGTTCGGCGCGACAGGCGACCTGTCCCGCCGCAAGCTGCTGCCGGGTCTGCTGCACCTGTTCGAGGCGGGCCTGCTCACCGACACCCGCATCGTGGGGACGTCCCTGGAGGACGTCGACTCGACCCACTTCGAGACCTTCGCGCGCGACGCCTGCGAGGAGTTCGGCGAGGGCACCATCGACGACGCCCGCTGGGCGCCGTTCGGGAACCTGCTCAGCTACCTGCCGCAGTCCGCCGGCCCGCAGGCGCTGGCCGACGAGGTCGCGCGCGCCGAGGACACCCTGCCCGGGCCCGACGAGCGCAAGCGCCGGCTGCACTACCTCAGCGTGCCGCCCAAGGCGGCCCTCGACGTGGTGCACCAGCTGGACAAGGCGGGCCTGGTCGAGCGGTCGCGGATCGTCATGGAGAAGCCGTTCGGCACCGACCTGGAGTCGGCGGTCAACCTCAACGCCGAGCTGCACGAGGTCTTCGACGAGCACCAGATCTTCCGCATCGACCACTTCCTGGGCAAGGAGGCGGCGCAGAACATCCTCGCCTTCCGGTTCGCCAACGGCCTCTTCGAGCCGATCTGGAACCGCAACTTCATCGACCACGTGCAGATCGACGTGCCCGAGACACTCGGCCTCGAGGGCCGCACCAAGTTCTACGAGTCGACCGGCGCCTACCGCGACATGGTCGTCACCCACCTGATGCAGGTGCTGGCGTTCATGGCGATGGAGCCGCCGACGTCGCTGGAGCCGGACCCGATCAGCGACGAGAAGAACAAGGTCTTCCGCTCGATGAAGCCGATCGACCCCCACGACGTGGTGCGCGGGCAGTACGCCGGCTACCGCGGCAAGGAGGAGGTGGCCGACGACTCCGACACCGAGACCTTCATCGCGCTCAAGGTCGAGATCGACAACTGGCGGTGGGCCGGCGTGCCGATCTACCTGCGCACCGGCAAGAAGATGGCCGAGAGTGCGCGGATCATCTCGATCGCGTTCAAGGAGCCGCCGCTGTCGATGTTCCCGGCCGGCTCGCAGGCGGGCATGCAGGGCCCCGACCACCTGACCTTCGACCTCGCCGACCAGTCGCGGATGTCGCTGTCGTTCTACGGCAAGAAGCCCGGTCCGGGCATGAAGCTGGAGAAGCTCTCGATGCAGTTCGCCACCCACGAGACGTCGTCCTCGACCGGCGTGCTGGCGGCGTACGAGCGGCTCATCCACGACGCGATGCGCGGCGACCACACGCTGTTCACGACCGCCGAGGGCATCGAGACGCTGTGGGAGAAGTCCTCGGCGCTGCTGGAGATGCCGCCGCCGGTGCGCACCTACCAGCCCGGCACGTGGGGTCCGAACGCGATCCACCAGCTCGTCGCGCCGCACGCGTGGCGGCTGCCGTTCGAGCGCACCTGGCGGATGCCGTCCCCGGACGGCGCCAACGCCTGAGGGTCAGGCGCCCGACGTCGTACGCCGCCCGTCGTCCTCCCACTGCTCCTTGCCGAGGTCGACGGCGCGGCGGGCGTTGGCGAGCGAGGCCAGCACGATGGTGCCCAGCGCGCCCTCGCGGTCGAAGACGGTCGCGGTGCCGACCGCGATGCCCTCCTGCTCCAGCCGGTCGATGGCGTGCAGCCCGATCTCGGTGCCGGCGGGGCGGCGGACCAGGGTCAGGGTGATGTCGGTGTTGATGTGCTCCACGCCCCGCGTGCCCCAGTTGGTCACGAGGCTGGCGCCGTCGGCGATCGCGGCGACGGCCTGGAACGGCGTGGCCCGCTCACCGGCGACGACCGGGACCGCGCTGTTCCACGACGTCTTGCGCGAGGCGTTCTGGTGCGCCCGGAAGTCCTGGGACCAGCCGGCGTCGCTGTGCAGGAACGGCACGTGGGGCTCGGTCGTCGGCGGCGCGACGTCCTCCGGCGGGGGAGAGGGGTGCACGTCCGGCATCCACACCTCGCCCTCCGTGTCGGCCGTCGGCTTGAGGAACAGCCCGCTGGCGCGGGCGACCGGCACGCCGTCCTGCAGCGCGACGACGTCGACGAGCGCGAGCCGCGGGCCGGCGCGCACGACGTCGGTGGCGAAGGTCAGCGGCTGCCGGGTGGCGGGGCGGAACAGGTCGACGGTGTAGCGCGCCGGCCGCAGGTCGGTGCGTCCCTCCTCCTCGACCCGCCGCTCCAGCGCGCGGGCCATCGCGCCGCTCACGGCCACGCCGTGCAGGTGGTCCTTGCCCCAGCTGCTGACCGCGAGGTCGGTGGCGAGGAGGCTCGCGCCACCGTCGTCGGTCGTGAAGAACGCCAGCTCCATGGCGGCATCCTGGCAGGCGGTCAGTCGGCCGCGCGCTCCGGAGCCCGCTCGGAGAGGCGCGCGAGGACGCCGCGGGTGGCGCGGACCAGGCGCGTGCGGTCGGCGGGGTCGAGCGCGATGGCGTTGACCGACTCGATCAGGCCGCGCGTCTGGACGAACCCGGTGACCGCGACGGCGTCGTCGGTGACCTGGGTGACGGTGCGCGCGGCGTCGGCGCTGGGCAGGTCGAGGTCCTGCACGTCACCGGCGACCTCGCCGATGGTGTCCCACGCGTCCTCGAAGGACCCGTCGAACCACAGGTAGTTCAGGTCCAGCGTCGGCCCGCCCTCGGCGACCGGCACGTAGGTGCAGCGCATCGCGCCGGGGTCTCCGGTCTCCTCGGTCACCTCCTCGCCGAGCAGCCGACCGACCTCGGCGGGGGTGAGGTCGTCGCACGGGTTCCACGAGGGCGGGTCGGCGGACGCGCCGGACGTCGCCGTGCTGCCGCCGTGGGGCGAGGCCGACGACTCCGCGGGCTCGTCGGAGGAGCACCCGGCGGCGGCGAGCGCCAGGACCAGCAGGGGCAGCAGGGGCCCGGCGACGGGTCGGCGGCTCATGCCCGGCTCCCGGTGGTCGAGGGCGCCGGGGACGCCGGGGCCTCGGCGGGCAGGGCCAGGACGAGCCGCGCCCCGCCGGCGGGCGACGTGGTGACCTCCAGCCGCCCGGCGTGGCGGTCGGCGACCTGGCGGACGATGGAGAGGCCGAGCCCGGACCCGGGCATGCCCCGGGACTCCTCGGCGCGCCAGAAGCGGTCGAACACGTGCGGTCGGTCCTCCTCGGAGATGCCGGGTCCCTCGTCGTCCACGGAGAGGACGCCGTCGGCGAGCCGGACGGTGACGGTGCCGCCGGGCGGGCTCCACTTGGCGGCGTTGTCGAGCAGGTTGGTGACGGCGCGCTCCAGCGCGGCCGCGTCGCCGACCAGCTCGAACGGCTCGGCCGCGACGTCGAAGGCCAGGCCGGGTGCCCGGCGGCGTACCCGTGCCAGGGCCTGGTCGACGACCTCGGCGAGGTCGACCGGGGCGACCAGGTGGTCGGCTCGGTCGTCGCGGGACAGCTCGACCAGGTCCCCGACGAGGGTGCTGAGCTCCTCGATCTGGGCACGGACGTCGTCGAGGAGCTCGGCGCGGGCGTCCTCGGGGAGGGTCATCGCCCCCGGGCCGTCGGCCTGGGTGAGCAGCTCGATGTTGGTGCGCAGCGAGGTGAGCGGGGTGCGCAGCTCGTGGCCGGCGTCGGCGACCAGCTGGCGCTGCCGGTCGCGGGACGCGGCGAGCGCGGTGAGCATCTCGTTGAACGCCGAGGCGAGGCGGGCGACCTCGTCGTCCTCCTTGCCCTCCACCTGGATGGGCGTCAGGTCCTCGGTGCGCGCGATGGCCTCGACCTCGGTGGTCAGCCGCCGCACCGGCCGCAGGCCGTTGGTCGCCACCGCCCACCCGGCCATCCCCGCCGCGACGACGCCGAGCAGGCCGAAGAGCAGCATCACCACGCCGAGGCGGGCCAGGACCTGCTGCTGGGGCTCGAGCGACTGGGCGACGACCAGCGCCTCGCCGTCGGTGTTCGCGGGGACCGTCGCCACGCGGTAGCGGGTGTCGCCGGCGACGATCGTGCGGATGTTCCACTTCCGCTCGCCGTGGGCGACCGCCAGCTCGGGCTCGCCGATGTAGAGGCGCGGCCCCTTGTCCTGGGTGAGCACCGACCCGTCGGGGTAGACGAACGCCACCCGGATGTCACCGGCGCCCAGCGCCCACGACGGGATCTCCAGCCTGGTGCTGAGGCTCGACAGCGCCTGGGTGCGGGCGGCGGCCTGCGCCCGGTCCAGCAGCGAGTTGTCCAGCGTGGACTGCATCTGCACGCGGACCGTCATGAAGGCGCCCAGCGCCACGAACGCCACGGACAACCCCACCGCGATCGTGGTCAGCAGCGTGACGCGGCCCGCCAGGGAGGGGTGGCGCAGGGCCCTCATGCTTCCTTCAGCACGTAGCCGACGCCGCGGACCGTGTGGATCAGGCGGGGCTCGCCCTCGGCCTCGGTCTTGCGCCGCAAGTAGCCGACGTAGACCTCGAGGGAGTTCGCGGTGGTCGGGAAGTCGTAGCCCCAGACCTCCTCGAGGATGAACGAGCGCTCCAGGACGCGACGCGGCCGCCGCAGGAACATCTCGAGCAGCGTGAACTCGGTCCGGGTCAGCTCGATGAGGCGTTCGCCGCGGCGGACCTCGCGGGTGGCGACGTCCATCGAGAGGTCGGCGAATGACAGCACCTCGTCGGCGGCGTCGTCGGCCGGCACGACCCGGCGCAGGAGCGCGCGGAGGCGGGCGAGCAGCTCGGCGAGCGCGAACGGCTTGGTCAGGTAGTCGTCGGCCCCCGCGTCCAGCCCCTCGACGCGGTCGCCGACGGCGTCGCGGGCGGTGAGGACCAGGACGGGTACGTCGTTCCCGGCCGCGCGCAGCGCGCGGGTCGCCTCGATCCCGTCGAGCCGCGGCATCATCACGTCCATCACGACCACGTCCGGCGCCGCCCGGCCGATCGCGGCCAGCGCCTCGGCGCCGTCGGTGGCCAGGTGCACGTCGTACCCGTTGAACTCCAGCGACCGCCGCAGCGACTCCCGCACGGCCCGGTCGTCGTCGACGACGAGCACGCGGGGCTTGGCGGTCGGTGGCACCCCGCCATGGTGCCAGCAGGTCCTGAGCCGGCGCTGAGAGCCGGGCACCCGGGCGGGAACCCGGGCAGAGGACCGGAAGCCGGGACACGGGCGCGATCGCTCCCTAGGCTGCGGACGACCTTGGGGGGTCTCCATGCTGCATCGCGGTCTCGTGCTCGCGCTCGTCTCGTCCGTGCTCGCCGTGCTGGGGGTGACGGCGCCCGGGGCGGCGGCGCCCTCGGCGGAGCGGCGCGCGGCGCCGCGGGTCGAGCGGCACGCGGAGCCGGTGCTGCCCGACCGGTTCCAGGAGGAGGTCGTGCTCGGCGGGCTCGACGAGCCGACGGCGGTCGACTTCGGGCCGGACGGCGAGATCTTCGTGGCCTCCAAGAGCGGCGTCGTCCAGGTCTGGGCCACGCCGGAGGCGGAGCCGGTCGAGGTCGTCGACCTCAGCACCGAGACCCACAACCTCTACGACCGCGGGATGCTCGGCCTGGCCCTCGACCCCGGCTTCCCGGCGCGGCCGTACCTCTACCTGCTCCACGCCTACGACCACATCCTCGGCAGCGACCTGCCGACGCCGCAGTGGGGCGTCCCCGGCGTGCCGTACGACGAGTGCCCCGACCCCGAGGACGGCGGACCGGGCGCCGAGGACATGGGCTGCCTGGCCAGCGGCCGCCTCGTGCGGCTGGCCCTGGCCGAGGTGCCCGGCGGCTGGCGGGCGGCCGGCGAGCCGGAGGTCATGCTCGAGGACTGGTGCATGCAGTACCCCTCGCACGCCACCGGCTCGCTGCACGTCGGCCCCGACGGCGACCTGTGGGCCAGCGGCGGCGAGGGCGCGCACTACCTCGAGGTCGACCACGGCCAGCTCGGCGCGCCGTTCTGGCCCGGCGGCAACGCCTGCGACGACCCGGCGCGCGAGGGCGGCTCGCTGCGCGCCCAGGACGTCCGCGCCGGCGGCGACCCGACCGGCCTGTCCGGCACCGTCGTGCGCATCGACCTCGACACCGCCGAGGGCGTGCCCGGCAACCCGCTCGCCGGCCGGGACAGCGCGAACGAGCGTCGGATCGTGGCGTACGGCATGCGCAACCCGTTCCGGTTCGCGTTCCGCCCCGGCACCGGCGCCGACCCGGAGGTGTACGTCGGCGACGTCGGGCAGGGCGGCTGGGAGGAGATCGACCGGTTCCGCCCCGGCGGCCGGCAGCCGGAGAACTTCGGCTGGCCCTGCTACGAGGGCCCGGACCGCAACGCGGGCTTCGACCCGCTCGACCTGCCGCTGTGCGAGTCGCTGTACAAGGCGCGCACGGCGAGCGAGCCGTTCTTCGCCTACCCCCGGACCGGGGCGCTCGCGGGCGAGACCTGCCCGACCGGGTCGGCCTCGATCTCCGGGCTGCAGTTCGGCGCCAGCCGGTCCTACCCGGCGGCGTACCGCGGGGCGCTCTTCTTCTCCGACTACTCCCGCCAGTGCGTGTGGGTGATGGGCAAGAAGGCCGACGGGTCGCCCGACCCGCGAAGGGTGCGGCCGTTCCTCCAGGGCGCCGCCAGCCCCGTGGACCTGCTCACCGGCCCCGAGGGGGACCTGTACTACCTCAGCCTCGGCGTCGACGAGCAGGGCTACCCCTCGGCGGGCGCGGGCTCGCTGCGCCGGATCCGGTACGTCGCCGGCAACCGCGCACCGGTCGCGCGCCTGGTCCCCCGCACCCCGACCTGGGGCCCGACGCCGCTCGAGGCGGTCCTCGACGCCTCCGGCTCGACCGACGCCGAGGGCGACGACCTGACCTACCGCTGGGACCTCGACGGCGACGGCGGGTTCGACGACGCCCAGGGGCCCCTGGTGCGGACGACCGTCACCGGCACCGACGACGTGACGGTGCGGGTCCGGGTGGCCGACGGCGGCGGTGGCGAGGACGAGGCGGCGCTGGTCCTGCACCCGGGCGACGCCGGCCCGCCGGTGGTCAGCATCGCCTCCCCGGCCCGGGACCTGCGCTGGTCGGTCGGCGAGGCGATCGACCTCTCCGCGACCGCGGTCGACCCCGACGGGACCGACACCACGGTCACCTGGTCGGTCGCGCTCGCCCACTGCCCGAACGACACCTGCCACACCCACCCGCTGCAGACCGCGGTGGCCGACGGCACGACCGTCCGGGGGCCCGACCACGAGCACCCGTCGTACCTCCTGGTGTCGGTCACCGCCACGGACGCCCGGGGCCTGAGCACCACCGAGTCCTATCGGCTGGAGCCGCGGACGGTGCGGCTGCGGTTCCGGACCCGGCCGGGCGGACTGCCCCTGTCGGTGGCCGGCGTCAGGCACCGGCGCACCTGGACGGGCACCTTCATCGTCGGCTCCCGGATCACCCTCACCGCGCCGCGCAGGCAGCGGCGCGGCCGGGCGGCGTACGCGTTCGCGCGGTGGTCCGACGGCGGGTCGCGGTCCCACACCCTGGTGGCGCCCGGTCGGACGCGCACCCTCACGGCCGTCTACCGCCGGCGGTGACCGAGGGGCGGGGTCAGCGGTAGCGGGCGGCCGCGGCCGCGGCGCGCGCGCCGTACCCGCCGCCGAACATGCAGGCGTGCACGAGCAGCGGGAAGAGCTGGTGCAGCGCCAGCCGGTCCTCCCAGCCGTCCGCGAGCGGGGCGGCGTCGACGTACGCCTCGAGCGCCTTGGGCAGGTGCGGCAGCCCGAACAGCGACAGCATCGCCAGGTCGGTCTCGCGGTGGCCGCCGTGGGCGGCGGGGTCGACCAGGTGGACGCCGTCGCCGCCCCAGACGACGTTGCCGTTCCACAGGTCGCCGTGCAGCCGGGCCGGGCCCTCCTCGGGCACCAGGGTGGGCAGCCGGCCGACCACCGACTCGACGCTCGCGGCCTGCTCGGGGGTGACGGCGCCCCGGTCGCGGGCGAGCTTGAGGTAGGGCAGCACCCGGCGGACGGCGAAGAACTCCGCCCAGGTGGGGGCGGCCCGGTTCGGCAGGGGGAGGCGGGCGATGTAGCCGTCGCGGTGCTCGCCGTCCGGTCCCGCCCCGTACGCCGCGGCGCCGGCGGCGTGGGTGGCGGCCAGCGCCCGGCCGAGGTCCGCGGCCGCCTCGGCCGTCTGCTTGCCCGGTTCGACCCAGCGCACCACGAGGCACTCGGCGTCCACGGCCAGCACGTCCGGCACGCGGGCCCCGCCCTCGACCGCGCCCAGCCAGCGCAGTCCTCGGGCCTCGACCTCGAAGAAGTCGGCCGGCGCGTGCGCGAGCGTCTTCATCAGCGCGGTGGTGCCGTCGCTGAGCCGCAGCTTGGTGGCGGTGGCGGTGTCGCCGCCGGCCACCGGGGCCGTGGCCACCACGGCGGCGCCGAGGAGCTCCTCGGCGCGACGGGCGACCAGTGGCTGGCGGGCCATCTCAGCCCAGCGTCCGCTGGCGGGTCACGGGCGGTCCATCAGCCGCTGCAGGGCCGCGGTGATCGCGACCGACGTTCGCTCGACCATCTGCAGCACCTCCTCGAAGCCGTCCGGGCCACCGTAGTACGGGTCCGGCACCTCGGTGCCGGGGGTGACGGGGTCGAACTCGCCGAAGAGCATGACCCGCTCGCTGCGCCCGCCGACGTCGTCGAGGTTCGCGCCGTCCATCACCAGCACCAGGTCCAGCTCGTCGAGCCAGCTGCGCGCGAACTGCCGGGCGCGGTGCCGGGTCGCGTCGTACCCCGCGGCGGTGAGGGTCGCCGCGGCCCGGTCGTCCATCGGGTTGCCGACGTGCCAGTCGCCGGTGCCGGAGCTGCGGACCTGGACCAGGCCGGACAGCCCGGCGTCGTCGAGGCGCTGGACGAGCACGACGTCGGCCATCGGCGAGCGGCAGATGTTGCCCAGGCAGACCAGCGCGATCGCGTAGCGGCCGGGCAGGCGGGGCTGGGGCAGCAGGGTGTGGGCGTTGCTCATCGGCGGTCCTCCCCGACCAGGCGGTCGACGACCCACGTCATCAGGGTGATGACGATCGCACCGAGGACGGCCGGCCAGAACCCGTCGACCCGGAAGCCGAGGTCGAGCTGCTCGGCCAGCCAGCCGGTGAGCGCGAGCATCGCGGCATTGATGACCAGCAGGAACAGCCCGAGGGTGACGATGATGAACGGGATCGACAGCAGGGTGAGCACCGGCTTCACCACCGAGGTGACCACGCCGAGGATGAGCGCGACCAGCAGCAGGGACGCCCACTTGTGCTCGAGCTCGGCGGTGCCGCTCGAGGGGCCGGTGAACCGGACCCCGTCGACCAGCCAGGCCGCCGTCGCCAGCGCGACCGCGTTGGTCAGGAGCCAGGAGAGGAAGCGCACGCCGCCATCCTGGCAGCCGGGCCTGAGGCGGGGCTGAGCCCCTGCCGGGTCAGCGCTCGATGCCCAGCGCCTCGATGATCGCCACCTCGGCGTCGGCGAGGTGGCGGTCGAGGAAGGCCGAGGCGCCCGGGATGTCCCCCGCCTCGAGCAGGTCCAGCAGCGCCCGGTGGGAGTCGGCCTGGTCGTGGGCGTTGCGGCGGATGCGGTCGACCTGGGCGAGCGCCAGCTTCAGCTCGGTGACCAGGAGCTCGGCCATGTGCACCAGCCGCGGGGACCCGGTCAGGCCGACCAGCGAGACGTGGAAGGCGAGGTGCCGCTCGTTGAGGAGCTGGTAGGAGCCGCCGTCGGCGACGGCCGAGGTGTAGGCGACCAGCGTCGTGCGGACCAGGTCCCGGGCGGGCTGGCCGGCCTCCCCCCAGCGGTGGACGCCGGCGCCCTCGAGGACCGCGCGGGCGCGGCACACGTCGCGCACCGAGTCCGGGTCGGGCGTGGTCACGCTGACGCCCCGGTGCGGCTCGCGGGTGGCCAGTCCCTCGGCCACCAGCAGGGTGAGCGCCTCCCGGACCGTCGGCCGCGAGACACCGAGCGAGGCCGCGAGGGCGACCTCCCGCAGGGCGGTGCCGCTCGCGAGCTCGCCGTCGAACACCGCCCGCCGCAGCTCCTCGGCCACGCGGTCGACGGTCGAGGAGTGATCGAGGCTCAGCGTGCCGAACGGCTCGGACATGGGCTCCATCATCCACCACGCGCGCCGAGTTGTGCGGGGAGCCCGTCGTGCCCCACACTCCGCGTTGTCAGATTGTCTGACAATCGTCGGAGGACGAGGAGCGGGAGGTGTGCTCGTGGAGCAGCTGCAGTGGGGCCGTCGGTACGTCGCGGTGGAGCCGTCGCACTTCCGCATCGAGTACGCCATCAACCCCTTCATGGACGTCGCCGACCAGCCCGACCCCGCGCTGGCGCTGGCCCAGTGGCAGGCGATGGTCGGCGCGATCGAGGGGCTCGGCGGCACGGTCGACGTGCTGCCGCAGCGCCCGGACGCGCCGGACATGGTCTACGCGATGAACCTCGGCCTCGGCCTGGTCCGCCAGGACGGCTCGCGGCACGTGGTCATGTCGCACATGCGCTACGCCGAGCGCCGGATGGAGACGCTGTCGGCGCAGCCGTGGTTCGCCGGCACCGGCGCCACCACGTCGTACGTCGGCCGGGACGGCGTGGGTGCCCACCTCGAGGCGGGCGACGCGTTCGCCTTCCGCGGCGACCTGGTCGTCGGCCATGGCCCGCGCACCGAGGAGCTGGCGCTCAAGCACCTGGCCACCGAGCTCGGCGTGCGGGTGCGCGGCCTGCGGATCACCCACCCCGGGATGTACCACCTCGACCTGGCCTTCTGCCCCCTCGACGACCGCCGGGCGCTGGTCTGCCCGTCCGCGCTGGACGACGCCTCGGCGGCCGCGCTCTTCGAGCTCGTCCCCGAGCCGCTGGTGCTGACCGAGGAGGAGGCGCTCACGACGTTCTGCGCCAACTCGGTGGTCGTCGGCCGGACCGTCGTGATGCCGGCCTGCCCCGACCGCGTCCGCGCGCAGCTGGAGGAGTGGGGCTTCGAGGTCGTGCTCGTCGACGTCTCGGAGTTCCACAAGGGCGGCGGCTCGATCCGCTGCCTGACCAACCCGGTCGACATCGCCCTGGGTCGCGACCTCGCGGTCGTCCCGGGCGGCGAGGTGCTGCTGCCGGCCTGAGCGCCGCGCGGTGGGCGTCGGCGACGGCGTCAGCGGCAGTCGTCGCTGGCGCAGGTCGTGGTGACCGTCGCCCCCTGCTCGGGCGCGGCGTGACCGAACGAGAGCACGGTGAGGGCCGTGACGAGCAGGCCCAGGCCGAGGTTGCGGACGATCAGCACCCGAGCACCATAGGGACCGACCGGAGGCGGGACGCCCGTTCTTGGGTGCAGATGGTCCGATCGGGTGGTACGGCGTGTCCGGTCGTCGGGGTCCGGCTAACGTCCGGGGCGTGTTCCCCATCGGCGGCGTGGGCGTCATGCTCCTCGGCATCGTGCTCTCCGGAGCGGTCTGCCTGCTGCTCCACCTCGCGCTGCGGGGCCGGCTCGGCGCGCTGACCTCGGGCTCGCTGGCGGCCTTCGTGTGGTCGCTGACCGTCATCGGGTTCATCACGCTGATCCCCGCGAACGGTGCGCCGGGGGTGGTCCCCGCCGAGGGCCGGCTCGACACCTGCTCGTGGGACATCGGCGGGCCCGCCCCGGACGGGTTCTGGATCTTCTCCGGCGGCCAGCGGCTGCTCAACACGGTCGTGTTCATCCCCTCCGGCGCCCTGCTCGTGCTCGCGGCCGCCCGCCGCACCCGCGGCGCGTTCCTCGCCGTGCCGATCGGGCTGGCCCTGCTCACGGCGTACTCCGTCGGCATCGAGGTCACCCAGCTCGTCCTCGCCCGCCTCGACCGCGCCTGCGACGTCACCGACGTCGTCGACAACGTCCTCGGCGCCGCCATCGGCGTCGGCATCGGGCTGCTCCTCGCGCTGGTCCTGCGCCCCTGGCGCTCGCGCTAGCCGGCACCGCCTGCCCGGGCCCGCTCCTCCCGGCCGGGTCTCCTCCCGCCTCAATCGTTCAATTGCGCGGTTGCGACGGCCTGGAAGCGCTCCCACCGGCTCCGGGCCCGCACGAATCGTTCAATTGAACGATTCGTGCGGCGGCAGCAGCGTCGCCCGCCGGCCCCGGCCGACCCGGGCCCACCCCCGGCCGGCAGCGGCCTAGCCTGGGCGCGTGAGCACGCCGCAGCCCCGCCCGAACGTCGCCGACATCCCGCCGTACGTCGCCGGGCGGCCGCCGACGGTGCGGCCCGGGATGGTGTCCTACAAGCTCTCCAGCAACGAGAACCCCTACCCGCCGCTGCCCGGCGTCGTCGAGGCGGTCCAGGTGGCCGTGGGGGCGATGAACCGCTACCCCGACATGGGGTCGGCGGCGCTCTACGCCAAGCTGGCGGAGACCTTCGACGTGCCCGCCGACCACCTGTCGGTGGCGACGGGGTCGGTGGGGCTGATCTACCAGCTGGTGCAGGCCTTCTGCGACGCCGGCGACGAGGTGGTCTTCGCCTGGCGCTCCTTCGAGGCCTACCCGATCGCGGTCACCGCGGCGGCGGCCACGGCGGTGCGGGTGCCGCTGCTGCCCGACGGTCGCCACGACCTCGACGCGATGGTCGCGGCGATCACCGACCGGACCAGGGTCGTCCTGGTCTGCACGCCCAACAACCCGACCGGGCCGGCGGTGACCCAGGCCGAGCTGGACGCGTTCCTCGCCCGGGTGCCGGCACACGTGCTGGTCGTCGTGGACGAGGCCTACGTGGAGTTCGTGCGCACCGACGACCCGGTCGACGGCATCGCGACGTACCGCCGCCACGACAACGTCGTGCTGACCCGCACGTTTTCCAAGGCCTACGGGCTCGCCGGCTTCCGCGTGGGGTACGCCGTGGCGCCCGCGCCGGTCGCGGCGGCGCTGCGGGCGGTGTCGCTGCCCTTCGGGGTCTCCACCGTCGCGCAGGTCGCGGCGATCGCAAGCCTGGAGCGGCGCGCGGAGCTGCTCGAACGGGTCGACGCGCTCGTGGCCGAGCGGACCCGCGTGGTCGAGGGCCTGCGCGAGCGCGGGTGGGACGTGCCGGACGCCCAGGGCAACTTCGTCTGGTTCGGGCTCGGCGGGCGGACGGCCGACTTCGCGGTGGCGGCCGACGACCTCGGCATCGTGGTCCGGCCGTTCGCGGGCGAGGGCGCCCGGGTGTCGATCGGCGAGACCGAGGCCAACGACCGGCTGCTGCGGCTCGCGGAGTCCTTCGCCCGCTGACTCCGGCCGCGGTCGGCGCCGGGCTCCGTCAGACTTGGCGCCGTGACCGTCCTGCGCGACTACGCCGCCGCCGTCGCCCGGCCGGCGCTGCTCGAGGGCGGGGGCCCCGGTGGCGGCTACGACGAGGTCGTCGGCCCGGACGGCTCGCTGCGCCCGGCCTGAAGGGGCTCGCCGAGGTCGCCGTCGGCCTGACCCCGGCCGACCTGCACCGCGTCGACCGCGGCATCGCCCGGCTGCTGGCGAACGACGGCGTCACCTCGCCGCGCGCCGGCGGGCCCGGCAGGCCGGGCGGGTGGCGGCTCGACCCCGTGCCGCTCGTGCTCGACGCCGCGCAGTGGACCCCGCTGGAGGTCGGCCTGGCCCAGCGCGCGGAGCTGCTCAACGCCCTGCTGCAGGACCTGTACGGCGAGCAGCGGCTGCTCGCCGAGGGGGTGCTGCCCGCCGCGGCGGTGCTCGGCCACGCCGGCTTCGTGCGGCCGGTCGCCCGCCGCTCGGCCACCGACCCGCGCCCGCTCGTGCTGTGCGGCGTCGACCTCGGCCGCGACGCCGCCGGCGAGTGGCGGGTCCTCGGTGACCGGGCGCAGGCGCCGTCCGGGCTGGGGCACGCGATGGAGAACCGCCGGGCGGTCTCGAGGGTCGTGCCGGAGCTCTACCGCGAGGCCGGCCCGCACCGCGTCGAGCCCTACCTGTGGGCGCTCCGGTCCGCGCTCCTGCAGTCGGCCGACGACGACCTCGCCGACCCGCGGGTGGTCGTGCTGTCGCCCGGCACCTGCTCGGGCTCGGCGTACGACCAGGCCTTCCTCGCCTCCGCGCTCGGCTTCCCGCTGGTCCGCGGCAGCGACCTCGTGGTCCGCGACGGCTGGGTGCACCTGCGCGCCAGCGGCCGGCTGGAGCGCGTCGACGTCGTGCTGCGCCGGGTCGACGCGGCGTGGAGCGACCCGCTGGAGCTGCGCGGCGACTCCCGGCTGGGGGTCGCCGGGCTCACCGAGGCGGTACGCCGCGGGCGGGTCCGGGTCGTCAACGGGCTCGGTGCCGGCGTGCTCGAGAACCCCGCCCTGCTGCCCCACCTGCCGGCGGCCTGCCAGGCGCTGCTCGGCGAGCCGCTGCGGCTGGCCTCGGTGCCGACGTGGTGGTGCGGGGACCCCGACTCGCTCGAGCACGTGCTGGACCGGGTCGGGGAGCTGGGGTGCGCACCCTCGACGGGCCGGCCGCGCCGATCCGCCAGGGGGCGGCCGGGCTGCGCCGGCGGATCCTCGCCGAGCCGCACCGGTACGTGGGCCAGGAGCGGCTGCCGCTCTCGCACGCCCCGGCGTACCGGCCCGGCGCCCGGCCCGGCGCCGTCGGCGCGACCACGCCGAGGCCGCTCACCCTGCGGACGTTCGTGCTCCGCTACGGCTCGGCCTACCGCCCGTTCGTCGGGGGCCTCGCGACCGTCCACGACGAGCACCCGTTCACCGGCGGCGGGGACGGCGGCGGGGGCGGCGGGGCGAGCAAGGACGTGTGGGTGCTCAAGGGGTCGCCCGAGGAGCCGGACCAGGGGCTCGCCGAGGTGCTGCCGATGACCAGCTCGCGGGCGCTGACGGTGACCGTGCCGCGGGTGCTGGAGGACATGCACTGGCTCGGGCGGTACGCCGAGCGGGCGGAGGCGATGCTGCGGCTGGTGCTCGTCGCGCACGCGCTGGCCGAGGACTTCCGCACCCGCCCGCGGTCGGCGGGCGGCGCGGTCCTGGCGGTGGTCATGGACGCCGTCCACCGGCTCGCCGGGAGCAGCGAGGGCGACCTCGACGCCGACTTCCGCTCGCTGCTGCTCGACGCCGGCCGGCCCGGCTCGGTGGCGCAGGCGCTGGCCGGTCTCCGCGAGGCCGCGGCCGCCGTCCGCGACCAGCTCTCGCCCGACGTGTGGCGCACCCTCGGCGCGGCCGACCGGGCCGCTGCGGCGCTGGAGGGATCGACGCACAGCCACCAGGTCGCGGAGTCGGCCGGCCGGGCGCTCGACGCGCTAGAGGGCGCCGCCCACGGCCGAGGCCAGGACCGAGGTGCCGACCAGCGCCACGAGCCCCCAGGCGACCGCCCTGCCACCGTGCAGGCGGCGGGCGCCGGGGCGCGGCTCCGGCACGCCCGGCGTCGGCCCGGCCAGCAGCAGGTACGCCGTCACGCCGACCGGCGTGGCGAGGAACATCAGCCAGAACCAGGCCCACCGGGTGGCCCGCCACGGCTCGGGCGAGCCGATGAGCAGCAGGAGCGTGCCGAGCCCCGCCACGAGCGGCAGCAGCGCGGCCCACCCGGGCAGGCGGTAGCCCAGCACCGTGGCCTCCGTCGACGGGCGGTCGGCGCGGTGGACCTCGAGGTCGGGGTCGATCGCCCTCAGGCGGGTGGCGAGCTCGCCGGTGACGACACCGGTGACGTGCTCGCCGCGCTGCTGCGGCGCCTTGCGGCGCGGCCGGGCCTCGACCACGTCGGTCGTCCGGTTCGCGAGGCCCTCGCGCCAGTGGACGGTGACCACGGCGAAGCCGCGTCCCTCCGGGCCGATCCCCTCGGTCATCGCCACCTCGTGCACGTCGCCGGTGGCCACGGCCTCCCGGAGCTCGCCGAGCGTGGACTGGCGCTCCCCGACCACGAACGCGGCGGCGAGGACGGCCACCCAGGCCAGCGCGACCAGCAGGCGCAGGCCCTGCGCGAGGGGGCTCCAGGGGCTCGGCACCCGCGGGACGGTACCCGCACCGTCCCCCAGCGGCCGGGAGGCTGCGATCATGGGACCCTGCCTCACGCGCCGGCCCTCGGCGCACGACACGCCACCGAACGGACGCACACCGTGAGCCACCCGCACCCCGAGCTCCAGAAGCCACCCCGGCTGCCCCAGGACGGCCTCCGCGTCGTCGGTCTCGGGGGGCTCGGCGAGATCGGCCGGAACATGACCGTCTTCGAGCACCGCGGGAAGCTGCTCGTCGTCGACTGCGGCGTGCTCTTCCCCGAGGAGCACCAGCCGGGCATCGACGTGATCCTGCCCGACTTCAGCTGGATCCGGGACCGCCTGGACTCGGTGGTCGGCATCGTGCTCACCCACGGCCACGAGGACCACATCGGCGGGGTGCCGTACCTCCTGCGCGAGCGCGCCGACATCCCCGTCATCGGGTCGCGGCTGACGCTGGCGCTGATCCGGGAGAAGCTCAAGGAGCACCGGATCGTCCCGGACCTGCGCGAGGTCGCCGAGGGCGACCGGTCGCCGTTCGGCCCGTTCGACCTGGAGTTCCTCGCCGTCAACCACTCGATCCCCGACGGGCTCGCGGTGGCGATCCGCACGAAGGCCGGCCTGGTGCTGCACACCGGCGACTTCAAGATGGACCAGTTCCCGCTGGACCGCCGGATCACCGACCTGCGCGGCTTCGCCCGGCTCGGCGAGGAGGGCGTGGACCTGTTCCTCACCGACTCCACCAACGCCGAGGTCCCCGGCTTCACCATGTCCGAGCGCGACCTCGCGCCGGCCATCGAGCAGGTCTTCCGCACCGCGCCGCGCCGGATCATCGTGTCCAGCTTCGCGAGCCACGTGCACCGCATCCAGCAGGTGCTCGACACCTCGCACGCGCACGGGCGCAAGGTCGCCTTCGTCGGCCGCTCCATGGTCCGCAACATGGGGATCGCCCAGGACCTCGGCTACCTCAAGGTGCCCCAGGGCCTGATCGTGCCGCTCGACCAGCTCGAGCGGCTGCCCGCGCACAAGGCGACGCTGATCTGCACCGGCTCGCAGGGCGAGCCGATGGCAGCGCTCGCCCGGATGGCGAACCGCGACCACAAGATCCGCGTCGGCGAGGGCGACACCATCCTGATGGCCAGCTCCGCCGTGCCGGGCAACGAGACCGCGATCTCGGGGCTGATCAACAACCTCAGCCGCTGGGGCGCGAACGTCGTGCACAAGGGCAACGCGAAGGTGCACGTGTCGGGCCACGCCAGCGCCGGTGAGCTCGTCTACTGCTACAACATCGTCAAGCCGCGCAACGTGATGCCGGTGCACGGCGAGTGGCGCCACCTCAAGGCCAACGCCTCCCTGGCGATCGACACCGGGGTCCCCGAGGACCACGTGGTGCTCGCCGAGGACGGTGTCGTCGTCGACCTGGTCAAGGGGCACGCGAAGGTCGTCGGCAAGGTCCGCGCGGGCAACGTGTACGTCGACGCGCAGACCGTCGGCGGGGCGACCGAGGCGACGCTGAAGGACCGCCGGACCCTCGCCGAGGAGGGCGTGGTGACGGTGCTGGTCATCGTCGACGCCGACACCGGCGGGCTGGCCGACCCGCCGGACTTCTCGGTCCGCGGCTTCGTCCACGAGCCGAAGGCCTTCGACCCGGCCGTCCAGGTGATCGAGAAGACGCTGGCCCGCGCGGCCGCCGAGGGCATCGGCGACCCCCAGCAGCTCGAGCAGCTGCTCAGCCGGGAGGTCGGCCGCTGGGCGCACCGCACCTTCCGCCGCAGCCCGCTGATCATCCCGCTGGTCATCGACGCCTGAGGCCGGGCCCGAGGCCGGGTCTGAGGCCGGGGCCCGGTCCCGGCCTCAACGCCCGTCTCAGCCGCCGGTCGCGCTGAAGTGCTGGTAGTCCTTCAGCGACCGGTAGTCCCCGCCCCACGCCCAGCCGATCCGGGCGAAGGCGCGGACCACCGGGCCGTCGGGGGTGACCATCCCGGGCCGGACGTCGTCGCGGTCGAGGTAGGCCGAGGCCAGCTCGGGCAGCACCACCCGGCCCGCCGGCAGGTCGCGCAGGTAGGGGTTCTGGAACGGGTTCACGTCGACGGCCCGACCGTAGGCGTGCTCGGAGTACGACGTGCCGCCGGTGACCGGCCGGCACACGAACGCCCCGGTGCCGTTGCCGTCGCCGGTGGGCGGCGCGTCCAGCGCCGACCGCGGCGTGATCGTCAGCTGCTCGAGCGGAAAGCCGGCCCGCCACAGGTCGCCGAAGACCCCGGCCAGGTCGTCGGCGGCGTCCGCAGCGACCAGCAGCTCGCCGGTGTGCCGGTCGCCCTCGAATCCGCGGAAGGCGACCCGCAGCCAGGCCAGGTCCTCGGCCGCCACCGGGCAGGCCGGCTCCCAGGTCGAGCGGGCCAGCACGTCGGCCGGCGGCGGGTTGACCACCCGGGAGGCGTAGCCGTCGCCCGGCAGCGCCGGGACCGCGTCGGGCAGCGTGAACCGCCGCTCGCGCAGCACCCGCGGCGTGGGGCGCACCGCGCCGTACCCCGTCGCGGTCTCGGGCAGCACGCGCGTCCCCAGCCAGGGCGGCGGCACGGTGCCCGGCTCCGGCTCCGGGTCCGGCTCCGGGTCCGGGTCCGGCTCCGGGGCCGGCTCCGTCTCCTGCTCCGTCTCCTGCTCCGGCGGGGTGCTGCTCCGAGGGCCCGCCGACGGCGTGGGCGTCCGCTCGACGCGCGTCTCGTGCCGCGGGTCGGGCCGGGGTGCGGCGTCCGGGGACGTGCCGCAGCCGGCGGTGAGCGCCGCGGCGGCGAGCAGGCCGGCGAACGGGCCGGCGGGACGCGGACGCAGCACGCGCCGACCGTACCCGCGGCGGCCGGGCGAGGAGTCGTTGAGGGTTCACCTAGGCTGGGTGCATGGCGCCCCAGGACAGCTCGGACAGCTCGGCCGCGAACGACGGCAAGCCGACGTACACCGAGAAGGGCAAGGCCTTCGACCGGGACATGTCCTACATCCCCGACCGGATCACCCGGGTCGTCGACGGCGCACCGCGCACGCCCGAGCACGGACCCGTCGCGGGCTCGCTGTGGCCGGTGGAGCCCGGGCGGTACCGCCTCGTCGCCGCCAAGGCCTGCCCCTGGGCCAACCGCTCGATCATCGTGCGGCGGCTGCTGGGCCTGGAGGACGTCATCTCGCTCGGCCTGCCCGGGCCGACCCACGACAAGCGCAGCTGGACCTTCGACCTCGACCCCGGCGGCGTGGACCCCGTGCTCGGCATCGAGCGGCTGCAGGACGCCTACCTCGCGCGCTTCCCCGACTACGCCAAGGGGATCACGGTGCCCGCGGTGGTCGAGGTGGCGACCGGGCAGGTCGTCACGAACGACTTCCCGTGGATCACCCACGACCTCTACTTCGAGTGGCGGGACCACCACCGCCCCGGCGCCCCCGACCTCTGGCCGGACGACGTCCGCGAGGAGATGGAGGCCGTGATGAAGCGGATCTTCACCGAGGTCAACAACGGCGTCTACCGCTGCGGGTTCGCCGGCTCCCAGGAGGCGTACGACGACGCCTACGACCGGCTCTGGACGGCGATGGACTGGCTCGAGGAGCGCCTCGCGGACCGGCGCTTCCTCATGGGCGACACCGTCACCGAGGCCGACGTCCGGCTGTTCACGACGCTCGCCCGCTTCGACGCCGTCTACCACGGTCACTTCAAGTGCAACCGCAACAAGCTCACCGAGATGCCGGTCCTGTGGGCCTACGCCCGCGACCTGTTCCAGATGCCCGGGTTCGGCGAGACGATCGACTTCGACCAGATCAAGGCGCACTACTACGTCGTCCACACCGACATCAACCCCACGGGCGTCGTGCCGAAGGGGCCCGACCCGGCCGTCTGGCTGACCCCCCACGGCCGCGAGGCGCTCGGCGGGGAGCCGATCCGCCCCTGGTGACCCGGCGCCGGGGCTACTGACGCCGCAGCAGGGCGACGACCGGCCGGCCCTGCCGCCAGCGGAGGTGGCCGGCGAAGAGCGAGCGCTGCGGCACCAGGCCGGGGCGCCGCTCGAGGTCGTGGCGCGGCGGGCAGGCCCGGTCGGTGCGCCAGCAGGTCCAGCCGTGGAAGTAGACGAGGTTCCGGGCGCCCCGCCGCTCCAGCACGTCCAGGCCACCGGGCCCGCAGACCCCCTGCTGCGAGCGGCGCAGCAGCGGCGCGCGGCGGGAGTGCTCCCACCGCCAGAGCCGGGTGGTGCGGCGGTACGTCGTGCGGTAGCCGCAGTCGCCGAAGTAGCCCTCGGACGTGAACAGCACCAGGTGCCGGCCGCGCCGCACCAGCTCGGGGTTCTCCGTGACCCCGCGCCGCCGGACCAGCTCGTGGCTGCGCTGGCCGCGCATCACGCGCCCTCCGCCCACCGTCAGCTGCACCATCCGGATCGTCGAGGGCGCGGTCTGGGTCTTGTAGAGCAGGTAGCGCCTGCCGTCCCGGTCGCGGAAGCCGGACGGGTCGATGACGCCGCGGCGGGCGTGCACCCGCCGCACCTTCCGGACCGGGTCCTGCGCCCGCGGGGCCCGCGCCCGGGCGGGGCACACGAGCGGGCGGCGGCCCACCGGCCGGAACTCGCCCAGCAGGTCGCGCGCCCGCGCGACGCCGATGCAGCGGCCCTCGGGGCCGAGCCCGCGGACCGGGGCGGAGTAGTACAGCAGCCAGCGGCCGCCCGCCCGCACCACGTCGGCGGCCCAGATCCGCGGCGAGGAGGCCCAGCCCGGCAGCCGGGTGAGCGCCGGCCGGGCCGGGGTCCAGGGGCCCGTCGCGGAGGGGGCCGTGGCGCGCGGGGCGTACGGGCCGGTCGACACCGCGACGTACCCCCCGGCGTGCCGGACGACCGCCGGGTCGGCGAAGCCGCGCTGCCCGCCCACCGGCTGCGCCTGCCCCGTGCGGCCGGCCGCGGGCGCGACACCCGCGGGCAGGCCGACGACCACGAGCGCCACCAGCAGCCCGACCAGCGCCCTCACCAGGGCGCGCGGCACCCACCCCACCAGCACCATGCGTCCCCGCCCCTCCGTAGCCCGGGAGAGGATCGCCCGCCGCCGTCGGGAGCGCAGGCGGCGTGACCGAACCGTGACCCGGCAGGATGGGGCGCGTGGGACACGGGCACACGCACGCGACCGGCCGCGCCGAGGACCGGCGGCGGCTGCGGGTCGTGCTCGCGATCACCGCCACCGTGCTCGTCGTGGAGCTCGTCGGCGCCTGGGCGACCGGCTCGCTGGCGCTGCTCGCCGACGCCGGCCACATGGCCACCGACGCCGCGGCCGTCGTGCTCGCGCTCGGGGCGTCGTACGTCGCGGCGCGCGGTGGCGGCCCGCGCTCGACGTTCGGCCTCCACCGCGCGGAGATCCTCGCGGCGCTGCTCAACGCGCTGGTGCTGCTCGGCGTCTGCGCCTACCTGGCGTACGCCGGCGTGGCCCGGCTCCTCGACCCCGGCGGGACGCACCTGGAGGCCGGCCCGATGGTCGCCTTCGCCGCGGTCGGCCTGGTCGCGAACCTGCTCGCGGTGCTGGTCCTGCGCGGCTCGACCAGCGGCTCGCTCAACATGCGCGGCGCGACCAACGAGGTGCTCGCCGACACCGTCGGGTCGGTGCTGGCCCTGGTCGCCGGCCTCGTGGCCTGGACCACCGGCTTCGACCGGGCGGACCCGATCGCGTCGCTGGTGATCGCGGTGCTCATCGCGCCGCGGTCGTGGGTGCTGCTGCGCGACAGCGTCGCGGTGCTGCTGGAGCTGGCCCCGGCCGGCCTCGACCTCGATGACGTGCGCCACCACCTCGGGCACGTGCCGGGCGTGGTCGACGTCCACGACCTGCACGCCTGGACGATCACCAGCGGGATCCCGAGCCTGTCGGCGCACGTCACGGTGACCGACGAGGCGCTCGCGGAGCGCGGCGTGGGTGCCGTGCTCGACGACCTCTGCGCGTGCGTGGGCGAGCACTTCGAGGTGCGGCACGCGACGTTCCAGGTGGAGCCGGTCTCCCACGGCGCGCACGAGGACCTCGGCGAGGTGCACTGAGGTCCACTGGGGTCCGCGCGCCTCACCCGACCGGAGGCGTCTGGGACCCCCCTCGCCGGGTCAACGGGTGACCATGACCTCCACGCACGCCCACGCGCACCCGTCGGTCGGCCGGATCGTCGAGGGCTACGACCCCGACGGCGAGGTCGCTCTCGGCGGGTACGCCGGCAGCCTCACGACGTACGGCATGGTGCTCGCCGGGATCGCCGCGGCGGGCTCGGCCTCGGGCCACCAGCTGGCCGAGCGGTACGACCTGGCCGACATCGCCCTCGGCGGCCTGGCGGTGCACAAGTTCACCCGGCTGCTGTCGAAGTCGTCGGTCGCGGCGCCGGTGCGGGCGCCGTTCACCTCCTTCGAGGGCGCAGCCGGCTCGGGCGAGCACCTCGAGAGCGCCCGGGAGGGAGGCGGGATCCGGAGCACGGTCGGCAAGCTGATCACCTGTCCGTTCTGCCTGGGCGTGTGGATCGGCACCGCCTACATCGCGGGGCTCAACCTCGCCCCGCGGCCCACCCGCACCTGGGCCGCGCTCTTCGCCGTCACGGCCGTCTCCGACTCGCTCCAGCACGCCTACGCGCGGCTGCGCGGCGACTGAGCCGGGCGCCTTTCCCGGTCGGGCGTCTGGCGCTCGCGACCGCGCCCGGGCCACGGCGGCTCGAGGACCCTCGGACCGGCGCTCAGGCGTCGGCGTCCTCCTCTGCGGCCGCCTTCAGCCGGGGCAGGGTGCCCTCGATGCCGCGCCGGTTCTTCTCCGGCATGCCGAGCCGCTTCATCGCCGCCCGCCCGAGCCGGTTGTAGTACGTGCCGTCCCAGGTCTCGGTGACGCGGGTGCCGGGCCGGCCGGCGAGGTCGACCGGCTCGAGCTCGTAGCGCCAGCGGTGCGAGCCGAGGTGCTTCCAGGCGATGAGCCGCCCCTCCTCGAACTCCACGACCTTGTTGCGGATGCGGTACGGCGCGCCCATCTTCATGCTCATCCCGAACGTCGCCCCCAGGCCCAGCCGCTCCGGACCGGAGACCGAGCCCCGGACGGTGCCGGAGCCGTCGATCCGCGGGTGCTGGCGGGGGTCGGCGAGGATCGCGAACACGGTCTCGGGCGGTGCGGAGACGATCTCGGTGGCGGACACGCGCAGCTCGGGGTCGGTCATGGGCCGAACCTAGCCCCGGGACCCCAGGTTGGCGCCCGCCCGGCGGGCGCCGGTACGTTGTTCGCCACCACGCATGTGGTCCCGGTCACAAGGCGCACCACCCCCGCGTCGTACGGTCCGGGAACTCACCACCCGGCGACCGGACGACCCCGGAGGCCGGTGACCACGAAGGAGTGCGCCCGTGAGCCAGACGTCCGGATTCGGCCCCGACCTGGCGGAGGTGTTCGGCCCCTCGCAGCGCGACGGCGGGCCGGAGCTCGTCCAGCTGCTGACCCCCGAGGGTGAGCGCGTCCACCACCCCGAGTTCGACCTCGACTTCTCCGCCGACCAGCTGCGCGGGTTCTACCGCGACATGGTGCTGACCCGGCGGATCGACACCGAGGCCACGGCGCTCCAGCGCCACGGCGAGCTCGGGATCTGGGCCCAGCTGCTCGGCCAGGAGGCCGCGCAGATCGGCGCCGGTCGCGCGCTGCGCCCCCAGGACCACGTCTTCCCGACCTACCGCGAGCACGGCGTCGCCTGGTGCCGGGGCCTCGACCCGCTGCGCCTGCTCGGCCTCTTCCGCGGTGTCGACCAGGGCTCCTGGGACCCCGAGGAGTTCCACTTCGGGCTCTACACGATCGTGATCGGCGCCCAGACCCTGCACGCCACCGGCTACGCGATGGGGATGCAGCGCGACGGCGTCGTCGGCACCGGCGACCCCGACCGCGACGCCGCGGTCGTCGCGCACTTCGGCGACGGGGCCAGCAGCCAGGGCGACGTCAACGAGTCGTTCATCTTCGCCGCGTCGTACAACGCGCCGGTCGTCTTCTTCTGCCAGAACAACCAGTGGGCCATCTCCGAGCCGATCGAGCGGCAGACCCGGATCCCGCTCTACCAGCGGGCGCTCGGCTTCGGCTTCCCCGGCGTGCGGGTCGACGGCAACGACGTGCTCGCGACGTACGCCGTGACGCAGGCGGCGCTCCAGCGTGCCCGGGACGGGCAGGGCCCGACGCTGGTGGAGGCCTACACCTACCGGATGGGCGCCCACACCACGACCGACGACCCGACCCGCTACCGGCTCTCCGACGACGTCGAGCACTGGAAGCTCAAGGACCCGATCGCGCGGCTGGAGGTCTACCTCAAGCGCAACGGCCTGGCCGAGGGTGGCTTCTTCGAGGAGGTCAAGGACGAGGCCGACCAGCTCGGCGCCACGCTGCGCGAGGGCTGCCGGTCCATGCCGGACCCGGCCCCGCTGAGCATGTTCGACCACGTCTACGCCGAGCTCACCGAGGAGCTCGCCGTCCAGCGCGACGGCTTCGCGGCGTACCTCTCCCAGTTCGAGGAGGCCTGAGATGACCGGACACCCCACCCAGGCCGCGACCCAGAGGGTCACCCTGGCAAAGGCGCTCAACATGGGCCTGCGCGCCGCGATGGAGCACGACGACAAGGTCCTCGTGATGGGCGAGGACGTCGGCAAGCTCGGCGGCGTCTTCCGGATCACCGACGGCCTGCAGAAGGACTTCGGCGAGGACCGGGTCATCGACTCCCCGCTCGCGGAGTCCGGCATCGTCGGCACCGCCGTCGGCCTCGCGCTGCGCGGCTACCGGCCGGTGGTGGAGATCCAGTTCGACGGGTTCGTCTACCCCGCCTACGACCAGATCGTCTGCCAGGTCGCGAAGATGCACTTCCGCAGCCAGGGCCGCTCGCGCCTGCCGATGGTCATCCGGATCCCGTTCGGCGGCGGCATCGGCGCGGTCGAGCACCACAGCGAGTCGCCGGAGGCGCAGTTCGCCCACACGCCCGGCCTCAAGGTCGTGGCCTGCTCGAACCCCGTCGACGGCTACTGGATGCTGCAGCAGGCCATCGCCAGCGACGACCCGGTGGTCTTCCTCGAGCCCAAGCGGCAGTACCACGCCGACAAGGCCGAGCTCGACGTCCACGCGACCCCCGAGCCGCTGCACGCGTCCCGCGTCGTCCGGCGGGGGACCGACGTCACCGTGCTGGCGTACGGCCCGACGGTGAAGACCGCGCTCAAGGCGGCCGAGGCGGCCTCCAACGAGGGCCGGTCGCTCGAGGTCATCGACCTGCGCACGCTCTCGCCGCTGGACATGGCGCCGGTCCACGAGTCGGTGCGCCGCACCGGTCGCGCCGTCGTCTGCCACGAGGCGCACGTCAACCTCGGCATGGGTGCCGAGCTCGCCGCGCGCATCACCGAGGAGTGCTTCTACTCCCTCGAGGCGCCCGTGCTCCGGGTCGGCGGGTTCGACACGCCGTACCCGCCCTCCCGCATCGAGGAGGACTTCCTGCCCGACCTGGACCGCGTCCTCGACGCCGTCGACCGCTCGCTCGAGTTCTGAGAGGACGACCGTGCCCCACTACCTCCTCCCCGACGTCGGCGAGGGCCTCATCGAGGCCGAGATCGTGTCCTGGAAGGTCAAGGTCGGCGACGTCGTCGACATCAACGACGTCGTCGTCGAGATCGAGACCGCGAAGTCGCTGGTCGAGCTCCCCTCGCCGTACGCCGGCGCGGTCACCGCGCTGCTCGTGCCCGAGGGGGAGACGGTCGCCGTCGGCACGCCGATCATCGCGATCGGCGAGCCCGACGCCGCTGCGGCCTCCGCGGCTCCCGCGCCCGGTGAGCAGCCGGGGGCGTCGTACGCGACCCCCACGCCCGAGATGGAGATCGACCTGTCCAACCCCGCGGCCAGCGGGGGCGGGGAGGGCGAGAGCCTGGTCGGCCGCAACAAGGCCGACCGCGGCCCGCTGCGCCGCCCGCGCAAGGGGTCGGCCTCGCCGTCGACGGAGTCCGCGGCGGCGACCCAGATGCAGGTGCAGGGCGCCTTCGCGCCCGGGGGCGCCCAGTCCGACCCGGTCGTCGAGGCCGACGAGCCGGCCGTCCCGGCCACGCCCGCCCCGCCGCTGCCGGTCGACGAGCGCGTGCTCGCCAAGCCGCCGGTGCGCAAGCTGGCCAAGGACCTCGGGGTCGACCTGACGGCCTGCGCGGCGTCCGGCCCGGACGGCACCGTCACGCGCGAGGACGTCGTCGCCGCCTCGCAGGCCGGGTCGCCGTCGGCCGCGTCGGCTGCAGTCCCTGCGCAGGTGCAGGCCCCGGCCCGCGTTCCCGGGGAGCGCGAGACCCGGGAGCCGATCAAGGGCGTGCGCAAGATGATGGGGGCCGCGATGGTGCAGTCGGCCTTCACGATCCCGCACGTGACCGAGTGGGTCACCGTCGACGTCACCCGCACCGTCGAGCTCGTCGAGCGGCTCAAGGGCCACCGCGAGCTGCGCGACGTGCGGGTCTCCCCGCTGCTCGTCGTGGCGCGCGCGGTGGTGCTCGCCATGCGGCGTACGCCGGAGGTCAACTCCTACTGGGACGACGCCGCGGGCGAGGTGGTGCTCAAGCACTACGTCAACCTCGGCATCGCCGCGGCCACCCCCCGCGGGCTGGTCGTCCCGAACGTCAAGGACGCCCAGGACCTCACCCTGCGCGAGCTGGCCGAGGCGCTCGGTGCCCTCACCGCCACCGCACGCGAGGGACGGACCCAGCCGGCGGAGATGAGCGGCGGGACGTTCACGATCACCAACGTCGGGGTCTTCGGCGTCGACGCGGGCACGCCGATCATCAACCCCGGCGAGTCGGCGATCCTCTGCGTCGGCGCGATCGGCAAGCGGCCGTGGGTCGACGAGGGGACCGGCGAGATCGTCGCCCGCGACGTCACGACGCTGGCGCTGTCGTTCGACCACCGCCACATCGACGGGGAGAAGGGCTCGCGGTTCCTCGCCGACGTCGCCTCGATCCTCGCCGACCCGGCCTCGGCGCTGCTCTTCTAGCCCTCCCACCAGTGCCTCGTGATGCCCGGCGCGCGCCCCGGCGCACGCTGGGCACCACGAGGCGGGTGGGACGGCTCGGACGGCCTGGGCCTGGGGAGGACCGAGTAGGACCGGCCCGGTCGGGGTAAGCGGACGAGGTGAGCGACGACGGGTACCCCGAGGTCGGGGAGCGGCTGGGTTCCTACAGCGTCGGTGCGCGGATCGGCACCGGCGGGATGGGCTGGGTCTTCGAGGCCCTCGACACCCGGCTGAACCGGCAGGTCGCGCTCAAGGTGATCGCCCCGCAGCTCGCCGGCGACGAGGGCTTCCGGGAGCGGTTCGTGCGCGAGGCGCAGGCGCAGGCCTCCCTGGACTCCCCGCACGTCGTCCACGTCTACGAGCACGGTGACGTCGACGGGCGGCTCTACCTCGTCACCCAGCACGTCCCCGACGGCGACCTCGCCGGCCAGCTGCGGGCCCACGGCGCGCCGCCGCGCGAGGCCGCGGTCGACATCGTCGCCCAAGTGGCGGCCGGGCTGGCCGACGTCCACGCGGCCGGGTTCGTCCACCGCGACGTCAAGCCGTCGAACGTCCTGCTGCGGCGACGCGAGTCCGGCGTCACGGCGTACCTCGGCGACTTCGGGATCGTCCGCGAGGCCGGCGCCGACCACACCGCGACCGCGGCGGGCACGGCCGGCACGCCCGGGTTCATGGCACCCGAGCTGCACAGCGGCGCCAAGGCCGGCCCGCGCACCGACGTCTACTCCCTCGGCTGCCTGCTCTGGACCACGCTGACCGGATCCCCGCCGTACGACGGCTCCTCGGAGTGGGAGGTCGTCACCGCCCACCGCGAACGGCCGGTGCCGCAGCTGCCCGACGACGGCTCGCTGGCCGAGGGGATCAACGGCGTGCTCCGGCGGGCGATGGCGAAGGACCCGGCGGAGCGGTACGCCGACGCCGCGCCGATGCGCGACGACCTCCGAGCGCTCCTGGCCCTGCCCGCGGAGGGGCACGTCGTGCCGGTCGAGGCCGTCGACCCGCCCGTCGCCGCGCCGCTCCCACCGCCACGGAACGCCAGGCTCAAGATCGCCGCGGTCGTGGTCGCGCTGCTCGTGCTCGCCGCGGCGGCCGTCGCGGTGTGGGCGCTCACCTGGGGCGACGACGACGACCCGGCCTCCTCGGCACCGTCGGCAGGAGCGGGAGCGGGGCCGGCGGACCCGGTGGGCCGCGGTGCCGTCGCCAGCATCGCCACCGCGCTCCTCGAGCAGGGCGAGGTGACCCCGGCGGTCGCGTCCTGCGCCGCCGAGACCTGGGTCGAGCAGGCCGGCGTGGACCGCCTGCGGGCCGAGGGCTACCTCGACGAGCAGCTCGCGTACGTCGACCGGCCGGCCTCCGAGGTCTCCGCCGACATGCGCTCGGCGATCGCCACCGCCGTCGCGGCCTGCGGCGGCACGACGGCGGACTGACCCCCGTCGGCGCTCAGGCGTAGCGCCGGGCGCGGTCGGCGGGGCTGCCCGGCCCCGCGTCCAGGAGCGCGGCCAGCTCGTGCTCGAGCGCGGCGCCGACCCGCCGGCAGAACGCCTCGGGCTCGTCGGCGGCGTCGGGTCGCTCGGCGACGATCCGGTCCACGATGCCCAGCCGGTGCAGGTCGAGGGCGCGGACCTGCTGCTTGCGCGCCATCTCGGGTGCGTGGTCGAGGTCGCGGTGGACGATCGCGGAGGCCCCCTCCGGCGGCAGCGGGGAGAGCCAGGCGTGCTGGGCGGCGACCACCCGGTCGGCGGGCAGCAGGGCGAGCGCGCCGCCGCCGTTCCCCTCGCCGAGCATGAGGCACAGGGTCGGTGCGTCGAGCGTGACCAGGTCGGCGAGGCTGCGCGCGATCTCGCCGGCGAGCCCGCCGTTCTCGGCGTCGGGGGAGAGGGCGGCGCCCTGGGTGTCGATGACCGTCACCAGCGGCAGGCCGAGCTCGGAGGCGAGCCGCATGCCGCGGCGCGCCTCGCGCAGCGCGCCCGGACCCATCGGGTGGTCGGCGGTCTGGCCGCGGCGGTCCTGGCCGAGGAACACGCACGGCGCCTGCCCGAACCGGACCAGCGCGATGAGCAGGCCAGGGTCCTGCTCGCCCTGGCCGGTGCCGTTGAGGGGCACGACCTCGGAGGCGGCGTACTTCAGCAGCCGGCGGACGCCGGGGCGGTCCGGCCGCCGGGAGCGGGTGACCGCGTCCCATGTCTCGACGTCCGGGACGGTGCCGGCCGCGGAGTCGTCGGCTGGGGAGGGGACGGGCGTGATGCCGTGGCGCGGGGCGAGGATGACGCCCAGCGCCCGGTCGAGGATGCCGGCGATCTCCTCCGGCGCGACGACGGCGTCGATGATGCCGTGGGCGTAGAGGTTCTCGGAGGTCTGCACACCCTCGGGGAACGCCTTGCCGTAGAGCGCCTCGTAGACCCGCGGGCCGAGGAAGCCGACGAGCGCGCCGGGCTCGGCGACGGTCACGTGGCCGAGCGAGCCCCACGACGCCATGACGCCGCCGGTGGTGGGGTGGCGGAGGTAGACGAGGTACGGCAGGCCGGCCGCCTTGTGCGCGGCGACGGCCTGGCTGATCCGGATCATCTGCACGAACGCCGGTGTGCCCTCCTGCATCCGGGTCCCGCCGCTCACCGGCGCGGCCAGGAGCGGGAGGCGCTCGCGGGTGGCGCGCTCGATCGCCGCCACGAGCCGGTCGGCGCTGTCGCGGCCGATCGACCCCGCCAGGAACCGGAACTCCCCGACGACCACCGCGACCCGCCGGCCCTTCATCAGGCCCTCGCCGGTCAGCACGGACTCGTCGACGCCGCTCTTCTCCTCCGCCCGCCGCAGCTCCGCGGCGTACTCCTCCGAGACGCCGGTCCGTTCCGGGGCGGTGTCCCACGAGGTCCACGACCCCGCATCGAGCACGAGGTCGATCAGTGCGGCTGCGTCAGGTCGGCCCATGGCCGTGCAACCTAACGGCCGGGCCGGTGTGGGCGAGACCGCGACCCGCTGGTCGAGCAGCGAGCGCGAGCGAGCGTCGTCGAGACCCGGTGAGGTACGCAGGGCGTCAGGTGGTCGCCGGGCCGCCGGGCGGGCTCGGCGCGAGGCTTCCTTCTTGGAGTCGTGTGGTTGCGCGCCGCTGTGGTCGAGGTCCTGGTCGCGCCTGCTTCTCGGCCCACGGTCGGCGGGGGTCGACCGCTGTGGTCGCGGAGGTGGAGGAGGGAGTCGCTCCACTCGGCCTAGGGCCGTCGGTGGAAGGCGACCTTCCCGCCTTGCAGGTGGGTGGTGTCGTAGGCCGGGTCGTGGATGCGGGCGTGGTGGCGCGGGCAGAGGTTGCGGGCGTTGGCCAGGTCCGTGGCGCCGCCGGTGGACCAGGGTTGGTCGTGGTGGGCGTGGCAGAGGTGGGCGGGCCAGTCGCAGCCTTCTGCGGTGCAGGTCGGCTGGGTGAGGTTCAAGGCTCTGCGTTGGGCACCGGTGAAGAGCCTCGCGGTGCGGCCGAGGTCGAGCAACTCTGACTGAGTGCCGAGGACAGCGGGGATCAGTCCTGCCTCACAAGCCAGCCGTCGCGCCTGGGCGGCGGAGATGGTGGCGCCGTCGTCGAGGACACCCGGTGCGAGGCCGCCGAGGAGCGAGGCGAAGTCCATCGTGACGACGACTGAGGCGTTGAGGCCGCCGAGCTTCGGAACCGAGGAGGCGGTGGGGAGGCGTTCGAGGAGCTCGCAGAACGCGTCACCCATCCGCTCCGGTGACGGGCGGCGCTCGACCGCCTCGGGCGCGCCTGGTTCCTGGGTGGCGGCCTGGTGCTTCGGCGCCGCGAACGCCAACAGCGTCTTCTTGAGCATGGCGCCGTGCAGCTCGGGGAGCTTGAACTTCCCGACCACCGACCCGCGCCCGTCGGGGCTCATCGTCAGCCAAGCGGTCTCCCGAGCGAGGCGCTCCTCGGCCTTCAGGGCCTTGGCGTCGCGTGCTTCACCGATCTCGGGTGCGACGACGGTGAGGACGTGCTTGGCCAGGATGCGCAACGACTTGGGGTCACGGTGCCGCGCCTCGGCCAGCAGGTGCTGCTCGGCACGGAGCGGGATGGTCGGGTCGTCGAGGTCGGCGGGGAGCTTGTCGAGGCACTCGGTGATCACCCGAGCGTGGTGCACCGACACCTCGCCCTCGGCGAAAGCGGTGGCCGTCGGGCTGTGGCGGTCGAGGGACTCGGCCAGCCGCATGCGGTGCTTCGCAGCGGGACGGGTCTGATGCGTTTCGGTCGCCCACCAAGCGGCGGTGTCGGTGGCGCCGACCCGTTCGCCGGCGTGACGGCGTTCGGCCTCGGCGGCGAGCCGGAGCTCGAGCGCCTCGACGCGGGCGCGGAGGCGGGCAGCCTCGAGAAGGGTCGCCGCGACGTCGTCGTCGGACATCGACCACAGGTGGACCTCGTGGGCTCGGTCGAGGCGGGTGTGGGACTTCGCGACGGCGCGGGACACCACGTGCGCGCTGCGTCGGGAGTCCTTGGCCATGGGTCTACTCAAGCACCGACCACCGACAGTCAGACGCATGTTTCCCCAGGTCAAACCACATTATGGACCACGAGTTCGGGAACTTCTCGCCGGCCCCGGAGGCTCGAGGCCCTGCGCGCCTCACTGGGTCTCGACGACGCCTCGCCGGGGCTCGGCTGCTCGACCAGCGGGGGCCGACCTGATACCCGGGAGACCGCCGCGTCCACCCGCCGTACCTCTCCCGTAGCTGCCCCCACCGCAACCACCTATGGCCCGGAAGTCGGAGACGAGTGCCCGAGGCCTGCGCGCCTCGGCGGGGCTCGGCTGCTCGTCCGAGCTGGACGGCGGGGTGTCACAGGGCGGCGAGGACGGCGGCCTCCTCGTCGCGGGTGAGGCCGGTGACGGGGGCGTCGGGGGTGGCGCGGAGCCAGGCGAGGGTGTCACGGGCGGTGTCCTCGACCGGGCGGACCACCAGGCCGGCGTCGAGGGAGGGGTCGGCGTCGTGGGCGACGAGGCCGTCGTACTCGGGGCGCGGCAGCCAGAGCGGGAGCGACCGTGGGCCGGCCCACGGCTCGACGCCGTGGGCCTCGAGGGCGTCACGGGCGGTCCAGCGCAGGAGCGCGTCCCCGCCGCCGCTGCCGAGGGCGACGGCGGCGAGGAGGTCGCGGACCGGGGTCGCGGGCCCGACGCCGTCGAAGGTCCCGGTGGTGCGGCGCTCGGCCAGCGTGACGAGCCAGGCGGCGAGGTCGCGCACGTCGACGACCTGCACCAGGTCGTCGGGGTCGCCGGGGGCGAGGACGGTGGGGTGGGTGTCGACCGCGGCGAACCGGGCCGGCCAGTAGGTGAAGCGCCCCGTCGGGTCCCCCGGCCCGACCACCAGGCCGGGACGGACCACGGTGGAGGACCGGGCGCCGGCGCGCACGATCGACTCGCACGCGACCTTCATCGGGCCGTAGGCCTCCATGTCGACCGACAGGTCGGCGTCCTCCCGGTGCGGCTCGCGCAGCGGCAGCGAGCCGGGCGTGCCGCCGGGCGTCGACTCGTCGGCGTACACGTTGATCGTCGAGACGAACACCCAGTGCGCCTCCGGTGTCGCGGCCACCGCCGCCCGCACCCACGAGGGGTGCCGCGCCACGTCCACCACCGCGTCGTACGTCGCCGCGTCGGCCTGCAGCGTCTCCGGCAGCGGCTGCGTCCGGTCGAGCTCGACGTGGTCGGCCCCGTCCGGCACGGGTCCGGACCTCCCGCGGCACGCGCACACCACCTCGTGGCCGCGGGCCAGCGCCTCCTCCGCCACCGCGCGCGAGAGGAACACCGAGCCGCCGAGCACCAGGAGCCGCATGACCCCACCGTGCCCGCCCGGACGGGGCGGGGGACAGGGGTTCCGCCGAGGGCGAACGGTCCACCACGCGGTCGCCCCGGTTCAATGTCGAGTTTTTCGATCGACTATGCGTAGTATCCGGAGCGACCTGATCGGGACACCCGACTTTCGCCATCCGGAGGAACCCATGCCACTCCTGTCCGCACGCCGGCGCCTGCCGGCACTCCTCGCCACGGCCCTGGTCGGCCTCGTCGGAGCCACGGCCACGGCCTGCGGCGGCTCCGCGGGGGCCGACGGCGGCGGCGAGGTGACGACCATCCGCTACCAGTCCGGCGCCGGCTCGCTGGACCCGCTCGAGCTGGCCGACGCCCTCGGCTACCTCGACGGGCTGACCCTCGACAAGGTCGGCGACGTCCAGGGCGGTCCGGAGAGCCTCCAGGCGCTGGCGACCGGCCAGATCGACATCTCCGCCTCGGCGTTCTACGGCGCGACCGCGAAGCTCGTCGCGAGCGGCGTGCCGATCAAGGCCGTCGTGTCGACCTACGGCTCCAACGACGAGGTCAGCGCCTCGGTCGTCACGCTCGAGGACTCCGGTGTCCGCGAGGCCGAGGACCTGGTCGGCAGGAAGGTCGCGGTGAACACCCTCGGCGCCAACGCCGAGGCGGTGCTCGACACCTACCTGCAGTCCGAGGGGCTCAGCCAGGACCAGATCGACCAGGTGACGCTCGTGCCGCTGCCCGCGCTGAACTCCGAGGCGGCCCTGCGCGAGGGCCAGGTCGACGCGGCCTACATGAGCCGCGGCGCGCTCGACAACGCCAAGAAGAACGGCGGCATCAGGGTGCTCGCCGAGGACGTCGACTTCGTCGGTCCCTACAACGGCGGCGGGTTCCACCTCACCGAGCGCTTCATCCAGCAGAACCCCACCACCACCCGCACGCTCGTCGCCGGCGTCGCCCGCGCCAACGAGTACATCGCGACGCACTCGCGCGAGGAGGTGCTCGACGTGATCGGTGAGTACCAGACCGAGCACGGCCGGGAGGACTACCTCGAGCCGCTCCAGATCTGGCCCGGCACCAACGGCGTCGCCACCGAGGGCGGCGTCATCCGCGACCAGGACGTGACCATCTGGCTGGACTGGCTCGAGAGCGAGGGCGAGGTCGACACCGGCGACATCACGCCCGAGGACGTCTTCACCAACGAGTTCAACCCGTACGCCGACGGCGCCGGCACCAGCAAGGAGGAGGACCAGTGAGCAGCAGCATCGAGCTCCGCGACGTCAGCCAGGTCTTCGCCGTCCGCGGCGACGAGGACCGCCAGCTCCGCGACTTCGTCGCCCTCCAGGGCGTCGACCTGACCGTGGCCCCGGGGGAGCTGCTCGCCCTCGTGGGGCCCAGCGGCTGCGGCAAGTCCACCGTGCTCGACCTGGTGGCCGGGCTGACCCGCCCGACCTCGGGCCGGGTGCTGGTCGACGGCGAGGAGATCACCGGACCCGGCCTGGACCGGAGCGTGGTCTTCCAGCAGTACACCCTCCTCCCGTGGCGCACGGCCACCGCGAACGTCGAGCTCGCGCTCGAGGCGACCGGTCGCTACACCCGTGCCGAGCGGCGCGAGCGGGCCCGCGAGCACCTCGAGCTGGTGGGCCTGACCGAGTTCGCCCATCGCTACCCCCACGAGCTCTCCGGCGGCATGAAGCAGCGGGTCGCCATCGCCCGCAGCCTCTCCTACGAGCCCGGCGTGCTGCTGATGGACGAGCCGTTCGGCGCCCTCGACGCGCAGACCCGCGAGCGGCTCCAGGAGGAGCTGGTCGGCATCTGGGAGCGCACCGGCACCACGATCGTCTTCATCACCCACGACATCGAGGAGGCGGTCTTCCTCGGGCAGCGCGTCGCGGTGATGAGCAGCCGGCCCGGGCGGGTCAAGGAGGTCGTCGACATCGACCTCGACCGCTCGGGCGCCGGGGAGAGCGACATCCGGTCGACGCCGGAGTTCGCGGCGTACCGCCACCACGTCTGGGCCTCGCTGCGCCAGCAGCCCGCCCGCCGCCTCGAGGAGGTCGAGCGCGTTGCCTAGCGTCCTGGAGGAGCGGACCGAGGCCCGCCCGAACCCGCGCCAGGAGGAGGCGGCGAAGGTCCGCCACGTCTCCCGGCACCGCACCCGCGCGCTCAGCGCGCTCCGGGGCGCCGCCGGCATCCTCGTGCTCGCGGTCGTATGGGAGCTCGCGCCGCGGTACGGCCTGGTGGACCGGTACTTCGTCCCACCGCTGAGCGAGGTGCTCGACGTGTGGTGGGGGCTCGCGCGCTCCGGCGACCTGACCGAGCACCTGCGCGCCAGCCTGGTCCGCTCCGGCGTCGGCTTCGGCCTCGCGGTCGCCACCGCGATCCCGCTCGGCGCGGCCATCGCGTGGTACTCCCCGGTCCGCCAGCTCTTCACCCCGGTGCTCGAGATCTTCCGCAACACCGCCGCGCTCGCGCTGCTGCCGGTCTTCGTCCTGGTGCTGGGCATCGGCGAGACCAGCAAGATCGCGATCGTCCTCTACGCCTGCTTCTTCCCGATCCTGCTCAGCACGATCAGCGGCGTCGCCAACGTCGACGCCCAGCTGCTGCGCTCGGCCCGGGTGCTCGGCCTGTCACCGGTGGCGACGTTCCGCAAGGTCGTCTTCCCGGCGGCCGTCCCGACGATCTTCACCGGCATCCGGATCTCCGGCGCCGCCGCGATCCTCGTCCTCATCGCCGCGGAGATGATCGGCGCCACCGCGGGCCTGGGCTACCTCATCAACTACAGCCAGTTCAACTTCCTCATCCCGCAGATGTACGCCGGCATCCTCACGACCTCCGTCGTCGGCCTGGCCGTCAACTACGCGCTGGTCGCCCTCGAGCGCCGGTTCTCCCGCTGGCGCGCCTGAACGCTGCACCGACCAACCACCCCCGCCACCACCGGAACGGAGCCCTCCATGCCCGAGAAGACCCAGCTCGTCCTCAACGCCTTCCTCATGACCGCCGGCCACCACGAGTCGGCCTGGCGCCTCCCGGAGAACGACACCTCGCGCGTCCGCGACGTGGCGTACTTCCAGGACCTGGCCCGCACCGCCGAGCGCGGCCTGCTGGACTCGGTGTTCTTCGCCGACCACCCCGGCCTCGGCCAGGTAGCCCGGCGCCCCGCCGAGCTCCCCGACCCGGTCCTGCTGCTCACCGCGATGGCCGCGGTCACCGAGCGGATCGGCCTGGTCGCCACCGCCTCGACGACCTTCTCCGAGCCCTACAACCTGGCCCGCGCCTTCGCCTCGCTCGACCTCCTCAGCGGTGGCCGCGCCGGCTGGAACGTCGTCACGACCGCCGCCGAGCAGGCTGCGAGCAACTTCGGCGACGGGCCGCTGCCCACGCCGGCCGAGCGGTACGCCCGCGCGCAGGAGTTCCTCGACGTCGTCCTGGGCCTGTGGGGCGGCTGGGACGACGACGCCCAGCTGGCCGACAAGGAGCGCGGCGTCTGGATCGACCCGGACCGGGTCCGCACGCTCGACCACGTCGGGGAGCACTTCCGCGTCAAGGGACCGCTCAACGTCGGGCGCAGCCCCCAGGGCCACCCGGTCGTGGTGCAGGCGGGCTCCTCGCCGGCCGGCATCGAGCTGGCCGGGAGGTACGCCGAGGCGGTGTTCACCGCCCAGCCGACCCTCGAGGAGGGCCGCGCGTTCTACGCCACCCTCAAGGCCGCCGCGGTCCGCGCCGGCCGCAACCCCGACCACGTCAAGGTGCTGCCCGGCGTCGTCCCGGTCATCGGCGGCACCGAGGCCGAGGCCCGCGACCTCGAGCGCCGCCTCGACGAGCTCGTCGTCCTCGACCACCCGCTCGAGCAGCTCGCGGAGATGACCGGCCTGCCGGTCGAGCGGCTCGAGCTGGACGCCCCGCTGCCCCAGGACATCCGCCCGGTCGAGGAGGTCCGCACCATCAGCAGCCGCTACCGGCTGGTCGTCGACCTCGCCCGCCGCGAGGACCTCACCGTCCGCCAGCTGCTGCTGCGCCTCGGCGGCGGCCGCGGCCACCGGACCTTCACCGGCACCCCGGAGCAGGTCGCGGACACGATCGAGCAGTGGGCCGCGGCCGCCGCGGCCGACGGGTTCAACGTGATGCCGCCCGTGCTGCCCGCCGGTCTCGAGGCGTTCGTGGACCACGTCGTGCCGATCCTGCAGCGGCGCGGTCTCTTCCGCACCGAGTACGCCGGCAGCACGCTGCGCGAGCACTACGGGCTGCCGGTCCCCGCGACCGGTGCACCCGCCGCGGCCGCCGCGCTGACCGCCTGAGGGGCCTCCGGAACGGGCCTAGGACCGGGCTGGGGTGGTCTCGCCCAGCAGCCAGTCGTCGAAGAACGCCGACAGCTCCAGCCCGGTCTCCTGCTCGACCCACGCGACGTACTCCTCGCGGTCGGCGGCGCCGTCCTCCTGGGAGGCCGGCCAGCCGCGCACCATCGACCAGAACGCGTCCTCGCCGACCCGGCCGCGCAGCTCGTGCCACATGAGCGCGGGCCCGTAGTAGACCGTCGAGGCGCCGAACGCGTCGGGGTCGTAGGCGCCGGGCGGACCGGCGGACGCCCGCTCGCGGACCTCCGCGGCCGCGTAGGCGTCGAGCACCGCGTCGAGGTCCGTGCCGTCCTCCTCGGCCTGCCAGAGGACCTGGAGGTACATCACCATGCCCTCGTTCATCCACACGTCGCGCCAGTCCGTGGGGGTGACCTGGTCGCCGTACCACTGGTGCGCCAGCTCGTGCACGACCACGGCCGGCGACCTGGCGTACTCGGACGTGCCGATCGTCATCATGGTCTGGGTCTCCATGGCGCTCGCGGAGTCCACGACCACCGCGCCGAGCGTGTCGAACGGGTACGGCCCGAGCCGCTCCTCCAGCCAGCCGAGCTCCTCGGCGGTCGTGCGGGCCCCGCGCCCCAGGTCCGGCTGGTCGCGCGGCACCCACCACGTCACCGGCACCCCGCTGTCCGAGGTGGCCTCGGCGGTGACGTAGTCGCCGGTCGCGACGGTGACGAGGTACGACGCCGCCGGCTCCGCGAGGTGCCAGCGGGTGACCGTGTCCGGGCCGTCCTCCTCCCGGGAGACCAGCGCGCCGTTGGCGACGCCGACGAACGGCGTCGGCACCCGGACGGTGATGTCGTAGAGCGCCTTGTCGGAGGGGTGGTCGTTGACGGCGTACCAGGTGAACGCGCCGTACGGCTCCTGCATCGTCCACGTCCACCCGTCCGCGGTCGTGGTCCAGCCGGTGGTGGCGACGTCCCGCCGCCGGGTCGGTGCCGGCACCGGCCGCGGGGTGCCGGCGTAGGTCACGACCAGCGCGTAGCGCCGGTCGGCGACGACGTCGTGGCGCACGACCAGGTCCTTGCCGCGGTGCCGGAACCGCGCCTCCTCGCCGTCGACCCGCACCGAGCCGACCTCGAGCTCGGGCGCCAGGTCGAGCCGGAGCCGGTCGTCGTCCCCGGTCGAGCGCAGCACGACCCGCTCGGTGCCCTCCAGCACCCGTGCCACGGGGTCCCAGGTGAGGGAGAGGTCGTAGTGGAGGGCGTCGACGCCCGGGTCGCCGACGTCGGGGTAGACCGAGTCCTCCCGGGGCTCGCTCAGCGCGACGTCGAGGGCCGCGCCCGTCGGCCTCCTCGGGACCGCCGTCGCCGATCCGGAGTCCGTCGCCGTGCTCGGCCCGGGCGACGGGGGGCCGTCCGTAGGGCCCCGGCCGTCGTCGTCGCTGCACCCGGCGAGGGGGAGGAGCGCGACGGCGAGCAGCGCCGGGAGCCGTCTCACCCGTCGCTCACCCGTCGCCGCGGAGCATGGGCCGCACCAGCTTGCGGCCGTGGTGGACCTGCGCCTTGACGGTGCCGGTGGGCAGGCCGAGCTGCGCCCCGATCTCGTCGTACGCCATCCCGTAGACGTCGCGCAGCAGCAGCGGCTCGACCATCTGCGGGTGGTCGCGCTCGAGGGTCTCGAGCGCCTCGAGCAGGTCCAGGCGGGTGCCGGCGATGACCGAGGTGGTCCGGGGGTCGGGCTTCTCGGCGGGGGCGTGGTCGCTGGCGACGGCCTGGTTGCGCATCCGCCGGTACGTCGAGCGCGCGCTGTTGACCGCCACCACGTGCATCCACGTGGTGAACCGGCCCCGACCGCCCCACGACCCGATCTTGCCGGCGATGTTGAGCAGGGCCTCCTGGCAGGCGTCCTCGGCGTCGGAGGAGTGCGGCAGCACGCCGCGGCACACGTTGAGCGCCCGCGGACGGACCGCCGCCAGCAGGTCCTCGAGCGCGCCGCGGTCGCCGTCCCGCGCGCGCCGGGCGAGCTCGTCGATCTCGTCCGGGGTCCGCGCGACCCCGCTGCCGGTGCCCGAGTCAGTGGCCATGCCGGGTTTCCTCCCTCGTCCCCTGCAACATAATGCCGACGTGTCCCACCCCACCCGTCTCGGCCGCTACGCGGTGCGTCGACGGATCGGGTCGGGCGGGTTCGCGACCGTGTGGCTGGCCTACGACGAGCAGCTCGACAGCCCGGTCGCGATCAAGGTCCTCGCCGACAACTGGACCGAGGACCACCACGTGCTGCAGCGGTTCGTGGAGGAGGGCCGCTACCTGCGGCGGGTCGAGTCGCCCCACGTCGTCCCGGTGTACGACGCCGGGGAGCTCGAGGACGGGCGGCCCTACCTGGTGATGGCCTACGCCGACCAGGGCACGCTCGCCGACCGACTCGACGCGGAGCCCGGCGCCGAGGGCCTCACCGTGCCCCAGGCGGTGGAGGTGGTCCGGCAGGTCGGCGCGGGGCTGACCGCGCTGCACGCCCGCGGCATCCTCCACCGCGACGTGAAGCCGGCCAACGTCCTGTTCCGCACCGTCGACGGCGCCGTGCGCGTGATGCTCGGCGACCTCGGGCTCGGCAAGGCGCTCGACATGTCCTCCCGGTTGACGATGGTCGCGGGCACGCCGACGTTCGTGGCCCCCGAGCAGGCGCAGGCCGAGCCGCTCGACGCGCGCGCGGACCAGTACTCCCTCGCCGTGCTCACCTACCTCCTGCTCGCCGGCCGCGCGCCGTACGCGCACGCGACGCTGACCGCGGCCGCCGCCCCGGGCCCGCCGCCTCCGCTGCCGACGCCGGACCGGCCGCTGCCGGAGGCGACCGACGCCGTGGTCCGCCGCGCCCTGGCCCGCGACCGCGAGGAGCGGTTCCCCGACGTCGCGTCCTTCGTGGCGGCGCTCGAGGAGTCCCTCGAGGGCTGGCGCGAGGGCCCGTGGGGCGCGGACGACGCGGCCGCCGCGGCGCCCGCGCTGCCCCTGGACCCCGACCTCACCCAGGCCGGCGCGCGCCCGGGCCCGCCGCCCGCGGCGGTCGCGACCGCGCCCGTCCCTGGACCCGTGCCGGCACCCGACCCCGCCGTCGTGGCTGCGCCGAGGTCTCGACGGCGGTGGGCGGTGGCCGGGCTGGTGGGCGGCCTGGCACTCCTGCTGGGCGGGGCCGGCGGCTACCTCTGGCATGCCGGCCGGACCGAGCAGGTGCGGCTCGTCGACGACCAGGGCAGCCTGGGCGTCGCGGTGCCGGGCGACTGGGAGCGGGTGGTGGCGGCCGACGGGTGGACGCCGCCGAACGACGACGTGACCTACCCGGCCCTCTCCGTCGGCACCGTCGCGGACTGGAACGTGCCGTCCACGAGCGGCGAGGGCGTCTTCCTCGGCCTCTTCCCCGGGACCGAGCTGCCGACGACGATGCCGCAGCACCCGGAGTGCGAGGAGGCCCAGGAGCCGGTCACCGAGACCACCGGCGACCCCTCGCGCACGGTCGTCCACACCGGCTGCCCCGACGGGATCACCGTCGAGCGGGTGGTCCAGGTCGCCGGGAACCGGCTGCTGTGGGTCCAGGTCCGCAGCGCGGACCGGGCCACGGCGAACGGCGTGCTCGACAGCGTGGACACCTACGGCATCTGACGCCGGGCTCAGGAGGTGGTGGCCCCGCGCACGATGCGCTCGACGAGGTCGGCCATGCCGCGCCGGTCCCGCTCCCGCCCGACGAGGGCGATCGCGGCGTACGCCGTGTCCCCGTCGACGGAGAGGAACCGCTCCATCGCCACGCGGCGGTACCGGTCCAGCACGTACGTCGCGGTGAACCCCGCCTCGTCGCGCGACTCGACGACGAGGTCCTCGACGCTCGAGGCGCCGCCGAGGTCGTCGAGCCGCTGCTGCAGCGCGGAGGACCGCGTCTGGGTGCCGCCGATGAGCCGGACGCGCAGGAAGAAGGCGTTGTCGGTCGGCTGGTCCGGCGGGAACCACTTCCACTCGCCGAGCTGGGAGTCGCTGCGGGTCCACCCGACCGGGACCGGCAGGCGGAGCCCGTAGGGGGCGACCGCGATCTCCACCGGCCGGGTGCGCACCCCCGGCTCGAGCGCGGGGGTGTCCGGGTCCGCGACGACCTCGGCGGGCGGGTCCGCGGGGTAGGACGGCGAGACCGCCGGCACCGGCGCCGCGGTCGCCAGCGCGCGCGGCTCCTCGTCGAGCAGGCCGGCCAGCAGTGCCCCGCCGGCGAACCCCACGACGGCCAGCACCACCGCGACGACGGCGACGACCACCGTCCCTGGCCGCCGCGTCCTCATGCCGCCCGAGGGTAGACGGGTTCGGGGCCGCGACTACGTTCTGCCCCATGACCAGCCTGCTCGTCCGCAACGCCCGACCGGTGCCGCTGCGACCCGTTGACGCCGCCCCCGGCGGACCCTCCGCCTCCGAGCCGGTCGACGTGCTCGTGGAGGGCGGCACGGTGACCGCGGTCGCCCCGCGCCTCGACCCGCCGGCCGGCGACGCGGTCGAGGAGGTCGACGCCGCCGGACGCTGGCTGCTCCCCGGGCTGTGGGACCAGCACGTGCACATGGGTCAGTGGACGCTCGCCTCCCAGCGGCTCGACCTCGGTGCCGCCCGCACGCCGGAGGACGTCACCCGCGCGGTCGCCGAACGCGTCGCCGAGCACCCCGACCAGCCCGTCATCGGGTGGGGCCACCGTTCCGGCGGCTGGGACCGCGAGGTCACCGTGTCCGAGCTCGACGCGGTCTCCGGGCAGACGCCGGTGGTGCTGATCAGCGGCGACGGGCACCACGCCTGGCTCAACACGACCGCGCTGCTGCACCTCGCCATGCCGGTGCGCGACTCGGTGGTCCGCGAGACCGAGTGGTTCGCGGCGTACCCGCGCCTGGTCAGCCTGGTCGGCAACGAGGGGACCTCGCCCGAGGCCTACCGCCGCTCGCTCGAGACCGCGGCCGCGCTGGGCGTCGTCGGGCTCGTCGACTTCGAGTTCGGGCGCGGGCCGATGGACTGGGTGGAGCGGTGGCACTCCGGCGCCGACCTGCTGCGGGTGCGCGCCGCGACGTACGCCGAGCACCTCGACGACGTCATCGCCCTCGGCCTGCGCACCGGCGAGGCGCTCCCCGGCTGCGGGCCGCTCCTCACGATGGGGTCGCTGAAGATCATCAGCGACGGCTCGCTGAACACCCGCACGGCGTGGTGCTGCGAGCCGTACGGCGACGCCCACCGCCTGGAGTACCCCGCCGGACAGCCCAACCTCTCCGGCGACGAGCTGCGCGAGCACCTCGCCCGCGCCCACGCCGCCGGCCTCGAGGTCGCCACCCACGCCATCGGTGACGCGGCCGTCGCCGAGGCGCTCGCGTCGTACGCCGCCACGGGCGCGCGCGGCTCCGTCGAGCACGCCCAGATGGTCGGTCGCGACGACGTGCGCCGGATGGCCGAGCTGGGCATCCGGGCCAGCGTGCAGCCCGCGCACCTGCTCGACGACCGCGACCTGACGGAGAAGATCTGGGGCGAGCGGTCGGCCCGCTGCTTCGCGTTCCGGTGGATGCTCGACGACGGCGTCGAGCTCGTGCTCGGCTCGGACGCGCCGGTCTCCCCGCTGGACCCGTGGCTCGCCGTCGCGGCCGCCGTCCACCGCAGCGCCGACGAGCGCGGGCCGTGGCACGGCGAGCAGGCGCTGTCGGTCCAGGAGGCCCTCGCCGCCTCCGTGGACGGCCAGCCCACCGTCGGCGTCGGCTCCCGCGGCGACCTCGTCCTCGTCGACGCCGACCCCCTCGCCGCCCACGCCTCCACGGCCGACGCCGGCGCCGCCCTCCGCGGCACCCACGTCGCCCTCACCGTCGTCGCCGGGGCGGTCGTCCACCGGGAGATGTGACAGGGAAGCGTCAGCATCCCAAGTCAACTTGGGATGCTGATGCTTCACGGCCTTTGCAATGGCCGTGAAGCGGCAACATCGGCCGCGGAGCGCGGGCTGTCGACCGGACCGGGTCAGTCCTCGTCGTCGGCGAGCTTCTCCAGCACCAGGCCGGCGACGGCCTCCTGCTCGACCTTGAGCGGGTGGAAGGCCAGCGCGGTGGCGGCGCTGGTGGTGCGGCCGTTGATCCAGGGGTCGTCCGAGCAGACGTCGTGGCCGTCGCTGGCGGCGTAGAGGTCGACGTACGGCACGTCGGCGCGCTCGGCGGCCTCCTCCTGGACGTCGGCGAGCAGCTCGTTCATGGCCGCCGCGAAGGGGTAGTCGCCGGTGGCGAGCGGGAGCAGGTCGGGGCAGGTGCGGTCCGACGGGACGATCTCGGGGTAGCCGACCACGACGACCTCCGCCTCCGGGGCGCGGTTCCGGACCCCCTCGACGACGGCGACGAGCCGGTCGCCGACGGTACGGATGTTCGAGCGCAGCTCCGCGACGCCGTCGCGGCCGAGGGTGGTGCGGCACGGCGAGCCGTCGGGGTCCTGCTGGGCGGCCTGCACGCAGGAGCCGGTCAGGGTGCTGTAGATGCCGAAGTCGTTGCCGCCGATGCCGATCGTGACCAGGCTCGTGTCGGGCTGCAGCGCCTGGAGCTGCGGCGGCACGGCCCCGCCCTGGAGCACCCGCTGGGCCCCGACGAGCGCGGCGGTGTCGGCGCCGGTGCAGCTGACGTCGGTCAGCCGGGCACCGAGCGCCTCGGCCACCTGGGCGGGGTAGTTCTGCGCGGAGCGCAGGCAGGACTGGTCGCCCGTCGGGCCCGCGAGCGGAGCGGCGGTGAAGGAGTCACCGATCGCGACGTACGTCGGGAAGCGGCCCGGCTCGGGGGTGGCGAGCGGGCTCGGCCCGTCGGTGCGCGGGATCGTCGAGGACGGGCTGACCGGCGAGGTGTCCGGGTCCGCGTCGTCGTCGCTGCAGCCGACGAGGGAGGCGGCGAGCAGGGGTGCGGTGAGCAGGGCGGCCAGCGTGCGGCGGGCCGTCGTGGGGAGGGTCACGGGTTCTCCAGCTGTCGCGGGAAGGACGGGGGGCCGGTGCCCGGACCGAGCAGTGCGGGAACGGTGCGCTCCGACACCCTGCCGCACGCGCAGGGGCCCCCGGCGTGGCCGGGGACCCCTGGGCGAGGCGGGTGGAGCGAGTGGTGCCGGTGGTGCCGGTGGTGCCGGTGGATCAGAGGTCGACCGGGCGCAGCACGCGGTCGATCGCGTGGCCGACCTGCTTGTTGCCCTTGTTGATGTCGAGGACGACGACCCGCGGGTTGCGGTCGTCCTTGTCGGCGTCGAGGAGGGTGACCTTGCCCTTGATCACGTGGACCTTGATGGAGCCGCCCTGGGCGGTGGCGACCTTGGAGCCCTCGGCGGCCAGCACCTTGTCGGAGGTCAGCGTCTTGCCGGCGACCACGTGGTAGAGCAGCACGGTCTCGATGGTGTCGACGCCGAGCTTGGCGACCTGCTTGAGCGTCTTGGCCTCGGTCTTCGGGGCGAAGCCCTTGAGGTCCCTGACCAGCAGGCGGAAGGCGTTGTCGGTGGGGATGAAGGCGGTGGCGCGCTTGCCGCCCTGGGCGAGCAGGCCGACCGGGCTGCCGGGCTTGGCGTCGAGGACGGCGAGGACGGCGGCCTCGGTGAGGTCGAAGTCCTTCCCGTTCTTGTCGAGCTTGGTGCCGTCGGCGGCGAGGACCTCCGCGAGGCTGGTGGTGCCGGCCTTCGCGGCCTTGGCGGGGGCGTCGGCGGCCTGGGCCGGGGCGCCGGCGACGGCGGTCGAGGTGGCCAGTACGGCGACGGCTGCTGCGGCGATGCGGTGCTTCATGGTTCTCCCTCTCGATGGTGTGTCGTGCTCCCTTGCCGAGGGGGTTCGGTGTCTTGTGCGAGCCGGATTGGTGAAATCTGTACTAATGCTCGGGGTCCCTCGCCGACCCGCCCGCCGGCGTGTCCGAGGTCGGCTGGTCCGAGGGCTCCGCGACCCCCAGGGCGAGCGTCAGCCTGAGGACGGTCGCCGGGTCCTCCAGCCGGTCGCCGTAGAGGTCACGCAGCTGACCGAGGCGGTAGCGGACCGTCTGGGGGTGCACGAAGAGGTCGGCCGCGACGTCCTCGCGCCGGCCCTGGTGCAGCAGCCAGGAGCGCAGCGTCTCCGTGAGCTTCTCCGCGGTCGCCGGTCGAACGTCGGCGAGCGGTGCCAGGGCCTGCGCCCGGAGGTCGGCGAGCGCCTCGGGGTCGGCGGTGAGGACCAGCTCGGGCAGGTGCGCCTCGGTGTCGTCGCGCAGCCCGAGCGCGTGGGCGCGACGGGCACGCAGGTAGGAGGTGCGTGCCTCGGCCCACGGCCGGGCGGGTCCGGCGACGGCGCCGCGGCCCCGCAGCGTCCGCAGCAGGGCCCCCCGCGCGCGGCCGTGCGCGTCCGGGACGAGCAGGACGTCGACGTCCTCGGCCCCGGGCAGCTCGCCGGCGTCGATGGTCGCCGCCGGGACGCTGCCGAGCACCGGACGCACCTGCGAGCGGGGCACCAGCACGGCGGTGAGGGTGGTCGGGAGGTTCCAGTCGGCCTTGTCGGCGGCGTCGACCACGGCGTCCTCGGGCGAGCCGTCGAGCAGGGCGCGCGCCAGCCGCTCGAGCATGCGCGCGCGGACCCGGCCGGTCGTCGCCAGCTCGTCGGTGTGGCCGGCGACGCTGGCGGCGGACAGCTCGTCGATGTAGGCGAAGACGAGCTCCGCGAACGCCGCGAGGGTCTCCCCGTCGAGCCCGGCCGCGACGGCCCGGCTCGACATCTCGCGCCAGGACACCCGCGCGCCGATGCGGTACGCCGCGAGCAGGGCGTCGGTGGTCCGCTCGCTGCGCGCCTCGCCGCGCCCGAGCTGGTAGGCACCCTCCATCGCGGGCGCGGGCGTCCGCAGGTCCACGCCGCGGCGGCCGGCGGCCAGGGTGAGGAAGCCGCCGAGCGCGAGCTGGACCGCGTTGCGGATCGTCTCGCCCATCGGCCCGTCGAAGGCCGCCTCGTAGCTCGGCACCTCCTCGACGATGGTCTGCACGACGTGCTCGGCGACCGCCGGCAGCTCCGCGCGCATGGCCGCGACCGCCTCGGCCGGGAGGCGCAGGGCTGCGGCGGGCAGCTGGCGCGGCTCGCGTCGTACCATCGGATCCTCCTGTGCCACAGCGTCTGTGCGGGCCGCGCGGATGAGTTTTTGTCACCTGCGAACAACAAGTCTCGCCCGGTTCACGTCCCGCGGACAGGACTTTACTCCGCCGATCTAGCACAGTAGGTGCATGACCACCGCTGCCGAACCGTTCGCCGCGCCCCGCGGCCGTTCGCTCCGGAGCGTCCTGCGCCGCGTCGCGGAGTCCGCGGTCACCCCGCTGGAGCTCGACGACGTGCTCGACGTCTTCCACCCCCTGCGCTCGGGCGCCGAGCTGCGTGGCCGGATCGTCCAGGTCCTGCCGGAGACGCCCGAGTCCGCCACGATCGTGCTCAAGCCGGGCCGCGACTGGACCGGCCACGTGCCGGGGCAGTACGTCCGCGTCGGCGTCGACGTCGAGGGCGTGCGCCTGTGGCGCACCTACTCCCTGACCCACGGCCCGCGCCCCGACGGCTGCGTCAGCATCACCGTCAAGGCGATCCCGGGCGGCGTGGTGAGCAACCACCTCGTCCACTCCGCGCGCAAGGGGCAGATGCTCCAGCTGGCGCAGGCGGAGGGCGAGTTCGTGTTGCCCCAGCCGCTGCCGGCCAAGCTGCTGCTCGTCACCGGCGGCTCGGGCATCACGCCGGTCATCGGCATGCTGCGCAACCTGCACTCCAAGGCCGTCGCGCCCGAGACCGACATCGTGCTCGTGCACGTCAACGCCACGGAGTCGGCCGCGATCTTCCGGGCCGAGCTGCGCGCGCTCGACGCCTCGGGCCGGATCCGCCTCGTCGAGCGCTTCGACGACCAGCACGGCCTGCTCGACGTCGCCGTGCTGGCCGAGCTCGTGCCCGACCTCGACGAGCGGCTCAGCTACGCCTGCGGCCCCGCGGGGCTGCTCGACGCGCTCGAGGAGCACCACGCCGCCCGCGGCCTGGACCTCACCACCGAGCGCTTCCGCCCCGTGGTCCTCGCACCGGCCGACGGCGAGGGCGGCGGCACGGTCACGCTGACCGGCACCGCGGGCGCCGGGACGACCCTCGAGGTCGACGGCACCACCCCGATCCTCGACGCCGCCGAGCAGGCCGGCGTCCTCATGCCCAGCGGCTGCCGGATGGGCATCTGCATGGCCTGCGTGCTGCCCATGCGCGAGGGCGCCGTGCGCGACCTGCGCAACGGCGCGCTGACCGTCGCGGTCCCCGGTGAGACCGGGCCGCAGGGCGTCCCCATCCAGACCTGCATCAGCACCGCCGCCGGTGCCTGCTCCATCGACCACTGACGACGAAGGAGACACCCGATGACGACCATCACCCGCAAGCCCGAGAGCCCCATCGCCCACCTCACCCCCGAGGACATCGAGCAGATCGGCGTCGAGCTCGACGCGATCCGCCAGGAGGTCATCGACAGCCGGGGCGAGAGCGACGCGGCGTACATCCGGCGCATCGTCGACGTCCAGCGCAAGCTCGAGCTCGGCTCCCGGGCCGTCCTGCTCGTCAGCGTGCTGCCCCCGGCCTGGATCGCCGGCACGATCGGCCTCTCGATCGCCAAGATCCTCGAGAACATGGAGATCGGCCACAACGTCATGCACGGCCAGTGGGACTGGATGCGTGACCCGAAGATCCACTCCACCACCTGGGAGTGGGACAACGCCTCGACCGCCGACGGCTGGAAGCACTCCCACAACGAGGTCCACCACACCTACACGAACATCGTCGGCAAGGACAACGACCTCGGCTACGGCATCATGCGCGTCGACGAGGACCAGCGCTGGTACCCGATGTACCTGGGCCAGCCGCTGTGGAACTTCCTCAACGCCTGCTTCTTCGAGTACGGCATCGCCGCCTACGACCTCGAGCTCGGCAAGAACCTGTCGGTGCCGAAGGAGAAGCGCAGCGAGACGTTCAAGAAGAACGCCCGCAACACCCTGCGCAAGATCCGCAAGCAGGCCACCAAGGACTACGTCGTCAACCCCGGCCTCGCCATCCCGACCGGGTCCTTCCTGCCGACCCTGGCCGCGAACTTCACCGCCAACCTGGTCCGCAACCTCTGGTCGCACTCGGTGATCATGTGCGGCCACTTCCCCGAGGGCGTCGAGACCTTCGAGAAGGCCTCGATCCCCGAGAACGAGACCCGCGGCGAGTGGTACGTCCGCCAGATGCTCGGCTCGGCCAACATCTCCGGCTCGAAGTTCATGCACCTGATGACCGGCAACCTCTCGCACCAGATCGAGCACCACCTCTTCCCCGACCTGCCCTCGAACCGGTACGCCGAGGTCGCGCCGCGGGTCAAGGCGCTGTTCGAGAAGTACGACCTGAACTACCACGAGGCCTCCCTGCCCGCGCAGGTCGGCAGCGCCTGGCACAAGGTCGTCCGGCTCTCGCTGCCCAACGGGTGGCTGGCCACGACCAACCGCTCGAACGCCCCCCAGCAGCTCGCGCTGCTGTGGAAGATGACGACCGGCGACCGCAAGACGCGCCGCGCCGCCCAGGCCCGCCTCGACCAGCTGGCCCGCCGCCAGGGTGGCGAGCGGACCGAGGTCGCCGCCGCGGCCTGAGCCTGCGACGGCGCGTCAGGTCGCGCCGACGTACGGCAGCGCGGCGTACGCCGCCACGACGTCAGGGGCGTCGACGAGTGCCCGGACACCGGCCAGCAGGTCGGCCGCCCGGGGCCCGTCGGCGCCCCTGCTCGCGTCGGTGGGGCGGTCCGGACCCGCCGCCAGGAGCCGGTCGATCTTCGCGACCACGTCCGCCTCGCCCAGGGGGAAGTGGGCCGTGTCCCCGATCGGGTCGGGCTGGGCGAGCGCGACGGTCCGTCCGTCGGCGAGCTCGACGACCACCTCGGTCACCCGCCGGCGGGGCAGGTGGGCGTCGAGGTCGGCGCGCACCTCGACCACCACCCGGTCGCTGAAGGCCGCGGCACGCTCGAACGCCGCCGTGCCGGGCTCCATCGTGCTCGGGTCGACGGCGTCGGCGGTGCAGGCCACGGCCACGACGAACGGCATCGAGAACATCGCGCCGAGCCGGGTGACCGGGTCGCGCTGGAGGAGCGGTCGGGCCAAGCCGTGGGTGGCGACGTGGACCGAGGCGACGTCGTCGCCCGACCAGCCGTCGGCGCGGCGCAGCGACTGCACGAGGTCGACCGCCGGGTGGGTGTAGGAGCAGGCGGCGTGCTGCTTGAGGTAGCCCTCGGCCACCAGCCACCGCTCGCCGAGGTCCTCGACCAGCACGTCCGGGTCCAGCGTGCCGAGCAGGTCGAACGCCGCCGCAGCCCCGCCGCGGTTGACCGCCAGGCCGGCGCGGGCCAGCCGGGCGGCCAGCAGCCCGCCGACCGCGGCCTGCCCGAGCCACAGGTTGCGCGCGAAGTCGCCGGCGAGCACCGAGGTCCAGGGGGTGACGGTCATCAGGTCGGTGCTGACGTCGATCGCGGCGGCCAGCTGCTCGACCGTGCAGCCGTGGACGACCGCGGCGGCGGCCGCCGCCCCGGTCACGCCCCAGTGGCCGTGCGTGTGCCATGCGGGGTCCCGGCGCAGGGCCCGGCCGAACCGTGCGGCGACCTCGTAGCCCACGGCGACGGCGGTCAGCAGCCGCTCCCCGGTGACCGGCGTGGGCGACTCGTGCGCGGCGGCCAGGGCGGCGGGCACCACGTGCGCGGCCGGGTGCCCGGCGGCGTGCTTGTTGCCCTCGTCGAGCTCCTGTGAGCAGGCGGCGGTGGCGAGCAGCCGCGCGGCGGTGTCGGGGTCCGTGCGCCGCTCGCAGCCGACGAGCGGGTGCGGTCCGGCCGGCGTCGGCCACACGTCCAGGAGGCGCCGGAGCTCGGGCGTCCGCATGCCGGCGACCGTGACCCCGAGGAGGTCGGTGAGCACCACCGGGAGGCGGTCGGCCACTGGTCGCACGTCCCCGTGCCGGTAGTCGTGCAACGTGCCGGCCAAGCGGTCGATCGCCGATCGCGTCTGTTCCGCCAGAAGGAACGCATCTGTCGTCGTCACCCCGCGACGGTACGCCGGGCGCGGGGTTCCGACAATGGGCGCTCGGGCTCGCGGTGCGCGCAAGTTGGCCGCTGATCGTGAGTATTCGACCGGCAGAGTCTTCTGTTCCGGCGGGTGATGTGGTTAGAGTGAGGCCCTGTCAGATGTTTCTGCAAGCGGAACGGATGGACGCGTGCCAGAGCCGATGCCACTGGAGGGCCTGCGGGTCCTCGACGTCTCGACGATCCTGGCCGGCCCGCTGTGCTGCCAGATCCTGGGCGACTACGGCGCCGACGTCGTCAAGATCGAGCACCCCCGCCACGGCGACAACATGCGCGGCCACGGCCGCAGCAAGGACGGCGTCCCGCTGTGGTGGAAGGAGATCAGCCGCAACAAGCGGACGGTCGCCCTCGACCTCAAGCACCCCGACGGCGCCGCGGTCTTCCGTCGGCTCGCCGCGACCGCCGACGTCGTCGTCGAGAACTTCCGCCCGGGCACGCTCGAGCGCTGGGGGATCGGCCCCGACGTGCTCCAGGCCGACAACCCCGGGCTCGTGGTCGCCCGGCTGACCGGCTTCGGGCAGACCGGGCCGTACTCCTCGCGCGCCGGCTTCGGCACCCTCGCCGAGGCGATGAGCGGCTTCGCCGCCGCCACCGGTGAGCCGGACGGCCCGCCGACGCTGCCGGCGTTCGGCCTGGCCGACAGCATCTGCGGCATCGCCGCCTCCTCGGCCGTGCTCATGGCGCTGCGCCACCGCGACGCCACCGGCCGCGGGCAGGTCGTCGACCTCAGCATCCTCGAGCCGATCATGGCCGCCGTCGGCCCGGGGCCGACGGTCTACCAGCAGCTCGGCGAGGTGCCGCAGCGCCAGGGCAACCGGTCCACCAACAACGCCCCGCGCAACACCTACCGCACCGCCGACGACCGCTGGGTCGCGATCAGCACCAGCGCGCAGCGGATCGCCGAGCGGGTCATGGAGCTCGTGGGTCATCCCGAGGTCATCGACGAGCCGTGGTTCGCCACCGGCGCCGGTCGCGCCGAGCACGTCGACCTGCTCGACGAGATGGTGGGGGGCTGGATCGCCCAGCGCGACCGGGAGACGGTCCTCGACGCCTTCACCGAGGCCGGGGCCGCCATCGCGCCGGTCTACGACGCGCGCGACATCACCGAGGACCCCCACGTGCGGGAGACGGAGATGCTCGTCGAGGTCGACGACCCCGACCTCGGCCCGCTCCTGCAGCACAACGTGATGTGGCGGATGAGCGAGACGCCGGGCCGCATCCGGTTCACCGGCCGCGCGATCGGCGCCGACACCGACGAGGTGCTCGGCGAGGTCGGCCTGGACGCCGACGAGATCGCCACCCTGAAGAAGAAGGAGATCGTGCGATGACGGACGCCCTGCTCGGGGCCGTGCAAGCAGGCGTGGAGGTCGTCGACCTCGGTCGCCAGCTGCGCGTCGGCATGCCGCAGTCGCCCAACCACCCGGCGTTCTGGCACACCCTGCCGCGCCGCCACGGCGACATGGTGCGCTCCGACGGGAGCAGCGCCGCCAACGACATGATCACGACCGGCACCCACGTCGGCACCCACATCGACGCGCTCGCGCACGTGTCCTTCGACGGCAAGATGCACGGCGGCGTCGACGCCGTCGCGGCCGGCGTCGGGGGCAAGTACGAAGAGCTCGGCGTCCACACCATCGCCCCGATGGTCCGTCGCGGGGTGCTCCTCGACGTCGCCGGACACCTCGGTGTGGAGCACTGCGAGGGCGGCTACGAGATCACCGTGGCCGACCTGGAGGCCACCTCCGCCCGGCAGGGCGTCGAGGTCGGCGAGGGCGACGTGGTGCTGATCCGCAGCGGCTGGGGCTCACGCTTCGCCGAGGGTGCGCCGTACGTCGGCGGGCCCTCGGGCGTGCCCGGCGTCGGCGAGGCCGGTGCCCAGTGGCTCGCCGACCGGCGGGTGCACGCGGCGGGCGCCGACACCATCGCCTTCGAGCGGCTCGCCCCGGGTGGCGGGCACGCGCTGCTGCCGGCGCACCGGGTCCTCCTGGTCGAGGCGGGCATCTACATCGTCGAGGCGCTCGACCTCGAGGGTCTCGCCGCGACCGGCTGGGCGGAGTTCACCTTCGTCCTGGTGCCGCTCAACATCTACGGCGCCACCGGCTCGCCGGTGCGTCCGCTCGCGATCCGCTCGGCGGCGACGGCATGAGCGAGCGGACCCTCGCCCAGCAGCTCGGCGACTTCGCCGCGGCCACCGGCTACGACGACCTCCCGCAGGACGTCGTCGACAGCGTCCGCAAGCGCGTCCTCGACACGCTCGGCATCGCCGTGGCCGCCTCGACCCTGGAGACCAGCCGGGCCGCACGCTCCTGGGCCAGCTACCAGGGCGGCCGGCCGGTCGCGTCCGCGGTCGGCGTGCCGGAGCGGCTGCCCGCCGCGCTGGCGGCGTTCGTCAACGGGGTGCTCGCGCACTCCCTCGACTACGACGACACCCACCTGCCCTCGGTGCTGCACCCGAGCGCCACGGTCGTCCCGGCGGCCCTCGCGGCCGCCGAGCGGCACGGCGCCGACGGTCGGGAGCTGGTGCGCGCCACCGCGATCGGGCTGGAAGTCTGCGTCCGGCTGGGCATGGCGGGCTACGACGAGGCGGCCAAGAACTCCACCTTCTTCGAGCACGGCCAGCACGCCACCTCGATCTGCGGCGCGATGGGCGGGGCGGTCGCCGCGACCGTCCTGGCCGGCGGCGACGCCGACGCGGTCGTGGACGCGCTGGGCGTCGCGGCGTCGATGGCGTCGGGGATTATCGAGGCCAACCGCACCGGCGGCACCGTGAAGCGGATGCACTGCGGCTGGGCCGCCCACGCGGCGGTCTCGGCGGCCGAGCTGGTCGAGCACGGCTTCACCGGCCCGCCGACCGTCCTGGAGGGCCGCTTCGGCTTCTACCAGGCGTGGCTGCACGGGCAGTACGACGCCGCCGCGGTGACCGACGGCCTCGGCACCGACTGGGCGGTGCCGGGCATCTTCGTGAAGCCCTACCCGGCCAACCACTTCACCCACGCCGCGGTCGACGCGGCCGGCCGCCTCCGCGAGGCGGGGATCGGTCCCGACGACGTCGAGCGGCTCGTCCTCGGCGTGCCCGCGCCCAACCTGCGCACGATCGGGGAGCCGATCGACGTCAAGCGGGCCCCGGAGACCGGCTACATGGCGCAGTTCAGCGGGCCGTACGCCGTCGCGGTCGGCCTGCTCGGCGGCTCCGGCCTCGGGGCGGGCGTGGACGACTACACCGACGAGCTGGCCCGCGACCCGGAGCGCCGGGCGATCATGGCCAAGGTCGACGTGGTGCCGGACCAGCGCTGCACCGACATCTTCCCGCGGCAGTTCCCGGCGGTCCTCACCGCGCACCTGACCGACGGCCGTGAGGTCGTGCACGAGGTGCTGACGACCCGCGGCGGCCCGGAGCGGCCGCTGTCGTTCGAGGAGCTGACCGCCAAGTTCGACGCCAACGCGTCCCGGGTCCTGGAGGCGGCCGACGCGGCCGCCCTCGCGGAGGCCTGCCGGACGCTCGAGACCTGCACCGACCTGTCCGCCGTCCTCGCGCCCCTCACGCGCGTCGACGCCGGCGCCATGCGAGACAACGAGAAGGGTGACCGACCGTGAGCAACGCCAGCGAGACCTCGGGGTACGACCTCGTCATCAAGAACGCCCGGGTCGTCCGCCCCGGCCAGGAGCAGCCGGAGGACCTCGACGTCGCGGTCCGCGACGGCCGGTTCGCCGCGTTCGAGCCCTCGATCGACGCAGGTGGTGCCGAGGTCCTCGACGCCGGCGGGAAGCACCTCTTCCCGGGCGTCGTGGACGTGCACCAGCACTGGGGCATCTACAACGAGCTCGGCGAGGACGCCGACACCGAGAGCCGCGCGTCCGCCCAGGGCGGCGTGACCTCCGGGATCACCTACATCCGCACCGGCGCCTACTACATGAACCGCACCGGGCCCTACCGCGAGGTCTTCCCCGACATCCTGGCCGCGACCGACGGCCGGGCGTTCGTCGACTACGCCTTCCACGTCGCCCCGATCCTCCAGGAGCACATCGAGGAGATCCCGATGATGATCGAGGAGCACGGCGTGCCGTCCTTCAAGATCTTCATGTTCTACGGCAGCCACGGGCTGCACGGGCGCTCCGCGGACCAGGGCTCGTTCCTGATGCTGCCCGAGGACGAGTCCTACGACCTCGCCCACTTCGAGTTCATCATGCGTGCGCTGCAGAAGGCCCGCGCGGACGAGCGCTTCGCCGAGGACCGCGACGCCATCTCCCTCTCGCTGCACTGCGAGACCGCCGAGATCATGCGCGCCTACACCAAGCTGGTCGAGCAGGAGGGCAAGCTCACCGGGCTCGAGGCGTACAGCGCCTCGCGTCCGCCGCACTCCGAGGGCCTGGCGATCACCATCGCCTCCTACCTCGCCCACGAGACCGAGCTGCCCACCATCAACCTGCTCCACCTCACCTCGCGCAAGGCGATCGAGGCGGCGATGATGATGCAGCAGACCTTCCCGCACATCGACTTCCGCCGCGAGGTCACCGTCGGCCACCTGGTCGCCAACTACAACACCGCCTCGCTCGGCGGCAAGGTGAACCCGCCGCTGCGTTCCCCCGAGGACGTCGACTCCCTGTGGGAGCACGTGCTCGCCGGCAACTTCTCGTGGGTCACCTCCGACCACGCGTGCTGCCGCGAGGAGACGAAGTTCGGGGAGCCCAAGGAGGACGTGTTCCTCGCGAAGTCCGGGTTCGGCGGCACCGAGTACCTCCTGCCCGCGCTGGTCACCGAGGGCCGTCGCCGCGGCCTGTCGTACACCCGCATCGCCGAGCTCGTCTCCCGCAACCCCGCGGAGCGCTTCGGCATGAAGGACAAGGGCGACCTGGCCGTCGGCAAGGACGCCGACTTCTGCCTGCTCGACGACGACGTCACCTACGAGGTGCACGCCGAGGACTCCCTCTCCACCCAGGAGTACACCCCCTTCGAGGGGTTCGAGCTGACCGCCAAGGTGACCGACACCTACCTCCGCGGCGAGGCCGTCCTGCGCGACGGCGACATCGTCGGCTCCCCGCGCGGGCAGTTCGTCCGCCGCTCCGGCCGCCGCTGACCCACTCTCCAGGCCCGGGCTCCCGGAGGGGGTCCGGGCCTGGTGCTGTCCGCACGCCGCCGCTCGAGCGGCGCGCCTGCACCGCCGGTCGAGCAGCGAGCCCCGGCGAGCGTCGTCGAGACCCCGCCCCGCCATCCAGACCGGCTCCGCGGCCAGCACTGCGTCTTCCCCGGCCGTAGTCGCCCGGCCCAGCAACCACCAGCGGGGTCGAGTGCGACGCGTGGTCCCCCACGATTGAGGCGGGCCGACCGAGATCGAGATTCTCGCAAGTCGTGAGTCTGCCCCCATTACGTCGTTACGATCGCCGCATGGCGAACCCGTACACCATCTGGCCGCAGTTCGGCTTCAGGGCAAACCCCTATAATAATCTCAATCTTCCAGGTGACGAAGTTGGCGACAGACTACTCGTGGGTCGAGACCGCGAAGTCGAGCAACTACAGCGGCGAATCGGCTCGATGGGGACGCACCCGACCGTCGAAGGCCTTGCGGGTGTTGGCAAATCCAGCTTGATCGCCGTCGCCACCTATCGGATGCTTCGACGAGGCGCAGCAAGTCCCAGTAAGAATCTTTTTGTACCGTGCGAGCCATTCCAGGCGACCATGACGGTCGATCAGTTCGAGAAACAGGTTTATTTCGGCATTGCCCAAACGCTGATCGCTCACATTGAAGCTTTCCGCAAGGCGGGGCTGGATATACCCGACGTGGCGCGCCTTGACAACTGGTTGAACGACGCTACCTTCCGTCAGGCAACCGGCTCAATAGCTGGGTTCGGCGGCGGCGGAGGGGCGGTTCCGAACGAGTCGGATGGTTACGCGTCGAGTGGTTTCCCAGAGGCTGTTCGGGAACAACTCTTGCGCTGCTTTCCAACGAATGACGCCGGGGCCGTAGTCTGCGTCGTGGACAACCTCGAACTCCTTGAGACGGCCGGCGAAGCGCGGCGGACCCTTGAAGCGCTGCGGGATACAGTTTTCAAACTGCCCGGCACGAGGTGGGTTCTGTGCGGCTCGCGAGGCATCGTTTCGCGGGCTCGCTCTGCAAGGCTGAGCGGCGTTTTCGACGCCCCCATGAGGGTAGGCCCCCTCTCTGACGAGGCGTCACTTGCTGCCGTCGAGAGACGACTCGAGGAATTTGGCGGCCCTAACGCGTACGCGCCTGTCCCTCCGGAAGGGTTCGAGTTCCTGTACGGAGTCCTGAATCGCAACTTGCGTGACGCGATGGCCTACGCGCAACAATTCAGCGACTACGTATATGCAGAGTACCTGGTCAAGGACTTGGAGTTGCCGACTGGCCAGGAACTTCAAACCGCGATGGAAAATTGGCTACAAGACGTTGCCGATAGTGCACACTCCGACGCTAGAGGCATCAGTCAGCGCACTTGGCAGTTTTTTGATCAGTTGGCGGAGATGGGCGGCTTTTGTCGAGTCAGCGACTGGAGGACGTTCTTCAGTCAGTCGCAAAACATGTCAATTGCGATCACTGATTTCAAGGAAGTTCAGCTGATGGAAAAGGGGGTTGACCCCGAGAATGCTTCACGGGTCGTAGCGAACTTGACGCCACAGGGTTGGCTGGTCTACCACCACCGGAAGCGGCTCGGCCTTCCGTCCCATAACAACGTGGCTGCTGAGGAGGCTGCGCGCTCTTAACGTGAATTAGCAACGCACGCCACCAGGCCTCAGCCACTCCAGCCTTACCCGCCGGAGCGACTGGCCGGCGGGGCACCGGCACGCCCAGGTGCCGGTGAGCGGCAGGTCGGCTCAGCCGGCCCGCTCGGCGCGGGCCAGCACCTCCCGCGCCTCCCGGACGACGGCGGCGTCGATGAGCCGGCCCCGCGCGTCGGTGGTCACGCCGCCCTCGGCCGCGTCGAAGCGGGCGACGAGGTCGCGGGCGTCGGCGACCTTCTCGGGCGTGGGGGTGAGGACGTCGTGGACGACCGGGACCTGGGCGGGGTGCACGGCGGTGCGGGACCGGAAGCCCAGGCCGACGAGGGCACGGGTCGACTCGGCGAACGCGTCGAGGTCCCGGAAGTCGGTGGACGTCGGGGCGACGGGTGCCTCGAGGCCTGCCGCAGCGCTGTGCACGACGACCTGCGTGCGCAGGTGGGTGACCGCCGCGTCGGTGGCCGGGCCGCGCGACATCCGCAGGTCGCCGAGCAGGTCGACCTCGCCGATCCCGAAGGCGGTGAGCCGCTCCTCGGCCGCGGACTCGGCGAGGGACAGCAGTCCCTCGGCGCTCTCGACGAGCCCGACCACGCGGACCGACCCCGGGACGAGCCCGCGCTCGGGCTCCAGGCGGGCCAGCAGTGCGGCGACCGTCCGGACCGCGGCCGGGGTGACGGTCGCGAGCAGGAGGCCGTCGAGACCCTGGCGGACCGCCGCGTCGAAGTCGTCCTCCAGCGCGGTCGGGCTGACCCGGACCCACGTCTCGCCCGAGCCCGCCGCGGACGCCCCCAGCCAGTCGCGTACGGCGCCGCGCGCGGCGGCCTTCTCGGACAGCGGCACCGCGTCCTCGAGGTCGAGCACGACCGCGTCGGCGGGACCGGCCGCGGCCTTGGGGAACAGGTCGGGCCGGTTGCCGGGGACGTACAGGAACGAGCGGGGGAGCATGGCGGGTCCTTCCGGGTGCCGGGCCGGCCCAGGACCGGCCGGCGCGGTGGCTAGCTAGGGGAGAGCCGGGCGGTGATGTCGCGGGCGGCCTGCACGACGAGACGGGTGTGCTCCTCGTCGGTCTCGGCGTAGCGGAAGACCGGGCCCGAGGAGCTGACCGAGCCGGCGACGTTCCCGGCGGAGTCGAAGAAGGGTGCCGCGATCGAGGCGGCCCCCGTCCCGCGCTCGTTGAGGGACACGGCGTACCCCTGCTCCCGGATCCGTGCGAGATCGGCCCGGTAGGCCTCGACGTCGAGGTCGGGCCGTGCCGCCTGCAGCTGGCCGACGGCCTCCCCGACGAACGACTCCGGCAGGTGGGCCAGGATCGCGCGGCTCGAGGCGCCGGAGTGCAGCGGGAACCGCGGGCCGATCTCCACGACCATCTTGATCTCCTGCGGGCTCTCGATCTGGTCGAGGTAGATCCGCTGGTTCCCGACCAGCACCGACAGCGTGGTCGTCTCGCGGGTCTGGTCGCGCAGCCGGCGCAGCACGGGCGAGGCGACCGAGCGGACGTCGAGCTGGCTCCAGGCGCGGGCGGCGAGGCCCGCGGCCGCAGGGCCCAGGACGTACGCCGAGCCGCCGGGGAGGGGCTGCACCAGGGAGCGCGACGCGAGCGACTGCAGGATGCGGTGGACCACGGCCTTGCTGAGCTCGAGGGAGCGGGCGATGCGGGAGACGCCCAGGGCGTCGTCGGAGCGGGCGAAGAGCAGCAGCACGTCCGCGACCCGGTCGGCCGCCTCCGTCCCGCCGGGTGTCTCCCGCGGAACGGATCCGCTGATCCCTGCGCCCATGCCACATCTCCGTTTCCAGGTTGTTTCGCCTAGCGGAACTGTATCGGTCGGCGTGCTTTGCCGTCGAGCCCCTAGAAATCACAATGAGATCCGTGCCATACTCGCCGAATCCCGCAACTTGCCCCATCCGTGGCGTCCCGGGCGCCTGGAGTCGCACCGCTCAGCGGAACGGCCAGAAAGCATCGGTCGTTCCTTCTGACGGAACACACCCACTGTGCCTTGGCACGAAAGGTTGGTCCAGCACGATGAAGAAGGTCTCACTCGCGGCGGTGCTCGCCGCAGGCACCGTGGCGCTCGCCGCCTGCGGATCCGGCTCCTCCGGCAGTGGCTCCGACGGCGACATCATGATCGGCTCGGTCCACCCGCTGACGGGCGCGCTTGCCGGCGTCGGCGCGCTGATGAACGACGGCGCGAAGCTCGCGGTCGAGGACGTGAACGCCGACGGCGGCATCGAGTCGCTCGACGGCCGGAAGCTCACGCTGGGCGAGGGCGACAGCAAGGGCGCCGCGGACACCGGCCAGAGCGAGGCGCAGCGGCTCATCAGCGACGGCGCGGTCGCGCTGGTCGGCACCTACCAGAGCGACGTCACCGCGAATGTGTCCGCCGTCGCGGAGCGCTCCCGGGTGCCGCTGGTGATCGACGTGGCCGTCGACGACTCGATCCTCGAGCAGGGCTACAAGAACACCTTCCGGATCCAGCCCGACGCCACGAGCATGGGCGCCGACGGTGCGGACGACCTGATCGCGCTGGCCGAGGCCAACGGCAAGCCGGTCAAGACCGTCTCCTACATCCACATCGAGGGTGCCTTCGGGCAGAGCGTCTTCGACGCCTTCAAGGAGCAGGCCGAGAGCCAGGGGGTGCAGGTCCTCAAGGAGGTCACCTACCCCGGCACGAACTTCACCGACGCGACCACCCAGGTCCGCGAGGCCGCCGCCGGCAACCCCGACGTCATCGTCGCGACCGGCTACTACCCCGACCAGCTCCTGGTCGCCCAGGCGGTCAAGGCGCTCGACCCCGACATCGACGCGCTGTACGGCGTCGCGAACGGCGCCTTCGACGACGGCTCCTTCCCGAACGACGCGGGTGCCGCGGGCGAGAACGTGCTCTCGGCCAACTACCACTACGGCGCCACGAACGACGAGGTCGCCGACATCCGCAAGCGCTTCGAGGCCGAGTTCGGCCGCCCGATGGAGACCGCCTCGGTGCTCTCCTACCAGGCCGTGATGGTCATCGCCCAGGCGCTGGAGGAGGCCGGGTCCGACGACCCGGAGGACGTCCGCGACGCGATCGCCGAGATCGAGGTCGAGGACCCGCTGCTCGCCTTCGACGGCCCGATCACCTTCGACGAGACCGGCCAGAACGAGAACGCGACGGTCATCGTGATGCAGACCAAGAAGGGCAAGGTCGAGCAGGTCTTCCCCGACGAGTTCACGACCTCCGAGCCGGTCTACCCGGCCAAGTGACCTCCGGGCCGGTGGCGGGGTGACCCGCCACCGGCCGGCAGGCGCGCGGCCCGCGGCCGCACCGCCGCACCGCCGCAGCGACGTACCCCAGCCACGACTCCGCCACGAAACGGACGGCCATGACCGACACCACCACCTCCCCACCGGAGACCCAACCGGACGACGGGAAGACCCGCTCCGGTCGACCGAGCCTGCCGCTGCTGCCCCTGGGCATCGTCGGCGCGGTGGTGGTCGCGCTGCTCCTCGTCTACACCGTCGGGGGCAAGGACTCCGGACTGGTCACCCAGTCGATCGTCACCGGGCTGCTGCTCGGCGGCGTCTACGCCCTGGTCTCGGTGGGCCTCACCCTGATCTTCGGCGTGCTCGGCATCGTCAACTTCGCGCAGGGCGCGATGCTCACCTTGGCGATGTACCTCGTCTACCAGATGGTCGACGCGGGCGGCATCCCCGTGTACGTCGCGACGCTGCTCGCCATCCCGGTGATGTTCCTCTTCGGCGTCCTCGTCCAGGCCGCCCTGCTGAACAAGCTGACGATGGCCGACAACGAGGAGGGCCCGCTGCTGGTGACCCTCGGCCTGAGCCTGCTGATCGTCAACGTGCTGCTGATGATCTTCGGCGGTCGTCCGAAGCGGGTGCCGAGCTCGGTCGAGGGCTCCTTCGAGGTCCTCGACGCGATCGTGTCGTGGGAGCGGCTCATCGCCTTCGCGGGAGCGCTGCTGGTCGCCGGCGCGCTGACGCTGATCCTGCGCGGCACGTCGTTCGGCCTCTCGATCCGCGCGGTCTCGGCCAACACCCAGGGTGCGTCGCTGGTCGGCATCGACGTGCGCCGCATCTACGCGATGACCTTCGGCATCGGCTCGGCCTGCGTGGCCGTGGCCGGCGGCCTGATGGTGCCGTTCCTCAGCCTCACCCCGACCGTGGGCGAGCAGTTCACGATCCTCGCGTTCGTGATCGTCGTGCTCGGCGGCCTCGGCAGCGTCAAGGGAGCCGTGGTCGGCGGCCTGGTGATCGGGCTCGTCCAGACCGTCGGGGCGCTCTACCTGCCGGGGACGGGGTCGCTGATCCTCGTCTTCGCGGTCTTCGTCCTCGTCCTGTTCTTCCGTCCGCAAGGGATCTTCGGAGTGAAGCAATGACCGCCCTCACCACCGAGCGCGCACCCAGCGTGAGCTCGGACGACCCGCGGCTGAAGGACCGGTCGACCGCGCGCACCTACCTCGCGCTGGTCGTGCTCCTCGCCGTCGCCGCCGTCCTGCCGTTCGTGCTGGACGAGCAGACCGAGACCGTCGCCGTGCGCACGCTGATCTTCGCGATCATGGCCGTCGGCTGGAACCTGATGAGCGGCTACGGCGGCATGTTCAGCTTCGGCCACGCCGCGTTCTTCGGCATCGGCGCCTACACCGACGCCTATCTCCTGGTCGAGCACGGCATCTCGCCGTGGATCGCGATGGTGGTCGGCGCCTCGATCTCCGCCGCGGCCGGCACGCTGATCGCCTTCCTCTGCCTGCGCTACCGGCTGGCCGGCGCGTACTTCGCCCTGGCGACCTTCGCCTTCGCGCAGGTATTCCTCCTCGTGGTGCAGAACCTCGACTTCCTGCGCCGCACCGAGGGCTTCAACGTCCCGCTGCTGACCGAGAACTCCTGGTGGATGCTGCAGTTCGAGCAGGGCAGCCACTTCTACTACTGGATCCCGCTGGCGATCCTCGGCGCCGGTCTCCTCGGGACGGTCGCGTACGTCAACTCCCGCTCGGGGCAGTACGTCCAGGCGGTCCGCGACGACGAGGTGGCCGCTGCCTCGCTCGGCATCAACGTGATGCGGGTGCGGCTCGTCGCGGTGGCGATCAGCTGCGCGTTCACCTCGCTCGCCGGGGCGTTCTACACGCAGTACTACTTCTTCGTGGGCCCGGAGCAGGCGTTCGGCTCGGCGGTCTCGGTCAACGCCATCGTGCCCGCGGTCATCGGCGGCATCGGCACGGTCTTCGGCCCGGTCGTCGGCGCGATGGTCGTCGGCCCGCTCTCGGAGTGGATCGCGACCGTGCTGCGCGAGCCCCCGCCGTTCCTGGAGTTCCTCCAGGGCGTCACGGGCCTCGACGTCGCCGTCTACGCCGCACTGCTCATCCTGATCGTGCTGTTCATGCCCAAGGGCATCTACGGCACCCTGCGTGATCGGTTCCGCTCATGAGCCTCCTCCAGGTCGAAGACCTCACCAAGTCCTTCGCCGGCCTGACCGCCGTCGACTCCGTCGACGTCACCGTCGCGGACCGCGAGTTCCTCGGGATCATCGGTCCCAACGGCGCCGGCAAGACCACGCTGTTCTCCCTGCTCGCCGGGCAGCTCCCGCCGACCCGCGGCCGGGTGGTCTTCGACGGGCGCGACATCACCGGCTGGTCGCCCGCGAAGGTCGCGGACGCCGGGCTCGTCCGCACCTTCCAGCTGATGCGGCCCTTCGAGTCGATGAGCGTGCTCGACAACGTCGCGATCGCCGCCCACCACCGGCACCGCTCGCGCAAGGCCGCCCGACGGCACGCGCTCGAGGTGATCGACCGGGTCCAGCTCGACCGCTACGTGCACAGCCCGTCCGGCAGCCTGCCGACCGCCGGGCTCAAGCGGCTGGAGCTGGCCCGCGCGCTGGCCCTCGAGCCGCGCCTGCTGCTGCTCGACGAGGTGCTGGCCGGGCTGGTCCCCGCCGAGCGGGCGCCGATCATCGAGCTGCTGCGCGAGATCCACGCCGACGGCGTCACGGTCATGTTCGTCGAGCACATCATGGCGGCGGTCATGGCGCTGTCCGAGCGCCTGCTGGTCATGGCCGAGGGCCGCGAGCTCGCTCTCGGCGACCCCCAGCAGGTCATCGCCGACCCCCGCGTCATCGAGGCCTACCTCGGAGAGGACTACGCATGATCCTGGAGCTGCAGGACCTGCACGCCGGCTACCGGCGGCTGGAGATCCTCCACGGCCTGTCGATGCACGTCGACCGGGGCGAGATCGTCTCGCTGATCGGCGCGAACGGCGCCGGCAAGACCACCACCCTGCGGGCGATCCACGGGCTGGTCGCGACGACCGGCGGCCGGATCGTCTTCGACGGCCACGAGGTGCAGAAGATGCGGGCGCACCAGATCGTGCGCTCCGGCCTCGTCCACGTCTCCCAGGACCGGGCGCTCTTCGGCGACCTCCAGGTGGTCGAGAACCTCGAGATGGGCGCCTACACCCAGTCCCGGTCCACGGTCCGCTCGTCCCTCGACGAGGTCTACGAGCTCTTCCCGATCCTCGCCGAGCGGCGCACGCAGCGGGCCGACACCATGTCCGGCGGCCAGCAGCAGATGCTCGCGATCGGCCGCGCGATGATGGCGCGACCCACGTGCCTGACGCTCGACGAGCCCTCCGTCGGGCTCGCGCCCAACCTCGTGGCGCAGGTGCTCGAGGCGATCAAGCGGATCCGCGACACCGGCGTGACCGTGCTGATCGTGGAGCAGAACGCCTCCCAGGCGCTGGCCATCTCCGACCGCGCGTACGTCATCGAGAGCGGGTCGATCGTGCTCGAGGGGACCGGCTCGGAGCTGGCCGACGACCCTCGCGTGCGCGAGGCCTACCTGGGGGTCTGAGTGGCCGAGTTCCTGGTCCACATCGAGATCGTCTGGCCCCCCGACGCCCCGGTCGGGCAGCGCGAGGAGATCTTCGCGCGCGAGCTCGAGCAGGGGCAGCGGCTGGCGCACGCCGGCCAGCTGCGGCGCCTGTGGCGGGTGCCGGGCCGCTGGGCGAACTGGAGCCTGTACGACGTCGCCGACGCCACCGAGCTGCACGCGGCGCTGACGTCGCTGCCCCTCCACCCCTGGATGGACATCGAGGTGCACGCGCTCGCCGAGCACCCCAACGACCCCCGCGCGCTGGGCATCGAGCCCGCCGCGCCGCGCCCCGAGGAGGGCGCTCGCTGATGCGGATCCTGGCCATCACCCCGATCGTCATCGACGACGCCGAGCTCGCGCGTCGCCAGCAGCGCTACGACGAGCTCGCCCCCGAGGGCGTCACCGTCGTGCTCGAGCACCTCGGCGACGCGGCCGGCCTGCCGCGCGCCCTCGAGACCGCCGACGACGTCCGTGCCAGCGAGCTGGCGCTCCTGGAGCGGTACCGCGCCGTGGACCCGGACGGCTGGGACGGCTTCCTGCCCGACTGCGTGCTCGACCCGGTCAGCGGGCTGGACCACGACCTCCCGCGGCCGGTCTTCGGGATCGGTCACCTCGCCTCGGCGTTCGTCGCGGGCCAGGGCGCCAGCATCGGTGCGGTGGCCCGCAACGAGGCGATCGCCACCGAGCTGGACCGCAAGCTCGCGGAGTACGACGTGGTGCCGGTCGGTCCGACCACCGTCCTGGACCTCTCGGTCGAGGACATCGCCGACGACGCGACGTGGGCGGCTGCGGTGACCGACCGCGCCGGCGACCTCGACTGCGACTTCGTGCTCAACGCCTGCTCGGCGGTCGACGTCGCCCCCCAGGAGCGAGCGCCGTACCTGCTCGACCCCACGCGGACCGCCCTCGCGATGCTCGGGCTCCGCGCCCAGGCGACGGGAGCGACCCGGTGAGCACCCCGACGAGCGCCCCGCAGGACGTCGAGACCGAGGGCCCGGACCTCGTCGTCGCCGGCGCCGGCGGCGGGCTCGTGGCCGCGCTCCGCGCCGCCCAGCTCGGGCTGTCGGTGCTGGTCGTCGAGCGCAACGAGCACTTCGCGAAGGCCAACAACACCGCGATGTCGACGGCGATGGTTCCCGGCGCCGGCTCTCGGTGGCAGCGCGAGGCCGGGGTGGAGGACTCCCCGGAGCGGTTCGTCGCGGACGTGCTCGCCAAGACCGGCGGCACGGCCGACGAGCGGCTCGCGCGGGCCCTGGCTGAGGTCAGCGGCCGCCTGGTCGAGTGGCTCGCCGACGAGGCCGGCCTGCCGCTCTCGCTGGTGACCGACTTCTCCTACCCCGGCCACTCGAGCCTCCGTTGCCACACGGTGCCCGGACGCTCCGGCGAGGCCATGCTCGGCGGCCTGGTGCGCGCGGTCCGCGAGCACGACCTGATCGACCTGCTGGTCCCCGCCCGGCTCGTCGACGTCGTCGTCGACCCCGAGGACGGCGGCGTCCGCGAGGTCGTCGTGGAGTCCCCCCACGGCCAGGAGCGGATCCCCACCCGCGCGGTGCTGCTCGCCACCAACGGCTACGCCGCGGACCGCGAGCTCGTCGCGCGGCACCTCCCGGAGATCGCGACGGCGACGTACCACGGCAGCGAGGGGTCGACCGGCGACGCGCTCCGCCTCGGCGAGCGCCTCGGCGCGGCCACGGCGTACCTCGACGCCTACCAGGGCCACGCCGCGCTCACCCCCGCCGCGACCCTCGCCGGCTGGGCGACGGTCATGCACGGCGGCGTGGTCGTCGACGTCGAGGGGCGCCGGTTCGGCGACGAGACGACCGGCTACTCCGAGTACGCCGCGCGGCTGGGCGCGCAGCCCGGTGCCCGCGGCTGGATCGTGCTCGACGAGCGGATCCACGAGGCCTGCCTGGTCTTCGACGACTACCGGGCGACCGTCGACGCCGGTGCCGTCCGGGAGGCGGCCGACGTCGAGGCGCTGGCCGCCGTGGTCGGCTGCGACGCGGGCGAGCTGGCGCGCACCCTCGACGCCGCCCGGGCCAGCGCCGAGGGGCGCGCCGAGGACGCGTTCGGCCGCACCGCCTGGGAGGCGCCGCTGCAGGCGCCGTACCGCGCGGTGCCGGTGCAGCCGGCGCTCTTCCACAGTCAGGGCGGGCTCGTCGTCGACGAGCACGCCCGGGTCCTGACCGAGGCCGGCACGCCGGTGCCGGGGCTGTACGCCGCCGGGGGCGCCGCCGCGGGCATCTCCGGGCACGGCGCGGCCGGCTACCTCGCCGGCAACGGCCTGCTGCCGGCGCTCGGGCTCTCGCTGCTCGCCGCGGAGGACGTCGCCGCGTCCGCCTGAGGGCCGGCCTGTCGGCGTGCGGCCCGGGGGCTAGACGGCCACCCGGGCCTCGTCGTCCGCCTCGGCGGTGGCGGCCGCGGCGGCCTGCACCGCGCGGTGCAGGCGCCGCTGCTGCGTGGTCATCAGCGTCACCGCGAGCACGGCCGCGCCGACGGTCACGGCGAACGCCGCCGTGGCGCCGTCGGCGTCGGCCAGCCGGCCGGCGAGGCTGGACCCGAGCGCGTAGCCGAGGCCGGTCGCGCTGGCCAGCGACGTCATCGCGGCACCGACGCGGGCGGGCGGCACGACCCGCTCGGCCAGGGAGAAGATCCCGATCATGTACGGCGCGACCGCGAAGCCGAGCGCCAGCACCGCGACGAAGGCGCCGGTCAGGGAGTCGACCAGCAGCAGCGGGAGCGACAGCACCAGCAGCGTGCAGGCGGCGACGAGCGAGCGGCGCTCGTGCCCGATCCGCTCCGGGACGTAGGCCGTCGCGATGCCGGCCACGGCGCTGCCCACGCCCAGCGTGGCGTGGATGAGGCCCGCGAGGCCGGGCTGGTCGGCGTCGTTCGCGAGCACCGTGGCGCCGGTCTGGGTGGCGCCGAAGAGCATGCCGATCGAGACCTGGGCCAGCGCCAGGACGACGAAGACCGCCGTGACCAGGGGGCCGGTCGCGAGCGGGGTCCCGCCGCGGCGGGTGAGCCGGGCCGAGGGGTCCAGGGCGAAGGCGGTGCCGAAGACGGCCAGGAGCGCGGCCGCCACGAGGAGCGCGCCACCGGGCGAGACCAGGGCGACGGCGAGGCCGACCAGGGCCGGGCCGATGGCGAACGACGCCTCGTCGGCCGCGCCCTCGTAGGAGTACGCCGCGTCGACCAGGCGCCGCTGGAGCGGCCCGGTCCCGCGGGTGAGCGGGCGCCAGCGGACCCGCGCGAGCGGGCCCACCTGCGGCAGCACGAGGCCGGTCGCCGCCGCGGTCGCCACGACGAGCGCGTCGGCCGCACCGCCGTGGACGACGGCCACGAGCGAGGCCAGGCCGGCCGCGCCGATCAGGGACTGCACCAGGACGACCGGCCGCTGGCCGGTGCGGTCGGCCAGCGCCCCGGCGACCGGTGCGCCGAGGGCGTTGGCCACCGCGAGCGCACCGGCGCTGAGGCCGCCGAGCCCGTAGCTGTCGGTGGCGGTCGAGACGAGCAGGAGCGTGCCGAGCTGGCTCATGGCGAGCGGCAGCCGGCCGAGGAACGCCACGACGACGTACGTGGGTCCGGCGAGGGCGAAGAGGCGTCGGTAGGACGCGAGGGGGGTCACGCTGGGAGGGCCTTTCGGGTGCGTCTGTACGACGCGCCGTACCCACCTCCGAGAACGCGTTGAACCCTCTGCGCCCCCGATCCTACGACTCGTCCGCGGCGCGGCCGGAATCCGTGCGCGGGGTCAGCCGGCGATGCGGTCGAGCTCGGCGAGGTCGTCGGGGGAGAGCCTCAGGTCGACGGCCGCGACGTTCGCCCGCAGGTGCTCGACCGAGGAGGTGCCGGGGATCAGCAGGATGTTCGGCGAGCGCTGCAGCAGCCAGGCGAGCGCGACGGCCATCGGCGTCGTGCCGAGGCGGCCGGCGACGGCGGAGAGGGCGTCGGACTGCAGCGGGCTGAAGCCGCCGAGGGGGAAGTACGGCACGTAGGCGATGCCCTGCTCGGCGAGGGCGTCGACCAGCGCGTCGTCCTCGCGGTGGGCGAGGTTGTACTGGTTCTGCACGCACACCACCGGCGCGATCCGCTGCGCCTCGGCGACCTGCGCGGCCGAGACGGTGCTCAGGCCGATGTGCCGCACCAGGCCCTCGTGCTGGAGCTCGGCCATCGCCTCGACGCGCCTCGCGATCGAGGCGTCCGGGGCGGCCGGGTCGTCCATGACCCGCAGGTTGACGACGTCCATGGCCTCGAGCCCGAGGTTCTCCAGGTTGTCCAGCACGCCCCGGCGCAGCTCGGCCGGCGACTGGGCCGGGAGCCAGGCGCCCCGGTCGTCGCGGCGCGCGCCGACCTTGGTGACGATGACCAGGTCCTCGGCGTAGGGGTGCAGGGCCTCCCGGATGAGCCGGTTGGTGACGTGCGGGCCGTAGAAGTCGCTGGTGTCGACGTGGTCGATCCCCAGGGCGCGCACCTCGCGGAGCACGGCCAGCGCCCGGTCGGGGTCGGCCGGCGGGCCGAGGACGCCCGGTCCGGCGAGCTGCATCGCGCCGTACCCCATCCGGGAGACGGTGAGGCCCTCGGCGAGGGTGAAGGTGCCGCCGAGGGCGGGCTGGGTCGTGGGCTCGGTGGTCGTGGGCTCGGTGCTCATGCCTCCACCGTGCGCCCCGGCCGGTCGGCGGAGAAGGCCCCGTCGATCCTGGGGGTCGCAGGGCCAGGGACGGGGGCGCCGCCGCGGCTACCGTGGACGCCGTGGAGGAGAACCGGCTCGGGGACTACCTGCGGGCCCGCCGCGAGCTGGTGACGCCGGAGACGGTGGGGCTCCCGCCCGGTGGCGTACGGCGCGTGGCCGGCCTGCGCCGCGAGGAGGTCGCGATGCTCGCGGGCATCAGCGCCGACTACTACCTCCGGCTCGAGCAGGGCCGGGACCGCAACCCGTCGGTGCAGGTGCTGGAGGCCCTGGCCGGGGTGCTGCAGCTCGACGCCGCGGCGACCGACCACCTGCTGCGCATCGCCGCGCCGCGCCCCCGCTCGCGGGCCCGCCGGCTGCGGCCCGAGGTGGCACCGCCGGACGTCGTGCAGCTGCTCGACGTGATCGGCCTGCCGGCGTTCGTCGAGGGCCAGTGGCTCGACGTGCTCGCCGTGAACCCGCTGGCCGCCGCGCTCAACCCGAGCCTGCGGGTGGGCGAGAACCGGATCCGCTCGCTGTTCCTCGACCCCGCCGAGCGCGCGCTGCACCCGGACTGGGAGGAGACCGCGCCGCGGCTCGTCGCGGGCTTCCGCGGCCGGGTCGCCGACATCGCGGACGACCCGCGGGTCGTGCAGCTGGTCGGCGAGCTGACGCTCGGCAGCGAGCTCTTCGCCCGGCAGTGGGCCCGCCACGACGTGCGCCAGGTCCGCGGCAAGGAGCTCCGGATCGACCACCCGCAGGTCGGCGAGATGACCCTGCGGATGTCCAAGCTCGCCGTCGAGGGCACCGACGGCCAGCTGCTCGTCGTCCACCACGCCGAGCCGGGCACCGCCAGCGCCGAGCGGTTGGCGCTGCTCTCCGCGCTCGTGGAGCCGTCCGGGGCCGCCGCAATCGTTCAATTGCGCGGTTCTGACGCTTCTACCGGCGGGTAACCGGTCGCAACCGTTCAATTGCTCGATTCCGGTGGCCCGCAGAGCACCACATGGCGGACCTCACCCCAGGTAGCGCACGTCCATCGGCGACTCGGCGACGTCGGGTGCCTCCATGCCGTCCTCGACGTCGAGGGCGTCGCCGGAGAGGTGCACGCGGTAGGCGCGGGCGTCGGGGCGCGAGGAGACCGCCTCGACCAGCTCGCCGTCGCGGAAGACGAGCGCGCAGCCGTCGTCGGCGGCGTACCCGTTCGGGAGCCGGCGGGTGCCGACGAGGTCGAGGTACGTCGGGCGGCGGTCGGCCTCGCCGTCGTAGTGCGGGCAGGCCGAACCGGGCAGGAGGCCGAGTCCGTCGGGCAGCGCGGCCAGCGGCCCGTAGGAGTCGGTCACCGATCCCTCGAACCAGCAGTTCATGCCGGCGCTGACCCCGGCCAGCACGACCCCGTCCTCGCCCGCATCGCGCAGGACGTCGTCGAGGCCGTGGAGCCGCCACAGGGCGAGCAGGTTCGCGGTCGAGCCGCCGCCGACGTGGATGACGTCCTGGCCGAGCACGAACGAGCGCAGGTCGCCGCCGGGGATCTCGTCGTAGCGGAACAGCGGCAGGACGCTGGTCTCCGCGCGCCCCTCGAACGCCGTGCGGAACTCCTCGGCGTAGGAGGCCGAGTCGCCGCTCGCGGTCGGGACGAAGCAGACGCGGGGCAGGCCGCCGGCGCCACGGCGGCGGGTGGCCAGGGAGAGCAGGTGGTCGTCGAGGAGCGGGTTGTCCGGCTCCATCGCGAAGCCGCCACCGCCCATGGCCATGATCGTGGTCATGCGGCGAGCCTGCCAGGTGCGCCTCAGCCGCCGCCGACCTCCACCGCCACCTCCAGCTCCGAGGCGCCCGCCGGGAGGTCGAACGTCGCCGACGCGCCGCCGGAGGACACGGCGTACCCGCCCGCCCAGCCGCTGACCCTGACCCGCCCACGCTCGTCGGTGCGCAGCGTCGTCGGCGGGAGCCACCACTCGCCGCGGACCAGCGAGCGCAGGGCGTCGTACGCCGGCTTCGGGCTGCCGTCGGCGCGGACCAGGCCGGCGGGGGCGCCGAGCCACGCGCCGCGGTCGGTGAGGCCCCAGTAGGTCACCGCCTCGACGGAGGGGTGCGACATCAGCGTCCGGTAGTGCCGGACCACCTCGTCGGCCTGCCGCTCCTCCCCTTCCGGCGTCGAGGGCCAGGAGTCGACCCGGTGGTCGTTGAGGTCCTCGACCTCGGGCGGCATCAGCGCACCGGAGAGCAGCGTGGTCTCGGTCAGGTGCAGCGGCAGCCCGTGGCGCGCGAACCGCTCGAGCACCTCGAGGGTCCGCTCCTCGCCCCAGTAGCCCTGGTGCATGTGGCTCTGCAGGCCGATGGCGTCGACTTGCACGCCGGCGTCGAGGACCTCCTCGACGAGCCGGTCGTACGCCGGGGACATGTCGAAGTCGTTGAGCACCAGCGTGGCCGCGGGGTCGGCGGCGCGGGCCTCCTCGAACGCCAGCCGGACGGTCTCCACACGGCCGAGCCGGCGGCACAGGCGGGTGATGCCGTTCTCGTGCTGCTCGTTGGCGAAGACCGGCATGATCACCGCCTCGTTGACCGCGTCCCAGGTCGACACCAGCCCCGCGAAGTCGGCGGCCTCGCGGCCCACGCGCGCCCGCACCGTCGCCTCGAGCCGGTCGTCGGGCAGCTCGCGGAGCCAGCCCGGTGCCAGCGTGTGCCAGACCAGCGGGTGGCCCTTGACCGCGACGTCGCGCTCGCGGAACCAGCGGGCCGCGGCCAGCAGCCGGGCGGTGTCCGGCCGGCCCGGCACCGGCTCGAAGCCGGCCCAGTAGAACGGCAGCGTGGCGGTGTCGAAGACGCCCAGCCAGAGGTCGACCAGGTCGGCGGCCGCCTCCGGGCCGGACCCGCCGAAGACGTCCCCGGTCTCCCCGTCCCCGGCTCCGGGCGCGCTGGTCCCGAGCCCGGCCCGGGCCGCTGCCAGCGCGACGAGGTCGAACCCGATGCCGCCGAGGGCGACCGCGTGCCGCCGCTGCTCGACGACCACGTCGGCGAGGTCGAGGAGCGAGCCGTCGGCGCGCCGGAGCGTCACCGTCGCGGTGCCGCGACGGTGCTCGAACGAGGAGTCCATGCGGCTGCACCGTAGTCGTGGAAAACGTTATCGACATCGATTGACAAAGCGGTAGACCGCCTGGCACGGTCCTGTGACCCACATCACCGAAGAGGTGGGGCGGACAAGAGGGGTTCAGATGTCGAGGAAGACTCGAGGCGCGGCGCTGGCCGTGCTCTGCGCAGGCGTGCTGACCGCCGCCAGCGCGTGCGGAGGCGGCGACGACTCGTCGTCCGGCGGTGACGCCAACACGATCACGTGGTGGCACAACTCGAACAACGAGCCCGGCAAGGGCTACTACGAGCAGGTGGCCAAGGACTTCGAGGAGGCCAACCCCGGCGTCGAGGTCGAGGTGACCGCCATGGCCCACCAGGACATGGTCGACAAGCTCGCCGCGGGCTTCCAGAGCGGCGACGTCCCGGACGTCTACATGGAGCGCGGCGGCGGCGAGCTCGCCGACCACGTCGAGGCCGGCCTGACCCGCGACCTGACCGAGGCCGCCGGCGAGGAGATCGGCAAGATCGCCGAGGGCACGCTCGCCGGCTGGCAGGTCGACGGCAAGACCTACGCGATCCCGTACTCCGTCGGCGTCGACGGGTTCTGGTACAACAAGGACCTCTTCGAGCAGGCCGGCATCGACGCGCCGCCGGAGACGATGGACGAGCTCCTCGACGTCGTCGACCAGCTCAAGGCCGCCGACATCACCCCGATCTCCGTGGGCGCCGGCGACAAGTGGCCGGCCGCGCACTACTGGTACTTCGGCGCGGTCCGCACCTGCTCGCAGGACGTGCTCAACTCCGCGATGGAGAGCATGGACTTCTCCGACCCCTGCTTCGTCGAGGCCGGCGAGGTCGTCGACCAGGTGATCGCCGCGGAGCCCTTCAACCCCGGCTTCCTCACCACCCCCGGCCAGGAGGGCGCGACCTCGGCGTCCGGCCTGCTCGCGACCGGCAAGGTGGCCATGGAGCTGCAGGGCCACTGGGAGCCCGGCGTCATGCAGGGCCTGACCGACGACGGCAAGGGCCTGGGCGAGCGGACCGGCTGGTTCCCCTTCCCCCAGGTCGAGGGCGGCGAGGGCGACCCCGCGGGCCAGCTCGGTGGCGGTGACGCCTGGGCCGTCGCGGAGACCGCCCCGGACGCGGCCGTCGACTTCGTCAAGCACCTCTTCTCCGACGAGGTCCAGCAGGGCTTCGCCGAGAACGACATGGGACTGCCGACCAACCCGGCGGCGATCGACTCGCTCTCCGACCCGGCGCTGGCCGACCTGATCCAGGTGCGCGACGACGCGGCGTACGTCCAGCTGTTCTTCGACACGCTGTTCGGCGCCTCGGTCGGCGGGGCGATGAACGACGCGATCGCGCTGCAGTTCGCCGGCGACGCCTCCCCCCAGGACGTCGTCGACGCCACCCAGCAGGCCGCCGACCAGGAGAAGTGAGTCGTCCGTGACCTCGACCGGTGCCGCAGTCGCGGCGACGCCCGCCGCAGCGCCTGCGGACCCGGACGACCCGGGCAGCTCCCGGTGGCGGCAGCGGCTCGAGATCGCGCTGTTCGTCACTCCGGCGCTGGCGCTGATGGCGACGTTCGTGGTGTGGCCGGTGTTCTCGGCCGTCCGGATGTCGTTCTACCGCTGGAAGGGCTTCGGCCCGATGGACGACTTCGTCGGGCTGCGCAACTACGAGCGCGTGCTGACCGACGACGTCTTCAAGGACGCCGTCCTGCACAACCTGACCATCGTCGGGCTGTCGGTCGCGGTGCAGCTGCCCCTCGGGCTGCTGCTCGCGGTCCTGCTCAACCGCAGGATCCGGGGCCGCGGGCTGCTCCGCACCATCGTCTTCGTGCCCTACGTGCTGGCCGAGGTGATCGCCGGCGTCGTGTGGTTCCAGCTCCTCCAGCCGCGCAGCGGCCTGGTCGAGGAGATCCTGACCACCGTCAGCATCACCCCGCCCGACCAGGGCTTCCTCGGGACGCCCGGCCTCGCGCTGTGGACGGTCTTCGTCGTGCTCACCTGGAAGTACCTCGGGCTCGCGGTGCTGCTCTTCCTCGCCGGCCTCCAGGGCGTGCCCGACGAGCTCTACGAGGCCGCCCAGCTCGACGGCGCCGGCTGGTGGCAGGTGCAGGTGCGGGTGGCGCTGCCCCTGCTCGGACCGACCATCCGCACCTGGGCGTTCCTGTCCATGATCGGCTCGCTCCAGCTCTTCGACATGGTCTGGATCCTCACCGGCGGCGGCCCCGCCAACGCGACGACCACCATGGCCACCTACCTCGTCAGCCAGGGCACCCAGCGCGGCAACTACGGCATCGCCGGCGCCGCCTCGGTCGTGCTGTTCGTCGTGGCGTTCGCGATGGCGCTGCTCTACCAGGTGCTGGTGCTGCGCCGGGACACGGCGGAGCAGCGATGAGGAGCCCGCGATGACCACCCTCCAGGAGATGCCTCCCGTGACCGACCGTCCCCCGACCGGCACGACGCCCCGCGGCTCGCGCCGGCGCGGCCGCTCCTTCGGCGGCGGCGGCCCGCTGGTCTACCTGCTGGCGCTGGCCGTGGTGGCGCTGACCGTGGGCCCGGTGCTGTACGGCGCGCTCGGCGGCTTCCGCAGCAACGAGCAGCTGATCCGCGACCCCGCCGGCCTGCCCGACCCGTGGGTCACCGAGAACTACGAGGGCGTCGTCACCAACCCCGACTTCTGGGGCTACGCGCTCAACTCGACCGTCATCGCGCTGATCACGACCGTGGTCGCGGTGCTGGCGGGCGTGATGGCGGCGTACCCCCTGGCCCGCTACCAGTTCAAGCTGCGCGAGCCGCTGTTCATGGTCTTCGTGCTCGGCCTGCTCTTCCCGGTGGCCGTGGCGATCATCCCGCTGTTCATCCTGATCACCCGCGACCTCCAGCTGGGCAACACCTGGTGGGGCGTGGCGCTGCCGCAGGCGGCGTTCGCCCTGCCGACGACCGTGGTGATCCTGCGGCCTTTCCTGATGGCGCTGCCGCGGGAGCTGGAGGAGGCGGCGTTCATCGACGGGGCCACGCCGATCGGCGTCTTCCGCCACATCGCGCTGCCGTTGACCGCTCCCGGCCTGGTGACGGTCGGCGTGCTGGCCTTCGTGGGCTCCTGGAACGCCTACCTGCTGCCACTCCTGCTGCTGCAGGACGACATGCGGACGCTGCCCCTGGGTGTGGCCGACTACTCGACGCAGTACTCGGCCGACACCGCCGGCGTCCTGGCGTTCACCACGATCGCCATGATCCCCGCGCTGGTGCTGTTCCTGGCGATGCAGGGCCGGATCGTGAGCGGCCTGCAGGGCGCGGTGAAGGGATGAGGGACTCCGAGGTGGACCTGGACCAGCAGACCGGACCCGAGGTGCCCGACCCGGGCCGGGAGCCCGGCCGGGAGACCGGGTCGCCCGTCGGCCGGGTCACCATGCAGCAGGTGGCTGCGGAGGCCGGGGTCTCGGTCTCGACGGTCTCCAAGGTGCTCAACGGCCGGTACGGCGTCTCCCCGGCGACCTCCGAGCACGTCATGGGCGTGATCACCCGGCTCGGCTACGAGGCCAGCCTGGTCGCGCGGAGCCTGCGCAACCGGCGCACCAACGTCATCGGCGTGCTCGTCGCGGACTTCGAACCGTTCAGCACCGAGGTGCTCAAGGGTGCCGCGGACGCGATCCGCGGCTCGGGCTTCGAGCTGGTCGCCTACTCAGCCGGCGGCCGGGTCGACGAGCACGTCGGCTGGGAGCGGCGCTACCTCTCCCGGGTCATGGGCACCCTGGTCGACGGCGCGGTGCTGGTCACCCCGACCGTCACCGACGTGCAGTACGACGGGCCGGTCGTCGCGGTGGACCCGCACACCGGGCGGTCGCGGCTGCCCACCGTCGCGGGCGACAACCTCCAGGGCGCACGGCTCGGCGTCGACCACCTGATCGGGCTGGGGCACACCCGCATCGGCATGGTCACCGGCCGGCCCGACCTGGTCTCGGCGCAGCTGCGCGAGCGCGGCTACCGCGAGGCGCACGCGGCCGCCGGGCTGACGGTCGACGAGGACCTGCTCGCCCCCGGCGCCTTCGAGGCCGAGCAGGCGCGGGTGGCCGCCCGGCAGCTGCTGGCCCTGCCCGAGCCGCCGACGGCGATCTTCGGCGCCAACGACCTCTCGGCGATCTCGGTCCTCGAGGTCGCCGCCGAGCGCGGGCTCGACGTCCCCGGCGACCTGTCGGTGATCGGCTTCGACAACGTCCCGGAGTCCGCCCTGGCGCACCCGGCGCTGACCACCGTCGAGCAGCCGATCCGCCGGATGGGCCACGACGCCGTCGCACTCCTGCTCGCCCTGCTCGACGGCGACGCGGTCGCCGACACCCAGCTCACCCTCCCCACCACGCTCGTCCAGCGCCGCTCGACCGCCCCCCGGTCGTCGAGCGCGGCGCGGACCGGCCGACACGCGAACGGAGCGGTCTCGTGACCGACCCCTGGCAGGACACCTCCCTCCCCGTCGACACCCGCGTCGCGGACCTCGTCGCCCGGATGACCCTGGCCGAGAAGGTCGCCCAGCTCTCCGGCATCTGGGGGGTCGACCCCGACGTGGGCGACATGGCTCCGATGCTGCGCGACGCGCTCGCCGCCGGGCAGCGCTTCGAGGACCTCGTCCGCGACGGGCTGGGCCAGCTGACCCGGCCCTTCGGCACCGACCCGGTGGAGCCGGCCGCCGGCCTCCGCTCGCTGGCCGAGCGGCAGCGGCAGGTGGTCGCGGCGAACCGGTTCGGCATCCCGGCCCAGGTGCACGAGGAGTGCCTCACCGGGCTCGCCGCCTGGCAGGCCACGGTCTACCCCAACCCGCTGTGCTGGGCGGCCACCTTCGACCCCGCGCTCGTCGAGCGGATGGGTGCGCGGATCGGGACCACGCTGCGCGGGCTCGGCGTGCACCAGGGCCTCGCGCCCGTGCTCGACGTCGTCCGCGACCTGCGCTGGGGCCGGGTCGAGGAGACGATGGGCGAGGACCCGTACCTCGTCGGCTCCATCGGCAGCGCCTACGTCCGCGGCCTGGAGAGCACCGGCGTCGTGGCCACGCTCAAGCACTTCGCCGGCTACTCCGCCTCCCGCGCCGCGCGGAACCTCGCGCCGGTGCCGCTGGGGCCGCGCGAGCTGGCCGACGTGATCCTGCCGCCGTTCGAGATGGCGCTGCGCGCCGGCGCCCGCTCGGTGATGAACTCCTACACCGACACCGACGGCGTCCCCGCCGCCGCCGACCCGGCGCTGCTCACCACGCTGCTGCGCGAGACCTACGGCTTCACCGGCACCGTCGTCGCCGACTACTTCTCCATCGCCTTCCTGGAGTCCCTGCACCACGTCGCCGAGGACGTCGAGCAGGCCGCGCGGCTCGCGCTCGAGGCCGGCATCGACGTCGAGCTGCCCTCGACCAACGCGTACGGCGAGCCGCTGCTCGCCGCCGTCGCCGCCGGGCTGATCGACGAGAAGCTCGTCGACCGCGCGCTGGTCCGGGTGCTGCGCCAGAAGTGCGAGGTCGGCCTGCTCGATCCCGGCTGGGCGCCGGTCGAGCCCGGTCCGGACGCGGTGGACCTCGACCCGCCGGAGGCGCGGGCGATCGCGCTGGAGGTCGCCCGCCGCTCGGTGGTCCTGCTCGCCGACGACGGCGGGGCGCTGCCGCTGGCGGCCGGCGCGCGGCTCGCGGTCGTCGGCCCCCGCGCCGACACCCCCGAGGCGATGCTCGGCTGCTACTCCTTCCCGATGCACGTGCTGGTCCACCACCCCGGCACCGAGCCGGGACTGGAGATCAGGACGGTCCGGGAGGCGCTCGCCGAGACCTTCGACGTCACCTCGGCCCTCGGCTGCCCGGTGCTCGGCGGGTCCGACGCCGACATCGCCGAGGCCGTGGCGGTCGCGACCGACGCGGACGTGTGCGTGGTCGTGCTCGGCGACCGGGCCGGGCTGTTCGGCAACGGCACCTCCGGCGAGGGCTGCGACGTCGCCGACCTGACGCTGCCCGGCCGGCAGGAGGAGCTGCTCGAGGCGCTGCTCGCCACCGGAACACCGGTCGTCGCGGTGCTCCTGGTAGGTCGCCCCTACGACCTCACCCGGCAGGTCGGCCGGCTCGCCGCGCTGGTGTGCGGGTTCTTCCCCGGCGAGGAGGGCGCGCAGGCCGTCGCCGACGTCCTCGCGGGCCGGGTCGCACCGACCGGCCGGCTCCCGGTCTCCTTCCCGGGCCCCGGCTCGACCCAGCCGGCGACGTACCTCTCCTCGGCGCTGGGGCAGCGCAGCGAGGTCAGCGTCGTCGACCCCACGCCGCTGTTCCCCTTCGGCCACGGCCTGTCCTGGGCGGCGGCGACGTGGGAGGAGGCGTCCTCGGCGACCGGTGCGGAGTGGCCGACCGACGGGACCTGCGAGCTGGTGGTGCCGCTGGTCGGCGACGCCGAGCGGGCGACGACCGAGGTGGTGCAGGTCTACCTCCACGACCGGACGTCCTCGGTGGTGCGACCGGTCCAGCAGCTGGTCGCGGCCGCGCGGGTCGACCTGGCGGCGGGCGAGCGGGTGGAGGTGCGGTTCGCGCTGCACGCCGACCTGACGTCGTTCACCGGCCGGGACCTGGTCCGGCTCGTCGAGCCGGGGGCGGTCGAGCTGCGCGTCGGTGCCTCCAGCGGGGACGTCCGCTCGGTGGTCGACCTCCGGCTGACCGGGTCGGTGCGCGAGGTCGGCGCCGACCGGGTGCTCGAGCCGACCGTCACCGTCGTCCGCGGCTGACCGGCCCGGGCGACCGACGGGAGAGCGGTGGAGACCGATTGGCCGCTGGAGCAGCTCGAGGCCTACCGCCCCGAGCTGCCCGAGCCGGCCGGCCTCGACGCGTTCTGGGCCGAGACGCTCGCCCCGCAGCTCGCCCGCGGTCCTCGCTCGAGCCTCCAGCCGGTCGACTCGGGGCTCGTCGCCGTCGAGTCGTGGGCCGTGGTGCTGCACGGGTACGACGACCACCCCGTGCACGCCTGGCTGCACCTGCCGGCGGCGCCGCTGCGGGACGGGCGCCCGCTGGCGGGCGTGGTGCAGCTCCAGGGCTACAACGGCGGCCGCGGGCTCGCCCACGAGCACGTGCTGTGGGCGCTCGCCGGCTACGCCCACCTCGTCGTCGACACCCGCGGCCAGGGCAGCGGCTGGAGCGTCGGGGCGACCGGGGACCCGGCGGGCTCGGGCGCCGCCCAGCCGGGGTTCCTGACGCGGGGGATCGAGGACCCGCGCACCTGCTACTACCGCCGGGCGTACGCCGACGCCGTGGCCGCCCTCGACGTGCTGCGGGCCCACCCGCTCGTCGACGCCGACCGGGTCGGCGTGGCCGGTGCCAGCCAGGGCGGCGCCCTCGCCACGGCCGTGGCCGCACTCGCGCCGGACCGGGTGGCGGCGGCGCTCGTGGACGTGCCGTTCCTCGCCGACGTGCGCCGGGCCGTGGCCGTCGCGCAGACCGACCCCTACCTGGAGCTGGTGCGCTACCTCGCCGCCCACCGCGACCGCGTCGAGCAGTCCTTCGCGACCCTGGCCCACGTCGACGCCGCGGTGCTGGCCCGCCGGGCCACCGCGCCGGCCCTGCTCTCGGTGGCGCTGAGGGACCGCACCTGCCCGCCCTCGACCGTGTTCGCGGCGTACCGCTCCTGGGCCGGGCCGGCGGAGCTCGAGGTCTACCCGTTCAACGACCACGACGGCGGTGGGGCGTTCCACGTCCAGCGGCAGGTGGCGTGGCTGCGCTCGACGCTGGGGGCCAGACTGGGCTCGTGAGGCAGAGCAGATGAGGTTCACCGAGCACGAGCTGACCGCCGCGCTGACCGGGGCCGCCAAGACGGTCTTCGCCGCTCAGGACAAGGACGTGCGGCGCGGCCGGCGCGACGTCGACGAGGCGTGGAAGGCGCTGACCACCGTGCAGCGGTTCCACCTGCTCGACGCGCTCGGTGACCAGGTGTTGCCGGTGCTCGTGGCCCTGCCCGACGTCACCGTCGAACCGGGCACCCGCCCGACGTACAGCGACGCCGAGGTCACCCGGGTCGTCGAGGAGAAGCTCGGTGACTCCGTCGGTCGCGTCCGCCGCGCCCTCGTGGTCAAGGGCCGGGTCGCCCTGGTGCAGGCGGCGCTCGCTGCGCTGCCGCCACGCCAGGACCCCGACGCGCTCGTCGTCCCCGACCACCTGTGACCGGTCCGGGACCCGCCCGACGGGGCGGGTCCCGGAGCCGCTCAGGACCTGCCGGCCGGGTGCGCCTCGCTGCGCGCGGCGACCACGCACACGACGGCGGCGAGGAGCAGCAGCGCGACGTTCGTGACGAGCGCGGCGGCGAAGGCGTCCTCGGGGGTGGCGCCGCCGGCCAGCTGGTGGCTGAAGACCACGCCCAGGATGGCCGGGCCGAGGGCGCCGCCGTACTGGCGCAGCACCGTGTTGGTCGCGGCGGCCATGCCGGCCATCCGCATCGGCACGGAGTTGATCGCGGCGGTCGTCACCGCGGTCATCATCGTGGTGTTGCCGAGGCCGAAGACGGCCAGGCGCCAGCCGAGGTCCCACACGCCGGTCCCGGCGGTGATGGAGGTCAGCGACCAGAGGCCGATGGCGCTCGCGACCAGGCCGAGGGACAGGACGTGCATCGCCTTGAGCCGCTGCATGAGCCTGGCCGCCAGCGGCCCGACCGCGACGCCGAGCCCGGTGGCGAAGAGCAGCCGCAGGGCGATGTCGAGCGCCCCGAGTCCCTGGACGAAGCCGAGGAACAGGCTCAGCAGGAACATGCCGCCGACGATCGAGAACATCGCGATGACGCCTGCGAAGCCCGACGCGGAGAACGACGGCGACCGGAAGATCCCCAGGTCCATGAGGGGTGCGTCGGTGCACCGCTCGATGAGCAGGAACGCCACGAGCGCGGCGGCGCCGACGACCAGCCCGAGGAGGGCCTGCCAGGAGGTCCAGCCCTTCTCGCCGCCCTCGATGATGCCGAAGATGGAGAAGGCGATCGCGACGGTGGCGGTCAGCTGTCCCGACCAGTCCAGGCGACGGCCCTCGACGGTCGCCGACTCCGGCAGCAGCCGCAGGGCGACGAGGACCGCGACGACGGCGAGCGCGGTGGACGGGGCGTAGATCCAGTGCCACGGCCCCACCTCGAGCACGGTGCCGGAGAAGATCGGGCCGAGCGCGAGGCCGGCCATCAGGCCCATCGACCAGAACCCGATGAACTTGCCGCGGGCGCGGAAGTCCGGCACCGCCTGGGCGATGAGCGCCAGCGTGGTGGGGATGAGCAGGCCGGCCCCGAGCCCGGCGACGGCCTGGCCGGTCCACAGGACGGTCAGCGCGTGGTCGTCGAGGAGGGCGGAGCCCAGCCCGGCGGTCAGCCCGCCCAGGACCGTGAGGCACATGCCGGCCAGGTACACGCGGCGTCGCCCGTGGATGTCGCCGAAGACGCCGGCCGAGAGCACCGCGGCCGCCATCGGGATGACGTAGGCGTCGGAGACCCACTGCAGGCCGGAGGTGGAGGCGCCGGTGTCGGTGCCGATGGTGGTGAGCGAGACGCTGACGGCCGTGATCGGCACGTAGGTCACGAAGATGCCGAGGATCGCCAGTGCGATGGTGGCCCTGGCGTGGTCCGGGTGTCCCGCAGGCGCGGGTGCGCGCCGGCCGGCGGCGGTGGTGGTGGGTGACGACATCGGTGGAGAGAGCCCTTCGGTTTGGTTGAGGGCTACAGTAGTCGCAGTGTTGAACTAATTTTGCAGTGTTGGATCGCTTCCCAGGGGGAGGGACGCCGTGGCCAGTGAGCACCGGGACCGTGTCGACTCGATCCTGGACTTCGTCCGGGACGCCGGCGGCGACGTGGCGGCCAAGGAGGTGCACATCCGGCTGCGTCGGCTGGCGCACCACCTCGACACCGAGGCGCGCCGGCGGCTAGCGCCGCAGGGCATGGAGTTCTGGGAGCTGCCGCTGCTCTCCAGCCTGGTGCGCTCCGAGGGCCCGCTCAGCGTCGGTGTCCTCCAGGACCTGGCCCAGGTGACCCCGGGCGCGATCACGCACCGGATCGCCAAGCTGGAGGAGAACGGCGCCGTCCGCCGTGCCTTCGACACCCGCGACCGGCGCCAGGTCAACGTCGAGCTCACCGATGCGGGCCGCGCCCGCTTCCAGCAGCTGGTCGAGGCGGTGGGCGCGGTCGAGCGCGAACTCTTCGCCGACGTCGACCCGGACCTGATGACGCGCCTGGCCCGGGACCTGCGGCTGTTCATGCTCGCCACCGAGGGTCCCGACCCCGCGCCCACCCGGCGCGGGGAGGGCTAGCAGTCGGCCGCCGACCTCACGCCTGCGGGTCGCCCGGCGGGTGCTCGCCGAGGCAGAACAGGTTGCCCTCCGGGTCCGCCAAGGTCGTCCACCGGACCCACGGGACCTCGTCGAGGACGTCCCACCGGTGCTCGGCCCCGGCAGCCACCAGCCGCTCCACCTCCGCCTCGCGGCTGCCCCAGGGGACCGTGAGGTCGAGGTGGAGGGTGCTGCCGGACTCGTCGGTGCGCTGCATGAACATCATCCCGAAGCCGCCGGCCGTCGGCGGCAGGATCACCAGCCCGGGCGTCGGGGACGTCGACGGTGCGCCGAGCACCGTGGACCAGAAGGCGGCGAGGCCCTCGGGGTCGTGGGCGGCGACGTTGACGGCGCCGAGGCTGACGGTTGCGGCGGGTGCGTCCTGCGGTGTGGTCTCCATGTCCGCACGCTAGGCGCCACCACCGACGGCCGACAGGGGCCCGGGAGCCTCCGCCTACCCGAGCGCGGCGGTGACGAGCGCCTGCGCCTCCTCCTGGACGAGCGCGAGGTGCTCGGGGCCGCGGAACGACTCGGCGTACACCTTGTAGACGTCCTCGGTGCCCGACGGCCGGGCCGCGAACCACGCCGACTCCGTGGTCACCTTCAGCCCGCCGATCGCGGCGCCGTTGCCGGGCGCCTCGGTGAGGGTCGCGGTGATCGGCTCGCCGGCGAGCTCGGTGGCCGTGACGTCGTCCGCGGACAGCCTCGACAGGGCCGCCTTCTGCTCGCGCGTGGCCGGGGCGTCGATGCGGGCGTACGCCGGCTCGCCGTGCGCGGCGACCAGGTCGGCGTAGTGCTCGGAGGGCGAGCGGCCGGTGCGCGCGACGATCTCGGAGGCGAGCAGGGCGAGGATGATGCCGTCCTTGTCGGTGGTCCAGGCGCTGCCGTCCGTCCGCAGGAACGACGCGCCGGCCGACTCCTCGCCGCCGAAGCCGAACGACCCGTCGACGAGCCCCGGCACGAACCACTTGAACCCGACCGGCACCTCCACCATCGGCCGGCCGAGCGAGGCCGCGACCCGGTCGATCATCGAGGAGGAGACGAGCGTCTTGCCGATCCGCGCGCCGGCGGGCCAGTCCGGCCGGGCGCCGCCGAAGAGGTGCCCGATGGCGACGGCGAGGAAGTGGTTGGGGTTCATCAGCCCGGCGTCGGGCGTGACGATCCCGTGCCGGTCGGCGTCGGCGTCGTTGCCGGTCGCCACGTCGTAGTCCGCGCGCCGCTCGATCAGCGAGGCCATCGCGTGGGGGGAGGAGCAGTCCATCCGGATCTTGCCGTCCCAGTCCAGCGTCATGAACCGCCAGGTCGGGTCCACGAGCGGGTTCACGACGGTCAGGTCGAGGCCGTGCCGGTCGGCGATCTCGCCCCAGTACGCCACGGACGCGCCGCCCAGCGGGTCCGCGCCGATCCGCACCCCGGCCTGGCGGATCGCCGCGACGTCCACCACGGAGGGCAGGTCGTCGACGTAGGAGCCGAGGAAGTCGTAGGAGCCGGCGTCGGCGCGGGCGCGCGCGAACGGCACGCGTCGTACGTCGCCCAGGCCGCCGGCGATCAGCTCGTTGGCGCGGGCGGCGATCGCGGTCGTCGCGTCGCTGCCCGCCGGGCCGCCGTGGGGCGGGTTGTACTTGAATCCGCCGTCGGTGGGCGGGTTGTGCGAGGGGGTGACGACGATGCCGTCGGCGAGCCCGGCGCCGGTGGTGCGACCGCCGTTGGCGCGCAGGATCGCGTGGGAGACCGCGGGCGTGGGGGTGTAGCCGTCGCGGGAGTCGACCAGCACGGTCACGTCGTTGGCGACCAGCACCTCGAGCGCCGAGGCCCAGGCCGGCTCCGACAGCGCGTGGGTGTCCCGGCCGAGGAACAGCGGGCCGTCGTACCCCTGCTCGCGCCGGTGGTCGCAGATCGCCTGGGTGGTCGCGACGATGTGGGTCTCGTTGAACGACGTCGACAGCGACGTGCCGCGGTGCCCGCTGGTGCCGAAGGCGACCTGCTGGGCGACGTCCTCGGGATCGGGCACGCCGGTGTAGTAGGCGGTGACGAGGTGCGCCACGTCGACGAGGTCCCGGGGTTCCGCGGGCTGTCCCGCGCGCTGGTCGGCCACGTGGTGATCATTGCCCACCCGGGCGGCCCGGCAACCGGCCGGTCGTCGTGGACGGCCCCGGAAACAGGTCACGACCGCCGGAGTTCCTCGCACGTGGGGGGACGACGAGGGGGCACCAGCGGCCGTGACGAGGACAATCTAGCGGTACGGCGCGCGGTCGGCCACCACCGGGCCGGTGCTTCGCTGCTCCCTAGGATCGGGCCCCATGACCGTGACCTGCACCGTCGAGGACGGCATCGCCCAGGTCCGCCTGGCGCGGCCGGAGAAGCTCAACGCGCTGACCCTGCCGATCCTGGCCGAGCTGGCCGCGACCGCGCACCGCCTGCGCCGCGACCGCGGCCTGCGCGCGGTGGTGCTCGCCGGGGAGGGCGACGCGTTCTGCGCGGGACTGGACTTCGCGGACGTGCTGCGGAAGCCGGCGGCCATCGTCCCGGCGTTCCTCCCCGTGCCGTGGCGCGGCACCAACACCTTCCAGGAGGCCTGCTGGGCGTGGCGGCGCCTGCCGGTCCCGGTCGTCGCCGCCGTGCACGGCCACTGCCTGGGCGGCGGGCTGCAGATCGCCCTGGCCGCCGACGTCCGGGTGGCCTCGCCGGACTCGCGCTGGTCGGTGCTCGAGGGCAAGTGGGGGATCGTCCCCGACATGACCGGCATCCGGTCGCTGACCGAGCTGGTCGGTCCCGACCGGGCCAAGCTGCTGACGATGACCGCCGACGTCATGACCGGCGAGGAGGCCCGCGACCTCGGGCTGGTCACCGAGCTGGCGCCTGACCCGGTCGAGGCGGCCACCGCGCTGGCCCGCCGGCTCGCGACCCGCTCGCCGGACCAGCTCGCGGCGGCCAAGCGGCTGGTCGAGGGGGCGACCACCCGCAGCGCACGCCGCACCTTCGCCCTCGAGCGGCTCGAGCAGGCCCAGCTGCTCCTCCTCGCCAACACCGCCAAGGCCCGCAAGGCGGCGTTCGGCGGCGCGGCGGCGACGTTCGGCCCCCGCACGCGTCGCTGACGGCCTACCCTCGGCCACCGTGGCGTCCGGCAGGTTCAGGTTCCAGCGCTCGTCGGCGCTGGCCGGCGTCGCGCTGCTGACCTGGGCGCTCGGCCCCCTGGTGCTCGTCGCGGCCCTCGGCGCGCTGGCGTCCGGGCGCGTCCGGTCGTGGCTGCGCCCGACGTGGCGCGTGGTCGCCGGCTGGGCGGCCGCCGTGCTGGTCCTCGTCGGCGTGGTGGTCGTCGTGCCCGACGGCTGGCTCCCCGTGCCGCCCGGACCCGGCGCACTGGTGACCCCCGGCTACACCGGCCGGCCGTTCACGCCCCAGCCCCTCGAGCTCGACGTCCCGCAGAACCCCTTCCTCGCCCCCAACGGCGTCAGCTCGATGCACCACGACGCCTGGGCCACCGACGCCACCGTCCACCCCGGCCCGCTCGGGGAGTCACCGCGCGTCGACACCGCGTGGTACGGCCTCGAGGAGTGCGCCACGCTCGCCTTCGACCGCCACGAGCGGCTCGTCGCGCTCTGCGGCGACCTCCAGGGGCCGCGCCTGCACGTGATCGACCCCGACTCGCTGCGGCCGCTGGTCACCAAGGACCTCCCCGACCGGCCCGACGTCGAGGGCACGCGGCCGTGGGAGAACCTCTGCGCCGGCGCCTACTTCTACCTCGACGCCGACGACCGCGCCGTCGTCGCCACGACGGACCGCCGCGTCCTGGTCGTCGCCACCTCCGACGCCGACGGCGACCCCGACCTGACCACGGACGCGACGTACGACCTCTCCGCGGCGGTCCCGGCCGACGACTGCCTGGTCGCGGTGCTGCCCGACTGGGCCGGCCGGATCTGGTTCGTCACCCAGGACGGACGCACCGGGTTCGTCGAGCCCGGCTCCGGTGACGTCAGCGCGATCGAGCTCGGCGAAGAGGTCGCGAACTCCTTCGCCACCGACACCGACGGCGCGGTGTACGTCGTCACGACCCACGCGCTGCACCGGCTCGAGGTGTCGCCGGCGGGCCGTCCGCGGGTGCGGTGGCGTGCGCCGTACGACCGCGGCTCGACGCAGAAGCCCGGCCAGGTCTCCCGGGGCAGCGGCACCACGCCGACCCTGCTGTCCGGGGGCGTCGTCGCGATCACCGACAACGCGAGCCCCCGCATGCACGTGCAGCTCTACGACACCCGCGACGGGTCGCTCGTCTGCCAGGAGTCGGTCTTCGACGACGACGCGAGCGCCACCGACAACTCGCTGGTCTCCGTCGGCAGCGGGGTGGTGGTGGAGAACAACCACGGCTACTCCGGTCCGTGGCGCACCATGCTCGGCCGCACCACCCCGGGCGGCTTCGCCCGCGTCGACCTGGTCACTGGCAAGGACGGCGAGCGCACCTGCGAGACGGTGTGGACCTCCGAGGTCAGCGCGCCGACCTCGGTCGCGAAGCTGTCGCTGGCCACCGGGCTGCTCTACGCCTACGAGAAGCAGAAGAACTGGTGGGGCGCGAACGCCTGGTACCTCGTCGCGATCGACGTCCGGACCGGCCGCACGGCCTACCGCGTCCGCACCGGGCTGGGCACCCTGATGAACAACCACTACTCGGCCGTCACCCTCGGCCCCGACGGCGCGGCGTACGTCGCCACGCTGGCCGGCATGGTGCGCGTCCGCGACCGCGCGGACTAGTCGCGCCCCGGCTCCGGCTGCCCCGGCTGCCCCGGCTGCTCCGGCTGCTCCGGCTGCTCCGGCTGCTCCGCCTCCTGGTCGCGCTTGCGGCGGCGGTTGACCTCGCCGCGGGCGAGCAGGAAGGCCAGCGCGACGGGCCAGACGTAGCCGAGCACGTCGACCACCCGCTCCACCCACCCCGGCAGGTCGGGCAGGTCGGGCAGGGGGATGCTCGGCAGGTCCGGCCGGGGGACGTCGGGCCAGGGGATGCTCGGGAGGTCGGGCAGGTCCGGCCAGGGGATGCTCGGCAGCGGCAGGTCGACGTCGGGCAGGAAGCGGGACAGCAGGCTCAGCAGGAGCGGCACGGCGATCACCGCGATCGCGACGCCGGCGCGGGTGGCGGCGTACCGGTTGGGGTGGGCGAGCAGCCGCTCCTCGTGGTGCGCTGCGGGGGATTCCGCCTCGGGCACCAGGTCCGTGCCGCCGACGCCGGTGATCGCGCCGACCTGGTCGGCGTGCAGGCTGGCGCGGCGCGGGGCGCCGAGGGCGCTGAACCGGACCTTCACCGCGCCGAGGGCCGGGTCGTCGTCGGCCTGCAGCTCGGGGGCGTCCTCGAGGGTGCGCTTCTCGGCGACGAGCGCGCCGTCGACGTACCACCGCAGGTGCCGGCGGACCGACCCCTCCGCCTCCACCCGGTGGTGGCGGCCGTCGACCGTGCGCTCCCAGACCTGCATGCCCCGACGCTAGGCGGGCCGCGACCCGCGCACATCGGACCCCGGTCGGGTGCCCCCAGACCTTGGTCTAGGGATCAGGGGTAGGCGACGCCGGTGACGTCCTCGCTGATCTCCCACAGGCGCCGCTGGGCGACCTCGTCGTGGGAGAGCCGGTTGCTGGCGACGACGCGGGGCGGACCCGACATCTCCTGCAGCCCGCCCGGGCCGCAGTACGTCGCGCCGGGCAGGTCCGCGGTCGCCGCCATCAGCGTCGGCTCCGCGCCGGCCGCGGCGGACTGGGAGACCGCGCGGACCGCGGCGTCGAGGATCGAGGCGACGCCGCCGGCGGAGCGGCCGTACTGGCCGTTGGCCGCCAGGTGCGTGCCCGCGAAGCCCGGGTGCGCGGCCAGCGCCTTCACCGGCAGCTCCGCGCGGCGCAGCCGGCGGTCGAGCTCGTAGGTGAAGAGCAGGTTGGCCAGCTTGGTCTGCCCGTACGTCGGCCAGCGGGAGTACCGGCCCTGCTGGACCCGCGGGTCGCCGAGCGGAGCGCTCCGGGCGTAGCGGTGGAACTGCGAGCTGACCGCGACGACGCGGCCGTCCCTGCTCGCCACCAGCTGGGGCAGCAGCAGGCCGGTCAGCAGGAACGGGCCGAAGTGGTTGGTCGCCATCTGCAGCTCGAGCCCGTCGCCGGTCCGGGAGTACGGCGTGCCCATCACGCCGGCGTTGTTGACCAGCAGGTCGATCGGGCCGAGACCCGCGGCCTCGGCCGCCCCGCGGCGTACCGACCCCAGGTCGGCGAGGTCGACCACGAGCTTCACGAGCTCGGCGTGCGGGACCTCCCCGTGGATCGCCTGCTCGGTCGCGTCGAGCTTGGCCTGGGTCCGGCCGGCGAGGACGACCCGCGCGCCGCGGCGGGCGAGCTCGAGCGCGGTGTGGTGGCCGAGGCCACCGACGCTCGTGCCGGTGACCAGCGCCGTCCGCCCGGCCTGGTCGGGGATGTCGGCGAGGGTCCAGGTGTCGGTGCCCGGCGCGGTCACGGGGTGGTCGCCATCCGTGCGAGGACCTGCTCGCCGAGCGCCCGGTCGCCCTCGACGACCACCGCCTCGGCGGCCGCCGGGCGACGACCGCCGACGAGCAGCAGGAACGTCTCCCGGTCGGTCCGCAGGGTCACGGTCGGCTCGGCGGGGACCGTGTCGAGCCGGCGGCCGCGGCCCTGCTCGTCGACGCCGAACGCCTGCGGTGCGCTGCCCTCGACGTCCATGAGGAGCGTCGTGCCGGCGGGCGCGCCGACCCGCTTGGCCAGCACGAACCCCATGCTCTCCAGCAGGTAGTCGGCGGTGTGCTGCGCCGCCGGGCTGTCCATGCCGCCGGGTCGGTCGACCGCACGGCGCACGTCCTGCTCGTGCATCCACACGTCCAGCGGCCGGTTGCGCAGCAGCGTCTCCCAGCTCCACGGCACTCCGGCGAAGACCCGCTCGGGCTTGGCGGTGGCGTCGGTCGGCGGGTCGGCCAGCAGCGCGGTGTGGCGGGCGGTGGCCGCCTCGCGGATCTCCATGATCAGCTCGTCGGGGGAGGCGGTACGCCGGTTGGCCGGGCCGATCTCGGTGTAGAGGCCCATCATCCCGGTCACGTGCGCCGGCTCGCCGACCTCGGCGTGCTCCTCGACGCCCGTCGCCAGCACCTTCTCCAGGTGCGCGACGTGCGCGACGACCGCCCGGACGTCCCACCCGGCGAGGTCGGTCGGCCGCGACCAGTCCTCCTCGGGCAGCTTCTCCAGCAGCCCGGTGAAGTCGTCGACCGCACGCCACCAGACCTCGACGTACCCCGCCAGCCGTTCCTGATCGCTCACGCTGCGGAGCCTACTGATCCCCCGCGCGCGCCGCCGGTCGAGCAGCGGGCCGTCACCTGCTGGTCGAGCAGCGAGCGCGAGCGAGCGTCGTCGAGACCCGGGATCGTGCTGGTCGAGCAGCGAGCGCGAGCGAGCGTCGTCGAGACCCGGCGAGGTGCGCAGGGCGTCAGGTGGTCGCCGGGCCGCCGCTGGTCGAGCAGCGAGCGCGAGCGAGCGTCGTCGAGACCCGGCGAGGTGCGCAGGGCGTGGGGGTGGTCGTCGGGCCGGCGGGTGGTGCCAGGGCAGGTTTTTTCGAGTCGTGTGGTTGCGCGCCGCTGGGGTCGAGGTCTTGGGCGCGGCTGCTTGTCGGCTCACGGTCGGCGGGGGCGACCGCTGTGGTTGGGTGGCGGAGGGAGTCGCTCGGGTCGGCCTATGTCCTGCGGTGAAACGCGACCTTTCCTCCGGGCAGGTGGGTGGTCTCGTAGGCCGGGTCGTGGATGCGGGCGTGGTGTCGGGGGCAGAGGTTGCGGGCGTTGACCAGGTGGGTGGCGCCGCTGGTGGACCAGGGTTGGTCGTGGTGGGCGTGGCAGAGGTGGGCGGGCCAGTCGCAGCCGTCTGCGGTGCAGGTCGGTTGGGTGAGGTTCAGGGCCCGGCGTTGGGCTCCGGTGAAGAGCCGGGTGGTGCGGCCGAGGTCCAGCAGCTCCGAGCGAGTGCCGAGGACAGCGGGGACCAGGCCCGCCTCACAAGCCAGCCGTCGTGCCTGGGCGGCGGAGATGGTGGTGCCGTCGTCGAGGACACCCGGCGCGAGGCGGCCGAGGAGCGAGGCGATGTCCATCGTGATGACGACCGAGGCGTTGAGCCCGCCGAGCTTCGGGACCGAGGCGGTGGGGAGGCGTTCGAGGAGCTCGCAGAACGCGTCGCCCATCCGCTCCGGCGAAGGGCGTCGCTCGGCAGGTGCTTGAGCGTCAGCGTCCTGGGTGGCGGCTTGGTGCTTGGGTGCCGCGAACGCCAGCAGCGTCTTCTTCAGCATGGCGCCGTGCAGCTCGGGGATTTTGAACCTCCCGACCACCGACCCGCGCCCGTCGGGGCTCATCGTCAGCCACGCGGTCTCGCGGGCGAGCCGCTCCTCGGCCTCCAGGGCTCGGGCGTCGCGGGCCTCGCCGATCTCGGGTGCGACGACGGTGAGGACGTGCTTGGCCAGGACCCGCAGGGCCTTGGGGTCCCGGTGCCGTGCCTCGGCCAGCAGGTGCTGCTCGGCGCGGAGCGGGATGGTCGGGTCGTCGAGGTCGGTGGGGAGCTTGTCGAGGCACTCGGTGATCACCCGGGCGTGGTCCACCGACACATCACCCTCGGCGAGAGCGGTGGCCGTCGGGCTGTGACGGTCGAGGGACTCGGCCAGCCGCATGCGGTGCTTCGCGGCGGGTCGGGTCTGGTGGGTCTCGGTCGCCCACCAGGCGGCGGTGTCGGTGGCACCGACGCGTTCGCCGGCGTGACGGCGGTCGGCTTCCGCGGCTAGCCGCAGCTCTAGGGCCTCGACGCGGGCGCGGAGGCGGGCGGCCTCGAGGAGCGTGTCGGTGACGTCGTCGTCGGACATCGACCACAGGTGGACCTCGGCGGCTGACCGCATCTGCTTGCGGGACTTCGCGACAGCGCGGCACACCACGTGTGCGCTGCGTCGGGAGTCCTTGGCCATGGGTCTACTCAAGCACCGACCACCGACAGTCAGACGCGTGTTTCCCCAGGTCAGACCACATCGTGGACCACCACTTCAGGGAACTCGAGTGCCCGAGGCCCTGCGCACCTCACCGGGTCTCGACGACGCCTCGCTGGCGCTCGGCTGCTCGACCAGCGGCAGTCGGGAGACCGCCGCGACCACCAGCCCTACCTCCCGTAGCTGCCCCCACCGCAACCACCGATGACCAGGAAGCCTGAGGCGCGCACCCGAGGCCCTGCGCACCTCACTGGGTCTCGACGACGCCTCGCCAGGGCTCGGCTGCTCGACCAGCGGCAGTCGGGAGACCGCCGCGACCACCAGCCCTACCTCCCGTAGCTGCCCCCACCGCAACCACCGATGACCCGGAAGCCGGAGGCGATTGCCCGAGGCCCGAGCCCTGCGCCTCACCGGGTCTCGACGACGCCTCGCCGGGGCTCGGCTGCTCGACCAGCGGAGGCGGTCAGTCGCCGAAGCGGACGGCGAGGACGGCGACGTCGTCGGAGGCGGTGTCGGCGCCGAGGTCGGAGAGGACGTGGTCGAGGAAGGCCGGGACCGGCTCGGAGGCGTGCCGGGCGGCGGAGGCGGCGAGCCGGTCGAGGCCGAGGCGGAGGTCCTCGCCGCGGCGCTCGACGAGGCCGTCGGTGTAGAGCAGCAGCAGCGAGCCGGGTGCGACGTAGGAGCGGTGGTCGCCCCGGGGTGCGGACGGGGAGACGCCGAGCATCAGCTCGGGCAGCGGGCCCTGCAGCCAACGGGTCGTGCCGTCCGGTTCCACGACCAGCGGCGGCGGGTGGCCGGCGTTGGTCCAGCGCACGAGCCGGCGGCCGTCGGTGTCCTGCTCGATCCGGGCGTAGACGAGGGTCGCCATCGCGTCGACGTCGAGGTCGCGGACGGCGAGGTCGAGGCGGGTGACGTTCGCGGAGGGAGCGTCGTCGACGGCCCACGCGATGGCGCGGAGCATCGTGCGCAGCTGGCCCATGACGGCCGCGGCGGCGATGTCGTGCCCGACGACGTCGCCGATCATCAGGGCGGTGTTGCCGTCGGGCATCACCACCGCGTCGTACCAGTCGCCGCCCACCTGCTGCCGCTGCGCCGCCGGCCGGTACCGCGCGGCCAGCTCGAGGTCGTCGGGCTCCGGCAGCCGCGGCAGCATCGCGCTCTGCAGCGTCACCAGCGCCTCGGTGCGCTCCTGGTGCAGCCGACCGCGGACGACGCCCTGCGCGGCGTACGCCGACATCGCGCGGTACGTCGCCCGGTCGCCGTCGCTGAACTCCCGCGTCCGCGCCCAGACCAGCACGAGCGTGCCGATCTGCTGCCGGCGCACGACCAGCGGCAGGAACATCCGCGCCTCGCCCACCTGCGCGTCGGTGGCCAGGTGCGGCCAGCGCGCGTTCTGCTCCGCGACCGAGGTGAAGGAGACCGGTTCGCCCAGCCGGAGCGCGAGACCGACCGGGTTGGTGTCGTCGGTCGGCAGCGCCGCGTGCCGCGTGGCCGACTCCCAGGTCGACCCGCCGGTCGGCTCGACGTACTGCAGGAGCTCCACGGCGGCGTCACCCGGGTCGGACACGGTGAGCGGCAGGTCGGCGGTGACCGGGCGCGAGGAGCGGTGCAGCCAGAGGCCGCCGCGCAGGCAGTCGAGCTCGTCGAGGGAGACCCGCTCGACGGCGGCGGCGACCTCCGCGAGCGTCTGGGTCCGCGAGAGGCCCTCGCTGAGCGCGAGCAGCACGCGGCTGCGGTGCGCCAGCTCCTGCGCCTCGCGCTGCCCCTCGAGCGCCAGGTCCCGCAGCCGCCGCTGGGTCAGCTCGGCCGAGCAGGCCGCGGCGAGGTCGGCGAGGCTGTCGAGCTCGTCCTGCTGCCACAGGTGCGGCTGGTCGTCGATCGCGCACAGCGAGCCCACCACCGCGCCGGTGTGGTCGGTGATCGGCCACCCGGCGTACGCCACGACGCCCAGGTCGGGGATGGCGAGGTTGTCGCGCACCCGGTCGTCGAGCCGGGCGTCGGCGACGACGAGCGGGGCGGCGTCGGCGACGACGTACTGGCAGAAGGAGTGGGACAGCGGCGTCTCGCGCGTGGACTGGTACGGCGCCGGCAGCCCGACCGCTCCGGGGAACACCTGGCGGTCGGCCTCGACCAGCGAGACCAGCGCGACGGGGACCCGCAGCGCGCGCCGCACCATCCGGGCGTACCGGTCGAAGGACGTGTCGACGTCCGCCGAGCGCGTCGTGGTCATCCGGCCCCTCCCGCCGTCGTGCCGCGGGAGAGCCCGCCGCCGGCGAGCCTAGCCACCGTGGGCGAGGATGGACCCATGCGCGTGCGTGCCCCGGAGCTGGTCGGTCGCGGCTGGCTCAACACCGACGGCCCGGTCCGCCTCGCGGACCTGCGTGGCCGGTTCGTCCTGCTCGACTTCTGGACCTTCTGCTGCATCAACTGCCTGCACGTCCTCGACGAGCTCAAGCCGGTGGAGGAGAAGCACGCCGACGAGCTGGTCGTCATCGGCGTGCACTCGCCGAAGTTCGTCCACGAGGCCGACCCCGACGCCCTGCGCGCCGCCGTGGAGCGCTACTCGGTCACCCACCCGGTCCTCGACGACCCCGAGCTGGTCACCTGGCAGGCCTACACCGCCCGCGCCTGGCCGACCCTCGTGCTCGTCGACCCCGAGGGATACGTCGTGGGGCAGTACGCCGGCGAGGGCCACGCCCACGCGATCGAGGCGCTGCTGGGCCAGCTGGTCGAGGAGCACCGCGCGAAGGGCACGCTCCAGCCCGGTGACTCGCCGTACGTCGCGCCGGTCGTGGAGCCCACCGACCTCCGCTTCCCGGCCTCGGCCGTGCCGCTGCCCGACGGGCGGGTGCTCGTCGCGGACGCCGGCCACGACGAGGTCGTCGAGCTGGACGCCGGGGGTGCGGTGCTGCGCCGGACCGGCGGCTTCCGCGAGCCCAACGGCCTCTGCCTGCTGCCGGCGGACGTCGCCGCCGAGGTGGGGTACGACGCGGTCGTCGCCGACACCGTCGGCCACCGCCTCCACGGCCTGGCGCTCGCGGACGGCTCCACCCGCGTGCTCGCCGGCGACGGCCGGCAGTGGATGGCCGGCGACGGCACCGACCGGCTCTCCAGCCCCTGGGACGTCGCCTGGTGGCGCGACCGGGTCTGGGTCGCGATGGCCGGCATCCACCAGCTGTGGACCTTCGACCCCCGCACGGGTGCCGTCGAGGTCGCTGCGGGGACGGCCAACGAGGGGCTGCTCGACGGCCCGCTCGCCGAGGCGTGGTTCGCCCAGACCTCCCGGCTCGCGCCGGTCGGCGACCGGCTCTGGATCGCCGACAGCGAGACCTCCTCGGTCCGCTGGGTGCAGGAGGCGGCCGACGGCGCGCTCGAGGTCCGCACCGCGGTCGGCACCGGCCTCTTCGACTTCGGCTTCCGCGACGGACCGGCCGACCAGGCGCTGCTGCAGCACCCGCTCGGGGTGACGGTCCTGCCGGACGGCTCGGTCGCGGTCTGCGACACCTACAACGGGGCGGTCCGCCGGATCGCCGTCACCGACGACGGGCCGGGCGAGGTCACGACGCTCGCCGGCGGCCTGGCCGAGCCCTCCGCGGCGTACGTCGACGGCGCCGAGCTGGTCGTCGTGGAGTCCGGGGCGCACCGCCTCACCCGGGTGCCGCTGGGCTCGGCCGGCACCCGCACGGACGGCTTCGCGCACTCCACCCAGCGGCCGGTCACCGAGGTGACGGCGACCCTGGAGCTGGTGGTGGCGTTCACCCCGCCCCCGGGGCAGAAGGTCGACGACCGCTTCGGCCCGCCGTCGCAGCTGCTCGTCGAGGCGACGCCGCCCCAGCTGATCCGCGAGGGCGGGGGACGCGGCACGGACCTGGCCCGCACGATCGTCCTCGACCCGCACGTCGGCGACGGCGTGCTCCACGTCGCGGCGCGCGCGGCCTCCTGCGACGAGGCCGGCGGCGAGGGCGCCGCGTGCCACATGCACCAGCAGGACTGGGGCGTCCCGGTGCGGATCGCCGGGGGCGCCGAGCCGCGGCTGGTGCTGCCGCTGGGCGGCGTGGAGGGCTGACCCCGGTCAGCCGCCGGTGGCGAGCCGCAGCGCGATCGCGAGCATCGTCAGCCCGATGAGCACGTCGAGCACCTGCCAGGCCCGCGCGCTGGCGAGGAACCGGGCGAGCAGCCGCGCGCCGTACCCCAGCCCCGAGAACCACAGCACGCTCGCCAGGCAGGCGCCGACCGCGAACCACCAGCGACCGGGGTCGCCGTGGGTGGCGGCCACCGACCCGAGCAGCAGCACCGTGTCGAGGTAGACGTGGGGGTTGAGCCAGGTCAGCGCGAGCGCCCGCAGCGCCGCCGACCGGCGCGTGAGCCGCGCCCCGCCCGAGGCGGCCAGCGCGTCCGGGTGCCGCGCGCGGAGCAGTGACGAGACGCCGTACCAGCACAGGAACGCGACGCCGAGCCACCGCACCACGTCGATCGCCCACGGCGCCCGCTCGACGACCGTGCCGATGCCGGCCACGCCGGCGAGGATCAGCACCAGGTCGGAGACCGCGCAGATCGCGACGACCAGGCCCACGTGGTCGCGGGCCAGGCCCTGCCGCAGCACGTAGGCGTTCTGGGCGCCGATGGCGACGATGAGGGCGAGTCCGGTCGCGGACCCGGCGGCGAGGTCTCCGATGAGCACACGGCGACGCTAGACGGGGCTCGGGCTGCAGACCAGCGAAGGTTCCTGCACTACCTGTAGCGGTGCTTATGACCGTCCTGGTTGGGTGGGGCACGTGCACCTCGACCCGGCCTGGCTCTCGGCGCTGGCGGCGATCGCCGATCACGGCACCTTCGACGCCGCCGCGCGGCACCTCCACCTCACGCCGAGCGCGGTCAGCCAGCGGATCCGGGCGCTGGAGTCCGAGGTCGGCCAGGTCGTCGTGCGGCGCACGGTGCCCGCGGAGCCGACCCCGGCCGGCGAGGCGCTGCTCCGCCTGGCCCGCCAGACCACCCTGCTGCACGAGGAGACCGTCCGCGCGCTGGGCGGGGACGACGTCGGGGTGGCGCAGCTGCCGGTCGCCGTCAACGCCGACTCCCTGGCGACCTGGTTCCGTGAGGTGCTCGGCGCGGTCGCCGACCGCGGGGACGCCGCCCTGCGTCTGCACGTGCTCGACCAGGCCTGGTCCGCCGACCTGCTGCGCGCCGGCACGGTGCTCGCCGCCGTCACGAGCGACCCGGTCGCCGTCCAGGGCTGCTCGGTGGAGCCGCTCGGCACCCTGCGGTACGCCGCGGCGGCCGCGCCGGCGCTGGCGGAGCGGTACCGCCGGGGCCGCGGCACGGACTGGGCCCGGATCCCGGCCGTGGTCTTCGACGACAAGGACGCGCTGCAGCACGAGCTGCTCGCCGCACGGGGCCTGGGCCTGCCGCCGGTGGTGCACCGGGTGCCGACCTCGGCGGACTTCCTCGAGGCGGTCCGGCTCGGGCTCGGCTGGGGCGCCCTGCCCGAGCCGCAGCTGCGGCCCGACGTCGAGGCGGGTCGGCTCGTGCTGCTCGACCGCCGCCACCACCTCGACGTGCCGCTGCACTGGCAGCGCTGGCGGCTGCGCTCGGCGCTCCTCGACGCGCTGTCCGACGACGTGCGCGTCGCGGCGCGCCGCACCCTCAGGTGATCGGCACGACGCCAGGCTGCTCGCCCCGCCCGGTGCCGGCGCGGGAGAGGACCTCGACCCGGCCGCCGACGTGCAGCCGCACCAGCACGAGGCGCAGGTCCTCGTCGTGGACGACGGCCAGGATCGTCCGGCGCGACTCCCACACGGGGCCGTCGACGGCGCCGACCTGGTGCCGCCCGGTGAACACCGTCACCGGCGAGCCGGTGCGGGCGTCGCGCACGACGAGCCGGCCGCGGAAGCCGTACTCCTCCTCGGGGGACTCGGGGGTGTCGGTGTAGGTCAGCGCGTACCGGCCGCCGGGGGAGACGCCGTCGAAGCGGTAGCCGCTCCGGGTCCACGCGGACCAGTCGTCGCTCCGTAGCGGGATCGCCTTGAGGCCGCGGCGGCCGGAGTCGTCGCGCCACGCCACCCCGCTGCGCACGTCGAGGCCGTCGAGGCGCCCGAGCCGCCGCTCGGTCCGCACCGTGGGCTCCGAGCCCGGCCGCCACTCGGCGAGCCGCGGCGGCGCCCCGCCGCCGTACCGGTTGACGGTCACCCACACCCGGCCCTCAGCCCAGTCGAGCACCTCGGCCCCCTGGGTCGCGAAGCGGTCCACCTCGGTGCCGTCGACCCGGGCGACGACCACGTGGGAGGCGTCGTCACCGTCGCTGGCGTACGCCAGCCGCCCGCCACCGGGGCTGACGAGGAAGTCGAGGTCCAGCTCGCCCCCGGGCTCGTCGGGCTCGCGGACGACGGTCGACCAGCTCCCGTCCCGCCGGATCCGGATGATGCGCGTGTTGTTCACGCCGTACGCCGCGGAGACCCAGCCGCCGTCCGCCCGCTGGATGCCGACCAGCGGCACCCGCAGCCGCGGCTCGAGGGCGACCGTGCGCCCGTCGCTGTGGATCGCCTGCCGGCGCGGGTCGAACCAGTCGCCGCGCGGCGCCGGGCCGCGGGGCGCCCCGGCGAGGTCGATGGTCACGCGCTCGGGCGCGGGCGGCGGAGGCGTCGCCTCCGTGGCGCCGGACGTGCCCGGAGCGAGGGGGAGGGTGAGGGAGAGGGCGCCGACGAGGGCTTCCGAGACCAGGCTTCGCACACCGGTACGACGCGTGGCCGGCCCGGTTGGTTCGAACCGGCGACGACGAGCGCGACGACGACCGCGACGACGACGCCCCCGGACTCCTCGCGGGGTCCGGGGGCGTCGTGCGGCGTCGTGCGGCGTGCGTGCCTCAGGCGGGGATCAGAACGCCGACTCGTCGAGGTCCATGAGCGAGAGGTCGGTCGCCTCGGCGATCGCCCTCTCCGCGCTGACCCGCGGGAGGTTGGTGGCCGCGAAGAACTGCGCCGCGGCGACCTTGCCCTCGTAGAAGGCCTGGTCCTTGCCCGGATCGCCGCCGAGCTTCTCCAGCGCGACCTCGGCCTGGCGCAGCAGCAGCCAGGCGCAGACGACGTCGCCGAGCGCCATCAGCAGGCGCGTGGTGTTGAGGCCGACCTTGTAGATGTTGCGGAGCTCGTCCTGGGCCGACATCAGGTCGTTGATCAGGTGGCCGACCATCGCGTTGGCGTCGTCGAGCGCCGTGGCGAGCAGCTGGCGCTCGTTCTTGAGCCGCCCGTTGCCGGCCTCGCTCTCGATGAACTTCGAGATCTCGCCGGCGATGTGGCCGAGGGCGCGGCCCTGGTCCTTGACGATCTTGCGGAAGAAGAAGTCCTGGCCCTGGATCGCGGTGGTGCCCTCGTAGAGGGTGTCGATCTTGGCGTCGCGGACGTACTGCTCGATCGGGTACTCCTGCAGGAAGCCGGAGCCGCCGAAGGTCTGCAGCGACTCGGTGCCGAGCAGCACCCAGGAGCGCTCCGAGCCGTAGCCCTTGACGATCGGGAGCAGCAGGTCGTTGACTGCCTCGGCGAGCTTGGTCTCGTCGCTGTCCATCGTGCCGTCGTGCTGGGCGAGCTGGACCTTGTCCTGCCAGCTGGCGGTGTAGAGGACCAGCGAGCGCATCGCCTCGGCAAAGGACTTCTGGACCATCAGCGAGCGGCGCACGTCGGGGTGGTGGGTGATGGTGACGCGCGGGGCCGTCTTGTCCGAGGCCTGGGTCAGGTCGGCGCCCTGGACGCGGGACTTGGCGTAGTCCAGCGCGTTGAGGTAGCCGGTCGACAGCGTCGCGATCGCCTTGGTGCCGACGAGCATGCGGGCGTTCTCGATGACCTGGAACATCTGCGCGATGCCGTCGTGGACCTCGCCGAGCAGGTAGCCGCGGGCCGGCTCGCCGCCACCGACGGAAGAGTCACCGAACGTGACCTCGCAGGTGTTGGAGACCTTGATGCCCATCTTGTGCTCGACGTTGGTGACGTAGACGCCGTTGCGCTCGCCGGTCAGCTCGCCGGTCTCGACGTCGAAGTGGTGCTTGGGCACGAGGAAGAGCGAGAGGCCCTTGGTGCCCGGGCCGCCCGCGCCCTCGACGCCCACGGGGCGCGCGAGGGTGAGGTGCATGATGTTCTCGCTCATGTCGTGCTCACCGGACGTGATGAAGCGCTTGACGCCCTCGATGTTCCAGGTGCCGTCCTCGTTCGGGGTGGCCTTGGTGCGGCCGGCGCCCACGTCGGAGCCCGCATCGGGCTCGGTGAGCACCATCGTGGCGCCCCACTGACGGTCGATCATGTGGCCGGCGATCAGCTTGTCGCGGTCGTTGCCGTTGCGGTGCACGATGTCGGCGAACGACGGGCCGGCGGCGTACATCCACACGGGCGCGTTGGCGCCGAGGACCATCTCGCCGATCGCCCAGACCAGGCTCGAGGGGGCGGGGGTGCCGCCGAGGTCCTCGCTGATCTGCAGGCGCCAGTACTCGGAGTCCATCCAGGCCCGGTAGCTCTTCTGGAACGACTCGGGGACCGGCGCGGTGTGCGTGGCCGGGTCGAAGACCGGCGGGTTGCGGTCGCTGTCCTCGAAGGAGGCCGCCAGGTCCTCGCGAGCGAGCCGGTCGACCTCGGCGAGGATCGAGCGCGCCGTCTCGGAGTCCACCTCGGCGAACGGTCCGGTGCCGAGGACCTCGTCGCGGCCCAGCACCTCGAAGAGGTTGAACTCGATGTCGCGGAGGTTGCTCTTGTAGTGGCTCACTGCTCCACCTTCGTCTCGTGATGTGTCCCTGGATGTGCCAGCACAGATCTACTACTGGTCAGTAACTTCAATGGTAGGCGCGGCGTCCGGGCGGTGCAAGCGGCCGCGACCGACCCGGCCCGGGACGCGCCGACTGCGGCTCGACGACACGCCGATCCGACGTGTGTCTCGGTTAAGTCGACTGAAACACCCGAATAACGTGTTACGGTCTGCCAAGTCTTGTCCGCTCGGTGGAGGTGCAACCACCGAGAGCACACCTGGAGAACCCATGCGCAAGCTCATCGTCCTGGGGGTCGTCGGCCTCCTCGCCCAGCTCATCGACGGATCGTTGGGCATGGCGTACGGCGTCACGTCGTCCACGCTCCTGCTCGCCGCCGGCATCGCCCCGGCCGCCGCGTCGGCAGCGGTCCACTTCTCCGAGATCGGCACCTCGCTGGTGTCCGGGTTCTCCCACCACAAGCTCGGCAACGTGGACTGGCGGACCGTCTCGATCCTCGCGGTCCCCGGCTTCGTCGGCGCGTTCGCCGGAGCGACGTTCCTCTCGAACCTCGACGGCGACTCCGCCAAGCCCTGGGTCGCCGCGATCCTGCTCGGCCTCGGCATCTACGTCATCTGGCGCTTCCTGGTCCTCGGCGGCCGTCGTCCCACCTTCAAGTCCCGGCCCTCGGCGCGGATGCTCGCGCCGATGGGCCTCGTCGGCGGCGCGCTCGACGCGGTCGGCGGCGGCGGCTGGGGCCCGGTCGGCACCACGACGCTGCTGTCCTCGGGTCGCCTCGAGCCCCGCAAGGTGGTCGGCTCGATCGACACCTCCGAGTTCGTCGTCGCGGTCGGCGGCTCGCTCGGCTTCATCCTCGCCCTCGGCTCGCAGGGCATCGAGTGGGCCTACGCCGGCGCGCTGCTGGCCGGCGGCGTCGTCGCCGCCCCGATCGCCGCCTGGCTGGTCAAGAAGCTCGCCGCCCGCGTCCTCGGCGTCGCGGCCGGCGGCCTGATCGTGCTCACCAACTCCAAGACCATCACCGAGTCGCTGGGGGCCTCCGACGTCGTCGTCGGCCTGGTCGCCGCGGTCATCTTCGTCGCCTGGGTCACCGGCATCGCCTGGGCGGTCCAGCAGGAGCGCCGGGCGCGTGCCCTCGAGGCCTCCCGGTCCGCCGAGGCGGACCTCGCGCCGGTCGTCTGACCCTCGCCCGCCCTCTCGTCCGACCCCTCGGCCGGCCGCCGGACCCCCGTCCGGCGGCCGCCGCGCGGGAGGAGTCGAGTGTGTGGATCGACTTCTCTGCCAGACTGACCCCATGCGCGTCTCCGCCAAGTCCGACTACGCCCTGCGTGCGCTGATCGAGATGGCCTCGCGCGCTGACGGCAAGGCGGTGAGCGCCGAGGAGCTCGGCCGGCTGCAGGAGATCCCGCACGGCTTCCTGCAGGCCATCCTGGCCGACCTCCGCCGGGCGGGGGTCGTCATCTCCCAGCGCGGCCAGTCCGGTGGCTGGCGGATGGGTCGCCCGGCCACCGACGTGTCCGTGGCCGACGTGATCCGCGCGGTCGACGGCCCGCTCGTCTCCGTCTACGGCCTGCGTCCCGAGGCGGTCACCTACAACGAGTCGGCCGAGGTGCTCCAGCACGTGTGGATCGCCGCGCGGCGCTCGCTGCGCGACGTCTTCGAGCAGACCTCGATCCAGGCGCTCGCCGACGGCAAGCTCCCCAAGGCGGTCACCTCACGCACCGCGGACGAGGACGCCTGGCAGCCGCACTGAGCCGCCTGGTCTGCCCGACCGGCTGGTCCCGGCCGCGTGCGGCGGGGCCGGGAGCAGGTCGGCGAGGTCGCCGCGCACGTCGTGCCCGGAGGCGGCCAGCGCGCCGATCCAGGTGAGCGCCAGCCCGGTCAGCCGGGCGTGCTCCTCCTCCCGGTGGCCCGGGTCCGTCGCGGCCACCGGCTCCTCGTCGGCCCCGTCGGCCCCGTCGGCCCACGCGGCCGGCACCCGCAGCGCCAGGTCGTCGAGGCCAGCCACCTCCCCGAAGGCGCGCCACACGGCCAGCCGGGCGCGCTCGCGCGGGCCCGGCGGCACGACGAGCACGTGGATCCGCGCGGGGTCGCCGACGGCCGGCGCCCAGCGGTCGAGCACGTCGACCAGGTCGGTCCCGGGGTCGCCCGCGGTGCAGCCGGCGTCCGGTGCGGACGCGGTGAGCACCACGTGCGGGCGGAAGCCGGCGAGCTGGTCCAGCATCAGGTCGACCTGCGGCGGGCGGAGCCCGGCGAGCAGCCGCTCGGAGATGAGCACCGCCCGCGTGCGGCGGCGGTCCCGCTGGGCGTCGCGGCACAGCCCCGCCCAGGCGCCCTCCACCTCGCGCCGGCGGAACCCCCAGGCGCGGTGGTCGCGGCCGAGCTCCACCGCGGCGCGGAAGGCGGCGTCCGGCGTCCCGACGCGGCGTACTCCCCGGGTGGTGAGGACGTCGTGCTGGGCGTCGAGGGCCTCGTGCAGCAGGTCGGTCCCGAGCCGGGACGGCCCGAGGTGGAGGAAGGCGTCGCGGCGGCGCATGCCGCCACGGTGACCGGCGCGGCCGTCCTCCGGCCGGCCGTGCCGTGAACGTCGAGCGAAGCGTCCGTGACGAGGCACTAGAACGTGTTCTCGTCCGGCCCTACGATGCCCGGGTGATCACCTCCGACGCCGTCGTCTGGAACGCCCCGGACGACCCGCACCCCGCCCGCGCCGCCTCCCAGTGCTCCTACTCCGCGGTCGCGAAGGGGGACCTCGCGGAGTGGCTGACGGTGTACGCCGAGGACGCGGTCCTCGAGGACCCGGTCGGGCCGTCGATGTTCGACCCCGAGGGCCGCGGCCACCACGGCCACGCCGGCATCTCGGCGTTCTGGGAGAAGGCGATCGCGCCGATCGACACCTTCGAGTTCACCATCGAGCAGTCGATGGCGAACGGCCGCACCTGCGCCAACGTCGGCCGGATCCGCACGTCCTTCGCCGACGGCAGCCACACCACCACCGAGCTGGTCATGGTCTACGTCGTCGACGACGACGGCCGGGTCGCCTCGATGAAGGCCTACTGGGAGCCGGAGCGGACGATGGCGAGCTTCACCCCGGCCCCCTGAGCCCCGGGCCGCCGGTCAGCAGGTAGGGGTCGGCAGGCCGGACCGTCAGATCGTGGTGTGCCGGGCGACCCACTCGACGAGCGGGCGCAGGGCGCGCCAGTCGTCGCGCACGACGTCGAGCAGGTCGGGGGTGTGGACCACCGGCTCGAAGCCGATGACGCGTCCGAGGCTCAGCGAGCGGTGGCGGAGCAGGTCGATGCGCGGGTGGTCGGCGTCGTACCCGCGGGGGGAGGTCTTGAGGCGGTCGCCGCCGCGCTCCCAGCCGGCGGCCTCGAGCTCGGCGATCATCGCCTCGAGCTCCGGACCGAGCTGGTCGTGGTCGACGGCCCCGCGGAACGCCGCCAGCCGACCGGCGCTGGCCTCGTAGAACCCGCCGCCCGTGCGGACCCCGCGCGGCGAGACCTCGACGTACCACCCGGTCGACTCCGCGGCCCGCACGAAGGCGCCCTGGTGGGTCTTGTACGGCGTCTTGTCCTTCGCGAACCGCACGTCGCGGTACGGGCGGAAGACCTTCGCCGTGCCGAACTCCGGCTCGAGCGCCGCGCACAGCGCCTCCATCGGCGCCCGCACCTGGGTGCGGTAGGTGTCCTGGTGCTTCTCCCAGAACGACCGGGTGTTGTCGACCTCGAGGTCGTCGTAGAAGTCCAGGGCGGCGACGGGGATGCCCGCGAACGACGGAGTCTCGGTCACCGGTCCACCCTAGGCACCGCCGAGGGCGCCGGACGGGCGGGGTGAGGCAGCGGCGCACCGCTGCCACGCCGCTGCCCCACGAGGGATCAACGCGGCAGCGGGGAGGAGGTGACGGTCGCTCACCCGACGGGCGCGCTGACCTGCTCGTCGCCGGACTCGCCCAGCGCGGTGACCGCGATGTGCGACCCGCCGCACCGGGGCGGGGCGAGGAACGCGGGCGAGCCGGTGGTCTCGTACGCCGTCGACACCCCGTCCTCGGGGCTCCACCGGACCAGCCGGGCGGGGTCGCCGTCACGGACCGGGTCCTGGACGAACCACGCCGCGTCGCCGCAGGGCAAGAGCGTGCCCGACGTGCCGGGCCCGAGGTCGACGAGCTCGCCGTCGGCCGTGCGGGCGGCGAAGCGGGCGGCCTCGACGCGGTTCTCCTTCGGCACGACCGACCAGACCTGGGCGGTGCCGTCGCCGTCGGGGAGGACGAGTCCGTCCCAGCCGTGGCACTCCTCGACGTCCTGGAACGGCGTGAGGTCCTCGCCCCCGCCCGCGGGGGCGAGCCCGAGGGTGCGGCAGGAGGGGCGGGAGTCGTCGAAGGTCATCAGTGCGGTGCCGGCCGCCGTCACCCGGGCCCCGTTGAACCCGTGCCGCTCGGGGGCACACCAGCCGAGGGTGGACGCGCGGGTGCCGAGGTCGACCTCCGCCAGGCAGTAGGAGCCGGTGTCGGTCACGGAGGCGTGCGCGAGCCGACCGGCGCCCAGGGCCCAGGTCCCGCCGGTGGTCGTCGGGACGTCGCTGCCCCCGTCCACGGTCCACGTCTCGCCGGTCGCCAGCTCGGTGACCTCGGCCCGCGCGGGCCGGGTCTCCTGCCGGTCGGCGACCACGACGACGGCCCAGTCGTCGTCGAGCAGGGCGTCGCTGACGCGTTCCCGGCCGGTGGCCTCGGTGGTGGTCGTGCCGTCGGGGCCCTCCAGGGTCGCGGTGTCGCCGGCCTCGGTGACGGTCAGCGTCCAGCGTCCGTTGGTGGTCACCGTGTCCTGGACCCGGCCGGGGAGCGGCTGCCAGTCGAGCGCTGCGGGCGCGGGGCCCGGGCTCCCGGTGGGGCTGCCGGTCGGGCTCGAGGTGGGGCTCGTGCCGGTGCCGGGCCCGGCGTCCTCGCCGGAGCAGCCGGCGAGCAGGAGGCAGCCGGCGAGGCCGGCCACGACGGCGTGCCGCACGGCGCTCACACCCCGATGTTGTGCTGGAAGTGGTCCTTGTTGGCGCGGTAGCTCTTGTACGCGTTGCGCCACTGGACCCGCCCGACGTACGGCTCCGAGGGGTCGAAGCGCTGCTGGTTCCACGGCTCGAAGTAGCTGATCGCCGTCGGCCTGCTGCCGCGCTTGCTGTAGCCGCGACCGACCTGGAAGTGACCGGAGGCGTCGTCGTCGAGATAGGGGAAGTACTTCCGGTGCAGGATCGGGTGCAGCACGACGGGGGCGCGGTAGTCGGCGAGGTGGCGCATCTGCAGCAGGATCCACGTGTTGAAGCTGTAGTCGGCGATGTCGAGCACGACGTACGGCCCGGCGTGCGCCTTGCGGTCCCAGCCGGTGTTGTCGTTGACGACGCGGACCATGGCCCAGATCGACGTGCCGGCGGTGGTCGTGCGCAGCTCGTCGGCCCAGTGCGCCTGGCCCCGGTCCTTGTCCTTCCAGCCCCACGCGATCATCTGCATCGCGCCCGGGCCGCACCAGTAGGTGCGGACCTGCTCGGCGACCTGCTCGGTGTCGAGGACGACCCGGCGCTCGGGGTAGTCCTTCTGCCGCTTCCGCGCGGCCGGTGCGGCGGCGGTGGCACGGGCGGCGGTGGTGCCGGTGGCCGCGGTGGCGCGGGCCTCGGGGTGGGCGGCGAGGAAGCCGTCCGGCAGCGGGACGCCCTCGATCTCGTGCCGGAGCAGCCAGACCTTGGCGACGGACCGGGCGGCCATGGTCAGCTCCTCCCGCTCGCGACGGGCGCGCTCGGCCGGGCTCAGGCGCGCGGTCCGGGCCAGGGCGCCGGCCGCGTCGAGGTCCCCGGTCGTCTCGACCGGGCGGGTGCGGGCGGTGGTCGTCGCGGCCCGGGCGGCCGTGGCGACCCGTGCCTCGACCTCGCTCTCGCTCGCGGTCGTCCAGCCGGCGCCGAGGCAGTAGCGCTGGCCCTCGAGGTCGGCGCAGCGCACGAGGTCGGCCGCCACGGCGTCGGGCGCACGCCGCGCGGTGGTGGCGGGCACCCGGCCGACGGCGCGGCCGGCCGCGACCACGCGGTCGACCTCGGCCGCGAGCTGCCGGGTGAGCCGGCCGGTGCCGGCGGTGGCGGACGTGGCGAGCGGCGTCGTCGCGCGGGGCGTGCGGTCGCCCGAGGGGGTCAGGGCGCCGTCCGGCTCGTCGTCCCCGCGGGGGACGAACGGTGCGGCGGCGAGCAGGAGGACGAGGGCCGCGAGGGCGGCCTTGCGGGGGCGGGACATGGGGGCTCCGTCATCACGGCGGGGAAGGACCGGACGTCCCACTGTCCCCAGGCGCCTCTGGTCTAGTCAAGTTCCTCACCAGTCACACCTGTCCCACGTGCTCGTGGCGTGGCTGTCGGCGCCACCCGGATCGTTCAATTGCGCGATCGCGGTGCCGTGGAAGCGCTTCCTCGGGGCTCAAGGCCGCAACAACCCCGCAATTGAACGATCCGTGCGGCAGGAGAGTGAGCGGGCGCAGGAGGCGCGGGTCGAGAGAGCGTCGCGCTCGTGGACGCGAGCCGGCGCGGGTCGGCAAGGCCGGGGGAAGGACTGGAGCGGATGACGAGACTCGAACTCGCGACATCGACCTTGGGAAGGTCGCGCTCTACCAACTGAGCTACATCCGCACGTCGGGCGGACCCGACTGCGTGGAGTCTAGGGGATCACTCGCCGCCGGGTGAGACGACCCGGCCGATCGAGGGGAAGCGGGGCTCGATGCTGTCCCCGGACGAGGTGCCGGTGAGCCGCCGCTGCACCCAGGGGATCAGGTGGCCGCGGGTCCAGGCGGCGTCCGCGCGCAGCCGCTCGCGCCGGCTGGCCCGGGCCAGGGGCGGCAGCGGGAGCGGGGCGAGGTCGTGCGGCACGCCGAGGGCGTCGAGCACCATGATCGCGGTGACCTGGTGGCCGGCGGGCCCGAGGTGCATCCGGTCGATCGCCCAGAGGCGTGGATCGCTGGCGGCCACGTCGTACGGCAGGCGCTGGGCGACGCGCCAGGAGTCGGCGATGGTGGCGCCGTGCCGGTCGGCGATGGACCGGACGTGCTCGTTGTAGAGCGCGAACCGGCCGCGGATCGGGGCGTAGATCCCGCCGCTGCCGGGATCGAAGGCGGTGAACATGACGACGCGGGCGCCGGAGGCGGCGAGCCGGGCGATCGCGGCGTCGTACTCGGTGGCCAGGGCGTCGAGGTCGACCTTGGGCCGCACGATGTCGTTGGCGCCGGCGTAGACGGTGACCAGGTCCGGCTGCAGCGCGAGCGCGGGCTCCAGCTGCTCCTGGAGGATGCCGGTCAGCTTCCGGCCGCGGATGGCGAGGTTGGCGTAGCCGAAGTCCGGGTCCTGCTCGGCCAGCACCTCCGCGACGCGGTCGGCCCAGCCCCGCAGGCCGTTGGGACGGGTGGGGTCGGGGTCACCGACCCCTTCGGTGAAGGAGTCGCCGATCGCGACGTACCGCTGGAAGCCCATGGGCCTCATTCTCCGCGCCGGCCCGTGCCGACCGGCGGCGGGGGCGGCGGGTGCCCGGTAGGTTGAGCGCCGTGCTGCTCTCCGACCGCGACATCCTCGCGGAGCTCGACGCCGGCCGTGTCGCGCTCGACCCGTGGGACCCCGCGATGCTCCAGCCCTCGTCGGTCGACGTGCGGCTCGACCGCTTCTTCCGCGTCTTCGAGAACCACAAGTACCCCCACATCGACCCGGCCGCCGACCAGTCGGACCTCACGCGGATGGTCGAGCCGGACGGCGACGAGCCGTTCATCCTGCACCCGGGGGAGTTCGTGCTCGGGTCGACCTACGAGGTCGTGACGCTGCCCGACGACATCGCCGCGCGGGTGGAGGGCAAGTCCAGCCTCGGTCGCCTGGGCCTGCTCACCCACGCGACCGCCGGTTTCGTCGACCCGGGGTTCTCCGGGCACGTGACGTTGGAGCTGGCGAACGTCGCCACCCTGCCGATCAAGCTGTACCCCGGGATGAAGATCGGGCAGTTCTGCTTCTTCCGTCTCTCCTCGCCCTCCGAGCACCCCTACGGCTCGGCGAAGTACGGGTCGCGCTACCAGGGCCAGCGCGGCCCCACCCCGTCGAGGTCGTTCCAGTCGTTCCACCGCACCGAGATCTGAGGGTCCGCGGCCTTTCGTCCGATGTTAGGCTGACCTAACTTAGGTCTGCCTCGCTCCGAACGGACACCCGATGACCACGCTCAGCTCGCCCGCCCTGCCGCTCCTGCTCGAGCAGGTGGAGGTCGCCTCGGTGCAGCGGCTCTCGCCGAGCTTCGTGCGCGTCGAGCTCGGCTCCCCGGCGCTGGCGGAGTTCGGCGTCGACCAGCCGCTCTACGACCAGCGCATCAAGCTCATCTTCCCGCCGGCCGGCGGCGCGCTGGACTCCTTCGTGGGGGCCGACGAGGGGTGGATGCAGCAGTGGTACGCCCGCCCCGCCGAGGAGCGCGGGCACATGCGCACCTACACCGTCCGCGACGTCCGCGGCGAGGGCGCCGACACGCGGATCGTGGTGGACATGGTCCTGCACGAGGCCGACGGGCACGCCGGCCCGGGCTCGTCCTGGGCCGCCCGTGCGGCGGTCGGGGACCGGATCGCGCTGATGTGCCCGCGCCGGGGGATGCCGTTCGGCGGCATCGAGTTCGTGCCGGGCTCGGCGAGCCGGGTCGTGGTCGTCGGCGACGAGACCGCGGTGCCGGCGGCGTGCGCGATCCTCTCGATGCTCCCGAACGACGCGCAGGGCGCGGCGTTCCTGGAGGTGCCGACGGCGGGCGACGTGCAGACCGTGCAGCACCCCGAGGGGGTCACGGTCACCTGGCTGCCGCGCGACGGCGCCGAGCTCGGCTCGCTGCTCGGCCCGGCGGTGCTCGAGCACCTCGGTGCGCCGACCGCGGTCGAGGAGGTCGCCGACGACGAGGTCGACCCCGACCTGTGGGAGACCCCGATGTACTCCTCCTCCGGGGAGATCGAGGGGCCGGTGGAGGTCGCCGCCACCGACGGGGTCTACGCCTGGATCGCCGGGGAGTCCAAGGTGGTCACCACGCTGCGCCGGGCGCTGGTCAACGAGCTCGGCATGGACCGCCGGCAGGTGTCGTTCATGGGGTACTGGCGCCGCGGCGTCGCCATGAGGTCCTGACCGCGGCGCGCCTCACCGGCCTGTCCGCCAGCCCCGTCACGCGGGCGACGGCACCGCGGCGGGCGCCAGCACGACGTCACCACTGACCGTCCGGGCGCGCAGCTCCACGTGGTCCTGGCCGGGCCCGGGCGCCCCCGTGCTGGGGAGGTCCGAGCGGACCGCGCCGGACACCGTGCTGACGTCGGTCCACACGGGCGTGCCCGGCCGCACGCCGACCAGGACGTGGCCGGAGGCGCCCCTGACCGTCACCCGGCCCCGCAGGGCCGCGCCGATGCGCAGGTCGCCGCTGCCCGTCGCGAGCGTGACGTCCGTGCGGGCCTCGCCCACCGCCAGGTCCCCGGACCCGGTCTTCACCGCGACCGGTCCGTCGTTGCTGCCGACGCTCACCCCGCCCGATCCCGTCGACACCGCGGCCGAGGAGGCGGCGTGCCCGAGGCGTACGTCGCCCGAGCCGCTCTTGACCCGCAGCTCCCCCTGCGCCTCCTCGACCTCGATCCGGCCCGAGCCGGTCTCGACCGTGGCCGGGCCCGCGAGCTCCTCGACGCGCACGTCGCCGGAGCCGGTGCGGAGCTGTGCGGGACCGGCCCGTCCGTCGAGCACGACGTCCGCGCTCCCGGTGCGCACGACGACCCGGCTGTACGGAGGCACCTCGACCTCCACCAGCAGCGACCGCTCCCCGCCGAGGAAACCGGCGCGGCGCCGTGGGCCGACGACCGTCACCCGGTCGTCGGCCAGCTCGACGACGGCCTGGTCGGCGTCGTGCCCGGTGACCCGGACGGAGGAGTGGCCGGCGCCCGTGGCGGTCACGTGCACCCGGCCCTCGCCGAGCTCGACGTAGAGGTCGACCGGCTCGGGGGTGGTGTGGTCGCGCTCGACGACCTGGTGGTGGGGCATGAGGGCTCCTGGGGTGGGGTGGGTGGGTGTGGTGGCTAGAGCCAGCCGTTCATCCGGCGGCTCCCGCGACCGCCGCGGCGGCCCAGCGGGTCGCCGCCGCCGAGGAAGGGGATGCTGGACAGGTCGATGTCGACGCTGATCGCGCCTTCCCGGGTGGCGCCGCGCACGACGCCGACCAGCCAGGTGTTGAGCGACTGGCCGGAACGGGCGGCGAGCTCCTCGGCCCGGGTCTTGACCGACTCGGGCAGGCGCAGGGTGATCCGTGCGACCGAGTCGTCCTCCGGCTCGGCGTCCGTCTCGGGCGCTCCTGGGCCGGCCGACACCCCTGACGCCCCGGGTGCGGCCGGGGCGGCCGGCGCCAGTGCCGGGGCCGGTGGCGTGCTGTCGACGACGAAGTCGAGGTCCCGGCCGCTCAGGCGCACGTCGACGCTGCCGGCCGGCATCTCGGCGGTGATCTCCGCGGCGGCCTGCGAGACGGCCTCCATCAGCGCCAGCCGGGCGGCCGGGTCGAGCGCGAACGTCAGCCGCTCCGCGGCCTGGCGTGCCTCGGGGCCGGCCGCCTCGGCGGCGGCCAGCAGGTCGCGGCGCAACGACTCGACGTACGGCGTGATGTCCATGCGCACCACTGTGACATCACGGTGACGTCACGTCAAGCACCGTGTGACGTCGAGCATGGTGCCGTTTGGTGCGACCGCTGAGCGGGCATCGGCCCAGACGGCCGTGCCCACCGGCACCCGGGCGGCGGCCGGCACTCGAACCGTCGTCATGAAAGGCCGTCCATGGCCAGCTGGGCACCGACCGTCCTCGCGAGCGACACGCTGATCGACGCGCGAGCCGTCGACTACCTGATCGTCGCTCTCTACTTCGCCGTCGTGCTCGGGATCGGGGTGATGGCCCGGCGGCAGGTCTCGGACTCGGTGGACTTCTTCCTGTCCGGGCGCTCGCTCCCGGCCTGGGTCACCGGCCTGGCGTTCATCGCGGCCAACCTCGGCGCCGTGGAGATCATGGGCATGTCGGCCTCCGGCGCGGAGTTCGGCCTGCCGACCGTCCACTACTTCTGGGTCGGCGCGATCCCGGCGATGCTGTTCCTCGGCGTCGTGATGATGCCGTTCTACTACGGCTCGAAGGTCCGCTCGGTCCCGGAGTTCATGTACCGGCGGTTCGGCACCGGCGCGCACCTGGTCAACTCCTTCTCCTTCGCGATCGCCCAGCTGCTGATCGCCGGCATCAACCTCTACCTGCTCGGCACGATCATCCAGGCGCTGCTCGGCTGGCCGCTGCTCGTCGCGCTGCTGGTCGCCGCGGTCGTCGTGCTGTCCTACATCACCCTCGGCGGCCTCAGCGCCGCGATCTACAACGAGGTGCTGCAGTTCTTCGTCATCGTCGCGGCGCTGCTGCCGCTGACCCTGATCGGCCTCGACCGCGTCGGCGGCTGGGGCGGCCTGAAGGACAGGATCACCGACGCCGCGGCGGACAACCCCGAGAGCGCGACGGCGGCCCAGCAGCTGAACTCCTGGCCCGGCAACGCCCTCTCCGGCTTCGACTCCGACCTGCTCTCGGTCGTCGGCATCGTCTTCGGCCTCGGCTTCGTGCTGTCCTTCGGCTACTGGACCACGAACTTCGTCGAGGTCCAGCGCGCGATGGCCACCGACTCGATCTCCTCGGCGCGGAAGACGCCGATCATCGGCGCCTTCCCGAAGATGTTCGTCCCGTTCATCACGATCCTGCCCGGCATGATCGCCGCGGTGCTGGTCTCGGAGATCGCCGACACCAAGGCCGGCGAGGAGGTCGCGGGCGGCACCGGCGGCACGGTCACCTACAACGACTCGCTGCTCTACCTGATGCGCGACCTGCTGCCCAACGGCCTGCTCGGCGTCGCCATCGCCGGCCTCCTGGCGGCGTTCATGGCCGGCATGGCGGCCAACATCTCCGCGTTCAACACCGTCTTCAGCTACGACCTGTGGCAGCGGTACGTCGTCAGGGACCGCGACGACGACTACTACCTGAAGATCGGCCGGCTCGCGACGGTCGGCGCGACCGTGATCGCGGTCGGCACGGCGTACCTGGCCACGAACTTCTCGAACATCATGGACTACCTCCAGACCCTGTTCGGGTTCTTCAACGCCCCGCTCTTCGCGACCTTCATCCTGGGCATGTTCTGGAAGCGGATGACCGCCACCGCGGGCTGGGTCGGCCTGGTCTCGGGCACGCTCTCGGCCGTCGCGGTCGCCTTCCTCAGCGAGGACGCGTTCGGCTCGCTCAGCACCGGCGTCATCCCGGTCGGCGGCCAGGGTGCGGCCTTCTTGGCGGCCGGCGCGGCGTTCGTCGTCGACATCGTGCTGAGCATCGTGGTGTCGCTGGTGACCAAGCCGAAGCCGGTCGAGGAGCTCCGCGGCCTGGTCTACTCCGAGACCCCGCGCGAGGACCTCGTCGACGCCGACGAGGCGTCCTACCCGTGGTACCGCCGCACCCTGCCCCTGGCCGGCGTCGCCCTCGCCATGGTCGTCGTCCTCAACGTCATCTTCTGACCGGCTCCCAAGGAGTTCTCGTGCCCACTGCACCCGTCCCCGCGGCTCCCCGGAGCCGGCACCGCGCCGGCGCCCTGGACATCCGCAACATCATCGGCGGCCTGCTGGGGGCCTACGGCGTGATCCTCACGCTCGTGGGCCTCTTCGGGGACGCCGAGACCGAGAAGACCGGCGGCACCAACGCCAACCTCTGGTCCGGCCTGGTGATGCTGGGCGTCGGCCTGCTCTTCATCGGCTGGGCGTCCCTGCGCCCGACCTACGTGCCCGACGGCGGCGCCGAGGCGGACACTGACGACGCCTGAGCCGGCCTGGGTCAGTGCTGCTGCTGGGTGATGTCCAGCCCGCGCGGCGCCGTCAGCCACACCACGGCCGCCATGGCGAGCATCAGCAGCCCACCCACCAGGCAGGTGTCGACCAGGGCGTCGGTGAACGCCACGGCGGCCTGCTCGGCCAGCCCGGGGAAGCCGGTGGCGGCGGCGGTGTCCGCGGCGGCCCCCAACGAGTCCGCCGCGGCGGTCGCGGCGTCGGCGGGCAGGCCGTCGGCGACGAGGTCGTCGACCCGCAGGTGGTCGCGGTAGACGACCGAGGCCACGCTGCCGAGGACCGCGACGCCGAGGACGCTGCCCACGTCGTACGCCGTCTCCTCGATCGCCGCCGCGCTGCCCGCCCGGTCCGCGGGCGTGCCGGCCATGATCATCGCCGACCCGATCGCCAGGGAGCCGGCGCCGGCGCCGACGAGCGCCATCGCGGCGGCGACCGTCCCGTAGCCCAGGGTGCCGGGCGCCAGCGGGACCAGGAGCGCGCCGAGGCCGGCGACCGCCAGGCCCGAGGCGAGGACGGTGCGCGCGCCGAGCACCCGCGCGAGCGGTGAGGCCAGCAGGGACGCCACCAGCCCGCCGGCGGCGAGCGGCAGCAGGCGTACTCCCGCCTCGAGCGGCGAGTGCCCCTCGACCAGCTGCAGCCACTGGGCCAGCAGGAGCAGGATCGCCGCCATCGCGAACATGGCGCTGAGCGCCGCCACCACGCCGGCGGTGAACGGACGCCGCCGGAAGAGTCGGACGTCGAGCAGCGGGTCGGGCCGGTGCAGGCACCGGCGGACGAACGCGACGAGCACGACCAGGGCCGCGACCAGCACGGTCCACCCCAGCGGGTCGGTGAGCGACTCCTCCTCGGCGAAGTGCTTGACCGCCCACACCAGGCCCACCATCCCGGTGACCGACATGGCGACGCCGGGGACGTCCCAGCGCGACGCGTGCGGCGCGCGGGCCTCGGGCAGGATCGTCGCGCCGGCCACGACGGCGACGAGCATGAGCGGCACGTTGACGAGGAACGCCGAGTGCCAGCTGAAGTGCTCGAGCAGCAGTCCGCCGGCGATCGGGCCGATGGCCGCGCCCAGCGAGGAGACCGCCGCCCACACGCCCAGGGCCGTCGCCCGCTCGGCGGGGTCGGTGAAGACCGACCGGAGCAGCGACAGCGTCGTCGGCATGATCATCGCGCCGCCGGCGCCGAGCAGGCAGCGGGCCGCGACGACCTCCCAGGGGGAGTCGGTGAGCACGACGAGCGCCGAGGCGGCGCCGAAGACGGCGAACCCGAGCAGCAGCAGGCGCCTGCGCCCCCAGCGGTCGGCCAGCGCCGACATGGGGATGAGCAGCCCGGCGAGGACGAGGGAGTAGCTGTCCACGATCCACAGCTGCTCGGTCGCCGAGGGACGGATGTCGGCCGCGAGCTCGGGCAGGGCGACGTTGAGGATGGTCAGGTCCATCGTCACCACGAGCAGGCTGGCGGAGAGAACGGCCAGCGAGGCCCAGCGGCGGGCGGGCGACACCTCGACGGTGCCCCCGGCGGTGTCGGTGGCGGCGCTCATGCCTCGCCCCCCTCGACGGTGCTGAGGGCGGCGATGACCGCCGCCAGCGACGCCAGGTCGAGCGGCTCGTCGTGGAACGACGCGTGCATGGCCGCCCCGTCGAGGTAGACCGCGAGCGCGACGGCCGCCCGCGGCGACACGTGGTCGCGCAGGACGGCGGTGAACCCGTCGTACCAGTGGCGCACGAGGCGGTGGAGCTCGGCGTCCCGCAGCGCGGCGGCCCACAGGGCGTTGTCGGCGCGGAGGCGCTCCTCGTCGGCGATGTAGCGGTGGAGCAGTGCAGCCAGGGTGTCCGGGCCGCTGTCCGGCGCGGCGAGGGCCTCCCGGATCTCGACCAGGCCGGCCTCGTTGGCCGCCGCGATCTGCTCGAGCGCGGCCGTGCGCAGGTCGGCCAGGGTGGCGAAGTACTGCGTCGTGGAGCCCAGGGGCACCCCGGCGCGGGCGGCGACCCGGCGGTGGGTCAGCTCGGCGCCGTCGCCCTCGAGCAGCAGCTCGACGGCCGCCTCGACGATGGCGCGGCGGCGCCCCTCGGGGTCGCGCTTGCGGGCGGGGGAGGTCATCGGGTCCTCTCGTTCTGTACGGACGTACATGTACGAGCGTACAGGACTGTGGGGCCGGCCCAGGACGCCGACGGGGTCGTGTGCCCCTCGCCGCGCCGGAGCGCGTCCTGGGGCACACGACCCCGTCGGTCGTGCGGTGCTGCCTCGGTCAGAGGTCGAAGAGCGACCCGCCCTCGGCGATCTCCACGTCGGTCCGCGGCTGGTTGGCCGCGCCGCTCGAGGTCGGCTTCGGCTTCTCCTCGGCGGGCTCCTCGTCCTCGGCGTCGGCGGCCTCCGCCTCGGCGTCGGCCTGCTCGGCCGCCGGCTCCTCGGACTCGGAGCGGGCCTCCTCCTGGGCCTCGACCTCGGCCTCGACCTCCGCCTCGACCTCTGCCTCGGGGGTGGCCTCCGCGGCCGGCTCCGGCATCGGGTCGTCGCTGGCGGCGGCCGTCGCGGCCGCGGTCAGCTGCTCCCCGCTGGGGGCGTCGACCGGGGTGGCCGGCTCGGCCGGCTTCTCGGTCGGCGTCTCGGTCGGCTCCTGCGCGGCGGGCTGCTCCGCCGGGGCGGCGCGCTCCGGCTTCCGCTCGGGCTGGGCGACGGCCGCGGGGGCGGCGATGTCGAAGAGCGAGCCGCCCTCCGGGATCGACGCCGACGGCGCGGCAGCCGCCTTCCGCGACTCGACCTCCGGGGCGGCGGTCTCGGTCTCGACGACCTCCTCGGCCGAGGTGTCCGCGGACTCGGGGCTGTGCGAGGACTCGACCACCTCGTCCTCGGTGGCCGCCGGGGCGACCTCCTCGGGCTGGGACGCCGCAGGCTGCTCGGCCTGGGGCTCCGGGGCGGCCGGTGCCTCGATGTCGAAGAGCGATCCGCCCGAGGACAGGTCGGTCTCGTTCAGCTCCGGCGCGGGGGCCTTCGACGGGGCCTTCGGCTCCTCCGCCTTGGGCTCCTCGGCCTTGGGCTCCTCGGCCTTGGGCTCCTCGGCCCTGGGCTCCTCGGCCTTCGGTGCGGCCGGAGCCGGAGCGTCGGCGGAGATGTCGAACAGCGAGCCGCCGGAGCCGAGGTCGGTCTCGTTCATCTCCGGCGCCGGCTCGGACGCGGCCTCGGACGCGGCCTTGGGCTCGGGCTGAGCCTCGGGCTTGCTCGCCGGCTCCGCCTTCGCCTCGGCCGGCTCGTCGCCGCCGAGGTCGAAGAGCGAGCCGCCGAGGGCCGGCTCGGCCTTCGACTCGGGCTTCGGCTCGGTCTTCGCCGGCTCGGTCTTCGCCGGCTCGGTCTTCTGCTCGGCCTTGGCAGGCTCGGCCGGCGCCTCCGCGGCGTCGTCGCCACCGAGGTCGAACAGCGAGGACCCGCCGCCCTGGCCGGCGGAGGAGGCGGCCTTCGCCTCCTGCGCCGGGGTGGACTCGGTCGAGGCGCTCGTGGCCTGGTCGCCGGACGCGGCGTCCGGTGCCGGGGTGTCGAACAGCGAGGAGCCGCCCGATGCCTTGGCCAGCGGCCCGGCGTCCGCGGTGTCGGTCACGACGTCGTCGGAGGCCTGCGTGTCGTCGCCGGCCTCGGGCTCGGCCTTGACCTCCTCGGAGGGCGCGGCCTTCGCCGCCGGGGCGCCGCCGCCGGGCTTGACCTTCGTGGCCACCTCGCCCTTGACCGAGGCGAGCAGCATCTGCGCGACGTCGAGGACCTCGACCTCCTCGCGGGCCTCGCCCTTGGACTGCTGGGCGGTGAGGCCGTCGGAGAGCATGACCCGGCAGAACGGGCAGCCGACCGCGATCTGGTCGGCGCCGGTGCCGACGGCCTCCTTGGTGCGGTTGAGGTTGATCCGCTCGCCGGTGTTCTCCTCCATCCACATGCGGGCGCCGCCGGCGCCGCAGCAGAAGGACCGCTCGGAGTTGCGCTCCATCTCGACGTACTCCGCGCCCGGGAGGACCTGGAGCAGCTCGCGCGGCGGCGAGTAGACGCCGTTGTGGCGACCGATGTAGCAGGGGTCGTGGTAGGTGATCGAACGCTTGTGGGCGCCCTCGCCGTCGGTGACCGGGGTCAGCTTGCCCTCGCGGACCAGGCGGTTCAGCAGCTGGGTGTGGTGGACCACCTCCAGCTCGATGCCAAACTCCTTGTACTCGTTCTTCAGCGTGTTGAAGCAGTGCGCACAGGTCGTGACGGCCTTCTTGACCTTGTACTCCTGGAAGGTCTCCACGTTCTGCTGGGCCAGGCCCTGGAAGACGAACTCGTTGCCGGCGCGTCGGGCCGGGTCGCCCGAGCAGGTCTCGCCGTTGCCGAGCACGCCGAAGGAGACGCCGGCCATGTCGAGCAGCTCGGCCACGGCGCGGGTGGTCTTCTTCTGGCGGTCCTCGTAGGCGCCGGCGCAGCCGACCCAGAACAGCCAGTCGACCTCCTCGAGGGACTCGATGTCCTCGCCGACGACCTTGACGTCGAAGTCGAGGCCCTTGGCCCAGTCCAGCCGCGCGTTGGGCGACATGTTCCAGGGGTTGCCCTTGTTCTCCAGGCCCTTGAACAGCCCGTTGAGCTCGGCGGGGAAGTTCGACTCGACCAGCACCTGGTAGCGGCGCATGTCGATGATGTGGTCGACGTGCTCGATGTCGACAGGGCACTGCTGGACGCAGGCGCCGCAGCTCGTGCAGTTCCACAGCACCTCGGAGTCGATGACCGCGGCGCCGCTGTCGGGCATGTAGAACCAGTCGTCGCCGGTGTCGCCGACGAGCGGGCGCTCCACCTCGCGGGCGAGCTTCTCGTCCTTCTCCAGCAGCGCGGTCGCGGCCTCGCTGCCCTCGCCGCCGGCGTGGACGTACGGCGCCTTCTGGTAGGTGTGGTCGCGCAGCGCGGTGATCAGCAGCTTCGGCGACAGCGGCTTCTCGGTGTTCCAGGCAGGGCACTGCGACTGGCAGCGACCGCACTCGGTGCAGGTGGTGAAGTCGAGGATGTTCTTCCAGCTGAAGTCCTCGATGGTGCCGACGCCGAGCGAGGCGTCCTCGTCGAGGTCGTCGATGTCGTCGAGGCTGACCCGCTCGCCCTTGTTGGTGAGCGGCTTGACCGCGCCGAGCGCGGTGCGCCCGGAGGCCTCGCGCTTGAAGAAGATGTTGAAGAAGACGGTGAAGCGGTGCCAGGCGACACCCATGTCGAGGTTCAGCGAGATCGTGATCATCCAGGCGAAGGAGATGAGGATCTTCAGCATCGCGACGAGGTAGATGAGGTTCTCCACCGTGCCGACCGAGAGGCCGGAGAAGGCCTGCCCGAGCCAGGCGGTGAAGGGGAAGTGCAGCAGCGAGGCGTGCTCGGAGCCCTCGTGGTCGAGCAGGGCGTACTCCAGCCCGCGCAGGACCATGATGCAGAGGCCGACGCCGAGGATGACGCTCTCGACGAAGTAGCCCTGCCACATCGTGGAGCCCCAGAACCGGCCCTTGACGCCGCGGGTGCGCTCCTTGGGACGGGTGGCGCGGTACACGATGAACGCGATGATCGCCGCGAGCATCACGACCGTGAAGAGCTCGGAGACCCACTCGTAGAGGAAGAACTCACCGATCAGCGGCAGCGTGAAGTGGGAGTCGAAGAGCTGCCCGAACGCCGTCAGCAGCGTGAAGAACAGCAGGCCGAAGCCCACGAAGATGAACCAGTGGGCGATGCCTACCAGCTTCCACTGGAGCATCCGGGTGTGGCCCAGGGTCTCCTTGACCACGACCCAGGCGCGGCGCCCGGGCTGGTCGGTGCGGTTCATCGCGGGCTGGCCGACGCGGATGACGCGGAGCATGTTCCTGATCGCTCTCGCGAACAGGGCGATGCCCACCGCCGCGATGGCGAGTGACACGACGATGGCGAAGATCTGCATGCTGCTCCTCGTAGTGGTGCCCGCCCGCAGAGCGCGGACGCGTCCGCGAGCCTAGGTGCCGCGCTCCGGCCCGTCATGGCTCGGCAGCGTGACAATCATCCTACGGACCAGTAACTTACGCGCCAGTCGAACCCGGGACGCGGGTGCGTCCCATCGGCTCATCCGAGGCGCCGGACCCCGGTCACCTCGCCCGCGCGGGAGAACGCCACCCGCACGACCACCTTCGGGTCGCCCGGGGCCTTGGCGCAGAAGCGGTACGACGCGCCGAGCCGCTGGTAGGGCTGGCCGACCGCCCGCATCACCGCGGTGGTGGTCATCCCCGGCCGGACCAGGCCGCGGACCTTCGACCACTGCCGGCGCAGCCCGGGGTTGCGGCAGGAGTCGGGACGCACGCCGTACGCCCGCTCCCAGGTCTGCAGGTAGGCCTCCGCGCCGCGGGCCATGTCGTCGACGATGTCCGCGCCGTCCTTGCCGGCCACCTGGCGCAGGTCCTCGACCCAGTCGGGGTAGAGGCCGTACTGCGCGACGCCGTCGACGTTGATGTCGAAGACCCGCTGGCCGGCGCGCTGCCGGTCGACCCGGACCCCGCCGAGGCCCCGGAACGGGTAGGTGACCTTGTTCCGGACGTCGGCGCCGCGCGGGTTGCCCTGCGCGCCGAGCCCGTTGATGTCGGCGCCGAACCCGAGGCCGAAGTAGTAGCGCTCGTCGGCCCAGCCGACGTGGCGGCGCCACTTCTCGACGAACCCCGTCGAGTCGCCGGCGTACGGCGCGACGAACCCGCCGGCGCGGTAGATCCGCGGGTAGGTGTCGGGGGTGGACCAGGAGTGGCTGGAGAGCACGCCGGGGTAGCGCATCGCCTCGATCTGGTCCATCGACTGGCGGCGGGCCTTGACGCTCATGTGGTCGGGGTCGAAGAGGATCCTGCGCTTCGCCAGCTCCTCGATGGTGTGCTCACCGAGCGTGCTGAGGCCGCGGTTGTTGCAGTGGTCGGGGCTGGGGTAGAGCGGCAGCGGGACGGTCGGGAGCCCGAGCGAGGCGATCGCGCCGAACAGCGCGTCCTGCACGCCGGCGGTGATGTCGGGGACGGCGACCTGGTTGTTGTCGTGGGACTCCCGGTCCGCGGGCTCGCAGTGCCGCATGTCCCAGAAGGTGCCGGTCTCGAGGAAGTTCGCGACGTTGACGACCGGGCCGATCGCGCCGGCGTCGCCCGCGACCCCGGAGAGCGCGTTGTCGAACTTGTTGACCAGCTCCATCTGCCGCACGCCCATCCGGTGGACCTCGGCGATCTGCCGGTCGATGTCGGCGGCGTCGCAGGCCGGGACGCCCAGCTTCATCGTGCAGCCGAACGGCACCGAGGTCTCGATGCCCATGACCACCGCCATCTTGCCGGCGTTGATCACCCGGCGCGCCTGCCACGGGTCCTTGACGATCCGGTAGAAGCCCTTGCCTGGGCCGCCGGCCTGGGCGTCGATGTAGTCCTGCATCGCGTACATGTCCTCGGCCTGCAGCCGCACCGAGTCCATGTCGTCGCAGGAGTTGCGCTTGAGCGGGTAGAGCTGGCAGAGCTGGTTGTTCTCGACGAGCAGGTTGACGAAGAGCCGCTGACCGCCGCGCCAGGCGCGCTCGAGCCACCGGTAGTAGGTGCCCTCGTGGGTGAGGGAGTTCGGCGCCGGCCAGTCCTCGAACGTCGGCCAGCCCACGGGGTCGTGGCTGGGCGTGCCGCTGAGCACCGACTCCAGCACGCCGCCGTACCCGCCGGTGACGGTGTGGTCCTCGCAGTCCACCAGCGCGTACGGCGCGCCGTACTCGTGCCAGGGGCGACCGCAGTGCGCCTCGCCGCCGAGGAACTCGAACGCCATGCCGTGGGTGTGCGCGTCGGCGTACCCGCGGACCTCCTGGAACGACGTGACGCCGGCGTGCGGACCGCCGGAGACGTCGATCTGGGACTCGGGGTACGCCGCGCAGCCCGTCGTGCGGGTGAGGGCGAACGTCGACGCCGCCCCGATCCGCAGCGGGCCGCGGTCGTTGGTGAAGGTGAACCGACCGCCCCGCTCGCGCGCGGTCCACACCGTCGCCGGGGACGGCTCGGCGACCCGCTCGCCGCCGGCGGCGAGGAAGCCGCGGTCGGCGGTGTGGAGCAGGTAGCTGCCGAGGTCGGTGGGCTTGAAGAAGACCGGGCGCCCGGCCAGGCGGTAGCAGCCGTTGGCCATCGCCCAGCGGTCCTGGGGCCGGGCCCGGCGCGGCTGCGCTACCGCGGCCTCCCGCAGCCGCGGGTCGGGCAGGGCCCGCTCGGCCTCGACGTACGCGGCGGCGGCGCGGGCCTCGGCGGCGGTCGTCGGGTCGCTGGTGTCCTCGGCGCCCACCGAGCGCGAGATGGAGTTCTTCGAGGCGTCCATGGCGACCTTGGTCGCGGTCGCGTCGGCGAACTGCTGCTCCAGCGAGCCACCGCGCAGGCCGGCCGCGCCGGGGAGCGCGAGGGCCGCGGCGAGCACGCCGCCGGCGGCCGCGCCGGTGACGGCGAGCCGCCCGGCGGTGCTCCACCGGCGGCGCCGGCCCTCGGGACGGTCGGACGGCGTGCGGCGTGCGGGCATGCGGGCTCCCCCGGGTAGCGCAGCGTTCCGCCCCGGAACGGACGGGGCAGGACGTGGAACCTAGTCAGGTTCCGTTGCCGGGGTCAACGGTCCACCGGCATCGGGGCTACGGCGTCCGAGCCCGCCGACGGCGGCCAGGATCAGCAGGGTCCCCACGACGCCGCCGACGCCCACCCGCTCGTCGAGGAACACCGCCGCCACCAGGGCGGCGGTGACCGGTTCCAGGAGGGTCGCCACGACCGCCGCGCTGCCGTCGGCCGTGCGCAGGCCCGCGTAGAGCAGGCCGTAGGCCAGAGCCATGGTCATCAGCCCCAGGTAGACCAGCGTGGTCACGACCACCGGGTCCGAGGTGAGCACCGGTTCGCCCCGGACGGCGTCGGCGAGGAGGAACGGCGCCAGCGCGAGGGCACCGACGCTCGTGGTCGCGGTGGTGAGCGTGAGCGGTCCGGTGGCGCGGGCCAGCGGCTCGCCCAGCGCGGTCGCGAGCGCGTACGCCGCCCCCGAGGCGACGGCCAGCGCGACACCGAGCCCGGGGTGGGGGCCGGTCGTGCCGCCGCCGTGGCCGGCGAAGACGCTGACCAGCACCAACCCGGTCAGGGCCGCGGCCAGGACCAGCAGGCGCTCGCCGGTGGGCCGGCGGCCGTGCCGGACGGCGTCGGCGACGGTGAGCAGCACCGGGGCCAGCCCGAGGCTCACCACCGTCGCCACCGTGACGCCGACCGCGACGACCGCGCCGAAGTAGAGCGCCTGGTAGGCCGCGGTCCCGCACCCCACGAGCAGGACCCGACGCGGACGCTCCCGCAGCAGCCGGGCCAGGGACCCGCCCGCCCGCAGGGCGACCACGGCCAGCAGGAGGACGGCGGCCGCGAGGCCCATCCGCCAGGCGCTGATGGTCAGCACCGACATCGGGACGTGGTCGCGGACGACCCGCACGCCGAGCCCGCCGGTGCCCCACAGGACGCCGGCCAGCGAGATCTGCAGCAGGCCCAGCCGCGGGTCGTGCCGGCCGGCCGCTGCGCTCACGCGACGCCCCCGAGCCGGCGGGTCAGCTGCGCCGCGGTGCGCCGTACCTCCTCGGCGAGGGCGGCGGCGTCGACCGCAGCCCCGGCCGGGCCCTCGGACGGGGTCTCGGACGGGTAGGTGACCGCGACCCCCGCCATCGGGTGCCCGTTGTGGTCGACGACCGCGGAGGCGACGCTGGCCAGCCCGGGGGTGACCTCGCCGTCCTCCGTGGCCCACCCGCGCTGGCGGGTCTCGGCAAGCATCACCCGCAGCGCGCTGAGGGTGCGCGGCCCCTGCCCGTGCCGGTCGACGAAGGCGTCCGGGGAGGGGTAGAGCGCCCGGACCTGGGCGGCCGGGAGCCGGGCCAGCAGCGCTCGACCGCTCGCGGTGAGCGAGGCCGGCAGCCGTACCCCGACGTCGGTGACGAGCGGGGGGCGGCCGGGGGCGCGCTCCTCGAGGACGTAGAGGACGTCACGGCCGTGCAGGACGGCGAGGTGCGCGCTCTGCCCGACCCGGTCGACGAGGGCGGCGAGCGGCCGCCGGGCGATCCGCTGGAGCGGCTCCTGGCGGGAGTAGCCGCTGCCGACCTCGAAGGCGGCCACGCCGAGGCCGTACCGGTGCTCCTCGGCGAGGTGGACGACGAAGCCCTCGGCGATCATCGCGTTGAGCAGGTGGTACGCCGTGCTGCGCGGCAGGTCGCAGGCGCGCACGATGCGCTCGAGCGGCGCCGGGTCGGGCTGGCTGGCCAGGAAGCGCAGCACCCGCAACGCACGCGTCGCCGCCGGCACCTGACCCATGGCCGGAGAGCCTAGGGGTGGTGCCGACGGCGCTCGCGCGGCGTCGCGGGTGTCGGGCCGGGTGTCGGGCCGGGTGTCGGGCCGGGTGTCGGGCCGGGTGTCGGGCCGGGTGTCGGGCCGGGTGTCGGGTCAGACGTCGCGGCGGTGGGCGCCGGTCTCGCCGGTGCTGCCGTCGGTGGGGAGCCCGCTGGTCGTGCCGGGGGTGGTGTCAGGGGTGGTACCGGGGGTGGTGCCGGTGGTGGACCCGGGGGTGCCGGGGGTCTGCGGGCCGGCGGTGGTCGGCGGCTCGGGGGTGTAGTCGGAGGAACGGTGGTCCACGTCGGGGTCGAGCCGGTCGGCCTCGCGCAGGACGTCCTCCTGGCGAGCTTGCTCGTGGGCGAGCCCGGTGTTGGCGTGCTGGGCGCGCAGCTCGGCCTTCTCCGCCTCGGCGCGCGCCAGCTCGGCGCGGGCCTCGGCCTCGCGGGCCTCCACCTCGGCCTGGGAGACGCCGGTCGAGTGGGTGACGGCCTGGTGCCGCAGCTGCTGCGCCTCGACCCGCTGGTGGGCCTCGCGCTGCTTCTTCTTCTTGCGCATCAGCGCCGCGAGCAGTGCCGCCAGCAGCAGCACCACGACCACGGCCACGATGATCCAGATCCACTTGTCGTCCATGCGGGACCCGGTACCCCCTGCGCGGGCCGTCACGCCCGCCGGGCCGGAGGGTCAGACCAGCTCGGTCTCCTCGCGGACCGGGACCAGCGGGGCCGCCACCAGCGGGAACAGGGCGGCGAGCCCGAACGCCGCGGCGTACCCCCACGTCGCGACCATGACGCCGGCCACGGGCGGGACGGCGGAGGCGGCGAGGTACTGCGCGGTGTTCTGCACCCCCAGCGCGCGACCGCTCCAGGCAGGGCCGGAGCGCTCCGCGACGGCGGTGAAGGCCAGGCCGTTGTCGGCGACGGTGATCACCGTGGCCAGCACGACCAGCGGGACGGCGACCGCGGAGTCCGTCCCGGCGGCGACGCCGAGCAGCCCCATGGAGACGCCGGCGGCGACCGCGACCCAGCGCAGGGGGCGCATCCGGGCGCCCACGACGTCGGAGAGCCAACCCGCCGCGATCCGGCCGAGCGCGCCGACGACCTGCGCGCCGGCGACCAGCGACCCGGCGGCGGCGGCCGACCAGCCGCGGTCCTGGACCAGCCAGACCAGCGCGAAGGTCCACACGAGGAACTGGGGGACGACGAGGAGCACCGAGACGCCGTGGATCCGGGCCAGGTAGGAGTCCGCCCGGTAGGGGTTCGGCGCCGGCTCGGCGCGCGAGTCGGGCCGCGGCGGGTCGACGACGACCGCGGCGACCAGGGCGGCGGCCAGCGCGGCGGCGATCGTCGGGACCCACAGGGCGGCGCCGACACCGTGCCGCTCGGCGACGACGGCGATCGAGATCGCGGCGATGCCGACGCCCGCCGGCTGGGCCATCTGCCGCACGCCCATCGCCAGGCCGCGCCGCTCGGGCGGGAACCACCCGACCACGACGCGGCCGCTCGCGGACCCGGTGCTGGCCGCGGCGGCGCCGGCGAGCAGCAGGGTGAGCGCCAGCGGCACGGTGCCACCGACGAACGTCGCGACCGCTCCGACCGCGGTGGTCGCGCCCAGCCCGGTCAGCAGGACGAACCGCTCGCCACGCCGGTCGACCACGAGGCCCCACAGCACCAGCGCCAGCATCACGCCGACCGTCGGCGCCGCGGCCACCACGCCCGCCTCGGCCAGGCTCAGCCCGACGCGGTCGTGGAGCGCGGGGATGAGGAACGCCGGTCCGTGGATCATCACCGCGGCCGCGCCCTGGGCGAGCGTGCTCGCGCCCAGCATCGCCCAGCGACGGGTGCCGCTGATGGCCGAGGTGTCCGACGTGGTGCCCGGTGCTGCGCTCACCGGGCCAGTCAACGCCCGGCCGCGCGCCGTACCCGCCCGATCCCGTCCTGTGGCCCTGTGAGAAATCAGCCAGGCCGCGGCCGGGACCCGGGAGCGGACAGAGGAAGGGGACGCCCGGAGGCGTCCCCTTCCTGGTCGTGCGGGGTGGAGCTGGTCGAGCGGGCCGCTACTTCTTCACACCCGACGGCTTGATCTCGAGCCGGGCGTTGCCCAGGTTGACCGTGGCGCCGGTGCCGTCGAGCAGCGTCAGCCGCACGGCCGTCACCCTGATGCCGAGCCGGGTCTTGTCGACGACGTTGGCCTCGAGGCGCACCAGGCCCGGGATCTCGAGCGCCTGGCCCGGGTCCGGGATCGCCTGCGCCTCGCCGTTGAGGACGATCTCGCCGATCGTGGTGCCCGAGGCGTTGCGCTTGACCCGCCCGTCACGGAAGCGGGTCACGTTGGCACGGGCCTTGATCGCGTTGATCGTGAGCGGGCCGAGCTTGATGCCGGCGATGGTCGACTCCTCGAAGCCGGTCGCCAGCTCGTTGGTCTGGCGGCCCATCTGGCGGTTGCGGACCGCGCCGACGACGATCTGGTCGGCCAGGTCGAGCCCGGCGACGGACTTCTCCTTGACCTTGCCCTCGGTGCCCTGGCACGGCATGTAGGACAGCGGGAGCGGGCCGGACTTGATGTTCTGGTCCAGGGCGTCGACCTGGGTGCCGTGCGCCTGGCCGCGGAAGCGACCGACCTTGACGCCGCGGTTGATCCGGGCGGCGGAGTGCGCGATCCGGACGACGGTGTCGGTCGGCTCGAGGACGACCTTGATCGCGTTGCCCGCGGCGTAGGCGCCGGACGCGTTCGCGTAGCCGTGGTGGTCGCCGAGGGAGATCGTGGCGAGGCCCGGGATCCGGATCGGCGTGTTGGGGGTCGGGATCGGGAAGGTGTCGCCACCGGCCCGGATGCTTCCGATCGTCGTCTCGACCGACTTGTGGAAGCCGGACCCGTCGTGCCAGACGGTCGCCTTGGAGGTGACGCCGCGGAGCGTCAGGGCGCCGCCGAGGCTGATCCGGGCGACGTCGTGCTGGGAGACGACGGTCGTGCGGCTCCTCGACTTGTTCGTGAAGGTGTTGACGCGCGTGCGCACGCCGTCGACCTGCCCGAGCCCCGGCAGGGTGACCCCGGCGACGTCGTTGCGCCGGGCGATGCCGGCCTTGTTGGTGCAGCCGATCACCTGGTACGCCGTGGTGCCGGACGTGGCGGGGATCGAGCCGCCCTGGACGCGGGTGCCGTAGCCCGCCGCCTTCATGGCGAACTCGGTCCGCACCTTCGCGGCGGGTGCGCGATCGACGGGGGCTGCCTGGGACGTGCTGGGGACGACGAGGATCGCCGAGGCGACCGCGAGGGCGGTGGTCGCCCCGAGGGGGAGGTACCGACGCATGTGAGCTCCTGGGTTGGTGGGACGCACCCCCCGTGCGCCCCACGATGTGCTGCTGGCCTGGGTGGAGTCCCCTGAGGAGCCGTGGGCGAAACCTCGGGGGACCGTGCTGTCCTGGCAGGCGCCGGGGCCCTGGGTGCGGGCCTGGTGCGTGCGGAGGATCGGTGTACCAACGCGGCGACGCCGGAATGGTCACGCCGGACGATCCCGCCCGCCTGAGGTCTCGGATCCGAGACGCGTGGGCGGCCGGGCCCCTGGTGACGCCCCGCGCGGCGTCCGACGATGGCGGCATGTCCAGACAGGTGAGCGGTGCGGTGGTCGTCGGTGTCGGGCCGGTGAGCCCCCGCGACGTGGTGCGGGTCGCCCGCGGAGGCGCGCGGGTCGAGCTCGCCGAGGAGGCGCTCGCGGCGCTCGACCGCGCCCGCCGGGTGGTCGAGGAGCTCGCGGCGGGGCCGGTGGCGACGTACGGCGTGTCGACGGGGTTCGGTGCGCTGGCGACCCGGCACATCCCGACCGAGCAGCGGGCGCAGCTGCAGCGCTCGCTGGTGCGCTCCCACGCCGCCGGGTCGGGCCCGGAGGTCGAGCGGGAGGTGACCCGGGCGCTGATGCTGCTGCGGCTCTCCACCCTCGCCACCGGCCGCACCGGCGTCCGGCCGGGGACCGCGCGGCTGCTGGCCGACCTGCTCAGCCACGGCATCACCCCGGTGGTCCACGAGCACGGCTCGCTCGGGTGCTCCGGCGACCTCGCCCCGCTGTCCCACTGCGCGCTCGCCCTCATGGGCGAGGGGACGGTGCGGGACGCGGCGGGGGAGCTGCGCCCGGCTGCGGACGCGCTCGCCGACGCCGGCCTGGAGCCGGTCGAGCTGGCGGCCAAGGAGGGCCTCGCGCTGATCAACGGCACCGACGGCATGCTCGGCATGCTCGTGCTGGCCGTCGAGGACCTGCGGATGCTGCTGCGCACCGCCGACGTCGCCGCGGCCATGTCGGTCGAGGGACAGCTCGGCACCGACCGGGTCTTCGCCGCGGACCTGCAGGCCCTGCGGCCGCACCCGGGCCAGGCCGCCTCGGCGGCGAACCTGGTGGGCCTGCTCGCCGGGTCCGCGATCGTCGCCTCCCACCGTGGCCCGGACTGCAACCGGGTGCAGGACGCCTACTCCCTGCGCTGCTCGCCGCAGGTCCACGGCGCGGCGCGGGACACCGTCGAGCACGCCGCCCTCGTCGCCGGGCGCGAGCTGGCCTCGGCCATCGACAACCCGGTCGTCGTCACCGACGGCGGGCCGGGTCGGGTGGAGTCGAACGGCAACTTCCACGGCGCACCGGTGGGCTACGTGCTCGACTTCCTCGCGATCGTCGCCGCCGACGTCGCCTCGATCAGCGAGCGGCGCACCGACCGGTTCCTCGACAAGGCCCGCAACCACGGGCTGCCCCCGTTCCTCGCCCACGACGCGGGGGTCGACAGCGGCCACATGATCGCGCAGTACACCCAGGCCGCGATCGTCTCCGAGCTCAAGCGGCTCGCCGTCCCGGCCTCGGTCGACTCCATCCCGAGCTCGGCGATGCAGGAGGACCACGTCTCGATGGGCTGGTCGGCCGCGCGGAAGCTGCGCCGGGCCGTCGACGGGCTGACCCGCGTCGTGGCCATCGAGGTCCTCACCGCCGCCCGGGCCCTGGACCTGCGTGCCCCGCTGACCCCGTCGCCGGCCACCGGCGCCGTCGTGCGCCTGCTGCGCGACGCCGGGGTCGAGGGCCCCGGGCCGGACCGCCACCTCGCCCCCGAGATCGAGACCGCCGTCGGCCTGGTCGCCTCGGGAGCCGTCGTCGAGGCCGTCGAGACAGTGGTCGGAGAGCTGGCATGAGGGAGATCAACGCGCCGCGAGGCACGGCGCTGAGCGCACGGTCCTGGCAGACCGAGGCGCCGCTGCGGATGCTGATGAACAACCTCGACCCCGACGTGGCCGAGCGGCCCGAGGACCTCGTGGTCTACGGCGGCACCGGCCGGGCGGCGCGGTCGTGGGCGGCGTACGACGCCATCTGCACGGCCCTGCGCGACCTGGCCGACGACGAGACCCTGCTGGTGCAGTCGGGCAAGCCGGTCGGGGTCATGCGCACCCACACCTGGGCCCCGCGGGTGCTCATCGCCAACTCCAACCTCGTCGGCGACTGGGCGACCTGGGAGGAGTTCCGGCGGCTGGAGGACCTCGGGCTGACGATGTACGGCCAGATGACGGCCGGCTCGTGGATCTACATCGGCACCCAGGGGATCCTCCAGGGCACGTTCGAGACCTTCGCGGCGGTGGGCGAGAAGCTCGCCACCGGGGCGGTCACCGGCCGCGGCGGCTCGCTGGCCGGCACGATCACCGTGACGGCCGGCCTCGGCGGGATGGGCGGCGCGCAGCCGCTCGCGGTCACCATGAACGACGGCGTCGTGATCTGCGTGGAGTGCGACCCCGCGCGGATCCAGCGGCGGATCGACCACCGCTACCTCGACGCCCGGGCCGACTCCCTCGAGCACGCCCTCGAGCTGGCCGTCGCCGCGCGCGACGAGCGCCGGGCGCTCTCGATCGGCGTGCTCGGCAACGCCGCCGAGGTGCTGCCGCGGCTGGTGGAGATGGGGGCGCCGGTCGACGTGGTCACCGACCAGACCTCGGCGCACGACCCGCTGGCCTACCTGCCGGTCGGCACCGCCTTCGAGGACTGGGAGCGGGAGCGGACCGCCGACCCGGCCGGCTTCACCGAGCGGGCGCGCGCGTCGATGGCGGCGCACGTGCGGGCGATGGTCGAGCTGCAGGACCGCGGCGCGGAGGTCTTCGACTACGGGAACTCCATCCGCGACGAGGCGCGCAAGGGCGGCTACGACCGGGCGTTCGACTTCCCGGGCTTCGTGCCGGCCTACATCCGGCCGCTCTTCTGCGAGGGCAAGGGACCCTTCCGCTGGGCCGCGCTCTCGGGCGACCCGGCCGACATCGCCGCGACCGACCGGGCGGTGCTCGAGCTCTTCCCCGAGGACGAGAAGCTGCGCCGCTGGATCACGCTGGCCCAGGAGCGGGTCGAGCACCAGGGGCTGCCGGCGCGGATCTGCTGGCTGGGGTACGGCGAGCGGCACCGCGCGGGGCTGCGCTTCAACGAGATGGTGGCCAGCGGGGAGCTCTCGGCGCCGGTCGTCATCGGGCGCGACCACCTCGACTGCGGGTCGGTCGCCTCGCCGTACCGCGAGACCGAGGGGATGCTCGACGGCTCCGACGCCATCGCCGACTGGGCGCTGCTCAACGCCCTGGTCAACACCGCCTCGGGCGCCACCTGGGTCTCCATCCACCACGGCGGCGGGGTCGGCATCGGCCGCTCGATCCACGCGGGCCAGGTGTGCGTGGCGGACGGCACGGCGCTGGCGGCGGAGAAGATCGAGCGGGTGCTGACCAACGACCCGGCGATGGGCGTGGTGCGGCACGTGGACGCGGGCTACGAGCGGGCCGACCAGGTGGCGCGCGAGCGCGGCGTACGGGTGCCGGTGCCGTTCAGGTCGCGGCAGGCCTGAGCGCCGTACGCCGCACGAGCGGCGCGACGGGGGAGAACAGCAGGGCGTCGGGCAGGACCAGGAGCACCTCGCGGCGTCCGCTGAGGCCCACGAGGCCGTCCCGCACGGCGGAGCGCAGCTCGATCCGGCCCTCCCAGACCTGGTAGAGCGTCGAGAGCGAGGAGTCCACCCAGACGTCGACCTCGTGCCCGGGATCGGTGAAGCACAGCGACACGTCGTGGGGCGAGATCACGAACCAGAACCGGCGCCGCCGCCCGTCGGAGAGGCGCACGTGCAGCACGACCCGCCGCCCGCCGAACGGCGCGGCGTCGATCCCGCCGCGGATCCACCACATCAGCACCGTCGGGTCCAGCTCGTCGGAGCGCGGCTCGCCGAACGCCCACCGGGCGCCCCACTCGGCGAGGCCGAAGATGATCGGGTGCAGCTCCTGGCAGGCCGGGGTGGGGCGGTACTCCTCGCCGTCGTGGACGAGCAGCCCGTGCCGCTCCAGCAGGTCGAGCCGCTTGGAGAGGATCGCCCGGGACATCGTCGGCAGGCCGCGTGCCAGCTCGTTGAACCGGTTCGCGCCGAGCAGGAGGTCCCGGACGATGAGCAGGGTCCAGCGGTCGCCGAGGATCTCCAGCGACCGGGTGATCGGGCAGTACTGCCCGTACCGGGACATCCCTCCATGGTGGACCCGGGGGTTCAGTTTGTGAACTAGCGGCGACCACCCGATCGGCGCACCGTCGAGGGATGACCCAGACACTCAGCACACCCCCCGACGCGACCAGCACCCCGACCGTGACCGACGAGCAGGTGGTCGCCCTGGCCGCCGAGGTCGGCGCCGTCGCCGCCGAGCACGACGCCCGCCACGACCGCGACGCGACCTTCGTGACCGAGGCGTACGACGCCGCGCACGCCAACGGCTACCTGCGCCTGGCCGTGCCGGCCGACCTCGGCGGCGGCGGTGCGACCCTCCGCCAGCTCGTGCTGGCCCAGGAGGAGCTCGGCCGCTGGTCGGGAGCCACCGCGCTGTCCTCGACCATGCACCTCTACCTCACCCTCGTGCAGCGGTGGCGCCGCCGGCGCGGTGCGCCCGGTGCCGAGGCGGTGCTCCGCGCGGTGGCCGACGGGCTCGTCATGGCCACCAGCGGGGGCTCGGACTGGGTGAGCCCCACGACGGTGGCCACGCCGGTCGAGGGCGGCTACCGGCTCGACGGTCGCAAGACCTTCTGCAGCCAGGCGCCGGTCGCCGGCGTCGTCTCCACCAGCGCGGTGGTCGGCGCGCCCGGCCCGGGGGGCGGAGGTGGTCCACGCGGGCGTGCCCCTCTCGGCGGAGGGGGTGTCGATCGTGGAGACCTGGGACACCCTCGGCATGCGCGGGACCGCCAGCCACGACCTCGTGCTCGACGGCGTGTTCCTGCCGGCCGCCGGGGTGCTCGGGACCCGGCCGTACGGCGTGCTCGCGGGTCCGCTGCTCGTGGCCGCGATCCACTTCGCGCCGCTCGCGGGCGCGGCGTACCTCGGCGTCGGCCGGGGCGCCTGCGACGAGGCGGCCCGGCTGCTCCGCACCCGGCCCGACCCGGCCGCGGGGGCGGTCCGCGCGGTGGGCGAGATGCGGGCGCGGCTGCGGGTGGCGCGCTGGGCGCTGCTCGGCGCGGTGGCGGAGACCGGCGACGACCTGGCCGCCGACGCGGAGACGCTCACGACGCTGATGACCGCCAAGCGCGAGGCGGTGCTCGCCGCCCGCGCGGTCGTCGACCAGGCGATGGAGGTGGCGGGCGGGGCGGCGTTCTTCAAGCGGTCGCCGCTCGAGCGGGCCTACCGCGACGCCCGGGGCGGCCCGTTCCACCCGCTGACCCCGGAGGCCACCCTCGACCTCGTCGGCCGGCGGACGCTCGCCGAGGGGTGAGCCCGGGCCCGGCGGGGCACCGTGTCGCCCGTGAGCGCACCAGACGTCGACCAGTGGGGCATCCAGCAGGACTGGGTGGACGCCGACGACCAGCCGCAGCGGTCCGGCGACGAGACCGTCGCCCGGCTCCGCGAGGTGATCGGCGAGCCGCCGGCCGACCTGGAGGACCGCGCGCCGGTGGTGACCCGGCCGGGCCGGTCGACGGGGCTGAGCTCGACGGTGTCGTGCGAGGACGGCTCGACCCGCGAGCTCGACGACGTGGTGCCCGACGACTTCCCGCTCGGCTACCACCGGCTCGCCGACGGGCGCCGCCTGATCGTCTCCCCGGGCCGCTGCCACGTGCCGCAGGAGCAGGCGTGGGGCTGGACCGTGCAGCTGTACGCCGCGCGGTCGCGCCGCAGCTGGGGGATCGGCGACCTGCGCGACCTGCGCACGCTGCGCGAGTGGACCGAGCAGCTCGGCGGCGGGTTCCTGCTGGTCAACCCGTTGCACGCCGTGGCGCCCACGGTGCCGCAGGAGACCAGCCCCTACCTGCCCGCGACCCGCCGGTTCCGCAACCCGGTCTACCTCGCCGTCGAGGACGTGCCGGGCGTCGAGGACGCCGACCTCGAGCGGCACGACGCCGAGCTGGCGACCCTGCGCGGCGCCGACCTGGTCGAGCGGGACGGGGCATGGACGCTCAAGCGGTCGGTGCTGCGGTCCGCCTTCGACCGGGCCGCCGCGGACCCCGGGCTGAGCGCCGACCTCGCCGCCTGGCGCGAGGCCGCCGGGCAGGCCGTCGAGGGCTGGGCGACCTGGTGCGCGCTGGCCGAGGAGCACGGCCCCGACCGGCTCGCGTGGCCCGAGGCCGTCCGCCGGCAGGACGCCGGCGGGGTGCCGGCGTTCGTGGCCGACCACGCCGACGACATCTCCTTCCACGTGTGGCTGCAGTGGCAGCTCGACCGGCAGCTGCGGGCCGCCACCGGCTCGACGACCGTGCTGCAGGACCTCCCGATCGGCGTGTCCGGCAGCGGCGCGGACGCCTGGGCCTGGGACGACGTGCTCGCCGCCGACGTCACCGTGGGTGCGCCGCCGGACAAGCTGAACTCCATCGGGCAGGACTGGGGCTCCCCGCCGCTCGTCCCGTGGCGGCTCCGCGAGGCCGACTACGAGCCGTTCGTGGAGTCGATCCGCGGCACCATCGCCGGCGCGGGCGGCCTTCGCATCGACCACGTCATGGGGCTCTTCCGCCTGTGGTGGATCCCCGGCGGCTCGGGCCCGCAGGAGGGCGCCTACGTGCGCTACCCCGCCGACGACCTGCTCGACATCGTCGCGCTGGAGTCCCACCGGGCCGGTGCGGTCGTCGTCGGCGAGGACCTCGGGACCGTCGAGCCGGGGGTGCGCGAGGCGCTGGCCGAGCGGGGGATCCTCTCCTACCGGGTGCTGTGGTTCGAGGACGAGACGCCCGACGACTGGCCCGTGGCCGCGCTCGCCGCCGTGACGACCCACGACCTCCCGACCGTGGCGGGGCTGTGGACCGGGTCGGACGCCGAGGACCAGCTGGCGTCGACCGACATGGCCGAGGCGGACGTCCGCTCCGGGCGCGGGGAGCTCCTCGAGCGGCTGCGCCGGGACGGCCTGGCGCCGGACGCGCCGGTCGAGGACGCCGTCACCGAGGCCTACCGGCAGCTCGGCACGGCCCCCTCGCTGCTGCTCTCGGTGGCGCTCGAGGACGCGGTCGCCGAGGAGCGCCGCCCGAACGTCCCCGGGACCACCGAGCGCGACAACTGGCGGCTCCCCCTCGGCGTACCCCTCGAGGAGCTGCCGGACCACCCCGGCGCCGCGCGGCTGCTGGCAGCGCTGCGCGGGCCGTCTGCCGCAGACGCCTCCGCGCGCGGGAGGTCCGTGGGAGGGTGAGGCGGTGACGACGCAGCCGGCGCGCCAGCGCACCATCCTCCGCGACATCTCCTCCCGCGCCTGGGAGCACCCCGCCGACCGCGGCGCGCTGGTGGCGCTGCGCAAGCTCAAGGGATTCGACGCGGTGCTGAAGGCGGTGTCCGGTCTGTTCAACGAGCGGGCCGTCCGGCTGGTCTTCCTCTGCTCGGCGGTGCGGGCCGACGAGCACCAGTTCCCCACGCTGCACCGGCTGCTCGGTGAGGTCGCCGAGACCCTCGACGCCCCCGACCTCCCCCACCTCCCCGAGCTGTACGTCGCGGCGAACCCGGTCCCGGGGGCGCAGACGCTCGGCATCAACGAGCCGTTCATCGTGCTGACCTCGGGCCTGGTCGACCTGCTCGACGACGAGGAGCTGCGCTTCGTCGTCGGCCACGAGCTCGGCCACGCGATCAGCGGCCACGCGGTCTACCAGACGCTGCTGCAGCGGCTGATCCGGCTCTCCGGCGTGACGGCGTTCATCCCGATCGGCGGGCTGGGCGTGCGGGCGATCGTGGCCGCGCTGCACGAGTGGTCGCGCAAGTCCGAGCTCTCCGCCGACCGGGCCGGGCTGCTCGCCACCCAGGACCCGGCCACGGCGTTCCGCGTGCACATGAAGCTGGCCAGCGGCGGGCGGCTCGAGGACCTCGACACCACGGCGTTCCTCGCCCAGGGCCGGGAGTACCTCGAGGCCGGCGACCTGCGCGACTCGGTCCTCAAGCTGCTGCTCATCGAGAACCAGACGCACCCCTTCGCGGTCGTCCGGGCCGCCGAGCTGCGGCGCTGGGTGGACTCGGGGGAGTACACCCGCATCCTCGCCGGCGACCGGCCCAGCCGCTCCGCCGACGACGACGCCACCGTGTCCGAGGCCGCCCGCGAGGCCGCGCGCAGCTACTCAGAGAACTTCGCGCAGAGCCAGGACGCCGTCGGCCGCCTCGCCCACGACCTCGCCGGCTTCCTCGGCAGCGCCAAGGGCTGGCTCGACGAGACCTTCCGCCGCCGGGGCGCGTGACCGCTCGCGACCTCCCCGCGCTCTTCGACCGGCTGCCCGAGGGCTGGTCGGAGGTGACCTACGCCGGGCGCCGGTACGGCGTCACCCGCACCACCCGCGTCGGCGGGCGCCAGCAGAGCGTCTACGCCGAGGAGCTCGGCGGCACCCACGTCGTCAGCGCCAACCTGTACGCCACCTCCGCCGGCCCGCTCCTCAAGCCGTGCGAGATGCCGGCCGACGTGGTGCTGGAGTTCCTGGAGGGGTGGGTGTGACGCGCAACATCCCAAGTTAACTTGGGATCTTCACGCTTCCCTGCTGTTGCAACGGCCGGGAAGCATCAACATCCCAAGTGAACTTGGGATGTTGAACACCGCCTCAGCCCAGCGCCAGGACCGCCTCGTGGATGGCGAGGGTGCGGCGGGCGGAGTCGACGTGGAGGTTCTCGACCATCCGGCCGTTGTATGTGACGACACCCGCCCCGCCCCCCGCGGCCGACCGGGCGTCCTCCCAGGCCTGGACGAGGCCGCGGGCGTCCTCGACGGCCTGCTCGGAAGGGGCGAAGGCGGTGTTGGCGCCCTCGACCTGGCCGGGGTGGATGAGGGTCTTGCCGTCGAAGCCCATCTCGCGGCCCTGGCGGCACTCGGCGAGGAACCCGTCGGTGTCCTTCACGTCGTTGTAGACGCCGTCGAGGACCGCGATGCCGGCGGCGCGGGCCGCGAGCAGGGCCGTGTGCAGCGACGGCAGGATCGGGGCGCGGCCGGGGACGTGCTCGGCGTACAGCTCCTTGACGAGGTCGTTGGTGCCGATCACGAACGCCGTGAGCCGCTCGCTGGCGCGGGCGATGGCGAGCGCGTCGAGGACGGCGACGGGGGTCTCGATCATCGCCCAGAGCTTGGTGTGGTCGGGCGCGCCGGCCTTCTCCAGCGCGGCGACGAGCTGGTGGACCTCCTCGGCGCTGCCGACCTTGGGCACGACGACCGCGTCGGGGCCGGCCTGGGCGATCGCGGCGAGGTCGGCGTCGTGCCACTGGGTGCCGATGCCGTTGGCGCGGATGGTGACGGTACGGCGGCCGTACTCGCCGCTCGCGGCCGCGGCGCAGGCCGACTCGCGGGCGGCGTCCTTGGCGTCGGGCGCGACGGCGTCCTCGAGGTCGAGGATGAGCGCGTCGCAGGCGATCGACTTGGCCTTCTCCAGCGCCCGCTCGTTGGAGCTGGGCATGTAGAGGACGCTGCGCAGGGGCGTGAAGGTGGACTCGCTCATCTCAGGCCTCGCTCGGGTCGGTGTCGATCGCGTCGTACTGCTTCTTCAGCTCCGGGTCGACGGCCGCCAGCTGCTCGGCGAGCTCGACCATCACCAGGCACTGCTTGAGGGAGGCGTCGTCCTCCATCTTCCCGTCGAGCATCACCGCGCCGGTGCCGTCACCCATGGCGGCGACGACGCGGCGAGCGTGCGCGACGTCCTCGACGCTGGGGCTGAAGACCTTGTTGGCGATCGCGATCTGCTTGGGGTGCAGGCTCCAGGTGCCGACGCAGCCGAGCAGGAAGGCGTTGCGGAACTGGTCCTCGCACGCAGTCGTGTCGGAGATGTCGCCGAACGGCCCGTAGTAGGGGTAGATGCCGTGCATCGCGCAGGCGTCGACCATCCGGGCGATCGTGTAGTGCCAGAGGTCCTGCTGGTACGTCGCCCGGCCGGCCTCGAGGTTGGCCACGCCGTCGAGGCGCGGCGGGTCCTCGCGGACCAGGTAGCCGGGGTGGCCGCCGCCGACGCGGGTGGTCTTCATCCGGCGGTCCGCGGCCAGGTCGGCCGGACCGAGCGAGAGGCCCTGCATCCGCGGGCTGGCGCCGCAGATCTCCTCGACGTTCGCCACGCCGCGCGCGGTCTCGAGGATCGCGTGGACCAGGATCGGCTCGTCCAGGCCGGCCTTGGCCTCCAGCTGGGCGAGCAGCCGGTCGACGTAGTGGATGTCCTCGGCGCCCTGCACCTTCGGGACCATGATCACGTCGAGCTTGTCGCCGATCGCCGGCACGAGCCTGGTGAGGTCGTCGAGCGCCCACGGGCTGTCCAGGGCGTTGATCCGCGTCCAGAGCTGGGTCGGCCCGCTCCGCCCACCGAGATCGGCCGTCTCCTGCGCGATCCGCACGAGGCCCTCGCGGGCTGCCTCCTTGTTGTCGGCCTTGATCGCGTCCTCGAGGTTCCCGAGCAGCACGTCGACCTTGCCGACCATGTCGGGGACCTTGGCGGCCATCTTCGGGTTGCTGGGGTCGAAGAAGTGGATCGCCCGGCTGGGGCGGGCCGGGATCTCCCGCAGCGGCGTCGGCGCACCGACGGCGAGGGGCCGGAAGAAGTCCTTGGGGCTGCGGCTCGCGGCGGTCATGGGGCGGAAGTTAGCAGCGTGCGGTTACCCGCGGGTATGACGGATCTGACAGTGTGCGTCAGCCCGCGACCGGCACCGGTCCCGGAACCGGCGCTCCCCGCTCCAGGGTGCGTACGTCGCGCGAGAGCAGCGAGCCGAGCGAGGTCGCCGCGATGACCACCGCGACCACGACGAGCCACGCGTCGAGCCCGACGACCGCGGCGACCGGTCCGGTCAGCGCGAGCCCGACCGGGCGCGCCACGAACGACCCGACCAGGTCGAAGGAGTAGACCCGGGCCAGCTTGTCGGTCGGCACGTTCTCCTGGATGGCGAGGTTCCAGAAGACGTCGAAGACCTGCAGGCCGAACCCGTGCAGGAACGCGCCGAGCAGCACGACCTCCAGCCGGTCCGAGAGCGCCATCGCCAGCGGGAACGCGGCGGTGAGGCTCAGCAGGGGCACCCCGACCAGCATCGTGCGGCGGGGGCGCCACCACAGGCAGACCAGGCCGCCGGCCACGAAGCCGGCCATGAGGGTGCCGAGCGCGACGCCCCACGCCGTACGGCCGAAGTCGTCGCCGACCACGATCGGGCCGAGCACGCTCTGCGCGCCGCCGTAGAAGAGGTGGTAGAGCAGCGCCTGGCCGATCAGCAGCCAGAGCCAGGAGTGCCGGACCACCTCGCGCCAGCCGTCGCCCAGGTCGGCGAGCATCGACGTCGTGCTGCCCCCGCGACCGCCCTCGACCCGCAGCCGGCCGTAGCAGAGCGCGGCGAGGGCGAAGGTCAGCGCGTCGAGCCCGATCGCCCAGCCCGCGCCGACGGCGGCGACGAGGACGCCGCCGAGGGTGTAGCCGACCATCGCGGCCGAGGTCTGCACCAGCGGCCGGAGCGCGACCGCCGAGGCGAGGTCCTCGGCCGGCACGGTGAGGCGGGTCATCGCCTGCGAGGAGGGCTGGCTCAGCGCGGCCAGGCAGCCGTTGAGCACCCCGGCGGCGCCGATGAGCGGGATGGTCGCCCAGCCCTGCAGCAGCGCGAGGGCCAGCACCACCTGGGTGAGGGCGCACGCGGCCGCGGACCCCTCCATCAGCAGCCGGCGCGAGACCCGGTCGCCGAGGACGCCGCCCAGCAGCGCGGTCACCACCTCCGCCAGCGCGAAGGCGGCCACGACCAGCCCGAGGTCGGTGGCCGAGCCGCCGAGGTCCAGCACGGCGAACGCCAGCGCCACCGGCGTGACGGCGTTCCCCAGCCCGCTCGTCGCGGACCCGGTCACCAGCAGCCGGAAGTCGCGGTGGCGCAGGGCGGCGGTTCCGGCGGGCACCGGGGGAGGATATGCGCCCGGCCGCCGGCGTCGCGCGGGGTTTCCGGCGGGGTCGGTCGCGGGGCTCGGGTCGGCTGGCTGGGCGGAAGATCCAGCGGCCAGCCGCTGAACCTGTCGCTGGGCCGACGAAGTTTCAGCGGCCCACCGGGAGTTTCATCGGCCAGCCGATGAAACGTCCCCCGATCAGCCCCGCCGCCGCTGCCACCACCGCCGCTTCGGCTCGGGGCGGGAGGCGGCGAGGGCGGCGCGCTGGGCGGCGAGGCGGGCGGCCCGGCGCTCGCGCCACGCCTCGACGGTGGGCTCGACGTCGCGCGGCATGGTGATCAGCGGCGGGCCGGGGTGGAGGGAGTACCGGGCGCGGACGACCCGCTCGTTGAAGTCCTCGACCTCGCGACGGACGTCGCCCTCGAACGCGATGGCGTCGAGCCGGTCGTCGAGCTCGGCGTCCTCCTTGCGCAGCGCCAGGCTGGGCGGCAGGACGGCGATCTGCTCGCGCTCGACGAGGCGCTTGATCCACCAGTCCGGGTCGTGCTCGGTGCCGAGGTCCTTGATCGGCTTGCCCTTGCCGGGCAGGTCGTCGAAGTCGCCCTTGGCCATCGCGACCCGGATCTGCTGGTCGACCCAGGAGGCCTGGTTGGCGATCCGGGCGTGGGCGGCGGAGTGGCCGCTGCGCTTGCGGCGCTCCGCCTCGTCCTCGACGCGGGAGCGCTCGGTGGGTCGGGCGTCCTCGGGGCGCTCGGTGGGCTCGCTCACCCCTCCGATCGTACGACGCCGCGCGCGCCGCACCAGGGCCTCCGGCCCGGCCCCTGGCCGGCTGCTAGGACGTGCTGGTGACCGGCCGCTCGGTCGCGGCGGCGGGCATCCGGAGCAACACCAGGGCGGCCAGCACGGCGGCGACCGCGCAGATCGACCAGACGGCGAGGTAGCCGCTCAGCGGTGCCTGCCCCTCGTCGGGCCCGTCGAGGGAGCCGGTGGAGGCCAGCGCGATCGCGAAGACCGAGGAGGCGAGCGCCCCGCCGACGGTCTTGGTCGCGTTGGTCATGCCGGTCGCGAAGCCGGTCCGCCCGGGCGGGGCCGCGGCCGCGGCGGCCGCCGGCAGCGCGGCCACGAGCGCGCCCGAGCCGAGGCCGACCACCGCCATGTTGACCAGGGCCTGGGCGGTGGTGTCGTGCAGCGGCAGCCAGAGCCCGTAGCCGACGCCGACCAGCAGCGCGGAGCAGACGAGCGCGTTGCGCGCGCCGAGCAGGCGCGAGGTCAGCGGGAGCGTGAACGCGCCGACCGCCATGAAGACGACGTAGACCCCGATCAGGGTGGAGACGAACGACGCGCTGGCGCCGAGGCCATAGCCGGCGGCCGCCGGGTCGGTGCGGGCGAACGTCGAGAGCGGGATCTGCGCGCCGAGCACCGACATCCCGAAGAGGAAGGCGGTCAGCTGCACCGGCCACTGCCCGGGCGTGCGGAGCAGGCGGACGTCGATGATCGGGTCGGGGCGGGCGTCCTCGTGCCGCACGAAGGGGACGAACGTCGCCAGGCCCGCCAGCACCAGCAGCCACGCCAGGACGCTGGTGGGGCCGTCGAGGCGGACGACGACCAGGCCGGCCATCACCAGGCCGAGCGCCGCGGTGACCAGGCCCAGCCCGCCCCAGTCGAAGCGGCCCCAGGCGAACCCGTCGGGCGACTCGCCCGGCACGTCCTCCACCCCGAACCAGACCACGACCAGGCACAGGGTCACCGCGACCGCCGGCAGGGCGAGGAGGACGGTCATCGAGGTCGCCTCGACGAGCGCGCCGGAGGTCAGCGCGCCGATGATGACCGCCAGCTCGAGCGCGCCGACGAGCACGGCGGCGGCGCGGCGGGTCAGGAGCGCCTGGCGGCCGGTGCCGGCGGTGCGCCGGTGGATGATCGCCACCTCGAGCGGCAGCCACACGACGTACGCGCCCTGCAGCGCCCACCCGACGAGGAACGTCGTGAAGCCCGGGGCCAGGGCGAGGACCCAGGAGCCGAGGGCGGTGACGGCGGTGGAGACGAGCAGGACCTTCTTGTGGCCCACCAGGTCGCCGAGCCGGGCGAGCGGCGGCACGACGAGCGCGGAGACGATCAGCTGGGCCGCCTCGAACCAGTTGACGTCGGCGTCCTGGATCCCGAGGTGGTCGGCGATGTCGGTGAAGATCGGGGTGTAGTAGCCCTGCAGGATCCCGCTGGCCAGCTCGACGCAGACGAGGAAGCCGACGATCGCGGCCAGGCCGCGCACCCTCGGGTCGGAGGTGAGCCGGGTCGGGGCGCTGGTCATCGGGGCAGCCTCTCGACCAGGCGGCGGTACCACCGCACGCCGTCCAGGAACGCGTCGACGCCGAGGTGCTCGTCGTAGGAGTGGATGGACTCGCGCTGGGCCTTGGTCATCCGGAACGGCGCGAAGCGGTAGACCCGGTCGCAGATGCGGGTGAAGAAGCGGGAGTCGGTGGCCGCCATCATCACGTACGGCGCGGGGACGGCGTCGGGGAACAGCTCGCCGATCGTGGTCTCGATGAGCGCGAACGCCTCGTCGCGCGGGGAGACCGGGCTCGGCTCGTTCTGCTCCACGACGTCGATGTGGACCTCGTCGTCGGCCACGACCTTGCGGACGTGCTCGAGCACGCCGGCGACGGAGTCGCCGACCATGATCCGGATGTTGACGCCGGCCTTCGCGGTCGCGGCGACGACGTTGAGCGCCGGGCTGCCCGAGAGCGTGGTCACCGCGAACGTCGTGCGGGTCATCGCCGCCGGCTCGGGGCCCGCCGCGACGAGCGCCCGGGTCAGCACCGGGCCGAGGCGGCCGGCGTTGGCCATCAGCGCGCGCAGCGGCAGCGGTGCGTGCGGCGCCATCCGGCGGAACAGCTCGATGGTCGGCTCCGGCGTGCTGGCCGGCATCGGGGACCGGTCGATGCGCGTGATCGCGCGCGCGATCCGGGCGGTGGGTCCCATCCGGGCGGGGGTGGAGGCGTGGCCGCCGCGGCCTTCGACGCGCAGCTCCAGGGAGGTGACGCCCTTCTCGGTGACCCCGACGACGCCGATCGGCGCCGCCACGCCGGGGAAGGCCTCGCTCGCGACCGCACCGCCCTCGTCGAGCACGAACCAGGGTCGCACGCCGCGGCGCACCAGCTCCTCGACGGCGAGGGTGGCGGCCTCGCCGGAGACCTCCTCGTTGCAGCCGAAGGAGAGCCAGACGTCCTGGGCGGGGACGAAGCCGTCCTCGAGCAGCGTCTCGACCGCCTCGCAGATCGCGGCGACGCAGCCCTTGTCGTCGAGGGTGCCGCGCCCCCAGATGCTGCCGTCGACGACGTCGCCGGAGAACGGCGGGTGCTGCCAGGTGCCCTCGACCGGGACGACGTCGAGGTGCGCCATCAGCACGACGGGCCGCTCGCTGCTCGCGCCGGGCCAGCGGAACAGCAGCGCGTGGGTCGGGATGCGGGTCAGCTCGAGGCGCTGGTGCAGGAGCGGGAACTGCCGCTCGAGCTCGGCCAGCAGCCGGTCGAAGGCGTCGGTGTCGACCTGGGACCAGTCCCGGTGGCTCACCGTCGGGATCCGGACCAGTGCCTGCAGCTTCGCCACGGCGCGTGCGTGCTGGTCCACGTCCCCGCCCGCGTCGTCGCCCGCAGTCTCCCTCGCTGTCACCGGCCGGACGCTACTCCTCCGCGTGAGTCTCGGATGCGAGATCGGAGGACCCGGCCGGCGCTTGTCCGTCGCGGCCGGGGCCGGTGGGATGGGCGGGTGCCCGACTCACCAGCGCCCGCGGTGGACCACCTCGTCGACCGGCTTGCGCGGTCGCCGCGCGGGCGAGCCCGGCGCGCCGGCGTCCGGCACCCGGTGGCCGACGGTGATCGCGCCGACCGGGTCGAACTGCGGCGGGATGCCGAAGGCCTCCTTCAGGGCCGGGCAGGCGTCCGGCGGCACGCCGAAGAAGCAGGCGCCGAGGCCCTCGTCGACCGCGGTCTGCAGGATGAGCAGGCTCGCCATGGCGGTGTCCATGTGCCAGAACGGCACCGGCCAGCGCGACTCCTCCTGGTCGGTCCAGCCCTTGTCCGGCTCGGCGTAGCGGCCCAGGTAGGCGGCCTTGCTGCTGCACGGCACGACCAGGACCGGCGCGGTCATCATCCCGGCCAGCCAGGTGTCGGGCGCGGCGACCGCTTCCGGGCCGGCGGTCGCCTCCCAGTAGCGGCGGACGTCCGCGGGCGTGTCGAGCACCAGGAACCCCCAGCCCTGGCTGAACCCGGCGCTCGGCGCCCGGGTGGCGTTGTCGACCAGGCGGGTCACCACGGCCGGGTCGACCGGCCGCTCGTCGTACCTGCGGATCATGCGGCGGCGGCGGACGACGTCCTGGAACTCCATGGCGGGAAGTATGAGGTGCGGCGTGGTCGATGACCTCGAGCGGATGTGGGCCGACCTGCGGCCGGTGGGCCGGTCGGCGGCCTCGGGCGGGTACCTCCGCCAGCCCTGGACGACCGCCGAGGCCGAGCTGCGGGCCTGGTTCGTCGAGCAGGCCGCAGCGCGCGGCCTGGTGGTGGAGACCGACGGGGTCGGCAACACCGTCGCGTGGTGGGGCCCGGACCTGCCCGGCGAGCGGGTGGTGACCGGTTCCCACCTGGACTCGGTGCTCGACGGCGGTGCGTACGACGGCCCGCTCGGTGTGGTCTCGGCGCTGGCGGCGGTCGACCTGCTCCGCGAGCGCGGGGTCGTCCCGCAGCGGCCGCTGGGCGTCGGCGTCCTCGTCGAGGAGGAGGGCTCGCGCTTCGGCCTGGCCTGCCTGGGCTCGCGCCTGGCCACGGGCGCGGTCGCCTGGGCCGACGTCGAGGGGCTGGTCGACCGCGACGGGGTCCGGCTGGGCGACCTGGTGCCCGGGGCCGCCGAGGACGGGCCCTCGCGCCTGCTGGCCGGCGTCGGCACGTTCGTCGAGCTCCACGTCGAGCAGGGCCGTGCCCTCGTCGACCTCGGGGCAGCGGTCGGCGTCGCGAGCGGCATCTGGCCCCACGGCCGGTGGCGCCTGGACGTCACCGGCACCGCCGACCACGCCGGCACGACCCGGATGGAGGACCGCGCGGACCCGATGCTCACCTACGCCGCGACCGCCCTCGCCGCCCACGAGCAGGCGCGGCTGGCCGCGCCGGACGCCCGCGCCACCTTCGGCCGGGTCGAGGTCGCGCCGAACGGCACCAACGCGATCCCCTCCCGGGTGACCGCCTGGCTCGACGCCCGGTGCGCCTCGGAGGAGGCGCTGGCCGCGCTGGTCGCGGGCGTCTCCGAGCACGCGGCGTCGCGGGCGGAGCGGGACGGCACCACGGTGACGGTGACCCCGGAGTCGGTGTCCGGCGCGGTGACCTTCGAGCCCTCGGTGGTCGCGCCGGTCGCCGGGGCGCGGCGGTGGCCGGTGCTGGCGACGCAGGCCGGCCACGACGCCGGCGTGCTCGCCGCGGCCGGCGTGCGCAGCGCGATGCTCTTCGTGCGCAACCCGACCGGCGTCTCCCACTCGCCGGCCGAGCACGCCGAGACGGCCGACTGCCTGGCCGGCGTCGAGGCGCTGGCCGACGTGCTGGCCCCGCTCGTGACGGGTCCGGCGACCGGTCGGGGAACGGGGGCGGTCCGGTGACGGCGTACCTCCTCGAGCGGGCCTGGGTCGACGGGACCGTCCGCGACGACGTGCTGGTCGAGGTGGTCGACGGGCGGTTCGCGACCGTCGCGCCCGACGCCCCGGGGGCCGACGCGGAGCGGGTCCCCGGCCTGGCGCTGCCCGGCCTGGCGAACTGCCACAGCCACGCCTTCCACCGGGCGCTGCGCGGGCGCACGCAGCGGGGGAGCGGCACCTTCTGGACCTGGCGCGAGCAGATGTACGACGTGGCCGCGCGGCTCACGCCGGAGACCTACCACCGGCTCGCGCGGGCGGTGTTCCGGGAGATGCTCGCCGGCGGGGTGACGACCGTGGGCGAGTTCCACTACCTGCACCACCGCCCCGACGGGACGCCGTACGACGACCCGAACGCGATGGGCCACGCGCTGGCCGCCGCGGCCGAGGAGACCGGCATCCGGCTGGTGCTGCTGGACACCTGCTACCTCAGCTCGGGATTCGGGGCGCCGGTGACCGGCGCCCAGGTGCGCTGCTCCGACGGGTCGGCGGCCGCGTGGGCGCAGCGGGTGGCGGCGCTGAGCGGGGTGCGCGTCGGGGCGGCGGTGCACTCGGTGCGGGCCGTGCCCCGCACGGAGCTGGCCGCCTTCCGCGGGCTGGCGCCGCTCCACGTCCACCTCTCCGAGCAGCCGGCGGAGAACGACGACTGCCGCGCGGCGTACGGCGTGACCCCGACGCGGCTGCTCCACGACGAGGGCCTGCTCGGCCCCGGCACGACGGTCGTCCACGCCACCCACCTGACCGACGAGGACGTCGCGCTGCTCGGCGACACGGGCACCACCGCGTGCTTCTGCCCCACCACCGAGCGCGACCTCGGCGACGGCATCGGCCCCGGGCGCCGCCTGCACGAGGCCGGCGCGCGGCTGAGCCTGGGCTCGGACAGCCACGCGGTGGTCGACCTGTTCGAGGAGATGCGCGCCCTCGAGCTCGACGAGCGGCTCGCGAGCCGCACCCGCGGGCACTGGCCGGCCGCCGACCTGCTCGCCGCCGCCACCCGGCACGACAGCCTCGGGGTCGACGACGCCGGCGCCCTCTCCGTCGGTCACCGGGCCGACCTCGTCGTCCTCGACACCGGCACCGTCCGGACCGCCGGCACCGGCGCCGACGAGCACACGGCCGTCTTCGCCGCGGGCGCCGAGGACGTCGTCGCCACGATGGTCGACGGGCGCTGGGTGGCCCGCCGCGAGGACCGGCCGGCCATCGGCCGGGAGCTCGCCGCCGCGGTCGAGGAGGTGCTCGCGTGACGAGCACGGTCATCACCGGCATCGGCGAGCTGGTCACCAACGACCCCGCGCGCCAGGAGGCCGGCGGGCTGCTCGGCACGCTCGAGCGGGCCGCCGTGGTGGTCGAGGGCAGCCGGGTGGCCTGGGTAGGCCCGGCCGCGGCGGCGCCGGCGGCCGACGCGCAGGTCGACGTGGGCGGGCGGGCGGTGGTCCCCGGTTTCGTCGACAGCCACAGCCACCTGGTCTTCGGCGGGGACCGGGCCGGTGAGTTCGCGGCCCGGATGGCCGGCACGCCGTACGCCGCCGGCGGGATCCGGACCACCGTCGCCGCCACCCGCGCCGCCACCGACGAGCAGCTGCTCTCCGGCGCCCGGCGCCTGGTCGACGAGATGCTCCGGCAGGGGACCACGACCGTCGAGGTCAAGAGCGGCTACGGGCTGACCGTCCGCGACGAGGCCCGCAGCCTGGCGGTCGCCCGGCTGCTGACCGAGGAGACGACGTACCTCGGGGCGCACGTCGTCCCCGACGGCACCACGCCCGAGGAGTACGTCGCGCTGGTGACCGGCCCGATGCTCGCCGCCGCGGTCGAGCACGCCCGGTGGATCGACGTGTTCTGCGAGCGGGGCGCCTTCGACGCCGACCAGGCCCGCGCCGTGCTGCGGGCCGGCGCGGCGGCGGGGCTGCGCGGGCGGCTGCACGCCAACCAGCTCGGGCCGGGGCCGGGGGTCCGGCTGGCCGCCGAGCTCGGCCTCGTGGCCGTGGACCACTGCACCCACCTCGACGACGCCGACGTCGCCGCGCTGCGCGACAGCGGCACGGTGGCGACGCTGCTGCCGGGCGTGGAGTTCTCGACCCGGCAGCCCTACCCTGACGCGCGCCGGCTCCTCGACGCCGGCGTCACGGTCGCCCTCGCGAGCGACTGCAACCCGGGGTCGTCGTTCACCAGCTCGATGCCGTTCTGCGTCGCGCTGGCCGTCCGGGAGATGGGGATGACGCCGGCCGAGGCCGTCCGCGCGGCGACCGCCGGGGGCGCCCGCGCGCTGGACCGGGACGACGTCGGCGTGCTCGTCCCCGGCCGCCGGGCCGACCTCGTGGTGCTCGACGCGCCCTCCCACGTGCACCTCGCCTACCGCCCCGGCGTCCCCCTCGTCGCGGGCGTCTGGCAGCGCGGCAGGCCGGTGCTCGGCGCCGTCTGAGGTGGTCGCGGCGGGGCCTGAGGTGGTCGGGCCGGCGCGGGGTACGTCGCACGCCCGATGTGGGCGCCTACCTCAGCGGCGCAGCCTCGGAGGCACGAACCGAGACGAGGAGCCACCGTGATGTACACCCCGTTCGCCTACGAGGCCGAGCTGCAGCACCGCCGCGACCAGATCCGTGAGGAGGTCGCCGCCGCACGCCGGCGCAGGCACCCGCGGGTGCGCTTCCCGCAGCTCCCGGTGGGGACCCTGCTCCCGGGCCCCGGGCACTGGTCGACCGCTTGACCGCGCGACCGTCCGTGGAGCGCGCCAGGATGGGGCCCGTGACCATCTCCCGGACCCTCGTCGGCCGCGACGCCGAGCTCACGGAGACAGCCGTGGCGCTCGGCGTCCTGGCGTCCCCGGCGCAGGACCAGGGCCCCACGCCGGCCGGTCGCGTCGTGCTGCTGTCCGGGGACGCCGGCGTCGGCAAGACCCGCCTGCTCACCGCGCTGCGCGACCTCGCCGTCGACCGCGGGTGGCGGGTGCTGGCTGGCCACTGCCTCGACCTGGGCGACAGCGCGCTGCCGTACCTGCCGTTCTCGGAGGTGCTCGGCCGGCTCGCCGCCGACCGGCCCGAGCTCGTGGAGCGGGTGACCGCCGAGCAGCCGGTGCTCCTGCGGCTCCAGCCGGGGCGCCGGGTGCTGGGCGCCGGCGCTGGACGCGCGGAGGGTGCGGACCGGGACGAGACGTCCGCGCTGGCGCGCGGGGACCTCTTCGAGGCGGTCCACGCGCTGCTCGGCGCGGCGGCCGAGGAGGCACCGGTCCTCCTCGTCGTCGAGGACGCCCACTGGGCCGACCGGTCGACCCGCGACCTGCTCAGCTTCCTGTTCGGCCGGCCCTTCGGCGGCCGCGTCGCCATCGTCGCCTCGTACCGCTCCGACGACTTGCACCGCCGCCACCCGCTGCGCCGCCAGGTGGCGGAGTGGAGCCGGCTGCAGGGGGTGGACCGGGTCGCGCTGGGTCCGCTGCCCGACGCCGCGGTCCGGGAGCTGGTCGCGCAGCTCGCGCCGGACGGGCTCGACGAGCGCGCCCTCGGGGCGATCGTCGACCGCGCCGAGGGCAACGCCTTCTTCGTCGAGGAGCTCACCAGCGCGGCGAGCGGCTCGGGGGACTGGGTCCCCGCCGACCTCGCCGACCTGCTCCTCGTGCGGCTCGACCGGCTCGGCGACGCCGCCCGCCGGCTCGTGCGCACGGCCAGCGCCGCCGGGCGCAAGGTCTCCCACGAGGCCCTGGAGGCCGCCTCGGGACTGGATCCAGTGGCGGTCGACGAGGGCCTGCGCGAGGCCGTGGAGATGAACGTCCTGGTCGCCGACGACGACACCTACTCCTTCCGGCACGCGCTGCTCGGCGAGGCGGTCTACGACGACCTGCTGCCGGGCGAGCGGGTGCGGCTGCACGGGCAGTACGCCGAGGCGCTGCGCGAGGGCCGCGCCCGCGGCACGGCCGCCGAGCTGGCCCGGCACGCCCGGCTCGCCCTCGACCTCGACACCGCGCTCGTCGCGAGCGTCCGCGCCGGCCGGGAGGCCACGGCGGTCGGTGGCCCCGGGGAGGCGGCCCACCACTACCAGCAAGCCCTGGAGCTGCTCGCCGACCCGCGGCGCGGCGCCAGCGCGGACGTCGACCTCTCCCAGCTCGTCGTCAGCGCCGCCGACGCCCTCACTCAGAGCGGCGAGCCCGAGCGCGCGGCGGCGCTGCTGCGCGAGCAGCTCGACCGGCTGCCCGCGGACGCCTCGCCGCTGTGGCGGCCACGCCTGCTGACGGCGTACGCCGGGGTGCTGCTGATCATCGAGACCGACCTCGACCCCGCGGCGGTCGCGGCGGAGGCGGTCGCGCTCACGCCGCCGGGGGAGACCCCGTTGCGGGCGCGGGTGCTCGCCAACCAGGCGGGCGTCCTCGGCTCCCTCGGACGCTGGGACGAGGCGGAGCCGGTCGGGCTGGACGCCCTCGCCCTGGCCGAGCGGCTCGACCTGCCCGAGCTGGCCTCCGACGCGATCACGACCCTGTCCGCGCTGAAGAAGAGCGGCCCCAAGGAGGGCCTGCGCGCGGCGCTGGTCGACGCGGTCGACCGCGCCGAGCGGACCGGCGCCGTCCACGCCGAGCTGCGCGGCCGGTTCTTCCTCGGCCGGTCCTACCAGGACTGGGGGGAGCTCGACACCGCCGCCGAGTGGTTCCGCGGCGCGATGGACCGGGCCACCGCGGTCGGGCTGCCGTGGGCGCCGTACGGCTTCGAGTCGCGGTGGCAGCTCGCGCTCGTCGACCTCGTCCGGGGCCGGTGGGACTCCGTGCTGGAGCTGACCGCGGTCGCCGACGGGTCGGCGCCGCCGGTGCCCCGCGCGATGCTGCGGACCGTGCGGCTCCTGGTGCTGCAGGGGCGCGGCGACGAGGTCGGCGCGCAGGTCCGGGAGCTGCGCCGGTTCTGGGAGCGCGAGGGCGGCGTCGCGATCCACGCCGCGGAGCTCGAGCTGGTCTGCGCCGGCCGCGCGGGCGACCCGCGGGCGGTGCTGGCGGCGTACGCCGACGCGGTGGAGGTCCTGGGCCGCATCTGGCACCCGTGGTTCACGGCGCGCATCCGGCTGGCCGCCACGGCGCTGCGCGAGCTCGCCCCCGCCCTGCCCCGGCTGGCCACGGCCGACCGGGCGGTGTGGGTGGGCGAGGTCGAGCGGCTGCACGCCGACGGGCGCGCGGTGCTGGACCGGGCCGACCCGTCGGTGCACTGGGGGCCGGAGGGCCGGGCGTGGGCCGCCCGCCTGGAGGCGGAGGCGCTCCGCGCCCGCTGGCTGCTCGGGACCGGTGCCCCGGAGCAGGACGCCCTGGTGGGCGCGTGGCGCGCCACGGTGGCGGCGTTCGAGGAGCACGGGCACGCGCACGAGCTGGCGCGCAGCCGGGCGGCGCTGGCCGGCGTGCTGCGCGCGGTCGGCGACCCGGCCGGCGCGCGGGAGGAGGGCGACGCCGCCCGGGCCGCCGCCCGCCGGCTCGGGGCGCAGCCCCTCCTCGACGAGCTGCGGGCGCTGGGCGGGACCGCCGCGCGGGCCGACGAGGCCCCGGACGCCCTGACCGCGCGGGAGGCCGAGATCCTGGCGCTCGTCGCCCAGGGCCGCTCCAACGGGGAGATCGGGCGGCAGCTGTTCATCAGCACCAAGACGGTCTCCGTGCACGTCTCCCGGATCCTCGCCAAGCTCGGCGCCGCCGGCCGGACCGAGGCCGCGGCGATCGCCCGGCGCCGCGGCCTCGTCGACTGACGCGGCACCTGCCGCGGCCGTCGTGTGCTCCCCGGCGGGGCGGGGTATCGGACGGGCGACCCGGACCCCGAACCACGTTGTGGAGGCCGTCATGACCAGCACCCCCGAAGAGCCCCTGTCCGACGACGACATGACCACCGTCCCCGCCGGGGACCCCACGATGGGCCTCGCCGAGTCCGGTGACTCCGACGGGAGCGACGGCGACGCCACCGACAGCACCGACGGCGACGCGGGTGACGCCGACGGCACCGACGGCGGCGACTCCGACGGCGGCGACTCCGACGGCACCGACGGTGACGCCTCGGACGGCGACGCGACCGACACCACCGACGGCGACGCGGGTGACTCCGACGGCACCGACGCCTGAGCGTTGACCGACCTCGCCCCGACGCCGGACCGCAACCCGGCGCTCGACCTGCTCAGCGGTGACGCCCGGACCTTCCTGGAGAAGGTCTGGGCGTCCCGCGTGCACCTGCACCGCACCGCCCCCGCGGACCTCGTCGGGCTGCTGTCGCTCGACGACGCCGACCACCTGCTGACCTCGACCGCGATCCGCACGCCGTCGGTGCGGCTGGCCCAGGACGGGTCAGTGCTCGCGGAGTCGACGTACACCCGCTCGGCCACCCTCGCCGGGAAGCCCCTCACCGGCCTGGTCGACGGCCGCAAGGCGCTCGAGGCCTTCGCCGGCGGCGCCACCGTCGTCCTCCAGGGACTGCACCGCTACCACCCGCCGCTGACCCGGCTGGTCGCCCAGCTCGAGCTGGAGCTGGGCCACCCGTGCCAGGCCAACGCGTACCTCACGCCGCCCGGCTCGCAGGGCTTCGCGGTCCACTCCGACTCCCACGACGTGTTCGTCTTCCAGACCGCCGGCACCAAGCAGTGGGAGGTCCACGGCGAGGACGGGCCGGAGGAGGTCCTGCTAGAGCCCGGCCTGTCGATGTACCTCCCGACCGGCACGCCCCACGCCGCGCGTGCCCAGGACACCGTCTCGCTGCACGTCACCATCGGCATCAACCAGCTCACCTGGCGCGGCCTCGTCGAGCGCGCGGTGCGCCCGCTGCTCGCCGAGGTCCCCGACGACCACCTGCCCGCCGGCTACCTCGACGACCGGGCGCCCCTGGCCACCGGCCTCGCGGACCGGCTCGAGGCGCTGGCCGCCCGGGTCCGTGAGGTCGACGCCGGGGCCGCGGCGGCGCAGGAGGTACGGCGCTTCCTCACCACCCGCCCACCGCGGGTGCCCGGCGGGCTGCACGACGTGCTCGCGCTCGACTCCCTCACCGACGACACCCTGCTGCGGCGACGGGCGGGCCACCCCTGCGTGCTGCTGCCCGCCGACGGCGGGCGGCTCGAGGTGCTGCTCGGCGACCGGGTGCTCGAGGTGCCCGCCCGGCTCGCGCCGGCCCTCGAGGGGGTCCGCGCCCGCGCGGAGCTGCGGCCGGCCGACCTGGCCGACCACCTCGACCCGCAGTCGCGGCTGGTGCTCTGCCGCCGCCTCGTCCGGGAAGGGCTGCTCGAGGTCCTCCGGTGACGACCGCGCCGTTCCGCTGCTCCGCGGCCAGCACCGGCCGCGGCGAGGAGCCCGCCGGCACGGCCTCCACCGTCCGCGCCTTCCTGCTCCTCGAGCACGCCGGGCCGTGGGGCGTCGACGCGCTGCGCGACGCCCGGCTGCCCGACGGGCTCGGCGCGCGGATCGCCGCGGCAGCGGCCGCGGCCCGCGTGCGACCACTGCTCGTCCGGCGCCCCGCGCTCACCCGCGACGCCGGCTCCGGACTGCGGGTCTTCGCCGCGTCCTGCCTGCCGCAGGGCACCCGCCTGGAGGCGGGGACGCTGGCCGACCCCCACGAGGTGCTCGACCTCGACCTCGCCTCGCTCCGCGGGGGCGGCAGCAGCGGCCTCGACCCGCACGACGGCACCGTCCTCGCGGTCTGCACGCACGGTCGCCACGACGCCTGCTGCGCCGAGCTCGGCCGGCCGGTCGCGGCCGCGCTCGCGGCCGTCCACCCCGAGGAGACCTGGGAGGTCTCCCACATCGGCGGCGACCGGTACGCCGGGAACCTGCTGCTCCTGCCCGACGGGCTCTACTACGGCCGGCTCGACCCCGCCGCCGCCCTCGCCGTGGCCGCCGCGTCCACCCGGGGCCACCTCGAGCTGGACCACCTGCGCGGGCGCACGGCGTACCCCATGCCGGTCCAGGCCGCCGAGGTCGCGCTGCGTCGCCACCTCGGCGAGACGCGGCGCGACGCCGTGCGCTGGGTGGACCGATCCGTCGGGGGCTCGGCGACGAACCGGGTGACGAACGCAGTGTTCGAGGTCGCCGGCGGGGTCTGGTCGGTCCGGGTCCGCACCGTCGAGGGACCGCCGGCCCGGCTCACCTGCCGTGCGACGCGCGAGAACCCCACGCCCCGGCACGAGGTCGAGGCGGTGACCCCGGAGGACGCCGGATGACCAGCCCGACCGCCGACGTGCCGCTGCAGGTCCTCGCCGGCCCGCGCACGCACGGCGTCGTGGAGTACGCCGCACAGCTGGCCGCGGCGCTCGGCGCCCGCACCCTGGTCGGCGACGCCGACGTCCTGGACGGGCCGGTGCCGGACGGCCCCGTGCACGTGCACTTCACCGAGCGGCTCCTCGGCCCGACGGCGGCGACGTCGGTGCGCCGGGTGGTCGGCCTGTGCCACCGCGCGCCGACGACCGTCACGCTGCACGACGTGCCCCAGCCGTGGGCCTCGGAGGAGCGGGTGTGCGCCTACGCCGAGGTCGTCCACGCCGCGGCCGGGTGGGCGGTGAGCAGCCACCACGAGGCCGACCTGCTCCGGCGCGCGCTCGCCCGGGTCGGCGCCGACCACGACCTGCCGCCCGGCACGGTCGTCCACCTGCCCGTCGTCGGACACCCCGTCGTCGGACTCCCCGTCGTCGGACACGGCGAGCGGCCCGCCGCCCGTCCGGGACCCGAGGGGCCGGCGACCCTGGCCGCCCTGGGCTTCGTCTACCCCGACAAGGGCCACCGCGAGCTGCTGCAGGCCGCCACCGAGCTGCGCGCCCGGGGTCGCGAGGTGGACGTCGTCTGCCTCGGCGCCCCGGTCCCCGGGCACGAGGACCTGCTCGACGAGCTGCACCGCCGCGCCCGCGCCGGGGGCGTCGGCCTCACCGTGACCGGGTGGCTGCCCGACGACGAGCTGGCCGTCGCGATGGCGCGGGTGGGGGTGCCGGTCAGCGGCCACCGGCACCTGTCGGCCTCGGCCTCGGTCAACCGGTGGCTCGCCGTCGGCCGTCGGCCGCTGCTCCTCGACGGGCCCTACGCCCGCGAGATGGACGCGCTGCGGCCCGGGGCGCACGTGCTCCACGACGACGCCGGCCTGGTCCCCGCCCTCGAGCGCGCGCTCGACGACCCGGCCTCGACCTGGCTGCCCGACGGGGTGGTGCCGGCCCCCGACCTGGCGGCGGCCGCCCGGCAGTACGCCGCGTGGTGGGCCTCGGTCCACCGCACCGTCGCCGACCCCGTCCAGCCGGTCTTCGTGCCGTTCCCGTGAGCCTGCGCCGACCACCCGCCGGCAGCGCGGTCCCCGGCAACCGCTGGGACCTCGCCCCCGCGCGCCCCGGCCCGCGGCCGACCGTCACGGTGGTCGTCACCCACTACGAGCAGCCGCGCGAGCTGGCCCGCACCCTCCACGCGCTCAACCGGCAGACCCACCCGGCCGACCGGCTCGAGGTGGTCGTCGCCGACGACGGGTCCGGCACCGCACCCGAGGTCCCGGACGGGGTGCGGCTGGTCCGCCAGGCCGACGAGGGGTTCCGGGCCGCCGCCGCACGCAACCTCGGCGCCGCGGCCGGCACCGGCGAGGTGCTCGTCTTCCTCGACGCCGACACCACCCCCGAGCCGGGATACGTCGCGGCGCTGGCGCGGCTGCCGCACCGGCTCCCCGAGGCGCTGGTCGTCGGGCGCCGCCGGCACGCCGACCTCGCGGACGTCCCGGTCGACGCCCCGGTGGAGGTCGCCGGGCCGGCCCACGAGCTGCCCGCGCCGGCCTGGCTGGCCGACGGGTACGTGCGGACCCGGGACCTGCGCGACGCCGACGACACCTCCTACCGCTACGTCCTCTCCGCCGTCGCCGCCTGCAGCCGCTGGCTGCACGAGGAGGTCGGCGGCTTCGACGAGACGTTCCGCGCCTACGGCGGCGAGGACTGGGAGTGGGCCGCCCGCGCGTGGCGGCACGGCGCGCTGCTGGCGCACGTGCCGGCCGCGGTCGCCTGGCACGACGGGCCCGACTTCGCCGACCGCCCGCCCCGGCCCGACGACCGCGACCGGGCGCTCGCGGAGACCCTGGCCGTGGCGCGGCGGGTGAGCGCGCCCGGGGCGGCGCCCCGCGGGCTGCTCGTCGGCCCGGCCGACCCGGTGGTCACCGTGGCCGACGACCTGGACCCGACCGGCCTGGTCGTCGCCCTGGACAGCCTGCTCGCCGCGCTGCCGAGCGCCCGCGTGCACCTCGCCCCCGCGGCAGCCGCGCTCGTGGCGGGCGACCCGCGGACCACCGCGGACCCGGTCGACCCGGTCGCCGCCGACCACGCCTGGCACCTCCACCTCGACGCCGCGGCCCGCGGTCCGGCCGAGGCCTGGCGGGCGGTGGTGGCCCGGCTCGCCGGCCCGGAGCCACCGGGCACGCTGCGGCTGACCGGCCCCGACGGCACGCCCCTGCTCACGGCGCACGCGCTGCGCGGCGTACGGCGTCGGCGGCGGTGGGGGCGCACCGACCTCGCCGCCGACGCCGCCGAGCCGGCCGCGGCGCTCGGGCTCGCGCCGGTGCCGCCGACCACCTCGCTCGAGGCGCACCTCGGCGGATGGGGCTAGACCGCCGGGCTGCGGCGGAGCGCACGTGACCTGGTTCACAGCAGGGTGTTGACGCGTGTCAAGAACACGTTCTAGTTTCGGCGCATGTCAGCCCCCACCACCGCCGTCATCGGCGCCGGCATCAGCGGCCTCACCGCCACCAAGATGCTCGGCGACTACGGCGTGCCCGTCACGACCTTCGAGAGCTCCGACCGGGTGGGGGGCAACTGGGCCTTCGGCAACCCCAACGGGCACAGCAGCGCCTACCGGTCGCTCCACATCGACACCTCGAAGTACCAGCTGTCCTTCAAGGACTTCCCGATGCCGGAGCACTACCCCGACTTCCCGCACCACACCGACATCAAGGACTACCTCGACAGCTACGCCGACGCGTTCGGCGTGCGTGAGCGCATCGAGTTCCAGAACGGGGTCGTCCACGCCGAGCGGCTGCCCGGTGGCGGCTGGGAGCTGCAGACGCAGCGTGGGGAGACCCGGCGCTTCGACCTGCTCGTGGTCGCCAACGGCCACCACTGGGACCCCCGCACCGCTCAGTTCCCCGGCGAGTTCACCGGGGAGTCCATCCACTCCCACCACTACGTGGACCCCTGGACGCCGCTGCACCTGATGGACAAGCGGATCCTCGTCGTCGGCCTGGGCAACAGTGCCGCCGACATCACCGTCGAGCTCTCCCAGCGGGTCCTGCGCAACGAGGTCACGCTCTCCACCCGCAGCAGCGCCTGGATCGTGCCGAAGCTGATGTACGGCAAGCCCGCCGACATGAACTACAAGACCTACCCGCAGCTGCCGCTGTCCTGGCAGCGGAAGGTCGCCCAGTGGGGCCAGCGGTTCACCGGCTCGGACCCGACGAACTACGGGCTGCCCTCGCCCAACCACAAGTTCTTCGAGGCCCACCCGACCCAGTCCACCGAGCTGCCGCTGCGGCTGAAGTCCGGCGACGTGACCGCGAAGGGCAACGTCGCCCGCCTCGAGGGCGGCACGGTCCACTTCGAGGACGGCACGTCGGGGGAGTTCGACGTCATCGTCTACGCCACCGGCTACAACCTGACCTTCCCGTTCTTCGACCCCGACTTCATCAGCGCGCCGGAGAACCGGATCGACCTCTACAAGCGGATCATCAAGCCGGGCCTCGACGACCTGCTCTTCGCGGGCTTCGCGCAGGCGACGCCCACGCTCTTCCCGTTCGTCGAGAGCCAGGCGCGGCTGATCGCGGCGTACGCCGTGGGGGAGTACGCGCCGCCGTCGGTCGCCGAGATGCAGGAGGTGATCCGCGCCGACGACGCGCTCTACATGGGGCACATGCTCGACCGGCCGCGGCACACCCACCAGCTCGACTACTTCGTCTACGAGCACCAGATGCGGACCAAGGAGCTCCCGGCCGGACGCGAGCGCGCCCGCCGCCTCGGCACGCCGGTGCTCGCCGGACGGGCCGCCCAGGGCACCCCGGGGACCGCGCCGACCGGGACGCTCGCGGAGCCGGCCGTCCCGTGAGCCCCGCCGCCACCCGGGGGGACCAGCGCCGGGCCGCCCTCCTGGAGGCGCTGGACCACCACCTGCGCGACGCCGGCCGCGACGCCCGGCTCGAGGACATCAACGTCGCGGACCTCTCGCGGCGGGCCGGGGTCACCCGGTCGGCGTTCTACTTCTACTTCGAGAACAAGGCCGCCGCCGTCGCCGCCCTGATGGACGAGATGGAGGACGACGCCTGGGACGCCGCCGGCCTGCTCGGCGGGGAGGGCGTCATGCGCGACCGGGTCGCGGCTGCGATCCGCACCGTCGTCGAGGGCTGGCGGCGGCGCACCCACGTCCACCTCGCGATGCTGGAGGCCCGCGCCACCAGCGCCGCCGTCCGGGAGCGGTGGGAGTCGCGGACCGCGTCGTTCGTCGAGGTCGTCGCCGCCCTCGTCGAGTCCGAGCGGGCCGCCGGGCTCGCGCCCGCGGGTCCGTCGGCCACCGCCGTCGCCACCGCCCTGCTCGACCTCAACGACCGCACGCTCGAGCGCCTCGTCCGCGCGCCCGACGACGCCGACTGGGACCCCCACGTCGACGCCGTCGTGCACCTGTGGACCAGCGCCATCTACGGGAGGACCACCCCCTCATGACCAGCCAGACCAGCCAGACCAGCCAGCCCACCCAGCAGACCGGCCAGCAGGCCCACGAGCCGCGCACCGTGCGGCACGACGTCGCCTTCACCTCCGCGGGCGCCGAGCTCTCGGGGTGGCACTTCCCGGCCGCCGCCGGACCCGGTGCGGAGCTTGCCGGCCCGGCCGGGCGGCCCGTGGTCGTCATGGCGCACGGCCTGGCCGGCACCAAGGACTCCGGGCTCGAGCCGTACGCCGCCGGCCTGGCCGCCGCGGGCCTCGACGTGCTGGCCTTCGACTACCGCGGCTTCGGCACCTCCGGCGGCACCCCGCGGCAGACCGTCTCGATGGCCGGCCAGCTCGAGGACTACCGCGCGGCCATGACCGCTGCGAAGGGGCTCGACGGCGTGGACCCCGAGCGGATCGTGCTCTGGGGGGTCTCGCTGGCGGGCGGCCACGTGCTCGCCGCCGGCGCCGGCCGCGACGACGTCGCGGCCGTCGTGGCGCTCACCCCGCTGGTCGACGGCCTCGCGGCCGGCCGGCTCGCCCTGGCCCACCACAAGCCCTCGGCGATGCTCCGCTCGACCGTCGAGGGCTTCCGCAGCCGGGTCGCCGGGCCGCGGATGATGCCGGTGGTCGCCCGCCCGGGCGAGCTCGGCGCGCTGACGCTGGACGGGTGCTACGAGGACTACCTCGCGATCGCCGGTCCGAGCTGGCGCAACGAGGTCGACGCGACCGTCGGGCTCGAGCTCGGCGGGCACCGACCGGGCAGGCACGCCAAGGACGTCACCTGCCCGCTCCTCGTGCAGATCGCCGACTTCGACCGCAGCGCGCCGCCGCACGCGGCGCTGAAGGCGGCCTTCGAGGGCCGGGCGGAGGTGCGCCACTACCCCTGCGACCACTTCGACGTCTACGCCGGCAAGCAGTGGTTCGAGGCGGCGCTCGCGCACCAGGTGGCCTTCCTGCGCCGGCACCTCGCGCCGGCCGCCTGACCGGCGGGCCGGGCGACCGTTTCGCGCCGGTCGGGTCGAGGTGCGACCATCGCACCTCGTGATCGACGCATGACCCGGACCGAGCGGATCCGCACCACCCTCCGCGGCCTGCGGGTGGACACGACCCCGCTGCGGGACTCCCGCGACTTCCGGCTGCTCTTCTGGGCCGGCACGGTCTTCTACTTCGGCGGCATGGTCAGCTACGTCGCGGTGCCGTACCAGGTCTACTCGCTGACCGGCTCCAACTTCGCGGTCGGCGCGATCGGCCTGGCCGAGCTGGTCCCGCTGGTGGTCTTCGGCCTGTACGGCGGGGCGCTGGCCGACCACGTGGACCGGCGCAAGCTGCTCATCTGGACCGGTGTCGCGCAGGCCTTCTTCACAGCCGTGCTGGCCGCGAACGCGTTCCGCGACGAGCCCGACGTCTGGGTCGTCTACGTGGTGGCGGTCTTCCTGGTCTCCTCCTCGGCGCTGCAGCGGCCCTCGCGCGAGGCCCTCCTGCCGCGCACCGTGCGGCACGACCAGATCATGGCCGCGAACGCCCTGGGCAGCCTCGGCATCCAGGCCGGCGTGCTGGTGGGCCCGGCCATCGGCGGCGTGCTGATCGCCTCGGTCGGGCTGGGCTGGTGCTTCGTCCTCGACGTCACCGGCCTGGTGGTCGCCACGCTGCTCTACGTCCGGATGGGGTCCTACCCGCACCGGGCCGAGACCACCCCGCCGAGCCTGGCCGGCATCGGGCAAGGCATCCGCTACGCGATGTCGCGCCGCGACCTGCTCGGCACCTACCTCGTCGACATCGCCGCGATGCTGCTGGCCCTGCCCGTCGTGCTGTTCCCGGCGCTGGTCGAGGAGGTCTTCGAGAACCCCGAGCTGCTCGGCGCGCTCTACATCGCCCAGACGCTCGGCGCGATGGTCGCCACCGCGACGAGCGGGTGGACCAGCCGCGTCCACCACCACGGCCGGGCGATCGTCCTGGCCGCCGCGGCGTACGGCGCGTGCGTGGCCGTCGCCGGCGTGATGCCGTCGTTCTGGCTGGTGCTGCTGTTCCTCGGCCTGTCCGGCACCGCCGACATGATCTCGGGCATCTTCCGGGCCACCGTCTGGAGCCAGACGATCCCCGAGACGATGCGCGGCCGACTGGCCGGCATCGAGATGCTGTCCTACTCCCTCGGCCCGCTCGGCGGCCAGGTCCGGGCCGGCGTGACCGCCGACCTGTGGTCGGTGCGCGGCGCGATCACCAGCGGCGGCGTCGCCTGCTTGGCCGGGGTGGGCCTCACCGCCGCCTGGCTCCGCGACTTCTGGTCCTACGACGACCGCACCGACGAGCACGCCGTGGCCGAGCGCGCGGTGCGGACCGCGGCCGGCGAGGCCTGAGCCGGCACCACAGCCAGCACCAAGCACCGGCTCAGGGGACCGCAGCCAGCAGCGCGCCCGGCTCGACGCTCCCCGCGGCCCGCTCGAGCACGTCGCACAGGTCGGCGTAGTCCTCCAGCGCGACCGTGGCGCTCAGCGTGAGCCCGCAGCGACCGAGCAGCCAGGACCACTGCTCGGTCACCAGGTCCGCGCCCACGCCGCGGTGGCCGAAGCGGGCGTAGGCGACGTCGCGGCCCTCGAGGTCGATCACCTCCTCGTCCTCCAGGGCGAACGAGTCCAGGAGGGTGCCGAGGTCGGCGAGCGCGGCGGCCCGCCAACCGACCAGGTCGCCGTCGAGCCGGACGGGCACCTCGGTGCGGCGCAGGACCACCTCGGGCGGCACGCCGGAGCCGGGCGGGGGGCCGCCGCGCGCGGCGAGCAGGACGTCGGGGGCCGGGTCGGGGTGGTGCTGCCAGCCGGTGGGGACGGTGAGGAGGGCGGTGGTCGTCATGCGGCCACGCTGCCCGGCGCCGGCCCCGCGGCGTGCCCCTCGACGACCGGGCTGGGGAGCCCCGGGCGCGGACGCTCCCTGTGGAGGGGAGGTGGGCTACCGGTCGAACGCCGCGCGGACGTCGGCCTCGCTCAGCCCGTAGTCCTCGATGGCGTAGCGGTGGGACGGCTTCGCGGCCCCCTGCTTGGACTCCCGGTCGATCTCCTCCATCGCGCCCTGCGCGTCGGGCGTCCAGTCGAGCCCGAAGCGCTCGTAGACCGACCGCGCGGTGCCGAGCGGGTCGGCGAGCAGGTCGGCGAAGGCGACGTCGACGAACTGGGCCTGGTCGTAGCGCCCGCGGGCGTCGTGGAAGGAGTGGTAGGCGCGCGACCACAGGTCGAGCTGGGTGCGGCCGATCGTCTCGCCGACGTACGTCGTGGAGTGCCCGGTCGTGGTCTCGGCCGAGAGCGAGCACGAGGAGGCGATGCACACGACCGGGTCGCGGTGGGTGTAGACGACCAGCGCGTCGGGGTAGACCGCCATCAGCGCGTCGAGCGCGGTCATGTGCGAGGGGTTCTTGAGCACCCACCGCTTGTCGGGGTCGTTGAGGCCGACGAGCTGGAGGTTCTGCCGGTGCCGGGCGTAGGCGTCGGTCCAGTCCTGCTCGGCGAGCCAGGCGGAGTACCGCGGGACGTTCGCGAGCGACTCGTAGGAGCTGGACTTCCCGGTCTGGCGCAGGAGGCGCCAGCACTCCTCGACGGTGGTGGCGTCCATGTAGTGGATGCCCATGTACTCCGGGCTCTCCACGTGGTGGGCGGAGAACGCCTGCTGCATCGCGCCGAAGATCGGATCGGAGTCCCACGTCTCCCGCGGCGGGCGGGGCTGGGGGTACTGCGTCAGCCACATCTCCAGGCCCTGCGCCCGGGGGTCGGCGTGGAGCAGGCGGTGCAGGGCGGTGGTGCCGGTGCGCGGCAGGCCCATGACGAAGACCGGACGCTCGATCGGCACCTCCGCGTGCTCGGGTCGGGCGGTGAACTGCGCCTGGGTGAGCAGCCGCCCGACGAGCGCGCTCTTGACCTCCGAGCGCTGGAAGTAGTTGCCGCGGGGCGTGAGACCGGCCTCGGGGGAGGCGAGGTCCTCGACCAGGACGCGCAGCCCCTCCTCGTGGGCGGTGCCGCCGAGGTCGTCGAGGCCGGTGGTGCGCACGGCCGCCGCGAGGATGTCCTCGTAGGTGCCGACGTCGGCGCGCTCGCGGGTCATCACGTTGAGGCCCTCGGTGGCGCCGCTCATCGGTGGAACTCCCCGCAGTCGACGTTGAGCACCTGGCCGGTGACCGCCGAGCACAGGTCGGTGGCGAGGACGAGCGCCGCGCGGGCGACCTCGGCGGGACTCGCGAGCCGCTTGAGGTCGGTCGGCGCGGCCTTCTCGGCGTACACCTCGTCGTGGGTGCGGCCCGACTCCGAGGCGAGCCAGTCGAAGTAGCCCTTGTTGACGTCCTCGTAGATGTAGGACGGCGCCACGCTGTTGACCCGGATCCCGCGGGGACCCAGCTCGGTGGCCAGCGAGGACGACAGGTGCTCGAGCGCGCCCTTGGACAGCTTGTAGCCGGCGAACTCCTCCTGGGACTGGTAGAGCACGCAGGAGTTGACCATCAGCACCGAGCCGTGGGTCGCGGCCAGGGCGTCGGCGAACAGCGCCGACAGCCGCAGCGGTGCGAAGACGTTGGTCTCGTTGGCGGCGCGGAGGCCGTCGAGGTCGAGGCTCGTGAGCGGGTCCATGGGTGGGATGCCGAACGCGTTGTTGATCAGGCAGTCGACCCGGCCGAACTCCTCCAGGGCCCGCTCGACCAGCGCGACGCGCGAGGGCTCGTCGGTGATGTCGGTGGGTACGACGAGCGCCCGGCGACCCAGCGAGCGGACGGTCTCGGCCATCTTCTCCAGACGTCGCTCGGTGCGGCTGACCAGGACGAGGTCGGCGCCCATCCGGGCGGCCTCCTCGCCGAAGGCCCGGCCCAGGCCCGGGCCGACGCCCGAGAGCACGAGCACCTTGCCCTCCAGGAGCGGGAGCGGCCGGTAGCGGGCCTCGACGTCGGCGTCGGTCTCGACGTGGGCGGTGGCGGTCTGCGGGCTCAACTGATCATCCTTCGGGCCACGGAGCGGGTCCGGGCGGCGATCCGCGCGGCGTACTCCTCGGGGGTCACGGGAGCGGGGTGCGGGAGGTGGTCGCGCACGGAGTCGAACGGCACGACCTCGACGGTGGGGCCGTCCTCGGGGCCGAGGTCGCGCTCCAGGCGCTGCCAGCGCAGCATCATCGCGCCGGTGCGGTGCCCGGTGGTCTCGAGCCAGTTGGCGATGCCCGGGTCCCGCTCGGAGACGACGAACCGCATCCTCCCGTCGGGGTCGGTGACGGCCTGGGCCTTGGTCAGCGAGGTCTGGTGGGTCTCGTAGTCGGTGGAGACGTACCAGTCCGAGCCGATCTGCACCGCCTGGTAGGCGCAGTCGGTGCACTCGGGCACGGTGATGACCAGGGCCTGGTCCTCGTCGAGCTCGTAGTGGCCGATCGAGGACCGCTGCGAGGCGAGCCCGCCGGGGGTCGACCGCGGCGCGGTCAGGGTGTTGACCGGCTCCTCGTACTGGAAGAAGTGGGGGAAGGCGAACCACGTCTGGATCGAGCTGGTCAGCGCCCGGGCGGCGACCTCGTACTTCTTGGCGAGCGTGGCCTGCGACAGCGGCTTCGCCGGCCGGCCCAGGGTGTCGGGCCGCTCGATCCACAGCACGCCGCGCTCCTCGGTGTCCCAGTCGTTGAAGACCTCGCGGACGATGAGCGTCTTGGCGCCGGGCTCGGCGGTGTAGGTGAACTCGAAGGTGCCGTCCTCGGCGATGTCGAGCTCGCGGTCGTCGAAGGCGAGCATCGACGTCGCCGCGCTGGTGGCGGTGTAGGCCCCGCCCATCACCTGGAAGGACAGGTCGGCGCTCGTGCCGCGGCGGCCGCGCACGACGTACTCGACCCCCTCGCGCAGGTAGGCGTTGAAGTAGATCGCGTCGGGGTTGTCCAGGCCCTGCCGGGAGAACTGGTGGGTCGGGTTGACGAAGAGCGGACGCTCGAGGTCGTAGTCGAAGGCCGTCTGCATCGCCATCCGGATCCGCCCGGCGAGGTAGTCGTAGCCCTCGAGCCGGTCCTGCTCGGTGCGGATGAACGGCGCGTTCGCGATCAGCTCCTCGGCCTCGGCGATGGCGTCCTGCAGCGGCTTGGTCAGGCCCAGGGAGCCGCTCACGGGTTCACCTTCGCGATGACGCTCTCGCCGAACCGCTCCAGCGCGGCGACCTTCTTCTCCAGCGGCTCGGTGTCGGGGCCGACGATGTAGGGCACGCGGAACCCGACGATGCAGTCGGTGACGCCCTTGTCCTCGAGGCGCTTGATGCCGTCGGGGGTGTAGGCGTCGTAGGAGATGACGTGGACCTCGAAGTCGTCGCGGGTGTCGCCCTCCTCCTGGCGGATCTCGGTGAGCCGGGCGAGCAGCCGGTCCAGTTCCTCGCCGTCGCCGCCGGCGTGCATCCAACCGTCGCCCTTGCGCACCGCCCGCCGCAGCGCGGCGTCGGCGTGCCCGCCGACCAGCAGCGGCACCCGCTCGGTCGGGACCGGGCTCTGCTTGAGCGGGGCGACGTCGTAGAACTGGCCGCTGTAGGAGAAGTAGCCCCCGCTGGTGAGCCCGCGGACGATGTCGAGGCACTCGTCCATCCGCTTGCCGCGGCGCTCCCACGGCACCCCCATCGCCATGAAGTCCTCCGGCCACGGCGAGAGCCCGACGCCCAGCCCGAGCCGGTTGCCTGAGAGGTAGGCCAGGGAGGAGGCCTGCTTGGCGACCAGCACCGGCGGCCGCACCGGCAGCTTGAGGACGAAGGGGGTCAGGCGCAGCGTGGTGGTCTGCGCGAAGACGTGGGCGCAGAGCACCATCGTCTCGATGAAGTCCTTGTCCTCCAGGAACTCCCGGTCGCCGGTGTCGGTGTAGGGGTAGGTGGAGTCGGACTCCTCGGGGTAGACCAGGCTGTCGGCCACGGTCATGCTCGTGTAGCCGGCCGCCTCCGCCGCCTGCGCGAGGGGCGCGTAGTACTCCACCCGGGTCATGGCCTCGGCGTAGGTGAATCGCATGTCGCGAACAGTAGAACGTGTTCCATTTCTGTGCCAGGGTCGTCCCGTGGACCTGGACGAGCTCGTCGACCGCACCGAGATCGCCGCGGTGCTGACCCGCTACACCCGAGCGATCGACACCGGCGACTTCGACCGGCTCGACACGGTCTTCACCCCCGACGCGCGGATCGACTACACCGAGTCGGGGGGGATCGCCGACGGGTACGACGCGGTCAAGCCCTGGCTGGCCGAGGTGCTGCCGGCGTTCTTCCCCCGGCGGATGCACACCCTCGGCCAGGTCGACGTCGACCTGGCCGGCGACGAGGCCGAGGTGGCGGCGTACTTCCACAACCCGATGCCGGTGACCGGCGAGGACGGCGCCGAGCGGGTCGTGGAGTTCGGCGGGATCTACCACCACTCGATGGTCCGCACGCCCGAGGGCTGGCGCAGCCGACGACTGCACGAGCAGATCGTCTGGAAGCGCGCCTAGGCTCCCCTGCCATGGGCCTCCCCGACGAGAAGCCGGCCGGCCTGGACTCCCCGCTCGTCCCGAAGGTGCTCAAGCGGGTCGCGCAGGTCCAGGTCGCGGCCTTCCGCGCGACCAACGGCCGCGTCGGCAGCAGGTGGCGCGTCGGCGCCGGCTGGCGCAGGCCCGTGCCGACGCTGCTGCTCGACCACGTGGGGCGGAGGTCCGGCAGTCGGTTCACCACCCCGCTGCTCTACCTCGAGGACGGGCCGGACCTGGTGGTCGTCGCCTCCCAGGGCGGACTGCCCAAGCACCCCCAGTGGTACCGCAACCTGCTGGCCCAGCCCGACACCGTGGTCGCCCTGCGGGGGGAGCGGGTACGTCGCGTGCGGGCCCGGGTCGCCGACCCCGAGGAGCGGGCGGCGCTCTGGCCGCGGCTGGTCGAGCTGTACGCCGACTTCGACCGCTACCAGCGCTGGACCGACCGCGAGATCCCCGTCGTGGTGCTCGAGCCGCGCTGAGCCCGGCACGGCGCAGCTCGGCGCACCTCGGCGCAGCATGGCGCACCGGGGCCGCCCCGTGGTCGCGCGGTTGGCCGATCAGGTGCCGTCCCCGACAATGTCCCCGTGGCCCCCGACGAGCTGAGCGACGAGCGCCCCGAGCGCGCCGACCGACCCGTGCTGACCGGCCTGCTCGCGCTGGTGGGCGTGGGACTGGTGGTCGGCCTGGTGCTCGGCGGCGTGGCGCTCGGCGCGGTCAGCGTGCTCGGGCTCGGCGGCGACAGCAGCGAAGGGGGCGGCTCCTCGGACGGGCAGTCGTTCTACCTGCCCAAGCCGGAGCCGACCGAGGAGCCCAGCGACCCGTTGGTCACCCTGGCCCCCGGTCAGGAGGGCAGCGCGGACGACGAGCCGTCGGCGGAGGAGACCTCCGAGGAGCCGGAGGAGGGCGAGATCACCCTGTCCTCGGGCCAGACCAGTGTGACCCCCATGCAGCAGATCGACCTCACCGGGGTCTACCCCGGCGGCGAGGGCGCGATCCTGCAGGTGCAGCGGATGGCCGGCGGGGCGTGGGTGGACTTCCCGGTGACGGTGTCGGTGAGCAACGAGACGTTCACGACCTACATCCAGACCGGCCAGCTCGGCGAGAACGAGTTCCGCGTCGTCGACACCAGCAGCGGGCTGGAGTCCAACCCCGTGAAGGTCACGATCGGCTGACCCCTCGGGCCGGCAGGGTCGGTCCCGGCCGCGCCGCGCGGTCGGCCTCGCGCACCCACCAGCCGACCCAGGCGGTGCCGACCAGGCCGAGGACGCCCACGGCGATCGACGCCGCGGCGAGCGGCGCGACGGCCGCGACGCCGGCCACCAGCAGCGGGCCGCCGGTGTTGCCCAGGTCGCCGCACAGCCGCCAGCCGCCGAGGAACTGGGAGCGTCCGACCGCCGGCGCGGCGTCCGCGCCGAGCGTCATCACGATGCCCGAGCCGAGCCCGTTGCCGACCGCGATGAGCGCGACGACCGCGGTCACCGCGGCGACCGAGTGCGCCAGCGGCAGCAGCAGCGCCGCGACCGCCACGCTCAGCACGACCGGCACCGCCACGACGGTCCGGCCGCGGGTGTCCATCAGCCAGCCGCCGGGGTAGAAGAACGCGATGTCCACGGCGGCGGCGACGCCGAAGATCACCGAGGTGGTCGAGGCCGGGATGCCGACGTGGTCCGCCCACAGCGGGAGCAGGCCGTTGCGGACCGACCGGGAGGCGCCGATCACGACCACGGCGGTGCCGAGGGTCAGCAGGGTCCGGCGGTGCGCCCGCAGCACCGCCCACACGCCGAGGTGACCGCCGGCCGCCTGCTGCTGGTCCCGCCCGGCAGCGCCGAGGTCGGGCATGAGCAGCGCCATCAGGCCGGCGACCACCGAGAGCCCGGCGGCGAGCACGAAGGTGGCGCGCAGGTCGGCGAGGTGGATGAGCACGGCGCCGAGCAGCGGCCCGACCAGCAGGCCCACCCGGTGCGCCCCACCGAGCGCCGCCAGCGCGCGAGCGCGGTGGGCGAGCGGGACGGCGTCGATCATGAACCCCTGCCGGGCGAGCAGGAACGCCGTCCAGGTCATCCCGCTCAGCGTCACCGCGATCCCCAGGACGAGCACCGAGGAGCTCAGTGCGGCGGCCACCATGACGACCGCGTCGACCATGCCGGCCGCCACCAGCGTCCGGCGCTCCCCGATCCGGGCCACCAGCGCCCCGGCCGGCAGGGAGGCCAGCAGCATGCCGACGCCGAGGAGGGCGACGACGGTCGCGGCGGTGCTGACGTCGGAGCCGAGCTCGCGGGCCCGCAGGGCCAGCACCGGCATGACCGCGCCGTGGCCGGTCGCGTTGACGACCGTCGGGCCGTACGCCGCGACCGCGACGTCACGCAGCCGGAAGCCGCTCCCGCCGGTGCTCGGCGCGCGCCCGCTCGACCTCCGCCTCGCCAGCAGCCTCGCCACCCGCCCGATCCTGCACGACCCGCGGTCGCCGCTGGCCGGCGACCACCCCACCGAGCACGAGCAGCACGCCGAGCGCCTGGACCGGGCCGAACGCCTCGCCGGCGACCAGCACGCCGAGGCCGGTGCCGACCACCGGGTTGAGCAGCCCGACGATCGCCACCGCGCCCGCCGGCATCCGGGCGACCCCGCGGAACCAGCAGACGTAGGCCAGCACGGTCCCGGCCCCGCCGAGCCACAGGTAGCCCGCGAGTGCCGGGAGGTCGACCGCGGGCGGCGGTCCCTCGACGAGCAGGGCCACCGGCAGCAGCGCGAGCCCGCCGACGACCAGCTGCCAGGAGACCAGGGTCAGCATGTCGACCGGCGCCGGCCAGCGCTTGACCAGCACCAGGCCGACGGCGGAGGCCACCACCGACGCCGCCGCCGCGGCGAGGCCGACCGGGTCGACGCCGCCGGGGTTCTGCAGCACCAGCAGCCCGACGCCGGCCAGCCCGACCAGGGCCGCCACCACCCGCGCCCCGGACGCCCGCTCGCCGAGCGCGACGTAGGCGATGCCCACCACGGCGAGGGGGAGCGTCGCCTGGAGGGTCGCCGCCAGCCCGCCGGGCAGCGAGTACGCCGCGAGGAAGAGCAGGGGGAAGAACAGCCCGATGTTGCACAGCCCGAGCACGACCGACCGCCACCACCAGACGCCGGTGGGCAGCCGCCGGCGCCACGCCAGGAGGAGCAGGCCGGCGGGGAGGGCGCGGGCCAGGGCGGCGAAGAGCGGGCGGTCGGGCGGGAGCAGCTCCTCGGTCGTGAGGTACGTCGTCCCCCAGACGACCGGCGCGACCGCGGTGAGGGCGACGGTGCGCCACCAGATAGTTTCCACGGAAGACAAAGTATCTTCCGAGTCAGATATATTCCAAGCCGTGGAGGACCCGGACTTCGTCGGCACGGTCATCGCCCAGTGGCGGGCCGAGCGGCCAGACCTGGACGTCGCGCCCCTGGGGGTCGTCGCCCGGTTGCACCGGCTCGCGGGCCGGCTGACCGAGGAGCTGGTCGCCGTCTACGCGCGGCACGGGCTGGGGGAGGGCGAGTTCGACGTCCTCGCCGCGCTGCGGCGCGCCGGCGCGCCGTACGAGCTGGCGCCGAGGGTGCTCGCCGCCTCGACGATGGTCAGCTCGGGCGCGGTCACCAAGCGGGTCGACCGCTGCGAGCAGCAGGGCTGGGTCACCCGGCGGGTCGACCGCCAGGACGGCAGGGGACGGGTCGTCGCGCTGACCGACGCCGGCCGCGCGCTCATCGACCGGGCCTTCACCGAGCACGTCGCCAACGAGCACCGGCTGCTCGCGGGCTTCAGTGCCGAGGAGCGCGCGCAGCTCGCCGGGCTGCTGGAGCAGTGGGGCCGGGCGCTGGAGTCCGGCGACTAGTCTGCGAGGCATGACCGAGACCGCGCAGACCTCTTCCGGCCCCCGCATCGTCGTCGGCAACGACGGCTCCGAGCCCGCGCTGCACGCGCTGGAGTGGGCGCTGGACCACGCCCGCGCGGTGGGCGGCTCGATCACGCTGCTGCGCGCCTGGACGATGTCCACCGCACCGCGCCCGAAGACGCAGACCTTCGGGTACGTGCCGCCGCGCGCCGACTTCGAGGCCGCCGTGCTCGACGACCTCCGCGGCGACGTCGCGGACGTGCTCGCCGCCCGGGGCGAGGGCGTGGAGATCTCCTACGAGGCCTACTGCGGCCCCGCGGGGAACTCCCTGCTCGAGGCCTCGCAGCACGCCGACCTGGTCGTCGTCTCCGCCCGCGGCCGCGGTGGGTTCCGCGGCCTGACCCTCGGCTCGACGACCGACCAGCTGGTCCGGCACGCGGCCTGCCCGGTCGTCGTCGTCCGCGGCGCCCGGACCAACGAGACCGAGCGCACCCGCACCCTCGACGTGGCGCTGCAGCCCTCCGAGTGAGGGCCCCCCGGCGGCGGTGCCGCTGCCGGGGGAGCCCGTCAGGACCGGCCCGTCAGGACGGGACGTAGTCGAACGTGTCGGGGTTCGGGCCGGTGCGGCCGTCCTCCCCGCGGTCGAGCGCGCTGATCTCCGCGACCTCGTCGACGGTGAGCGAGAAGTCGAAGATGTCGAAGTTCTCCCGGATCCGCTGCTCGGTCACCGACTTCGGGAAGATGATGTCGCCGCGCTCGATGTGCCAGCGCAGGGTCACCTGCGCGGGCGTCTTGCCGTAGGTCGCCGCGATCCGGCCGATGACCTCGTCGTCGAGGACCGCGCCCTGCGCGATCGGCGACCACGCCTCGACCTCGACGCCGTGGCGGATCGAGGCGGCGCGCGCCTCCTCGTTGCAGAAGTAGGGATGCACCTCGATCTGGTTGACCGCCGGCACGACGCCGGTCTCCTCGACGATCCGGTCGAGGTGGGCCGGCTGGAAGTTCGAGACGCCGACGGCCCGGGCGCGGCCCTGCTCGACGAACTCGGCCAGCGTGCGCCAGGTCGAGACGTAGTCGCCGTCGTACAGCGTCGGCAGCGGCCAGTGGATGAGGAAGAGGTCGATCGTGTCGAGGCCGAGCTTGTCCAGCGTCTCGTCGAAGGCCCGGCGGGCGTCGTCGGGGCGGTGGAAGCCGTTGTTGAGCTTGCTGGTGATCCACAGCTCGTCGCGGGCGATGCCGGCGGCCTTGATCGCCTCGCCGACACCCGCCTCGTTCTGGTACATCTGCGCGGTGTCGATGTGCCGGTAGCCGATCTCCAGCGCCGTGCCCACCGCGGCCGCCGTCTCCTCCGGCGGCACCTGGTACACGCCGAAGCCGAGCTGCGGGATCGTCGTCTGGTTGTTCAGGGTGATGGTCGGAACGGTCATGTGGATCGACAAGACCAGGCGGGTCCAAATCCTTCCGGCCTGGGCCGGGAAGCGAGAATGCTCACGTGAGCACTCCCGAGCCCGTCCCCTACACCTCCTACGACACCCGCCTGGCGTCGTACGCCGTGATCACCGACGACGAGGGCCGGATCCTGCTCGCGCTGTGGAACGAGGCCTCCGACGGCGGCCGGTGGACGCTCCCCGGCGGCGGTGTCGAGCTCGACGAGACCGTCGAGGAGGGTGCGGTGCGCGAGGTCCGCGAGGAGACCGGGTACGACGTCGAGCTCGACCGGCTGCTCACCGTCGACACCTACGTCATCCCCGCCACCCGCCGCCACGTCGACACCGACCGCCCGATGAAGGCCGTCCGCGTGCTCTTCTCCGCCCGGGTCGTCGGCGGCGAGCTCACCCCCGAGGTCGACGGCACCACCGACGAGGCCCGCTGGTTCACCCCCGACGAGGCCGCCCGCCTGCCGCACGTCTCCCTCGTCGACCTGGCGCTGCGCCTGGTCGGCTGACCGGGGCCGCGGCTTGCTGCTTGCAACGCGCTGTCCGGACGTCTGCCGCGCCGTTCCACCGGCGCGGTAGTCGTCCCGACGGCGCGGTAGACACTCCGACGGCGCGGTGGACGCCCCAACAGCGCGCCAGATCACTGGACAGCGCGTTGCACGTCGCCGCTAGCGTGGCCCGATGAGGCGCTGGGGTGCGGGTCTGGTCGGGGCGGTGCTCCTGCTGACCGGGTGCACCGGCGAGGCGTCGCAGCCGCGGGAGGCGGCCGAGCCGGGGTCGTCCCCGGTGACGGCGGCGGAACCGCCGGCGACCGACCCGGACGAGGACCGGCGGCCGGAGCAGGAGCGGCGGCTCGTGGTGGTCGGCCACGCGACCGAGCCGCAGCTGCGCCTGTCGAGGGGTACGGCGGCGCGGCTGGTCGCCGGCGAGGTGACCCGGTGGCGCGGCCGGCGGGTGGTGACGACCGGTCGCGTCGAGCGGCGCCTGCGGGCGGTCGAGGGTGACCCGGGCTCGCTGGCGGTCGTGCCGCTCGCGGACGTCCGGCCGACGGTGGTCGCGGCGTTGGTGGCCGGCCGCGACCCGGTCCGCGACGACCCGCGGGCGGTCGGCCTGACCGTGGTGGGCGACGTGATGCTGGTCCGCGGGGTCCCTGACCCCTGGGGAGCGCTCGCCCCGACCGCGCGCCGCCTGCGGAGCGCCGACGTCACCGTCGGCAACCTCGAGAGCACGCTGAGCCTCGCCGGGGCACCGACCCAGGGCGGCGACTCGTTCGGCGCGACGCCGGCCCTGCTGCGGCCGCTGCGCCGGGCCGGCTTCGACGTCCTCTCGCTGGCCAACAACCACGCCGGCGACCACGGCACCGGGGCCCTGCTCGACACGGTCCGCACGTTGCGCCGCAGCCCGGTCGGGGTGTTCGGGGCGGGGCCGGACCGGTCGGCGGCCAGCCGGCCGGCGTACCGGCGGGTGGGCGACGTGCGGCTCGCCTTCGTCGGGTTCAACGCGATCGGGGAGACCCCGCAGGCGACGCCCACGAGTCCCGGTGCGCTGGGCGTGCGGATGCCGCCGCGGACGGGTCCGCTGGTGGAGGCCGACGTCCGCCACGTCGAGCGCACGGTCGCGCGGGCGCAGGAGCGGGCCGACGTGGTCGTGGTCCTGCCGCACTGGGGCACGCAGTACACCCACGAGCCCGTGCCCGTGCAGCGCACGGTCGCTCGGCGCCTCGTCGCCGCCGGCGCGGACCTGGTGGTGGGCGGGCACCCGCACTGGGTGCAGGGCGTGGACGCGGTGGCGGGGGTGCCGGTCGTGCACTCGCTGGGCAACTTCGTCTTCGACATGGACTTCCCCGACGAGGAGGTCCGCGAGGGCGTCGTGCTCGAGGCGACGCTGTGGGGTGCGGAGCTCAAGGCGCTGCGGCTGGTGCCGTACGCGATGGCGACCACGGACTTCGCGCCCCGGTTCGTCACCGGCGACCGCGCGGCGGGGATCCTCGACGACGTCTGGTCGACGAGCACCGGCCCCTTCGCGCGCTGACCGGCGTCAGCGCAGCCAGGCCAGGACGGTCCGCGCCGTCCGCCGCAGCTGGTCGCGGGACACGACCGCGGGCACGTCGTCGGCCGAGTGGTACGCCGCGTACGACGTGCTCCCCAGCCGTGCCCCCGGGAGCCCGGCCCGCACGAAGGACCAGTGGTCGCTCGACCGCTGCTCCAGGTCGCTGACCGTCGGGACGCCGGCCCGCCCGGCCGCCGCGAGCAGCTGGCGCTGGACCTGGTCGCCGGCGCCCGCGCTCCCCACCGGGAGCACCGACCCGACGCCGACCCGGTCGAGGGAGACCATGCCGTTCAGGCTGCCCCGCTCCGCGGTCGACAGCCCGGCGACGTACGCCCGGGAGCCGTAGTGGTGGTCGTCGTCGCCGGGCCCGCGCGGCTCCTCGGAGCCGAACGCGACCAGCACCACCGGCAGCCGCGCCCGCCGCTCCGCCAGCGCCTCGGCGACGGCCAGCAGGACGCCGACGCCCGAGGCGTTGTCCTCCGCGCCGGGCGCCTGCGGCACGGTGTCGAGGTGGGCGCCGACCAGCAGCCAGGGCCGGCCGGGACGGACGTCGCCGCGGGTCGCGACCACGTTCGTCGACCGGCCGCCGCGGACCGGCACGCCCCAGGAGACGCCCGCGGGCGTCGGGAACGGCTGCTGCTCCACCGACCAGCCGAGGGACTCCAGGCGGGTGCCGAGCCACCGGGCCGCGCGGCGGTACGCCGGCGACGTGCCCGGCCGTGGGCCCACCGTGCCCGCCAGGTGCTCGACCGCCGCCACCGCAGTCGCGAGGCGCACGTCGTCGGGGGAGACCCGGCGCACGGCCGGGGGACTGGCGTCGGGCGTTGCTGGGTCGGCCGTGGCCGGTGTGGGCGCGGCCGTGATCGTGCTGGACGGTGCGGGCGACGAGGAGGGAGCGCCGGACGGGTCCGCCGACGGGTCGTCGGCGCCGCTGCAGGCCGGCAGCAGGCACAGCGCCAGCCCGAGCGAGGCGATCAGGGGCCGGCGCATCCCCCGATGGTGCCCTACGCGGGCGTCGGCTGCGGCTCGAGCGCGAGGTCGACCAGCAGCGAGGCGTGGGCGACGGCGGAGTCGACGACGGGGAGCGGTGCCTGCTCCGGGCTGACGAGCAGGCCGATCTCGGTGCAGGCCAGCACCACCGCGTCGGCCCCGCGGGCGCGCAGGCCCGCCATCACCTCGACGTACGCCGCCCGGGACTCGTCGCGGAGGACGCCCTGGGTCAGCTCGTCGAAGACGACCCGGTCGACCATCGCCCGCTCGTCCTCCTCGGGGACGACCACGGCGATGCCGTGCGTGGCGAGCCGGTCGGCGTAGAAGGTCTCCTCCATCACCCAGCGGGTGCCGAGCAGGCCGAGCGTCGTCCACCCCTCCTGCCGCGCGACGGCCGCGACGGCGTCGGCGATGTGGATCGCCGGGACGGAGACCGCGGACTCCATGGCGGGGAAGTTCTTGTGCATGAGGTTGGTGCACAGCCCGACGAGGTCGGCGCCGCCGGCCTCGCAGCGGCGCGCGGCGTCGGCGAGCAGCGCCGCGGAGCCGGCCCAGTCGCCCCGGACCTGGCAGTCGCGGACCTCCGCGAAGTCCAGCGACTGCAGCGAGATGCGGGCGGAGGCGTGGCCGCCGAGGCGCGTGGCGACCTCCTCGTTGATCAGCCGGTAGTAGGTGGCGGTCGAGTGCCAGGACATGCCGCCGACGAGTCCGATGGTCTGCATGCGTCCCAGCGTGGGGGCCCGGAGGACCCAAGGGAATCCCCGCTCTCCTAGGAACGGGCATAAGTTCTCCCTATGGCCCTCGACCCCCGCCGCCTCCTGCTCCTGCGCGACGTCGCCCGGGCCGGCTCGATCAGCGCGGCCGCCCGCGAGCTGGGCTGGACCCAGCCCGCGGTGAGCCAGCACCTCGCCCGGCTCGAGCGCGAGGCCGGGGGTCCGCTGCTGCTGCGCGGCCCGGCGGGGGTGACCCCGACCGAGGCGGGTCGGGCGCTGCTGCGCCGCGCCGACGTGGTGGCCGCCGAGCTGCACGCGGCCGACGAGGAGCTCGCGGCGCTGCACCAGCTGCGCGCCGGGCGCGTGCGCCTGGTCGCCTTCCCCTCGGCCGCCGCGACGCTCGTCCCCGACGCGGTGGGCGCCCTGGCCGCCGCGCACCCCGAGATCGAGGTCGGGCTGGAGGAGGCCGAGCCGCCCGAGGCGCTGGCCGCCGTCGTCGCCGGCGACGCCGACCTCGCCCTCGTCTTCGGGTACGACGGCCCGCCGACCGGCCTCGGGACGCTGGCCTGGCGGCCGCTGCTCGACGAGCCGGTGCGCCTGGTCGTCCCGCCCGGCCACCCCGGACCGGGCCGCCGGGGGCTGGCGACCCTCGCCGCGGCGGACTGGATCGGCGGCTGCGTGCGCTGCCGGACCCACCTGGTCGACTGCTGCGAGGCCGCCGGCTTCACCCCCACCATCCGGCACACCACCGACGACTACGTGGTGGTGCAGAACCTCGTCGCCCGCGGGCTCGGCGTCACCGTGCTCCCGGAGTCCGCGCTCGCGGCGTACCGCCACCCCGGGGTGCAGGTCCTCGACCTCCCCGTGCTCGGCCGGCGCCACGTCGGGCTCGCGCACCGCCCGGGCGCCGAGGCCGTCCCGGCGACCGCGGCGCTGGTCGCCCGGCTCGTCGCCGTCGGGAACAACCCGGCCGGTTCCTCCGTTGTGCCCAGTGAGCAAAGTTGAGTTGGACGGGCTCAAGTCGTCTGTCAGACTCGGACCCGGACCTGCGGCGCCCCGTGCGCCGGTCCCCCCGACACCCAGCAGTACACCCGAGCAAGTGGAGGTTGCATCCCATGGCACGTGCGGTCGGCATCGACCTCGGCACGACGAACAGCGTCGTGTCGGTCCTGGAGGGCGGCGAGCCCACCGTCATCGCGAACGCGGAAGGCGCCCGGACCACCCCGTCGGTCGTCGCGTTCGCCAAGTCCGGCGAGGTCCTCGTCGGTGAGGTCGCCAAGCGGCAGGCCGTCACCAACGTCGACCGGACGATCCGGTCGGTCAAGCGCCACATGGGCACCGACTGGAAGCAGAAGATCGACGACAAGGACTTCACCCCGCAGCAGATCAGCGCGTTCGTGCTGCAGAAGCTGAAGCGGGACGCGGAGGCCTACCTCGGCGAGACGGTCACCGACGCGGTGATCACGGTCCCGGCGTACTTCTCCGACTCCCAGCGCCAGGCCACCAAGGAGGCCGGCGAGATCGCGGGCCTCAACGTCCAGCGGATCGTCAACGAGCCCACCGCGGCCGCGCTGGCCTACGGCCTGGACAAGGGCGACGACCAGCTGATCCTCGTCTTCGACCTCGGTGGCGGCACGTTCGACGTCTCGCTGCTGGAGATCGGTGAGGGCGTCGTCGAGGTCAAGGCGACCTCCGGCGACAACCACCTCGGCGGTGACGACTGGGACTCCCGCGTCGTCGACTGGATGGTCACCAAGTTCAAGAACGCCAACGGCGTGGACCTGGCCGCCGACAAGATCGCCAAGCAGCGCCTGCAGGAGGCCGCGGAGAAGGCGAAGATCGAGCTGTCCTCCTCCTCGGAGACCACGATCCACCTGCCCTACATCACCCACGGCGAGTCCGGCCCGCTGCACTTCGAGGAGCGGCTGACCCGCAGCGAGTTCCAGAAGCTCACCGCCGACCTGCTCGAGCGCACCAAGGCGCCCTTCCAGCAGGTGCTCAAGGACGGTGGCGTCAAGGTCAGCGAGATCGACCACGTGGTCCTCGTCGGCGGCTCGACCCGCATGCCGGCCGTGACCGACGTCGTCAAGGAGCTGCTCGGCGGCAAGGAGCCCAACAAGGGCGTCAACCCCGACGAGGTCGTGGCGCTCGGCGCCGCGCTCCAGGCCGGTGTCCTCAAGGGCGAGGTCAAGGACGTCCTGCTGCTCGACGTCACCCCGCTCTCCCTCGGCATCGAGACCAAGGGCGGCGTGATGACCACGCTGATCGAGCGCAACACCACCATCCCGACCAAGCGCTCGGAGATCTTCACGACCGCCGACGACAACCAGCCGTCGGTCGAGATCAAGGTGGCCCAGGGCGAGCGCCAGATGTGGTCGCAGAACCAGCCGCTCGGCAACTTCGAGCTGACCGGCCTGCCGCCGGCCCCGCGCGGCGTGCCGAAGATCGAGGTCACCTTCGACATCGACGCCAACGGCATCGTCCACGTCACCGCCAAGGACCAGGCCTCCGGCAAGGAGCAGTCGATGACGATCTCCGGCGGCTCCGCGCTGAGCAAGGACGACATCGACCGGATGGTCCGCGAGGCCGAGCAGTACGCCGAGGAGGACGCCAAGCGTCGTGCCGCGGTGGACGCCCGCAACCAGGCCGACCAGCTCGTCTACACGACCGAGAAGTTCCTGGCCGACAACGGCGAGAAGATCCCGGACGAGGTCAAGACCGAGGTCCAGGCCGACACCGACGCCCTCAAGGCGATCCTGGAGAACACCGAGGCCTCGGCCGAGGAGATCCAGGCCGGCGTCACCAAGCTCGGCGAGTCCAGCCAGAAGATGGGTGCGGCGATGTACGCCGCGGCCGAGGCCGACGCCTCCGCCGCCGGTGGCACCGCCGGCGCGACCGGTGACGCCGACGACGACATCGTCGACGCCGAGGTCGTCGACGAGGGCACCGAGGGCGAGACCAAGTGAGCGGCGCCCACGAGCCGGCACAGCCCGAGGACGCTCGATCGGAGGACGTGGGCGGCCCGCCGATGACCGACGACCCGGTCGACCCGGTCACCGGCGACGCCGCGGGCCACGTGGACGAGGCGGGGGTCGCCGAGACCCCCGCCGCGCCCGGCCCGGACCTGTCGCCCGAGGACGTCCAGGGCGGGCCCGCCGACGCGGCGGGCGCGCCCGCGTCCGACCCGGCGCAGGACGAGCTCACCGTCACCCGGATGGACCTCGCCGAGCGGACGGCCGACCTGCAGCGCCTGCAGGCCGAGTTCGTCAACTACAAGCGCCGCGTCGAGCGGGACCGCGAGCTGATCCGGGAGAACGCGACGTACGCCGCGCTCACCCCGATCATCGAGGTGCTCGACACCATCGACCGGGCGCGCGAGCACGCTGAGCTCGAGGGCGGGTTCAAGACCGTCGCCGAGCAGCTCGAGCGGACGGTCGAGAAGCTGGGGCTGGCCAAGTTCGGCACCCCCGGCGACGCGTTCGACCCGAGCCTGCACGAGGCGCTCAGCCACGTCGGCGAGGACCCGGACGTCGAGGTGACCACCTGCAAGGTGATCGCCAAGGCCGGCTACCGGATCGGTGACCGGGTCGTCCGCGCGGCCCAGGTCCTGGTCGCCGACCCGGCCCAGTAGGACCAGCACAGATGAGGGAGGGAGGTGCGCGTGAGCACCGATGACGGCTTCCGGGCCGACTGGGCCCAGAAGGACTTCTACGCCGAGCTCGGCGTGAAGAAGGACGCCACGGCCGAGGAGGTCAAGAGGGCCTACCGCAGGCTCGCGCGCGCCAACCACCCCGACTCCAACCCCGGTGACACCGCCAAGCACGAGAAGTTCAAGGCGGTGGCCGAGGCGTACGACGTCGTCGGCGACCCCGAGAAGCGCAAGAAGTACGACGAGATGCGCTCGCTCTACGGCTCCGGCGGCTTCCGTGGCGGCTTCGGCGGGGGCGGCTTCGGTGGTGGTGGCGCGGGCGGCCCGGGCGGCATCAACCTCGAGGACCTGCTGCGCGAGCGGGCCGGGGGCGGCGGCGGGTTCGGCGACATGTTCGGCGACCTGTTCGGCGCCGGGCGCCGCACCCAGCAGACCCGGCGCCCGCAGAAGGGCGCCGACATCGAGACCACGGCGACGATCGGCTTCACCGAGGCGATCGAGGGCGTGACCGTGTCCCTGCGGCTGTCCTCCGACGCGCCGTGCCCGACCTGCTCCGGCACCGGCGGCAAGCCCGGCACCAAGCCCAAGGTCTGCCCCGAGTGCGAGGGCGCCGGGTACGTCGTCGGCTCGGCCGGCGGTGCGTTCAGCATCAACGAGACCTGCCCGCGCTGCGGCGGGCGCCAGCTGGTGTACGACGAGGCGTGCCCGACCTGCCACGGCAGCGGACGCGGCACCTCGGCGCGCACCATCCAGGCGCGCATCCCGGCGGGGGTCAAGGACGGCCAGCGGATCCGGCTGCGCGGCAAGGGTGCGGCCGGCGAGGCCGGCGGCTCGGCCGGCGACCTGTACGTCGACGTCAAGGTCTCCCCGCACCGCATCTTCGGCCGCAAGGACGCCAACCTCACCCTCGACGTGCCGGTCTCCTTCGACGAGGCCGCGCTGGGGGCCGAGGTGAAGATCCCGACCCTCACCGGTGCCCCGGTCACCCTCCGGCTGCCCCCGGGCACGCCGAACGGCCGCACCTTCCGCGTCCGCGGCAAGGGGGCGCCCAAGCCGGACGGCACGACGGGCGACCTGCTCGCGACCGTCGAGGTGCAGGTGCCGGCGGTGCTCGACGCGAAGGCGCGCGAGGCGGTCGAGGCCTACCGCGAGGCGATGGCCGGCAAGCCGCTGCGGGCCGGGCTGTTCGAGGGGGCCTGAGATGGCTGCGTCGACACCCCCGCCGTTCGTGCCGGGTCCCGATGCAGCCGTCTACGTCATCAGCGTCGCCGCCGAGCTGACCGGTCTGCACCCGCAGACCCTGCGCACCTACGAGCGGCTCGGCCTGATTACGCCGGGCCGCACCGGTGGCGGCGGGCGGCGCTACTCCCACCGCGACATCGAGCGGCTGCGCGAGATCGCCGAGCTCACCTCCGCCGGGATCGGCATCGAGGGGGTGCGGCGGATCATGGAGCTGCAGAACCAGGTCCTCGCGCTGCGCTCGCGCACCGAGGAGCTGCACGCCGAGCTCGACGCCACCCGCGACGCGCTGCGCCAGGCGTTGACCGCGCGGCGTACCGACGCCCCGGCCAACAAGCTGCCGGTGCTCCGCTCGCCGGACCCCTCGGCCGCCGTCGTCGTCTGGCGCCGCGGCCGCTGACCAGGGGCCGGACGCGCCTCAGCAGGCGCGCAGGCTGATCGTGAACACCGACCCGCCGTAGGGGCCGGGCGCGTACGACGCGCGGCCGCTCTGCGCCTCGGCGAGCGTGCGCACCACGTGCAGTCCCAGGCCGGTGCCGGTCGCGACCGTCCCGTGGGCCCGGGCGAACTCCCGGAACAGCGAGGCGCGGAACTCCTCGGGCACCCCGTCGCCGGCGTCGACCACGTCGATGGAGACCAGGTCGCCGTCCGGCCGGACGTGCACGGTGTACGGCGCGGCGCCGTACTTGTGGGCGTTGCCGAGCAGGTTGGTGAGCATCTGCTCCAACCGCAGCGGGTCGGCGCGCACCGGTCGCGGGTCGTCGACGCGGACGGTGACGTCGTAGCGGTCCGCGACGACCGACTCGACGACCGAGCGCGGATCGACGGTCTGCAGGTCGATGCGGAGGGTGCCGCGCTGGATCTGCGCGGCGGTCAGCAGGTCGGCGGTGATGCTGTCGAGCATCCGGGCCTGCCGGGCGACCGAGCCCATCAGCCGGTCGCGCTGCTCGGTGTCGAGCTCCGGCCCGCCGATGGTCTCGGCGATCCCGCAGATCACCGCGACCGGCCCGCGGATCTCGTGCGCGGTCGTGGCGATCGCCCGGCGCAGGAGGCCGACGTCCTCGGCGGTGGAGTCGAGGTAGACCAGCACCGACCAGCCGGTGCGGCGCAGCGTCGCGCGGACGGCCCCGCCGGGCAGGACGACCTCGAAGGACGCGTCGTTCTCGAGCCGGTGGAACGCCACCAGCCCGGCCAGCTCCGGCGCGGCCAGCGAGAGCGGCGTGCCGGGCGTGCAGCGCTCCACGAGCAGCCGCTGGGCGACGGTGTTGGCGTAGACGACGCGGAAGAGCGGCTCGTCGGCCAGCTCGAGCACGCCGTACGGCGCCATGCCGAGCGCCTCCCACGACGAGACGTGCGGTCCGACCGGCGGGTGCGCCGGCTCGCTGGTGTCCGGCGCGTGCACGGTCGGCCGGCGCCGGGCGTCCGCGCGCGTCAGGGTGTCGCCCCCGTCGCGCGCGGGTGGTCCGTCTGGGGTCATCTGGTCCGGTTCCTCCGGGGCGGGCGGCGGCGGCTCCGGGACCACCGACAGGGATCGCGGCGCCCGCACCAGCCCTCCGGCCACCACGTCGCGGACGTAGTCGAGGATCGAGGTGAGCGAGGCGCCCTTCTGCACGTAGCCGTCCGCGCCGGCCGCCATGGCCCGCGCCGACATCTGGGTGGCGCCGAAGCCGGAGAGCACCACGATCGCGGCCCGCGGCGCGAGCCGGCGGATGGTCGGCAGCGCCTCGAGCCCGTCCATGACCGGCATGGAGAGGTCGAGGAGCACGACGTCGGGGCGTCCCTCGCGGACCGCCTCGATGCCGGCGAGGCCGTCCCCGGCCTCGGCGACGACGTCGAACCCGCCGCGGACCAGCGCGAGCCGCAGCAGGTCGCGCAGGTCGGCGGTGTCGTCGATGACCACCACGCGCGGGGCGTCGGGGGCGGGTACGGCGCTCATGGGGTCGGCCTTCCGTGGACGGGCTCGGCAGGGGTGACGGCGGCGGGCGCGCTGCGGGTCATGCCGACGTCGAAGTGCTCGCTGCCCAGCAGCCCGGTGATGATCCGGCTGGCGGAGTCGATGGAGGTGTCGAGCGCGGCGTGGGCCTTGGCCGGGTCGTCGAGGTCGAGCGCCATCTTCGCCACGACCATGCCCTGCAGGACCGTGTCGTTGAGCTCGAGCGCCTGCTGCTCGCGGCGGCGGAGGTCCTCGAAGAGTTGGGCCCCCTGCATCAGGCTCGCGTAGGTCCGGCGCAGCGACCAGTACCAGACGCCGACCAGTGCGCCGACGACGTCGGAGATCGCCAGCGGCCAGCCCCAGGCGGTGCGCATGGCGTACCCCGCGGCGAGGTCGACGCCGAGCTCGGGCATCAGCATGTGCACCGAGTGCGCGCCGTGGTGCACGGCGCAGGAGAGGAAGATCGCGGCCGTCGCGGCACCCAGCGGGTTGGACCGCAGCTGGTGGCTGCGCCACAGCGGCACGACGATCGCGACGCTGATCAGCAGGTAGGCGAGCATGATCACCGCGTTGCAGACCAGGCCGACGACCCAGGACTCGATCATGCGGGCACCCCCGCCAGGGACGTGAGCGCCAGGACCAGCGCCGAGCCGACCAGGAAGCGGCGGGCGGCCGGGTGCCAGTCCCGCCAGCCGGGGACGCGGGTGCCCGCGGCCAGGGGAGCGGCGGCCAGCAGCCGCCCGCAGGCGAGGACCACGACGACCTCCCAGCCGGCGGCGAGCAGGTCCCAGGTCCCCACCGGCTCGGTGCCGCCGGCGAGCGGCCCGAGGTCGGGCAGGCCGACCGTGCGCGAGACCGCCCAGACCAGGACGAGGGCGGCGTTCCCGACCGCTGCCGCGCGGAGCAGCGCGGGGCCGGTGCCGGCCGGCGCGAGCGCCGCCCAGCCGAGCTGGCCGAGCGCGCAGAGCAGGAAGAAGCCGCCGAGCGCCGGCTGGTCGCCCAGGTGGGCCGCGCCCACGGCCGCGTGCACCCCGGCGGCCGCGGTGCCGGCCACGAGTGCGAGCGGGAGGGTGAGGCAGGCGGCGGACGACGGGCCGGGCCGGTCGCCGGTGTCGGCGAGGGTGTCGGCGCGGGCGTCGGCGGGGAAGAACGGCGTGCCGGTGGGCACGCCGCTGGGCGCTCCGGCCAGCAGCCGGACCCGGACCTCGTGCACCCGCCGCTCGTGCTCGTCGCGCGGCGCCGCCGGCGGCGGGCTGAGCCGCGGCGCGAGGCGCGGGGCGAGCCGGTCGAGCGCGGCCGGGAGCACCAGCGCCAGCATCCCGGCGGTGCCGCCGAGCACGATGAGCCAGTGCACGCCGTGCGCGAGCAGGCCCGCCCCGCTCGCGGCCGTGAAGGCCGTCATGTGTTTCCTCCCCCGCCCCGGCCAGGCCGGGGCTCCCGGAGGGACGCTAGGACGCGCGTCCCGCCCCGGTCGCGTGGTTGGGGTGGAAATGGCCCGATCGGGTCAGGGGGCCCGCGACCGGGGGTGGCGGGTCAGGGGTCGGTGCAGGGGTACTTCTGCCCTGGCGCCCGAGGGTGCGCCCCGGTAGGCAGGGGCGAGGGGCTGCAGCCGCCGCACGGCTCCGACCTGCAGGAACATCGTGAAGTTGAGTGGAACAGACTCAACTCCTGGTGCGTTGCACGAAGTACGACCACCCTGGTCCACCACGTCACAGGAGACATGCATGAGCCAGTTCGGCGCTGAGAAGTTCACGACCCGCAGCCGCGAGGCCATCGAGGCCGCGCAGCTCTCCGCCACCACGGCCGGCAACAGCCACACCGAGCCGGTCCACCTGCTGGTGGCCCTGCTCCTCCAGGAGAACGGCACCGCCGCCAACCTGGTCGCCAAGGCCGGCGTCGACGTCGCCTCCCTGGTCCGCACGGCCGCGGCCGAGCGGGACCGCCTGCCGAAGGCCTCCGGGGCGACCGTCCAGCAGCCCAGCGCCTCGCCGGCGCTGACCCGCGTGCTCGCCGGCGCGCTCGACCTCGCGTCCTCGATGAAGGACGAGTACGTCGCCAGTGAGCACCTGCTGATCTCGCTGGCCACCGTCGAGAGCAGCGCGCGCACGGTGCTGACCGACGCCGGGCTGACCTCCGACGGGCTGCGCGAGTCGCTGACCGCCGTCCGCGGCAACCGCAGGGTCACCAGCGAGGACGCCGAGTCGACCTACGAGGCGCTCGAGAAGTACTCGGTCGACCTCACCCGGGCCGCCGAGGAGGGCCGCCTCGACCCGGTCATCGGCCGCGACTCCGAGATCCGCCGCGTCGTGCAGGTGCTCTCGCGGCGCACCAAGAACAACCCGGTCCTCATCGGCGAGCCCGGTGTCGGCAAGACCGCCGTCGTCGAGGGCCTCGCCCAGCGCGTCGTCGCCGGCGACGTGCCGGACTCCCTCAAGGGCCGGCGGGTGCTGAGCCTGGACCTGGCGGCGATGGTCGCCGGCGCGAAGTACCGCGGCGAGTTCGAGGAGCGCCTGAAGGCCGTCCTCGAGGAGATCAAGGACGCCGGCGGCCAGGTCATCACGTTCATCGACGAGCTGCACACCGTCGTCGGCGCGGGCGCCGGCGGCGACTCGGCGATGGACGCCGGCAACATGCTCAAGCCGATGCTCGCCCGCGGCGAGCTGCACATGATCGGCGCGACGACGCTCGACGAGTACCGCGAGCGGATCGAGAAGGACCCCGCCCTCGAGCGCCGCTTCCAGCAGGTGTTCGTGGGGGAGCCCAGCGTCGAGGACACCGTGCAGATCCTGCGCGGCATCCAGGAGAAGTACGAGGCGCACCACGGCGTGCGGATCACCGACGCCGCGCTCGTCGCCGCCGCGACCCTCAGCGACCGCTACATCACCGGGCGCCAGCTGCCCGACAAGGCCATCGACCTCGTCGACGAGGCCGCGAGCCGGCTGCGGATGGAGATCGAGTCCTCCCCTGAGGAGATCGACGAGCTCCGCCGCCGCCTGGACCGGCTGAAGATGGAGGAGTTCGCGCTCGCCAAGGAGTCCGACGAGGCCTCCCTCGAGCGCCTCGAGCGGCTGCGCGCCGACCGCGCCGACCGCGAGGAGGAGCTGCGCGCGCTGGAGGCGCGGTGGGAGGCGGAGAAGCAGTCCCTCGAGGGCGAGGGCGAGCTGCGCCGCCAGCTCGACCAGCTGCGGATCGAGGCCGAGAAGCTGCTCCGCGACGGCGACCTCGCCGGTGCCAGCGAGATCCAGTACGGCCGGATCCCCGAGCTGGAGAAGCAGATCGAGGCGGCCGCGTCGGCTGAGAAGAGCGCCCTCGAGCCGCTGGTCGGCGAGGAGGTCGGCGCCGAGCAGATCGCGGAGGTCGTGGAGGCCTGGACCGGCATCCCGACCGGGCGGATGCTCGAGGGCGAGACCGCCAAGCTGCTGCGGATGGAGGAGGTCATCGGCGAGCGGCTGATCGGCCAGCGCGAGGCGGTGACCGCGGTGAGCGACGCCGTACGCCGCTCGCGGGCCGGCATCGCCGACCCGAACCGCCCGACCGGGTCGTTCCTCTTCCTCGGCCCCACCGGCACCGGCAAGACCGAGCTGGCCAAGGCGCTGGCCGACTTCCTCTTCGACGACGAGCGGGCGATCGTCCGCATCGACATGAGCGAGTACTCCGAGAAGCACGCGGTCTCGCGCCTGGTCGGTGCGCCTCCCGGCTACGTCGGTTACGACGAGGGCGGCCAGCTGACCGAGGCGGTGCGTCGCCGGCCGTACTCCGTGGTGCTCCTCGACGAGGTCGAGAAGGCCCACCCGGAGGTCTTCGACATCCTCCTGCAGGTGCTCGACGACGGCCGGCTCACCGACGGCCAGGGCCGCACCGTCGACTTCCGCAACACGCTGCTGATCCTCACCAGCAACCTGGGCTCGACCTACCTGGTCGACCCCACGCTGGACCCGGAGAAGAAGCGCGAGTCGGTGATGGCGGTGGTCCGCTCCTCGTTCAAGCCCGAGTTCCTCAACCGGCTCGACGAGATCGTCACCTTCGACGCCCTCTCGCTGGCCGACCTCACCCGGATCGTCGACATCCAGCTCGGGCTGCTCGGGCAGCGGCTGGCGGTGCGGCGGATCTCGATCGAGGTCTCCGAGGCCGCGAAGGCGTGGCTGGCCGAGAAGGGCTGGGACCCGGCGTACGGCGCCCGCCCGCTGCGCCGGCTCATCCAGTCGGCGATCGGCGACCCGCTCGCGAGGCTGTTGATCAGCGGCGAGGTCGTCGACGGCGGCGCGGTCTCGGTCGACGTCGGCGGCGAGGGGCTGGAGCTCCGCGCGCACTGACCCGGTTGAATGAGGGCATGAGCGACACACCTGCCCGTCCGCGCCAGGCCACGCTGTCGGCCTGGATGATCATGGGCGGCTCGGTGTTCGTCGTGCTCTCGGTCTTCGAGCGGGTCTCGGGGCTCACCAGTCTCGAGACCCGCGAGTCCGTCGAGGACTTCCTGGCCGTCCCGCCGGGCGACGGCCTGGGCCTGGACACCTCCGAGGTCCTCGACCTGCTCCGGGTGCTCGCCATGACGGCCGGGGCCTGCGCGGCCGCGGCGGCCGTGCTCGGGTACTTCGTGCTGCAGCGCTCGCGCGGGGCCCGGCTCGCGCTGTCGGTCCTCGCGCTGCCGCTCTTCCTCACCGGCATGGCGGCCGGCGGCTTCGTGTCCTCCATCGTGGCGGCCGCGGTCGTCGTGCTCTGGATGCAGCCGACCCGCTCCTGGTTCGACGGGACCCAGCCTCCCGAGCGGCCGGAGCGGCCGGGCCAGCAGGCCCGCCAGGAGGGGTCCGGCCGCTCGGGCGCGTCGGGCGCGGGCTGGCCCCCGCCGATGCCCGAGCCGCCCCGCGAGCCCGCGCAGCAGGCTCCCGGGACGACGCCCGGCCCGGGTGGCACCTCGGGCAGCGGGTCCGCTGAGCCCCGCGCCTGGCAGGGCTTCGGCACGGCTCCCGGGGGACCGCAGCAGCAGACCGCTCCCCAGCGGCCGCACGAGCCGCAGCACCCCGCGCGGCTGGGCTACGCCCCGCCCCCGCACGACACCCGGCCGGCGAACCTCGTCTGGGCGTGCGCGCTCACCTGGGCCGGGAGTGGTCTCGCGGCGGTCGGGATGGGCATGGCGGTGCTGGTCATGCTCGCGGCGCCGGACCTCGTCCTGGACCAGCTGAGCCGCAGCCCCGAGCTCAGCGAGAGCGACCTGTCGCGCTCGGCGGTCCGGGACTCCGTCGTCGTCACCGGCGCGGTGGTGGTCCTCTGGTCGCTCGCCGCCGCGGTCGTGGCGGCGTTCGCCTGGCGCGGCGCCCGCTGGGCGCGCACCGCCCTGCTGGTCTCCGCGGCGCTGGCGGCGGCGCTGTGCCTGCTCAGCGTGGTGCTCGGCAGCCCCGTGGCGGTCCTGCCGTTCGGGGTCTGCGTGGCGGCGATCGTGCTGCTCGGCCGACCCGACGTCCGGGCGTTCTTCGCCGCGCGCTGACCCGCGTCCGGGGCCACGCCGTCTGGGAGAGTGGCCCCATGAGCGACTCCCCCTACGGTCCGCCCCCGCCGAGCGAGAACCCCTACGGCCAGCAGCCGCCGCACGACCCCTCCGCCCAGCAGCCGCCCGCCGACCCGTACGGCCAGCAGGCGCCCGGCGCCAGCCCGTACGGCGGCCAGCCGGGCCAGCCCTACGGCGGCCAGCCGTACGGCGGTCAGCCCTACGGCGGCCCGGGGTACGGCACCGCGCCGCGGGACCCCGACAAGCGCCCCTCGACCGTGACCGCGGCGGCGATCACCACGCTGGTCTGCGCCGGCCTGGGCGCGCTGCTGTTCGGCATCGCCACCATCGCGCTCATCGTCGCCCGCGAGTCCTTCTCCGAGGACATCCGCCGCGAGATCGAGGGCGACCCCGCCTTCGACGGCACCGACGTGCCCAGCGCCGACCAGCTGGCCACCCTCTTCGTGGTCATCCTGGCGGCGCTGCTGGTCTGGTGCCTGGTCGCCTGCGTGCTGGCCGTGCTCACCCTGCGCCGCTCGAACGTCGCCCGGGTGCTGCTGGTGATCAGCGCCGTCCTGAGCGCGCTGCTGAGCCTGGTCGGGATCTTCTCGCTGGTCTCCGCGGTCCCGCTCATCGCGTCCGTCGCGGTCGTCGTCCTGCTCTTCACCGGCGGCGCCGGCGACTGGTTCGCCCGCCGCGGTGGCCCGCAGCAGGAGCTGCCGACGGGCACCACCCAGCCCTGGGGCTGAGCCCTCGCCGGGTCAGCCGGCCGAGGGAGCGGAGAGGTCGGCCTCGCGCAGCCGCGCGAGGCCGTCCTCGATGACGGCGGTCTCCTTGCAGAAGGCCCACCGCACCAGGTGCCGACCCGCCTCGACGTCGTCGTGGAAGGCGACGGCCGGGATCGCCACCACCCCGGCCCGCTCGGGCAGCGCGAGGCAGAACTCCCGCCCGTCGGCCCAGCCGTACGCCGCCACGTCGGCGATCGCGAAGTAGGTGCCCTCCGGCACCCGGACGTCCATCCCCACCTCGGCCAGTCCCGCGCAGAGCAGGTCCCGGCGTGAGCGCAGGTCGCGGGCCAGCTCGCGCGGCCACTCCGGCTCCTCGTCGAGCGCCCGCGCCACCGCCGGCTGCAGCGGCGAGCCGGAGGTGAAGGTCAACCACTGCTTGGCGCCGAGCAGCGCGCCGACCAGCTCGCGCGGGCCGGTCGCCCAGCCGACCTTCCACCCGGTGAAGGAGTAGGACTTGCCGGCGCTGGAGAGGGTCAGCGTCCGCTCCCGCATGCCCGGGAGGGTCGCGAGCGGCACGTGCTCGTGCCCGAAGGTCAGGTGCTCGTAGACCTCGTCGGTCACCACGACCAGGTCGTGCTCGATCGCCACGGCCGCCACCTCGGCCAGCTCCTCGCGGGTCAGCACGGTGCCGGTCGGGTTGTGCGGGGAGTTGAGCAGGATCAGCTTCGTCCGCGGGCCGACCGCGGCGCGCAGCTCGTCGGCGTCCAGCCGGAAGTCCGGCGCGCGCAGCGTCACCGGCCGGCGCACCCCGCCGGCCACCTGGATCATCGCGGTGTAGGAGTCGTAGTACGGCTCCAGCACGACCACCTCGTCCCCGGGGTCCACCAGGCCGAGCAGCGCGGCGGCGATCCCCTCGGTCGCGCCGGTCGTCACCACCACCTCGGAGTCGGGGTCCAGCTCGAGGCCGTAGTGCCGGTGCTGGTGGCGGGCGACGGCCTGCCGCAGCGCCGGCACACCGGGCCCGGGGGCGTACTGGTTGTGGCCGCCTCGCAGCGCGGCGACCGCCTCCTCGACGACCGCCGGCGGCCCGTCGGCGTCGGGGAAGCCCTGGCCGAGGTTCACCGAGCCGGTCCGCAGCGCGAGCGCCGACATCTCGGTGAAGATCGTCGGCGGGATGCCGTGAAGGCGGGCGGCCGTCCGGGGAGCGAGCACGTCGGCCAGGGTACGCAGGCGGCCCGGCTGGCGCCGTACGTGAGAATGGCGCCCGTGACCACCACCGACGACTCGCTCGCCGCCGACATCGACGCCTGCTGCCGCCTGACCGGGACGTTCACGCTCCGCTCGGGCCAGGTCGCGCCGGAGTACTTCGACAAGTACCTCTTCGAGGCCGACCCGATCCTCCTCCAGCGCGTCGCCCGCGAGATGGTCCAGCTGCTGCCGCACGACACCGAGCTGGTGGGCGGCCTCGAGCTCGGCGGCGTGCCGCTCGCGACGTCGGTCAGCGGCATGACCGGGACCCCGGCGCTGTTCGTGCGCAAGAAGGCCAAGGAGTACGGCACCTGCAAGCTCGCCGAGGGACCCGACGTCTCCGGCCGGCGGGTCACCCTGGTCGAGGACGTCATCACCACCGGCGGCGCCGTCCGGGACGCCACGGTCGCCCTGCGCGAGGCCGGCGCGGTCGTGGAGGTCGTCGTCTGCGCGATCGACCGGAGCCCCGAGGGCGAGCAGCCCCTGGCCGACCTCGGCCTCGAGGTCCGTGCGGTGCTGACCAAGGCCGACCTCGACGCCGCGCGCGCCTCCGCATGAGCGCCGCCGCCGTGGTCCTCGCCGCGGCCACGGAGACCGAGGAGCTGGGCGGCGTCGCGGGCTGGGCCGTCGACCTGATGGAGCGGCTCGGCGCCCCCGGCGCGGGGTTGGCCATCGCCCTGGAGAACCTCTTCCCCCCGCTGCCGAGCGAGGTGATCCTCCCGCTGGCCGGGTTCACCGCCAGCCAGGGCAGCTTCACGCTCGCGGAGGCGATCGGCTGGACGACGGCGGGCTCGGTCCTCGGCGCGGTGGTGCTCTACCTGGTCGGCGTGCTGATCGGCCGGCAGCGGATGTACTGGGTCTGGGAGCGGCTGCCGCTGGTGAAGGTCACGGACCTGGAGAAGACCGAGCAGTGGTTCGCCCGGCACGGGCGCAAGGCGGTGTTCTTCGGCCGGATGATCCCGATCTTCCGCAGCCTGATCTCGGTGCCCGCCGGCCTGGAGCGGATGCCGTTCGGGCAGTTCCTGCTGCTCACGCTGGCGGGATCGGCGATCTGGAACGTCACCTTCGTGCTGGCCGGCTACTGGCTCGGCGAGCAGTGGCACCGGGTCGAGCAGTACGTCGGCGTCTTCCAGTGGGTCGTCATCGCCGCGGTCGTGCTCGGCGCCTGCTGGTGGCTGGTGCTGCGCGTCCGCGCCATCCGGCACGAGCGCCGGACCGCCTGAGGCCGGCCGGCCGCCCGGTCCCGCCGGCCCCGGCGGACCGGCGGGTCAGACGCTGTCGCGGTGGGGCGGGACCGAGGCGCCGGTGATGTCGCGGTCGGGGCGGCCGTCGTGGTCGTTGTCCTCCGCCAGCGGGCTGTCGGTGCGGCGGTGGCGCCACCACTCGTAGGCCAGCGGGACCGCGGTGAAGGCCAGGATCACCAGGAAGATCAGGTCGATGTTGCTCTCCAGCCACGGCACGGTGTGGCCCAGGAAGTACCCCAGGCTGGTGACCACGACGACCCACGAGACGCCGCCGACCAGGCTCCAGGTGTAGAAGCGCCGCCGCGGCATCCCGGTGATGCCGGCGACCACGGTGATGTAGGTCCGCACGAACGCCACGAAGCGGCCGATCACCAGCGCCTTGTTGCCGTGGCGGTCGAAGAACGCCTCGGTCTGGTCGAAGTACTTCTGCTTGAGCACCCGGCCGTCGCGCTCGCGCAGCCGAGGCCCGATCCGCCGGCCGATCTCGTAGCCGGTCACGTTGCCCAGCCAGGCCGCCAGGACCATCAGCGACATCGCGATGGCCAGCTCGACGAGCCGGGAGCCGGGGAAGAGGTCGATCTGCCCCGTGGCGATGAAGATGCCGAGCGCGAAGAGGAGGCTGTCGCCGGGGAGGAACGGGAAGAACAGCCCGCACTCGACGAAGACGATCAGGAGGCTGAGCCAGAAGAGCTCGGCACCGAACTGCTGGAGGAGCCACTGCGGGTCCAGGAAGTCGAGGCCGAGCATCATCGGCGAGGGGAAGCCCAGGCTTCCCGCGAGCGCGCTCACCGCCACAGCCTACCGGCCGCCTTCCGCGACGGGGGCGGCGCCCGCCTAGGGTCGCAGCCATGCAGGACGACCGCCGCGCGCCGTACGACCCGATGCCGCACGGCCCGGCCGAGGTGGGTGTCGGCCCCTGGGAGGGGCCCTGGCCGACGGGGGAGCAGTACGACGCCGCGCTGCTCGCCGAGGGGGACCGCCGCAACGTCGTGGACCGCTACCGCTACTGGACGCTCGAGGCGATCGTGGCCGACCTGGACACCCGCCGCCACGACTTCCACGTGGCGATCGAGAACTGGCAGCACGACTTCAACATCGGCACGATCGTGCGCTCGGCGAACGCCTTCCTCGCCGCGGAGGTCCACATCGTCGGCAACCGCCGCTGGAACCGGCGCGGCGCGATGGTCACCGACCGCTACCAGCACGTGCGGCACCACCCCACCGTCACCGACCTCGCGGCGTACCTCGGCGAGCGGCCGGGCGGGGCGGTCCCGCTGCTGGGCATCGACAACCTCCCCGGTTCGGCGCACCTGGAGACGATGGAGGTGCCGCGACGCGTGTGCTTCCTCTTCGGGCAGGAGGGCCCCGGGCTGAGCGAGGCGGCGCGCGAGGCCTGCGACGGGACCTTCTCCATCGCGCAGTTCGGCTCGACCCGCTCGATCAACGCCAGCGCGGCGGCCGCGATCGCCATGCACGCCTGGGTCCGCGCGCACGCCGACCTCTCCGGCGACGCCGCCTGGCGCGGCTGAGCGCGCGAGGGGCTCGACGGCTGTCGTGGCCGGGTCCACGATGGCCGGCATGGTCGACGTCGTCTGCTTCCACCACGCGCTCGGGCTGACCCGGGGCGTCCGCGCCTTCGCGGACCGTCTCCGGGAGGCGGGGCACACCGTGCACACCCCGGACCTGTTCGAGGGCCGGCTCTTCGACACCGTCGAGGAGGGTGTCGCGCACGCGCAGGGCCTCGGCTTCTCCACGGTGCTCGAGCGGGGTCGCGAGGCGGTGGCCGGCCTCCCCGAGGCGCTGGTCACCGCGGGGTTCTCCCTCGGTGTGCTGCCGGCGCAGCTGGTCGCGCAGACCCGTCCCGGCGTGCGCGGGGCGGTGCTGATGGAGTCCTTCGTGCCGCCCTCGGAGTTCGGCTCGTGGCCGGAGGGGGTGCCGGTCCAGGTGCACGGCATGACCGACGACCCGTTCTTCGCCGGGGACGGCGACCTCGCGGCGGCCCGGGACTTCGGCGCCGAGGGGGTCACCGAGGTCGAGCTGTTCACCTACCCCGGTGATGTGCACCTGTTCGCCGACAGCAGCCTCGCGACGTACGACGAGGCGGCGGCGGGGCTGATGGTCGACCGGGTGCTGGGGTTCCTCGAGCGGGTCGGCTGACTCACCCGGCGAGGAGCCGCGTCGCCGTCGCGACCGCCGCCGCCGCGTCGGGCGCCGTCGGGCCGACGTCGGCGGGCAGGTCCCAGGGGTCGACCAGCACGAGCGGCACGCCGGTGCGCCGCGCGAGCGCGATCTCGCTGAGCGTGCCCCAGCTGCACCCGACCGCCACGACCGCGTCGGCGGCCCGCAGGAGCAGCCCGTTGCGCAGCTCGCCCAGGCCGGTCGGCAGCAGGAAGGCGTGCTCGGGGGACCCGTCGGCACGATCGGTCCCCGGCAGCAGGCCGATCGCCGTTCCGCCGGCCTCCCGGGCACCGGCCGCGGCGGCCCACATCACGCCGCCCAGCCCGCCGGTCAGCACGGTCGCGCCTGCCTCGGCCAGCAGCCGGCCGACCTCGGTCGCGGCGGACAGCTGCTCGGCGGTCGCGGTGTCGGCCGGGCCGACCACGGCGACGTACCGGCCGGTCAGGGCTGCCGGCACCCCGCTCAGCGCCCCTGGAGGACGTCGCGCACGACGCGGCGGTGGACCAGCTCGGTCACGGTCTCCCGGGCCGGCAGGTCGGCGAGGAGGTACGCCGCGCCGACGATCCCGTCGGGGTCGAGGCGGACCTCCTGCTCGACCCGGCAGGCGGTCGCGCCCTCGGCGGTGACCGTGGTCGTGAGGGTGACCCGCCCCGGGGAGCGCAGGTCGGCGACGAGGACCAGCCGGTGCGTGCCCGACCCGGGGTCGTCCTCGACCTCCCAGACCCGCCAGAAGCCGACCGTGTCGCCGCGCACGAGCAGCGGCCGGTCCGGCACCGACCAGCGGCGCCCGGCCCCGCCGGCCAGCCGGTCGATGAGCCCGCGGACGACGAGCGGGCCGGCGTCGACGTACCACCGGGAGCCCGCGAGGCCGCACGCCACGACCGCCCACGCGTGGTCCGCGGGCACCGGGAGGGTGCTCGCGCGGCGGGTCCGACGGAGCGAGGTGCGACGGAGCATGCCCCGCAGGTAGCCACTAGGGTGCGAGCAGAATCCTGGCCCCGCGCCCGCACGTGCCCGCCCGAGTCCCAGTCCGTCCCCTGGAGGAGCCCGCAGTGCCCATCGTGACCCCCGAGAAGTACGCCGAGATGCTCGACGCGGCCAAGCAGAACGCCTACGCGTTCCCGGCCATCAACGTGTCGTCCTCGCAGACGCTGAACGCCGCCCTCAAGGGCTTCGCCGACGCCGGTTCCGACGGCATCATCCAGGTCTCCACCGGCGGTGCGGAGTACCTCTCCGGCCCCTCGGTCAAGGACATGGTGAGCGGCTCGGTCGCCTTCGCGCAGTACGCCGCGGAGGTCGCCAGGAACTACCCGGTCAACATCGCGCTGCACACCGACCACTGCCCGCAGGACAAGCTCGACGGCTTCGTCCGGCCGCTGCTCGACCTCTCCCGCGAGCGGGTCGAGCGCGGCGAGGCGCCGCTGTTCCAGTCGCACATGTGGGACGGCTCCGCGGTGCCGCTGGAGGAGAACCTCTCCATCGCCTCCGAGCTGCTCGAGAAGTGCATCGCGGCGAAGATCATCCTCGAGATCGAGGTCGGCGTCGTCGGCGGCGAGGAGGACGGCGTCGCCCACGAGATCAACGACAAGCTCTACTCCACCCCGGCCGACGCGATCGCCACCGCCAAGGCGCTGGGCTACGGCGAGCGCGGCTACTACATGACCGCCCTGACCTTCGGCAACGTGCACGGCGTCTACAAGCCGGGCAACGTCAAGCTCCGCCCGGAGGTGCTCAAGGAGGCCCAGGAGGCGGTCGTCTCCGAGTTCGGCCTCGAGGCCGGCGCGAAGCCGTTCCACCTGGTCTTCCACGGCGGCTCCGGCTCCTCGGCCGAGGAGATCGCCGCGGCCGTCGACTACGGCGTGGTCAAGATGAACGTCGACACCGACACCCAGTACGCCTTCACCCGCCCCGTGGCGGCGCACATGTTCAGCAACTACGACGGCGTCCTGAAGGTCGACGGCGAGGTCGGCAACAAGAAGGCCTACGACCCGCGTGCCTGGGGCAAGGCCGCCGAGGCCGGCATGGCCGCCCGCGTCGTCGAGGCCTGCGAGCACCTCCGCTCCGCGGGCAAGTCGCTCGGCTGACCGCCACCTCCTGCACGCCGCACGGCGCCGGTCTCCCCTCGGGGGCCGGCGTCGTGCTGCTTCGTCAAGGTGTGCAGGCGAATGGTCGTCCGCGGCGGCTTGGCTGCATCCCTTGAGGAATCGCCACTCCCCAGGGTGAGCCCACGCTGGGGAGCGGCGACTCGGCTGCATCCCTTGATGAACAGCCGGCCGCCGGCCGCTCGGAGGTCAGTCCGCAGCAGCGGCAGGCACGGCCGCCGCGGCCGCGCCGCCACCGAAGCCGGCGTGGCGGGGCCGCTCGAAGAACAGCACGGCGAGCAGGCCCAGGACCAGGACGGCGGGTGGCAGGAGCAGCGAGGCGCCCATGGCGTCGCTGAAGGACTGCGCCACCTGGGCGGGGAGCTCGCCGACGCCGGTCGCGCCGGCCTCGCCGCCGCCGTACGAGGGGAGCCCCTCGGCCGCGAGCCGGGCGTCCATGAGGACGGCGATCGCGGCGGAGCCGAGCACGGCGCCGACCTGGCGCGTGGCGTTGTAGACCCCGGAGCCGGCGCCGGCCTGCTGGACCGGGAGGTTGCGGGTGGCCGTGGCGGAGTTGGGCGCCCACACGAACGCGTTGCCGATCCCGAGCAGGACCATCGGCGGCACGATCCAGAAGATCGACCCGTCGGGCTGCAGGGCGAGGGCCAGCCAGGCCAGGGAGACGATGATCGCGCTGAACCCGAAGCCGGTCAGCAGCCGCGGGTGGACCCGGTCGGTCAGCCCGCCGACCGGCCGGGCGAGGACGATGGTCATGACCGCCATCGGCACGAGCAGCAGCGCGGCGCGGGTCGGGCTGAGGCCGCGGACGACCTGGGCCCACAGCATGATCGGGATCGCCATCGCGGTGATCGCGAAGCCCATCGCGCTGATCGCGACGTTGGCCAGCGAGAAGTTGCGGTCGCGGAACAGGCCGAGCGGGACCAGCGGCTCGGCGCGGTTGCGCGCCTGCCACCCGACGAAGAGCGCGAGCACCACGACCCCGCCGACGATCATCGACCACACCAGGGCGCTCCACTCGAGCTCGTGGCCCTCCTGGACGCCGAAGACCAGCAGGAACATGCCGGCACCGCTGAGCACGACACCGAGCCAGTCGAAGCGGTGGCTGTTGGTCTGCAGGACCGGCACGAGCCGCAGCGCCAGCACGAACCCGACGATGCCGACCGGCACGTTGATGAAGAAGATCCACTCCCACCCGAGGGCGTCGACCAGCACGCCGCCGAGGATCGGTCCGACCAGGGTGGCCACGCCGGCGGTGGCGCCCCACAGGGCCATCGCCTTGCCGCGCCGCTGCGCGGGGAAGATGCGGGTGATGATCGCCATCGTCTGCGGCGTGATCATCGCCGCGCCCAGGCCCTGCACCACGCGGGCGGCGACCAGGCCCTCGATCGACCCGGTCAGGCCGCACCACAGCGAGGCGAGGGTGAACACGGTCAGGCCCGCGAGGTACATCCGCCGGGGCCCGAACCGGTCGCCCAGCCGACCGGTGATCAGCACCGGCACGGCGTAGGCCAGCAGGTAGGCGCTGGTCACCCAGACCACGGCGTTCACGTCGGCGTCGAGGTCCTCGATGATCGCCGGCGTCGCCACCGACACGATGGTGGAGTCGACGAGGATCATGAAGAAGCCCAGGCAGAGGGCGAGGAGCGCCGGCCACGGGTCCTTCCCGGAGGCGGTCGGGGGCGAGGACGCGGCGGCGGTCGAGGTCACGGGGGAAGTGAACACGTCGCCGTGGACAATGCTTCCCATGACCACTCCGATCGGACGCGACCTGATGGCGGGCCCCCCGCCCACCCACCTCCCGGTGGACCCCGCGAGCGACGCCCTCGGCGGGGGCGAGGCGCCGACCGAGGTGGTACGCCGCTTCCCGGCGTCGCCGGTCGCCTGGGCCGCGCTGGCCGAGGAGGCCGTCGCGGCGGACGCCGACCCGGTGACCGTCTACGCCTACGCGCGGGTCGGCTACCACCGCAGCCTCGACATGCTGCGGCGCAACGGGTGGAAGGGCCACGGGCCGGTGCCGTGGGAGCACGAGCCGAACCGCGGCTTCCTCACCTGCCTCGCGCTCCTCGCGAAGGCCGCCCGGGCGATCGGTGAGACCGACGAGTGGGAGCGGTGCCGCGACTTCCTGCGCGACTCCTCCCCGACCGCCTACCGCGAGCTGCTCGGCGACGCCTGAGCCCGGCTCGCGGCCCGGGTCGGTGCCGGGGCCGACGCCCGGGCCAGCCTGACCAGTGCGGCGGCCGGTCCCTCCGGCCGCCGCGCGGGCAGCCAGACCGCCCGCAGCGACCGGCCCAGGTCCAGGTCGGCGACCGGCACGTCGACCAGCTGGCCGGTCGCGAGCTCGGCGGCCACCGCCAGCTCGCTGAGCACGGCGGGCGCACCGCCCTCGGCAGCGGCCGCCTTGACCGCCGCGGTGCTGGCCAGCTCCAGCCGCTGCTCCCCGAGGGCGTGGCCGGCCAGGTCGAGCGCCCGCACGAGCGTCTCCCGCGTCCCCGACCCCGCCTCCCGCAGCACCAGGTCCGAGGCCACGAGCTCCGCGGCCGACACCGGCGTACGCCGCCGGGCCCACGGGTGGGTCGGCCCGACCACCACGAGCAATCGGTCCCGCGCCACCGTCGTGGAGGCGACCGTCCGCGGCACGGTCGGTGACTCCACGAAACCGACCGGCACCCGGCCGGAGACCACCCGCTCGAGCACGTGGTGGGAGTTGCCGACGTCGAGGCTGACGTGCAGGTCCGGGTGCTCGCGGCGGAACCGGGCCAGCCAGCGGGGCGCGAGGTGCTCGGCCACCGTCAGGCTGCTCGCGACCGTCAGGTGGGCCTTGCGCTGGGCCGCCAGGGAACGGGCCCCCAGCACGACCCGCTCCACGCCCGCCAGCGCCTCCCGGGCCCAGGCCACGACGACCTCGCCCTCGGTGGTGAGCCGGGACCCCGCGGTGGTGCGGACGACGAGCGCCAGGTCGAGCTGGCGCTCGAGCTTCCCGAGGAGCCGGCTCGCGTTCGGCTGCGCCATCCCGACCTGTCGGGCGGCGGCACCGACCGAGCCGGTCTCGGCCACGCGGACCAGCAGGTCGAGCCCGGCGAGGTCGACCGGAGTGCTCATGCCCTGACGATATGAGTGCTGCCCGGCTCATATCAAGACCGCATGGGTGGAGGCCCGATCGACGGCTACCGCGCGAGGCTCACGGGCCGGAGGCTGGGGAGGTGCACCCGACCCTCCCCGCCCCGGCGGCCCGCCTGCCCGGGCTGGCGCTCGCCGGCACCGCCGGCGCCGCCGCCCTGGCGGTGCACGCGCTGGTCCCGCCCCTCGGTGCGACGCTCGTCGCCGTGGTGCTGGGCTTCGCTGCGGCCGCGTCGGGCCGGCTGCCCGCCGCGGTCCGCCCAGGGCTCGCCGCGGCGGCCCGCGGCGTGCTGCGCGTCGGGGTGGCGCTCCTCGGCCTGCAGCTGGTGCTCGGCGAGGTGCTGGCGCTGGGCTGGCCGGTCCTGGCGGTCGTCCTCGGGGTCGTCGTGCTGGGGATCTCGGCGACCCTGCTGGTCGCCCGCCTGCTCGGCGTGCCTCCCGAGCAGGGCCTCCTCGTCGCCTGTGGGTTCTCCATCTGCGGGGCCGCGGCCGTCGCCGCGCTCGACGGCGTGCGCCGCAGCCGGGCCGAGGACGTCGCCCGGGTGGTCGCGCTCGTCGTGGTCTGCGGCAGCGCCGCCATGCTCGCCGTGCCGCTCGTCGGAGCCGCGCTGGGCCTGTCCGCGGAGGGCACCGGTGCCTGGGCGGGCGCCTCGGTGCACGAGGTCGGGCAGGTGGTCGTTGCCGGCGGGCTCGCCGGGGGTGCGGCGCTCCAGGTCGCGGTCGCGGTCAAGCTCGGCCGGGTCCTGCTGCTGGCGCCGGTGCTGGCGGTCGTCGCCCTGCGCACCCGGCGCGAGCCGCACCCCGACCACGCCGACCACCACCCCGGCCGCGCCGAGCACCACCCCGTGCACCGCCCGCCGCTCGTGCCGGCGTTCGTGCTCGCCTTCGTGGGCCTGGTGCTCCTGCGCGCGCTCGTGCCGCTGCCCGAGGTGGTGCTCGGCGCGGCCGGGCAGGTGCAGGCGGCGGCACTGGCCACCGCCATGTTCGCGCTCGGCTGCTCGCTCGACCCGGCCGCCCTGCGGCGCACCGGCCGGCCGCTCGTCGTCCTCGCCCTGGCCGCGAGCGGGTGCGTCGCGCTGCTCGGCCTGCCCGCCGCGTTCCTCGTCGGCTAGCCGAGCCGCCCGCGGCTCAGCGTGGCGCGGTGAGGAGGTGGCGGATGCGGTCCGGGCCCAGCGCGAGGAACAGCGTCGGCAGGCGGGGCCCGCGCTCGGCGTCGACGAGGAGCTCGTAGAGCAGCCGGAAGAAGGCCTTCTGGTCCGCCTTGACCTCGTCGGTCGGCGCGTCGTCCAGGGCGAGGCCCCGGGCGAGTTTCGGGACGCCGTAGACCAGCGCGGTGGTGCCGTCGACGTCCAGCTCGGCGGGGAGCCGGTCGAGCAGCTCGGCCAGCCAGCGCTGCTCCTCCTCGGAGAGCCGGGCGAGCCGCTCGGCGTCCGGCTCGTCGCGGACGGTGGTGCGGTCCTCGGCGGGCACGAACTCCGCGGTCCACGTCATCGCGCGGTCCAGCCGCGGCTGGAGGTCCTCGACCGAGTCGTGGGCGTGCCCGGCGCGGGCGACGATCCCGCTGACCAGCTCGGCGCTGCCGGCGGTGACGTCGGCGACCGAGGACAGCAGGCGGAAGGGCACGACGACGCGCGGGGTGGGCAGCGTGCCGGCGGCCGCGGTCGCGGAGGCGCGCTCGAAGGCCAGCACCTGCGCGTCGCGCTTGGCGGGGTCGGCGGCCTTGCGGCCGAGGGAGTCCCACTCGTCGTACAGGCGCACCACCTCGGCGCCGAAGTCGATGTTGAAGGCCTGCTTGGGCTGGCGACGGGCGTAGAGCCAACGCAGGATCGGGGCCTCGAGCACCTTGAGGGCGTCGGCGGCGGTCGGCACGCCGCCCGCCGAGGACGACATCTTCTGCATGCCGGCGAAGCCGACGAAGGCGTAGGCGACGTAGGAGGGGGCGCGGAAGTCGAAGACGCGCTTCACCAGCTCCTTGCCGACCGTGTAGGACGACCCCGGCGTGGAGTGGTCGAGGCCGCCGGGCTCGAAGTCGACGCCCTCGACCGACCAGCGCATCGGCCAGTCCACCTTCCAGACGAGCTTGCCCTCGTGCTGGGTCGCCACGTTCGTCACGCCGGTGAACCCGCAGGACGCGCACGTGTAGGAGAGGTCGGTGGTCTCGTCGTCGTACGCCGTCACGTCGACGGTGTCGCGGCCGCACTCGCGGCAGTAGGGCTTGTAGGGGAAGCGCGCCAGGGAGCCGCTGCCCGCGGTCTCGTCCTCCTCGGCGACGGAGTCGGCCAGCGCCTCGGCCTCCTGGTCGTTCTCTGCGACCGGCTCGGCCCTCTTGGTGCGGTGCTTGGCGAGCACCTCCTCGATGGTGTCGCGGTGGCGGACCGCGTGCAGCACCTGCTCGGTGTAGGCCCCGGCGCGGTAGCGCTCGGTCTGCGAGACCTCCTCCATCTCCACGCCCATCTCGGCGAGGGCGGTGCGCAGCGGCGCCTTGAAGTGCTCGGCCCACGACTCGTGGCACTCCCAGGGGTCCGGCACGGCCGAGAGGGGGCGGCCGATGTGCTCGGCCCACGAGGCCGGCACGCCCGCGGGGACCTTGCGGAAGCGGTCGAAGTCGTCCCAGCTGTGCAGGTGGCGCACCGGGATGCCGCGACGGCGGATCTCCTCGGCGACCAGGTGCGGGGTGAGGAACTCGCGGAGGTTGCCCAGGTGGATCGGGCCCGACGGGCTGGCGCCTGAGGCGCACGTGATCAGGCGGTCGCCACCGCCGGCGTGCCGGACGGTGTCGTCGGCCGCGCGGGTGACCCAGTCGACGGGCTCCCCGGAGCCGTTCTCGGGCCGGTTGCCGCCTCGCGCCACTGGTTGCTCCTGCTGCTCGTCTCGGGGTCGGACGAGGGGCAACGCTACCGCCGGGGGAGAAGGGCGCCGGAACCGTCCCCTGCGGCGGTCCCGACGCCCTCCCGGGAACGTCGACCGGCTCCCACGTCCCCCGACGGGGGGCCGGGTCGCCCGCCGCCTCCCCCGAGTCCGGCGGGCCGACCTCGTGGTCGACGTGGGGACAAGCATGCCCGGCGACCCCAGGGCATCCTGGCCAGAGCCTGTCGCTGGCCGGAAGTTGCCACTAACCTGCGACCGTGCCCAGCCCCCGGTCGTCGAGCCTCCTGAGCGTCCTCGGCCTCGGCGACGACGACGACCACTTCTACGACCGGGTCCGCGCGCAGTCCGGGCGGGAGCTGGTATCCGTCGCGGCGGCGGTGATGCGCGAGCCCGAGGAGCTGGTCCGTGACCTGCAGCCGCTGGTCGAGCACGGCATCGTCCGGATCGAGGACGGTCGGGTCTTCGTCGCCAGCCCGGCCGAGGCGATCGTGCAGGTGCTGACCGAGACCGCCGCCACCGCCGCCCGCGCCCACTCCCGGCTCTCCGACCTCGCGGCGGCGGTGCCGCTGCTCGCCGGCCGGGGGGCCGGGGCCGACCCGGGCGAGGTCGAGGAGGTCCGGCCCATCGACGGCGAGGTCAGCAGCGGCGGCCAGGCGGGCGGCCTGCTCCGGTCGCTGATCGAGCGCAGCCGCGGCGACATCCGGTGGCTGCGCCCCGACCAGTTCCGCCAGGCCGACGAGGGCGAGATGATCGACCTCGTGGGGCGAGTGGTGGCCCAGGGACGTCGGTCGCGGGCGATCTACCCCGTCCGCGCCCTCACCGACGCCCGGGAGGTGCTGGCGCGGCGCGCGGCGGCCGGGGAGGACGTACGTGTGCTCCCGCACCTGCCGACCCGGATGTGCATCATCGGCTCGACCCACGCGATGGTGCCGGAGCCGCTGGGCTTCGCCGACCAGCCCCGGACGCTCGTCCGCGAGGCCGGGCTGGTCGAGGCGCTCACGTTGTGGTTCGAGTCGATGTGGGAGCGCGCGCTGCCGGTGCCGGGCCTGGAGCGCGGGGACGCCCGCCCCGACGTCCGCCGGTTCCTGCTCCAGCAGCTGGCCGAGGGCGCCCAGGACGAGCAGATCGCCCGCCGCCTGGGCGTCAGCCTGCGGACCGTGCGCCGCCGTGTCGCGGACCTGCTCGGCGAGCTCGGCGCCGACACCCGGTTCCAGGCCGGCGCCGAGGCGGTACGCCGCGGCTGGCTGTAGCCGGGCGGGGACGGCTAGGGGAGCACCAGCGAGTAGGCGCCCGGCTCGAGCCGCCACGTGCGGCGCCGCTCGGGGCCGTACACCTCGCCGTCGGCCGAGCAGTAGAACTGCTCGCCGTCGATGGTGACCTGCTTGGCGCGCAGGTAGACCACGTCGTCGCGCCGGTGGTGCGTGCCGCGCATGAGGGAGGCGAGGTAGCCGACCCGGCCCAGCGACCCGACGGAGCGGGCGACCATCACGTCCATCAGGCCGTCGCGGGCGTCGGCCTCGGGCGTGAGCTCGGTGCCCCCGCCGACGTTCGAGCCGTTGCCGACGGCGACCATGAGGACCGGCTGGTCGTAGTCGACGACCACCTCGCCGTCCACCTCGACCCGCAGCCGGATGAAGGGCGGCTTGACCGCCGCGAGCAGGGCGCCGATCGGGTAGCCGAGCTTGCCGAGGTTGACCTTGCCGACGCCGATCCCGTGCAGCCGGTCCTTCCAGCGGTCCGCGCGGCGGCTGGCCTGCGCCCCGGCGCCGGCGTGGACGCTGTTGACGACGATCTCGCCGACCTCGTCGAGGATCAGGTCCATCCGCCGCGGGCGGCCGTGCAGGACGACCTTGGCGGCCTCCTCGACGTTCAGCGGGATGTCGTTGCCACGGGCGAAGTCGTTGCCGGTGCCCAGCGGCAGCAGCCCGAGGACCGCGTCCTGGAGCTCGCGGCGCCGGTGCAGCGCCGCGACGACGGCGTGCATGCTGCCGTCGCCGCCGGCCACGACGATGCGCCGGGAGCCCGCGCGGTGCAGCACCCCGTCGAGCTCGCCGGGGTCGGAGGTGGCGCAGACCTCGACCGACGTGCGCTCGCGCAGGACGGCCAGCGCCCGCTCGAGCTGTTGCTCGTCCGCGGTGCCGGCGTCGCTGTTGGTGATCACGAGGAGGGGATCCATCGCCGCGACCCTAGCGCCGACACCCTCGCCGCGTCCCCGGACGCGGTCACCGGTCCCGACCCGGCTGCGAACTTGCTAGCGTGTCGTCGCAAGAGCCCCGGCCCAGCCCTTGCTGACCGGGGCCTTTCCCATTGTGGTTCGACGTGTGAGCCACTGCTTGTGAGGAGTCACCTATGCCCGCGATCGTCGTGCTCGGAGCCCAGTGGGGAGACGAGGGCAAGGGCAAGGCCACCGACCAGCTGGCCACCACCGACCCCATCGACTACGTCGTCCGCACCAGCGGTGGTCACAACGCCGGTCACACCATCGTGATCGACGGCGAGAAGTACGCCACCCACCTGCTGCCCAGCGGCATCCTGACCCCCGGCGCGACCTCGGTCATCGCCAACGGGGTGGTCGTCTCGCCCGAGGCGCTGTTCCGCGAGCTCGACGGTCTGCTCGAGCGGGGCGTGGAGATCGGCGGCCTGGTCGTGAGCGCGAACGCCCACGTCATCGCCTCCTACCACTCGACGATCGACAAGGTCACCGAGCGCTTCCTCGGCAAGAACCAGATCGGCACGACCGGGCGCGGCATCGGCCCGGCGTACTCCGACAAGGTCAACCGGTACGGCGTGCGGATCGCGGACCTGTTCGACGAGAAGATCCTGCGGCAGAAGGTCGAGGCGGCCCTCGACGTCCGCAACCACCTGCTCACCAAGATCTACAACCGCCGGGCCATCGAGGTCGACGCGGTCGTCGAGGAGCTGACGGCGTACGTCGACCGGCTGCGGCCGATGGTCGCCGACACCTCGCTGCTGCTCAACCAGGCGCTCGACCGGGGCGAGACGGTCCTCTTCGAGGGCGCCCAGGCCACGATGCTCGACGTCGACCACGGCACCTATCCGTTCGTGACGTCCTCGAACCCCGTCGCCGGCGGCGTCTGCGTGGGCGCCGGTGTCGGCCCCACCCGCATCGACCGGGTCATCGGCGTGATCAAGGCCTACACGACCCGCGTGGGGTCCGGGCCGTTCCCGACCGAGCTGTTCGACGAGGACGGCCAGCAGCTCCAGCGCCTCGGCGGCGAGATCGGCGTCTCGACCGGCCGCACCCGCCGCTGCGGCTGGTACGACTCGGTCGTCGCCCGCTACGCCTCGCGCGTCAACGGCCTCACCGACCTGTTCCTCACCAAGCTCGACATCCTCGGCGCCTGGGACCGGATCCCGGTCTGCGTGGCCTACGAGGTCGACGGCGTGCGGCACGACGAGATGCCGATGACGCAGACCGAGTTCCACCACGCCACGCCGGTCTACGAGTACTTCGACGGCTGGGGCTCCGACATCTCCGGCTGCCGCACCTTCGAGGACCTGCCGGTCAACGCCCAGCGCTACGTGCGGGCGCTCGAGGAGCTGTCGGGCGCGAAGATCTGGGGCGTCGGGGTGGGCCCGGGCCGCGAGCAGACGGTCGTCGTCAACCCGTGAGGGCGCTCGTCGTCGGCACCGGCGGCCGCGAGCACGCGCTCGCGCTCGCGCTGTCCCGCGACCCCGCGGTCACCGAGGTCCACGCGGCGCCGGGCAACCCGGGCATCGGCGCGGTCGCCGCGCTGCACGAGGTCGACCCCGCCGACCCGGCGGCCGTCGCCGCCCTGGCGACCCGCCTCGAGGTGGACCTGGTCGTCGTCGGCCCCGAGGCGCCGCTGGTCGCGGGCGTCGCGGACGCGGTGACCGACGCCGGGATCGCCTGCTTCGGGCCGTCCCGCGCGGCGGCCCGGCTGGAGGGCTCCAAGGCGTTCGCCAAGGAGGTCATGGCCGCGGCCGGCGTGCCCACCGCGCGGTCGTGGGTGTGCTCGACCCCGGCGGAGGTCGGCGAGGCGCTCGACCTGGCCGGCGCGCCGTACGTCGTCAAGGACGACGCGCTCGCCGCAGGCAAGGGCGTCGTGGTGACCACCGACCGCGACGAGGCCCTCGCGCACGCCGCGACCTGCGGCACGGTCGTGGTCGAGGAGTTCCTCGACGGCCCGGAGGTCTCGCTCTTCGCGATCTGCGACGGCACGAGCACCCACCCCCTGCAGCCGGCCCAGGACTTCAAGCGCATCCACGACGGCGGCCGCGGTCCCAACACCGGCGGGATGGGCTCCTACTCCCCGCTGCCGTGGGCGCCGCCGGACCTCGCCGAGGTCGTCGTCGCCACCGTCGTCCAGCCCACCCTCGACGAGATGGCGCGCCGCGCCACGCCGTTCCGCGGCTGCCTCTACGTCGGCCTCGCGCTGACCGCCGCCGGCCCGCGGGTCATCGAGTTCAACGTCCGCTTCGGCGACCCCGACGTGCAGCCGGTGCTCGCGCTGCTCGACTCCTCGCTCGGGGAGCTGCTGCTCGCCGCCGCGGAGGGCCGGCTGGGCGACGTCGACGCGCCGCGCTTCCGCGACGAGGCCGCGGTCAGCGTCGTCCTCGCCTCCGCCGGCTACCCCGAGTCCTCCTCGAAGGGCGACCCCGTCACCGGGGTCGAGGCCGCCGACGCGCGGGCCGACGTCGACGTGGTCCACGCCGGCACGGCGCTGGGCCCCGACGGGCTGGTCACCGCCGGCGGACGCGTCCTCGCGGTCCGTGCCACCGGCGCCGACGTGGCCGCCGCCCGCGCCGCGGCGTACGCCGCCGCCGAGGAGATCTCCTTCCCCGGCATGCAGCGCCGCTCCGACATCGCCGCCGAGCCGCTCGGCGTCGTCGAGGGCGCCTCCGTCACCGGCTGAGTCGGGACCCGACCCCGGCGTGGGAGAATCCGCCGCGTGACCGTCCCGAACGTCCTGGCCACGCGGTACGCCGCCCCCGACCTCGCCGGCATCTGGTCGCCGGAGCACAAGGTGGTCCTCGAGCGGCAGCTGTGGATCGCCGTCCTCAAGGCCCAGCGCGACCTCGGGATCGAGGTGCCCGACGGAGTGGTCGAGGCCTACGAGGCGGTCGTCGACCGGGTGGACCTCGCCTCGATCGCCGCGCGGGAGCGGGTCACGCGGCACGACGTGAAGGCGCGCATCGAGGAGTTCTGCGCGCTGGCCGGCCACGAGCACGTGCACAAGGGGATGACCTCCCGCGACCTGACCGAGAACGTCGAGCAGCTCCAGGTCCGCCAGTCCCTGGCCCTCGTGCGCGACCGCGCGGTCGCGGCGCTCGCCCGGCTCGGGCGGCTCGCCTCGGAGCACCAGCTGACGGTGATGGCCGGCCGCAGCCACAACGTGGCGGCCCAGGCGACCACCCTGGGCAAGCGGTTCGCCACGGTGGCCGACGAGATGCTGGTGGCGCTGGAGCGGGTCGAGGACCTGCTGGGCCGCTACCCGCTGCGGGGCATCAAGGGCCCGATGGGCACCGCCCAGGACATGCTCGACCTGCTCGACGGCGACGAGGCGCGGCTGGCCGAGCTCGAGCAGCGCGTCGCCGCCCACCTCGGCTTCGACCGGGTGCTGACCAGCGTCGGCCAGGTCTACCCGCGGTCGCTGGACTTCGACGTCCTCTCCGCCCTCGTCCAGCTCGTGGCCGGCCCCTCCAACCTCGCGACCACCGTCCGCTTGATGGCCGGCAACGAGCTGGTCACCGAGGGCTTCAAGGAGGGCCAGGTCGGCTCCTCGGCGATGCCGCACAAGATGAACAGCCGCTCCTGCGAGCGGGTCAACGGCCTGGCGGTCGTCACCCGCGGCTACCTGTCGATGATCGGCGAGCTCGCCGGCGACCAGTGGAACGAGGGCGACGTCTCGGACTCGGTGGTGCGCCGGGTCGCGCTGCCGGACGCGTTCTTCGCCGTGGACGGCCTCTTCCAGACCTTCCTCACGGTGCTCGACGAGTTCGGTGCCTTCCCCGCCGTCGTGCAGCGCGAGCTCGACCGGTACCTGCCGTTCCTCGCCACCACGAAGGTCCTCATGGCCGCGGTCCGCAACGGCGTCGGCCGCGAGGTCGGTCACGAGGCGATCAAGGAGGCCGCGGTCGGCACCGCCCTCGACATGCGCCGCGGTCAGGCCGAGAACGACGTGTTCGCCCGCCTCGCCGCCGACCCCCGCCTCGGGCTGTCGGCCGACCAGCTGGCCTCGCTGGTCGCCGAGCCGATCACCTTCACCGGCGCCGCGGTCGCCCAGGTCCAGGAGGTCGTGCGCCGCGTCGCGGAGGTGACCGAGCGGCACCCCGACGCCGCGGCGTACGCCCCCGGCGAGATCCTCTAGACCGGTCGCCCGGGGCGGGTCGGCGGGCGCGCGTGCTGCTCCGGGGGTCGGCCTGGACATCCCGCCAGAGCCGGGACCGACCTCCTGCAACGATCTCGCCCGTGCCGGACATGAGCCAGGCATGAGCGAGGGCCGCGAGGACACCTTCCGGCGGCTGTACGCCGCCCACTTCGACGCGGTCCTCGGCTTCGCGCTGCGCCGGGTCGAGCGACCCGAGGACGCCGCCGACGTCACCGCGGACACCTTCCTCGTCGCCTGGCGACGGCTGGCGCACGTGCCGCCCGAGCCGGAGACCCGGCCCTGGTTGTACGGCGTGGCCCGCCGCGTCCTGGCGAACCACCGGCGCGGCGACGGGCGACGCAGCGCGTTGGGCGACCGGCTCCGCCGCGAGCTGGCGTCGGTGGTCCCCGACGGCAGCGACGCCGTCGTCCACCGCGCCGACGTCACCGCGGCGATGCGCCGGCTGAGCGCGCGCGACCAGGAGGTGCTCGAGCTCCACCTGTGGGAGGGGCTCGAGCCCCGGGAGATCGCCGACGTCCTCGGGGTCACGACGGTCGTCGTCCGGCCGCGGCTCTCCCGGGCCCGGGGCCGCCTGCGGGCGCTGCTGCCCGAGGACCTCGGCAACGATCCGCCACCCGCCGGACATCTCCCCAGCACACCCCAGCTCACCCGGAAGGAGCCGTAGATGAGCAGCGACGACGACCACGCCGGCGCCCCCCTCACCGACGCCGCGGTCGCGCGGCTGCCGCTCGCGGCCGGGCGGGCCGAGCTCCTGGAGGAGATCATGCGCACCGCCGTCACCGACCGACCGACCGCACCGGTTCCGGGCACCCCACCGCGCCGCACGAGGTGGCTGGTGCCGGTCGCCGCGGCGGCCGCCGTCGCGGCCGTCGCCGCAGGCACACTCTGGTGGACCGGAGGGGACAGTGCCGCGCCCCGACCCGCCGCCCCCGCGGGCAGCCCGTCGGCCGCGGCCGAGGCGCCCTTCCGTGCGGTGCTCGACGCCCCCGGCTGGACCGCGACCCACGTCTACGAGGGCGAGGGCGGCGACGGCGACGGCGAGGTGGCCTACGAGAAGGGCTCCGCCTCCGTCGAGGTCAGCTGGCGCCCGGCCGCGGCGTACCAGACCTATCTCGAGGACCGCCGCCACATCGTCGACCCGCCCGCCGACGGCGAGCCGGTCGAGGTGCTCGGGCTGGCCGGCCAGCTGTGGCCCTACAGCGCGGACGACCACACCGTGATCCGTCCGGTGGAGCGCGGTCACACCCTCGAGGTGCGCGGCAGCGGGATGGACCGGGACGCCTTCGAGGCGCTCCTCGGCCGGCTCCGGCTGGTCGGCCGGGCGGACTTCGAGGCGGCGCTGCCCGCGGAGTTCGTGACGTCGGGCGAGCGGGAGGCGGCGATCGAGGCGATCCTCGACGGCATCGCGGCGGCGAGCGGCCAGGAGCGGACGTTCGGGGAGGAGACGCCGCCGGTCACCTCGGACCAGGCGGACCCCTACCAGCTCGGCGCCGAGGTCACCGGCCAGGTCGCCTGCGCCTGGCTGCGCGAGCTCCGGGACGCGAGGCGGGTGGGCGACGACGGGCGTGCCCAGGTCGCCGTCGACGTCCTCGGGAGCGCCCGGTCGTGGCCGGTCCTGCTCGAGATGGCCACGTCGGGGGAGTATCCCGGGTACGTCTGGGACTACACCGACGACGCCGCACGAGGCCAGGTGCCGGAGGGCTTCGAGGGCGGCCTCGGCTGCTGACACCAGCGACACCGCAGGTACACGTCAGGAACACACAGGGGCCCGGACACCGAGCGGTGTCCGGGCCCCTGCTGTCGTTCCGCGCGTCGGGCGTCAGCCCTCGATCGCGGCCGGCTGTGCCTCGGGGGAGGTGGAGCCGATCTCGATCTTGCGCGGCTTGGCCTTCTCCGCGACCGGCACGACCAGCCGCAGCACGCCGGCGTCGTAGGACGCCTCGATGCGGTCGAGGTCGAGGTTGTCGCCGAGGACCAGCTGGCGGCTGAACGAGCCGCGGGTGCGCTCGCTGGCCAGCATCTGCCAGTCGCCGTTGCCGGCCACGCGCTCGGCGCGGACGGTCAGGACGTTGCGCTCGACGTCGAGGTCGATGCTGTCGCGGGCGACGCCCGGCAGGTCGAACTCGATGACGAACCGGTCACCCTCGCGCCAGGCGTCCATCGGCATGACCGCCGGGCGGTTGGTGGTCCCCAGCAGCTGCTGGGTGAGGCGGTCGAAGTCGCGGAACGGGTCGGTGGTGCGCAGCAACATGGGGTCTCCTCCTCAGGATCTGTGTCGCCGGCGGGCCCGGACCGGGTGGTGCGGGCTCGTCGTACCTGTATCAACGGTTACAGGTTTCTTATATTCCACGTTCACGGCAGAATCAACCCCGTGACAGGTGGGCGGCGGCAGACGCACGAGCGGGGGGTCTTCGCGATCTCGGTGGCGGCGGAGATGGTCTCGATGCAGGTCCAGAACTTGCGCGTCTACGAGCGGCGCGGGCTCCTCGACCCCGACCGGACCCCCGGCGGCACCCGCCTCTACAGCCGCGCCGACATCGACCGGCTGCACCGCATCCGCGACCTGCTCGCCGACGGCCTCAACCTCGCGGGCATCGCACGGGTGCTGGCGCTGGAGGAGGAGGTACGCCGCCTCCGCGCGGCGAACGCCCGGCTGCGGGCCGGGCCGCAGGAACAACGCGGCCCGCGCGGGGGTTGAGCCGGCCGTGACCACCGGGACCTGGGTGCTGCTCGGCGCCGTGCTGCTCGCCCTGGCCGTCGGCGGCTGGCGAGCGGTGGTCGACGGACGGTTCGCGCGAGGGAGGGCGAGGATGCAGGAGTCGGGCACGGCGGAGCCGACCGCCTGGTCGCGCGTCGCGGCGGCGGTGCCGGACGCGGCGCCGGGGGAGCGGGCCACCCTGGTGCAGTTCTCGACCGCGTTCTGCGCCCCGTGCCGGGCCACCCGGCGCACGCTGGCCGAGGTCGCCGAGCTGGTGCCGGGGGTGGTCCACGTCGAGGTCGACGCCGAGCACCACCTCGCGCTCGTGCGGGACCTCGACGTGCTGCGCACCCCCACCACGCTGGTCCTCGACCGGTCCGGCCGGGAGGTCAGTCGCGCCGCCGGTGCCCCGCGCAAGGAGCAGGTCCTCGGCGCGCTCGCCGCGGCCGACTGAGCACCGCTCGTCCGGTCAGCCGGCTCCCGGCGGCTCGATGGGCCGGCCCCAGGTGACGGTCTCGAGCACCTCCGCGGGCGCGACCGACCGCAGGTCGCCGTCCGGCCTGGCGCCCAGGGCGCCGTTGACGGTCGAGAACGCCAGGCGCGCCGCGACGTACACCGTCGCCGCCACGACCTGGGCGTCGTCGAGCCCCGCCTCGCGGAGCCGGTCGACGTCGGCCTGCGTCGTCGCGGACGGGTCGCGGGCCACCAGCCGGGCCCAGGCGGCCAGCGCGCGCTCCCGGTCGTCGAGCCCGGCGTCGCTGCCGGTCAGCACCGCGACCGGGAGGGACGGGTCGCCGGCCTCGGCGGCGAGCCTGCCGCCCCAGGCGATCGAGCAGTACGCGTCGCCGATCGTGCTGGCGAGCGCGGTGACCAGCACGCCGCGGTCACGGACCGACAGCCCGGCCGCCTCGGCCGAGGAGGTGGCCAGCGCGGCGTACGCGTCGAAGACCCGCGGCTGGTGTGCCCACACGCGGGTGAGGTTCATGACGAAGCCGTGGCTGGTGCGGTCGGCCTCGAGCATCGCGTCGACGGCGGGGCCGGCCGGGGGGTCGGGGAGGAAGGTCTCGGAGGCCATGACCCATTCGACCTCACTCGTGCCGGCGTGACCAGACCGCGGCGGCGAGCGCCAGGGACAGCACCGCCAGCGAGGCGAGCAGGGCCGCCCGGAGCGCGCCCTCGCCGCCGAACGGGCCCATCGCGATGCCGTACGTCGTCATCAGCAGCGCCGCGCCCAGCGAGGACCCGATCCGCTGGCCGGTCTGCAGCGCCGCGCCGGCGGCGCCGCCCATCCGGGGCGGCACCTCGGCGAGGGTGAGGGTGAAGTTCGGCGAGATGACGCCGCCGCCGCCGAGGCCCGCGAGCAGCAGGCACGGGACCAGCGCCATCCAGATCCGCCCGTCGTCGAAGCCGGGCGCGAGCCAGGCGGTGAGCGCGGTGCCGGTCATCATCGTGACGAGCGCGACGACGGTCAGCGTGCGCCCCGCCTGCGACACCAGCCGGCCCGCGAGGGGTGCGGTGACCGCGGCGCCGGCGGCGAACGGCGTGGTCAGCGCGCCGGCCGCCAGCGGCGAGAGGCCGAGCTCGCCCTGCAGGTGGACCGAGAGCACCAGGAAGATGCCGGTGAACCCCGTGAAGTAGAGGGTGCCGATCGCCATCCCGGTGCTGTAGCCGGGCAGCGTGCGCAGCAGGCCGACGTCGAGCAGCGGCGGCCGGCCCTGGCGTCGCAGCCGGGCCTCCCACCGCACGAAGGCCCAGCCGAACGCCGGGGCGCCGGCGAGCAGCACCAGCGGCAGCAGGGCGCCGCTCTCCAGGCTCACGAGCGGGAAGAGCACGCACAGCACCGCACCGCCGAGCAGCAGCGCGCCCGGCACGTCGATCCACGTGCCGCTGTCGTCCCGACGGTCGGGGCCCGGGACGATCACGGCGATCGCGACCAGGGCGGCCAGCCCGATGGGGACGTTGACCAGGAAGAGCCAGCGCCAGCCCTCCTCCTCGCCGGCCAGCGCGATGATCGCGCCGCCCAGCACCGGCCCCAGGGCCGAGGAGAGGGAGACGGTGAAGCCGAAGGCGCCGAACGCGCGGCCGCGCTCGGGACCCCGGAAGAGCTGTTGGATCAGGCCGGAGTTCTGCGGGGTGAGCAGCCCGGCGGTCGCGCCCTGCGCGAGCCGAGCGGCGATCACCGTCGCGGTGTTCGGCGCGAGTCCGACCGCGGCGCTGGAGAGGATGAAGCCGGTCAGGCCGATCAGCATCAGCCGGCGGCGGCCGTAGGCGTCGCCCAGCCGGCCGCCGGCGACCAGCGTGAGCCCGAAGGCCAGCGCGTAGCCGGACACGACCCACTGGATCGTGCCGGCGGAGGTGCCCAGCCCCTCCTGCATGGAGGGGATGGCGACGTTCACAATCGTCACGTCGAGCAGCGACATGAAGCCGACGACGAGGGTGACGCCGAGGATCCTCCAGCGCCGCGGGTCGGGGGTGTAGTCGTCGTCGAGACGCTCCTCCGGCCGCTGGTCGGCGCTGGTCCCCTCCTCGCTCACCGGGACCCGTTGCCCCGTCGGTGCCGGGCCTACTCAGCGCGGGCGGCGCCGAGTTCGCTGCGTGGTCCGGTCGCGCGGTCCGGTCGCGCGGTCCGGTCGCGCGGTTTGGTGGCGCGGTGCTCGTGGCCGGACCATGCGGGCATGACCGCGCCCGTGACCGTCTCCATCACCCGCACGCTCGACCCCGGGCACGACGCGGAGATGCTGAGCTGGCTGCAGGCGGGCACCGCGCTGGCCCAGCAGTTCCCCGGCTTCCTCGGCGCCGGCTGGGTGCGGCCGGAGACCGGCTCGAGCACCTGGCACATGCTCTACCGGTTCGCCGACGGCGCCGCGCTGCAGGCGTGGGAGCACTCCCCTCAGCGGCAGTGGTGGCGCTCCTCGGCCGCCGGCCTCGGCGTGGTCGACTCGCGCGTGGAGCGCCGTACCGGCATCGAGGGGTGGTTCGACGACCCGACCACCCGCGACGTCGAGGACCTGCGCGCGGTGCCGGCCGCGCCGCCGCGCTGGAAGCAGGCCTCGGTGATCTTCCTGGTGTTCTACCCGCTCAGCGTGCTGGTCAACTGGCTGGCCGCCCCGGTCCTGGGCGGGGTCTGGCTGCCGCTGCGCGTGCTCGCCGTCGTCCTCGTGATGACGCCGGTGATGACGTACGTCGCCCTCCCGTGGATGACCCGCCGGATGGAGTGGTGGCTCCACGGTCGACCCGCCCCCTGGCGCCGCACGGCCCGCGCGACCGGCTGATCGGCCGGCTGGGCGGGGCGGGTCACGCTCGCGCGGTGCCGCCCCAGTTGGCCAGCTTGACGGCGACGGCGTGCAGGTCGGCGCGCCAGACGTCCTCCGGGCCGGGCGGGAGGATCTCGTCCCACTCCGCGGCGTGGGAGCCCAGCACGCCGGTCAGGCCGGCCGTGCGCGCGAAGAACCACTGGTGCAGGTGCGAGCCGCCGTCGCCCCAACGGTCCACGTGCACGCGCCCGATGTTCTCCAGGGCGCCGACGATGCGCACCAGGCGGTTGGTGATCCGGCCCAGCTCGGAGGCGAGGTCGTCGTCGAGGTCGCCGAGGTCCAGGTGCTCGCGGGCGTGCAGCAGGAGCACCAGCGGCAGCCCCGACGGCGCGCCGCGGTGGGTCAGCACCCAGTGCTCGTCCTCCCACACCACCCGGGCGGGGTCGAAGCCCGCGCACGACGAGCAGGGCCGGGCAGGGTCCTCGCCCTCGCGCAGCGGGTCGGGGGAGGGCGGTCGCAGGGCCCGCGGTGCGACCCGGCCCTCGCGCACCTCCCAGGGGAAGCTGTCCCAGTCGCCCGAGGGCGGCATCGGCAGCCGCGCGTCGGCGGCGTGCTCCAGGACGCGGGCGTGGACGGCGGCGGCGGACTCTGCCATGGACCCACTGTGCCACCGCACTAGCCTGGGCACGTGGCAGACGTCGAGATCCCCGCAGCCCCGACCATCGAGGGCGCGACGCACCTCCACTCCGGCAAGGTGCGCGACCTCTACGAGCTGACCGAGGGCCCGTACGCCGGCGCGCTGCTCATGGTCGCCAGCGACCGGATCTCGGCCTACGACTTCATCCTCGACGCGACGATCCCCGACAAGGGCGAGATCCTCACCCGGATGTCGCTGTGGTGGTTCGACCGGCTCGCCGACATCGTCCCCCACCACGTCCTCTCCACCGACGTGCCCGCGCAGGTCCGTGGCCGCGCGGTGGTGTGCGAGAAGCTCTCGATGTTCCCGGTCGAGTGCGTCGCGCGGGGCTACCTCACCGGCTCCGGCCTGGCCGACTACCGCGCGACCGGCGCGGTCTGCGGCAACCCCCTGCCCGACGGTCTCGAGGACGGCTCGCGGCTGCCCGAGCCGATCTTCACCCCGGCAACGAAGGCGGCGTTCGGCGACCACGACGAGAACGTCGACCTCGAGGCGGTCGCGGCCGTCGTCGGCCCCGGCGGCGCCGCCCGGCTGCGGGACCTGACGCTGGAGGTCTACGCCCGCGCCGAGGCCGTCGCGCGGGAGCAGGGGATCATCCTGGCCGACACCAAGCTGGAGTTCGGCGACCGGCCCGACGGCACCACGGTGCTCGGCGACGAGGTGCTGACCCCGGACTCCTCGCGGTTCTGGCCGCTCGCGGAGTGGCAGCCGGGCCGCACCCAGCCGTCGTACGACAAGCAGGTGGTCCGCAACTGGCTGACCTCCCCGGAGTCCGGCTGGGACAAGGCGTCCGGCGCGGCGCCGCCGCCGCTCCCGCCCGAGGTCGTCGAGCGGACCCGTGCCCGCTACGTCGAGGCCTACGAGCGGCTCACCGGCGAGACCTGGTGACTCCGGTGGCGCTGCCGTGAGCGGCTCGGTCCACTTCCCGGTGCCGCCGGAGGTGGTGATCGACTACCTCGCCGACCCGGCCAACCGGGCGGAGTGGCAGTCGAGCCTGGCGCGGGTCGAGGACGTGGTCGGGGAGGTCGGGGTCGGCCAGACCTGGACCGACGTCACGCTCCCGGGGCTCCGCCCGCGGATGCGCACCACCGAACTGGTGCGGCCGCTGCGCTGGTCCGAGACCGGCACCTGGCGCGGCTTCGAGGCCGACCTGACCCTGGAGCTGGCGCCGGCCCCGGGCAGCGGCTGCGTCGTCTCGGTGTCGATGCGGCTGCGCGGGCGAGGGCTCGCGGGCCCGCTCGCGCGGGCGCTGCAGCTGGTCTCCCCGGGCGCCGTCCGGTCCGACCTGCGCCGCGCCGCGCGCATCCTCGGCGCGCGGCACCGGCCGGGCTCGGATCCTTCGTGACCAGTGAGTAGGTTGGGCCCGTCCGGACCGTCGTGATGGAGGCCACAAGTGTCGTCGTACAACCTCTCGTCCCTGCTCGAGACCAGCGCCCAGCAGTACCCCGACCGGGACGCGGTCGTCCTCGGTGAGACCCGGCTGACCTATGCCGCCGTCGACTCGTTCGCCAACATGGTGGCCAACCTGCTGGTCTCCCGCGGGATCCGCCCCGGCGACAAGGTCGCGCTGAGCTGCCCCAACCTGCCCTACTTCTCGGTCGTCTACTACGGCATCCTCAAGGCCGGCGCGACCGTGGTCCCGCTCAACGTGCTGCTCAAGGGGCGCGAGGTCGCCTACCACCTCGAGGACTCCGACGCGAAGGCCTACTTCTGCTTCGAGGGCACCCCCGACCTGCCCATGGCCAAGGAGGGGTACGCCGGCTTCGGCGAGGCCGCGGGCTGCGAGCACTTCTTCGTGATCACCGCCGACCTCGCCGCGGCCAGCCCGATCGAGGGCACCGAGACGATGGCGCAGGCGATGGGCGGCCAGCCCGGCGAGTTCACCTCGGTGGAGACCGACGAGGACGACACCGCGGTCATCCTCTACACCTCCGGCACGACCGGCCAGCCCAAGGGCGCGGAGCTGCGGCACCGCAACATGCGCGACAACGCGCTGCTCGGGGAGCAGCTGTTCGGCGCCGACGCGAGCAAGCCCGACACCTACCTGTGCGTGCTGCCGCTGTTCCACTCCTTCGGCCAGACCGTCATCCAGAACGGCGCGTTCGCCTACGGCGGCACCGTCGTGATGCTGCCGCGCTTCGAGGCGCAGGCCGCGCTCGGGCTGATGCTCAAGGAGAAGGTCACCTTCTTCGCCGGCGTCCCGACGATGTACTGGGGCCTGCTCGGCGCGCTCGAGGAGGGCGTCGACGTCGGCTCCATCGCCGAGAACCTGCGCGTCGCGGCCGCCGGCGGCTCCGCGCTGCCGGTCGAGGTGCACAAGGACTTCGAGAAGCGCTTCGGCGTCACCATCCTCGAGGGCTACGGCCTCTCGGAGACCTCACCGGTGGCGTCGTTCTCCCCGCACGGCCAGCCGCCGCGCGTCGGCTCGATCGGCGTGCCGGTGCCCGGCGTGGAGATGACGCTGCTCAAGCCCGAGTCGTGGGAGGAGATCGACGAGCCGGGCCCCGACGCGGTCGGCGAGATCGCGATCAAGGGCCACAACATCATGAAGGGCTACCACGGCCGGCCCGAGGCGACCGACGAGGCGATCCACGACGGGTGGTTCCGCTCCGGCGACCTCGCGCGCAAGGACGAGGACGGCTGGTACTACATCGTCGACCGGTCCAAGGACATGATCATCCGCGGCGGCTTCAACGTGTACCCGCGCGAGATCGAGGAGGTCCTGATGACCCACGAGGCGGTCTCGCTCGCCGCGGTCATCGGTGTGCCGCACGAGAGCCACGGCGAGGAGATCAAGGCGTTCGTCATCCTGAACGAGGGCGCGTCGGTCACCCCCGAGGAGCTCGTGGCGTGGTCCAAGGAGCAGCTCGCGGCGTACAAGTACCCCCGCCTCGTCGAGGTCGTCGACGCCCTGCCGATGACCGCGACCGGCAAGATCCTCAAGCGCGAGCTGGCGTGAGGTCCGCCCGGTGAGGGTGCTGCTCTACCTGCTCGCGGCGTTCCTCGTCGTCTCCGGGGCGCTGTGGTGGGTCGCCGGGTCGGGCGTCTTCGGACCGATCCTCGCCGGCCTCGGCGTCGCGCTGGTGATCGTGGTCGTCCAGAACACCCGGCGCGGCTAGCCGGGCTGCCCGCCCAGCCCCGCGTCCCGCGCCAGCGCCACCATCTCGGCGCGGGACCGGGCGTGCAGCTTGCCCAGCACGTCGCTGACCCGGTTGCGGACGGTCTTGTCGGACAGGAACAGCCGGCGCGCGATCGTGGTGTTGTCGAGCCCCTGCGCGATCAGCTCGAGGACCTCGTGCTCGCGGGGGGTCAGCTGGGGGAACGCCGAGACCGTCGGCCGCGCGCCGGAGAAGTACGCCAGCACCCGGCCGGCGATGCCCGAGCCGAAGACGGCCTCGCCGCGGGCGGCGCCCACGACCGCCCGCTCGATGTCGTCGACCTCGGCCTCCTTGAGCAGGTAGCCCCGGGCCCCGGCCCGCAGCGCCGCGAAGACCGAGTCGTCGTCGGAGTCCATGGTCAGCACGACCACCGCGACGTCGGGGTGCTCGACCCGGATCCGCGCGGTCGCCTCCAGCCCGCCGACGCCGGGCATCCGCAGGTCCATCAGCACCACGTCCGGCGCGTGCTCGCCGGCCAGCGCGACCGCCTGCTCGCCGTCGGCGGCCTGGGCGACCACCTCGATGCCCGGCAGGTCGTCGAGGACGGTCACCATCCCGGCCCGGAAGACGGGGTGGTCGTCGACGACCAGCACCCGCACGGCGGAGGACGGACGGGACGGGTCGGTGCTCACGGGACCTCCAGGGGCAGGGTGGCGCGGACCGTGGTGCCGCCGCCGGGCGTGGGGACGACCTCGAGCCGGCCGCCCACCTCGGCCGCCCGCTCGCGCATGCTGACGGTGCCGACCCCGGCTCGCGGACGGGCCGGGAGCCCGACGCCGTCGTCGACGACCTCGACGACGAGGTCCCGGCCGCGGACCGCGGCCCGTAGCCGCACCGTGCCGGCGACCGCGTGCCGCAGCGCGTTGCTGAACGCCTCGGACGCGATCGCGTACGCCGCCACCTCGACCGCGGCGTGCGGCGCACCGAGGTCGCCGACCTCGGCGGTGCAGCGCGGCACGTCCTCGTGGCCGACCACGAGGTCGCGCAGCGCCCCGGCCAGGCCGCGCTGGTCGAGCACCGGCGGGCGCAGGCCGTGGACGAGGGCGCGGAGCTCGGTGACGGTGCCGCGCAGACCGTCGCCCAGCTGGGTCACGCGCTCGGCGAGCGCCGGCTGGTCGTCGCGGGCCAGCCGCTTGGCCAGGGACTCCAGCTGCAGGGCGGTGCCGGCGAGGTTCGGGGCGACCCCGTCGTGCAGGTCCGCGCGCAGCCGTCGGCGCTCCTCCTCGCGCGCGGCCACGATCCGGCCCCGGGAGCGGGCCACGTCCGCGACCAGCCCGGCGGCGTACGCCAGGGTGCCGGCGCGGGCCGCGACCTCCTCGACCGCGGCCTCCTGCTCGGGGGACCAGCGCTCGCCCGCGGTGCGCAGCCCGACGTGGAGCTCGCCGACCCGGGCGCCGAGGGCGGTGCACGGGACGACGCGGCTGCCGTGGAGCGGGGTGCCCGAGGCGACCGACACCTCATCGCTGGTGAAGGCCACCGACGGCAGCCGCAGCGCGTCGCGCAGCCCGTCGACCAGCCCCTGCAGCGCGTCGACCGGCTGGGAGGCGGCGGCGACGTGGCGCCCGACGCGCGACACCACGGCGTACGGGTTGTGCCGGTGCCCGAAGAGCCGGCGGTCCACCAGCTCCTGCACCCGTTCCCGGCCGGCCGCTGCGGCGAGGGCGGAGAGGGCGACGAGCGCGACGCTCCAGGTCGAGTCGGGAGCGACCGCCTGCACGCCGTACACGAGGAGCACGTACACCGCGACGACGGCGCCGGTGAGCAGGCCGAAGACAAGCGTGCGGTTGAGCGTCAGCTCGACGTCGAAGAGCCGGTGGCGCAGCATCGCGACGCCGATCGCCACCGGGAGGGCGGAGAGCCCCACGACGCCGTTCCACGCGTCGAGCGAGCCGAAGGGGATCAGCACGGCCACCACGAGGAGCAGCCCGCCGAGGAACAGCCACTGCAGCTGGGTGCGTTCGACGTCGCGGGCGCGGCGGATCCGAACGGCGAGAGAGACGACCGCCAGCGGGATGCCGACGAGGAACAGCAGCGAGGCGCCGGTCTGGGTGACGTGGCGCAGCCAGGTGGCCCGCTCGATCCCGAGCGGGTTCATCAGGCCGGGGACGATGTCGGCGTCGATCGGGGACAGCATCCGCGCCACCGTCGTGACCGTCGCGACCACCGCCACGCCCAGCACGACCGGGCGCCAACGCGGGCTCGGCGGGCGGCCGTCGGGGAAGACGTGGGGAAGCAGCGGGAGGGTGAAGAAGTACGGCGCGAAACCCCAGATCGCCACCCAGGCGGCGAACCCGCCGAGCACCCCGACGCCCGCGACGTGCCCGGCGTAGACCGCCAGCACCTGGTAGGGGCCGATCAGTGCCGGCACCAGCAGCAGCCAGCCGACCGGGTTGCGCGGGCGGGCCCGCACGACGAGCGCGCCGACGACCGGCCAGACCGTGCCCAGGGCGAGGTCGCCGGCGGCTCCGGCCCGGGCGCCGTCGTCCCACCAGGCCTGCAGTGGGCGGACCAGCGCGCAGGAGGTGACCGCGACCACCGCCAGGACGGCGGCGAGGGCGCGGAGCGCGCGGTCCGGGACGGTCACGTCGCTCATGCTGCCCGAACTGGCGTCCCCGGATCAGGAGGTCGGTGTCCCTCGTGCCCGGGACACAGGGAGGGCCACCGTCGTCCTCACCAGCCGGTCGACCGCGACCGGCCCCACCGTCCCGGAGGACACGATGACCACCACCGCCCCTCTCCCTGGCACCGCCGACCGTGCCACCACCTCGACCCGCGGCCGCTGGCCGCTGGCCGCCACCGCGGCCGGCACTCTCGGCTTCGTCGCCACCCTGGTCCTCGACGGGCGCAACGACGTCCCCACCGAGGTCCGCTTCACCGACGGCTTCTTCGACACCCTCGACCCGATGGTCTACCGGCTCTCGCTGGTGCTCGGGTACGCAGCCGTCGCCATGCTCCTGCTGCTCGCGGCCCAGTGGAGGCGACGCGTCGAGCCGCGGGTGCCTGCCTCGACGGCCGCTTCGCTCGTCACGCTGGGACTGGTCTCGTCCGCGGCCGGCCTGACCTACGGCTACGGCTGGAAGGGCGCGCTCGGGCTCTACCTGCCCGACGGCGCCGAGGGCGGCTCGTTCGACCAGGCCGGCCTGACGACGTACTTCATGCTCAACGACTTCGGCTCCTGGATCGGCTGGCTCGGCGTCGTCGTCGCGGCCGCCGGGATCGCCTGGATGGGCCTGCGTGAGCGGACCGTCTCCCGCTGGATCGGCGTCGTCAGCCTGCTGCCGGTCCTGCAGACCACCGCGATGGTCCTCGGGCTCGGCGTCCCCGGCGTGCCGGCCCTGCTCGCCCCGATCTACCTGGTCGTGCTCGGGCTCGGACTGACGTTCGGGCGCAGCGTCATCAACCGTTGAGCCACGATGCTGGTCCGGCCCGGCTCCTCAGGGGAAACCGGCACCTCTCAGGGGTTGCAACGCCCGAGAAGTGCAGGTTTCCCCGGGGGCCGGGGAATCCGGCGCCCCCGCCGCACCGCGTCGGCCACCTGCGGCTCAGGCGAACGGGTTCGGCCGCCCACCGGGCATCTCGCCCAGCAGCTCGCGGGCCTGGGCGGCCACCTTGTGCTCGACGAGCACCTCGTAGCGGGTGGCGACCACCTGGGTGACCGAGGAGAAGTCGCGGCGCCCGCGGGTCGCGGCGTACCCGGCCAGCGCCCAGATCAGCCCGAACAGCGCACCGAAGAGCACGGTCGAGAGCAGGATCGCCAGCAGCCCCTCCTCGGTGAAGATGCTGAAGAGCAGGCCGATGAACAGGCCGAACCAGGCGCCGGACAGCAGGCCGCCGAGGGCGACCTTGCCGGTGGTGAGGCGCCCGGTGATCCGCTCGAGGCGCTTGAGGTCGGTCCCGACGATCATGCACTGCTCGACCGGGAACTTCCGGTCGGCCAGGAAGTCGACGGCCTTCTGGGCGCCGGCGTAGTCGTCGTAGACGGCCAGGGACTGCGGGAACTCCAGCCCGAGCGGGGACCGCCCGGCGCCCGAGCCGCCCATGGGCGTTCCAGTGGGGATGCTCATGTCCTCCACTGTGCCCGCCGCACCTAGACTGGAGACATGCCTCGAGTCGTCGTCGACGTCATGCCCAAGCCCGAGATCCTCGACCCGCAGGGCAAGGCGGTCCTCGGAGCGCTGCCCCGGCTGGGCTTCGCCGGGGTCGCCGACGTCCGTCAGGGCAAGCGGTTCGAGCTCGAGATCGAGGGGGACGTCACCGAGGCGGTGCTCGCCGACGTGACCCGGATGGCCGAGACCCTGCTGTCCAACCCGGTCATCGAGAACTTCGCGGTGCGGGTGGAGCAGGACGCATGAAGGTCGGCGTCGTCACCTTCCCGGGCTCCCTCGACGACGTCGACGCCCAGCGCGCCGTCCGCCTCGGTGGTCACGAGGCCGTGGCGCTGTGGCACGGCGACCACGACCTGCAGGGGGTCGACGCGGTCATCCTGCCGGGCGGCTTCTCCTACGGCGACTACCTGCGCTGCGGCGCCATCTCCCGCTTCTCCCCGGTCATGACCGAGGTGGTCGAGGCCGCCGGTCGCGGCATGCCGGTGCTGGGCATCTGCAACGGCTTCCAGGTGCTGTGCGAGTCCCACCTGCTGCCCGGTGCGCTGATCCGCAACCAGCGGCAGAAGTTCCTCTGCCTCGACCAGCGCCTGCGCATCGAGGACACCGGCACGCCCTGGACCGCGGCGTACACCGAGGGCCAGGAGGTGGTCATCGCGCTCAAGAACGGCGAGGGCTCCTTCGTCGCCGACACCGAGACGCTCGACCGCCTCGAGGGCGAGGGCCAGGTCGTGGCCCGCTACCTCGGCGAGAACCCGAACGGCTCCCTGCGCGACATCGCCGGGATCCGCAACGAGCGCGGCAACGTCGTCGGCCTGATGCCCCACCCCGAGCACTCCGTGGAGGAGCTGTGCGGGACCGGCACCGACGGACTGGGCTTCTTCTCCCTCGCCACGCTGGCCGCGGAGGTCTTCGCGTGATCGGCTCGCCGAACCGCCTCTTCCGCACCGTCGCCACCGCCGAGGCGGTCACCTGGGCCGGCCTGCTGGCCGGCATGTTCCTCAAGTACGTCACCGAGACCACCGAGCTCGGCGTCCGGGTCTTCGGGATGCTGCACGGCGTCGTGTTCGTCGCCTACTGCGTGACCACCGTCGTGGTGGCCGTCGACCAGCGCTGGTCCGTGGGCCGGCTCGTCGGGGGCCTGGCCTCCTCGGTGCCGCCGTTCCTGACGCTGTGGTTCGAGCGGTACGCCGCCCGCCACGGCATGCTCGCCGACTCCTGGCGGCTGCGCTCGGCCGGGACGACCCCGGCCGGCGTCGAGCGGCCCGTCGCCTGGGTGCTGCGCAACCCGGCTCGCGGCCTGGTCGCTGCCGTCGTCGCGGTCCTCGCCCTCACCGGCCTCGCGCTGCTCGTCGGCCCGCCCGCCAGCGGCTGACCCGAGGCAGCGGCCGGTGAAATGTCGGCCGACCAGCCTCAGCGCACGCCGGAGCGCAGCGCCGCCCAGGACTCGGGGTTGACGACGCCGGAGACGGTGAGGTCGACCTTCTTCTGCCAGGCGCGGACGGCGGCGTCGGTACGGGCGTCGAAGACGCCGGTCACGACCACCTTGGCCTGGGGGCTGGCCGCGTTGAGCGCGCGCTGCACGCGGCGTACGTCGGCGCCGGCCGAGCCGCGCTTGAGGACCGGCGTGCTGCCGGCGGCGTGGAGCGACATCCAGTTGGCCTTGGTGAACCGGTCCTTGGCGGCGAACCCGTGGCCGGTCTGCCAGGAGCGGATGCTCGCGAGCGTGCGCGCGTTCAGGCTGCCGTCGACGGCGCCGGCGTACCCGCCCTTCTCCTTGAGCAGGCACTGGAGCGCCTTGACCTGGCCGGGGTCCGAGGCCTTCTGGCTGCCCGTGGCCGGACGCAGCGCGGCGTAGGTCGGGTAGGAGACCCGCACACCGCCGCAGTGCTTCTCGGCCGGCGCGACCGAGCCGCGGCCGAGCTCGAGGAAGTTGCTGTCGATGTTGATCCGGACCCCGCCCCAGGTCTCGTCGTGGCCGCCGCGGTACTGCTTCACGCGGCCGCCCGGCCGCCACCCGTCGTCGCGGACGTAGGAGGTGGAGGTGTTGGCGACGCCGTCCCACCGGGCGATCCAGATGGCGTCGGGCATCGTGTAGGCGCCCGGACGGTTCACCCGGGCGTCGTCGAGCGCCTTGATGCCCGAGCCGGCGCTGGAGTAGACGCCGGAGACCCAGCCGAGCTCGTGGAGCCGGTCGGTCCACGCGGAGAGGAACGCCAGGGCGGACTCGCGGCAGTGGGTGTTGGCGTTGTCGTAGCCCTCGAGGTCGTACCAGAGCGTGCTGCCCTTGGCCATGCCCAGCGCGGTGGCCGCGGCCACCGAGGAGTCCGCCTCGGCGCTGCCCTGCTGGCGCGCCTGGAAGTAACGGCCGTTGTCGCCGGGCTTGGCGCTGATCTTCACGTCGTCGTCGTAGCGCGGGAACCGCGGCTGGCAGGACGCCTGCGGGCCGAGCGTGATCGGCAGCAGGCGCCAGCCCTTGGCCAGCTGCTTGGTGACCCAGGCCGGGGTGAGGTTCGGCTGGGAGCGGCAGGCACGGGAGTCGCCGGCGATGTAGATGCCGACCGCCAGGAACGGCGAGTGCTTGAGCCAGCGGTTCATCTTCCACTGCTCGGGGGCCAGGCACTGGTCGAAGCCGTAGCCGGTGAAGTCACCGGGCGTCACGACGTTCGCCTTCCTCGCCGCGACCTGTCCCGCGACCTGCCCCGAGGACTGGTCCGTGCGCTGGGTGGCGGCGGAGGGCTCCTCGGCTCGGGCGGTCTGCGCTCCGAGGAGGACGGCGCCCGCGAGGGCGGCGGAGAGGACGGCAGAGGTACGGCGGCGCATGGTGGCAGGCTCCAAGGTCGGGGAAGGCGCCTCACCATAACCACAGCAGTCACACCCGTCACAGGCGTTCGAAGGAACTACACGGGTGTACTTCGGGCCCGCCGGTCGCCACCCGGAGGAGGCGCCCGACGGGCCCGCGAGGTCCGCAGGATCTGCGGCGTCAGGCGCGTGCGTGCCGCACCAGCGCCAGCGCGGCCCCCGCCGCCAGCAGGCCGAACCCGGCGGCGGTGAGGAACGCCGTGTCGGCGCCGGGCAGCACCTCGCCGGGCACCGCGCCGGCGGCGTACACCGACGCGACGACCGCGAACCCGACCGCGCCGCCCAGCTGCTGGCTGGTCTGCAGCAGCCCCGAGGCGGCGCCCGCGTGCTCCGGCGCGACTCCGCCGAGGACGGTCGAGGTGACCGGCATGAAGACCAGCGCGGCGCTCAGCCCGTTGAGCACCAGCGGCCCCAGCAGGGACGCGGCGTAGGAGTCGCCGGCCGAGACGGTGCTGAGCCAGGCGAAGGAGCCGGCCAGCCCCAGGGTGCCGAGGACCATCATCGGGCGCGCGCCGAGGCGGACGAGCAGTCGCGGGCTGACCCGGGACATCGCGAAGATCGACAGGCTCAGGGGCAGGAACGCCACGCCGGTCATCACCGGGCTGTAGCCCAGCTCGCCCTCGACCAGCTGCGGGACGAGGAAGAACAGCGCCAGCTGGGCGCCGAAGACCGGCATCATCACGCCGAGGGCCCCGACGCGTCGCCGTTCGCGGAGCAGCTCGAGCCGCAGGATCGGGTGCGCGACGCGCTGCTCGGTGAGCACGAGCGCCACCAGCGCCCCGACGCCCGCGACGAGGCCGCCGATCGTGCGGCCCGACGTCCAGCCGTGCTCGGGGGCGCCGATGAGCGACCACACGACCGCGACGGCGCCCGTGGTGGCCAGGACGGCGCCGAGCACGTCGAAGCGGCCGGGGCGGCGTGCGGTCTCGTCGAGGTAGCGGCGGGTGAGGGCGAGCACGGCGAGGCCGATCGGGATGTTGATGAAGAGCGTCCAGCGCCAGGAGCCCACGTCGGTGAGGAAGCCGCCGAGCAGGAGCCCGACCGACATCCCGCCGGAGGTGACCGCGCCGAAGAGCGCGAGGGCGCGGTTGCGCGCCGCCTCGTCGGGGGCGCTCGTGGTCAGCAGGGCCAGGACGCTGGGGGCCGCCAGCGCGGCTCCGACGCCCTGGAGCGCGCGGGCGCCGACGAGCACGGCGGGGTCGGTGGCGAGCCCGCCGAGGAGCGAGGCGGCGGTGAAGACGGCGAGCCCGGACTCGAACATCCGGCGGCGGCCCAGGACGTCCCCGAGCCGGCCGCCGAGCAGCAGGAGCCCGCCGAAGGCGAGGGTGTAGGCGTTGAGCACCCACGACAGCGAGGCCGGGCCGAAGGCGAGGTCGTCGCCGATGTGCGGCAGGGCGACGTTCACGACGGTGGTGTCGAGGATGAGCATCAGCTGGGCGGTGAGCACCAGCGCGATGGCCGCGGCGGCGCGGCCCGCGTTCTCGGGCAGGTCGACGGGCAGGCCGACGCGCTGGTCGACGCGCTGGTCGACGGGCTGGGTGGTGGAGGTGGTGGTGGACGACATGGAGGAGGTCCTGTTCTGGCCCGGAGGACCAAGGTACCGTTGATCCGGAGGATGACTCCGCTTCCTTCCACGACAATACGGAGACTGTCTCCGTTTAGCAAGCCCCAGCCAGGAGGACCCGTGCGCGCCGACGCGAAGCGCAACTACGACCGGATCGTCGAGGTCGCGCGCGAGGTGTTCCGCGAGCAGGGGTACGACGCCTCGCTCGACCTCGTCGCCAAGCGCGCCGGCGTCGGGCCGGGCACCCTCTACCGGCACTTCCCGAGCCGGGACGCCCTCGTGGACGCGGTCATGCAGAGCTGGGTCGCCACCGTCGAGGAGGCCGTGGGCCGCGCGCTGGCGGTCCGCGGCGACGACCGCGCCCTGCTGCTGACCTGGTTCGAGGAGTACGTCGCGCTGATCAGCGTCCACAAGGGCGGGCCGGCCAAGCTCACCGGCGCGATGGGCGACGAGCGGTCCCCGATCCGCACCAAGTGCGAGGTCCTGCGCTCGGCGGTCGACCGGGTGCTCGAGGAGCTCCGCGCCGCCGGTGCGCTGCGTGAGGACGTCACCGCCCTGCAGGTCGCGCGCCTGGTCGGCGGGGTCGCGACCGTCGCCGACCAGGGCGGGCTCGAGCCCGCCGAGGTGCGTCCCATGCTCGAGGTGCTGGCCGACGGTCTCCTCCGCTGAGCCCGCGGACGGCGGCCCGCCCCGGCGCCGGTAGATTGGCCGCCGTGCTGGACACCGTGGCCGCTGCTGCCGAGGACCCCGCCCGCGACCAGCCCTGGGCCGATCTCGGTCTCAAGGCCGACGAGTACGACCGGATCCGCGAGATCCTCGGTCGCCGTCCGACGAGCTCGGAGCTGGCGATGTACTCGGTCATGTGGAGCGAGCACTGCTCCTACAAGTCCTCCAAGGTCCACCTCAAGCAGTTCTCCGAGCTGCCGCAGGAGACCCCGCTGGGCAAGACCCTCGCCGGCATCGGCGAGAACGCCGGCGTCATCGACATCGGCCAGGGCTACGCGGTGACGTTCAAGGTCGAGAGCCACAACCACCCGTCGTACGTCGAGCCCTACCAGGGCGCGGCGACCGGCGTCGGCGGCATCGTCCGCGACATCCTCGCCATGGGCGCCCGTCCGGTCGCGGTGATGGACCCGCTCCGGTTCGGTCCGCTGGACGCCGACGACACCCAGCGGGTCCTGCCCGGGATCGTCGCCGGCGTCGGCGGCTACGGCAACTGCCTGGGCCTGCCCAACATCGGCGGGGAGGCGGTCTTCGACCCCACCTACCTCGGCAACCCGCTGGTCAACGCGCTCTGCGTCGGCGTGCTCCGCCACGAGGACCTGCACCTGGCCAAGGCGAGCGGCGTCGGCAACAAGGTCGTGCTGTACGGCGCGCGGACCGGCGGCGACGGCATCGGCGGCGTGAGCGTGCTCGCGAGCGAGACCTTCACGGAGTCCGAGGACGGGGGCTCCGGCCCGGCGAAGCGGCCGGCCGTCCAGGTGGGCGACCCGTTCATGGAGAAGCTCCTCATCGAGTGCACGCTCGAGATCTTCGCCGCCGGCCTCGTCGCCGGCATCCAGGACCTCGGCGGCGCCGGGCTGTCCTGCGCGACCTCCGAGCTGGCCTCCGCGGGCGATGGCGGCATGCACGTCGACCTCGACCTCGTGCCGCTGCGCGACTCCACGCTCTCGCCGGAGGAGATCCTCATGAGCGAGTCGCAGGAGCGGATGATGGCGGTCGTCGAGCCGGACGACGTCGAGGCGTTCCTCGCGATCTGCGCGAAGTGGGAGGTCGACGCCACCGTCATCGGCGAGGTCACCGACACCGGTCGCCTCCACGTCGACTGGCACGGCCAGCGCGTCGTCGACGTGCCGCCGCGCTCGGTCGCGCACGAGGGCCCGACCTACCAGCGTCCCCTCGCCCGCCCCTCGTGGCAGGACGGGCTCCAGGCCGACCGCGCCGAGGACCTCCCGCGCCCGGCGACCGGCCAGGAGCTCCGCGAGACGCTGCTGCGCCTGGTCGCCAGCCCGAACCTCTGCGACAAGTCGTGGATCACCGACCAGTACGACCGCTACGTCCGCGGCAACACCGTGCTCGCCCAGCCCTCCGACAGCGGCATGGTGCGCGTCGACGAGGAGAGCAACCTCGGCGTCGCCGTCTCGACCGACTGCAACGGACGCTTCGCCAAGCTGGACCCGTACACCGGCGCGCAGCTCGCGCTGGCCGAGTCCTACCGCAACGTGGCGACCGGCGGCGCCGTGCCGCTCGCGATCTCCGACTGCCTCAACTTCGGCTCGCCGGAGGACCCGGCGGTCATGTGGCAGTTCGCCGAGGCCTGCCGCGGGCTCAAGGACGGGTGTGCCGAGCTCGGCATCCCGGTCACCGGCGGCAACGTCAGCCTCTACAACCAGACCGGCGAGACGGCGATCCTGCCGACCCCCGTCGTGGCGGTGCTCGGTGTCGTCGAGGACGTCACCCGGCGCACCCCGTCGGCGTGGTCCGCGCCCGGCGAGAGCGTCTTCCTGCTCGGCGAGACCCGCGAGGAGCTCTCCGGCTCGGAGTGGGCGAACGTCGTGCACGGCCACCTCGGCGGGCTCCCGCCGCGGGTCGACCTCGCTGCCGAGAAGGCGCTCGCGGCCCTGCTGCACGAGGGCGTCGGGCTGCTCACCAGCGCGCACGACGTCGCCGACGGCGGGCTCGCGCAGACCCTCGCCGAGGCCGCGATGCGGAACATGGTCGGTGCCCGCGTGACGGTCCCCGGCGACGCGTTCGTCGGGCTGTTCGCCGAGTCGGCCGCCCGCGTCGTGGTCACCGTGCCGGCCGGCGACGCCGACCGCCTGCGCGACCTCGCCGCGCGCCACGGCGTGCCGCTCACCGAGCTGGGGACCACCGGCGGCGACGCGCTCGTCGTCGAGGCTGCCGGCGAGGGCGCCTTCGAGGTGCCGCTGCTGGAGCTGCGGTCGGCCTGGATGGCGACGCTGCCCGCCGCGCTGGCCTGATCGCCGGTCCGGCGACGTGCCCGACGACCTGGTGGTCACCGGGCGGTGGACCGTCCCGGACGCCGAGCTCTCGGAGCGGTTCTCCCGCTCGTCGGGCCCCGGTGGGCAGGGCGTCAACACCGCCGACAGCCGGGTCGAGCTGTCCTACGACGTCGCCGGGTCGCCGTCGCTCCCCGAGCACCTGCGCGAGCGGGTGCTCGCACGGCTGGCGGGGCGCCTCGTCGGCGGCGTGCTGACGATCGCCGCGAGCGAGCACCGCACCCAGCTGGCCAATCGGAGGGCGGCGCGGGAACGAATGGCCTCCGTGCTCCGTGACGCCTGCGCCCCGCCCCCGCCGACCCGGCGCCCCACCCGCCCCACCCGCGGCTCGAAGGAGCGGCGGATCGCCGAGAAGAAGCGGCGCGGGGAGACCAAGCGCGGCCGGCAGGGGCGCTTCGAGTGAGGCCGGTGCGGGTCGGTCGACGGCTGCTGCTCTCGGGCTTGGGTATCGGCACCCTGGCCGCCTGTGGCGGCGAGCCACCGAGGAAGGACGGACCCGTGACCGGAGCACCGACGAGGCGACGCATCGCCTACGGCGACGACGCCTCGCAGGTGGGCGAGCTGCACCTGCCCGCGGGCGACCCGCGCGGGGTGGTGGTCGTGGTGCACGGCGGCTTCTGGCGCGCCCAGTACGACTTCTCCCTCGGCACCCCGCTGGCCGACGACCTGGCCGCACGCGGCTGGGCGGCCTGGAACATCGAGTACCGCCGGGTCGGCCCGGGGACCGGCGGGGGCGGGGGCGGGGGATCACCCGAGACCTTCGACGACGTGGCCGCCGCGATCGACGTGCTGGGCGACGCCGACCTGGGGCTGGACCTGACGACGGTCGTGGCCGTCGGGCACTCCGCGGGCGGCCACCTCGCCGCGTGGGCCGCCTCGCGGACCCGCGACCCGAGGTGGGCCGGTGGCGTCGAGCTCACCGGCGTGGTCTCCCAGGCCGGCGTGCTCGACCTGCGCCGGGCGGTCCGGGAGGGGGTCGGCCAGACGGCGGTGCCCGACCTGCTCGGCATCCCGGCCGACCCCGACGCGGTGGAGGCGGCGTACGACCCGCAGCAGCAGCTGCCCCTCGACGTGCCGGTGTGGTGCGTGCACGGCCGCGACGACGACGTCGTCCCCGTGAACCAGTCCGAGGAGTACGTCGCCGCCGCGACCGCCGCCGGTGCGCGGGCCGAGCTGGTGGCCGTCGACGGCGACCACTTCGTCGTCATCGACCCCGAGGGCCCGGCTTGGGCCGAGGTCGTCGGGGTTCTGGACGGGCTGGGCTGAGCGCGGGGCCCGGCGCCGGCCCGTCCAGGTCGTGCGCGGACGGTGCTCAGCGGGTGGCGGTCACCGTCCCGGCCCCGTGCCCGTGGTCGTGCGCGAGCGGGGTGGTGGCGTTGCGCCGGTCGTGGCCGGTGGCCCGGCCGTTGACCGACTTCGTGCTGAACGCGTAGGTGCCGACCAGCGAGGCGATCGCCTTGGTGTTGATGCGCACCGCCTTCATGCTGACGTTCGACAGGTCGTCGCACGCCTGGTGGTAGCACTCGTCGTACGCGACGCCGGCCTTGCCGCCGAACAGCCGCGCCTCGGCCTTGGTCTTGATGCCCTCGGCGCCGGTGAACAGGCCGCCCGCGGGGATGCCCTCGGCGATGAACGGGCCGTAGTCGCTGCGGCCGTCGAAGGCGGTCGGCCGGGTGGCCAGGTCACGGCTGCGGAAGAACGTCCGGAAGGCCCGCTCGATCTGCGCCGACCCCTTCGGGGCCTCCGCGGCGTCGTCGCCGGCCGGGAAGGCGGAGTTGTCGCCGTCGTAGACGAACAGGGCGTAGTTCGGGGAGCCCACCATGTCGAAGTTGAGGTAGAGCGCGATGTCGCGCAGCGCGCGCGGGTTCTCCGTGGCGAGCTCGCTGACGTAGTGCTCCGCGCCGAGGAGGCCCGACTCCTCCGCGCCCCACCAGGCGAACCGCACCTGGTTCCGGGGGGCCTTGATCTTCTGGGCCAGCTTCTCGGCGACGTGGAGCAGCGCGGCGCTGCCGGTGCCGTTGTCGTTGATGCCGTTGCCCTCGACGACGCTGTCGAGGTGGGCGCCGGCCATCACGACGTTCCCCTGGCGGCCGCGCTGGGTCTCGGCGGTGACGTTCCAGGTGGTGCGGGTCTCGGACTCGGTGGAGGTGGAGACCCGGACGGTGTCGCCCTCGAGGTCGCGGCCGAGCGCGAAGGTGGTGGTGACGGCCGGCACGGTGCCGACCGGGCCGCCCAGGGTGCCGATGAAGGGTCCACTGCGGTCCTCGCCGTTGCCCTGGTTCATCAGCACGACGGCGCTGGCGCCGGCGTCCTGGGCGTTGACGACCTTGACGGAGAAGTCGCAGGTGCCACGGCGGACCAGCGCGATGTTCCCGGCGGTGAAGCCGGCGAAGTCGGCGGCCTCGCAGCCGCTGGTGGAGTTCTCGATGTCGTCCAGGGCGAGGTCGACGCCCTCGACGGTCCCGGTCACGTCACCCGACCCGGAGTACTCCAGGATGTCGAAGTCGGTGCCCTCCACGAACGTCGCCGGCTCCGGGGCGGTGCGCTGCAGCACCGGCGGGGCGGTGACCTCGAAGTAGGAGAAGTCGAAGGACTGGACCTGCGGGTGGTAGCCGGCCTTCCGCAGCTGTTTGACGACGTAGTTCTTCGACGCGCGGTAGCCGGGGGTGCCCGACGCGCGGCTGCCGTGCTTGTCGCCGATCCGCTCGAGGGCGACGAGGTGCTTGCGCACGCCGGGCCCGTCCACGGACTTCACCAGCGCGGCCACCCGGTCCTCGGGGGAGGCCTTCGGGGCGGTCTTCGCGGCGGTCTGGCGGGCGGACTGCTGGGCCGGCGCGTCGGGGGACGCGGTGGCGGTGGAGCCGGGCAGGGTGGCGGCCGCGAGCACGGCCGCGCCGGCGAGGCCGGCCAGGGGGCCCGCCACACGGCGGGTGGTGCGGTTTCTGCTCACAGGGGATCTCCCGAGAGACGGGCGCGCCGGCGGCGCGCGAGGCGGTCAACCTAGGACTGCGCCGCGTGGGTCCACAAGGGTTCCGGCGCCGACTTTGCCGACCCGCGCCTAGCCTGGGCGGATGCTGCTGCGGTGGAGGCTGGGCGTCGTCGTGGGCGGCGGGGTCGGCGTCGGGCACGAGGTGTGCCTGCGGCTGGCCCGCTCCGGCTCCGGCGTGCTGGTGGTGGATCCCGACGCCGCCTCCGCGGAGGCGACGGCCGCCGCTGTCCGGCAGCGCCGGGTGTCGGGGTGGTCGCTGCAGGCGGACCCGTCGGTCGGCGGGACCGACGCCGCGCTGGTCGCCGGTCGTGCGCGCGACCTCGGCGGGGCCGACCTGCTCGTCACCACCGGCCTGGGCGCCCGGGCGGCGCTCGCCCTGGGGCGGGACCTGCTGGCCGACCCGGTGCTGGTCCCCGGTCCGCGCGACCTCGACGTGGACCGCACCGCCGCGGCGGTGCTGGGGCTGCTGCGCGACGCCGAGCCGGGCGCGGTCGTCCTGCTCTAGGCGGACGCCACCGAGGTCGCCACGCGGGTCTCCGGGCCGGGGCCGGGCTGGCAGTGCGGGCACCACCAGGTACGCCGGTTGGCGGGGTCGTTGGGGAGCTCAGGGACCACCTCGACGGTCGTGCCGCACCGCAGGCACGGCCGCCCGGCCCGGCCGGAGACCCAGTGCGACTCGCCCTTGCGGCCGATGCCGGTGGTGACCTGGTAGGCGCCCTCGACGGTCGCGGAGTGCCGCAGCGCCTTGGCGCCCAGGGCGACCAGCCGCTCGACGTCGACCTCGCCCACCGGGGTCCACGGGCTGCGGCCGAGGAGGAAGGCCAGCTCGTTGGCCCACAGGTTGCCCCACCCGGCGACCTTGCGCTGGTCGAGCAGCGCCGAGACGAGCGGCACGGCGGGCTCGGCGGCCAGGCGGCGTACCGCCTCCTCGGCGTCCCAGTCCTCGCGCAGCGGGTCGGGGCCGAGGTGGCCCACCAGCTCGTGCTCGCGGGAGGTCTCGACGAGCTCCATCTCGTGCAGCCTCAGGCCGTACGCCGTGTGGCCGGCGTCGGTGGCGAGCACGATCCGCACGTCGGGCATCAGCCGGCGGGGGAGCTGCTTGCCCGGGCCGGTGACCGACCAGGAGCCGTCCATCAGCAGGTGGGTGTGCAGGGTGGCCCCGCCGCTGAACCGGGTCAGCAGGTGCTTGCCGTGCGTCGCGTGCTCGAGGACGACGCGGCCGGCGAGGTCGCGCGTCGCGAGCCGCGGGACGCGCAGGTCGCTGCGGGTGACCGTGCGCCCCTTCAGCGGGCGGTCCAGCCGCCGCGCGAGCTTGAAGACGCTGTCCCCCTCCGGCACGGACCCATCCTCCCCGGCCCGGGCAAGCCCGTCGCGGCGGAAACTATCCTCGGTCCGTGCCCGCACGCCTGCGCCCCGCCGACCCCGCCGACGTCTCCGCCGCCCTCGGGCGGGTCCGTGCCGACGCCGCCGGGAAGGGCGAGAAGGGCGACCTGCGGCTGCTCGTCAAGCACTACCTCGCGCTGCTGGAGACCCGGGCGCCCGGCCACTCCGTCGAGGTGCGCGTGCCGCCGTACGCCGCGGTCCAGGTCGTGCCGGGGGTGCGGCACACCCGCGGCACCCCGCCGGCGGTCGTCGAGACCGATGCCGCGACGATCATCGCGCTGGCGACCGGGCAGCTGACCTGGCACGAGGCCGAGGCGGCCGGCCGGGTCCGGGCGAGCGGGGAGCGGGCCGACCTGTCGCCGTACCTGCCGCTGCACCGGACCGTGCCTTGACCTAGCGTGGGCGGCATGACGAACCGCCCTTCCACCGACGAGCTCCGCACCAAGGTCACCGACGTCCTGCCCGGGCTGAGGGCCGACCTCGAGGACCTCGTCCGGATCGAGTCCGTGAGCGCCGACCCGGCCCGTGCGGGCGAGGTGCAGCGCAGCGCCGAGGCGGTCGCCGAGCTGTTCCGCGCCGAGGGGTTCCCGACCGTCGACATCGTCACCGCCGAGGGCGGCGCCCCCGCGGTGATCGCCCACAAGCCCGGGCCGGAGGGCGCGCCGACGGTGCTGCTCTACGCCCACCACGACGTCCAGCCGGAGAACGACCACGCCGACTGGGACTCCCCGCCGTTCGAGCCGACCGAGCGCGACGGCCGGCTCTACGCACGCGGCGCGGCGGACGACAAGGCCGGCATCGCCGCCCACCTGGGTGCGCTGCGCGTCTTCGGCGACGACCTGCCGGTGAGCGTCACGATGTTCATCGAGGGCGAGGAGGAGGTCGGCTCGGAGTCGCTGCCGGCGCTCCTGCGCGAGCACCAGGAGCGGCTGCGCTCCGACGTCATCGTCATCGCCGACTCCGGCAACTGGGACATCGGCGAGCCCGCGCTCACCACCAGCCTCCGCGGCCTGGTGCGCGCCGACGTCGAGGTCCGCACGCTCACCCACGCGGTGCACTCCGGCATGTGGGGCGGGCTCGTGCCCGACTCGCTCATCGCGCTCTCCCGCGTCATCGCCAGCCTCCACGACGACGCGGGCGACGTCGCGATCGCCGGCCTGCACAGCGGCCCGGCGGCCGACGTGGAGTACCCCGAGGAGCGGCTGCGCGCCGAGTCCGGCGCCGTCGCGGGCGTGCAGTGGATCGGCACCGGCTCGGTCGTCGAGCGCCTCTGGACCAAGCCCGCCCTGTCCATCACCGGCCTGGACGCGCCCAAGGTGGAGGGCGCCAGCAACACGCTGGTCCCCGCGGCCCGCGCCAAGATCAGCCTCCGGATCGCTCCCGGCGACACGACCGAGAACGCCGTCGCCCGCCTCCGCGAGCACCTCGAGGCGAACGTCCCGTGGGGCGCGGAGCTGAACGTGACGATCGTCGACACCGGCGAGGCCACCCAGATCGACGCCACCGGCCCGGCGTACGACGCGGCGCGCGAGGCGTTCACCGAGGCCTGGGACGGCACGGCGCCGGTCGACATGGGCGTCGGCGGCTCGATCCCCTTCATCGCCGAGTTCCTCGAGGCGTTCCCGCGGGCGAGCGTCCTGGTCACCGGCGTGGAGGACCCCGACACCCGCGCGCACGGCGCCAACGAGGGCCTCCACCTCGCCGAGTTCGAGCGGGTCGTGCTCGCGGAGACGCTGCTCCTGGCCCGGTTGGGCACCCTGGAGGTGTGATCGCCGACACCCGCGCCGTCCTCGCCGAGCACCGGCGAGCGCGGGTGGAGGCCCTCACCGACCGCCTGGTCGCGACGATCGAGGCGGCCAACCCCGGCTACCGCACGTCCGGCCTGGTCCCGCACGAGGACCTGCGGCGGTCCTGCCGAGACAACGTCGACCGGGTGCTGGAGCTGCTCGGCGAGCCCGGGGCCGACCCCGCACGCGACCCCGCCGAGGACCCGGCGTACGACGCGGCGCGGGTGACCGGGCGCCGGCGCAGCGAGCAGGGCCTGCCCCTCGACGACGTGCTGCGGTCCTTCCGGCTCGGCGGCCGGCTGATCTGGGAGGACCTCGTCGAGCACGTCGGCGAGGCGCTGCCGGGGGCGGAGGTGCGGGACGTCGGCACCCGCCTGTGGGAGGTGGTCGACCAGACCTCGGCGCAGGTCGCCGCGGCGTACCACGCCACCGAGCGCGCCGCGGTCCGCGCCGACGAGCAGCTGCGCGCCGAGCTGTGGGAGGGGCTGCTCCACGGGCGGGCCCAGGACCCCCGCTTCGCCCACGAGGCAGCGCGCATCCTCGACCTGCCGGTGGGCGACGACCTGCTCGTCGTGACCGGCACCGGGCCGGACACCGACCGGCTGCTCGCCGCGCTGGCGCCGCTCCGCTCCTGCTGGGTACGCCGCACGGGCGGCGTGGTCGGACTGGTGCTGGTCGGTGCGGGTGGCGCGGCGCAGGTGCACGACGCGCTCCGCCCGGTCGGCGGCGCGCTGGGTGCCTCCGTCGTGGTCCGCGGGCTCGCGGGCGTCGGCACCGGCTTCCGGCAGGCCTCGATCGCGCTGCGGACCCTCGACGGCGGAGCTGGGCTCGCGACGTTCGACGAGCGGCTGCCCGAGGCGCTGCTGCTCACCGCCCCGGAGGTGGCCGGCCGGCTGGTCGCGGTCTGGCTCGGCCCGCTCCTGGCCCTCGCGCCCGGCGAGGCGGACCCGCTGCTGAAGACCCTGGAGGCATGGGTCGCGACGGGCGGCTCGGCCACCCACACCGCGACCCGGGTGCACTGCCACCGCAACACCGTCCTCAACCGGCTCCGCCGCGTCTCCGCGCTGACCGGCCGCGACCTCGTCGACGTCGTGCCGCCGGTCGAGCTGGCGCTCGCGCTCCGCGCCCACCGGGCGGGGCTCACCCAGTAGCCGCCGAGGCCGGGTGTGCGGAGTGCACAGACCCATCCGGAGGATCGTGGGCGACGAAGGCATGGTGTGGCGGCGGTCACCCGTGCCACAGTTCGACAGGCGAGCCGCAGTTGTAAAGTCTCGCGACCTCTCGGGAAGGACCACGCATGACCGCGCTCGAGCACGACCCCCAGGCCGGGAACGGCGGACCACGAGCCGAGCTCGGGCGCCGCGGCTTCCTCGGCTGGGTGATGGCCGGCACGACGCTGGTGGTGGCCGCCGACCTCGGCCTGGCGCGCACGCCCGCCGGCGCGGCGATCCCGTCGCCCCCGCAGGTGCCCGAGCTCTACGACCTCGAGGACCTCCAGACCGACGCGGCGCTCCCGACGGCCAACCTGGTCACGGTGGCGATCAACCAGGACGGCACCGCGTCCTTCGCGCTCCCGCGGATGGAGGTCGGCCAGGGCATCGTCACCTCGACGGCGATGATCCTCGCCGACGAGCTCGACCTGCCCGTGGAGAAGGTCCGGGTGACCCTCGCCCCGGCCCGCCCCGAGCTGCTGTTCAACCAGCTCACCGGCGGCTCCAACACGACGTTCTCCACCTTCACGCCGATCCGGGTGGCCGCCGCCGTCGCCCGCCGCCGGCTGCTCGACGCGGCGGCGGTCCAGCTCGGCACCACCGTCGACCGGCTCACCACGACCGGCGGCGTGGTCAGCGACGCCCTCGGCAACACGGTGACGTACGGCGACCTCGCGACGTCCGCGGCCAGCCAGGTCGTCGAGGCGGTCGAGGTGCTGCTGAAGTCGAAGGCCGACTACCAGGTCATCGGCACGCCGCGGAACCGCACCGATGCCCGCGACGCGGTCACCGGGAGGAAGAAGTTCACCACCGACCTCGACGTCCCCGGTGCGCTGCCGACGATGGTCTGCCGCCCGCCGGAGCACCAGGGCTCGCCGCGGCGGGTCCGCAACGCCGCCCAGGTGCGCCGGATGCCCGGCGTCACCCACGTGGCGATGGTCGACACCGGCGTCGCGGTCCGGGCGCGGACGTTCGGCCAGTGCATCGACGGCGTGCGCGCCCTGGAGGTCGACTGGAACCCCGGCACGGTCAGCGGCGAGTCCGACCAGACGATCCTGGCCAAGCTCAAGACCCAGGAGCTGCCGATGGTCGTGCCGGAGGTGCCGCTGCTGGCCGAGCAGGTCGACACCCGCTTCGAGTTCATGTTCCGGTCCAGCGCGGCCCTCGAGCCGTACGCCGCGATCGCCGACGTCCGCAAGGACCGCGCCGAGGTCTGGGCCGGCCTCAAGGCGCCGATCGTCGCCCAGGGGAACATCGCCGCGGCCACCGGCCTGCGGCCCGACCAGGTGGAGGTCAACGTCGTCACCGGCGGCGGGTCCTTCGGCCACAAGCTCTTCGGCGACCACGCGATCGAGGCCGCGAAGGTGTCGAAGGCGATGGGGGTGCCGGTCAAGCTGATGTGGCACCGCGTCGACGAGCCCCGGCAGGGCCGGCTGCACCCGATGGCGACGTCGCGCGTCCGGGCGACCGTGCTCGCCGGCCAGGTGCTCAGCTTCGAGCAGCGGCACACCAGCGTCACGACCGACTTCAGCCACGGCCTCGGCGAGATGATCACCTCGCTGGCCGACGAGCTGCCCACGGGGCTCGGCGGGCTGGGCTTCGCGGAGACGATCTTCAGCCTGACCCAGGAGCTCCCGTACAACTTCGGCGTCGTCACCCAGCTGCTCAACGAGCCGCTGGAGTTCGAGGACAAGTTCTCCACCGGCTCGATGCGCAACATCTACTCCCCGGACGTCTGCGTCGCCGCCGAGCTGACCATCGACCAGCTGGCGCAGCGGGCCGGCAAGGACCCGGTGCAGTTCCGGCTGGACCACGTGAAGAACAAGCGGGTCCGGGCGGTGCTGGAGAAGGTCAAGCAGGAGGGGCGCTGGGGGCGCAGGATGCCGGCGGGCACGGCCCAGGGCGTCGCGCTGCACAAGGAGTACAAGGGCGCCACCGCCGTCCTCGTCGAGATCGACTGCCGCCCGCGGACCGTCGACCGCGACCTCGGCAAGGAGACCTACACCGGCCCGCGCGTCACCAAGGCGGTCATCGCCGTCGACTGCGGCCTGGTCATCAACCCGCGCGGTGTCGAGGCCCAGATGCAGGGCGGGTTCATGGACGGCCTGGCCATGACGCTCAGCGCGAGCAACCACCTGCGCGACGGACGCTTCCTCGAGGGCAGCTGGGACAACTACTTCTACACGCGGCAGTGGAACGTCCCGCCCGAGGGCGTCGAGGTCCACATCGTCGAGTCCGGCTCCGACACCCCCGGCGGCGTGGGCGAGGCCGCGGTCGGCTCGTCGGCGGCCGCCGTCGCCTGCGCGTACGCCCGCGCGACCGGCACGCTGCCGACCCGCTTCCCGATCAACCACGGGCAGGTGCGGTTCAAGCCGAAGTCCTACGTCCCCTCGATGCCGCCCTCGCCGACCAACGGCCTCAAGAAGACCTACTGAGGAGCTCGCCGTGCCCAAGCAGACCTTCATCCTGAACGGCAAGCCCGTCACCGTGGACGTCCACGACGACGTCCGAGTCCTGTGGGTGCTCCGCGACCTCCTCGGCGTCACCGGCCCGAAGTACGGCTGCGGCATCAACGTGTGCAAGGCGTGCACCAGCCACATCAACGGCAAGGCGTTCAACCCGTGCTCGGTCCGGGTCGGCGACCTGGGGAGGACCGACAAGGTCACCACCATCGAGGGCCTGCCCGCCACCGTGGGGGCCAAGGGCCGGGACCTGCACCCGATGCAGGAGGCGTGGCTCGAGCTGGACGTCGCGCAGTGCGGCTACTGCCAGCCCGGCCAGATCATGGCGGCCGTCGCGCTGGTCAAGAAGGTGCGCCGCGAGGGCCGGGAGATCTCGGAGAAGGACCTCGACTCGATCCGCAACATCTGCCGGTGCGGCACCTACGTCCGCATCCGCGAGGCGATCGAGAAGGGCGCCCGCGCGATGCGCTGAGCTCAGGCCGCGGGGAGCCGCACGCGGAACGTGCTGCCCCGGCCGAGCTCGGACTCGACCTCGATCCGGCCGCCGTGCCGCTCGACGATCCGGGCGACGATCGCCAGGCCGAGCCCCGTGCCGGGCTGCGCGACCGCGACCGGGTTGGTCGAGCGGAAGAACTCGGTGAACAGCCGCTCCTGGTCCTCCGCGCTGATCCCGAAGCCCTCGTCGCGGCACTCGACGACCACCTCGTCGCCGTCCCGGGCCAGGGCGACGGTGACCGAGCGACCGGGCTCGGTGTACTTCACGGCATTGCTGACCAGGTTCGACAGGACACGGTCGAGCTCGTCGGGGTCGCCGCTGGCCAGGACGGGGTACGGCGGCGCGTCGATGCGCACCTCGAGGTCGCGCTGCCGCGCGGCGACCGTGGTGAGGTCGACCGCGTCCGCGGCGACGGTGCGCAGGTCGACCGGGCGCGGGATGACCGGGTTCGCGGGGTCGCCGACTTTGGAGAGCAGCAGCAGGTCGTCGATCACCCGGACCATCCGGCGGGCGCCGCGGTCCATCGCCGAGAGCGCCTGCTCGACGCCCTGGTCGAGCCCCTCGCCCTCGAGCATCTCCAGGTAGCCGACGATCGACGTCAGCGGGTTCTTCAGCTCGTGCGCGACGGTGGCGATCAGCTGGCCCTTGTACTGGTCGAGCGCCTGGAGCTCCTGGACCAGCCGGTGCTCGCGCTCGAAGGCGCGGAGGTTGAGGATCGCGGTGCCGAGGTCGCGGCCGATGTCGAGGGCCGCGTCGGCCTCGGTGTCGGACCACCACGCACCGCCGTGCGGCCGGGTGAGCACCAGGTTGCCGAGGCACTCGGGACCGACGCCGAGGGGCACGAAGAGGATCGAGCCGACGTCGATGCTGTCGAGCAGGTCGACCACCTGCTCGCGCTCGTCCTCGCTCAGGCCGTCCTCCAGCCGGCCGCGCGCCACCACGACCGTGCGCTGGGCGGCCCAGGCGAGCCGGGCCGAGCGCTCGGCGATCTCGACGATGCCGGCGGACAGCTCCACCTCGGTCCCGTCGAGGGCGTGGACCGTGCCGCTGCCGAGGCCGTCCTCGTCGAAGGTCTGGATCCACATCCCCAGGGCGCGGAACCCCTCGACGAGGGCCTCGCTGGACTCGTCGAGGATGCGGGCCAGCGAGCGCTGCCGCGACGCGCGGCGGACCACCTTGCGGGCCGTCTCGGCGAGCCGGACCTGCTCGGCGAGCTCCTCGCGCTCCAGCTCGCGCAGCACCGCGCGCGAGGCCTGCGCGGCGTACCGCTCCAGGAGCCGGCGGCGGGTCGGGCCGGGACGCCGACCGTCGTCGGGGACGTCGATGGAGACCAGGCCGCGCATGGCGCCGTCGTCGTCGAGCAGGGGGGCGGTGAGCATGTCGAGCGGGTGCCAGGCCTCGGCGTCGTCGGACACCTCGATCTGCGGCACCCACGCCCAGGTCTCGACGTCGGAGCGGAGCCGCTCGTGGGGGACGAACTTCAGCAGGCCCCAGTCGTCGGCGACCTCGAGCTCGGTGGTCAGCAGGTGCAGGGGGGTACGACGGCCGGTGAGCTCGCCGCGGGCCTGCGGGCTGCCGGCGACCGCCACCATCTCCAGGTGCTCGTCGCGCACGAGCCCGATTGCGGCCACGCCGAACCCGGCGACCGCGGTGATGCCCTCCGCGATCAGCTGCAGCGACTCCTGGGCCTCCGGCGACAACCCCGAGGGACCCGGCCGGGTGGCGGCGGTCGCGGGGTTCGTCATCGGGCTCCAGTCGAGGGGGAGGGGGCGGCGCGGAGCTGGCGGGTGGGGCGCAGTGAGCACCGCCACGATACGCAGCCCCGGTGGCATGCGTCCGCCGATCGGTCGGGACCGGCCGGGAATCGGGCGGTGCCGCGCCGCGCCGCTACGATCGGGCCGTGCCCTACCTCAGCAGCACTGGCAGCTCGCGCAGGGGCGGAGACGGCCGGCTGACGACCGCGCTGGACCCGCAGGAGGCCGGACCGCAGGACGCCTGCGGCGTCTTCGGGGTCTGGGCCCCGGGCGAGGACGTCGCGAAGCTGACGTACTTCGGTCTCTACGCGCTCCAGCACCGCGGCCAGGAGTCCGCCGGGATCGCGGTCAGCAACGGCCGCCAGATCCTGGTCTACAAGGACATGGGCCTGGTCTCGCAGGTCTTCGACGAGACCACGCTGGACTCCCTCAAGGGCCACGTCGCGATCGGCCACTCGCGCTACTCCACGACCGGCGCGAGCACGTGGGAGAACGCGCAGCCGACGTTCCGCCCGACGGCCGACGGCTCGATCGCGCTGGGCCACAACGGCAACCTGATCAACACCCACGAGCTGCGCGGCATGGTCGACGACCTGCCCGGGCCCGACGACGAGCTGGAGCTGCACACGCGCCCGGCCGGCGAGGTCACCAACGACACCAGCCTGGTGACCGCCCTGCTCGCCCACCACCCCGACAGCACCCTCGAGCAGCGCGCCCTGGAGGTGCTGCCCACGCTGCGCGGCGCCTTCTGCTTCGTGTGGATGAACGAGAACACGCTGTACGCCGCGCGCGACCCGCAGGGCATCCGCCCGCTGGTCCTGGGCCGCCTCGACCGCGGCTGGGTGGTCGCCTCGGAGGACGCCGCGCTGGCGACCATCGGCGCCAGCGTGGTGCGCGAGGTCGAGCCCGGCGAGATGCTCGTCATCGACGACCAGGGCCTGCGCTCGCACCGGTTCGCCGAGCCCGAGCGCAAGGGCTGCGTCTTCGAGTACGTCTACCTCGCCCGCCCCGACGCCACCATCAGCGGCCGCAACGTCCACGAGGCACGCGTCGAGATGGGTCGTCGCCTGGCCCGGGAGTTCCCGGTCGAGGCCGACCTGGTCATGCCGGTGCCCGAGTCGGGCACGCCCGCGGCGTCCGGCTACGCCCAGGAGAGCGGCATCCCCTTCGGCCAGGGCTTCGTCAAGAACGCCTACGTCGGGCGCACGTTCATCCAGCCCAGCCAGACGCTGCGCCAGCTCGGCATCCGGCTCAAGCTCAACGCGCTGGAGCACATGATCCGCGGCAAGCGCATCGTCGTGGTCGACGACTCGATCGTCCGCGGCAACACCCAGCGCGCGCAGGTGCGGATGCTCCGCGAGGCCGGCGCGCTCGAGGTGCACGTGCGGATCTCCAGCCCGCCGGTGAAGTGGCCGTGCTTCTACGGCATCGACTTCGCCACCCGCGCCGAGCTGATCGCCAACGGCCTCGAGGTCGACGAGATCGCCGCGAGCGTGGGTGCCGACAGCCTCGGCTACATCTCCCTCGAGGGCATGGTCGAGGCCACCGGCCAGCCGGCGAAGGCCCTGTGCCAGGCGTGCTTCACCGGCGAGTACCCCGTCGAGCTGCCCGACGAGTCGCTGCTCGGGAAGCACCTGCTCGAGGCCACCTTGAAGTCCCCCACCATGGGCAAGGCGCTGCCCGTGCTCAACAACCCCTGAGGATCAGCCCGGTGACCGACGCCCAGCCCCCCGTCCCGCAGCGGAAGAACGCCTACGCCGAGGCCGGCGTCGACATCGAGGCGGCCGACACCGCCATCGAGCTGATGAAGGGCTGGGTCGCCAAGGCCACCCGGCCCGAGGTCATCGGCGGGCTCGGCGGGTTCGCGGGCCTCTTCGACGCCTCCGCGCTGACCCGCTACACCCGGCCGCTGCTCGCCACGTCGACCGACGGCGTCGGCACCAAGGTCGCGATCGCCCAGGCGATGGACGTGCACGACACCATCGGCTTCGACCTGGTCGGCATGGTCGTCGACGACCTCGTCGTGTGCGGTGCCGAGCCGCTGTTCATGACCGACTACATCGCCACCGGCCGGGTCGTCCCGGAGCGGATCGCCGCGATCGTCAAGGGCATCGCCGAGGCGTGCCAGGTGGCCGGCTGCGCGCTCGTGGGCGGCGAGACCGCCGAGCACCCCGGCCTGCTCGCCCCCGACGAGTACGACGTCGCCGGCGCCACCACGGGCGTCGTGGAGGCCGACCGGCTGCTGGGCCCGGGACGGGTCCGCCCCGGCGACGTGGTGCTGGCCATGGCGGCCAGCGGCCTGCACTCCAACGGCTACTCCCTGGTCCGCCACGTCCTGCTCGGCTCGCCGGAGGACGGCGGCGCCGGCTGGTCGCTGGACCGCAACGTGCCCGAGCTCGGCCGGTCCCTCGGCGAGGAGCTGCTCACCCCGACCCGGATCTACGCCAAGGCCTGCCTCGAGCTGGCCGACCGCACCGGCGTGCACGCGATGTCGCACGTCACCGGCGGTGGCCTGGCCGCGAACCTCGAGCGGGTGATGCCGGTGGAGCTGACCGCCACGATCGACCGCGGGACGTGGACCCCGCAGCCGGTCTTCGACCTGGTCCGCCGGGTCGGCGACGTGCCGCAGGCGGACCTGGAGGCCACGCTCAACTGCGGGGTCGGCATGGTCGCCCTGCTGCCCGCCGCGGACGTGGACGAGGCCGTGCGGGTGCTCGCCGGGCACGGCGTCCGTGCCTGGGTCGCCGGGGAGGTCCGGGAGGCCGGAACGGCCGGCCACACCGCGTCCCAGGCCGGTGGCAGCGTGCACCTGACCGGCCAGCACCCCGGCTGGTAGCCGCCGGGGCGCGCCCCGACGGCGACGCGCGCAGCGACTTCCTACCCGGACGTGCGGGAACAACCACGCAACAGGTAGCGTTGGCGCCACGGAGAATTTCTGAGGACAGCCCGGGTGCCACTGTGCCCCGGCCAAGTTGCGAGGGGGCTGACCCTATGGGGCGCGGCCGAGCGAAGGCTAAGCAGACGAAGGTCGCCCGCGACCTGAAGTACCGGACTCACGAGACGGACTTCGGGAAGCTGGCGCAGGAGCTGCACGGCGGGGAGACCGACCACCAGGAGGCCGAGGTGGATCCGGAGATCCTCGAGAAGTGGGCCGACGTCGTCGAGCCCCGGCGCGACTGACCACTGACCCGGCCGTCCGGCCCCTGTCCCAGGGGCCGGACGACCGGGTCGATGCGTGACGAGGCTGTTCCGGGCGGGTCAGCGACCCAGCCAGATGCCTCGCAGTCGGCCGACGTCGCGCATGCGGCGCTCGGCGAGCCGGTCCGCGGCGACCGCGGGGGAGACCCCCTCCGCGGCCGCCGTCTCCAGGACGGCGCGGGTGGTGTCGTAGATGCGTGCCGCGCGCTGCTCGGCACGGTCGAAGGAGAAGCCCTCGAGCTCGTCGGCGACCTGGACCAGGCCGCCGGCGTTCACGCAGTAGTCGGGCGCGTAGACGATGCCGCGGTCCAGCAGCGCCTTGTCCACCCCGGGGTGGGCGAGCTGGTTGTTCGCGGCGCCGCACACGACCCGGGCCGAGAGCACGTCGACGACGTCGTCGGTAAGCGCGCGGCCAAGCGCGCACGGCGCGTAGACGTCGAGCGGCTCGCCGAGCAGCTCGGCCGTCGACCCCACGGCGCGCACCGGAGCGGGCCCGGTCCCGGCTGCGTGCTCGGCGAGCACCCGCTCGACCGCGGGCGCGTGGACGTCGGTGACGACGACGCGCGCGCCGTCGGAGACCAGGTGGCGCACGAGGTGGCGCCCGACCTTGCCGACCCCGGCCACGCCGACGGTGCGGCCCTCCAGCGAGGTGCTGCCCCAGGCGTGCTCCGCCGCAGCGCGCATGCCCTGGAACACGCCGTACGCCGTGAGCACCGAGCTGTCGCCCGCGCCGCCGTGGGCGAGCGTCCGCCCGGTGACGAAGGAGCACTCCCGCGCGACGTGGTCCATGTCCTCGCTGTAGGTGCCGACGTCGCAGGCGGTGTAGTAGCGCCCGGCCAGGGACTGGACGAACCGGCCGTAGGCGCGCAGCAGGGCCTCGGACTTCGTGGTGGCGGGGTCACCGATGATCACGGCCTTGCCGCCACCGAGGTCGAGCCCGGCCAGCGCGGCCTTGTAGGACATGCCGCGGGAGAGGTCGAGCACGTCGGCGATCGCGTCGTCGGTCGAGGCGTAGGGGTGGAAGCGGGTGCCGCCCAGCGCCGGGCCGAGGGCGGTGGAGTGGATCGCGACGATCGCGCGGAGACCGGTGGCCGGGTCGTTGCAGAAGACGACCTGCTCGTGCTCGGCGCCGAGCTCGAAGACATCGACGGCGGCGCTGCGTGGAGGGGTGGTCCCGGCGGTGCGGGGGGTCGCTGACATGGGTGTGCCTGCTCTCTGCTCGGCCGCGGGGGTGGTGCGGCGACGGGTGTGCTGACCCGCAGGGGTGGCGCGGGTCACACCCAGCCTAGGGCCCCTCAGCCGAGCAGCCGCACCAGGGCGTACGCCGCCGCGAACGTCGCGACGAAGACGACGAGGGCGAGCAGCGCCGTCGCACCGGCGGACCTGCGGCGGTCCGCGGCGGCGGCCGCGGGCCCGGCCGGACCGGCCGTGGTGTGCAGCACGGTCGCGTCGCCGGCCAGCGACCGCCGCAGCCGGGCGACGAACGTCGCCGCGTCGGCGGGCCGCCGCTCCGGGTCGGGGTCGAGCGCGGCGAGCAGCACCGCGTCGGCGGCGGGCGGCAGGTCGGCGAGGGCGGACGGCGCGACCGGGAGTCCGGCGTGGGCCCGCGAGCTGACCGAGCCGGTCCGGGCCAGCTCGCCGGTGAGCATCTGGTAGGCGACGGCAGCCAGCGCGTGGACGTCGGCGCGGCGGTCGACCCCGGTGCCCAGGGCCTGCTCGGGCGCCATGTACGCCGGCGTCCCCACGACCTGGGTCAGCCCGCTGGCGTGCAGCATCGCCTTGGCCACGCCGAGGTCGGCCACGAGGAGCCGGTCGCCGGCACTGCCGCCGCTGCGCAGCAGCAGGTTCTGCGGCTTGACGTCGCGGTGCACGACGCCGAGGTCATGGAGCACGCCGAGCCCGTCGGCGGCCTGCTCGACCAGGTCGAGGACCCGGCCGGGCGGCAGCGGGCGGCCCGGCTCGAGCAGGGTGGCCAGGGAGCCGAGGTCGGCGTGCGTCATCACGAAGTACGGCGTCCCGTCGGCCTCGCCGATGTCGTGGACGCGGACCACGTGGTCGCTGTCGGCGCGCCGGAGGATCCGCGCCTCCTCGAGGAACCGCTCGCGGACGTCGAGCCGCTGCGCCCAGTTCTCGGCCAGCGCCTTCACCGCGACGTCGGAGTCCAGCTCGGCGTCGTGGTAGAGCCAGACCGTCGCGAAGCCGCCGACGCCCAGCCGCTCGACGCGCCGGAGTCGGCCGAGGCGCTCGGGCAGGGGCATGCGTCGTATCGTCCCAGACCGTGAGCCACGACCCCGGCACCGAGCCCACCCCCGACGAGCTCGACGCCCTGGCCCTGCGGGCCGCCGCGGGTGACCGCGAGGCGCTCGAGGAGCTGCTGGCCGCGGTCCAGCCGCGGGTGCGGCGGATCTGCGGGCGCATGCTGCTCTTCCCCGAGGACGCCGAGGAGGCGGCGCAGGACGCGCTGCTGCTCGTCGCGACGAGGATCGGGTCCTTCGGCGGGCGCAGCCGGTTCACCACCTGGCTGCACGTCGTGGCGTCGAACAGCGCCCGCTCGACGTACCGGACGCTGCGCCGCCGCGCGGCCGAACGGCTCACCGACGAGCTCCCCGTGGCCGCGGACCCGCGCACCACGAGCGTCATCGCGGGCAGCCGGCTGGACCTGCTCGACGCCCTGGAGGTCGTGGGAGCCGAGCACCCCGAGCTGGTGGAGCCGCTGGTGCTGCGCGACGTCCAGGAGCTGGACTACGCCGAGATCGCCCGGGTGCTCGACGTCCCGCTGGGCACGGTGAAGTCACGGATCCACAGCGCCCGCAACGCGGTGCGACCGCTGCTGCGCGTCACCGACTGACCGGCGCGCGCATCACGACCACGTCGCCGTGGGTGCCGTAGCCGGCGAGCCGGCCGCCGGCCCGGGTGCCGTCGAAGGTCACCGCCAGCCACCCGCCGCCCTCGGCGTCGGCCAGCGGCACGAGCGTGGGCCACGGGATGTTCGAGGGGTACGGCGCGTCGAGGCGGCCGGTGCGGCGCAGCGCCAGGTCGTGCACCGGCCACGTGCGCTGGTCCTTGTCGCTGGCCAGCACCCGCCACCGGCCGTCGAGGCGGAGCAGCGTCGTGCCCTCGCACTCGCGCGGCGAGGGGTCCGCGGCCAGCAGGCGCAGCCCGCCGAGGTCGGGGCCGCCGGCGAGGGCGGGGTGGAACTCGAAGTACCGCCGCGCCGACACGAAGCCGACGAGCCAGCCGTCGTCGGTGCGGACCAGGTGCGGGTCCCACACCGCCACGGAGCGCAGGCCGTCGGTCGGCAGCGGCAGCTCACGGGTGTCGAGCACGTGCGTGCCCCGCAGGAGGTCGGCCGTCGTCTCCGCGAGCGTGACGCGGGTGCGCCGGCGGCGGTCGAAGTCGCCCCACGTGCTCGTGGCGACCAGCCACCGGTCCCCGTCGCGGACCAGGTGCGTGGCGTGGTCGCCCAGCACGCCGGGCCGGTCCGGGCGGCGGAAGAAGAGGTCGGCCGCGTGCTCGAGGTCGAGCGTCACCGGGTCCAGGGTCCACACCGAGGTGTGCGCGGTGTCGAAGAACCCGGGGCCGGCCGAGGTGGCGGTGAGGTGCACCAGCCCGCCCGGGCGGTACGCCGCGCCGTCGGCCGTCGTGACCACGCGCAGGTCGCGCAGCCCGAGCTGGCCGAAGGAGCCGAACGTGCCGCCGGCGGCCTCGAGGGTGGTCACCCGCCGCTCGTCGCGGGTGTCGACCCGCCGGGCGAGGTCGACGCGGCAGCGCGCGACCCAGCTGCCGGCCTCCCGGGCCAGCAGCGTCACGTGCGTGCCGGTCAGCGCCAGCCCGAGGCGCTCGACGGGCGCGCCCGCGCGGCCGTGCCGCCGCGACCGGTGCCGGGTCGTCCGGCCCGCGGCGGTGACCTCCAGCCGCGCCGTGCCGTCGTAGGACGCGACCACCCGCAGGCCGTCGCCGGCCAGGGTGAGCGGGCCGGCGCCCGGGCCGACGTCAGGGCCCTCGACGGCGACGTACGGCGCGACCGGCCCGCCGGGTGCGCCCGAGGTCGACGCGAAGGGCCGGACCAGCTCGACGGGTCGCCGCCGGGCGACGACCTCGAACCGCGGCAGCACCGGGGGGAGGACCGGCTGCGGTCCCGGCGCACCCACTAGGTGCCGACCGCGTCCCGCAGGGCGCCCACCGCCGCGGTGATCTCGCGGTCGAGGTCCGCGAGCAGCCCGTCCATGCCGGCCGCGCTGCCCTGCTCGGCGTGCTCCTCCATCCGCTGGGCCACCTCGGCGACCCGGGTCAGGCCCAGGTTCAGCGCGCTGCCCTTGACCAGGTGGGTGGAGGTGAACGTGCGGTTGGCGTCCCCGCACCGGACGGCGTCGTGGATCGCGGCGACCTGCTCGTCGATCCGGCCCAGGAACGAGGTGGCCGTGCGGACGAAGAAGCTCACGCCGTCCTTCTTCAGCTCGTCGAGCATCCGGACCCGGGCGGGGTCCAGCACGGCGCCGGTCGGGCGCGACCGGCCCGCGTGGTCGTCGAGCGCCCCGTCGGCAGGCCGGTCCGGCGCCGCCTGCGGGCCGGTCCAGCGCCGGAGCACGGCGTCGAGCTCACCGGGGTCGACCGGCTTGGTGAGGAAGTCGTCCATGCCGGCGGCCAGGCACCGCTCGCGCTCGCCCTCGAGGGCCGAGGCGGTCATCGCGATGACCGGCAGGCGCCGGCCGGCCGGCTCGGTGCGACGGATGGTGCGGGTGGCCTCGAAGCCGTCCATCCGCGGCATCCGGCAGTCCATCAGCACCGCGGCGTACCCGTGCTCGCCGCGCAGGCGCTCGACGGCCTCGATCCCGTCCGAGGCGACGTCCGCGGCGTACCCCCGGCTCTCCAGGATGCCGGTGGCGACGAGCTGGTTGACCGGGTTGTCCTCCACGACCAGCACCCGGACGCCGAGCTCGTAGGCCGGCCCCGCGGCCGGCCGGTCGACGGTGCCCGGACCGGGACCGACCACGGAGGCGATCACCTCGCGCAGGTCGTCGTGGCGCACCGGCTTGGCCAGCGTCGCGTCGAAGCCGGCCGCCCGCGCGTCCCCGCCCCCGACGGCCTGGTCGGAGGAGAGCAGGAGGAGCCGGGGCTCGGCGACGTGCGCGTCGGCGCGGAGCCGCCGCGCGAGCTCGAGGCCGTCCTCCTCGGGCATCAGCAGGTCCAGCACCGCCACGTCGTACGGGCGGCCGCTGCGGGTCGCCTCGCGCAGGGTCAGCGCGGCCTCGGTCCCGGAGGCGACCGCGACCGCGTCGACGCCCCAGGAGGCCAGCTGCTCGACCAGCACCGCGCGGTTCGTCGCGTTGTCGTCGACGACGAGCACGCGCCGGCCGGCGAGCGGAGCCGGTTCGGACCCGGCCGGCGCGGCGTGGCGGGGAGCGTCGGCGCGGTCCAGGCGCGCGGTGAACGCGAAGGCGCTGCCCCGGCCGGGCTCGCTCTCCACGGAGATCTCCCCGCCCAGGGCGTGGACCAGCTGCCGGGAGATCGCCAGGCCCAGCCCGGTGCCGCCGTGCCGACGCGTGGTGGAGGGGTCGGCCTGGGTGAAGGCGTCGAAGAGCCGGGCACGCCCGCGGGGGTCGATGCCGACGCCCGTGTCGCGCACGGTCACCCGCACCACGGCCTCGACCGGGGTCTCCTCGACCAGCTCGGCGCTGATGACCACCTCGCCCCGGTCGGTGAACTTCACGGCGTTCGACGCCAGGTTGGCGACCACCTGGCCCAGCCGCACGGCGTCGCCGCGCAGCACCCGGGGGACGTCGGCGGCACAGGCGACGACGAGCTCCAGGCCCTTCTCGTGGGCCGGTCCGGCCAGCACGCCCGCGGTCTGGTCGAGCACGCCGCGCAGGTCGAAGTCCGCGGTCTCCAGCTCCAGCTTGCCGGCCTCGATCTTCGACAGGTCGAGGATGTCGTTGATGATCGCCATCAGCGTCAGGCCGGCGTCGCGCAGCCCGTCGACGAGACGCTGCTGCTGGTCGTCGAGCGCAGTGCGCCGCAGCAGGTCGGTCAGGCCGATCACGCCGTTCATCGGCGTGCGGATCTCGTGGCTCATCGTGGCCAGGAACTCCGACTTCAGCCGCGAGGCCTCCATCGCCTGGTCGCGGGCCTCGGCCAGCTCGGTGGCGTGCCGCTCGCGCTCGGCGACGAGCCCGAGCTGGATCGCGACCTGCCGCAGCAGCTGGTAGGAGGTCTCCTCCGGGGGCGCCTCGTCGGCCACGAGGGAGACCAGGCAGAGCACCTCCTCGGCCTCGAGGACCGGCAGCACCACCAGGCTGTGCGTGTCGGCGAGGCCCGGCGCCGGGGCGGTCGTGATCTCCCGGGTGCGTCGCGCGCGCTCGACCAGGGCGAGGTCGGCCGCGACCGCGCCGTCGAAGGTCGCGAGGGGCACGAGCCGGCCGGCGGCCGGCACGTGCACCGCGAGCGGCTGCCAGCCGCTGCCGTGCGCCGGGAGCGCCCGCGCGGCGATCTCGAGGGCCTCGCGCAGGGTGGTGGCCCGGTTGGCGGCGAGGGCGACCTCCTGCAGCAGCCGCAGCCGCTGGCCGGCCTCGGCGGCCTCGGCGTCGGCCACCTTGAGGGCGGTCACGTCCTGGACGGTGCCCCGCAGCGCGCGGCCGCCGGTCGACAGGCCACGGCCCCGGCCCAGCGCGCGGATCCAGCGGACCTGCCCGTCGGGCCGCACCAGGCGCGCGTCGACCTCGAAGCTCTCGCCGCCCGCCACGACCGAGGCCAGTGCGGACGCCACCGCCTCCCGGTCGTCAGGGTGGAGGGAGTCGAGGAACGAGTCGAGGGTCGGGGTCCACTGCAGCGGGTCGCGGCCCGTGATCCGGAACATCTCGGTGGACCACTCCGCCACGTCGGCGGCCGGGTCCCAGCTCCAGCTGCCCAGGCGGGCGATCTCCTGGGCGTCGGCGAGCGAGCGCTCGCGCGCCCGCAGCTGCTCCAGCAGCCCCTGCCGCCCGGCGTACGGCGTGACCCGGACCAGCCAGCGCCATTGCTCGCCGGCCTCGTCGGGCAGGCGCACCGACGTCACGAGGGCGGGGACCCGGGTCCCGTCGGCGCGCACGAGCACGGCCTCGACGTTGTCGCCGGCGTGCTCGTCGGTGCCCTCGTGGGGGTGCTCCGCCTCGCCCGGCTCGCCCGGCCCGCCCGGGCGCACGGTGAACAGGTCGCGCACCGGCGCGCCGAGCAGCTCGTGCGGCGCCCGGCCGACGGCCGACGCGACGGCGTCGTTGACGTAGGTGATGGTGCCGCCGGCGTCGAGGAAGCACAGGCCGTCGGTCGTCGTCTCGGCCACCCACCGGAACACGTGCTCCGGTGGTCCACCCGCCTGCGCCACGCACCCACCTCCGACGGACCATCATGTCGCCCCGGCCCCCACCTGCGCAGCGGAGGCTCCGAATCCGCCGGTGGGACCCGGGCCGCTGTGGACCGCCCGGTGACCTACTCCGAGGGCTGGGGCGCGTCGGGGACCTTGCAGTCGACCTTGGGGTTGACGCCGACGTAGTTGAGCGGGCCGGCGACGACGGTGAGGACGGTGTCGCCGACCGTGCTGCAGCTGGCGTCCCGGTCGTCGCCGAAGTAGCCGCGCTGCCAGGCGGCGGCCGCGCCGATCACCAGCCACACCACCACCAGCAGTCCGATGAGTCCGCGCACGGGGGTCTCCTTCCCAGGAGGGTCAGGGGTCGTGCCCCCGGTACCCGCCGTCCGCGACCGTCCTCACCGGACCGGGGTGCAGTAGGTTCCGGCGCATGCCCGGTCTCCCCACGATCGTCGTCGTCGACGACGCCCCCGAGGTGCGGCTGCTGGTCAAGACCCGGCTGCGGCTGTCCGGTCGGCTCGAGGTCGTGGGCGAGGGGGCGGACGGGTACGACGCAGTGGAGCTCGCCCGCGCGCACCGCCCGGCGCTGATGCTGCTCGACGTCTCCATGCCCGGTCGCGACGGGCTCGGCGCGCTGCCGCTCGTGCTGGACGCCTCCCCGACCACGCGGGTGGTGATGTTCAGCGGCTTCGACCAGGCCGGCCTGGCCGAGCACACCCGGCGGCTGGGCGCGACCGACTTCGTGGAGAAGTCCGTGCCGCTGGAGGAGCTCGTGGACCGGCTGGTGGACGTCGCCGCGCCCGGGCCCCCGTCCGAGCCGGCCCCCGCCGCGGTGGAGGACGGTCCGCCGCCCGAGCTCGACCCGGTGCTCGCCGAGCACCTCGAGCGGTTCCGCGAGATCTTCGACGACGCCGCGATCGGGATGGCGACGATGACCCTGGACGGTCGGGTCGTGCGGGTCAACCGCCACTTCGTCCAGGTGCTGGGGGAGGACGCCGACGCACTCGTCGGCACGCCGTACCCCGACCTCGCCCACGACCACAAACGGGTCCTCGAGGCCCTGCAGCTGCTGCGCGAGAGCGGTGGCGCGGTCCAGATCGAGCACGGGCTCGCCGACGACCCGGGCCGTCGCCTCCACGCCACGATCTCCGCGGTCCTCGACGCCCAGGACCGCCCGCTCTACTTCCTGCTGCAGGCCCAGGACGTCACCGAGCAGCGGCTGGCCGAGGCGGAGCTGCACGAGACCGAGCAGCGCTTCCGGCTCCTGGTCGAGGCCGTGCAGGACTACGCGATCTTCATGCTCGACCCCGAGGGCCACGTGGCCAGCTGGAACGCCGGCGCCCAGCGCAGCAAGGGCTACTCCGCCGACGACATCGTCGGACGGCACTTCCGGGTCTTCTACCCGCCGGACAAGCAGGCCGAGCGGCATCCCGAGCACGAGCTGGCCATCGCCCGGCGCGAGGGCCGCTACGAGGAGGAGGGCTGGCGGCTGCGCAAGGACGGCAGCCGGTTCTGGGCGCACGTGACGATCTCGGCCGTCCACGACGCCGACGGCGACCTGGTGGGCTTCGCCAAGGTCACCCGCGACTCCACCGAGCGCCGGCGCATCCTCGAGCTGCAGCAGCAGGCCAACGAGCGGCTGCGGCGCTCCGCCGCCGACCAGGCGGAGTTCCTCGCGGTCACCGCCCACGAGCTGCGCTCGCCCGTCGGCGTCCTCGCGGCGACGGCGGAGACGCTGGCCCGCCACCACGCGGACCTGACCGACGGCGAGCGCCAGGACTTCGCCGAGGGCATGCGGCGCACCGCCGACCAGCTGCGCCGGCTGCTCGACGACCTGCTCACCGCCTCGCGCGCCGACGCCCGCAGCCTCGGTCTCACCCTCGCGCCGGTGCCCCTCGACGAGCCGCTGCGCTCGGTCGCGACCGCCGCTCGCGGCAGCCGGCCGGGCGGCGACGTCCTGCTCGACCTCGACCCGGGTCTCGTCGTCGTCGCCGACGCCGGGCGCCTGGTGCAGATGGTCGACAACCTCGTCGTCAACGCGCTGACCCACGGGCGGCCCCCGGTCGTGGTCAGTGCCCGCGCCGACGGCGACAGCGTCGTGATCGCGGTCCGCGACTCCGGCGCGGGCGTGCCCGCCGAGTCCCGGGACCGCCTCTTCGAGCGGTTCGGCACCACCACCGGCGGCACCGGGCTGGGGCTCTACATCGTGCGCGCGCTGGCCGAGGCGCACGGCGGCTCCGCGACGTACTCGGTGGAGGACCAGAGCTTCGTGCTGCGTCTCCCGCGCGAGCGCCGCGACTGAGCGCCTGAGCGGCCGGGCGGCCGTATGACCGGGCTCGGGCGGGGTACTCCCCGGTTCCGAGACAGGAGCGACGATGACCGACGCCCATCCCCCAGCCGCCGGCGGTCCCGGCCGGCCCTCCATCCCCCGCCCCGCCGAGGAGCAGGTGGTCCTCCGCGCGGACACCGAGCACGGTGACGTGGTCGGCGCCTCGCGACGGCGCACCCTGGACGTGCTCGCGACCCTGGCCGGTGCGCTCGCCGCGCTGGGCACCCTGGTGCTGCTGTCGGCGCTGGTCGGCACGATCGGCACCATCGGCTTCCAGCGCGGCGTCGACGGCTCCGACCTGTCGATCGGCGGTCTCGTCGCCGGTCTCGTCGTCCTGTTCCTCGCGTGCCTCGTCGGCGGCTGGGTCGCCGCCCGCGTGGCGCGCGCCCGCGGCCCGCTCCACGGCCTGCTCGCCGCCCTGTGGCTCGTCGTGCTGGCCGCCCTGCTGGCCGGCCTGGCGGCCCTCGCCGGCGACGACGCCGACGTCCGCGAGCGGGTGGGCCTGCCCGACTGGTTCAGCTCCGACGCCCTCGGCACGGCCGCGATCGTCACCGGGGTCCTCGCGCTGCTGTGCATGCTGCTCGGCGGCTGGCTCGGCGGACGGCTGGGTGAAAGCCACCGGCACAGCTCGGAGGTCGAGGTCGTCAGGACGCGTCGCAAGGTGCGCACGCACCAAGGCGGCATCACCGCGGAGGAGCACCGATGAGCCACCAGCCCGGCCACGAGCCCGACCCGCTCGATCCCACGACCCCCGTCGACCTCCCGGGGACGAGCGGGGCGGTCGAGCCCGACGACGGCTCGGTGGTGCGCCACGAGGAGCGCTCGGTCGTCGGCACCGAGCAGCACGAGTCCGGCCGCGTCCACGTGCGCAAGCACGTCGAGACCTACCCGGTCGAGGAGACGGTGAGCCGCAGCGTCGAGCACGCCGACACCTCCGAGCGCGTCCCGGCCCTCGAGGGTGACAGCGGGGAGGTCGAGACGCTCGAGGACGGTGCGGTCTCGATCCCGGTCTTCGAGGAGGTGCTCGTCGTGACCAAGAAGCTGGTCGTGCGCGAGCGGGTGATCGTGCGCAAGCACACCGTCGTCGACGAGCACACGCTCCAGACCGAGCTGCGCCGCGAGCACGTCGAGGTCGAGGGCGACGAGGGGATCGAGGTCGAGGACCGCCGGAGCGCCCCTCCGCCCGGCTAGACCGCCGCCGCCCGGCACCCGGCCGACGGCCACCCGGACCGCGCACCAGCGCGGTGCGGGTGGCCGTTTGCCGTGCTGGGGGCCGGGAGGCGCCGCTCACACCTTGCCCGGTTCTCCGGCGAGGGCGGGCCGGGGCGGCCTAGCCTGCGCCGCATGGCCCTGGTGCGTTGCAGCTGCCTGGCCCAGGTCGTCCCGGCCGCCGGCGGCGGGCACGACCTGAGGGTCCGGGTCCTCGATCCCGCGTGCGGGTACGTCGTGCACCGGCTCGGTGCCGAGCTCGCCGAGCCGGAGGTGCCGAGCCGCTGACACCCGGGCGGGCACGCCTACGACGCCGGGGCGCCCACGACGCGGACGGCCGCCCGCACCCGGGGGGGTGCGGGCGGCCGTCGGTGGACCGGGGGAGCGTCAGACGCGGCGGTCGTCCACGTCGCCCTCGACCTCGATGTGCTCCTTGCGGACGTCCTCGGTGACCGTCTGCTCGTCGACGACGGTCTCGGTGCCGAGGCGCACCCGCTCGACCGGCTCTGCGGTCTTGTCCACGACCGCGCGCTCCTCGTGCAGGACGACCTCGTGCTCCTCCTCGGAGATGGCCGGCCCGTCGAGGGCCTCGTCGACGTTGCCGCCGGTGACCGGCTCGGTCTCCACGACCGCACGCTCCTTGGTCACCGGGACGGTGCGCGTCTCGGTCTCGGTGGTGACGTACTTGCGCAGCCGTGCGCGGCCCGCCTCCTGGCTGGTGGTGCCCACCTCGAGGCGCTCCTCGGACCGCGTCATGGCGTCGTCGGTGTTCGGTCCCGAGGTGTCGTGGCCGGCGGGCGCCGTGCCCGCCGTGCCGGTGGTGCCGGTGCCGGTGCCGGACGTGCCGGAGACACCGAGGACGCCGTCGTTGCGGGTCGTCGCACTGTCGTCGTACGTCGTGCCGGCGTCGCCGTACGTGCCGGCCACGCCCGAGGTGCCGCTCCCGAGGCCGTAGTGGGCGTAGAGCCGCTCCTCCTCGGACTGGTCGAGGTGGCCGGCGTCGAGGTCGACGTTCGGCGCGTCCTTGATCTTGTCCTTGGTGTACGGCAGCCGCAGGTCGCTGCCGGAGAGCTCGGCGTCCTGGACCGGTACGAAGGTCTCCTTCATGCCGAACAGGCCGGTGTTGACGGTCACGAACTCCGGGCGACCGGTCTGGTCGTCGAGGAAGAGCTGACCGACCTTGCCGATCTTCTCGCCGTCGGAGCCGTAGGCGGTCGAACCGATGACGTCGCGCGCCTGGGTCTCAGTGATCATGGGGGAGTGCTTCCTTCCGATCGGGATGGTTGCTGACCCCTCCCTTCCCCGTCGTCTCTCGGCCGCATTCGGCTCGGCTGGGCAAAGTCGACAAGACCATCCCGGAGGGTGAGCCCCGTCACGACGGTGGTCGGTGGAGGGTCACAGCTCGCGCCAGCCGGCGCCCGCCTCGTCGTGCCCGTGCGCGGCCATCAGCGAGAGGCCGCCGTCCACCACGTAGCTGCTGCCCGTGACGTAGGCGGCACGCGGCGAGGCCAGGAACGCGATCACCGAAGCGACCTCGTTGACGTGCCCCGGTCGCCCGAGCGGGTTGCCGGGGCGCTCCTGGTGGTAGGCCTCCTCGGTGTCCATGCCGGTCATCTCGGTGGAGATCTCGCCGGGGGCGACGGAGTTGACCGTGATGCCGTGCTCGCCGAGCTCGAGCGCGAGCACCTCGGTCAGGGCGCCGAGCCCGGCCTTGGCGGCGCAGTACGCCGCGGCACCGAGCCGCGGGACGTGCTCGTGCACGCTGGTCACGTTGACGATGCGCCCCGGGTGGCCGGCGTCGACGATGTGCCTCGCCGCGGCGCGGCAGGTCAGGAACGGGCCGTCGAGGTCGGTGGCCAGCACGTGGCGCCAGGTGTCGAGGTCCGTGTCGAGCACCCGGCTGCTGTGGCCGGTACCGGCGACGTTGACGAGCACGCCGAGCCCGCCGAGCTGCTCGACGAGCCGGTCGACGACGGCGCCCGCACCGGGATCGGAGGCGTCGAAGGGCTCGACGAAGGCGCGCTGGCCGCGCTGCTCGATCGCCCGCGCGGTCTCCCGGGCGCCCTCCACGTCCTCGTGGCTGGTCAGCCCGACGTCGTACCCCTCGGTGGCGAGGAGCTCTGCGGTGGCGCGGCCGATGCCGGAGTCGGCGCCGGTCACGATGGCGAGACGGGGGTAGTTGGTCATGCGGCGTCGGTACCCACCGACCGCAGCGCGTTCCGCGTCCTCCGTCCACCTCGCGGGGTGGTGGCGGCCGTCGTGTCCCCGGTCTAGCGTCTCGGGCATGAGGCGTCCGCACGAGAACGTCGCGACCGTGCTCGTCGACCCGACGGTCCTGCGCGAGCTCGAGCTGGACCTGATGGCGCTCGACCTGTGGGTCTGGCCGGTGGCGACCGCGCCGATCGCGGCGGACGGACCGCGGATGGCCTTCCAGGTCCGGCGCCGGCTGGTCGAGGCCCGGCGCGGCGCCTGGGACTGCGCGCAGGAGTGGACGCCGGTGTGGGTCTCCTTCGGCACGAGCTGGTACGTCGCCGACGACCCGCTCCCGTGGGCTGCGCACGCGGCGTTGTGGGAGGCGCTGGGCCGCCACGCCGACCGGGTCCGGCACGCGGGCCGGCTCGGCGGCGTCCCCCGGCTGCCGGTGCGGCGCGAGCTCGGCGCCGAGCGGGACTCGGCTTGAGCGGCTCGCCGCACCGCGGACAACGGGTGCGCACGGGCCCACACACTCCTACGCTGCGGTCCGTGGACGGTAGGAGCCTCTCGTTCGAGACCCAGGGCGACGTGCTGCGCGTCGCCGGCTCCGTCGACGAGGACATCGTCGCGGTGCTCCAGGAGCGGCTCGCCGACTTCGTCGCCGGCCACCGGGGCCAGGTCGTGTGGGTCGACGTCGACGACGTCGACTTCCTGCCCAGCGCCGGGATCGGCGCGCTGGTCGCCGCGCAGGGCGCGGCGCTCCGGGCCGGCGGGCTGCTGACCCTGGTGGCGGCCGACGGCACGCTGCCGGCGCGGGTCTTCGCGCTCATGGGGATCGAGCACGACGCCGCGGTCACGCGCGGGACGGCCGGCTGAGACCCCTGACCGGAGCGCCGCCGAAGGTGGGTGGCCGCCCGATTTGGCACTTCACCGGGAAGCCGTCTAATGTTTTCTCTGTCGCCAGGGAGCGGCGGGGAGCAAGGCCGGTCTGGTCGGGCTTCCGGCCCCGGGTTGACCACAGCATGGTCCTGGTGGTTCGGGGGCTGCACCGGTTTGTTGGTGTGGGTCTTGGGTGTCTAGGGTGTGCGAGCCCCGGAGGGCAGTGAGGGATCGCTGTCCGCGGTGTGCGTGTGATTCTTGAGAACTCAACAGTGTGTCATAGTCGACGAATTAGTTTGTTATGCCCCGTCGACTGATCTCCCTCTTTTGTGGGGTTGGTTGGTTGATGGTTTCTTTGACAATGATTCTGGCTGGATCTCCTTACGGGGGTCCAATGAATGTCAGTTTCTCCTGTCAGGGGCATCTCTTTTTCCGCCGTCGGGCTTTGTGTCTGGTGGTGGTGTTGTTTTTCAACGGAGAGTTTGATCCTGGCTCAGGACGAACGCTGGCGGCGTGCTTAACACATGCAAGTCGAGCGGTAAGGCCCTTTCGGGGGTACACGAGCGGCGAACGGGTGAGTAACACGTGAGTAATCTGCCCTCCACTTCGGGATAAGCCTCGGAAACGGGGTCTAATACCGGATATGACGACTGCATGCATGTGTGGTTGTGGAAAGTTTTTTCGGTGGGGGATGTGCTCGCGGCCTATCAGCTTGTTGGTGGGGTAATGGCCTACCAAGGCTTCGACGGGTAGCCGGCCTGAGAGGGTGACCGGCCACACTGGGACTGAGACACGGCCCAGACTCCTACGGGAGGCAGCAGTGGGGAATATTGGACAATGGGCGGAAGCCTGATCCAGCAACGCCGCGTGAGGGATGACGGCCTTCGGGTTGTAAACCTCTTTCAGCGGGGACGAAGCGCAAGTGACGGTACCCGCAGAAGAAGCACCGGCCAACTACGTGCCAGCAGCCGCGGTAATACGTAGGGTGCGAGCGTTGTCCGGAATTATTGGGCGTAAAGGGCTCGTAGGCGGTTTGTCGCGTCGGGAGTGAAAACCCAGGGCTTAACTCTGGGCTTGCTTCCGATACGGGCAGACTAGAGGCATGCAGGGGAGAACGGAATTCCTGGTGTAGCGGTGAAATGCGCAGATATCAGGAGGAACACCGGTGGCGAAGGCGGTTCTCTGGGCATGTCCTGACGCTGAGGAGCGAAAGTGTGGGGAGCGAACAGGATTAGATACCCTGGTAGTCCACACCGTAAACGTTGGGCGCTAGGTGTGGGGCCTATTCCATGGGTTCCGTGCCGCAGCTAACGCATTAAGCGCCCCGCCTGGGGAGTACGGCCGCAAGGCTAAAACTCAAAGGAATTGACGGGGGCCCGCACAAGCGGCGGAGCATGCGGATTAATTCGATGCAACGCGAAGAACCTTACCTGGGTTTGACATACACCGGAAAGCGCTAGAGATAGTGCCCCTTTTTGTCGGTGTACAGGTGGTGCATGGCTGTCGTCAGCTCGTGTCGTGAGATGTTGGGTTAAGTCCCGCAACGAGCGCAACCCTCGTCCTATGTTGCCAGCACGTCATGGTGGGGACTCATAGGAGACTGCCGGGGTCAACTCGGAGGAAGGTGGGGATGACGTCAAGTCATCATGCCCCTTATGTCCAGGGCTTCACGCATGCTACAATGGCCGGTACAAAGGGCTGCGATGCCGCGAGGCGGAGCGAATCCCAAAAAGCCGGTCTCAGTTCGGATTGGGGTCTGCAACTCGACCCCATGAAGTCGGAGTCGCTAGTAATCGCAGATCAGCAACGCTGCGGTGAATACGTTCCCGGGCCTTGTACACACCGCCCGTCACGTCACGAAAGTCGGCAACACCCGAAGCCGGTGGCCTAACCCCTTGTGGGAGGGAGCCGTCGAAGGTGGGGCTGGCGATTGGGACGAAGTCGTAACAAGGTAGCCGTACCGGAAGGTGCGGCTGGATCACCTCCTTTCTAAGGAGCACACACCCCGATCACCGCCGAATGTGTGGTGACGCATGGTGGTGTCTCACTAGTGGAATCGTCGATGATGCTTTGCCCGGTGGGGCTTTGCTTCCTCAGTACTACCCGTTCGCCTTCCCTTGTTTGTGGGGTGGGGGTGTCCGGGTGTGGAACCTGGGAGTGGGGTCTGATGGGGTGGGGTTGGCACACTGTTGGGCTCTGGGGAATCACACCCCAGTGTTGAAGCAGACCTTCCGGGACTGCCATCTGAGTTTGTTGCTTGGTGGTGGCCCGGGTGGGTGTGGAGTTTGTGAACTGGATAGTGGACGCGAGCATCTTGTAATACTTTTGTAGTTGTTGTCTTCGTTGAGTGTTTGTGAGACAAGCTATGAAGGGCACATGGTGGATGCCTTGGCATCAAGAGCCGATGAAGGACGTAGGAGCCTGCGATAAGCCCTGGGGAGTTGGCAACCGAGCGTTGATCCGGGGATGTCCGAATGGGGGAACCCAGCTGGAGTCATGTCCAGTTACCTGCACCTGAATATATAGGGTGTGTGGAGGGAACGTGGGGAAGTGAAACATCTCAGTACCCACAGGAAGAGAAAACAACAGTGATTCCGAGAGTAGTGGCGAGCGAAATCGGATGAGGCTAAACCTTGTACGTGTGATACCCGGCAGGGGTTGCGTATGAGGGGTTGTGGGACCGTTCTGCTGGTTCTGCCGGACTGGCGCAGAGTAAGAAAACGCAAGTGAAGTTGAAGTCCATTGGAAAGTGGCGCCGTAGAGGGTGATAGCCCCGTAAGTGTAAGTTTGTGTCTCTGGAGCGGTATCCCAAGTAACACGGAACCCCTGAAATTCCGTGTGAATCTGGCGGGACCACCCGTTAAGCCTAAATACTCCTTGATGACCGATAGCGGACAAGTACCGTGAGGGAAAGGTGAAAAGTACCCCTGGCGGGGAGTGAAATAGTACCTGAAACCGTGTGCCTACAATCCGTCAGAGCCCGGCTGCCCCTTGTGGGTGTTGGGGTGATGGCGTGCCTTTTGAAGAATGAGCCTGCGAGTTTGCGTTGTGTTGCGAGGTTAACCCGTGTGGGGAAGCCGTAGCGAAAGCGAGTCCGAACAGGGCGTTTGAGTAGCACGATCAAGACCCGAAGCGAAGTGATCTATCCATGGGCAGGTTGAAGCGCGGGTAAGACCGCGTGGAGGACCGAACCCACTTAGGTTGAAAACTGAGGGGATGACCTGTGGATAGGGGTGAAAGGCCAATCAAACTTCGTGATAGCTGGTTCTCCCCGAAATGCATTTAGGTGCAGCGTTGCGTGTTTCTTGCCGGAGGTAGAGCACTGGATAGCCGATGGGCCCGACCAGGTTACTGACGTTAGCCAAACTCCGAATGCCGGTAAGTGAGAGCGCAGCAGTGAGACTGCGGGGGATAAGCTCCGTAGTCGAGAGGGAAACAGCCCAGACCATCAGCTAAGGCCCCTAAGCGGTGACTAAGTGGAAAAGGATGTGGAGTCGCATTGACAACCAGGAGGTTGGCTTGGAAGCAGCCACCCTTGAAAGAGTGCGTAATAGCTCACTGGTCAAGTGATTCCGCGCCGACAATGTAGCGGGGCTCAAGTCATCCGCCGAAGCTATGGCATTCATGCGTTAACTAAGCCGCCTTTTGGGTTGGTTCAGGTGTGTGGATGGGTAGGGGAGCGTCGTGTCGCGAGTGAAGCTCCGGGGTGACCCAGGGGTGGACGCGACACGAGTGAGAATGCAGGCATGAGTAGCGAATCACGTGTGAGAAACACGTGCGCCGAATGATCAAGGGTTCCAGGGTCAAGCTAATCTGCCCTGGGTAAGTCGGGACCTAAGGCGAGGCCGACAGGCGTAGTCGATGGACAACGGGTTGATATTCCCGTACCGGCAAAGTAGCGCCCATGACGAACCTGGTGATGCTAACCACCCGAAACCTTGCTTACTGAACCCTTCGGGGGGATGGGGCTTGGCGGAGCGTGGGACCCGAGCTGGTAGTAGTCAAGCGATGGGGTGACGCAGGAAGGCAGCCCAACCACGGCGATGGTTGTCCGTGGCCAAGGATGTAGGGAGCAGTGTAGGTAAATCCGTACTGCTGACTTTGATGTCGATCCTGAGATCTGATGGGGACCCAATTGTGGGGAAGTGGGTGATCCTATGCTGTCGAGAAAAACCTCTAGCGAGCTACGCGCCGCCCGTACCCCAAACCGACTCAGGTGATCAGGTAGAGAATACCAAGGCGATCGAGCGAACCATGGTTAAGGAACTCGGCAAAATGCCCCCGTAACTTCGGGAGAAGGGGGGCCCGATCTGTGATCCCACTTGCTGGGGGAAGCAGTGACGGCCGCAGAGACCAGGCCCAAGCGACTGTTTACTAAAAACACAGGTCCGTGCGAAGTTGTAAGACGATGTATACGGACTGACTCCTGCCCGGTGCTGGAAGGTTAAGGGGACCTGTTAGACGCACTTGTGTGTCGAAGCGGAGAACTTAAGCCCCAGTAAACGGCGGTGGTAACTATAACCATCCTAAGGTAGCGAAATTCCTTGTCGGGTAAGTTCCGACCTGCACGAATGGAGTAACGACTTGGGCGCTGTCTCAACCGTGGACTCGGCGAAATTGCACTACGAGTAAAGATGCTCGTTACGCGCGGCAGGACGGAAAGACCCCGGGACCTTTACTATAGTTTGGTATTGGTGTTTGGTTCGGCTTGTGTAGGATAGGTGGGAGACTGTGAAGCATTCACGCCAGTGAGTGTGGAGTCATCGTTGAAATACCACTCTGGTCGTACTAGATGTCTAACCTAGGTCCGTGATCCGGATCAGGGACAGTGCCTGATGGGTAGTTTAACTGGGGCGGTTGCCTCCTAAAATGTAACGGAGGCGCTCAAAGGTTCCCTCAGCCTGGTTGGCAATCAGGTGGCGAGTGTAAGTGCACAAGGGAGCTTGACTGTGAGACAGACATGTCGAGCAGGGACGAAAGTCGGAACTAGTGATCCGGCGTCGGCATGTGGAAGCGACGTCGCTCAACGGATAAAAGGTACCCCGGGGATAACAGGCTGATCTTCCCCAAGAGTCCATATCGACGGGATGGTTTGGCACCTCGATGTCGGCTCGTCGCATCCTGGGGCTGGAGCAGGTCCCAAGGGTTGGGCTGTTCGCCCATTAAAGCGGCACGCGAGCTGGGTTTAGAACGTCGTGAGACAGTTCGGTCCCTATCCGCCGCGCGCGCAGGAAACTTGAGAAAGGCTGTCCCTAGTACGAGAGGACCGGGATGGACGAACCTCTGGTGTGCCAGTTGTCCCGCCAGGGGCACGGCTGGTTAGCTACGTTCGGAAGTGATAACCGCTGAATGCATCTAAGCGGGAAGCACGTTTCAAGATGAGGTTTCCCACCACTTATGTGGGTAAGGCCCCCAGCAGAACACTGGGTTGATAGGCCGGAGGTGTACAGCAGCAATGCCTAGCCGACCGGTACTAATAGGCCGAGGGCTTGTCCCACAACCACTCAACCAAGACAACAACCACGTTGCACGAGTGCTCGCGTCCACGAATCCAGAACACGCCAGACTTGGTCTGTGCGGTCGGTGCGCCACCAGGCGTCCCGAGACCGCATGGTCCGTTAGAGTTACGGCGGCCATAGCGAAAGGGAAACACCCGGTCCCATCCCGAACCCGGAAGTTAAGCCTTTCAGCGCCGATGGTACTGCAACCGCGAGGTTGTGGGAGAGTAGGACGCCGCCGGACAACACTTCAAGAACAGCGCCATCCCTCCGGGGATGGCGCTGTTCTGCATTTCCAGCCTGATGATCCCGCTGCGTCGACGCGGGGATCGGCGCAGGCGGCCTCAGCCGAGCAGGCGCTCGCCGAGCACCCGGTCGACCCGGGTGACCATCGCGAGGTCGAACGTGCTCTGCAGGGCCCGCGTCGCCAGCTGGCGCAGGTCGTCGAGGGCCTGCTCGACGTCGGGCCAAGCGACGGCCGGCTTGCCCGCGTCGACGAACGGCTGCCACACGCGGTCGACGAAGAGCTCGACGTACAGCTTGGCCACTCCGTCGGCGTGCCGCCGGAGCCGCTCGAGGAGGTCGAGGGCTCCGGGCGCGTCCAGCCCGAGCAGGCGCATGGCCTCCTCGCCCGCGATCAGGAGGGCCGGTGCGACCACCTCGACCTGCGGCTCGCCGTCCGCGGCGTCGGGCGCCTCTCGCACGAGGCCGAGGCGGAGCGCCGTGGCCAGCACCTCGCCGGCGTCGTCGGCCTGCAGCCGGAAGCGGTCGACGAGGTCGGCCAGCGTGGTGACCTCCGGCTCGGGTGCGCTGAACATCCCGCGCGCGTGCTCGGTGAAGGCGAGCAGCTGCCCGTCCGCCGTCGTGTCCCGGTCGAGCATCCGGGCGATCCCGTCGAGCTTGAGGCCGGCGGCGCGCAGCTGCTGGACCAGGCGGACCCGCTCGACGTGCTCGGGCCCGTAGAAGCCGGTGCGTCCGCGGAGGTGCGGTGGGGGCAGCAGCCTGCGGGACTGGTAGCTGCGCAGGGAGCGGACCGAGACACCGGTGCGCCGCGCGAGCTCCTCGACGACGAACACCTCGTCGGTACCCGGCTCACCGGCCCCGGCAGGGCCCGCTGGCGCCGTCTCCCCGCTGGGGGAGGACGTGTCGTGGACCACGGCGCGATCCTAGCCCTTGCCACGGTTGCATCGAACGATGTTACATAGAAGCATGTTGTTCTCCGAGACCCCCGCCGTGCCGACCGCGGTCGAGGACCGGCCCGCGGGCGCTGCCGCCCTCGGCGAGGTCGCGCTCGCCTCCGGCCTGGCGCTCCTCATGACGATCGCGCTCGGCGTGGTCGTGGTCGCCCACCGCTCCGGCCGGCTGCCCGCGCTGACCCGGCTGATGGAGCGGATGGACCGCTCCCGGTTCTTCGGCACCCTCGCCCCGTGGGCGCAGGTGCCGCTGATGGTGGCGATGGTCTCGCTGATCACCGCCCTGCTGGGGATGTACTGGGACATCGCGCTGCACATCGGGATCGGCCGCGACGAGGGGCCGCTGGCCAACCCGGCCCACTACCCGATCCTCTTCGGGCTCTTCGGCATCTCCGCGGCGGGCGTGCTGGCGTGCGCCCTCCCGCGGCAGGACGAGGTCGGGCCCTCGGGCGTGCGCCTCGCCCCGGGGTGGAACGCCCCGGCCGGCGGCGTGCTGCTCACCGGAGCAGGCACCTACGCGCTCCTGGGCTTCCCGCTCGACGACGTGTGGCACCGGATCTTCGGCCAGGACGTGACCCTGTGGGGCCCGACCCACCTGATGCTCATCGGGGGCGCCGGTCTGTCGCTGGTGGCGATGGCGGTGCTGTTCGAGGAGGGCCGCACGGCCACCGAGCGCACCGGCAGGCGGACCAGCCCGGTGGCGACGTACGTGCTCAAGGCGTGCCTGGTCGGCGGTCTGCTGATCGGGATGAGCGTGTTCCAGGCGGAGTTCGACTTCGGGGTGCCGCAGTTCCGCCTGGTGCTCCAGCCCTTCCTCATCGCGCTCGCCGCGGCCTTCAGCCTGGTCGTCGCCCGGCTGTGGATCGGCCGGGGCGCGGCGATCGCCGCGGTGCTGTTCTACCTCGTGGTCCGCGGCGGCGTGAGCGTCGTCGTCGGCCCGGTGCTCGGCGAGCTGTGGGCCTCGGTGCCGCTCTACCTCGCCGAGGCGGTCGTCGTCGAGCTGGTCGCCCTCCGGCTCGCGCACCGTCCCGTCGCCTTCGGCGTGACCAGCGGCGTCCTCATCGGCACCGTGGGGTACGCCGCGGAGCACGCCTGGACCCAGGTCGCGTTCCCCCTCCCGTGGACCTCGGACATCGCGGTCGAGGGTGTCGCCATGGCGACCGTGGCCGGTGCTGCCGCCGGCCTGCTCGGCGGGCTGCTGGTTCGGGGTCTGCGGCGCGACCTGCCCGACGCCCTGCGTCCGCGGCTGCTCTTTGCGCTCGCGCTGGCCGCGATCGCCGCGTGTGCGACCAACGGGGTGCTCGCGACCCAGCCCAGCGACCTGGAGGGCACCGTCGCGGTGGCCGACGCGGGCGGTGGGGAGGTCGACCTCGAGGTGCGCCTCGACCAGGACGCCGTCTCCGGGGCGCCGGCCTGGCTCACCGTCACCGGGTGGCAGGGCGGCCAGGGGAGCGAGGGGCTGGTCGTCGACCACCTCGAGGAGACCGGCCCCGGGGTGTGGCGCACGACCCGGTCGGTGCCGGCCGACGACGGCTGGAAGACCATGGTGCGGCTGCACGACGGCCGTGACCTCACCGCGATGCCGGTCTACCTGCCCGAGGACACCGCGCTCGGTGAGCCGGAGATCCCGGTCGAGGACGGCACGCGCCCCTTCGACGAGGAGAAGCTGCTGCTCCAGCGCGAGCTCTCCGACGACGTCCCGGGGTGGCTGTGGCTCGCGGCGGGCTCGGTGGTCCTGCTCTGCTCCCTCGCCCTGGTCCTGGGCCTGGGCTGGGGCGTCACCCGGTTCGCGCGGGCGACGCGTCCGGACGTGGGCTCCGTGACCGCCCCGAAGGTGCCGGCATGACGGTCGGGCCGACCGCGCCGCTGCACATGGGCGCCCTGCACGGGGGCGAGGGGTTCCTCGTGCTGCTCCTCGCGTTCGGGCCGCTGCTCGTCGCCTTCCTCACCGTGTTCTACCTGCGGTGGCGCGGCGAGCAGGAGGGCTGAGCGCAGCGCCTCGCCCGTTTGGGGCGGGCCGGGTCCGCTCACCGGGGGTGCATGACCGCCCTCGAGCAGGACCCGTGCACCCGCGTGCACCTGTGGCACGACCTGGCCGCGGTGGCCGACGCGCGCCGAGCCCTGGTCCAGGACCTCGAGCAGGCCGAGCTGGACCGGCGTGCGGCCCAGGACGTGGTCCTGGTCTTCTCCGAGCTGGCCAGCAACGCCGTCGAGCACGGCCCGCCCCACGGCTGCGGCCACGTCGAGGCGACGTGGTGCCTCTACGACACCGGGGCCCGGCTGACCGTGGCGGGCGACGTCGACCCCGAGGTGGGCGAGGAGGTCCTCGACCGGTTCCAGCCGGGCGAGGCGTCCCAGTTCGCCGCCCGGGGTCGTGGGTTGGCCATCGTCGACCACGTCTGCGAGCAGTGGGGGGTCGACCTGGACGACGGCACGGTCCGGGTGACCGCTCAGATCGTCTTCGCCTCCTGACACCAGGAGCTGCGGGAGGCGGCCCTTGCCCAGGCGGGCGGATGCGCGGCAGGGGTGTGAGGTGCGTCGACCGATAGCCGTGCCGAGGTCGGGTACCGGGTCCCCATGAGCCAGAACGACGACTCCGCAGCCCTCGGCACCGACCCGTCCGTCGACGTCACCCAGGACGCCAGCGACAACGAGAGCTACCACGGCTACAGCGTCGACGACGAGACGCAGCCGCAGAGCTCGGGCGACAGCCTGGTGCAGGAGAACACCGACATCGGCGAGCCCCTCGACGAGGGCTACAGCCCGCCGGAGAAGTGGTCGGTCGCCCAGGGCTACGGCAACACCCCGCTCGAGGAGAGCATGGGCGAGACCTTCGAGCAGCGGCTCGAGCAGGAGATCCCCGAGCCCGACCCGTACGAGCAGGCCGAGCAGGAGGCCGACCGCGGTGAGCTCAACGACGTGATCCGCGAGGGCGCCCAGGTCGGCGACGAGCGCGCCGGCCGCCTGGTCGAGTCCGACGAGGGTGCCCGGACCGACACCGAGAAGGACCTGGTGGCCGGCGACGTCGGCATCGACGGCGCCGCCGCGAGCGCCGAGGAGGCCGCGGTGCACGTGGTCGCCGACGAGGACCTCTGAGAACTCTGAGCAGGACCGATCCACCGTTGCCGAGGGCCGCGTCCGATCTGGACGCGGCCCTTGGTGATCGCCGTCACCCGGCCTAGTGTTCCCCGCACCGTCCCGGCGACGCCGCCGGTGACGCGCGAGCCGAGGAGGACGTCGTGCCGGACCGGGAAGTCTTCACCCACGTGGTGGTCGGAGCCGGCAGCGCCGGCGCGGTCGTCGCCGCACGGCTGACCGAGGACCCGTCGGTCTCGGTGCTGCTCCTGGAGGCCGGCGGGGCGGCCGACGCCGACGAGATCAGCATCCCGGCGGCGTTCGCGAACCTGTTCAAGACGCGGTGGGACTGGAACTACCAGACCTCGGAGCAGAAGCAGCTCGAGAGCCGCCGCGCCTACTGGCCGAGGATGAAGGCGCTCGGCGGCTGCTCGTCGATGAACGCGATGATCTACATCCGCGGCAACCGGGCGGACTACGACACCTGGCGCGACGCGTACGGCGCGACCGGCTGGGGCTACGACGACGTGCTGCCGTACTTCGTCCGCGCGGAGGGCAACACCCGCCTGGCCGGGCCCTTCCACGGCCAGGACGGACCGCTGCACGTGGAGGACCGTCGCTACACCCATCCGCTGACCACCGCCTGGGTCGAGTCGGCCGTCGCCGCCGGCTTCAAGCCGACCGACGACTTCAACGGCGCCGAGCAGGAGGGTGCCGGGCTCTACCAGGTCACCTGCCGCAAGGGCCGCCGCTGGTCGACGGCCCGGGCCTACCTCGACCCCGCGGCCGACCGTCCCAACCTGACGGTCCGCACCGGGGCCCTCGCCGAGCGGGTCGTCGTCGAGGGCGGCCGCGCCGTGGGCGTCGCCTACCAGCACGGCGCCGGCACGCGCACGGCGTACGTCGAGGGGGAGGTGGTGCTCGCGGGAGGGGCGGTGAACTCCCCGCAGCTCTTGATGCTCTCCGGCATCGGGCCGGGCGCGCACCTGCGGGAGGTGGGCGTCGACGTGGTCGTCGACCTGCCCGGCGTCGGGCAGAACCTGCACGACCACCCGGCCGTGCCGCTCGTCTTCGCCACCCGCGGCACCAGCGACCTGATGGACCACAACAACCTGCTGCAGCTGGCGCGCGCGAAGGCCACCGGCACCGGCCCCCTGGTCTCCAACATCGGCGAGGGGGGCGGCTTCTGGCGCACCCGCGACGATCTGGCCGCACCGGACCTGCAGGTCCACGTCGCGCCGACCGGCTTCTACGACAACGGGCTGCACGAGGCGACCGCCCGGAAGGTCACCGTCGCACCGACGCTGGTCTCGGTCGCGAGCCGGGGGGCCCTGCGGCTGCGCTCGACCGACCCGCGCTGGCACCCCGAGATCGACCCGGGCTACTACGACGACCAGGCGGACCTCGACGCGATGACGGCCGGCGTGCGCCGGATGCTCGAGACCGTCGCCACGGGGCCGCTGGCCGACCACGTCACCGGCCCCGGCCTGCCGACGATGGAGACCTGGGGCGAGGACCCGACCGACGCGCAGGTCGTCGAGCACGTCCGGAGCTACACCCAGACGCTCTACCACCCCGTCGGCACCTGCGCGATGGGTGACGACGAGCGCTCCGTCGTCGACCCCGAGCTGCGGGTGCGCGGCGTCGACGGCCTCCGGGTCGCGGACGCCAGCGTGATGCCGATGGTGACGCGCGGCAACACCAACGCCCCCACGATCATGATCGGCGAGCGCGCCGCCGACCTCCTCCGCGGAAAGGCCCTCCGATGACCACCGGCACGACCACCGGCACGACCACCGGCACGACCACCGGCACCGACGGGAAGCTGGAGTCGATCAACCCCGCCACCGGCGACGTGGTGGGTGTCCACCCCGTGCACGACGAGGCCGACGTGCGGGCCGCCGTCGCCCGGGCGCGGGCCTCCGCGGACTGGTGGGCCGGGCTGGGCTTCGAGGGCCGCCAGCAGGTCCTGACCCAGTGGCGCGGCGTGATCACCCGGCGCCTGGCCCAGCTGTGCGACGTGGTCCACCAGGAGACGGGCAAGCCCCACGGCGACGCCCAGCTCGAGTGCGCGCTCGCGATCGACCACCTGGCCTGGGCCGGGTCGCACGCCGCGAAGGTCCTGGGCCGCAGGCGGGTCTCGCCGGGCCTCCTGCTGGCCAACCAGGCCGCGTCGGTGGAGTACCTCCCGCTCGGCGTCGTCGGGGTCATCGGCCCGTGGAACTACCCGGTCTTCACCCCGATGGGGTCGATCGCCTACGCGCTCGCGGCCGGCAACACCGTCGTCTTCAAGCCCAGCGAGCTGACCCCGGGCGTCGGCACCTGGCTGGCCGACAGCCTGCGCGAGGTCGTGCCCGACCACGACCTGCTGCAGGTCGTCACCGGGTACGGCGAGACCGGGGCGGCGCTGTGCCGGGCCGGGACCGACAAGATCGCCTTCACCGGCTCGACCGCCACCGGCAAGCGGGTGATGGCCGCCTGTGCGGAGACCCTGACCCCGGTGGTCATCGAGGCCGGTGGCAAGGACGCGCTCCTCGTCGACGAGGACGCCGACCTCGACGCCGCGGCCGACGCGGCCGCCTGGGGCGCCTTCGCCAACGCCGGCCAGACCTGCGCCGGGGTCGAGCGGGTCTACGTGCACGAGAAGGTGCACGACCGCTTCGTCGACCTGCTCGCGGAGCGGGCCCGCTCGGTGCACGCCGGCGTGGACGTCGACGCCAAGATCGGCCCGATGACCATGCCCGGCCAGCTCGACGTCGTACGACGCCACGTCGACGACGCGCTCGCCCGGGGCGGGCGGGCCGTCGTGGGTGGCGCCGAGGCGGTCGGCGACCGGTTCGTCCAGCCCACCGTCCTCGTCGATGTGCCAGAGGACAGCGAGGCGGTCACCGAGGAGACCTTCGGGCCGACGGTGACCGTGCGCAGGGTGCGCGACATGGACGAGGCGGTCGAGCTGACCAACGCCGGGAAGTACGGCCTGGGCTCGGCCATCTTCACCGCCAAGCGCGGCGACGACCTCGCCCGGCGGCTGCGCACGGGGATGACGTCGATCAACTCGGTGATCTCGTTCGCCGGCGTGCCGACGCTGCCGTTCGGAGGGGTGGGCGACTCGGGCTTCGGACGGATCCACGGCCCGGACGGGCTGCGGGAGTTCACCTACGCCAAGGCGGTCACCCGCACCCGGTTCAAGGCGCCGCTCAACCTCACGACGTTCGACCGCACGCCCGAGCAGGACTCGACGGTCGCGACGCTCCTGCTCGCCCTGCACGGTCGTGCCTCCCAGCTGCCCAAGCTGCCGCGCCGGCCGCTTGAGACGATCCGCGGGCGCCGCCGCGGCTGACCCCTTCCACCGCCTCGTGGTGCCCAGCGCGCGCCCGGGCGCACGCTGGGCACCACGAGGCGCGGTGGGTCAGGCGACGAGGTCGTCCCAGCCGGCCGCGAGGTAGTCGATGAACGCCGGGCCGACCCGCTCCGCGCGCAGCACGTCGCGGGTGACCGGGCGCTCCCGCACGCGGAAGTCCGGGTCGGCGGCCGCCCGGGCGGCGAAGTCGTGGTGCAGGATCGCGCCGGTGCCGACCGAGACGAAGTCGGCGCCCCGCTCCAGGCACCAGCGTGCGTCGGCCGCGGAGAGCACCTTGCCGGCGACGCCGAGCCGCGTGCCGCCCCGGGGCAGATCGGCGAAGTGCTCGACCAGCAGCCCCTCGGCGCCGAACCGGGAGGCCATGAAGACGTCCCACAGCGACATGTCGAGGTAGTCCAGCAGCCCCGAGGTCATCACCTGCCGGGCGGTCTCGCGCCCCTCCTCGAGGGTGATCCCGCTGCCTTCCGGCGTGAGCCGCAGCCCGAGCTGGAAGTCCGGCCCGGTCGCGGCGCGGATGCCCTCGAGCACCTCGCGCAGGAGGCGGGACCGGTCGTCGAAGGAGCCGCCGTACCCGTCGGTGCGGTGGTTGTGTCGGGCGTCGAGGAACTGCCCGACGAGGTAGCCGTGCGCGCCGTGCACCTCAACCCCGTCGAAGCCGGCCCGCTCCGCGCGCACCGCGGCGGCGACGAAGTCGGCCACGGCCTGCTCCACCTCGTCGGTCGTCATCGCGACCGCGCCCTTCGCCGGCTCGTCCCAGGGGCACTGGTTGGCCCGGCCGGTCAGTGCCGGGTCCGCGCGCCGGCCGCCGTGGTGGAGTTGGACCGAGGAGACGGCGCCGGTGGTGCGCAGGGCGTCGGCGAGCCGGGTGAGCCCGGGCAGGTGGTCGTCGGAGGCGATGCCGAGCTGGCCGGCCCACGCCTGGCCCGCCGGCGCGACGTACGCCGCCGCCGTCATGACCAGCCCGAAGCCACCGCGGCCGCGCGCCTCCAGCCAGTGGTGCTCGTCGTCGGACAGCGTGCCGTCGGCGTTGCTCTGGGTGTTGGTCAGCGGTGCCAGCGCGAAGCGGTTGGCCCACTCCGGGCCGTGGGCGAGCGCGAGCGGGTCGGCGAGGGAGGTCACCGCTCCATCGTGGCCGAGCGGGCGGCGGTGCCGTGCACCCGGGTGCCCGGAAGGTGCCTCGGGTACCTTCGAGCGCCATGAGCCAGCAGTCCCGCGGACCGCGCGGCATCCGCGCCGTGCCCTCCACCCTCGCGCGCGGACGGGACCGGGTGACCGGGGTCCTCCAGCACCGCTACCCGACCGTCGCGGTGACCGGCATGACCGGCGTCGGCAAGAGCGAGCTGGTCGACCACCTCGCCGGCCGCCCGCGCGCCGGGGAGCCGCCGGAGGCGGGGTCGGCGGTGATGGAGCGGCGGGTGCGCCGCGACCGGCGGCTGCGCGGCTTCCGGTTCCGCGTCGTGCCGGGCGAGAACGCCGCCACCCGGCTCGGGGCGCTGGACGAGGTCTTCCACGACGACCCGGTCGACGGGGTGCTGCACGTGGTCGCCAACGGCTACGCCACCGGGCGCCGCCCGGCCGGCACCACCGGGGCGGTCGAGGTGGACCGCGACGAGCAGCTGGCCCGGGAGCTGGAGGACTGGACGGTCACCGCCCACCGGATCGCCTCGATGGCGGTCCGCCGGCCGCGACCGACCTGGCTGGTGATCGTGGTGACGAAGGTCGACCTCTTCCTCGACGACGTCGACGAGGTGGTCCGCTCCTACTCACCCGGCGGCGGCACGCCGTTCGGGGACCGGCTCGACGAGCTCCGCGCGCTCGCCGGCGCCGCGAAGCTCTCCATCGACGTGCTGCCGGCCTGCAGCCGGCTCGACCCCGACAGCCCGCTCGACCAGAAGCAGCGCGACGCCTACCTCGCCGCCCTCGAGGCGCGGATGGGGCAGCTGGCCGGGCACGCCTGAGCCGGGCGGGCCGCCGGCCGGGCCGGCCATCCCCACGGGTGTGAGGACGTGTTCGGTCTTGTGCTGCTCCGTGCGAGCGGGGAGAGTGATCGTCGTCACTACCCGCCGCACTCGGAGGCCCCCATGACCCTGACCCCCATGACCCGTCCCACTCCGCCCGCTCCTCCCGCGCTCACCCGCACCCCGGCTGCCGCCGCGGTGGGGCGCCGGGCCCTCCTCGGAGCCGCCGGGCTCGGCGGGCTCGCGGCGGTCACCCTGCCCACGGACGCCGCCTCGGCCGCGCCCCGCAGCCGGGTCAGCCCCTTCGACCTCGACTTCGAGGTCGTCGACCGCCAGCGTCGGCTCGACCTGCTGGCCGACCGGTTCGTCACGCTGCGCGACAGCTTCACCGACGGGGGCGGCCGGTACGACGTGCTGGCGCCGCGGGGCCGCGCGGGCGCGGTGGCGCGCGGTGGGGGCGAGGTGCGGATCGGCGGGCGCGAGCACTCCACGCTGCTGCGGTCGACCAGCCGCCAGGACGCGCCGTACGCCGCGGTGGTGGTCGACGTCGCGGCGTTCTCCGGCGACACCACCCGCGACCGGGTGCTCGCGGGCCTCGCCAAGGGCGCGGGCGACCACCTGCTCGCGTGGTACGACCGGGCGACCGGCACGGTGGGGATCGACCTGACCGTCGGCGGGACCACCGAGACGCTCGGCACGGCCGAGGCCGACCTGCAGGCGCCCTTCCAGCTCGCCTTCGCCGTCACCAGCACCACGGTGGTGGCCTTCGCCGACACCGGCTCGGGACCGGTGCCGCTGGTCAAGGCGACCCTCGACGAGCGGCTCGACCTGCGCGAGCCGGCGAACCTGCGGACCTGGACCAACTCCTTCGGCGCCGAGTCCGGCTCGGGCACGGTCGTGCTGGACCGCGTGCGGGCGGGGTACTTCGGCCAGCTCGGGCTGCGCGACCCGCACCTGGTCACCCACGCCGACGGCGCGCCGTACATCCGCGACGGGAAGGTCTACCTGACCTTCACCCAGGCCGGCCTGGCGTTCTTCGAGACCGCCCACTGGGGCGTGTGGACCCTGGACCTGGAGACCTACCGGCTCGAGCAGGTCGCCAACCTCTTCTTCCAGCGCGACGGCCGCGACCTGGTGCTCGGCGACCACGCCGGCCACCTCGTGCGCGACGACGCGAACCGGCGCTGGATCGTCACGAACAGCACGTGGGGCGACTTCGCCAACGACAGCGTCGAGATCAACTACACGACGCTGCGCTCGTCCACCGACGTGCTGCGCGGGGTGCACGTGCTCCGCACCCGGCAGCTCCGGCTGCCCACCTCCGAGCTGCCGTCGGAGGCGGTCGGGCAGTGGGACCCGCACGTGGTCAAGATCGAGGGCCGTTGGTACGTCGGGTTCGTCAACGCCCGGCGCTTCTTCGACTTCTACCCCGCCCTGGCCCGGAGCCCGCGCGGCGCCGACTTCACCAACCTGTCGCTGGTCGGCGCGGACGCCTCGAAGGTCGAGACCGAGGGGACGGTGCTCCAGCGCTTCGGCGGCCGCTGGTACGTCCTGGCCAGCAACGGCGACGCCAACGCGGCGGAGATCCGCGGGCAGTACCCCGTGTACGACCTGCAGATGAAGCAGCTCGGGATCCTCGACGCCCCGCACCCGACGAACATCCCGTGGCCGATGATCATCCCCGTCGCGGAGCGGAACCGGACCCGCTGGCTGCTGGTGACCTTCAACGGCACGCAGTACTACGAGCCGCTGCTGGGCTACGGCACCCACGGCGACACGATCGTGATGGAGGCCCAGCGGACGAAGGGCGTGGAGTTCCCCCGGAGCCGCTGAGGCCCGGGACGCGGAGAGGCCCGCAGGTCACCTGGGGTGACCTGCGGGCCTCTCGCTCGCTGCTTCCGTCGTCCCGTCAGCGGGTGACGACGGGGCGGCGGTCGCTACGCAGGGTCAGCGCCTCGTACCCCCGGCGGGTGCCGGTGACGCGCACCGTCACCGTCTTGCCCAGGTGGCGGCGCGTCAGCAGCAGCGTCCGGCCGGTGGCGACCTGCTTGCCGCCGACGATCCACCGCACGCGGGTCCTGGTGCCGTCGGCCCAGTCACCGGTCTCCACCGTCAGGCGCTGCCCCACCCGGGCCTTCCCGAGCAGCACGGGCCGCTCGCCCTGGAGCCGGCCCGGTGCGACCCGGGTCGGTTCCGAGGTGACCGAGGTGGCCGGGCCCGAGCCGAGGGTCGCCGTCACCGTCACGGTGAGCCGCCTGCCGACGAACCGGGGGAGGACCCGGAACGTGCTCGCGGTCGCCCCGTTGATCGGCCTGCCGTCGGCGTTCCACTGGTAGGTGAGCGTCGTGCCGGCGGGCCAGTCGCCCGCGTCCGCGGTGAGCACGCGGCCCACGCGGGCGGGGCCCCGCAGGTCCGGCTCGGCCGGCTGCGGCACCTCCGGGCCGGGCGTGCCGGGGTCGCCCGGGGTGCCCGGGTCCGGCGTGCCGGGGTCGCCGGGGTTGCCCGGGTTCGGCGTGCCGGGGTTCCCCGGGTTCGGGGTCCCGGGAGTGCCCGGGTTGCCCGGGTCCGGCGTGCCGCCCCCGCCCCCGGCCACGGTCAGGGTCCGGACCTCGGAGATCGAGCTGCCGCCGTAGGGGTTGGTGGTCTCGACGTACCACCCGTGCCGCCCGGCGCCGGGGTCCCAGGCGACCGTGCTGGTCGCGCCCGAGGCGACGTCGTCGAGGACGGCGATGTCGCGGGTGGTGAGGACGTCGGCACGGAAGGAGTCCGTGGCGAGCGTCTTGGTCGCCGGGGCGATGCCCGCGTCGACGTACGGGATCACGAACTCCTGGTGGACCGGCTCCAGCGACGGGTCGTCGGAGTCGAAGTCGTCGAGCGAGGGGGAGTAGGTGCGCACGACGATCCGGCCGCCGGTGTTGTCGAAGTGCATCAGCCGCAGGTAGCCGAGGCCGCCCTCGGGGAGGCCCTGGTAGTCGAACAGCATCGAGTGGACCGTGCGGTCCGGCGTGCCGTCCCCGTCGTCGTCGAACTGGTCGAGGCGCGTGTAGGCGTCGTGGTAGTGCCCGGAGGACACCGCGAAGACGTTCGGGTTGGGGGCGACGACCTCGTCCATGATCCGCTGCGGGACCGGGCCGAGCCCGCCGGTGGTCAGCATGAACTCGTGCAGGCTGATCCAGACCTTGCGCTCGGGGTGGGCCTTGATCACACGGTTCATCCAGGCGATCTGCTCGTCGCCGGGCGCCCAGCCCATCGAGAGCATGAGGAAGTCGATCCCGCCGGCCGTGATCAGGTCGTAGTGGCCGCGGTTGTCCTGGTGGGTGCCGCCGTACCACGGGTTCTGCTGGTAGCGGTGGGTGCCGAACCACTTCGAGAACGCCGTGTAGTCGTTGTCGTGGTGGCCGACGTCGTGGTTGCCGGCGAGCACGCCGTACGGCAGGCCCGCCTCGTCGAGCATCCGGTACGCCGGGTCCGCCTTGAGCCACTGCCGCTCGTCGGTCGCGACGTTGACGACGTCACCGGTGTGCAGGACGTACTGCAGGTTCAGCTGGTCGCGCTGGGCGAGCAGGAACTTGTTGATGTTGAGCTGGTGCTTGTAGAAGCCGTCGGTCTCGTTGTAGTACTGCGTGTCCGACTCCCAGCCGAAGGTGAAGTCGTACTCCGAGCGGGGCGTGACCCCCTTGCCGGAGTACGGCGCGGGGTTGTCGGCGCGGGTCGAGCGCACCTTGCCGGCGAAGCCCTCGGAGTGCTGCACGAGGACAGTCATCGTGCCGTCGGCGGTGTGCCCGGCGACCGGCACGAGCTCCTCGAAGGCGAAGGGCTGGTCGTCGGTGGTGATCTTGCGCGCGACCTCCTCCCAGGCGCCGGTGGCGGCGTCCTTCACGTAGAGCAGCACCTTCGCGCCGGCGTTGGCCGAACCGGTCCAGGTCAGCCGGGCCGTGGCGTCGGCGCCCGCGTCGGCGGGGACCGCCACCGAGAACAGCTGGTAGGGGAAGGCCACGTCCGAGCTGACCTCGTGCTCGATGCCGTCGGTGCCGGCGACCTGCTCGAGCTGCTCGGCGGTCAGCACCGTCCGCTCGGAGCGGTCGGTGCCGCGGGCGACGCCGGTGGTGCCGCTGTACGCCGCCACCTCGGCGTCGGTGGGCACGAAGCTGCTGCCCTCGCGGAACCGCAGCTGCAGGTCGTCGCCCTCGGGCGAGCCGGCCGTGGCGGTCAGGTCCACCGGCCCGGAGGCGACGCTCGCGCCGTCCTCCGGGCTCACCAGCGTGGTGCGGGGCCGCTCGTCGGCGGTGGTGAAGGTGACCGTCCGGGTCGCGGTGTTCCCGACCCGGTCGCGGGCGGTGACCACCAGGCGGTGCTCGCCGGGCGCCAGGCTCAGCGAGCTCGTGGCGTGCGGCAGCGTGACCGCCTCGCCGTCGAGCGTGGCGGTGACGCCGGCGTCGGCCAGGCCGGAGCCCGCGTCGGTCGTGGCCGCGTCGAGGGTGAGGTCACCGCGGTAGCGCTGGCCGTCGGCCACGGTGGGCTCGACGACGGGTGCGGTGTTGTCGACGCGCACGGTGCGGGTCAGCGTGGCGCCGTCCCGCGCGGTCGCGGTGACCGTGTGCGGGCCGTCCGCGACGGTGGTGGAGTCCCACATGGTCGCGAGCGAGTCGAAGGCGTCGTCGGGGATGGTGAAGGTGGCGGTGAAGTAGACCTGGTTGGCGTCGTTGAAGCCGATCCGGGTCGTCGGGTCCGGGCAGGCGCGGACCGTCGGGTCCTGGCCCTCGCCGGCGCCGCCGCAGGTCGTCGGACGCAGCACTCGGCCGTCGGGCAGCGCGAGGCGCAGGTTGAGCGCGGAGAAGTCGTCGTTGTTCTCGTTCGGGTCGGGCTGCGGCCAGGCCTTGGTGCCGGCGTAGATGCCGACCGTGAGCGGCTCGCCCTTGACGACCCGCTCGACCGGGACCGGCGCGGTGACGGTCTCGACCCGGGCGTAGAAGCCCTCGTCGAAGACGGTGAGCACCTCCTCGCCGATGCGCACGCCGTTGCGGAAGAACGCGTCGGTGCTGGTGGCCTCGAAGGCGAAGACGGGACGCGCCTCGAGCGCGGGCACCGGCGTGGGCGCGGGCGCGCCGTCGATCGCCAGGCTCAGGTCCGCCGGGTCGCCGGCGGTGGTGGCAGCGAGGCGCGTGCGCCCGCCGACGTACTGGTCCTCGGTGACGTTGAGCCGGACCGGTGCGGTCTCGGTGGCGTCGAGCGTCACCCGGACGGTCTCCAGCGTGGTGCTGCCCGTGCCGTCGGTGGCGGTGACCGAGTACTCGACCCACCGCTTCCCGTAGAGGTCGACCGCGGGGATCGTGTAGGCGTACCGGTCCGGCGCGCCGAAGACGAGGTTGCGGCGGATCGGCTCGTCGACGTCGGTGTCGACGGTCAGCACGACCGTGCGGACCTGACGGTCGTCGGTGATCTCGAAGTCGAGGGCGAGGTCGGCGGTGTCCGGGGTCTCCGAGCCGCCGACGAGGTCGACGATGCGCGGGGCGCTGGTGTCGGCCGGCGTCGCGACCAGGCCCGGCGGGACCTGGTCGGGGGCGGCGTACCCGGGCGTGGCGGTGCCGGTGCCCAGCTTGGTCTGCTTGGTGCCGCCGTCCCAGCGGTACTGCAGCGGCTTGTCGGCGACGGTGTCGGCGTCGTCGTGGTAGTACGCGCGGCTGATGTCGTGGCCGCTGTTGGTCATCACCTGGATGCCGCGCAGGCCGCCGTTGGCCATGCCGCCCGAGGCGATCTCGACCAGGTCGGTCCCCGGGGTCAGGCGGGAGCCGAAGTGCTTGTTGAAGTCGGTCGCCGTCAGGTGGTCGTTCGACCCGTTCTTCACCCACAGCACGAGCGTGCGCCCGGGGGCGATGACGGGGTCGTGGGGCCGGGCCGGCCACAGGAGGCTGTTGGTGGTCAGCTCGCTGCCGTCGATGTAGAGGTAGTTGAGGGTGAAGTCGGCGAACGCGACCGGCGCGTCGGAGGCGTTGTAGACCTCGACGAACTCGTAGGCGTCGCCGCCGCCGACGTTCGCCGTGTCGGGCGCGACCTCGGTGACCTGCAGCACGGGTGCGGTGAGCGCCGGGTCGACCGCCGGCGCCGGACCCTGGACCGGGACGGACGGGCCGCCCGGTGCCGGGCTCGTGGTCGGGGTGCTCGTCGGGCTCGTCGGCGCCTCGGTGGGCGTCGAGCTGCCTGTCGGCGTCTCCGTCGGGGTCGGGCTGGTGCTCGGCTCGACCGGAGCGGTGGGGCTGGCCGGCGCCGTGGGCTCGGTGGGCGTGGGGCTGGTGGTCGGCGTCGGGGTCGGTGTGGGCGTCGTTGTGGGCTCGGTCGTCGGCCGGGTGAGCTGCGCTGGGTCGACCGTGCCCGGGGTCGGCGCCTGCAGCCGTCCGAGGACGGGCTGCTGCGGGGAACCCGACGGCGGCACCGCGTACGTCACCGTCCGGTCGACGCCCTTGTCGGTCCCCGTCCACGCGACCTCAGTGAGCTTGGTGCCACCACGGGTGAGGTACATCGAGGTGCCGGAGTTGTTGAGCCCGTCCTGGCCGGTGAGGTGCACCAGCGTGTAGTCGTCGCTGACGCCGAGCGAGGCGTAGTGCTCGCGGAACTGCTGGTCGGTGAGCGTGGCATCGCGACCACCGGTCGCGCTCCCGTCGCGGTAGACGCTGTTCCGCGCCCACAGCACGACGGTGCCGTGCGCCGGGACGGTCGTGCCGGCCGGGTACGACAGCGTCTTGGGGTTCGTGCCGCTCATGTAGACGATGCCGACGCCCGCAGCGGTCAGGTCGATGGCCTCGGCAGTGGTGTTGTGCAGCTCGACGAACTCCCACGCGTCAGCAGACTTGTTCTCGAAGGTCGGCATGTTCGCCGAGTCGACGTTGACCTCGGTGATGAGCAACGCCGGAGCATCGGCCGGCGCGGCCGGGAGGTCGGCGGCGGCCAGCGGAGCGGCCGATGCGGTCGGCCCGGTCAGGGCGACGGTGCCGGCGGCGAGCGTGCCGGTGAGCGTGGTGGAGAGCGCCAGGGTGGCGAGCGCTGTGCGTCGGCCGCGACGGCGGCGCACGCCGGCGGAGCCGGCTGGAGAGGGCGTCATGCGGGTCGGGTTCGCTTTCTCTGGAAGGGGATCGGGCGGACCCTCGCAGCGAGAAGGTGAAGGAATGCGAACCGCGCGTGACCCGCAGGTGGACGCTGTCGGTCTGCTTCGAGCGGGCCGTGCCGGCGGGACGTGGGGTGCGGCGTTTACCCAGATCTGGGGATGCGGAGCGCTCCGCCGCGAGCGCACAGTCGAGGGACGGGCGAGACCCGTGCGAACGACCTGTCGACCGTGGCGGAGGGACACGGCGCCACACGCTGACGCCACCTCCCATGCCCTCCTCCCAGGGAGCTGCCGGAGCCCCCGGCACGAGGGGCCACGGTCGACGGGCCCGCACGACAGCCCGCACGACGGCCCCCGGCCCCCGGCGCACGCCTCGGCGCGGCCGGGCCGGCCGCAGACGCGACACCGGGGCCCGTCCTGGTGGACGGGCCCCGGTGCTGTTCGAGCGGGTCGCTGGGTTCGGCCGGCGGTCGGCCGGCCCTCAGCGGTCGGTCAGCGGACGGCGTCCAGGGCGTCGATCACGCCGTCGCCGAAGTAGCTGTTCTCGTCGGTCGTGCCCACGCACGGCGCACCGGCGGTCGTGGTGCCGCACGCCTTGTCGTCGGCCTGGGCCCGCAGCGCGCGGGCCAGCTGGGCCGGGCTCCACCGCGGGTGCTCGGAGGCCAGCAGTGCCAGCACGCCGGCGGCGTGCGGGGACGCCATCGAGGTGCCGCTCTTGAGCCCGTAGCCGTTGTCCGTCACCACGGTGGACAGGATCCGCGAGCCCGGGGCCGCCACGTCGATCACGCCGAGGCCGCGGTTGCTGAAGCCGGAGAGCCGGCTCTCCATGGTGTCGGCGGGGAAGCGCTCCATCGAGGAGACCGTGACGACACCGTCGAGCTCGGCGGGGATGTCCTCGCAGTCGTCGTTGATGACCCGGTCGACCGGCGTGCTGTCGTCGGGGCTGGTGGTGTCGGTGGTCTTGTTCGCCAGGTCGTACGACGAGTTGCCGGCCGCGGCGGCGTGCACGACGCCCTCGCGGGTCGACCAGGCCACGGCGCGGCGGACCGCCTCCTTGGCGGCCAGCTGGTCGGGCTGGTCCTCGCAGTAGAACTGGAACGGGTCGACGTAGTAGCTGTTGTTGGTGACCTCCATGCCGTGGAGGCCGGCCCACACGAAGCCGCACACGGCGTACTCGGGGTAGATGAAGCCGTCGTCGTTGACGACCTTCACCGAGGCCATCCGCACGCCCGGGGCGACACCGACGATGCCGACGCCGTTGCGGGCCGCGGCGATGGTCCCGGCGACGTGGGTGCCGTGGTCGCTGGTGGTCGGGTGCCAGCCGGTCGCCGACCGGTCGGGGCGCCCGGCGTCGCTGCAGTTGACCGAGTCCCGGACGTCGATGTTGGGGGCGAGGTCGGGGTGGTCGGGGTCGATGCCGCTGTCGAGGACGCCGACGACGACGCGCCGGCTGCCGTCGGTGATCGCGTGCGCCCGGTCGGCCCCGATCATCTGCATGTCCCACTGCTCGGCCTCGCGCGGGTCGGCCACGACCTTCGTGGCGGACTCGAGGTCCTTCTTCTTGGCGGACCGCGCGGCACGCGCCGACCGCTCCGAGCGCCCGGGGCGCTTCGCGTCGACGCCGGGCGTGCCCTCGGTGACCGGGACGGTGCGGGTCGCGCCGACCGAGGCCAGTGCGCCGCGGGCGGCCCGGCTGACGTCCTCGCGGAAGTCGGCCTCGTCCGCGTGCGCCACGACGACGCCGATCTGGGGCCACGACTGCACGACGGTGCCGCCGGCGCGCTCGACCGCGCGCTCGACCTGGCGGACCTGCGCGGGGCCGGCCTTGCGGGCGTTGAGGAGGTAGCTCGACACCACTCCGTCGGGAGTGGCGATCGGCACGGGCGTGGACGGGGGGCCGGCGGTCGGGCCGCCGTGGCCGCCGGGGCCGCCGTGGCCGCCGGTCGCGGTGGCGCCCGGCCCGGTGGCGACCAGCAGCGCCGTGGAGAGGGCGGTGGTGGCGGCGAGCGCGGCTGCGGTACGCCGCAGGGTGGTGCGGTGGGTCATGTCGTTCCTTCCCGAGAGTCCGGCGCGTGTGTGCGCCGGGGGGTCATCCTGACCCGAGGCCACCCCCCACCGCCAGCACCCCCAGGGACGAGTCGGCGTCCGTGCCCGTCGTACGACGAAGGGCCCCGCCGTGATCGGCGGGGCCCTTCGCTGGTGCTCGTGGGCAGGGGCGGGGTCGAACCGCCGACCTTCCACTTTTCAGGCGGACGCTCGTACCAACTGAGCTACCTGCCCGAGCGACGGACACCTTACATGCCCGCGGAGCGGCCGACGAATCGCGTCCTCGACGCGGCAGCGCCGGGCTCACGCCTCCGGCGCGACGTCCACGACGGGGTTGCGCAGGTGCTCGTAGATGATCGAGGTCTCCACGTCGGCGATCGCCTCGCGCGAGGTCAGCCGGTCGATGACGAAGGCGTAGAGCGCGTCGTTGCTCGCCACCGCCACGTGCACCATGAAGTCCGCCCGGCCGGAGGTCACGAAGACGCCGACGGTCTCGGGGAGTGTGGCGACCCAGTCGCGGAAGTCCTCGATGTTGGTCCGCGTCGGCGGGCGGATCCGCACCGAGACCAGGGCCTGCACCGAGCGGCCGAGCTGGGTCAGGTCCACGTCGAGGTGGCTCCCGCGGACCACCCCGCGCCGCTGCAGGGCCCGCGCCCGGTCGTGGACGGTCGTCGCGGAGACCCCGACCTCGGCCGCGATGTCGCGCAGGCTGCGCCGGGCATCCGTCATCCAGGCACGCAGGATCGAGCGGTCCAGGGCGTCCATGTCAGCCAGGATAGGCACTCGTCCGGACGATGCGCGGCGTGCTGGCGTCTGCGCCGTACGTCGTCCTAGCGTTCCCGCATGACCACCGAGACATTCCCGGCGCCGCCGATCGGGTTCGACCCCGAGCAGATCGACCAGTCCGCGAGCACCCGCGACGTCCCGCTCAAATGGGTCGTCGTCGTGGACGAGACCCTGCCGGCCGGGCGGGCGGTCAACGCCGCCGTCTGCGTCGCCGGCGCCACCACCACGCGCGTCCGCGGGCTGCTCGGCGACGCCGCCACCGACGCCGACGGCACGTCGTACCCGGGACTGCCCTGGCTGGGGTGCACGGTGCTCGGCGCGGCTCCCGAGCGGCTCGCCGCCGTCCGGGCCGCCGCCGCCCGGCGCGAGGACGTCGCGCTCGTCGCGATGCCGGTCCAGGCCCAGCAGACCCGGGTGTACGCCGAGTACCTCGACGCGGTCGCCGCGAGCGGGACCGAGGACCTCTCCTTCCACGCCCTGAGCCTGGTCGGGCCGCGCAAGGTGGTCGACAAGCTGGTCAAGGGCCTCGGCCTGCTGCCGTGACCCGCGCGTTCCGGGCCGTGGCGGGCGGCACCGGCGAGCGAGGATCTCGTATGCTGTCCGCGCAGTCCGGCCCCCATCGTCTAGCGGCCCAGGACCCCGCCCTTTCACGGCGGTAGCACGGGTTCGAATCCCGTTGGGGGTGCTCCACCGGCTCGTGCAGGCCCCGCGATTGGGTCCGTCGCGAGAGTGTGGGTTAGAGTTCCACCGCTTCGCCGATGTGCGGAGCAGAGCACGACCAGCAGTTCCATGGCCCCGTAGCGCAGTTGGTTAGCGCGCCGCCCTGTCACGGCGGAGGCCGCGGGTTCGAGTCCCGTCGGGGTCGCCACCGAGCGCCCCGGACCACCAGGTCCGGGGCGCTCAGTCGTTCCCGGGCCGTTGCCCGCCCACGGCAGACTGGCCGCGTGCCGATCGACATGGACCGCGACCGCTTCGACGCTCTCGTCGACCAGGCGCTCGACGGCATCCCCGACGAGCTGGCCTCGCTCGTGCGCAACGTCGTCGTCCTCGTCGAGGACGAGCCGCCGGAGGGCGAGCCTGACGACCTGCTCGGCCTCTACGACGGCGTGGCGCTGACCGAGCGGACCAGCTGGACCGAGGGAATGGAGCTGCCCGACCGGATCTTCGTCTTCCGCGGTCCGCTGCTGGACATGTGCAGCAGCGAGGAGGAGCTGGTCGACGAGGTCCGGATCACCGTGGTGCACGAGGTCGCCCACCACTTCGGCATCGACGACGACCGCCTCCACGACCTCGGCTACGCCTGAGGGTCCGCCCAGGAGCCCACCCAGAAGCCCAGGGCGCAGGCGGCGAGCGCCAGCCCGAGCGTGCCCGCGGCGTACGCCGCCCCGGCGCGGCCGCCGAGCCGGTGGGTCTGCCCCGCGAACGCCGACCAGGTGGTCAGGCCCCCGCAGAAGCCCACCCCCACCAGCGCGTACGCCGCGTCGCCGCCGCCCGGCTCGTGGCCGAGGCCCACCAGCAGGCCGAGGAGGGCCGAGCCGGCGACGTTCACCGCCAGCGTGCCGCGCGGCCAGCGGCCGTCGAGCGCCGACGCCGCGACGTACCGCAGGGCGGAGCCGAGCGCACCGCCCAGTGCCACGAGCAGGAGCGTCACGACGCGCCTCGACGAGCGCTCGGGACCCCCGCCGTGCCCGGTGGGGCCGGTGCGAGCCGGGAGGCCAGTGCGACCGCCGCGACCGTGGCCGCGAGCGTGCCGAGGAGGTAGCCCAGGGCGAGCAGCGACCGGCCCTCCGCGAGCAGCGACCGGGTCTGCTCCGAGGCCGCCGACAGCGTGGTGAAGCCCCCCAGCAGGCCGGGGCCGAGCGCCGCGGCGAGCGCGGGCGAGCGGCGGACGGGCGCCACGCCGGGCAGCAGTGCGAGCAGCAGGCTGCCGACCACGTTGATCGCCAACGTGGTCCCCGGCAGGCCCGGCCCGTCAGGCACCGCTTCCCCACACCCCCACCTCAGGGCAGCGCCGACCGCGCCGCCCGCGGCCACGGCCGCGAGCAGTCGCGGGCTCACGACACGCTGCTCTGGCGTCCCGTCCGGAGGTCGGCCGCGATGCCGGCGCCCTCGGCGGTCGCGGGCGCGCCGCCGTCCTGCGCGCCGACCCCCGAGCCGCCCGTCCACGGCCGGGGAGCGGCGCCGTGCGCCTGGCGCACCAGCTCGCCGAGGAACCACCGCTGGAACTCGCGCTGCTCGGGCGTGCGGGCCAGCGACAGCAGGCGCTGCTGGCGGCAGAACTCGTCGGCGAGGTCGAGGAGCTCGAGGAACTGGTCGATGGTCTGCGCGCCCCGGCGCGGCATCACGATGCGCAGGTCGGCCTGCTCGAGCCCGGTCGCCTGGGCGGCGGCGATCTGCTCGGAGCCGATCCCCTCGCGCAGCTGGCGGTCCAGGTCGCCGAAGAGGTCGGAGAGGTTCTTGGCGAGGGGGTAGTCCGCCTCGTGGGCCAGCGCGAGGAGCCGGACCTCACGGCGCAGCTCGCGGTAGTGGCGCTGGAAGGCCAGGTAGGCGCGCAGGGGGACCGCGACGACCTCGATCTCCAGCAGGTCCTGGTCGTCGGTGCCGGCGAGCGACGCCTCCTCCGCGACCCCGGTGACCAGTCCCTCGACACCGTCGTCCTCCGCGAACGAGGCGGCCGGGGCGAACCACACGGTCTTGCCGTCGTCCTCCATCTCCGCGCCCCAGGCGTCGGAGCTGCGCGCGACGATCGACAGGCCCCGGCCGAAGGTCAGCAGGATGTCGTCCTCGTCGGGGCTCACGGCCGAGGGCAGCACCGGGCGCTCGGGGGAGGCGTCACGCACCTCGACCCGCGGGTGCTGGACGGTCCCGCGCACGCGGACCTGGATCGGCGGAGCACCGTGCAGCAGCGCGTTGGTGACCAGCTCGGAGACACCGAGCTCGGCGCACTCGACCAGGTCGTCGCGTCCGATGTCCCGGCACGTCTCGACCACCCATCGGCGTGCGTCTTGCACGCCGCGGGGACCAGGGCCCAGGGACAGGGCGGGCCTGTTCAGCGGCACAGGTGCGACTCCGGACTGCTGGCGGGACGGGTGAGGGGCGGGACGCCTGCGGGTGGGGCGGGGTGGTGTGGGGCGGTGGTGCGGCGGTGGTGCGGTCCGTCGCTCGGCGTGGTCCACGGTCGAGGCGACGGGTAGAGCCATTCTTGGCTTGCCTACCCCCGCATCTTGTGACCAAACCCATGTCGTTGAAAGTTTTCCGACGGAATCGGTTCCCCCGCTGCCGTGTTGACCCGGTGACCCGTCGTCACGGGCGCAGAACCGCCGGGGTCCCGGGCATGTGTGCCGGCCGACGGACTGGTCACCGGATTGGTGATCGGCAGGCGTGCGGCGGGACAATGACCGCACAACGGCGGAGCCCGGTGCACGTCCACAGGCACGGCCCCACCTCGTACAGGAGGAATGTCATGGCAGCGACCGCTCCCCTCGGCGACGAGACCCGGACGACCGGCGAGGGCCGGCGCCACCAGGTGGTGGTGGTCGGGTCCGGCTTCGGTGGCCTCTTCGGGACCAAGGAGCTGCGGCGCGCCGACGTCGACGTGACGATGGTGGCCAAGACCACCCACCACCTCTTCCAGCCGCTGCTCTACCAGGTGGCGACCGGCATCCTCTCCGAGGGCGAGATCGCGCCGCCGACCCGCGAGGTGCTGGCCGGGCAGAAGAACGCCCAGGTCCTGCTCGGCGAGGTCACCGAGATCGACCTGGAGAAGCAGACCGTCCGCTCGCACGTGCTGGGTCGGGAGACGGTCACGCCGTACGACTCCCTCATCGTGGCCGCGGGCGCGGGCCAGTCCTACTTCGGCAACGACCAGTTCGCCGAGTTCGCGCCGGGCATGAAGTCGATCGACGACGCCCTAGAGCTGCGCGGCCGGATCTTCGGCGCCTTCGAGCTCGCCGAGCTCGGCGCCGCCCGGGGCGAGAACGTCGACCACCTGCTGACCTTCGTCGTCGTGGGCGCCGGTCCCACCGGTGTGGAGATGGCCGGCCAGATCGCCGAGCTCGCGCACCGTACCCTCAAGCGCGACTTCCGGTCGATCAACACCCGTCAGGCCCGCGTCGTCCTCGTCGACGCCGCGCCGCAGGTGCTCCCGCCGTTCGGCGCCAAGCTCGGCGGCAAGGCGCAGAAGGAGCTCGAGGACCTCGGCGTCGAGGTGATCCTCGGCGCGATGGTGACCGACGTCGACGAGCGCGGGCTCTCGATGAAGTTCAAGGACGGCCGCGTCGAGCGGATCGAGTCCGTCACCAAGATCTGGGCCGCCGGTGTGCAGGCCTCGCCGCTGGGCAAGCAGCTCGCCGAGCAGAGCGGCGCCCCGCTCGACCGGGCCGGCCGGATCGGCGTCAACCCCGACCTGACCCTCCCGGGCCACCCTGAGGTCTTCGTCGTGGGCGACATGATCCAGCTCGACAACCTCCCCGGCGTCGCGCAGGTCGCGATCCAGGGCGCGAAGTACGCCGCCAAGGAGATCCAGAACCGGGTCGAGGGCAAGGCTCCGCAGAAGCCGTTCAAGTACTTCGACAAGGGCTCGATGGCGATCATCAGCCGCTTCCGCGCGGTCGCGATGGTCGGCAAGCTCCGGCTGACCGGCGTCATCGCCTGGCTGATGTGGCTGGCGGTCCACCTCGTCTACATCACCGGCTTCAAGAACCGGGTCACCGCCGTCCTGCACTGGGCGGTCTCGTTCCTCGGCCGCGGCCGCTCCGAGCGCACCACGACCGAGCAGCAGATCTTCGCCCGGTCGGCGCTGAAGCGGCTCGAGCGGGGCGCGTCCGACCTGGTCTCGCAGCCGGGTGAGTACGACGCCCAGCGCGACCAGGCCCGCCGCGACGAGCTCGAGGCGCAGGCCGCGGAGGAGGTCCGCCTCACCGACGCCGGCGAGCGCGGCACCCGTCCCTCCGAGCGCGTCTGAGCCCTCGGCCGCAGCACCCGGCCCCACCCGGACCCGTCCGACAGGACGGCCCCGGTGGGGCCGTCGCCGTCGTACCGGGACCTACTCGAACGTCGGCGGCACCTCGGTGGCCCCACGCGCGGCGAGCAGGTCCCGGGCCCAGCGGGGGAGCACGAAGAGCCCCTCGGCCTCGACCGTCGGCCCGTCCGGGCCGATGACGTGCCCGCGGGCCCACGTCTTGTGGCCCTCGGTGCGCTCGACCCACGCCTCGAGGCGGAGCGGGCCGAGCGGCGTGGGCTGGCGGTAGGTGACGTTGAGGTAGGCGGTCATGCCGGGCTTGCGCGCCGCGGCGGCCGCGTTGCCCAGCATCTGGTCGAGCAGCAGCGAGGAGACGCCGCCGTGGACGAGTCCCGGCGGTCCCTCGTACGCCGCGCCGAGCACGACCTCCGCACGGACCTCGCCGAGCCGGTCGCCGGCGGGCTGCGGGTCCAGCGGCGGCGCCACCGGGTTCCGCACGCCGACGACGGTGTTGCCCCACGGCTGCCGGGCGCGGCCGTGGCCGAAGTGCGCGCCGATGGAGCCGTCGATCTGCGAGCGGCGCAGTCGGGCGGTGATCGCCTCGACCTCCGCCTGGGCGGCACGGATCGTGTCCGGGTCGACGGTGGTCCGGATGGTGGCGTCCACCAGCTCGCGCACCGCCTGGGTGAACGGCGCGTAGAGCGCCGTCTCCGCGGCGAGCTCCTCGGCGCTGATCTCTGCTGGGCGGTGGGGATCGAGACTCACGGGCGGAGTCTAGGTACGGCGCGTGCGGCCGCGGCGCCTAGGCCGTCCGTTCCGGACGGTGCCGGCGCAGGACGGCGGTGAACTCCTCGGGGTCGACCATGGTGGAGTCGACCACGAACGGCTCCATGCTCCGCCGCAGGAACAGCACCTTCCACCCACGCGACCCCGGCTCACCCACCACCTCGATCGGCGTGTGGGGACTGCGCAGGTCGAAGACGAACCTCCCGCCCCCGCGCAGCACCTCCAGCTGCCCGGCGGTCACCGACATCCGGGTCGGCGCCGATCCGGCCCGCACCGCCCAGACGACCAGGGTGAGGACCGCGAGCGTCCCGGCCAGGCCGAGGGTGGTGGTCGTCTGGTCGCGGGAGGCGGCGTACGCCGCGCCGGCGGTGGCCGCGAGCAGCACCAGGAGCAGCAGGCCGACGACCCGTCGGGCGCCGGTCCGTGGCCGGAACACGTGGTTCGTCGACGCGTCGTCCACCGTGGCTCGTGCGGCCGCCGCTGCCGGTGGTGCCGGGCTCCTCACCGGGCGGGCCGGGCGCGTCTCGCGCTCGGCCACCCGGGCCGCCTCCAGCTGGGCGGCGATGCGCTCCCCGGCTGCCACCCGGGCCTCCTCGGCGACGCGCGCCTCGGCGGCGCGCACCTCCTCCGGGGTCGGCCCGGCCGGGACCTCGGCCGGAGCCTCCGGGACGGCGTCGGTGACGACCGGGTCGGCCTCGGGGTCGGCGACCGGGTCGCCCGCGGCCTCGGGTGCCTGGTCGTCGCGCCGCGGGCGCAGCCGCCCGCGGCGCGACCCTGCCCGCTCCTGCCTGCGGCGGGCCGAGGGGATGATCACCGGCTCGAAGTCGAGCTGCAGCTCCTGCGGTGCGGAGGCCTCGAACAGCGGCGCCTCCACCTCCTCCGGTGCCGGCTCGAAGGACTCGTCGAAGAGCGGGTCCTCCGCGTCCACGTCGGTCGCCGACCCCGAGTCGACGGCGCCGGCGACCGGCGTGCGCGCGGCACCGCCCTGCTCGCGGTGGGTCAGCCACCGGTCGAGCAGGTCGGCGGGCTCACTCTCCTGCGCCATGCCCCACAAACTACGCGCGGACCCGCTCGTCACGGGCCGCTTCGGCCGGTCTGGTCCGGTCAGCGGTTCCGCCACTGGGGCGGCCGCTTCTCGGCGAAGGCCCGAGCGCCCTCCTGGGCATCCTCGGAGGCGAAGACCGGGGCCATCAGCGCCGACTGCTGCTCCCAGAAGTCCTGGGCGCCCCAGTCGGCCTGCTCGGCGAGGATGCGCTTGGTCGCGGCCATGGCGAGGGGGCCGTTGGCGGTCATCCGGCCGGCCAGCTCCAGGGCCGCGTCCAGGGCACCGCCGGGCTCGGTGAGCCGGTTGACCAGGCCGTACCGCTCGGCCTGCTCCGCGGTCATCGGGTCGCCGGTGAGCGCGAGCTCGTGGGCGACGTTCTGCGGGATCTTCCGCGGCAGCCGGACCAGCCCGCCGGCGCCGGCGACCAGTCCGCGCTTGACCTCCGGGATGCCGAACCTCGCCTCCCGCGAGGCGACGACCACGTCGCAGGCCAGGACGACCTCGCACCCGCCGGCCAGGGCCCAGCCCTCGACCGCGGCGACCAGCGGCTTGGCCGGCGGCCGGGTGGTGATCCCGGCCAGCCCGCGCCCGCCGGCCATCACGTCCTCGCCGCCGAGGAACGCCTTGAGGTCCATGCCGGCGCAGAAGGTCCCGCCCGCTCCGGTGATGACGCCGACCGAGAGGTCGTCGCGCGACTCGAGCCGGTCCATGGCCGCGGCGACCGCGGCCGAGACCGCGCCGTTGACGGCGTTCCTCGCCGCGGGACGGTTGATGGTCACGACGAGGACGCGGTCGCGCTCCTCGACGAGGACGACGGGCTCGGCGGTGCCGGCGGTCTCGCTCATGCGGCTCACCCTGCCGGGGCGGGGGACGCCTGTCCACGGCCGGGCTCGCCCAGCGGCACGGCGGGAGCGTGGTGGCCGTGCGGCAGCTCGTCGGCCAGGGAGAGGGCGACCAGCACGCTCGGCAGGACGGCCTTCGCGGTCCGCTTGTAGCCCGCACTCGAGGGGTGGAACCGGTCGACGGCGAACATCTCGTCGGGCCGGGTGACGAAGAACGGACCGACCACGTCGGCAAGCGAGACCGCGAGCGCGCCCTGCTCGAGGGCGACGTCGCGCTGGGCCGCGGCCAGCTGGCGCGACGCGACGCGGGCGAGGGTGCGCAGCGGCTGCTGCAGCACGCCGAGCGCCCCGAGGTCCGGACAGGTGCCGACGACGACCGGGACGCCGGCCGCCCGGAGCGTCGAGATCGCCTCGGCGAGGTGCCGGCGCGACTCCGAGACCCGCACCCGGTGGGTGACGTCGTTGCCGCCGACCACGATCACGGCGACGTCGGGGCGGTAGCCGCCGGGCAGGCCGGCCAGCTGCGCGCGCAGCATCGAGGACTCCGCGCCGACCACCGCGGCGGTGTGCAGCCGCACCGACCGGCTTGCGGCCTTGGCGAGCCGCTTGGCGAGCTGGGCGCCGAAGGTGCCGCCGGGGGAGTCCGCGCCGAGCCCGGCCGCGATCGAGTCGCCGAGCACGAGCAGGTCCAGCGGGTCGCCGTACGTCTTCTTCCACACCTTGTCCGCGCGGTGGGCGTCCTCGCCGAGCGGCTTGCCGACGATCCGCCGGGCGGCCGCCGCCTGCCGCTGCAGGACCCCGCGGCCCGTGAGCAGGCCTCCGAGCACCACCGCACCGCTGCCTCCGACCAGCCACCGACCCCGCACGCACCCACCAGACCCCGCCCGGACGGCCGGGAGGTGGCGGTGAGGCGACCGGACGGTGACGGCGGCCCGACGGCGCACGAGCGTTCGGGGAGCGTTCACGGCGAGGTCGCCGGGAGGTGCCGCCCGGTCCCTAGCGTCGACAGGGTGCTGACGCGTGGTGTCCTCGGCTACGTCCTGGTGCTGCTCGGCGGTCTCGTCGTGTCGGTGCTGCCGGTCTCGAGCCCCCTCGACGACCTCCCCCTGCGCCACGACACCCCCGGCCGCCTGGTCGGCCTGGTCCTGGTCATCGGCGGCCTGGGCCTCGGCGGGCACGCCTGGCTCGAGCTGCTGCGCGACGTGCGCCGCGGGGCCGGCGCCGCACGGATGCTGCTGGTGCACCGCGCGACCGCCTGCTGGTCGTTGCCGCTGCTGCTGGCGCCGGCGATGTTCAGCCGGGACGGGTGGAGCTACGCGGCCCAGGGCGTGATGGCGCGGATCGGCGTCTCGCCGTACGAGCACGGACCCGGGGTGCTGCGCGGCGAGGTGGTCGAGGCGGTCGACCCGATGTGGCTGGACACGGCCACGCCGTACGGTCCGCTGCCGCTCGCCTGGGGCGCCTTCGCCGCAGGCTTCACCCGTGAACCGTGGGACCTCGTCGTCGCGCACCGCCTGCTCGCGCTGGCGGGCCTGGCGCTGCTGGCGTGGGCGGTGCCCCGCCTCGCGGCGGCGGCCGGCCGCGACCCGGCGTACGCCGCGGCGCTGGTCCTGCCGAGCCCGCTGGTGCTGGCGCACGGAGTCGCCGGGCTCCACAACGACCTCCTGATGGTCGGCCTGATGGCCGCAGCGCTCGCCGTGGCGGTCGAGCGGCACTGGGTCCTCGGCGCGGCCCTCGGCGGGGCCGCGGCGGCGGTGAAGCTGCCCGGGGGCCTGGTCTGCGTCGCGGTCGCCCTGGTCGCGCTGCCGGCGGCCGCCGGCCCCGCCGACCGGGTCCGCCGCCTCGTCGCGGTGGCGGGCGTCTCCGGCGGGGTGCTCGTCGTGACCGGCCTGGTGACCGGGCTGGGCGTCGGGTGGGTGCACGCGCTGGGCGTCCCCGGGGTGGTCCGCTCCCCGCTGTCGGTGACCACGCAGGTCGGGCAGCTGCTCTCCTGGCTCCAGCAGCTCGCCGGCCTGCCGGGGCCCTCGCCGGTCGAGGTGCTGCGCCTGTCGGGCACGGTCCTCGCGCTCGCCGTCGCCGCGGTCTGCGCGATGCGGGCGCCGACCGGCCGGGCGGGCACCGCGGTCGCGGTCACCGGCCTGGTCGCGCTGGCGACGGTGCTCCTCGGGCCGGTGGTCCACCACTGGTACGCGCTGTGGGCGCTGCCGTTCCTCGCCGCCACCCGGCTGGGGGCGCGGGCGGAGGCGGCGCTGGTCGGCTTCGTCGGCCTCGCCGGGCTCGTCGCGCCGCTCGACTCCACGCTGCGCGCCCGGGGCACCGACATCGCGGTCGCCGTGGTGCTGGTCCTCGGTGTCGCGGTCGCGCAGGCGGTGGGCCACCGCCGGGCGCTCGAGACGGCCGCACGCGGAGCGGCCGAGCGTCCTACGCCGGTGTCGCAGCCCGGCTGAGCCCGAGGTCGTGGAGGGCGAGCATCTCCTCGACCGTCCGCGTCCACGGGAACCGTTCCGCCCGCCGCCGGGCGGCTGCCCGTCGGCCCTCGGGGTCGCGGGCGAGCACGCGGAGCACGGCGTCGGCCAGTGCCTCCGGCTCCGCCGGCGCCCAGGCACCGGACCACTCGTCGACCAGCTCGCGGGCCCCGCCCTCGTCGGCGGTCACCACCGGGGTGCCGCAGGCCAGCGCCTCCAGCACCGACAGCCCGAACGTCTCGCCCGGGCACACCGACAGCGCGACGTCCGCCTCGGCCAGCCGGGCCGCCAGCCGGTCCCGACCGGCGAGGTGGCCGTGGAACCGCACCGGCGCCCCGTCGGCCATCCGCTCGAGCTCGCCGCGCTGGGGGCCGTCGCCGTACACGTCCAGCCGGAGGGGTACGCCGCGCCGGTGCAGCGCGAGGGCGGTCGCGACCGCCAGGTGCGGGCTCTTCTCGCGCGAGAGCCGGCCCGCGTGCGCCAGCCGCAGCGGACCGCCCGCACGCGGCCCCGGACCCGGACCCGCACCCAGGCCGGGAGTGAACGTCGCCAGGTCGACCCCGAGCGGCACCCGGTGCAGCGGGGTGGCGGCCAGGTTGGCCACCGCGCGCAGCTCGTCGCGGGCGTAGCGCGAGGTCACGACGACGCGGTCGTGGTGGCGCACGAGGGTGCGGTTCCACGGGGTCGCGCGCACGGGCAGGCCGGTGCGGAGCGAGAGCATCGCGTCGAGCCGCTCGTGGGAGAACAGCACCGAGGCCACGCCCTCCCGCCGCGCCCACCGGGTGACCGGCAGCAGCGTGGACTTGTCGGAGACCTCCAGCGACGTCGGGGCGAACCGCCGCAGCGCGTCCACCACCCGCCACGGCTCGACGATCAGCCGGTAGCCGCCGCCGACCCGCGGCGCGCGCAGCTGCACGACGTCGCCGGCGGGGGTCTGGAGCACGCGGTCCTCCGGCCCGGGGACGACCAGCAGCCGGGCGACCCCGCCGGCGACGTACCCCCGGCCGAGCGCCTCGAGCGTCGTCTTCATCCCGCCCGACGTGGGGCCGACGAAGTTGGCCAGCTGTGCGACCCGCACCTCAGGCCGCGAGCCGGTCGGGGAGGGCACCGACCACGGCCGCGTAGTGCCCGACCAGCTCGTCGACCACGCGTGCCCAGCTCCGCCCCGCCACGGCCTCGTGGCCGCCGCGGGCCATCCGGGCGCGGGCGAGCGGGTCGGCCACGAGGCCCGCGACCGAGCGGCGCAGCGCACCGGGGTCGGTGACGTCGTAGAGGCAACCGGTGCTCCCGGGCACCACCAGGTCCAGCGGCCCGCCGGCGGCCGGGGCCACCACGGCGACACCGCTGGCCTGCGCCTCCTGGACGGTCTGGCAGAACGTCTCCGCCTCGCCGGTGTGGACGAAGACGTCGAGCGAGGCGAACGCCCGCGCGAGCTCGGGCCCGCGCAGCATGCCGGTGAACGTCGCGTGCGGCAGCCGGTCGGCCAGCCAGCCGCGCTCGGGGCCGTCGCCGACCACGACGAGGTGGATCCCCGGCACGTCGGCGAGCTCGGCCAGCCGGCGTACCCGCTTCTCCTGTGCCAGCCGGCCGACGTACCCGACGACCGTCCGCTGCTCGCCTCCCGTCCAGGCGGCGCGCAGCGCCGGGTCGCGGTGCGCGGGGTCGAACAGGTCGAGGGCGACGCCGCGGCGCCACAGGTGCAGGTCGGGCACGTCGAGCGCCGCGAGCTGGTCCCAGGAGGACGTCGAGGGCACGAGCGTGCGGTCCGCGCGCCGGTGCAGGTGGGCGACCCAGCGGTCGATGAGGTGCTCGGCGCGCAGGCCGTACTGCCGCGCGAACCCCGACACGTCGGTCTGGAAGACCGCCACCGTCGGCACGCCCAGCCGGCGCGCGGCGCGCAGGCCGACCGCGCCCAGCGCGACCGGCGAGGCCAGGTGCACCACGTCGGGCCGGAACCGCTCGAGCGCCTGGTGCACCGCCGGGTCGGGCAGGCCGAGGGGGAAGGACCGGTAGCCGGGCAGCGCGAGCGACCGCACCCGCACCACCTCCGCGCCGCCGTACGCCGCGGGGCCGGCGCCCGGCGCCACCACGAGCCCCTGGTGGCCGGTCGCAGTGAGCCGGTCGACCACGTGGCGCACCGTGCCGGCGACGCCGTTGACCTGCGGGAGGAAGGACTCGGTCACGATCGCGACGCGCATGCTCCGACCGTGGCGGTGGCCGGTGAACCCCGCGTGTCCCCGGCGTGAGCGTCTCCTGCGTGCCGGGCGAACCGTCGGGTACCGGCCCGCCATGACGAACCAGCCTGACGAGTCCACCCAGCAGCAGACCGGCCACCTGGACGACGCCGCCGAGGCGGCCCAGGAGTCCTCGACGACTGACGGGCCCGCCGCCGCGGGCGACTACGACCCCGCCCAGGGCTCCCCGGGCGGTGGCCACCCGGTCGGGGAGTCGTTCCCCGAGGAGTCCGCGAAGAGCGGCGAGGAGGGCCACCCGCGCTCCTGACCCGCGCTGCCGACGCCGGCCCGACCCCGGCCCGACCCCGGCCCGGGCCGGCCCCCGCGGCAGTGGTGCACGCCACGCCGACGGCCCGGAATGACCGCCCGGGTGGACCCGTTGACCACCTCAGCCGGTCCGGTCCATGCCCCCGGGCTCACCCCTTGCCGCTACGAGCGGCCACCCGCCGAGAGGCGGCTGTCGGGCCGGCGAGCCACAGCACGCAGCCACCCGCCGGGTAAGCCCTGGTCCGGGTGGCTGTCGTGTTTCCGGGTACCTGACCGGCTCCCGCCCGCGGTCCACCGGGCGAACCCGAGGAGGCCCCGTGGGGGAGCAGAGACTGGTCGCGGACCTGGTCGTCGAGCGGCTGCGCGCCTGGGGCGTGCACCGCGTCTTCGGCTACTCCGGTGACGGCATCAACGGACTGATGGGCGCCCTGCGCCGGGCCGGCGGCGACCCGGCGTTCGTGCAGGCGCGCCACGAGGAGAACGCCGCCCTGATGGCCGTCGGCCACGCGAAGTACACCGGCGGCGTCGGCGTCGTCACCAGCACCCAGGGACCGGGCGCCGTGCACCTGCTCAACGGGCTCTACGACGCCAAGCTCGACCACCAGCCGATGGTCGCGATCGTGGGCCAGCAGGCCACCACCGCGCTGGGGTCGGAGTACCAGCAGGAGATCGACCTGACCTCGCTGTTCAAGGACGTCTCCGCGCAGTACGTCGCCACCGTGCTCGACCCCGAGCAGGCCGCGATGGTGGTCGACCGCGCCTTCCGCACCGCGCTGGCGACCCGGTCGCCCTGCGTCGTGGTGCTGCCGCACGACGTCCAGGTGCAGCCGGCCCCCGACCAGCCGTCCCACGAGCACGGTGTCGTGCCGACCGTCCCGCAGTGGCGGCCCCCGCGGGTGGTTCCCGCCGCCGACGACCTCGCCGAGGCCGCCGCGGTGCTCAACGCCGGGCGTCGCGTCGCGCTGCTGGTCGGGCAGGGTGCCCGCGACGCCGGCGACGTGGCCCGCGCGGTCGCCGAGCGGCTCGGTGCCGGGGTGACGACCAGCCTGCTCGGCAAGCCGTGGTGGGACGAGACGCTCCCGACCAGCTGCGGTGTGATGGGCCACCTCGGCACCACCGCCTCGGGCTGGCTGCTCGACCAGTGCGACACGCTGCTGATGGTCGGCACCAACGACCCGTGGACCGAGTTCTACCCCGCACCCGGCCAGGCCCGCGGGGTGCAGGTCGACCTCGACGGCCGGCACGTCGGCAACCGCTACCCGGTCGAGGTGGGGCTGGTCGGCGACGCCGCCGAGACGCTCACCGCGCTGCTGCCGCTGCTCGAGGAGCGCGCGGACACCTCCTGGCGCCACCAGGTGGTCGAGCAGGTCGAGCGGTGGCACCGGATCGCCCGGGAGCGTGCCGAGGGCGACGTGGGTGCCGGTGCCGACCCGCTCAGCCCGGAGCGCGTCGTACGCGCCCTGACGCCGCGGCTGCCGGCCGACGCCCAGGTGAGCGTGGACGTGGGCTCGGTCGTCTACTGGTACGCCCGGCACCTCACCCTGCCGCCCGGGGTGCCGGCGCACCTGTCCTCGACGCTCGCCTCGATGGGCTCCGGCCTGCCGTACGGCATCGCCGCGAAGCTGGAGTCGCCCGACCGGCCCGTCGTCGCGCTCGTCGGTGATGGTGCGATGCAGATGAACGGCATCGCCGAGCTGGTCACCGTCGCCTCCCGCTGGCGCGACTGGGCCGACCCGCGCTTCGTCGTCCTCGTCCTGAACAACGGCGACCTCGCCGAGGTCACGTGGGAGCAGCGGGAGACCGAGGGCGACCCGCGGTACGACGTCAGCCAGTCGCTGCCGGACTTCCCCTACGCCGGGTACGCCGAGCTCCTCGGCCTGACCGGCATCCGCGTGGAACGGCCCGAGGAGGTCGACGACGCCTGGGACCGCGCGCTGGCCGCCGACCGGCCGGTGCTGATCGAGGCCGTCGTCGATCCCGACGTCCCGCTCCTGCCGCCGTTCCCCGGAGGGGAGCAGAAGCTCGAGAGCTTCCGCCGGGCGCTGGCGCAGGAGGACGGCGGCGAACGCGCTCGGGCGCTGCTGGACCGGCAGGCGGAGCAGGAGGGTGGGGCGGGCGACTGACCCCGGTGGCCGGTGGCCCGTGGTTGCGGGGTGCCGCGGGACGGACGGCGGCCGCCGGCCGTCCCGAAGTGGTCTAGGCTGGTCCTCCGGCTGAGCAGCGGCTGGTGGGGACCCGCGTGCCGCGGGTCGGCAGGACGGATCGTCATGACCACCACGAGCTCGACCTGCACGATCAGCGTCGGTGTTCTCAGTCCCCACGCGATCGTCGTGCACGGCGTCGCCGGCCTCGTCGCGGCGTACGACCGGGGCATCAGCGTCCACGACCTCGGCGGCGGTCTCGACGGACCGCTCCGGTGGGGGGACGACGTGCTGCTCGTCGACTCCGAGCTGCTCGCGGGCGGCAGCACGGCCGCGCGGGCGGCCGTCGCGGGCGATCGTCCGGCGTTGGTGCTGGTGCGGCCCGAGCACGGCGCCTCACGGGCTGCCGGCCGCGGTCGGCCGTCGTCGACGACCGTGCCTGCGCTGCCGATGAGCGTCGACGGCCCGACCATCGTCCACCGGATCCGGCGCGCCGCCCGGCTCGCCCGGCCGGCGGTGCCCGAGCCGCTGCGGGCCGACGGCCCGGGCCGGTGCGCGACCTCCCTCAGCGTGCGGGAGGTCGACGTGCTCCGGGGCGTGGCGGCCGGGCGCTCGAACGAGGAGATCGCCGCCGCGCTGTTCGTCAGCATCAACACCGTCAAGACCTACATCCGCACCGCCTACCGCAAGATCGGCGTCGGCCGGCGCGCGGAGGCTGTCGCCTGGGCGATGACCCACCTCTCGGCGCCGGACGCCCCCGGCGCCTGGCGGGTCGCCGGCAGCGCGGGAGCTCCGGAGGCGTGGGCCCCGTGGGACTCGAACCCACAACCAAGAGATTAAAAGTCTCCTGCTCTGCCAATTGAGCTAGAGGCCCGGGACGGGCGGACCCGTCGGTCCGGCCATCGGAGGGCTGTCACCAGCCCGGCGGGCCCATCATGCCCGAGCCTCGGCGGCAGTGCTCGGACGGGCGGCCGTGGCGGCGCCGGGCCACACCCGTCGGCTTTCGGGACCCGCTACGAAGCCAGCATCCTTCGCGGTCCGTCACCCGCCGCGCAGTCGGCCGGTCCTATCGTCCGATCGTCCAGTGGCTGCGGAACCACCCGGTCTTGTGGGCCTCGCCGTCGAACTCGTAGAGATAGCGGATCCTGGAGGCCCGTCCGGGGCTCTCGCTGGTCCTCCTGACGGTGATGCCGGTCTCCTCCCACGCCGGGTCGGCCGAGCCGCCGTCCTCCTGGCACACGCGGTCGACGGTGTGGTCGTCAGCCGTGAAACCCATGTGCTTGCTGTTGAGACGGCCGAGGTGGGATCCGTAACCGCCGTACTCCGGCGGGCGCGCGCGGACATCGACGATCTCGAGCCCGGTCGATGCCGGGTCGAACTCGGCCCCGGTCAGGGTGGCGACTCCAGGCCTGGTCAGGCACAGGTGCTTCGACACGAACGAGTACAGCTGGCCGGGTTCCACCGAGGTGTCCCGCTCGCGGATGACGGCGGTCTCCTCATCCGGGACGGACAGGACGAGGAGCCCGTCCCGGTCGGGCCGGGCCGGATCCGGCGTGTCCGTCCGGCAGGCGCCCAGGAGAAGCCCGGCGCCACTGAGGATCGCCGCCAGGGCGACCGCGTGGTTCCGTCCGGTACCGGTTCTCCTCGAGCTGGGCTCCACTCGAGGCATCCAAGCCATTCACGAGACGTACGGCGAGTGGTGTCTCACACCACGGAGCCCGGCGGCCGTGCTCAGGCGGGCGCCGGCGCCGGTCACCGCCGCAGGTGGTCGAGCAGCACGTCGGCGAGCTGGTCGCCGGCCTCCTCGGCCATGTGGTGCCCGGAGTCGATGACGGCGGACCGCACCGGGAGGCGGCACCACGACTCCCACACTCGCGCCGGGTCGCCGTACAGCTCCTCCATGTCGTCGTGCCGCGACCACGCGACGAGCGTGGGGCACTCGACGAGCAGCCCGGCCGCGCGCGCCTCCTCGTCGTGCCGACGGTCGGTCCGGAGACCGGCGCGGTAGTCGGCGACCATCGCGTGCACCGTGCCCGGCCGCTCCAGCGCTCGGAGGAGGTCGGCGTAGTTCTCGGGCCCCATCGCCTGGGGGTCGGGTCGGTACCACGCGAGCGGGTCGGCGCTGATCACGCGCTCCGCGTGCGGCGACGCACCCAGGAAGAACCAGTGCCACCAGGCCTCGGCGAAGCAGGCGTCCGCGCGCTCGAGGGCCTCGAGAACCGGGACGCTGTCGAGCGCCGCGAGCCGGGTGACGCGTTCGGGGTGGTCGAGCGCGGTGCGGTACGCGACGTAGCTGCCCCGGTCGTGGCCGACGACGGCGAAGCGCTCGTGACCGAGAGCGGCGGCCAGGGCGACGGTGTCGGCGGCCATCGAGCGGTCGCAGTACGTCGTGTGGTCGGCGTCGTCCGGTGGTGCCGAGGACTGGCCGTAGCCGCGCAGGTCGGGGCAGATGACCGTGCGGCCCGCGGCGGCGAGGCGGGGCGCGACGACGTGCCAAGTCGTGTGGGTGCGGGGGTGGCCGTGGAGGAGCACGACCGCCGGTCCGGAGCCGCCCACCCGCACGCGCAGGTCGATGCCCGGGGCGACACAGACGGTGCGGAGCTCGAAGCCTGCGAACACCGGACCAGCCTGCCAGGCACCCGGGCCGCGTCCGAGCCGACGAGCCCTGGGCTTCGCTGCCCCGGACGCTGAGCAATCCTCGTCGCCGAAGGACTCAGACGGTGCTGCGCGAGCAGTCGCCGCAGACCCTGACCCAGGGACACCGGCGGAGGTCGAGCAACGCGACCAGTCGGCCGCAGGCGACGCAGTCGCCGTACGTGCCGACGTCCATGCGGTCGAGCGCGTCGTGGATGTCGCGCAGGATCCGCCGGACGCTGCCGCGGTGCGCCGCCCGGACCGGGGTCTCGTCGCCGCCGGACGGGGAGAGGTCGGCCAGCTGCCTGCTGCGGACGTGGGCCGCACGCAGCAGCTCCGACCGGAGCTGGGCGAGGAGCTCGCGGTGCGAGCTGACGGTCCGCGCCCTCATGGCGCGGAGGTGGTGCTGGTCGAGGGGGTGCCGGTCGGGGTGGTCATCGGTGCTCCTGGGTAGCCGTGACGGCGCACCGGCACTGCCGGTGCGCTGGACGTGTCGTGACGCGAGGGGCGTCCGGCTACGCAGGTGGGGCGCGGTCGACGCTGCGTCGCAGCACGTCGAGCCCGCGGATGCCCCGAGCGACCTCGCTCAGGGCGATGGCCAGGAGCGCGGCGCCGGAGGGCACGTGCGACGGCTCGGCCGTCGTCCTCGTCCCCGGGGGTGCCTGCCTGACCATGCCGGCACCCTAGGCGACCCCGTCCGGAGGCCACCGGGGCGGTCCCGCCCCGCGGCGTACCGCATCCGGGCGAACCAGCGCGACGAGTGCCGCCACCGGCGGCGACCAGGTGAACACTGATCCTGAGGCGCCGGGGCCGCGGGGGCCACCGGGCGGGCCACGACGGTGGGAGGACGCCATGGAGATCTCGCCGGGCGGACGCCTGTCCGCCTGGGAGGTGGCGCCGGCCGACACCGCCTGCTGGGAGCAGGTCCTGGCCACCGACCCGTACGCCGTGGCGTCCCAGGCTCCGGCCTGGGTCGACGCCGTCTGCGCCACCGGGCCGTACCGACCCGCCTCGCTGCAGCTGCGCAGCCCGGACGGACGTCGGCTGGTGCTCCCGATGGTCCGGCGCAGGGGGCTGCCCGCCGCGGCCGCGGGGCGCCTCTCCATGCCCGGCCGGTGGGGCCACGGCGGCCTGGTGGCCGAGCACGGCGTGCTGCGGCCCGCCGACGTCACGTCCGCGATCTCGTTGGTGGCCCGAGCGGGGGCCGGCCCCCTCGTGGTGGTCCCCGCCCCCGGCTCGACGACCGCTGGCGCGGTGCCGCGGACTGGTCCTGCACGACGCCGAAGGTCGACTACGAGCTCGACACCTCCGGCGGCTTCGAGGAGGTGTGGACGCGGCGGTTCAGCAGCGGGGTGCGCCGCGCGGTGCGCAAGGCCGAGCGCAGCGGCGTCGTGGTCGAGCGCGACAGCACCGGTCGGCTGCTCCCGCAGTTCCTCGCGCTCTACCAGGAGTCGGCGCAGCGCTGGGCCGCGGCTGACGGGATGCCGGCCTGGCTGGCCGCGCGCCGGTCGGCGCGCCTGGAGCCGCTGGCCAAGCTCCAGCGGGTCGCGGCGGGTTTCGGCGAGGCGTGCGTGACGTGGATGGCCTTCGTGGGCGGCCGCCCGGCGGCCGCCGTGATCGTGCTCAACCAGGGCGCGAACGTCGACTACTGGCGCGGAGCCATGACCCTGCCGCTCGCGGGACCCGTCCGCGCCAACGACCTGCTCCACCGGTGCGCCATCGAGGAGGCGTGCCGCCGGGGCGCGGCCCGGTACTCCTTCGGCATCAGCGTCCCGGGGACCGGTCTCGCGCGGTTCAAGGAGGGCTTCGGCGCTGTCCCGGTGCCCCACTCCGGCTACGTCCTGGAGCGGTTCCCCGTCCGTCGTGCCACGCGCACCGGTCGTCGCCTCGTGCGGCGGGGGGGTCGTGGCGGCGACGTCCGCAGCTCGGCGCACGGGAGGTCCGTGAGCGTCACGGCGCCAGGCGGGTCGCCGTGCCGTGCCGCGCCGGTCAGGAGTACCGGTGGTTCTTCTCCGCGTGGCCCAGCGGGCGGGTGCAGGTCCGGCCGCTGATGGCCCGGTGGCCGCACGCGGACTCCGACGGCGCGGCTCCGCCGGCGGGCTCGGCGGCGGGCTTCCGGGCCGCCGGCTTCTTCCTGGCGGGCGCGACGGCGCCCGGCGCCGCGGTCGGGCGGGCGGTCCTCGGCTCGGCGGGCGCGCGCACGGCGCCGTCCGCCGACCCGGCGCGGGCAGCGCGGTCCTGCTCGTAGCGCGCCTCACGGAGGGCGCGCAGGTTGTCCATCTTGCTCATCGGCGATCCACCCCAGGGAGCCTAGGTGGAGCCACCGACGATCCGCTGCAGCCCGCGCGCGGGGCCCGGCTCAGTCCGCGACCGGCTGCCAGCGCTCGTCGGTCACGAAGGCGAACGCCCGGTCGCGGGGGAGGACCGTGTCGTCGACGGGGTTCCACGTCACCCGCACCTCGTACTCCGGACCGGTGCGGACCACGTCCCAGCCGCCGCCCCACTGCGCGCGCAACCGTCCGACGAGCACCTCGGTGTCGCCGTACGGCACCAGTCGGCACGCCGTGTAGCGGTCCGCCGGGCACCGGTCGGCCGGTGTGTCCGCGGCGACCGGGTGGGCGTCCCACGAGAGGTCGCCGCGGTAGTCCTGGCCCGACATGAGGGTGCCCCGCACCGACGGCAGGCCGGTCCCGGCGCCGACGACCGCCATCGCGAGCTCCTCGCCCGCGCCCACCAGGACCTCGCGGCCGACGTCGGCGAACGACTCGGCGTCGATCGGCGCCGACGCGGCGCCGACCGCCTGGCCCGGCAGGCTCAGCCGCGGATCGGCCGCCGCAGCCAGCAGGTCGTCGGCACCTACGTCGAAGGTCGGGACCGGCACCGTGGAGTTGTTGCCGAACAGCGGATCGGCCGTCACGACGACCACCTCGCCGTCGGCCTGCCGCAGGGCGACCGACGTCACGCCGTCCCGCTCGCCGACCCGGGCCTCGTCCGCGCCGGGGACCTCGGCCGCCCGGCAGGTCCAGCCGTCCCGCGACGGCCCGCGGCAGGGGTAGAAGGCGTCGCCCCAGCCGGTGCTGACCGAGACGACGAGCATCCCCAGCCCGTCCTCCCCGGGGACCCGCCACCCGAAGCGCGAGCCCAGCGACGTCAGGCCGGCCCGCCCGCCGGCCGACTGCTCGTTGGCGTTCTCGTCGCTGGAGCGGACCAGGTGCTCCCACCCGGGGTCGACGTGCTCCGCGAGCACCTCCTGCCAGCCGACGAGGGTGTCGCGGTGGTCGTCGGCCACGTCGAACGGGTTGGTCGAACGGCCCTCGGTGCGGGCGACGCGGCGGCCGGCCTCCGGCGAGGGGGTGGTGGTGTCCGCGACGTCGGGCGTCCGGACGGCCTCGGCCCCGCCGCTCGGCAGCACGGTGGCCCCGAGGCCCACCGCGCCGGCGGTGAGGAGGGCGGCGCCGCCGACGACCAGCCGGCGATGGCGCAGGCGCCGGCGTCCGCGGTGCAGGTCGTCGCCGACGGGGACGCCCGGCAGCGGCGTGGCGTCCGCGAGCTCGTGCAGCCGGGCGTCCAGGCCCGGCAGGCCCGGGTCGGCCGGGCCGTCACGGTGGTCGGTGGTCATCGGGACCCGCTTCCGCTCTCGTGCCCGGACGGCCTCAGGGCGGCGCGCAGCCGCGCCAGGGCGTCCGAGGTCTGGCTCTTGACCGTGCCGGGGCTGATCCCCAGGTCGGCCGCGGTCTCCTCGACCGAGAGGCCCCAGTAGTGCCGGAGCACCACCACGCGCCGCTGGCCGGGGGCGAGGCGCCGCAGCGCGGCCCACAGCTCGTCGCTGTCCGTGCCGTCCGGGCCGTCCTGGCCGTCCTGGCCGGCCGGCTCGGGGCGGTCCAGCAGCCCGTCCTCGGTCGGTCGCTCGCGGTGCCAGGGGCGCCGCACGTCGTCGAGGTGGCTGTTGACCACCACCCGCCGGGCGTAGGCGTCGAGGGAGCCGCTCCGCGCGGCGCGCGGCCACGCGACGTACAGCTTGGCGAGCGCCGTCTGCACGACGTCCTCGGCCCGGTGGGGGTCGCCGCACAGCAGGTACGCCGTGCGGTACAGCTGCGCCCGACGCGCCACGACGTACGCCGTGAACGCCTCGTCCCGCGATGTGCGCATGGTCCCCGTCCGTGTCCGATGGGTGGTCGATCCGGGCCTCCCGGGCCTCTGCACACCAGACGCGGCCGGGCCCGGATCGGTTGGGTCGCAGGTGCCCTCAGGCCCCGCCGGACGGGCCCCGCGGAGGGCCGCTCCGGAGGTGCCTGTCACGCGCGCGTCGCAGAACCTTCATGCCCCGGTTGCACAGATCTCGGTCCGAGGGGTTTGCAAGCGGCCTGAGGTTGGTACTGTCGTGCCTGCAACAGGTGCAAGTTCCAGCTGGTCTGACGCCCGCGGAGTTTGTGATCCAACGGCGTTTTCGGTTTGTGGTGTAACCAATCACGGGTCGGAGCGACGTGTCACCGCATCTGGTGCGGGCCGCCGAGGTGGCGGCTCTCGCCCCGACGAAAGAGGATTGAGCACAATGGCTCAGGGCACCGTGAAGTGGTTCAACGCTGAGAAGGGCTTCGGCTTCATCGCGCAGGAGGACGGCGGCGACGACGTCTTCGTGCACTACTCGGCGATCCAGACCCAGGGCTACAAGTCCCTGGACGAGAACCAGAAGGTCGAGTTCGACGTGACCCAGGGCCCCAAGGGTCCCCAGGCCGAGAACGTCCGCCCCGTCTGATCCTTCGAGCCTGACTCGAAGCTGACGAGAGCGCCGGGCAGCACCTGCCCAGGTCTCATCGCGAGGCCCCACCCGTTCCGGGTGGGGCCTCGTGCCGTTCCCGGGCGACCTCGCGGCCCGGGTCCCACGGCCCCCAGGCCGGATGCACGAGGGGGGTGGCGGGAACCACCCGTCCGGGCCACGGTCAGGCTGGAGGTTTGACCGTAGACTGGGAGGGGAAGGTTGGAGCGGATGAACGAGGAACCGCGGACCGCGAGCGAGCTGAGGGAGTCCGGCGTGCACGACCAGTTCGACGTGACGCTCGAGGACGCCGACCTACTCGGCGAGGTCGAGCTGACGACCAACCTCATCATCGCGGCCAGCGAGTCCGAGGAGCACCTCAGCAACGAGGAGATCGACCGGATCCTCGGCGTCACCCCCCGACCGCGACGCGAGGGCTGAGCCCCGCCCAGCGACGTACGCGCACCCGAGCCCGCCCGACAGCGATGTCCGGCGGGCTCTCGTCATTTCTGCAGCAGTGTCGTCCGACTTGATACCACTACCCCCTAGGGGTACCGTCGGAGGTGTGGACGACCAGACCGCCGCTCCGGCGCAGCACCAGCACGGCTACATCTCCCAGAAGGACGACTACCTCAAGCGGCTGCGCCGCATCGAGGGGCAGGCGCGCGGGCTGCAGCGGATGGTGGAGGAGGAGCAGTACTGCATCGACATCCTCACCCAGGTCGCCGCCATGACGAAGGCCCTCCAGGCCGTCTCGCTCGGGCTGCTCGACGAGCACCTGCACCACTGCGTCGTCGACGCCGCGCGTGCCGGGGACGCCGAGGGCCGGGAGAAGGTCGACGAGGCGATGGCCGCCATCGCCCGCCTGGTGAAGTCCTGACCGGACCCACCGCACACGCGCACACCCCGCCGAGAAGGAGACAGACCCGATGAGCACCAGCACCACCTGGACCGTGACCGGCATGACCTGCGCCCACTGCGAGGCCTCGGTCCGCGAGGAGGTCGGCGAGATCCCCGGCGTGGAGTCGGTCACCGCCGACCACACCACCGGCGAGGTCGTCGTCACCAGCGCCGAGCCCGTCGAGCGGTCCGTGGTCGCCGCTGCGGTCGCCGAGGCCGGGTACGAGCTCGGTTGATGCGTACGTCGACGCGCGTCCTCGGCTTCGTCCTGGCCCTCGTCCTGGTGCTCGGCGCCGGGTGGGCGGCCGGCCGCTGGCTCGGCCCGGACGAGGAGTCGGTGACCGCCGCCTCCGACCACGGGCACGAGGCCGGTGCCGGTGAGGCGGCAGCCGGGGGGCACGGAGCGCACGGCGCGACCGCGTCGGCCGCCGCGCTCGGCGGGCTGCAGGTCAGCGAGCACGGCCACAGCCTCACCCTGGCGCGGAGCACGCTGCCCGCGGGGCGCCAGGAGGTGGCGTTCACGATCGAGGGCGAGGACGGGCCGGTCACGGCGTACGACGTCGAGCACGAGAAGGAGCTGCACCTCGTCGTCGTGCGGCGCGACCTGACCGGCTTCCAGCACGTCCACCCCACCCGGGACGCCGACGGCACCTGGCGGGTCGACGTCGACCTCGAGCCCGGCCCGTGGCGGGTGCTGGCCGACTTCAAGCCGACCGGCGGCGAGGCGCACGTCCTGGGCGCCGACCTCTTCGTGCCTGGCGACTTCGAGCCCGAGCCGCTGGGGGAGCAGGAGCTGGCGGCGAGCGTCGACGGGTACGACGTGAACCTCGGCGGGAGCCTCACCGCGGGCGCGGCGACCACCCTGACCGCGACCGTGAGCCGCGGCGGCGAGGTCGTCGACGACCTGCAGCCCTACCTCGGCGCGACCGGTCACCTGGTGGCCCTGCGCGCGGGCGACGTCGGCTACCTGCACGTGCATCCCGAGGACGGCGCCTTCCACACCGAGTTCCCCTCGGTCGGCACCTACCGCCTGTTCCTGGACTTCAAGCACGAGGGCGTCGTGCGCACCGCGGCGTTCACCGTGCAGGTCGACGGCGCCGGTCACGACCACGGCACCCACAGCCACGAGAACCCTGACGAGAACCCTGACGAGAACCCTGACGAGAACCCTGACGAGAACTCCGGCGGGACCGGGAGCGAGGACGGCCACAGCCATGACCACTGACGTCGAGCTGGCGATCACCGGGATGACCTGCGCCTCGTGCGCGAACCGGATCGAGCGCAAGCTCAACAAGCTCGACGGTGTCGAGGCGAGCGTGAACTACGCGACCGAGAAGGCCCGCGTGCGGTTCGCCGAGACCGTCACCCCGGAGGACCTGCTGCGCACGGTGGAGGCGGCCGGGTACTCCGCCGCGCTGCCGCGGCGCGACGCCGACCCGGAGCGCCCGGAGGACGACCGCGACCCCGAGCTGGACGCGCTGCGCGACCGGCTGGTGGTCAGCGCGCTGCTGACCGTGCCGGTCATCGCGATGGCGATGGTGCCGGCTCTCCAGGTCGACTACTGGCAGTGGCTCTCGCTCACCCTCGCCGCGCCGGTCGCGGTCTGGGGTGCCTGGCCCTTCCACCGCGCGGCGGTGACCAACCTGCGGCACGGCGCGACGACGATGGACACCCTCGTCTCGGTCGGGGTCCTGGCGGCGTTCGGGTGGTCGCTGGTGGCGCTGCTCGCGGGCACGGCGGGCGAGCCGGGGATGACGCACGCGTTCGAGCTCAGCGTGGACCGGTCCGACGGGCTGTCGAACATCTACCTCGAGACCGCCGCCGGCGTCACCACGTTCCTGCTCGCGGGCCGGTGGTTCGAGAAGCGCTCCAAGCGGCGGGCCGGCGACGCGCTGCGGGCGCTGCTCGACCTCGGCGCCAAGGACGTCGTCGTGCTGCGCGACGGCGTCGAGACGCCGATGCCGGCCGACCGGCTGGCGGTCGGCGACGTGTTCGTCGTGCGGCCGGGGGAGAAGGTCGCCACCGACGGCGTGGTCGAGACCGGGACGTCCGCGGTCGACGCCTCGATGCTCACCGGCGAGCCGGTGCCGGTGGAGGTCGGGCCCGGCGACGCCGTCACCGGGGCGACCGTCAACGCCGGCGGCCGGCTCGTGGTCCGCGCGACCCGCGTCGGCTCCGACACCCGCCTGGCCCAGATGGCGCGGCTGGTCGAGGACGCCCAGAGCGGGAAGGCGCGCGCCCAGCGGCTCGCCGACCGCGTCTCGGGGGTCTTCGTCCCGGTCGTCGTCGCGCTCGCCGTCGGCACGCTCGGCTTCTGGCTCGGCACGGGCGTCGACACCTCCGCGGCGTTCGCCGCCGCCGTCTCGGTGCTGATCATCGCCTGCCCCTGCGCGCTGGGCCTGGCGACGCCGACCGCGCTGCTGGTCGGCACCGGCCGCGGCGCCCAGCTGGGCATCCTGGTGCGCGGTCCCGAGGCGCTCGAGCAGACCCGGCGCGTCGACACCGTCGTGCTGGACAAGACCGGCACGGTCACCACCGGCCGGATGGCCCTCGTCGACGTCGTCGCCGACGAGGACGTCGCGCCCGGCGACGTACGACGCGTGGCGGGGGTGCTCGAGTCGGCCTCGGAGCACCCGGTGGCGCGGGCGCTGGCCGAGGGCCACTCCGGCACGGTCGAGGACTTCACCAACGTCCCGGGCCGCGGGGTCCGCGGCACGGTCGAGGGCCTCGACGTGGTGCTCGGCCGGCCGGCGCTGCTGGCCGAGAGCGGGATGCCGCTGTCCCCGCGCCTGACCGAGGCGGTCGACCGGGCGGAGGCGTCCGGGCGCACCGCGGTCGTCGTCGGCTGGGACGGCCGGGCCCGCGGCGTGCTGGTCGTCGCCGACACGGTCAAGGACACCTCGGCCGAGGCGGTCGAGCGGTTCCGGGCGCTCGGCCTGTCGCCGGTGCTGCTCACCGGCGACAACGAACGGGCCGCCCGCGCGGTCGCCCGGGAGGTCGGCATCGACGACGTCGTCGCCGGTGTCCTGCCCGAGGACAAGGTCGAGCACGTCCGCCGCCTGCAGCAGCAGGGGCGCGTCGTCGCCATGGTCGGCGACGGCGTCAACGACGCGGCAGCCCTCGCGCAGGCCGACCTCGGCATCGCGATGGGTGCCGGCACCGACGTCGCGATCGAGGCCAGCGACCTCACGCTCGTGCGGGGGGACCTCCGGGTCGCCGCGGACGCCGTACGGCTCTCCCGGCGCACGCTCGGGACGATCCGCTCGAACCTGGTCTGGGCGTTCGGCTACAACGTCGCGGCGCTCCCGCTGGCCGCCGCGGGGCTGCTCAACCCGATGCTGGCCGGTGCGGCGATGGCGCTGTCGTCGGTGTTCGTCGTGGCCAACAGCCTGCGGCTGCGGACCTTCCGGTAGCGGCGGTCCTCAGCAGGTGGCGAAGAGGACGGGGCCGGTCGAGAGGTCGGAGAGCACGTAGCTGCCCTCGACCGGCGCCAGGTCCATCGTCACGACCTCGTCCTCGGCGGCGACCCGGCCGAGCTCGAAGCGGTCGGCGAAGTCGCCGCCCTGGCCCGGGGCGGGCCCGGCGGCCAGCGTCGCCCGGCTGTCGGCGTCCTCCCGCGCCTGGTCGGCGGACTCCAGCGCCATCGCGACGCGTACGTCGCCGCCGGGCTGCGTCGCCATGACGAACCCGGTCAGCGGGTGCACCCCGCCGGCCTCGTCGACCAGCCGCTCGCCCTCGGCCGCGTCCGTGGGGTCGGCCTGGGACATCGCCAGCGCGCTGCAGACGTTGTCGGCGGTGTAGACCGCGGCGGCGACCGGCTCGCCCGCCTGCGCGACCGCGTCGTCGAGGTCCTCGTCGTCGAGACCCTCCAGGACGGCCCCGTCGCCCCCGAGGAGCCCACGGAGGTACTCGACGTTGTCGCTGGCGACCACCAGGCCGGCGTCGGCGTCCAGCGCGACGTGGGCCAGCTCCGGCGTCACGTCGCCGATCCCCGCCAGCAGGGTGTCGCCGCCGGTCCAGACGCCGTCGTCGTCCTCGGGCTCGGTGTACCCGATCTCGCGGAGCCGGTCGGCGACGTCGTCGGTCCCGGCGTCCTCGCCGAGCCGCATGACGACCGCGGCCCCGGACGCCCCCTGGCTGAACAGCTCCCACTCCAGGCTGGCCGGGGAGAAGCCGTACCGGCTCTGCAGCTGCTCGCTGCTCTCCACCAGCGCCGACGTCGCCGCGAGGTCGGCGTCGAAGGCCTCGTCGAGCATCGCCCGCACGTCGCCGGCGGGGGAGTCCGCGTCGACGTCGCTCCCGAGCTCGGCGCGCACGGCGGCCCAGTCGGTGAAGGAGAACCGCTCGCCGTCGCTCGGCGCCACGGCCATCGCCTGCTGGAGGTCGGTGCGGTCGCGGGCGGACCACCAGCGCCAGCCGGCCACCGCGACGACGGTCACGACGACGAGGGCCAGCACGGCACCCAGGACCTTCCACCGCGCCGGCACGGTGTGAGACTAACCGCCATGGACGTGCAGTCCGCGGGAGCGGTCGTGCTGGGGCGAGGGCCGGACGGCACGCGCTCGGTGCTGCTGGTGCACCGGCCGAAGTACGACGACTGGTCCTTCCCGAAGGGCAAGCTCGACCCGGGCGAGCACCGGGCGGTGGCCGCGGTGCGCGAAGTGGCCGAGGAGACCGGGCTCGCGGTGCGGCTCGGTCCGGCGCTCAGTGCGCAGCGGTACCCGGTCGCGGGCGGGCGGATGAAGACCGTGCACTACTGGACCGGCCGGGTCCTCCCCGACGCGCCCACCGACGTCTCGGGCTACGCCTACGGCGACGAGATCGACCAGGTGGCGTGGGTGCCGCTGGCCGACGCGCCCGCCCGCCTCTCCTACCCCCACGACGGCGCCACCCTCACCGAGGCGCTCGCCGCGCCCCGCGGCACGACCCCGCTGCTCGTCCTGCGCCACGGCCAGGCCCACCCGCGCAAGCAGTGGCGCGAGGACGATCGGCTCCGCCCGCTCGCGCCCGCCGGCCGGGACGAGGCGCTCGCGCTGGTGCCGCTCCTCGCGGCGTACGGCGTCCGGCACCTGGTCAGCTCCTCCAGCACCCGCTGCCTCGAGACCGTCCTGCCGTACGCCGGCGCCGCGGGCCTCGCCCCGCACGAGGAGCGGCTGCTCAGCGAGGAGGACGCCACCCCCGCCGCCGTGCGCCGCGTCGTCGCCGACCTCCTCGACCGCCGCGACCCCACCCTCCTGTGCAGCCACCGGCCCGTCCTGCCGCACGTCGCCGCCGCCCTCGGCCTCCCCGACCCCCGCCTCGCCCCCGCCGGCCTCCTCGTCGCCCACCACCGGCGGGGTGCCGTCGTCGCCTCCGAGTCGCTGACCCCCTGACCGCTCGCCTGTGGCTGGTCGCTGTGCTGCGGTAGTCCGGCACGTGTGGGCCCTTGGGCGGCTGTCTTGCGGTAGTCCGGCACACGGCGGCCCTTTCGTGCGGGGATGAGGGCCCCTCCGTGTCGGACTACCTCGGCCATGGCCTCCGCCCGCAAACCTCCACAGGGACCACGTCGGGCGAGCTGTCCCCAGACGGCTCGCTTGGCCCGCCCACTGGTGGGATCGCGAGGCGAACGTGGCCGGGTGCCTCGATCAAGCCCCCGACCCCTGCGCCTCCATGCGGGCCACCCTGCCGCTGTCACGCCGGTGCGGGTGGATGCCGACGGCCGGTCGGGTCCCACTCCCAAGCAAGCGCGGGGTCCTGCCTGGCGACGGACTGCCAGCGGGCTCTACGTGCCGTCCGTCGTCGATCCCGACCTGCCGGTCCAGCGCATCGTCGAGGCCGCTGCTGTCCTGCCCGCCTATGGCGGGGTGACCGGCTGGGCAGCGTTGCACTGGCTCGGCGCACGGTGGTTCGAGGGCGTCGAGGGCGTCGAGGACGACGGGCGGACACTGCGCCCGGTCGCGCTGGCCATCGGTCCGGGCAACCTGCGCCAGGACCGGCTCCGCGCACCGACGAAGGAGCGACTTGCTCCGGACGAGCTCCTCACCGATGACGGGCTGCCGATGACGACGGTGCTCCGCTCGGTGTGCTTCGAAGTGCGGCACGCGCGCGACGTGCGTGCGGCGGTCGTGGTGCTGGACATGGCATGCCGTGCAGACCTCGTCACTGTGGCGGAGGTGAGGACCTACGCCGCCGAGCGGCTGGCCTCGTGGACGGGGGTGCCGCAGACGCGGGCCGCCCTCGACTTGGCCGACGAGAACGTGTGGTCACCTCAGGAGAGCCTCATGCGTCTCCAGTGGGTGCTCGACGCCGGTCGGGCCGCGCCGCTGACGAACCGACCGGTGTTCGGCCTGGACGGTCGACACCTGGCCACGCCCGACCTGATCGACCCCGAGGCGGGAGTGGTCGGCGAGTACGACGGCTCCGGTCACCTCGGCGGCCCGCAACGTCACCGTGACCTGATCAGGGAGGAGCGCTTGCGAGCGGCTGGGCTCGAGCTGGTGGTGCAGGTGGCTGCGGACCGACGCGACCCGATGGGCTACCTCTGGCGGCTCCGCTCGGCGTACGAGCGCGCCGCACGGCGACCCGCCGCGGATCGTCGCTTCACCCTTGAGCTGCCGCCCGGCTGGGTGCCGACCCACGCGGTGGAGCAGCGGCGGGCGCTGCGCCGTGCATCCGCTGCCTGAGCCGCCCTCGACGGGTGGCTGGCCGGCGTCGGGGTAGTCCGTCACGAGCGCGCCCCTCAGGTCGACCGGAAGGGCGCGCTCGTGCCGGACTACCTCCTCCCGAAGTCAAGCAGGAGAGGAGCGAGACCTACGGCAGCTGGAACACGTACCGGCAGATGAGGTAGACCGCGGCCGCCATGGCGCCGGCGGCGGGGAAGGTAGACACCCAGGCGACGACGATCGAGCGGGCGACACCCCACCGCACGGCGGAGAACCGCTTGGTGGCACCGACGCCCATGACGGCGGAGGTGATCGTGTGGGTGGTGGAGATGGGGGCCTCGAAGGCGTAGGCGGTGGTGTAGAGCACCGACGCGGCGACCGACTCGGCGGCGAAGCCGCGGGCGGGGTCGAGGTGGATGATCCGGCGGCCCAGGGTGCGCATGATGCGCCAGCCACCGGCCCAGGTGCCGGCCGAGATGGCGGCGGCGGCCGCGAAGATGACCCAGAGCGGCAGGTCGTCGTCGGCGCCGACGTACCCACCGGCGAGGAGGGCGAGGAAGATGACGCCCATCGTCTTCTGGGCGTCCTGCAGGCCGTGGCCGAGCGCCATGGCGGCGGCCGAGGCGGTCTGCGCCAGCTTGAAGCCGCGGTGGGCCTTGTGCGGGTTGACCCGGCGGAAGATCCACATGATCGCGAGCATCATCAGGAAGCCGAGGCCGAAGGCGAAGACCGGCGAGATCAGCATCGGCAGGACGACCTTGTCGATGACCGTCGACCAGGAGACCGAGACGCTGGCGGCGAGCGCGGCGCCGACCAGGCCGCCGATGAGGGCGTGCGATGAGGACGACGGCAGGCCGTAGTACCAGGTGATGAGATTCCAGGTGATGGCGCCGATCAGGCCCGCCATCACGATGACGAGCCCGTGCGAGCCGTCAGGTGGCGTGATCACCTCGGAGACGGTCTTGGCGACCTTCTGGCCGAGGAAGGCGCCGATGAAGTTCATGACCGCCGCGAGTCCCAGGGCCACCCGCGGCGTGAGCGCGCGGGTCGAGACCGAGGTCGCGATGGCGTTGGCGGCGTCGTGGAACCCGTTCGTGTAGTCGAACACGAGGGCGACCACGACCACCGCGATGATGATCGCGAGCTCCACCGGTCAGGACTCCTTGACGGCGATCTGCTCCACCGTGTTCGCGACCTTCTCGAACGCGTCGATGGCGTCCTCGAGAGCCTCGACGATGTCCTTGAGCTTGAGGACCTCGATGGTCTTGTAGTCGCCGCTGAAGAGGTTGGCGAGGATCCGGCGGTGGTTCTTGTCGCCGGCGTTCTCGAGACGGTTGATCTCGATCCAGTACTCCTCGAGCGACTGCATCGAGCGCAGGTTCGGCATCGCGGCGGAGGTGAGGTCCGCACAGCGCTGCAGCAGCTCGACCTGGCCCGAGACCTCGGCCGGCATGTGCCGCACCTCGTAGAGCAGGATCATGTCGACGACCTCGTCCATCATGTCCATGACGTCGTCGAGGCCGGAGGCGAGCGAGTAGATGTCCTCGCGGTCGAACGGCGTGATGAACGTCGAGTTCACCTTCCGGATGATCGCGTGGGTGGTCTCGTCGGCGCCGTGCTCGGCGTCTCGCATGCGCTGGGCCACGGCTTCGTGGTCGGCGCCGTCGGCGAGCATCTCGGCGAGGATCCTGGCGCCGGTGACGAGGTGGTTCGCCTGCTCGGTGAACTGGTCGTAGAACGTGGCCTCGACCGGGCGGAAACGCAGTCCCACGGAGTGACTCCTGAACGACGGGTGAACGACGCCTGACAGACTAGGGGCACGGTCGCGAGATCACGCAAGCGAGGACCGCGTCGCTCCGGTCACTCCGGTGAAGACGGGGTGGAAGCGGTACCACGCGGTGCTGCTCAGCCCGTCGTACGCCGCCTCCGCTGCCGCTCGATCAGCGTCTCCTGCAGGTGCACGGGGCCGCGCGAGCGGTCCCACCCGCCGTCGGGCCCGAGGGTCCAGGCGTCGGTGTCGTCGTCGAAGGCGAGGGTCAGCAGGTCGTCCACGGCCTGCCGGCTCGACTCCTGCGGGAGCCGGACCAGCACCTCCACGCGACGGTCGAGGTTGCGGTGCATCATGTCGGCCGAGCCGATCCAGGCCTCGGCGTCGCCGCCGTTGTCGAACCAGAAGATCCGGCTGTGCTCGAGGAAGCGCCCCAGCACCGAGCGGACCTCGATCGTCTCCGACAGCCCCGGGACCCCCGGCCGCAGCGCGCAGATGCCGCGGACCAGCAGCTGGACCGGCACGCCCTCCTGCGAGGCGAGGTAGAGCGCGTCGATGACGGCCTCGTCGACCACGGAGTTGGCCTTGAGCCGGATCCGCGCCGCGCGCCCAGCCCGGTGGTGGGCGATCTCGCGGTGGATGCGCTCGACCAGCCCGGCTCGCAGCGAGTCGGGCGCGACCAGGAGCTCCTCGTAGGAGGCGTTGCGCGACCAACCGGACAGGTTGTTGAACAGGTGGGCGACGTCCTCGCCGATGGTGTCGTCGGTGGTGATCAGCCCGAGGTCCTCGTAGGTGCGCGACGTCTTCGGGTTGTAGTTGCCGGTCCCGATGTGGGTGTAGCGCCGGATCCCGTCGGGCTCCTCGCGCACCACCATCGAGAGCTTGCAGTGGGTCTTCAGCCCGACCAGGCCGTACACGACGTGGCAGCCCGCCTGCTCGAGCTTGCGGGCCCACCGGATGTTGGCCTCCTCGTCGAAGCGGGCCTTGATCTCGACGATGACCAGCACCTGCTTGCCGGCCTCGGCGGCGTCGATGAGGGCGTCGATGATGGGGGAGTCGCCGGAGGTGCGGTAGAGCGTCTGCTTGATCGCCAGCACGTGCGGGTCGGCGGCGGCCTGCTCGAGGAAGCGCTGCACCGAGGTGGCGAACGAGTCGTAGGGGTGGTGCAGCAGCACGTCACCGCGCCGGGCCGCCTTGAACACGTCGACCGGCGCCGCGGACTCCACCTCGGCCAGCCGGGCGTGGGTGGTGGGCACGAAGGCCGGGTACTTCAGCTCCTCGCGCGCGAGGTCGGCGATGCTGTGCAGCCCGCGCAGGTCCAGCGGGCCGGGCAGGCGGAAGACCTCCTCCTCGGCCACCCCGAGCTCGGAGACGAGCAGCTCGAGCACCGCGGGGGTGATCGTGTCCTCGACCTCCAGGCGCACCGGCGGCCCGAACCGGCGCCGCAGCAGCTCCTTCTCCAGCGCGGCGAGGAGGTTCTCGGCGTCGTCCTCCTCGACCTCGAGGTCCTCGTTGCGGGTCACGCGGAAGCTGTGCGCCTCCAGCACGTCCATGCCCGGGAACAGCCGCTTGAGCCGCTCGCGCATGACGTCCTCGAGCGGCACGAACCGCTGGTTCCCCAGCGGCACGAAGCGCGCGAAGATCGGCGGCACCTTCACCCGCGCGAAGTGCTGCTTGCCGGTGCCGGGGTCGCGCAGGACGACGGCGAGGTTGAGCGAGAGCCCCGAGATGTAGGGGAAGGGGTGCGCCGGGTCGACCGCCAGCGGGGTCAGCACCGGGAAGACCCGCTCCTTGAACAGCTTCTTGCAGTGCTTCTGCTCCTGCTCGTCCAGCTCGTTCCAGCGGACGATCTCGATGCCGTGGTCGCGCAGCGCGGGGTTGATCTCGTCGCGGAACAGGCACACCTGCCGCTCGCTGAGCTCCCGGCTGGTCAGCCAGATCCGCTCCAGCACCTCGCGCGGCATCAGCCCGGAGGCGGCGCGGACGGCCAGCCCGGCGGCGATCCGGCGCTTGAGGCCGGCCACCCGGACCATGAAGAACTCGTCGAGGTTGCTGGTGAAGATCGCCAGGAACCGGACCCGCTCGAGCAGCGGCAGGTCGGGGTCCTCCGCGAGCTCGAGCACCCGCTGGTTGAACCGCAGCCAGGACAGCTCGCGGTCGAGGAACCGGTCGTCGTACTTCTCCACGGCGGCGAGCGCCTCGTGGTCGGGGGTGTACGGCGGCTCCACGTCGAAGGAGTCGTGCGGCGCCCCGTCACGGGGCAACACGTCCTGCGCCGGTCCGGTCTCCAAGGTCACCTCGCCAGTGTGGCACCGCCGGGTGAACGGCAGGTGTCGCTCGCGGCGGCTGTGCGGACGCGCGCCCGGGGCCGCCGTGTGGACGGTTAGTGTCCGGGCCGTGGGTGCGAGGACGGGCGTCGAGGTGGCAGCGCTGCGGGCGCTGATGGGGCTCCCGGAGCCGGTGCAGCGGGTGCTCGCCGGACCGCGGCTGGAACGGGACGGGCAGGTGCTGGCCGCGGACCTCCAGCTCATGCTGCGGATCCAGCGGCTCGTCCGCGAGCCCGCCATCGAGACCCTCGAGGTCGAGCTCGGCCGGCAGGCCGCGGTGCGGCAGACCGGGCTCACCGGCGGACGCCAGCCGATCGGGTCGGTGCGCGAGGTGAACGTCGCCGGGCTGCTCGGCCGGCTCTACACCCCCTCGGCGGCCGGGGCGCCGGTGGCGACACCGGGGCCGCTCCTGCTGTTCTTCCACGGCGGGGGCTTCTTCTTCGGCGACCTCGAGACCCACGACGCGACCTGCCGGTTCCTCGCCGAGCGGGCCGGCGTGCGGGTGCTCGCCGTTGACTACCGCCTCAGCCCCGAGCACCCCTTCCCGGCCGCGCACGACGACGCGCTCGCGGCGTACCACTGGGTCCTGGAGCACGCCGGGTCCCTCGGCGCCGACCCCTCGCGGATCGCCGTGGGCGGCGACTCCGCCGGCGGCAACCTCAGCGCCACGGTCGCGATCGACGCCGCCCGCGCGGGGCTCCCGCTGGCCTGGCAGCTGCTCGTGTACCCCGCCACCGACGTGGCGGGGGAGACCGAGAGCAAGCGGATGTTCGGGTCGGGCCTGTTCCTGACCCAGGAGTTCATGGACCTCGCGGTCGCCTCCTACACCCCCGACGCCGCCACCCGCACCGACCCGCGGGTCGCCCCGCTGCGCGCCGAGCTTCCGGCCGGGCTGGCGCCGGCGTACGTCGTCACCGCGGGGTTCGACCCGCTGCGCGACGAGGGCGAGGCGTACGCCGCGAAGCTGGCCGACGCGGGGGTGGAGGTGGAGCTGCGCCGGTTCCCCGACCAGATCCACGGCTTCCTCAACATCGTCGGGGCCGGTCGCACCTCGCGCGCCGCCTGCGCCGAGATCGCGGACAAGCTGCGCGCGGTGATGAACCCGACCGGCTGACGCCACTCACTCCTTGCGGCTGCCCGCTCCCGCCCAGCCGACCAGGAACGCGAGCGTGACGACCACGCCGACGGCGAGCAGCACGTGGTCGTCGTACCCCTCGACCCGCGCCAGGACCGTCAGCGCCGCGGCGACCAGCGCGGCCACGAGGTAGAGGGCGCGGGGCATGCCGCCACCGCGCTCCTCGGGTGCGGGCGCCGGTGCGGGCGCTGGCGACGCAGCGCGTGGCTGCGGCTCGACCGGGGGCGGGACCTGGGCGACGGGCCGCGGCGCCGCCTCGCCGCCGCGCGCCTCGACCAGCTCCTGCGCGAGCTCGGCGGCGCGTCGCTCGGCGACCAGCCGGTCCTCGAGCGCGGCCTCGACGAGCTCGGCCTGGTGGCGGACCGACGCCTCGACCGCGCTGCGCTCCATCGCCCGCTGCTCGGCCTTCTCCTCCGCCACCAGGCGGGCCGCGGACTGCTCGTCGGCGGCGCGCTCGGCGGCCAGGCGGGCCTCGTGGGCGGTGGCCAGCTCGGCGGCCAGCTCGGTGACGCGACGCTCGGCCTCGACGCGGGCCGCCGCGGCCTCCGCGGCGAGCCGGGCGTGCTCCTCGGCGTCGCGCTCGGCGGCCTCACGGGCCTCCACGGCCAGCCGGGCGGCCTCCTCGGCGGCGGCACGGGCCTGGTGCGCCTCGGCGGCGAGCCGGGCCTGCTCGGCCGCCTCGATCTCCGCGACGGCACGGGCCTCGGCGGCCACCCGGGCGGCCTCGGCCTGCTCCTCCGCGGCGACCAGGGCGCCGTGCTCGGCCTGGGCAGCGGCCGCGGCCGTCGTGGAGGCGTCGTACGCCGACTCCGAGGCCGCCGCGGCCTCGGCGGCGCGTTCGCGAGCGGACTGCTCCGCGGCGGTGCGTGCCTCGTGTGCCTCGGCGGCGAGGCGGGCGTGCTCGGTGGCGGCGTCGTCGGCGAGCCGGCGGCCCTCGAGGGCCTCGGCGGCGGCGCGGGCGTGTTCAGCGGCGATGTGGTCGCTGGACTCGCGCTCCTGCGCCGCGGTCCGGGCGGCCTGGGCCTGCTGCTCGGCGGCGAGGAGGGCGGTGTGCTCGGCGGCTGCTGCGGCGGCGGCGAGCGCGGCCTGGTCGCGGGCGTCGGCCAGCGCGGCCTCGGCCTGCTCGGCGCGTTCGCGGGCGGCGGTCTCGGCGACCTCGCGGGCGGCGTGGGCCTCGGTGGCGAGGCGGGCGTGCTCGGTGGCGGCCTCGTCGGCGAGCCGGCGGCCCTCGAGTGCTTCTGCGGCGGCGCGGGCGTGTTCAGCGGCGATGTGGTCGCTGGACTCGCGCTCCTGCGCCGCGGTCCGGGCGGCCTGGGCCTGCTGCTCGGCGGCGAGGAGGGCGGTGTGCTCGGCGGCTGCTGCGGCGGCGGCGAGCGCGGCCTGGTCGCGGGCGTCGGCCAGCGCGGCCTCGGCCTGCTCGGCGCGCTCGCGGGCGGACGTCTCGGCGACCTCGCGGGCGGCGTGGGCCTCGGCGGCGAGGCGGGCGTGCTCGGTGGCGGCCTCGTCAGCAGCCTGGCGGCCTTCGAACGCCTCCGCGGCGGCAGCGGCGTGGGCGGCCGCGGACTCGTCCGCCATCGTCCGCGCGTGGTCCGCGTCCCGGGCGGCCTCGGCCTGCTCCTGGGCGGCCGTGAGGGCAGCGTGCTCGGCGGCCGCTGCGGCGGCGGCGAGCGCGGCCTGGTCACGGGCGTCGGCCAGCGCGGCAGCCGCCTCCTCGGCACGCTCACGGGCGGACGTCTCGGCGGTCTCGCGGGCAGCGTGGGCCTCGGCGGCGAGCCGCGCCTGCTCCGCCGCGGCCTCGTCGGCGGCCGCCCGGGCGGCGGCGAGCTCCGTGGCGCGTGCGGACGCCTCCTCGAGCGCGGTGCCTGCGGCGGCGGCCGACTCCTCCGCGCCGCGGCGGGCGTCGGTGGCCTCGCGGTTGGCCTCGGCCAGCTCGGCGGCACGTGCCTCCGCGAGTGCCAGCTCCCGGGCGGCGTCGGCCGCGGACTCCTCAGCGGCCAGCCGGGCCGCGTGCGCCTCGGTCGCGAGCCGGGCCTGCTCGGCGGCCGACGCGTCCGCGGCCTCCCGGGCGGTGGCGGCCGCGGCGGCGAGCGACGCCTGCTCCGCGGCGTACGACGCCGCCTCCTCGTGGCGGCGGGCCGCCTCGGCGGCCGCGACCTCGGCCTCCGCGCGGGCGGAGACGGCCTCGTCGAGCCGGGCCTCGGCCGCCTCGCGTCCCTCCGCGGCGGCGAGGGCGGCCGCGGCCTGCTCGGCCAGCGCGGCAGCCGCCTCCTGCGCCTCGGTCGCGGCACTCGCCAGCTCCGTGGCGCGACGGTGCGCGACCTCCGCCTCCGCGGCGGCGGCGCGGGCGGACTCCTCGGCGACGATGCGTTCCGCGGCCTGCTCGGACGCGGCGAGCTCGGCGGCGCGGCGCAGGGCGGCTGCCTGCTCGCCCGCGGCGGTCTGCTCGGCGAGCCGGGCGAGCGCCTCCTCGTGGGTGAGCGGGGGCGGCGGGGGAGCGGTGGTGGGACGCTGGCGACGGCGCCAACCGCGTGCGGACGGGCCTTCCTCAGGGGGTGGCGCGACCGGGCTCATGGCGCCGGATCGTATCGGGAATTCAGTAGACGAGCGCCTGCGCCTCCGGCTGCAGGACCTCCTCGGCGAACGACGCCGCGCCGCGGATGACGACGCCGTCCAGCAGGTCCGCCCCAGTGATGTCGCGCCGCGCGGCGCACTGGCTGCAGACGGTCACCGTCCCGCCGGCGACGACGGCCGCGAGGAGGTCCGCGAGGGGCGTGGCGAGCGGCAGCTCGAAGTTCTCGGCTCGGCCCGGCACGCCGTACCAGGCGGCCTCCCCGGTCAGCCACAGCGAGACATCCGCACCGGCGGCCACCGCGGCCGCGGCGACGGTGAACCCCTGGTTGCAGCGCTCGGCGTCGGCCGCGCCGCAGGTCACCTTGACGACGAGTCGGCGGGTCATGGCGGTGACTCTAGGCCGCCGTTCCGCTGGCCCGGCCGGACATCTCAGGGAGAACCGGTACCTCTCAGGGAGTGCGTCGGCCGAGAAGTGCCGGAATCCCCGGGGAGCCGGGGATTCCGACAATCGGGCCCGCAACCGCAGACGCAGCAGCCCGCCGACCCCCCTAGACTCGACAGGTGCCTTTCCAGATCCCCGAGAACCTCCACCCCGACTGCGGCCCGGTCGCCTGGATGCTCGGCACCTGGCGCGGCAACGGCCGCGGCGACTACCCGACCATCGAGCCCTACCAGTACGGCCAGGAGCTGGTCTTCCAGCAGGACGGCCGCCCGTTCCTCCACTACTTCGCCCGCTCGTGGGTCATCGACGAGGAGGGCAAGACGCTGCGCCAGGGCGCGCAGGAGACCGGCTTCCTGCGGTGCCGCCCGGAGGGCAAGGTCGAGCTCGTGCTGACGCACAACACCGGGTTCGTCGAGATCTGGTACGGCACCGCCGAGAACGGCAAGCTCGAGCTGGCCACCGACGCGGTCGCGCGCACCGAGTCGGCCAAGGAGGTCACCGCGGGCCACCGGCTGTACGGCAACGTCGAGGGCGACCTGCTCTACGCCTACGACATGGCCGCCGTCGGGCAGCCGCTCCAGCCGCACCTGTGGGCCCGCCTGCAGCGGGCCTGAGCGCCGCGATGACCGAGCAGGACTGGCGCGAGAAGCTCCGCGGGCGCGGCTACCGGCTGACCCCGCAGCGCGAGATGGTCCTGCGCGCGGTCGACGAGCTCGGTCACGCCACCGCCGACGAGGTGCTGGCGAAGGTCCGCGAGCACTCGTCCTCGGTCAACATCTCCACCGTCTACCGGACGCTCGAGGTGCTCGAGGAGCTCGGCCTGGTCCGGCACGCCCACCTGAGCGACCGCTCCCCGACGTACCACTCGATCACCGACCACGAGCACTTCCACCTGGTCTGCCGGAATTGCCAGAAGGTCGTCTCGGTTGATCCTGACGTGCTCCGGCCGCTCACCGACCGGCTGGAGGCCGACGGCTTCGTGGCCGACGTGGGCCACCTGACGGTGTTCGGCCACTGCACCGACTGCGAGGAGACCGCACCCCGATGACGAACCCAGCCAGCCCCCTGCTCGACCTCCCGGGCGCCGTCGCCGGGAACGGCATCGACGCCCCGGTCGCGGCGCACTACGGCTCGTTCAACGGCGAGCAGCGCACGCTCGAGTCGGGCGAGGGGTTCGTCGACCTCTCCCACCGCGACGTGCTCCGCATCGAGGGGCCCGAGCGGCTGACCTGGCTGCACAACCTCACCACGCAGCACTTCCTCGACCTCCCCGCCGGCACCTGGACCCAGGCGCTCGTGCTCAGCCCGCAGGGGCACGTGGAGCACGCCTTCGAGGGGTACGACGACGGCTCGGCGTTCACCGCCCACACCGAGCCGGGCGCCGGCGCGGCGCTCGTGGGGTGGTTGGAGCGGATGAAGTTCATGACCCGCGTCGAGGTGTCGCTGATGACCGACCTCGCCGCGACGTGGCGCTCGTCCTCGACCCGCGGCGGGTACGAGCTCGTCCCGCGCGACCGGCTCGCTGCCTACGCCGCGGCGGCCGGCCCGGCGTGCGGGCTGTGGGCGTTCGAAGCGCTGCGCATCGCCCGCGGCGAGCCCCGGCTCGGCCTGGACACCGACCACCGCACGATCCCCAACGAGGTCGGCTGGATCGGCCCGGCGGTGCACCTGGACAAGGGCTGCTACCGCGGCCAGGAGACCGTCGCGCGGGTCCACACCCTCGGCCGCCCGCCGCGCCGCCTGACCCTGCTGCACCTCGACGGCAGCGAGAACCGGCTCCCCACCCACGGCGCCGAGGTGCTGCTCGGCGAGAAGTCCGTCGGCTTCGTGGGCACCTCCGCGCGCCACCACGAGCTCGGCCCGATCGCCCTGGCGCTGCTGAAGCGGAACGTCGCCACCGACGCCGAGCTCCTCGTCGACGGGATCGCGGCCGCCCAGGAGGTCGTCGTCGACCCCGAGGTCGGCCTGCACGTCCGCCCGTTGCGCTAGCCGCCCCCGCCCCGACGTTTGCCGGGCCGACCTGCGGAAACCGGCTCGACATGTCCCGCCACACGAGCGCCTCCCCCAGCGCAGACCGCAGCTCAGGTCGCAGCACCGATCCCAAGGACCACCCGGCCAAGCCGGACTCTCCCGACGACCTGACCAAGCGGTCGTGGCTCTACGTCGCGCGCAAGACGGCCCGGGAGTTCTCCAAGGACCAGTGCACCGACGTCGCGGCGGCGCTGACGTACTACGCCGTCCTCGCGCTCTTCCCCGCCCTGATCGCGCTCACCTCGATCGTCGGGCTGGTCTCCAACCCGCAGAAGACCGTCGACCAGATCCTCCAGGTGATGCGCGACATCGGTGCCGGCTCCCAGGCCGACACCCTCGAGCCGACGATCAACCAGCTCGCGTCGTCCCAGGGCGCGGGGCTCGCGCTGATCATCGGTCTGCTCACCGCGCTGTGGTCGGCGAGCGGGTACGTCGGGGCGTTCGGCCGGGCGATGAACCGGATCTACGAGATCCGCGAGGGCCGGCCCTTCTGGAAGCTCCGCCCGGTCATGCTGCTGCTCACCCTCGTGCTGGTGGCACTCGTCGCGATCGTGCTGCTCGGGCTCGTGGTCTCCGGCCCCGCCGCGGACGCGGTCGGCAAGCAGCTCGGCCTCGGCTCGACCGTCATCACGGTCTTCAACATCGCCAAGTGGCCGGTCCTGCTGCTGATGGTCGTGATCATCGTGGCGCTGCTCTACTACGTCACCCCGAACATCAAGCAGCCGAAGTTCCGCTGGATCTCCGTCGGCGCCCTGCTCGCGATCGTGGTGTGGGTGCTGGCCTCGGTGGCGTTCGGGTTCTACGTCGCGAACTTCTCCTCCTACTCCAAGACCTACGGCTCGCTGGCCGGCGTCATCGTCTTCCTGCTGTGGCTGTGGATCACCAACCTCGCGCTGCTGTTCGGCGCCGAGCTCGACTCCGAGCTCGAGCGGGGCCGCGAGCTCCAGGCCGGCATGCCGGCCGAGGAGCAGGTCCAGCTCCCGCCGCGCGACGACCGCAACATCAAGAAGGCCGACGAGAAGCACGCCGAGGACGTCGCCAAGGGCCGGGAGATCCGCGAGACCCACGGGCGGTCCGACGACCCGGGGTCCGGCTCGCGCTGACCCGTTGCTGATCCCGCGGCCGACCCGGCTGCGCCGACACCGACACGATCCGTGGTGCACCAATTGTTGGTGCACCACGGAACCGTGCCAGACTGCGCCGCATGGACGCGCCCCTCGAGATCCCGCTCGACGACCGGCTGTGCCTCGCGCTGCACGCTGCGTCGCGAAGCATGGACGCGGTGTACCGCTCGCTGCTCGCCGACGTCGGGCTCACCTACACCCAGTACCTCGCCATGTCGGCGCTCTGGGAGGAGGGGCCGCTCACCGTCGGCGCCCTCGCCAGCCGGCTGCACCTCGACCCCAGCACGGTCTCGCCGCTGGTGCTGCGCCTGCAGTCCCGAGGCCTGCTGAGCCGCGAGCGGGACGCCGACGACGAGCGCCGGGTGACCGTCGTGCTCACCGCCGCCGGCGAGCAGATGCGCGCCGACACCGCCGCCGTGCCGCGGGGCGTCTGCGACGCGATCGGCCTCCCGGTCGACGAGCAGGCGGACCTGGTGGCCCAGCTGAAGGCGCTCGCCACCGCGCTCGGGGCGGAGCGGTGAGACCGGCGCGCGCCTCGGCGCACGCGACGGGGGAGTGAGGTCGCCGTGCCGGTCTTCGAGCTGAACGGCACGCGCCGCGGTCGTGTGCGTGCCTTCTCCCGTGCGCAGCTGCCGCTCGCGGCGGGTGCCTTCTTCGTGACCCTCGAGGGAGTCGTCGCGATGCCCGACGCGGTCGGCTCCACGTCGGCGGTGCTGGGCGCCGCGCTCGTCGGCGTGGCGAGCGTCCTCTTCCTGGCCCTGCCCTGGGAGCGGTGGCCGGTGTGGTGGCTGCTGTCGATCGCCCTGGCCGACGTGGTCGCCGTGGCGTTCCTCCGGCTGGCGTACGTGGAGCAACTGCCGACGGTCGGCCTGCTCGCGATCTTCCCGGTGGTGTGGCTGGCCTACGCGTTCGGCCGGTGGGCCATCCTGCTCGCCGTCGGCTCGGCGTTCCTCATCAGCTCGATGCCCGCCATCGCGGCCGGGGAGCCGCCGACCACGGCGATCGAGGTGGTCCGGATCGTCACGCTGCCGGTGATCGTCACCGGGCTCGCCGTCGCCGTCGGTGAGGCCGCCCGGCAGCTGGCGTCCAGCCAGCAGCGGACCCGCCTGGCCAACCGCGAGCTGCAGGAGTCGCTGCGGCGCGCCGAGGACAGCGCCCACCTCTCCCGCACGATCTTCGACACCGTCCCGGTCGCGCTGGCGTTCTACGACACCGACCAGCGCCTGGTGATGGCCAACTCCCTCGCCGAGCAGGCGGTCACGCTCGCCGGGTTCCGGCTCGACCGCCCGCCGCACGCAGGCGCGGAGGTACGGCGCGCCGACAACCGGACGCTCATCCCGTTCGAGGACCAGATCGTCCCGCGGGCGCTCCGCGGCGACCTGGTCGACCACGAGATGGAGTGGATCGGGCCGGTCGGTCACCAGATCGCGATCGTGGCGACCGCGCAGACCGTGCGTCGTACCGACGGCAGCACGTGGGGGACGCTGATCGCCGCCCACGACGTCACCGACCTGGCCCGGTCGCTGCGGGTCAAGGAGGACTTCATCGCGACCGTCTCCCACGAGCTGCGCACGCCCCTGACCTCGATCATCGGGTACCTCGAGGTGCTCGACGGGGAGGTCGACCGCGGCTCCCCGCTGCTGGTCAAGGCGCTGGACACGATCGCGCGGAACGCCGCGAACCTCGAGGAGCGGATCACCCAGCTCCTCGACACCGCCGACCAGCGGCGCAGCCTGGTGCTGCGGCCGACGGACCTCACCGAGCTGGTGACCCGCAGCGGGGCGCCGTTCCTCGCCCAGGCCGCCGGCGCCGGCCTCGAGCTGCGCGTCGACGCGCCCGAGCCGCAGTGGGCCGCCCTGGACGCCGAGAAGGTGGAGCAGGTGGTCGAGAACCTCTTGTCCAACGCGGTGAAGTACACGCCGCCCGGCGGCCGGATCGACCTCCGGGTCGCCGGCGACGACGACCGCGTCCGCCTCTCCGTGCGGGACAGCGGGATCGGGATGAGCCCCGACGAGGTGGCCCAGGCGTTCGACAAGTTCTGGCGCGCCGACTCCGCCCGCCACGAGGCGGTGCAGGGCATCGGCATCGGTCTCGGCCTGGTGCGCGACATCGTCGGCGCCCACCGCGGCACCATCGACATCGACAGCACCCCCGGCACCGGCACGACGGTCACCGTCACGCTGCCCCGGCACGCCTGAGCACTCAGGGCGATACCGTCGGCGCGTGCCGTCCCGCTTCCTCGCCGTCGTCCTGGCCGGGGTGGTCACGGCGCTCGCCGGATTCTCGGTCGCCGGCGTCGGGCCCTACAGCGGGCCGCAGATCGCCAGCCTGTCCACGAACCACGGCGTGCACCTCGGCGACGTGCCGGTGTTCCTCCTCTGGCTCAGCGGGATCCTGTGCTGCGCCGTGCTTGCGCGCCGGCGCTGAGGCACGGCTGCGAGAACCGCGGAGGTCGTCGTCGGCGTACGTCGGGAGTCGCTCGTTCGTTTCCGGGGCAGTTGTTTCGGGCGGGTTGCGTCGATGGACCCTGCCGCCGCGGGGCGGGCCCGTCTGGTTGTGTAGGTCCGTGCCGGCACCACGTGTAGCGATCGCACATGACTACCTCACCCAACGCGGGGGCGCGGAGCGGGTCGTCCTGGCACTCGCCCGCGCCTTCCCCGGTGCACCGGTCTACACCACGCTGTACGACCCGGACGGCACGTACCCGGAGTTCGGGGAGCTGGACGTCAGACCGTCCCGTCTGAACGCTGTGCGCCTCCTGCGGCGCGAGCACCGGGCGGCCTTGCCCTTCCTCCCCTGGGCGGCCGGGTCACTGCGCATCGATGCAGACGTCGTGATCGCGAGCAGCAGTGGCTGGGCCCACGGCTTCCCCACCCGAGGCAAGAAGCTCGTCTACTGCTACTCACCCGCCAGGTGGTTGTACGAGCCGCGCCGCTACCTCGGCGATGAGCCGAACCCCGGCGTCGCTGCGGCGCTGCGGATGATGACGCCCGGCCTTCGGCGCTGGGATCGCCGAGCAGCGGCGACCGCTGACCGCTACCTCGCCATCTCGTCGGTCACCCAGGACCGCATCCGCCGGACGTACGGCCGCGACGCCTCGATCGTCCCTGCTCCACACAGCGTTGCTGCAGGTACGACCGGCACCACCTCGCGCGGCAGGCTCCCCGAGCCCGGCTACTTCCTGGTGGTCTCCCGGCTCCTGCCCTACAAGAACGTCATGCCGATCATCCAGGCGTTCTCCGGGCGGCCGGACCGGCGGTTGGTGGTCGTCGGCGCCGGGCCCGAGAAGTCGGACCTCGTCGCGGCGGCTCCGCCGAACGTCGCGTTCCTCGAGGGCCTCACCGACGCGGAGATGGCGACGGCCTACGCGGACTGTGCCGCCCTCGTCGCCGCGAGCCACGAGGACTTCGGTCTGACGCCGCTCGAGGCGGCTGCGTACGGAAAGCCGTCAGCTGTGCTCCGGTGGGGCGGGTTTCTCGATACGGTTCTGGAGGGGGAGACGGGCGTGTTCTTCGATGCACCCGAGCCGGTCGCGATCTCGGCAGCGCTGGACCTGGTGACCGCTACGCAGTGGGAGCCGGACCGGTTGTTGCGCCGGGCGGACGAGTTCAGCGAGTCGCGCTTCATCGAACGCATCCGCCACCACGTCGACGACCTGTGGTCAACTGAGAAGGAGTCCCTGTGACGGAGAAGCGCAGAGCACTTATCACTGGAATCACGGGGCAGGACGGCGGCCACCTCACCGAGCTCCTGCACGGCAAGGGCTACGAGGTCTTCGGCCTCATCCGCGGACAGCGGAACGCCCGCAAGGAGGCGTTGGAGCGCGAGTTCCCCTACGTGCACATCATCGAGGCCGACCTCACCGACCAGACCTCGCTGATCAATGCGCTGAGCACGTCGCACCCGCACGAGGTCTACAACCTCGGTGCGATCAGCCACGTCGGCTACTCGTTCCGCAACCCTCAGCTCACGAGCGACATCACGGCCAAGGGTGTGCTCAACCTGCTCGAGGCCATCCGGGTCACCGGACAGCAGGAGACGACACGCTTCTACCAGGCGTCGACCTCGGAGATGTTCGGCGGCCTCGACTACAACCGCCCCGGCACCGGGTACAGCGAGGACTCGTTGTTCCACCCGCGCAGCCCGTACGGCGTCGCCAAGCTCTACGCGCACTGGATCGCACGCAACTACCGCGAGAGCTACGGGATGTTCGTGTCGACGGGAATCCTCTTCAACCACGAGGGCGAGCGCCGGGGGCTGGAGTTCGTCACGAGGAAGATCACCAACGCGGTGGCAGGTATCCACCTCGGGCTGCAGGACCACCTCGTGCTCGGTGACCTCTGGCCCAAGCGCGACTGGGGCTACGCCGGCGACTACGTGCGTGGCATGTGGCAGATGCTGCAGCACGCCGAGCCCGACGACTTCGTGCTGGCCACCGGCGAGACCCACTCGATCGAGGAGTTCCTGACCCGCGCCTTTGCCGAGATCGGCGTGGAGGACTGGCGGCCCTACGTCCGCCAGGACCCCCAGTTCATGCGACCGGCCGAGGTCGACATCCTGCTCGGCGACCCGAGCAAGGCCGAGCGGGTCCTGGGGTGGAAGCGCGAGGTGGACTTTCCTGGCCTCGTGCGGCTCATGGTGGAGCACGACATCGCGCTCCGCTCGGGCGACCTGCCGCCCAGCACCGCCGAGCGGTGACCAGAGCCATGCGCGTCCTGGTCAGCGGGGTGAACGGCTTCGTCGGAGGCCACCTGGTCCGTGAGCTGCGGGACGCGGGTCACGACGTGCTCGGGGTCGGGAACGGGAGCCCCGATGGGGCGACCACGGCGCTGTTGGACGACTACGTCGCAGCGGACCTCACGGTCGGGTGGCCAGCCACCCCGCCGGTCGACGCGATCGTCCATCTCGCCGCGCTGTCGGCCGTCGGGCCGTCCTTCGCCCGACCGCAGGACTACCTCGAGACCAACAGTGCGATGGTCACGCACCTGGGCGAGTCCCTGCTCCGTCGGGACGAGCGTCCCCGTGTCCTGCTGGTGAGCAGCGGTGCGGTCTACGACTCCGGTCAGCCGCTGCCCATCGGCGAGGACGGGCTCCTCGCGTTCAGCTCCCCGTACGCCGTGAGCAAGGTGCTGACCGAGCACCAGGCGGCGTACTACGCCACTCGTGACCTCGACTGGATCGTCGCGAGGCCCTTCAACCACGTCGGACCCGGTCAGGGGACCGGTTTCCTCCTCCCCGACCTGTACGACCAGCTGACCCGTCCCACACCCGGCGCGAGGAAGCTGGTGGTCGGCGACCTGAGCACCGAGCGTGACTACACCGATGTCCGTGACGTCGTGCGTGCCTACCGGCTCCTGCTGGAGGCCGACGACCCGGGTGCCCGGGTCTTCAACGTCTGCTCGGGGGCGGCGGTGTCGGGCAACGAGCTCCTCGCCCACCTCCTGGCGGCGACCGGCACGCATGACGTCCCTACCGAGGTGGATCCGTCCCGGCTCCGGCCGGGCGACCCTCGTCGCATCGTCGGTGACTCAGGACTCCTGCGACGCGCGGTGGGCTGGACGCCCCGCTACGACCTGGCGCAGACGGTCGGCGACTTCGTCGCCTCCCAAGCGGAGCGGAGCCGCTAGGCCCGCCGGTACTGCACGTGCGTGTCGCGGGCGGCGTGCTCGAACCCCAGCCCGCCGTACACCGCGACCGCAGGCGCGTTGTCCGACTCGACGTACAGCAGCACCTCGTCGACGCCCTTGCCGGCGAGGTGGTGCAGGCCGGCGAGGGTGAGCAGCTTGCCGAGCCCCCGGCCCTGGGCGGCGGGGGAGATGCCGACGACGTAGACCTCGCCGAGGGCGGGGGAGTGCTGCTTGGTCCAGTGGAAGCCGAGCAGCTCGCCCGTGGCGTCGTCGACGGCGACCAGCAGGCCGGCCGGGTCGAACCACGGCTCGGCCATCCGCTCGGCCAGGTTCGCGGCGTCCATGGCGCCCTGCTCGGGGTGGGCGGCGAACGCCGCGGCGTTGACGCGCACGACGTCCTCGGCGTCGGTCGCGAGGTAGCCGCGGACCGTGACGCCCTCCCGCACGGGAAGCCCGGGCAGCGGGAGCGACGCCGGCCGGCGCATCACCCACAGCTCACGTGCCCGCTCGAGACCGTGCCGGGCGGCGATCCTGCCGGCGGCCGGGTGGTCGCCGTGCGACCACGCCTCGACCGGGCCGGAGGAAGGGACGGCGTCGGCAGCCAGCGCCGTGCCGACGCCGCGACCACGGGCGGACGGGTGCACGACGAGGGTCAGGTCCGCACCGACCAGCAGGGCGACCCCGTCGTCCCGCGCCCACGACCGCACCGTCTCCGGTCGGTTCCGCAGCGCCAGCCAGGTGGCCTCGTCGAGCGGCGCGGCGCCGTCGGCCTCCTCGGCGGCGTCGGCGATGCGGCGTACCAGCTCCAGGTCGATGCTCACCCCTGGAGTCTGTCAGGCGTCCTGCCGACGCTCCTCGACCGTGCGGGCGTCGTCGGAGGCGGCCTTCTCCTTGGACGGGACCACGAACCGGTAGCCGACGTTGCGGACGGTGCCGATCAGGGTCTCGTTCTCGGGGCCGAGCTTGGCGCGCAGCCGCCGCACGTGCACGTCGACGGTGCGCGTGCCACCGAAGTAGTCGTAGCCCCACACCTCCTGCAGCAGCTGCTGGCGGCTGAAGACGCGGCCGGGGTGCTGGGCGAGGAACTTGAGGAGCTCGAACTCCTTGAACGTCAGGTCGAGCGTGCGGCCGCCGATCTTCGCGGTGTACGTCGCGTCGTCGACGACCACCTCGCCGGAGCGGATCACGTGCGCGTCGGGGTCGGCGGCGTCGCGCTGGGCGTTGAGCCGGCCGATCGCGAGCTTGATCCGTGCCTCGAGCTCGGCCGGTCCGCAGGTGTGGAGCACGACGTCGTCCATGCCCCAGTCGTGGTTGACGACGGCGAGCCCGCCCTCGGTCACGATGAGCAGGACGGGCACGTCGGTGCCGGTCGTGCGGATCAGGCGACACAGGTCGCGGGCGTGCGCGAGGTCCTGGCGGCCGTCGACGAGGAGGAGGTCGGAGTCGGGCGCCTCGAGCAGCGCGCTGCCCTCGGCGGGCAGGATGCGAACCTGGTGACCGAGCAGTGCCAGACCGGGCAGGACCTCGGCTGACGGTTGCAGGGCGCTGGTCAGCAACAACAACGTGCTCACAATGGTCTCCTCCCGAAGGCGGGCGGGGACCGGGACGCAACACTGGGCCTCGGTCGTGAAGTTCCGGGAAGGATAGCGAAACGTGGCGGACACAGTGGATCGATCCAAGGGAAATGAGACCGACACCATCCGGGTGCGCTACTGGGCTGCGGCCAAGGCTGCGGCCGGCACGTCGGAGGACGTGCTGCCGGTCGACGGTCCGTTGACCCTCGCCCAGGTCCGCGACCGCGCCCTCGACCTGCACCCGGGGGCCGACCGCCTCGCCGACATCCTGCGCACCTGCTCGACCCTCGTCGGTGACCGCCCGACCGCCTCCGAGGACCCTGACACCGTGCAGGTCGCGGTCGGCTCGAGCGTGGAGTTCCTCCCGCCGTTCGCCGGGGGCTGACTCTCGTCGGCCACAGGCTCCCCAAAGTGGGGTATGCCGGCTGTCCGCATCGGGTCGAGGATGGACGGATGCTGCTCCTCCGTCGCGTCCAACCGCTCGGTGCGGCGAGATGTGCCGTGTGCGGTCACCAGGTCACGAAGTGGGCGGCGGTCACTGGGCACGTGCGTTGCCGTGCCTGGGTGAGAGACGGCCTCATCGACGAAGACCGCTGCGGGTGCGCAGCTCAGGTGCACGGAAGGAATCGGCGCGGTAGGCCCCGCCGATCCGCATGTTGAGATAGCAGTCCGCTATCTGGACCCTACGGGCGAGGGGCCGACGGGCGTCGCCTACTCTTGCCGTGTGTCCACGACCATGCTCACCCGCCGACGCGCAGTCGACCACTGCCGCGTCCGCTCGTCGCTCTGTCGTACCTCCTGACGTTCCTGCCTGCTCGGCTCCGCCGACCCCGGGAACGGTCCATCCGTCCCGTCAGGTCAGCAGGAGAGACATGTCCGTCAGCACCGAACCCGGCGTGCGCGCGCCGAGCGGCCTCGACCCGCGCGGCCCGCAGTTCACCGCCGCTGTCACCGCGGTCGTGCTCGCAGTGGCGCTGCTCGTCCCGCCGGCTGCGGCGACCCTGATCCTCGGCGTCCAGGCCGTGCTGTTCGCGGTCGGCGCCCTGGGCGGGGTGCAGCGCACGCCGCACGCGTGGGTGTTCCGCCGGGTCGTCCGGCCGCGTCTGTCCCCGCCGAGCGAGCTCGAGGACCCGCGTCCGCCGCAGTTCGCGCAAGGGGTGGGCCTCGCCTTCACCGCGGTCGCGTTCGTCGGCTTCCTGCTCGGCGCGACGGTCGTCGGCCAGGTCGCGGCCGGCCTCGCCCTCGTCGCCGCCCTGCTGAACGCGGTCTTCCGCTTCTGCCTCGGCTGCGAGCTCTACCTCGTCCTGCGCCGCCTGGCGCCAGCCGCTGGTCGAGCAGCGAGCGTCAGCAGAACCGCTGGTTGAGCAGCGAGCGCCAGCGAGCGTCGTCGAAACCCCCGCAAGCCACGTACAGCCCGCACCACCACCCTGACCCGAAGAAGAAAGCAAGGAGCAGCAATGAGCCGCGAGAACTCCCTCGTCTCCACCCAGTGGGTGGAGGACCACCTCGACGACCCGAAGGTCGTCGTCATCGAGGTCGACGAGGACACGACGTCGTACGACAAGGGCCACATCCGTGGTGCCATCAAGCTCGACTGGACGACCGACCTCCAGGACCAGGTCCGCCGCGACTTCGTGAACCGCGACCGCTTCTCCGAACTCCTCTCCGAGCGCGGCGTCTCCAACGACGACACCGTCGTGCTCTACGGCGGCAACAACAACTGGTTCGCGGCGTACGCCTACTGGTACTTCAAGCTCTACGGCCACCAGGACGTCAAGCTCATGGACGGCGGCCGCAAGAAGTGGGAGCTCGACTCCCGCGAGCTCACCGACGAGGTCCCCACCCGCGAGGCGGCGACCTACACCGCGCAGGACCCCGACCTCTCGATCCGTGCGTTCCGCGACGAGACCGTCGACGCGATCGGCGTCAAGAACCTCATCGACGTCCGCAGCCCCGACGAGTACGCCGGCCGCCTCCTCGCCCCGGCCCACCTCCCGCAGGAGCAGGCCCAGCGCGCCGGTCACATCCCGACCTCGCTGAACGTGCCGTGGAGCAAGAACTGCAACGACGACGGCACCTTCAAGTCCGATGAGGACCTCAAGGCGCTCTACGCCGAGGTCGGCATCGACGACTCCAAGGACACCATCGCGCTCTGCCGCATCGGTGAGCGCTCCTCGCTGACCTGGTTCGTCCTCAAGGAGCTGCTCGGCCACCAGAACGTCAAGAACTACGACGGCTCCTGGACCGAGTACGGCTCCCTCGTGGGCGTCCCCGTCGCCCTCGGCGACGAGCCCGGCAACGCCTGAGCGAGCGCCAGCATCCCCGCTGGTCGAGCAGCGAGCGCCGGCACCATCGCTGGTTGAGCAGCGAGCGCCAGCGAGCGTCGTCGAAACCCAGTGACTGAAGGCAGGGCCTGACCCACGACCGGTCAGGCCCTGCCGCCCACACGAACAAACGAACGAAGGAAGTAAGAACATGTGCGGTGCCACCGAGGGCGGTCTCCCGCTCGACGGCGTGAACGTCGCGAAGGAAGCCATCGTCCAGGGCCAGGTGCTCCGCGCCGGCGAGCCGGTCGGCAACGCCTACGTGCGTTTGCTCGACCGGTCGGGCGAGTTCACCGCCGAGGTCCCCACCTCAGCGAGCGGTCACTTCCGCTTCTTCGCGGGCGACGGCGAGTGGACGCTGCGCACGCTTGCTCCGAAGGCAGACCCGGTCGACAAGAAGGTCGTCGCATCGGTCGGCTCCGTCGCCGAGGTCATCGTCGCCATCTGAGGATCCCGCCGGCACCGTCGTTGCGTGGAGCGAGGCGGCCGGCGGCCGCGTGACCGATCGCTACGATGCACCGGACATCGACCGGGTCGTCTGGGGGCTCATTCATGACGCTGCGCGTGCACATGACGGGATCGGAATGGTTCGAGGAACGTGCGGGCGGTCTGAACCGGTACTTCCAGGACCTCTTCGAGGAGTCCCAGCGGGCCGCGCAGTTCGAGGTGACGGCCAGTGCGTTCGGCCGGGCCCCGAGCGGTGGTGACTCGTGGGGTCCGGTGGGTGCGAGCCTTGCGGAACGTGTCCGCAAGTCGCGCGAGTCCGTCGCAGGTCCGCTGGACGTGCTCGATCGGCACTTCGTCCCGTACGGCCCGTCGAGGCGGCGGTCGGGTGCCCACGCGGTCGTCACGCACTTCCAAGGACCGTGGTTCGCCGAGAGTCGGCTGGCGGGTCAGTCGAGGTGGCGTACCGACCTGAAGCGGATCTGGGAGGCTCGGCGCCATCACGAGGCGGATCGGGCGGTCGTCTTGTGCGCCGAGTTCGGCCGCATCCTGTCGCGGGAGCTGGCCTTCCCCGAGGAGAACGTTCGCGTGATTCCTCCAGGGGTCAATCTCGACCGCTTCGCCTATCGGGAGCCAGCGGCTCTCGATCGTCCACTCGTGCTCTGCGTGCGGCGTCTCGAGCGCCGGATGGGCATAGACGTGCTCATCACTGCGTGGGCTGAGGTGCTCGACCGGTTCCCCGATGCTGTGCTCGCGATCGTCGGCGGGGGGAGCGAGGAGGCGGTCCTGCGGGCGCAGGTCGACGGTCTGGGCCTTGGTGGATCGGTGCGGATGCATGGGCGCATCGATGACGAATCGTTGCTCGGTCTGTACCGGGATGCCGCTCTGACGGTCGTCCCGACCCGCGACCTGGAGGGTTTCGGTCTGATAGCCCTCGAGTCCCTCGCCGTTGGTCGGCCCGTGATCGTGACGCGCGTCGGCGGCTTGCCCGACGCCGTCGCAGGACTGGACGAGTCGCTCATCGTCGAGCCGGAGGATCCGTCCGCACTGGCCGAGCGTGTGGCACAGGCGCTGGGCGGCCAGGTGCCGAGTGCTGCCGCCTGCAGGGCCCACGCAGAACGGTTCTCCTGGGCGGCCGCCGTGGGAGCTCATGCGGCGCTCTACCGCGAACTCGTGTCGTGACCCGGGTCTGCTTCCTGACGCACTCGGCTGCGCCCGCAGGTGCGGAGCTCTCCTTGCTGAACCTGCTGGTCGCCCGGCCTGACGGCTATGACGTGTCGGTGATCTTCGCGGAGAGCGGGCCCATGGTGGCCCGGTTCGAGGAGCACGGCATCCCGGTACGGGTCCTTCCCATGGACGAGCTCGCAGTCAGCGCTCGACGCGGCGGGAGTGGCGTCCTCCTCCGCCTCAAGGAGCTGCGGTCCCTCGTGCGCTACGCCGGGCGCCTTCGTGGAGCGCTGTCGGCCGACGAGTGCGACGTGGTGGTCGGGCGCAGCCTCAAGGCGGCGCTGTACGGCTCGCTCGCCTCGCTCGGCCGGCGGAACACGTTCGTGTGGTGCTTGCACGACCGCTTGTCGCAGGAATACCTGGGTCGCACCGCGGTCTTCTGGTCGGTCGTGCTGCCCCGGTTCGTGGATGGGGTCGTCGCCAACAGTCGAAGCACTCTCGAGACAGTCAGGCCCGGTGGCCGACCCCACTTGGTCCTGCCACCCGTCGGGACCCCCGTCTCGCGTTCCGCGACACACGCGGGTGGGCCTCTGCGCGTCCTGAGCCTTGCACGGCTCGCGCCGTGGAAGGGGCAGGACGTCCTGCTGCGCGCCTTCGCCACCCAGCTCAAGGGAGGCAGTGCGAGGCTCACGATCGCTGGAGCCGCACTGTTCGGTGAGCAGGACTTCGAGGCGGCGCTGCGGGTGCTGGCCGCCGAGCTGGGCGTCGAGGACCAGGTGACGTTCGTGGGTCAGGTCGACGACGTGGAGGAACTGCTCGTCACGCACGACGTCGTGGTCCACTCGTCGGTCATCCCGGAGCCCTTCGGTCTCGTGGTGACCGAGGGCATGGCCGCGGGCTGTGTCGTCGTGGCGACCTCCCCGGGCGGCCCTGCTGAGGTGATCACGCATGGTGTGACCGGTCTGCTGGTCCCTGGCGGCGACGTCGACGCCATGGCCGGGGCGTTGCGCCGGGTCGAGGCGATGTCGCCTGCTGAGCGTCAGCAGATGGGACGAGCTGCTCGTGAGGTGGTACGGCGCGCGTACGCTCCCGACGCTCTCGCCGGTCGGTACCTGGCGTGGCTCGCCTCGGTGCCCCGGCTCCGTGCCGGTCGAGGGAGGTCCCGCAGATGCGCGTGACGTGGTTGAGCCTCGAGTGGCCGCGGGAGGGCGAGCATGTCGGCGGCGTTGGTCGCTACGTCCACCGGCTTGCCTCGGCCGTTCGTGACGACGTCGACCTGACGGTGGTCACCTACGGTGACGCGAAGCCGCTGGCAGGTGTGCAGATCGTGCGGCTGCGTGAACCGCGGGGGCGGGTCGATCGGTTCTACGGCCTGCCCTGGGCTGCCAGGCGAGTCGTCTCCGCGACCGAGCCAGACCTCGTCCATTCGCACGGTGACGACTTCCTCCTCGCCGGCGGCGTCCCGCTGATCCGCTCGTTCTACGGATCGGCGCGCGGTGAGGCTCGTTCCTCCTCCGGACTCCGTCGCGCCAACCACCACCTGTTGTCACTGACCGAGCATCTCTCCGCTCGGCGGGCCTCCCTGAAGATCGGGATCGCGCCCGAGTCGATCGAGGCGTTCTCCTGCGACGAGGTCGCGCCGCCGTACTTCAGGCCGTCGGCCGGCCTGCCCACGCGTCGTCCCGCAGCTGAGCCGCTGGTCGTCTTCATCGGGAGTCATCAGGGCCGGAAGAGGGGTCATCTCGTCGAGTCGACGCTGCGCGAGGTTCGCCGAGTCCTGCCCGAGGCACGTCTCAGTGTCGTGGGTCCCGCGTCCGACGCCGGCTCGTGGGAGCCCTGGGTCGAGCACCATGCAGGATTGGCCGACGCGGAGGTCGCTGAGCTGGTCGCTGAGGCATGGTTGCTGGTCGCGCCCTCGTTGTACGAGGGCTTCGGCATCCCGGCCATCGAGGCGCTGGCGTCTGGAGTCCCCGTCCTCGTGTCGCCGAACCCGGGAACGGAGTACCTCGTGTCCCTCGCACGTGACCCGGCGCTCCCGCTCCGGCTGGTGGGCGACGACGGTCTCCCGGCGGAGGTGGAGCAACGCCTGGCGCGTGGGCCGTGGGTGACGGAGGGTGAACGAGCGGCTGCGGACGACCTGGTGCAGAAGGTGGCTCACCTCGGTTCACCCGAGCGCCTCGTCTCGCTCTACCGAGCCGCTCTCGAGAGGTCGCAGAGGTGAGTCGCGTCGGGGGGAGGAACGCCGGGGGCGGTGCGGCGTCCGGAGCTGGTGAAGCCGCTGTCCCCCGAGTCGCTTTCCTGACCCACTCCGGTGCGTCGGCCGGCGCCGAGCTCTCTCTCGTTCGCACTCTCGAGGAGTGGCCGTCGACACCACGACCCGTCGTCATCTTCGCGGAGGACGGACCGGTCGTCGCGATGGCACGGGCCACGGGCGCGCAGGTGCTCGTCCTGAAGATGGATGAGGAGCCGCCCGCGAGCCGACGGAGCCGGCCCGGGTGGGGATCGTGGGAATCCTTGCTGGCCCTGGCGCGCTACTCGCGCCGCCTGAGGCGCACGCTGCAGAGCGTGCAGCCCGAGGTCGTGATCGGTCGAAGCCTGCGAGCAGCGATATACGGACGGCTTGCCTGCGTCGGCCTACGGGTGCCGTTCGTCTGGAGCGTGCACGATCGCCTCACTCGCGAGTACCTGGGCCCCTCGGCTCCGCTCTTCTCGACACTCCTCCCGCGCTTGGTGGACGGGATCATCGCGAACAGCGTGAGCACTGCCACCACGCTTCGCTCACCGCGGAGGCCGCTGCTCGTGCTGCCCCCGAGCGCCAGGCGTTCGGAGGTGGGTCGCCTGCACCGGCCCAGGGACGAACAGGACTCGTCGCCAAGGATCGTCGTGCTCGGTCGCCTCGCGGAGTGGAAGGGCCAGGATCTGGCGGTCCGAGCCTTCGAAGCCGTTGCTGAGCAGTTCGACGCGGTGCTCGACATCGCCGGTGCAGCCTTGTTCGACGAGGGGTCCTTCGAGGAGCGACTGCGCAGGCAGGTCGCCGACTCGACGATGCCGGCTCGGATCCGCCTGCTCGGACACGTCGACGACCCCATGGCGCTGCTCGCAGAGGCCGACGTGCTCCTCCACTGCTCGCGCCTGCCAGAACCGTTCGGGGCCGTCGTGCTGGAGGGCATGAGGGCAGAGGTCGTCGTGGTGGCGACCGAGCCCGGCGGTCCCTCGGAGGTGATCGACCACGGTGTCACGGGTTGGCTGGCGACGGCAGGCGACGTCGGCGCGCTCGAGGACGCGCTGCGGAGCGCGCTCTCGATGCCGCGCGATGACAGGGCGGCCATGGTGGCCGAGGCAGCCGCCCTGGCGGATCGATTCGACTCGAGCGTCCTCACGCCCCGACTCATCGACTGGCTCGGCCTCCTGGTCGAGGGACGTGCCCCTCGGATGACGCACGCCGTCGCTGGGATGAGCGGCGACGGCGACGGCGCCTGACCTCGGCCGAGACCCGGTGGACGACGAAGGGCCCGGCGAGCATCGCTCGCCGGGCCCTTCGTGCGTCACGGCTCAGGAGCCGCTGTTGATCATGCCCGCTCCGACGGTCACGCCGGTCGCCTCGTCGATGAGGATGAACGACCCGGTCGTCCGGTTCTGCGAGTAGGGGTCGCACAGCAGCGGCACCGTGGTGCGCAGCTGGACGCGACCGATCTCGTTGACGCCGAGCTCCTTGGTCTCCTGGTCGCGGTGCAGCGAGTTGACGTCCAGGCGGTACTGGATGTCCTTGACCAGCGCGCGAGCCGTGCGGGTGGTGTGCTTGATGGCCAGCTTCTGCCGCGGCTTGAGCGGGGTGGTGGTCATCCAGCAGACCATTGCGTCGATGTCCTGGCTGGGCTGGGGTGCGTTCTTGACGCGGGCGATCATGTCGCCGCGCGAGACGTCGACGTCGTCCTCGAGGCGGACCGTCACCGACATGGGCGGGAACGCCTCGGTGATCTCCCGGTCGAACAGGTCGATGCCGGCGATCTTGGAGGTCATCCCGCTCGGGAGGACGACGACCTCGTCACCCGGCTTCAGGACGCCGCCGGCCACCATGCCGCCGTACCCGCGGTAGTCGTGGTGCTCGTCGGACTTGGGGCGGATGACGTACTGCACGGGGAAGCGCGCGTCGATGAGGTCCCGGTCGGAGGCGACGTGGACGTTCTCGAGGTGGTGCATGAGCGTGGGACCGGAGTACCAGTCCATGTTCTCGGAGCGGTTGACGACGTTGTCGCCAGCCAGCGCCGAGATCGGGATGACCTCGAGGTCCGGGATGTTGAGCTTGGTCGCGAACGCGGTGAACTCGGCGTGGATCTTGTCGTAGACCTCCTGGGAGAAGTCGACGAGGTCCATCTTGTTCACGGCGAGCACGAGGTGGGGGACCCGCAGAAGCGAGAGGATCACCGCGTGGCGTCGGGACTGCTCGGTGAGGCCCTGGCGGGCGTCGACGAGCACGAGGCCGAGGTCGGCGGTGGAGGCGCCGGTGACCATGTTGCGCGTGTACTGCACGTGGCCCGGGGTGTCCGCGATGATGAACTTGCGGTTCGGCGTCGCGAAGTAGCGGTACGCCACGTCGATGGTGATGCCCTGCTCGCGCTCCGAGCGGAGGCCGTCGGTCAACAGTGCGAGGTCGGTGTAGTCGTACCCCTTGGACTTCGAGGTCGACTCGACGGCCTCGAGCTGGTCGGCGAAGATCGACTTCGAGTCGAGGAGCAGCCGCCCGATGAGGGTGGACTTGCCGTCGTCGACGGAGCCCGCGGTGGCGAAGCGGAGCAGGTCCATCTGGATGCTCTTGACGGTGCTCATCAGAAGTAGCCTTCCTTCTTCCGGTCCTCCATGGCTGCCTCGGAGAACCGGTCGTCGCCACGGGTGGCGCCTCGTTCGGTGAGCGTCGCGATCGAGATCTCGTCGATGATCTCGTCGACGGTGGACGCGGTGGACTCCACGCACCCGGTGAGCGTGATGTCGCCGCAGGTGCGGAACCGCACGGTGCGCTCCTCGACGACCTCGCCGGGCCGCGTGGGGTTGAGCGGGGTCTCGCTCATCAGCATGCCGTCGCGCTCGAAGACGCGGCGCTGGTGGGAGAAGTAGATCTGCGGGATCTCGATGCCCTCGCGGCCGATGTAGTCCCAGATGTCCAGCTCGGTCCAGTTGGAGATCGGGAAGATCCGCATGTGCTCGCCGGCGTGCAGGCGCCCGTTGTAGAGGCTCCAGAGCTCGGGGCGCTGGTTCTTGGGGTCCCACTGGCCGAACTCGTCGCGGTGGGAGTAGACGCGCTCCTTGGCGCGGGCCTTCTCCTCGTCGCGGCGGCCGCCACCGAAGGCGGCGGTGAAGCCGTTCTCCTCGATGGCGTTGAGCAGGGTGCCGATCTGCAGCCGGTTGCGGCTCGTCTTGCCGTCGTCGACGACGACGCCGCTGGCGATCGCGTCGTCGATGCTCGCAACGACGAGGTTCACGCCGAGGCGGTTGACCCAGTTGTCGCGGGTGGCGAGCACCTCGGGGAAGTCCAGACCCGTGTCGACCTGGAGCACGGGGAAGGGGATCTTGGCCGGGTAGAACGCCTTCTCGGCCAGCCGGAGCATGACGATGGAGTCCTTGCCGCCCGAGAACATCAGGACGGGCTTCTCGAACTCCGCAGCCACCTCGCGGAAGATGTGGATCGACTCGGCCTCCAGCTGGTCGAGCTGGCTCAGCCGGTAGTCGGCGTGGGTGTCGGTCATGACGTGCAGGGGACCTCTCGTCGGGACAGCAGCCGTCATCGTAGCCATCGCGAGCGGCAGGGGGCGAAGCCGTGCCGCATGATGGGTGAGGCACGCCATACGGCCGTCGACGCAGCGTCGGCCGCTCGTCGCCTGGCGATCACGCGGCAGCGGCCCGGTGCCCCCTCCGGCCCCCTAGGCTTCGACCGTGAAGATCGCGGTCGTGGGGCTCGGGTACGTCGGACTGTCGAACGCCGTCGTCCTGGCGCAGCGGCACGAGGTCCGTGCCCTCGACCTGAGCGCGACGAGGGTCGCGACGGTCAACCGGGGCCAGTCCCCGGTCGAGGACGCCGAGGTCGAGGAGTACCTGAGGGAGCGGCCCCTCGACCTCGTCGCGACGGTGGACAAGCGCGCGGCCTACGACGGGGTCGAGCTGGTGGTGGTCGCCACGCCGACCGACTACGACGAGCGGACCAACTACTTCAACACGCGCTCGGTCGAGTCCGTCGTGGCGGACGCCCTCGAGGCGGCGCCGGGCGCGACCGTCGTCATCAAGTCCACGGTGCCCGTGGGCTTCACCGCCGGGCTGCGCGAACGGCACCCGGGCGCGGCGATCATCTTCAGCCCGGAGTTCCTCCGGGAGGGGCGGGCCCTGCACGACAACCTGCACCCCTCGCGGATCGTCGTCGGCGACCGCGGCGAGCACGGACGGCTGTTCGCCGGCCTGATGGTCGAGGGGGCCGAGGCCCGCGACGTCCCTGTGCTCCTGACCGGGTCCACCGAGGCGGAGGCGATCAAGCTCTTCGCCAACACCTACCTGGCGTTGCGCGTCGCCTACTTCAACGAGCTGGACACCTACGCGGTGACACGTGGCCTCGACAGCGCACAGATCATCGAAGGAGTGGGCCTCGACCCGCGGATCGGGGACCACTACAACAACCCGAGCTTCGGGTACGGCGGGTACTGCCTGCCCAAGGACACCAAGCAGCTCCAGGCCAACTACAGCGACGTGCCGCAGAACCTCATCAGCGCGATCGTCGAGGCGAACACCACGCGCAAGGACTTCATCGCCGATGACATCCTCCGCCGCAGCCCGCGGACGGTCGGGATCTACCGGCTGATCATGAAGGCGGGGTCGGACAACTTCCGCATGTCGTCGATCCAGGGCGTCATGAAGCGGCTCAAGGCGAAGGGCGTGGAGGTGCTGGTCTACGAGCCCGCGCTCGAGGAGGACCTGTTCTTCAACTCGGAGGTCATCCGGGACCTGGACGAGTTCAAGAAGCGCTCGGACGTGATCGTGGCGAACCGGCGCACCGACGTGCTGGCGGACGTCGCGGACCGGGTCTACACGCGGGACATCTACGGGCGGGACTGAGCCCGGGTGGGTCTCTGAGTGGTCGTCGCCCTGCGTCGGTGCGGGCGTCTCGACGACGGCTCGCCGGCGCTCGCCTGCTCGACGAGCAGTAGGGCGGTGCGGGCGTCTCGACGTCGGCTCGCCGGCGCTCGCCTGCTCGACGGACGGTAGGGCGGTGCGAGCGTCTCGACGACGGCTCGCTGGCGCCCGCCTGCTCGACGAGCAGCGGGGCGTCAGGTGTCCTGCCGCTGCCGCTCGTGGTTCCACGCAGCGGCGTTGTTGTCGAACGCCGGCAGGCCGCGGGTCTGGCGCACGAAGCCCCAGGCGAGCGGGCCGAGGAGCAGCATGCCGGCGCCGATGATGCCGACCGCCTCGGGCGGGACGCCGAGCATCTTCAGGCCGGTCAGGCTGAGCACGATGACGATGCCGCGGCGGATGACGGACTGGCTGACCCAGCTGGCCATCCGGGCGCCGAGGAAGGTGCCGGGGGTGCCGCCCAGGATCAGCGGGATCAGCACCTCCCAGTCCACGCCGCTGGTGACGACGTGGCCGATCGCCGCGGCCAGCACGAGCGGGACCGCCTGCACCAGGTCGGTGCCGACCAGCTTGAGCGCGGAGAGGGTCGGGTAGAGCAGCAGCAGCGCGACCATGATGAGCGAGCCGGAGCCGACCGAGGTGATGCCGACGAGCAGGCCGCCCACGGCCCCGACGAGGAGGGTGGGGATCGGCCGGATGTTCGGCTCGCCGGTCGGCGCCTCGTTGCCGGAGGTGACCAGGCGCAGCTGGAGGTACATCCGCAGCGCGTAGCTCGCGGCGGCGAAGAGCAGGGCGATGCCGATGGCTGTCACGAGGAAGTCCTCGGCGTTCTCGCCCCCGATCTCCTGCACGATGAAGCCGCCGGCCAGCGCGAACGGCACCGAGCCGACGATGAGGTACGTCGCCAGCCGGAGGTTGGGGGAGCCCTTCCGCCAGTGCACCGAGGCGCCGACCGTCTTGTTGACGGAGGCAGCCACGAGGTCGTTGGCGACGGCGGCGGTCGGCGAGATCCCGAGGAAGATCAGCGCCGGCGTCATCAGGGCGCCACCGCCCATGCCGGTCAGGCCGACGACGATGCCGACGCCGAAGCTCACGGCCAGGACGGCGAGGGCAGCAGTGGTGAAGAGGTCGTCCACGGGGTGAAAGCCTAGTGCTGCCATCGTGAAAGGCAGGATTTGTCACCGGGCGCGCCGCGGGACCGTGGAAGACTGCCGGACGTGACGAAGCGGGCGTTGATCACGGGGGTGACGGGCCAGGACGGGTCCTACCTCGCCGAGCTGCTGCTGGCCAAGGGCTACCAGGTCCACGGGCTCGCGCGGCGTACCTCCAGCGTCAACACCTCCCGGGTCGCCCACCTCGTCGAGGACACCCACCACCCGGACTGCCGCTTCTTCCTCCACCGCGGCGACCTCTCCGACGGTGGCCGGCTGCTGGCGCTGATGCAGCAGGTGCAGCCCGACGAGGTCTACAACCTGGCTGCGGAGTCCTACGTCGGGGCCAGCTTCGACGAGCCCGAGCACGCCGGCGAGGCGGCCGGCATCGGCGCGGTGCGGCTGCTCGAGGCGCTGCGCATGTCGGGGGTGGGAGCGCGCTTCTACCAGGCCGGCAGCTCGGAGATGTACGGCGCGGAGCCGCCGCCGCAGCGCGAGGAGACCCCGCTGCGGCCGCGCTCGCCGTACGGCGCGGCGAAGGCGTACGCGCACTGGCTGACCACGACGTACCGCGAGAGCTACGACCTGTACGCCGTCAACGGGATCCTCTTCAACCACGAGTCGCCCCGCCGCGGCGAGGTGTTCGTGACCCGCAAGATCACCCGCGCGGTCGCGCGGATCCAGGCGGGCCTGGACGACTTCGTCTACCTCGGCAACCTCGACGCGGTGCGCGACTGGGGCTACGCCCCGGAGTACGTCGAGGGCATGTGGCGGATGCTGCAGGCCGACGAGCCGGAGGACCTCGTGCTCGCGACGGGGGAGAGCGCGACGGTGCGCGACTTCGTCGAGGCGGCCTTCGACCACGCCGGGCTGGACTGGGAGAAGCACGTGCGCTTCGACGAGCGGTACGTGCGTCCGGTCGAGGTCGACGCGCTGGTCGGCGACGCCAGCCGGGCGGAGCAGCGGATCGGCTGGAAGCCGAGCGTCCGCTTCCCCGAGCTGGTCCGGATCATGGTCGACGCCGACATGGAGGCCCTGCAGCACGAGGGGCGCCATTGGATCGACCGGCCGGCGCTGCCCGCCTGGCAGGGCTGAACCCTCCCGGAGCCGCGAGTCAGACCTGGACGCCGCCGATCGCGACGCGGCCGTGCCCGTCGATGCGGACCGGGCCGTCGGCGTCACCGACGAACACCGTCTGGCCGCGCGAGGCGGTCAGCGTCTCGTGCCCGGTCAGCAGGTCCACCTCGCCGTCGAGCACCACGATCGTCCGCGGGCCCGACGCCGGCGCGGTCACGCCGGGGACGTCGCCGACCGTGAGCGCGAAGTCCGGCACCGGCGGCTCGAGGTGGCAGTGGTGGCTGGCGTTGACCGACGGCAGCCACTGCGGGCCGGGCATCGGCGTGAAGTTGGTGACCGACAGCAGCTCGGGCACGTCCAGGTGCTTCGGCGTCAGCCCCGCCCGCAGCACGTTGTCCGAGGACGCCATGATCTCGACACCGAGCCCGCTGACGTAGGCGTGGATGACGCCGGCGTCGAGGAACATCGCCTCGCCGGGCGCGAGCACCACGTGGTTGAGCAGCAGCGTGACCAGCACACCGGGGTCGGACGGGTACTGCGCGATCAGCTTGCCGACCATCGCGAAGACCCGGGTGGCCTCGCGGTTGATCCGCGCGGGGTCGACCCGCACCGGGTTCGCCCGCATCTCCTCCCGGTGGCCGCGCTCCTCGGCGTGCCGTGCGGCCTCGCGGATGTCCGAGAGCAGCGACTCGAGGTCGGGGCCGGTGTGCGCCAGCATCTCGGTCACGATCGCGCGCAGCGTCTGGAACGCCGGGCCCGACTCCAGCCGGTGCGCGACGTCGTCGGCCCACGGCAGGTCGAGCATCCGCAGGATCTGCGCCGACTTCTCGGTGTCGCGGAAGCCGGCCATGCCTTCGAACCGGGTCAGCGCGTAGATCATCTCCGGCTTGTGCGAGGTGTCCTTGTAGCTGCGGTGCGGGGCGTCGAGCGGCACGCCGGCGGCGTCCTCGCGCGCGAATCCGATCCGCGCGCGCGAGCTGCTCGGGTGCACCTGCAGCGAGAGCGGCTCGGCGACCGCCAGCACCTTCATGAGGTACGGCAGGCGCGCGCCGAAGGTGTCGCACACGGCCTGGCCGAGCAGCTCGTGGGGTGCGGCGGCGATGACGTCGTTGAGCGCGCGGCCGTCCGGGAGGTACGACGGGTCGCCGTCGTGGGCGCCGATCCACAGCTCCGCCTGCGGGTCACCGGTCGGCTCGGTCCCGAGGAAGCGCGGCAGGTGGGTGCTCGATCCCCAGGCGTACTCACGGATCGGGTTTCTCAGGACGAACATCAGTGGTTCCCGGGTGCCCCGGTCAGCCGCGGCACGACCACCCGCAGCAGCTCCTCGATCCCGGCCGCGGCCGTCTCGGCCGCCTCGGGACCGCGACGGTAGGGGTCGGCGACGTCGAGCGCGGGGTCGGCCGTCCCGCGTCGCTGCCCGACGGCCTGCACCAGCTCCCGGCCCTGGAGGCCGCCGCCCGCGGTGCGGACCGCCTCGGCGAACTGCCCCAGCGTGAAGACCTTGCGGAACGCCGCCGGCTGCTCGTCGAGGATGAACGTGCGGTGCGCCGCCTCCGCGGTCAGCACCAGGTCGGCCTCGTCGACCAGCTGACGGGTCACCGCGCGGCTGGCGAAGTCGCCCACCTCGGCGCCACGGGTGGCCAGCGTCCCGCTCATGACCTCGTCCATCGGGTGGTCCTTGAAGCCGTGCGTCCCGGCGCTGGCGAAGGTGACCGTCGCGTCCGGGCCGGCCAGCCGGCGGGCGACGAGCTCCATGAACGGGGACCGGCAGATGTTGGCGGTGCAGACGAAGAGGACGTGCAGGGGGCGCTCGGGGCTCCCGGGTGCCGGGGTCTCGACGACGCCCGCCTGCACCGGCTGGTCGACCAGCGGGTCCTCGACCCCGGACGACAGGTCCAGGTGGCCGGACTCGCGCAGCGCCTCCACGACGTCGCCGAGCGCGTCGTCGATGGTGCGGCCGGTCGTGTCGACCCGGACGTCGGCGTCGGCCGGCTCCTCGTACGGCGAGGAGATGCCGGTGAACTCGGGGATCTCACCGCGGCGCGCCTTGGCGTAGAGGCCCTTGCGGTCGCGGCGCTCGCACTCCTCCAGCGGAGTGGCGACGTGGACGAGGAAGAACGCCCCGCCGGCGTCCTCCACCATCGCGCGGACCTGCTGACGCGTCTCGTCGAACGGCGCGATCGGGCTGCACACCGCGACGCCGCCGTGCCGGGAGATCTCGGCCGCGACCCAGCCGATCCGGCGGATGTTGGTCTCCCGGTCGGCCTTGGAGAAGGTGAGGCCGGCCGACAGGTTCCGGCGGACGACGTCGCCGTCGAGGCTGGTCACCGTGCGGGTGCCCTGCTCGAGCAGCCGGTCCATCAGGGCGCGGGCGAGCGTCGACTTGCCGCTGCCCGAGAGGCCGGTGAAGAACAGGACGAGCCCCTGGTCGGCAGGGTCCGGGCGGTCGAAGGCGACGACCGCCTCAACCGACGGCGGGTACGGGTCGTCGTCGGCCGGCGCCGGGAGGGCGTGGACCGGGTCGCCGGCGGCGTACGTCCGCGCCACCTGGACGCCGAGCTCGTGGTCGACCTCGGGGTCGCCGTGCGAGGCGAGGGGCGCGGCGACGACGGCCGCGTCGGGCAGCAGCGCGGCCGCCGCGAGGCACGCGCGCACCAGCCCGACCGGCGACAGGTCGGGCGTGCCGGCGCCGACGTACGCCAGCAGCACGACCGGTCCGAGCGCGCGGACCTCCTCGAGCTGGGCCTCGGTGAGCGCGTCGGTGACCGGCACGACGGTGCGGCCGGCGTACGCCTCGCGCACCTGGGCGGGGGAGAGGTAGTGGCGGCGGAACGGGCCGTACTGCACGTGGGTCAGCGCCTCGACCGCGCCGTCCGGGACGGAGACGCGCGCGAGCGGCAGGCCCTCGGGGTCGACGAGCTCGACCGCGCCCGCCTCGGCCGCGGCGGTGGAGACGTCGGCCGGCAGCGTGAGCGTCACCGGGCTGCCCGGCTCGTCGAACCGGCTGAGCGGGGCGAGGGCGCCGGTGACCAGCAGCTCAAGGTCGTCGAGCTCGCGCTGGGTGGGGCAGTACTGCGGCGGGTTCGGCACGGCCTCATCCTTGCAAACCGGCGTCGTTAGGGTGCCGGCATGCCGTCTCCCGTGGTCCTGGCCGAGGTCGTCCGCTCCGGTTTCGTCGAGGGTCGCCACCACGGGTCCGTGGTCGCCCTCGCCGCCGACGGGGGTGTCGAGTGGTCCGTGGGGGACGTGACGTCGCCGGTGCTGCCGCGGTCGTGCAACAAGCCGGTGCAGGCGCTGGCCATGGTCCGCAACGGCCTCGACCTGCCGCCGGACCTGCTGGCCCTGGCGTGCGGGTCGCACTCCGGCGAGCAGCTCCACGTCGACGGCGTACGCCGCATCCTCGCGGTCGCGGGCCTCGGCGAGGACGCGCTGCAGACGCCGCTGGACTGGCCGCTCGACGAGGAGACCAAGCTCGCCCACGCCGCCGCGGGCGGCGTGAAGGAGCAGGTCCTGATGAACTGCTCGGGCAAGCACGCCGCGATGCTGCTGACCTGCGTCGTCAACGGCTGGGACACCGCCACCTACCTCGCGCCCGACCACCCGCTGCAGCGGGCGGTCGTCTCGACGTTCGAGGAGCTGACCGGCGAGCCGATCGAGGTGTTCGCGACCGACGGCTGCGGTGCGCCGCTGCTCTCGACGTCGCTGACCGGCCTGGCGCGGGCGTTCCGCACGCTCGCCGTCGCCGCCGACGGGCCGGAGGAGCGCATCGCCGACGCGATCCGCCGGCACCCCGAGATGGTCTCCGGCACCACCCGCGACGAGCGCGACCTCCTCGTCGCGGTCCCCGGCGCGATCGGCAAGATGGGCGCCGAGGCGCTGCACGCGGTGGCCCTGCCGGACGGCCGTGCCTTCGCCCTCAAGATCGAGGACGGCGCCGACCGGGCCCGCCGGGTGGTCATGGCCGAGGTGTTGCGGCGAGCCGGCTTCGAGGACGACGCCGTGCACCGTACAGGCCTGGTCGAGCTGCACGGGGGCGGCCGCGTCGTGGGAGCGGTCCGGGCGACGCTCGACCACCGGGTGTCGTAGGACTGGCGGGAGCGTCCGGAGCCGGATCGGGCGGCGGGCTCTGTGACAGGGTGTCCGTCATGACCGGCGGCGGACCAGAGGGCGATGCGCTCGCGACCTTCCGAGAGCGCATGTATCGCTCGTACACCACCACCCACGCCGGTGTGCAGGACGGGCGTGTCGAGGGGTACGCGGTCCGCAAGCGGATCGTCCCCATGCTGCCGCGGGATCTCGGGGCGCAGATCGTCGACATCGGTTGCGGGCAAGGGAACACCGTGCGTGCGCTGCACGAAGCCGGGTACGCGAACGCCTGCGGCGTCGACATCAGCCCGGAGCAGGTCGCACGTGCGCATGCGATGGGTGTGCGGAACGTGATCTGCCAGGACTTCACGTCCTACCTCGCCGAGCGTGCCGGGCGCCTCGATGCCGTCCTCGCCACCGACGTGCTCGAGCACTGCACGAAGCTCGAGGTGCTCGAGCTGTTCGGCGCTGTGCGCGAGGCCCTCCGCCCCGGGGGTGTGTTCATCGCGCGGATCCCCAACGGAGCGAGCCCGTTCGTCGGGCGGATCCAGTTCGGTGACTTCACGCACGAGACGTCGTTCACCTCGCGCAGCCTGGGGCAGATCAGCAAGGTGACCGGTTTCGCGGAGTCGACGTGCGTCGACACGGGTCCGGTGCCGCACGGGCTCCTCAGCGGGGTGCGCTTCCTCCTGTGGAAGCTGGTGGCTCTCGGCCTGAAGGCGGCCCTCGTGGTCGAGACGGGCGAGCCCCGCGGCCACCTGGTGGGACAGACCGTCATCCTGCGTGCGGTGCGCTGACTCCGGGCCGCTCGCCGGTGCCTGCCGCGACCGAGGCGGGAGTGGGCGGCACCTCTAGGCAGTGACCGTGGACCGTTCAGCTGCTCGGCGGATGGGGACCCACAGGAGCACGCTGGTCAGCACCTGGGTGCCGACCGCTGCGGCAACTGCCCCCCAGACGCCGAGAACACCGATCAGCACGAAGCTGCCGGCGGTCCCGGCGATCCCCGCCCCGATCGAGACGGCCATCAACCAGTTCGTGTTGCCGACCGCGATCGCCGACACGTCGCTACCGAGGTAGTTGAGGCTCTGGAAGAACAGGCCGACGGAGAGGACGGCCGACAGAGCGGCCACGCCCTCGTAGTCAGCGGCCAGTCCCAGCTGCACGAACACAGCGGCGATCCCTGCAACTGCGCCTGCGGCGAGGAGGGAGAAGGCCAGGTGCCGTGGGAGGACGGTCCGCAGGAGCTCGGCCAGGGCGCCCTGGTGGCGACTGATCTGTGGCTGGAGGAACCGCGCCAGCTCGATGGCCACGACGTTCCCGATGGTCACCAGCTGCGCTGCGATGAGGTATCCCGCGGCCGAGGTCGGCGGCACCAAGACGACGATCCAGATCCTGTCGGAGAACCCAGCAGCCCACCTGGCGAACTGGCTGATCGAGACCGGGACGCCGAGCCGCAGGACCCGACGGACCGACGCGGAGGTCGTGTCGGACCTGACCCGGCGCAGCGTCGAGGCCAGGGTGGTCGCCGTGCACGCCAAGAGCGCTGTCGCGCCCAGGAGGTCCGCCGCTGCCCAACCGAGGACGCCGGCATCGAGCGCCACGACGAACAGCACCTTGGCGGCGGCGACCAGCACCGAGTACAGGACGGCCAGGCCGAAGAACGGACCCAGGTGTCCGTCGTTCCTGTAGAGCGCGGCCGGGTACTGCCACGCGATGCAGTAGACAGCCGCGCTGAACAGGGTGACCGTCACCGCCGCGCGCGACGTCCCGCCGAGGTCGAGTCCCGTCACGAGCAGGAGTCCGGTCGTCAAGGCTGCCAGGCCCAGAGGGGCTGCCGTCTGCACCAACGCGGCCGAGGTCACGGTGCGGCGCCCGTCCTGCGGGTCGTTGAGGTACCGGTAGGCGACGAGCTCCTGCCCGAGGCCGAAGGTCATGGACCCGAGGGTCATCGTCGCCGCGAGGACAGCCACGTGCCCGTACTCGGTCGGGGTAAGGACTCGGACGAAGAGCGGGAGGAGGAGGAAGGGGATGCCGCGCTGGACCGCTGCCACGGCGAGGAACGCAGGTCGACCACGGAGCACTCTGCCGACCATGATCGGCAATGGTAGGGGCCTGTCGTCCGTGGGCCCGTGCTCTGCGCCAGCGGTGCGGCCCCGTCCGGACGGCGCCTCGTCCTGGGCTGTCCGGTGGACCCGACGGGCATGCCTCGGGAGCCGTCGCGCCGCGACGCCGGCCATGGTCGTCGCATCAGCTCGCAGACACCCCCGACGCTAGCGGCGCTAGCGCTGCTAGCGGCCGCTTTCGTTGGTTGTGAAGGGTCTCACGTGCTAGCCGCTTGCAAGCGCTAGCGGCAGCAAGCACACTGGAGGCATGAGCAAGGGCAAGGTCGGGACCGCAGTCGGGTCCCTCGGGGACTACCTGCGGGAGCAGCGCACCGCCGCGTCGCTCTCGCTCCGGCAGCTTGCCGAGCAGGCCGGGGTCTCCAACCCCTACCTCAGCCAGATCGAGCGCGGCCTGCGCCGACCCTCGGCCGAGGTGCTGCAGCAGATCGCCAAGGCGCTGCGGATCTCCGCGGAGCAGCTGTACGTGCGCGCCGGGATCGTCAGCCCCGACGACGGCGTCGGCGGCTCCGTCGAGCTCGCGGTCCTCAACGACAGTGCGCTCACCGAGCGCCAGAAGCAGTCCCTGCTCGACATCTACGCCTCGTTCCTGGCCCTCAACGTCGGGCAGCCCGAGGCTCCATCCCAGGACTGACCCACACAGAAGAGGAGACGGACATGGCGAAGACCACGTTCGACATCAAGATCGACAAGCTCGAGCTCCCCGAGGTCGCCAAGCGGCCGCTCTACGCCGGTGTCGGCGCGACCGACCTCGTCGTCGGCTACGTCCGCGGCTACGCCGCCGACGTGCAGAAGCGCCTCACCCAGACCCAGCAGGACGTGCAGAAGCGCGTCGCCGACATCGACCTCGAGCCCAAGGCCCTGCGCGACCAGGCGCTCGTCGCGGTGAACGCCCGCTTCGAGGCGCTGTCCAAGGACGCCAAGGCCCGCCGCGAGGCCGTCGAGTCCCGCGTCGCCGAGCTGCAGGGCGAGGCCCGCGCGCTGCCCACCCGCGTGCAGGCGACCGTGAACGAGAACGTCGTCATCGTGAGCGACACCTACGCCGACCTCGCCAAGCGCGGCGAGCAGCTCGTCGCCCGGATCCGCCGCCAGGAGGAGACCAAGGCGACCGCCGCGGCGGCCCAGACGACCGTCAGCAAGGCGAAGACCACGCAGACCCAGACCACCAAGGCTGCGAAGTCGACCGCTCGCAAGACCACCAACACCGCCAAGCGGACGGTCAAGAAGACCACGGCCGCCCCGAAGAGCAGCGCCAAGGGCACCGCCACCGCCGCCAAGAAGACCGCCACCTCGGCCACCAAGGCGACGACCGCCGCGGCCAAGAAGGTCGGCGACTGAAGAGCACCCGAACAGCTGCGCCTGTTCTGAGCGAGGCCCCCGGACCGTTGCGGTCCGGGGGCCTTCGTCGTCCGCTGGTCGAGCAGGCGAGCCCTGGCGAGCCGTCGTCGAGGCCCGGGGAGCGTGGTTGCGGCCCTGCGCCTGTCACGGGGTTTCGACACGGTCGGCGCTGGGGCGCCTTCCTGCTCAACCAGCGGGGGCCCGGGGGAGCCGTCGTCGAGGCCCGGGGAGCGTGGTTGCGGCCCTGCGCCTGTCACGGGGTTTCGACACGGTCGGCGCTGGGGCGCCTCCCTGCTCAACCAGCGGGGGCCCGGGGGAGCCGTCGTCGAGACCCGGTGAGCGTGGTTGCGGCCCTGTGCCTCTCACGGGGTTTCGACACGGTCGGCGCTGGGGCGCCTCCCTGTTGCTCAACCAGCGGGGGCCAGGGGGAGCCGTCGTCGAGGCCCGGTGAGCGTGGTTGCGGCCCTGCGCGTCTCACGGGGTTTCGACACGGTCGGCGCTGGGGCGCCTCCCTGCTCAACCAGCGGAGGGCTGCTGGTCGAGCAGGCGAGCCCTGGCGAGCCGTCGTCGAGACCCGGTGAGCGTGGTTGCGGCCCTGCGCGTCTCACGGGGTTTCGACACGGTCGGCGCTGGGGCGCCTCCCTGCTCAACCAGCGGGGGGCCTCGCCGGTCGAGCAGGCGAGCGTTGAGGCGGGCGGGGCCCGCCGGTCGAGCAGGCGAGCCCTGGCGAGCCGTCGTCGAGACCCGGTGAGCGTGGTTGCGGCCCTGCCCCTGTCACCGGGTTTCGACACGGTCGGCGCCGGGGCGCCTTCCTGCTCAACCAGCAGGCGAGACCCGGTGACCTCGCCTCCGGCGCCTTCCTGCTCGACCAGCGAGTGTGGGGCTGCGGCAGGCTGGGACCGTGCGAGCCGTCGTCCAGCGCGTCCTGTCCGCCAGCGTCACCGTGGACGGGGAGACGGTCGGGTCGATCGATGGGCCGGGGCTGCTGGTGTACCTCGGAGTGACCCACGGCGACGGCACGGCCGAGATCGGCTGGACCGCCCGCAAGATCTGGGACCTGCGGCTGCTGCGCGAGGAGCGGTCGGCCAGCGACGTCGGCGCCCCGGTGCTGGTGGTCAGCCAGTTCACGCTGTACGGCGACGCGCGGAAGGGTCGGCGCCCCACCTGGCAGGCCGCCGCGCCCGGGCCGGTGAGCGAGCCGGCGTACGAGGCGGTGTGCGCGGAGCTGGAGCGGCTCGGCGCGCACGTCGAACGCGGGCGGTTCGGGGCCGACATGCGGGTCCAGTCGGTCAACGACGGGCCGATCACGCTGATCCTGGACACGGCCGACCGGGGCTGAGGCCCTGCTGCGGTGCGCGGGTCTCGACGACGCTCGGCGCTGGCGCGCCTCGCTGCTCGACCAGCGGTAGGCGCCGGCGCGCCCCCTGCTCGCCGGGCGGCCGATAGGCTGGTGCGGTGACCAACGTCTTCGCCGTCGAGGGCTACCTCATGCTGCTCGTGACGTTCGTGCTGCTCGCGGTGAAGATCTTCGCCTTCGTCAACGCGCTGCTGCACAGCGCCGAGGAGTACGAGGCGGCCGGCAAGCTGACCAAGCCGGCCTGGTGCCTGATCCTCGGCCTCGGCGTGGTGCTCGAGGTGGTGCCCGTCGGGCTCCTCCTGATCAGCATCGCGTTCACGATCGCGGCGTTCGTCTACCTCGCGGACGTGCGGCCGGCCCTGATGAGCCTGCGCCGACGCTGACCGGGCCAGACCACCGCGCGACCTTGAGGGTTGCTTGATCTGCGCTCGCTAGCGTCCCCGCACGCCGGGCGACAGAGCCCGCGATCAGGTGGGGGGAACCGGATGATCGGCGAGCAGGACACGCGTCCCTGGGGGACCTGGCAGGTCCTCGACGAGGGTGACGGGTTCAAGGTCAAGCGCATCACCGTCCGGCCGAAGGCGCGCCTGTCCTACCAGACCCACGAGCACCGGGCGGAGCACTGGGCGGTCGTCTCCGGCAAGGCCACCTGCGTCGTCGACGGCCGCATCCAGCTCGCCGGGCCGGGCGACTCGGTCGACGTCGCCGTCGGCGAGCCCCACCGGATCACCAACATGGAGGACGAGGACCTCGTCCTCATCGAGGTCCAGCTGGGGCGCTACACCGGGGAGGACGACATCTGCCGCCTCGAGGACGACTACGGGCGGGTCCCCGCCTGAGGCTCCTCGAGCGCGGCGGTCACTGGCCCCTCGCGGCGTACGCAGCCTCGGTGGCGGCCTTGTGCGGGCGCCACCAGTCCTCGTGGTCGACGTACCACTCGATCGTCCGGGCGAGCCCGGCCGCGAAGTCGGCGTGCCGCGGCCGCCAGCCGAGCTCGGTGCGCAGCTTGGTCGGGTCGATCGCGTAGCGCACGTCGTGACCGGCGCGGTCGGTGACGTGCTCGACGTCGTCCTCGTCCCGGCCGAAGTGGGCGAGGATCATCCGGGCGACCTCGAGGTTGCTCCGCTCGCCGTCGGCCCCGACCAGGTACGTCTCGCCGATGCGCCCGTCGTTCACGATCGTCCAGACCGCGGAGGAGTGGTCGTCGACGTGGATCCAGTCGCGGACGTTGCGACCGGCGCCGTACACCTTGGGCCGGCCGCCGTCGATGACGGTGGTGACCTGGCGCGGGATGAACTTCTCCACGTGCTGCCAGGGGCCGTAGTTGTTCGAGCAGCCGGAGATGGTGGCGCGCACGCCGAAGCTGCGCACCCACGCGCGCACCAGCAGGTCGGAGCCGGCCTTCGTCGCGCTGTAGGGGCTGCTCGGGTCGTACGCCGTCGCCTCGGTGAACCGCTGGGGGTCGTCGAGCTCGAGGTCGCCGTACACCTCGTCGGTCGACACGTGGTGGAAGCGGGTCCCGCGCCTGCGGACCGCCTCGAGCAGGGTGAAGGTGCCGACGACGTTGGTGTGGACGAACGGCGCCGGGTCCGACAGCGAGTTGTCGTTGTGCGACTCGGCGGCGAAGTGGACCACCACGTCGTGGCTCGCGACGAGCGGATCGACCACGGCCCGGTCGGCGACGTCGCCGACCACGAGCCGCACGCGGTCGGATGGCAACCCGGCGAGGGACTCGCGGCTCGCGGCGTACGTCAGCTTGTCGAGCACGGTGATCGACGCGTCGGTGTGCCCGACGAGGTGGTGGACGAAGTTGCTGCCGACGAAGCCGGCACCACCGGTGACGAGGACGCGCTGCACCCGCTCGAGTCTAGGGTCGGCGCATGCGCGGCATCCTCCTCGCCGGCGGCAGCGGCTCACGCCTGCAGCCGATCACCCGGGCGGTCAGCAAGCAGCTCGTCCCGGTCTACGACAAGCCGATGGTCTGCTACCCGCTGTCGACGCTGCTGCTCGCCGGGATCCGCGACGTCCTTGTCATCACCACGCCGCACGAGCAGGAGCAGTTCGTCCGCCTGCTGGGTGACGGGTCGTCGCTGGGCATCTCGATCACGTACGCCGCGCAGCGCTCGCCGGACGGCCCGGCCCAGGCGTTCCTCCTCGGCGCCGACTTCGTGGCAGGGGAAACCGTGGCACTCGTGCTGGGGGACAACCTCCTCTACGGCCCCGGGCTGGGGAGTCGCCTGCGGCGCTTCTCCGACGTCGACGGGGCGGCGGTCTTCAGCTGTCGGGTCGCCGACCCGACCCCGTACGGCGTGGTCGAGCTCGACGACGCGGGGCGTCCCGTCGCGCTGGGGGAGAAGGCGGAGCCGCCGTCGAGCTGCCATGCCGTGCCGGGTCTCTACTTCTACAGCGACGACGTCGTCGACCACGCCCGCGAGCTGGAGCCGTCGGCGCGCGGCGAGCTCGAGATCACCGACCTCAACCGGCGGTACCTGGACGAGGGGCGGCTGCAGGTCGAGGAGCTGCCGCGCGGCACGGCCTGGCTCGACATCGGCACCGTCGACGCCATGAACGACGCCTCGAACTTCGTCCGCGCCGTCCAGCAACGGCAGGGCATCAAGATCGGCGCTCCCGAGGAGGTGGCCTGGCGGATGGGGTTCATCGACGACGACGCCCTGCGAACGCAGGGCGAGGCACTCCGCGCCAGCGGGTACGGCGACTACCTCCTGGACCTGCTGGGGGCCTGACCTCGCCCCGTGGCATGCGGCCCCGTCGTGAGCAGCGCGCACCCTAGGATGAGCACCGCTGACCACCTGACGAGGAGTATCTGTGGAGCTGCGGGACTACGCCCGGATCCTTCGACGACGGTGGGCGCTGATCCTCGTCGTCACCGCGTTGGTCCTCGGAGGTGCGGCGCTGCTCACCTTCACCGCGACGCCGCAGTACGCCTCGTCGACGAGCCTGTACGTCAACACCTCCGACGCCGAGAACGCATCCGAGTCCTACCAGGGCGGACTGCTGTCCCAGCAGAAGGTGACCTCGTTCGCCGAGCTGGCGAAGAGCCAGCGTCTCGCCGAGGCGGTGGCCGCCGAGCTCGGCGACGTCGACGCGGACGACCTGTCGGAGAAGGTCACGGCCGAGGTCAGCCCGGAGACGGTCATCCTCAAGCTGACCGCGACCGATCCCGACCCGGACGAGGCCCGACGGATCGCCCAGACCTACGCCGAGGCGATGACCGACCTCGTCCGCGAGGTCGAGACCGGCGACGGCAAGGACACGGCCGCGGTGAAGGCCACCATCGTCGACTCCGCGTCCGAGCCCGGCGGCCCGGTGTCTCCGCAGCCCGTGCGCAACCTCGGCCTGGGACTCGTGCTGGGCCTGCTGCTCGGGGTCGGCCTCGCGGTGCTGCGCGAGGTCCTCGACACCAGCATCTCCAGCATCGACGACCTCGGAGCGACGACCGACGCTCCGCTGCTCGGCACCATCGCCTACGACGCCTCGGCGCGGACCCGTCCGCTCATCACCGAGCTCGACTCCCACGCACCGCGGGTGGAGGCCTTCCGCGTGCTGCGCACGAACCTGCAGTTCGTCGACGTCGACCTGCCGAGCAAGGTCTTCGTCGTCACCTCTGCGCTGCCGGGGGAGGGCAAGACCACGACGTCGGTGAACCTCGCGGTCACCCTGGCCCAAGCCGGCACCAAGACGCTGCTGGTCGAGGCCGACCTGCGGCGGCCCAAGGCGTCCGGCGTGCTGGGCATCGACCACGCGGTCGGCGTGACGACCGTGCTCGTCGGCAAGGTCGCGCTCGACGACGTCATCGTCCGCCACGACGAGACCGGGCTCGACGTCCTGCCCAGTGGTGCGATCCCTCCGAACCCTGCTGAGCTGCTCCAGTCCCGAGCGATGGCCGACCTGCTGGGCGAGCTGCGCAACCGGTACGACGTCGTCATCATCGACGCTCCGCCGCTGCTGCCCGTCACCGACGCCGCACTGCTGTCGGCCCAGGCGGACGGAGCGCTGCTCGTCGTGCGGCACGGCAAGACCACGAAGGACCAGCTCACCCAGGCAGCCGAGCGGCTCAGCGCCGTGGACGCCCAGCCGGTGGGTGCCGTGCTGAACATGACGCCCGCGAAGAGCCGCCGCGGCTACGGCTACGGGTACGGCTACGGGTACGGGTACGGCTACGCGCCCGAGGCGCCCGTGCAGCCGAAGAAGAAGCGCGGACGCGGCCCGAAGGGTGAGCAGGACTGAGACCCGCCGGGCGGAACGCCGGCCCCGCCGTCAGTAGGCGCCGCGCGAGCCGAAGACCGCCCGGAGGGTCTTCACCAGGATCGAGATGTCCTGGAGCATCGACCAGTTGTCGACGTAGTAGAGGTCGAGGCGCACCGCCTCGGACCACGAGAGGTCCGACCGCCCCGACACCTGCCACAGGCCGGTCATGCCGGGACGGACGCGGAGCCGGCGAGCGGTGTCGCCCTCGTACCGTGCTACCTCGAGCGGGAGCGGCGGCCGTGGACCGACTAGGCTCATCTCGCCCCGCAGGACGTTGAAGAGCTGGGGCAGCTCGTCGAGCGAGAGGCGCCGGAGCCACCGGCCGGGCCGGGTGACGCGTGGGTCCTCCTTCATCTTGAACAGCCCGTCCTCGTAGCCCTCCTGGGCGTGCAGGTCCTGCAGCCTGGACTCGGCGTCGACCACCATCGTCCGGAACTTCAGGCAGGGGAACTCGCGGCCGTCCTGGCCGACCCGCGTCTGGCGGAAGAGCACCGGCCCCCGGTCGTGCAGCTTGATCTGCACCGCGGCGAGCACGAACAGTGGACCGAAGACGAGGATCAGCCCGCTCGAGCCGATCAGGTCGAAGAGGCGCTTGCCCCACCGCGAGGCGTCCGTCGCGCGAGGCGGGTCGATGTGCATCAGCGGGAGGCCCCCGACCGGTCGGACCCTGATCCGCTCGCTGGAGACGTCGGTGACGCTCGGTGCGACGACGACCTGGACCCGCTCGTGCTCCAGGTCCCACGCCAAGCGCCGCATCTGGGTCGACGAGCCGAGCGCGCCGCCGGCGATGAAGACCACGTCGGCGCCGGAGTCGAGCACGACGGCGGTGATGTCGTCGGAGTTGCCCAGGACCGGGATGCCGGACCTGGTCTCCTCCTCGAGGTAGTGGGCGGGGGTGAGTGCGCCGACGACGCGGTAGCCGAGCCAGCTCTCGCGGCGCAGCACCGCTGCGATCTCGTCCACGTGCGCCGGCGAGCCGGCGATGACGACCCGGTGCAGGAGGTTGCCCCGACGGCGTGCCTGGTGCAGGACCGAGCGCACCACGAACCGCCCGAGCAGCAGGGCGGGGATCCCGATCGCGAACGAGAGGAAGTAGAACCCGCGCGAGAGCGGGTAGTCGGCGAAGAAGCAACCGACGCCGACCAGTCCGGCGGCACCCAACGACCCGTTGAGCACCCGCTTGTACTCCTCGGTGCCGGCTCCGAACGCGCTGGCACCGTACGCCCCGGCGGTCACGAGCATGGCCAGCCATCCAAGGACCACCAACGGGCCGGCCGTGCTCAGGTTCTCCGACACGTCGGCGGGGCTGGGGAAGATGCCGAAGCTCTCCCGGCCCAGAGCCGCGAGGACGACCGCCACGACGATGAGTGCGAGATCCAGCACGAGCGTCGTCAGCGGCAGGTAGCGCAGGGACCGGGAGCGTACGTCGCGTCCGAGCCGCCAGCGGCGTTCAGTAGCGATGGTCATCCGGGGTCCACGCTCGATCTCGAGAGGTTGACGCGCGGCCTGGCCCGCAGCGCCCTTGCCACGGTCAGTCACCACACCCGCACACCCCGGCAGGAGAGCCATTGCTGAACGTGCTCGTCCACTCTAGGCCCCCCGACCCTCGCGCTCCGCCTGAGAGGTTAGGAGAACCCGAGGTCGTCCCGCCGGGGTGGTACGGACCGGCGACGTCGCGCGTCGCTCGAGCGCGGTGGTCAGGTCGCGGTGTCCAGCGTCATCACGGAGCGGTCGAAGGCCCCGAACGCGTCGGGGTGGACGCCCTGCCGCTCGCACCACGACTCGAAGGGTGTCGCCCACTGGTCGTCCAGCAGCTCGCTCGCGGTGTGCATGCCATTCTCCTGCGTCGCGTGCAGACCGGTGCACGGCGTCGCAGGACGCGGTCCTGTGTCCCACCGGATAACCTGCGGCCCATGAAGGTCCTCGTCACCGGCGGCGCCGGCTACATCGGTTCGACCACGTGCAAGGCGCTGGAGCAGGCCGGTCACGTGCCGGTCGTCCTCGACTCGCTGCTCACCGGTCCGCGGGCCTTCGTGGGGGACCGGGCGTTCTACGAGGGCGACATCGCCGACCGCGAGCTGCTGCGGCGCATCGCCCGGGAGCACCCGGACATCGACGCCACCATCCACATGGCGGCGCGGATCATCGTCCCGGAGTCGGTGGAGAAGCCCTACGAGTACTACCGCGACAACGTCGCGAAGTCGCTCGAGCTCTTCGACGAGCTCGACGCGCTCGGCCTGCCGCGGGTGCTGTTCTCCAGCTCCGCGAGCCTCTACGCCACCAAGGACTCCTTCGAGGTGACCGAGGAGGACCCGCTGGCGCCGCAGTCGCCGTACGCCCGGACCAAGCGGATGATGGAGCAGGTCCTCGAGGACATGGCGTCAGCGACCGGCCTGCGCGCGATCATCCTGCGCTACTTCAACCCCATCGGGTCCGACCCGGACCTCGAGACCGGCATCTACGCCCGCGAGCCCTCGCACGTGCTGGGTCAGCTGGTGATGGCGGCGCGCGGCCAGAAGGACAGCTTCACGATCACCGGCGTCGAGCACCCGACGCGCGACGGCACGGGCATCCGCGACTACATCCACGTCTGGGACCTGGCTCGGGCGCACGTGCGGGCGGTGGAGCGGTTCGACGACGTCATCGCGGCCGTCGACGCACCGAGCACCATCATCAACGTCGGCACCGGGTCGGGCGTGACCGTGCGCGAGCTCATCGCGTCGTTCGAGAAGGTCTTCGGCAAGGAGGTACCGACCACGGAGGCGCCGCCGCGCCCCGGCGACGCCGTCGGCGCCTTCGCGAACGTCGACAAGTCGCGGCGGCTGCTGGACTGGTCGACCGAGCTGTCCCTCGACGACGCCATCGCCTCCGCGCTCGCCTGGGGCGAGAAGCGACGCGAGGTCCTCGGCTACGAGTGACGCCGCTCGGGCGTCAGCCGCAGGCGCTGGCGTACGACGCCGCGGAGCGGCTGGGCTGCACCGACGGCGTGGTCCGGACGTCGATGCCCCCGGTCTGGCCCTCGGGGGTGGTCATCCGCCACTCGACGTTGGTGACCTCGCCCGGCTCGAGCTCGGCGATGACCCGGGCGACGGGCCGTCCCTCGTGCTCCGCGGCCTCCGCCCGCACGGGCCGGCCGTTGAACGTGACCTCGTCGACGGAGCCGCCGACCGGGCCGTAGAGGTATGCCACGACCAGCTGCGAGCCCACCGGAGCGCCGAACCGGCCGCCGCCGGTGATGTACACCGGCAGTCCTCCCACCGTCGCCGGGTCGGCGACCGACTCCAGTCGCAGCGTGCCGCTGAGCCGCTGCCGACCGCCACTGCAGGAGGTGGCGGCCGCCCGCACGTCGTGGCGGAGGAAGTACGACATCTTGCCGACGCTCGTGTCGTCGAGGTAGACGCCCACCTGGGGGCGTGACGTGCTCGCCGTCGGCAGCTCCCCGCTCACCGTCGTGCCGGCGAGCGCGGCCTGCTGCTCCGCGTCGAAGGAGTGCACGAGCAGTCTGCCTTCGCGTGCGCCTCGGGTGAGTGCGCGCAGCATCAGCTCCGGGTCCGCCACACCTCCGGAGACACGGTCGAAGACCGCCTTCGCGGCGGCGCGGAAGAACTCGTCCTGTGCTGCCGGGTCGGGGATCCGCACGTACACCCCGTGCAGGAGCTCGTCCACGGCGTTGTCCGCGGTGAGCTCCACTCCCGCGACCTGGACCGGTCCGGTCACCTCGAGGAGGTAGGACAGTGCGACGGGGTCGATCGAGAGCACCCCGGCCGGGTCCTCGGGCTGCGTCTCGGCCCAGCGGGCGCCGATGAGCGCCGCGGCGCGGGGCCAGTCGGGGGTGAGGTTGGCGTCGAGGACGTAGAGGCCCAGGTTGGTGCTGAACAGCTCGCGCTCCTCCGGCGTGAGCGGCAGCACCGGCTGCTCGCGACGACCCAGCGTGCTGGCGGCCACCTGCCGGGTCAGCGAGATCCGGCCCTCCTCGGTGTGGACGACCGAGACGGCTCCCGGCAGGCCGCCGGTCGCCCGGACCTCGGCGTTGTTCTGCATCACGAGCAGGTAGTCGCGGGGCCCGTCGGCACCGAGCATCACCGGCATGACCTGCAGGGCGGTCGCAGCGGCGTCCATCGCCTCCTGGGCCTCGCCCACCTTGTCGGTCAGGTCGCGGAAGCTCACGGCCAACCGGTCGACGAAGTCGTCGCTGTCGGTCCCTCGCAGGCGCTCGTCGGCCGTGGTGAAGGCCCGGTCCGCGGCAGCGACGGGGTCCTGCAGCCGCTGCAGTGCGTCGAGGTCGACCCGGGCGCCACGCGGCACGACGGAGTCGAGGTCGTCGGAGACGGAGATGAGCGGCTCGACGCCGTCGGTGCCCAACCCGGCGACCACGTCGCTGGCCAGGGCGACGCCATCGGCGTCGTCCCCGACGAAGGGCAGGTGCCCGAGCGCCCGCCAGGTCAGGCCCGAGGTCCGCTCGGCGGCGTCGGCGCTGTGGCGCTGCAGGCCGTCGAGGGCCGCGCGGGCGGCAGGGGCGTCACCCGCCTCGACTGCTGCCTGCACGGACTCGGCGTCGTCGACGACGGCGTTGAGGGATCCGTTGACCTGGTAGGCCTGCCAGCCGACCCAGGCACCGAGGGCGACGACGACGAGGGCGACCAGCGCCAGGACGGTGCCGAGACGGCGGGGTCGAGCCATGGCGCGACCCTATCGAGGGCGGCGCGCACGGGTGGGAACCGTCGCGAGGGGCGGTACGAACGACGAAGACCCCGGCCGGCGGCCGGGGTCTTCGAGGTGATCGGGTTGATCGGGCTGGTCAGCCGACCGTGATGTAGTACGTGCGGGTGATCCGCTTCCACGGGGTGTTCTCGTTCGGGATGAACTTGACGGTCACCTTGTACTTGCCGGGAGCCAGGTCGGCCGGACCCTGGATCGTGGCGGCGCCACCCTTGAGCTTCTTGGTCTTGTTCGAGACGACCTTGCCGCCGACCTTCTTCAGGATCATGCGGGCGGTGCCCTTGACCGCGGCGTCGCCGTTCGAGTCGAGCTTCAGCTTGACCTTGGGGCGCTCGCCCGGCTCGACCTGCTTGTCCTTGACGACGGTCGCCTCCGGCTTGACGCACACGCCGTAGCGGTCGCACTGCTCGGCGTTCGCCGCGGTTCCGGAGGTGCCGACCAGGCCGGCAGCCATCAGGACGGACGCCAGGAGTCCGAGAATGAGCTTCTTCATGTGGGTTTCTCCCCATGTGGCGCCCGGGGGGACGCATCGCGAGCAATGACAGATCCGATCTTTACACACCGTGGTGGCCTATATCGCATCCTGGAGAGTTACCAACAAGTAGTTCACACACGTCCTCAATGTTGGGGACTCCGTGGGCGCCCGGTGCGCGCCCCAGTGGGGCGGGCCACGCCTGCCTCAAGACTTCCGCAAGTGGTCTGGCCTACCCGGTCCAGCGGCTGCGTGAGCCGGGGTGCGGAGCGAGTGTGGCGGCCATGTTGAGGGGGATGAAGAAGTGGAGGCGCCGCGTGCGCTGCCGGATGAAGCACGGAGTGGCCTGCCCGCACGTCCGGGGCTACCACTAGGCGGGGCAGCGGCAGCCGGAGTGCTGACCGGTCTGGTCCGCCGGGGCGGCTGTCGTGCCGAGCGGCGAGATCTTACGTCACTGAAACCTTGAGTCCTTAACGTCCACGCCACGCCGCCCGCGCGGTCGGCACGAGGACAAGGACACGCATGACGACGACACCACGCAGCGCGTTGCGCCGAGCGACGGGCTGGACGCTCGGCACGCTCCTGGCGACAGGCGCCCTGACCGCACTCCCGCCGGCCCCGGCAGCCTCGGCAGCCGAGCCGATCGACGGCGCGCACTCCGCCGGCGACTCGCTCTTCCCGCACGTGGGGAACGGGGGGTACGACGCCCAGCACTACGACGTGCAGCTCGCCTGGACACCGGGCGCGACGCTGGCCGCCAGCACTATTCGTGCGACGACCACGATGACGGCGACCGCGGCGGTGCCGCTGCGCAGCTTCTCGATGGACCTCGAGGGACTGACCGTCGAGTCGGTGCAGGTCAACGGTGCGCCGGCGACCTTCACCCGCGACATCGACGCCGCCGCGATCAAGTACAAGCTCGTCGTGACGCCCTCGGCGCCGGTGGAGGGCGGCTTCACCACCACCGTCACCTACTCGGGCGTGCCGACCCGCCACGTCGACGCCGACGGCTCCTTCGAGGGCTGGAACGTCACGTCCGACGGGGCGACGTTCCTGAACCAGCCGATCGGCGCGATGACGGGCTTCCCGCACAACAACACGCCTGCCGACAAGGCGACGTACCGCTTCGCCCTCGACATCCCGAGCACGATCACGAACGCTGCCGGCACCGGCGCCGCTGCTGCCGGCAGCAACGGCGAGCTCGTGTCGAGGACGCCGAGCAGCGACGGATCCCGGACCACGTGGGTCTGGGACCAGAGCGAGCCCATGGCCAGCGAGCTGGCGATGATCACGATCGGCAAGTACGACGTGCTGGAGTCGGACGTGACGGTGAGCGGCGGGCGCGTGCTGCACGAGTGGTCGTTCGTCGACTCCGCGCTCTCGGCCTCGGCCAAGGCGACGATCAACACCCGGCGGGCGTCGCTCGGCGCCATCATCACCGGGCTGGAGTCCATCTACGGGCCCTACCCGGGCAACAGCGTCGGCGTCGTCGTGGACACCGTCCCTCGCGAGATCAGCTACGCGCTCGAGACCCAGGACCGGTCCTTCTTCCCGGGCTCGATCAGCGCCAACACCCTGGTGCACGAGGTCGCGCACCAGTGGTTCGGCAACGCCGTGTCGCCCCGTGACTGGAACGACCTGTTCATCAACGAGGGCATGGCGACCTGGGCGCCGACGTACTACAACAACGTCGTCGCCAAGACGAGTGCGACGACCACCGAGTCGACGTACTTCAGCTCGTGGAACACGAAGGCGGCCAGCAGCGCGGACTGGGCGATCCCGCCCGCCGGCATGACCGACCCGGCGACGCTGTACGAGTACCAGTCCTACACGCGCGGCGCACAGATGTGGGAGGCGCTCAAGACCGCCATCGGCGACCCGGCTTTCTTCCGCTTCGTCCGGACCTGGCAGGACCGCTACACCGGGCAGAGCCGGGGGTTCTCCGCGTTCGAGGCGCTCGCCGAGGAGGTCTCCGGTCGCGACCTGACCGCGTTCTTCCAGGACTGGGTGCTCGACGCCGACAAGCCCGCCTGGCCGGAGAAGGTCGGGCTGGGCCTCACCTCCGCGCCGGCGCCGGCCGAGGTCGACCGCGGTGACGCCATCGACTACACCCTCACCGCGCAGAACACCGGTCGGGTGCCGCTGGCCACGGCGGTGGCCTCGGTGGACCTCGCCGACCTCCTGGACGACGCCACGCTCGACGTCGCCGCGCTGCCGAGCGACCTCGCCCTCTCCGGGACGACCCTGACCTGGACGGTCCCGCCGACCGCGCTGGCCGGGACGGCCACCACCGGGTTCCGCGTCCGGGTCGACGACGACGCGAGCTCGGCGACGCTGACCGCGACGGCTCGCGTCGACACGCTCGGTGGGACCTGCGCCGCGTGCACGACGGCGCACACGATCGGGGTCGAGCCGCTCGCACCGGCCCCGGTGCCGACGGTCGACGGTGCGGCCGTCGTCGGGCAGACCCTCACGGCAGGGACGGCCGGCTGGGCCTCCGGGTCCGGCTTCGCCTACCAGTGGCAGGTCGCAGGCGTCGACGTGCCCGGCGCCACCACGGCGTCGTACGTCGTGCGGCCGAGCGACCTCGGACGGACGATCACCGTCGTGGTCACCGGCAGCAAGGTGGGCTACAGCCCGGTCACGCAGGTCAGCGCACCGACGTCCGCCGTGCAGCCCGGCGTGCTGTCCGCGCCGGTCCCGACGATCAGCGGCACGCCGGCGGTGGGCTCGCCCCTGACGGCGAGCGCCGGCGGGAGCGGCTACCAGTGGTACGTCGGCGGCCGGCCCGTCCCGGGGGCGACGTCCTCGACGTACGTCCCGGTGGCGGGCGACGTCGGCCGGACCGTCTCGGTGCTGCTGCTCGTCGACGTCTCCGGATACCTGGGTGCCGGCGCGCGCAGCGCGGAGACCGCGCCGGTGGCGCTCGGGACGCTCGAGCCCACGCCGCTGCCCACCATCGGCGGCGACGCCGTCGTCGGCGGCACGCTGAGTGCGTCGGCGGGTCCGTGGGCCGACGGCGTCGCCCTGTCCTACCGGTGGTCGGTCGGCGGGGCGGTGGTCGACGGGGCGACCGGTGCGACGTACCGGCCGACCGCCCAGGACCTCGGCAGAGCCGTGACGGTGACCGTCACGGGCACCCGTGCGGGCTACACGTCGGTGACGCGCACGAGCGCTCCCACCGCCACCGTCGCGCGCGGCACGCTGGCCGGCGCAGGCAGGCCTTCGATCGTGGGGGCCCCGAAGGTGCGCCGGACGCTGACCGCCGAGACGGGCGACTGGCCGGCGGGGACCACCGTCGCGTTCCGGTGGTACGTCGGTGGCAAGGCCGTGCGGGGCGCCACCGGACCGACGCTGCAGCTCGTCCGTGCCTTCCGCGGCAAGCGCGTGAAGGTCGAGGTGACCGCGAGCAAGCCGGGCTACACGACGATCGTCGTGCGCAGCCGGGCCACGGCGAGGGTCCGCTGAGCGGGGCCGGCCGGGAGGGCGCGGACGCCCCCCGGCCGGCCCGCACGTCAGGCCGGGCGCGCCCCCGCGCCGGCGAGCACGAAGTCGACGATGCCCGCGACCTGCGCCCGCAGGTCGTCGTCGCCGAGCGCGCGCTCGTCGCCGGAGACCAGGAGCCGGTTCATGGTGACCGCGCCGTAGAGGCACAGCACGAGGGTCCTCGCCGGCAGGTCCGCCGGGACCTCGCCGCGGTCGACGGCCCGTCGCAGGATCGGCAGGACGGCGTCGGTGTGGTGGCGGGCGACCTTCTCGGTGAACGTGCCGAGCGAGGACGGCGCGCCTGCGGCGTCGACCGCCATGCGCACGGTCGCCCAGCCGGCGGGGTCGAGGTAGTGGCGGAAGAGGTTCGTCGCGAGCGCCTCGAGGTCGCCCCGGAGGGTGCCGGTGTCGACGTCCTCGATGCCGGCGGCGCGCACCTCTACCGCGTCGAGCAGCAGGGCGTCCTTGTCGCGCCAGCGCAGGTAGACCGTGGACTTGCCGACGCCCGCTCGTCGCGCGACGGCGTCCATCGTGAAGCCGGCCCAGCCGCGCTCGCCGTACTCCTCCAGCGCGGCCTCCAGGATCCGCGCCTCCGCACCGGGCGTGCGGGGGCGACCGCGGGTGCGGCGCGGCGCGGGCTGGGGGGACGCCATGCGAACGATTCAACCACCCAGCGGCCGACTAGGTTGGCGACATGTCTGTCGGCACCGGTGACCGCGGCGCCGCGTGGTCCGCGCGGAACACGCACCACTGGGACGAGTGGCCGCTCACCGACCTCGTCGCCGCCAAGGGCGACCAGCGGGTCAGCCTCGTCGTGCCCGCCCGGAACGAGGCCGGCACCGTCGGCGACGTCGTCACGCGCGTCCGGGAGGCCCTCGTGGAGACGGTCGCGCTGGTCGACGAGGTCGTGGTGATCGACTCCGACTCGACCGACGCGACGTACGACGTGGCGACCGGTGCCGGTGCGGTCGTGCACCGCTCGGCCGAGGTGCGTCCCGAGCTGGGCTCGCGGCCGGGCAAGGGCGAGGCGATGTGGAAGTCGCTCTTCGTCACCATCGGCGACGTGCTGGTCTTCATGGACGCCGACCTCCTCGACTGGGACACCCACTTCGTCCCCGGCCTCCTCGGGCCGCTGCTGACCCGGCCGGAGGTCGCGCTGGTCAAGGGGTTCTACGAGCGGCCGGGCGCGGAGGGGCCGTACGACGGCGGTCGGGTCACCGAGCTGGTCGCCCGCCCGCTGATCGCGCTCGAGCACCCCGAGCTCGCCGGTCTCGTGCAGCCGCTGGCGGGGGAGTGGGCGGTGCGGCGGTCGCTGTTCGAGGCGCTGTCGGTGCCCACCGGGTACGCCGTGGAGCTCGCGGCGCTCGTCGACACCACCGCGCTGCTCGGCGTCGACGCGATCGCGCAGGTCGACCTCGGGCGGCGGGACCACTCGCACCAGCCGCTGCTCGACCTCGGCGCGATGGCGACGCAGATCCTCGCGGCGATGACGGCGCGCAGGTCGTCCGCCGGGCTCCCGGGCTCGCCGTCCGGCGAGCCCGAGCCGGTCGTGCTGCGGCAGTACCGGCGAGGACCGGACGGCGTCGCACCGCACGACCGCCGGGTGCTCGTCTCCGAGCGGCCGCCGGCGAGGTTCCTGGCATGACCTTGAGGCTCGGTCGGCACGAGTTCGCCGACGACGCGACGATCATGATGGCGATCGTCAACCGCACGCCCGACTCGTTCTACGACAAGGGCGCCACCTGGGCGGAGGACAAGGCGTTCGACCGGGTCGCGCAGGTGGTCGACGAGGGTGCCGAGATGGTCGACATCGGCGGCATCAAGGCCGCGCCCGGCGAGGAGATCGACGAGGTCGAGGAGAAGCGGCGGGTCGTCGACTTCGTCGCGCGGGTCCGCGCGGCGTACCCCTCCCTCGTCATCTCCGTCGACACGTGGCGCGCCTCGGTCGGCGAGGCGGTCTGCGAGGCGGGCGCCGACGTGCTCAACGACGCCTGGGGCGGGGCGGACCCCGCGCTGGTCGACGTCGCGGCCAAGCACGACGTCGCGCTGATCTGCACCCACACCGGCGGCGCGGTGCCGCGGACGCGGCCCTACCGGGTGGAGTACGACGACGTCGTCCGGTCCGCGATCGACGACACCGTGGCGTACGCCGAGCGCGCGCTCGCCGCAGGCGTCGCGCGCGAGTCGCTGGTGATCGACCCGGCGCACGACTTCGGCAAGAACACCTTCCACTCCCTCGAGATCACCCGCCGCCTCGACGAGATGGTCGCGACCGGCTGGCCGGTGCTGGTGTCGCTGTCGAACAAGGACTTCGTGGGCGAGTCGCTCGACCTCCCGGTCGGCGAGCGGCTGACCGGCACGCTCGCGGCGACCGCGGTCTGCGCGCTGGCCGGCGCCCGGATCTACCGCGTGCACGAGGTCGTCGAGACCCGGCAGGTGGTCGACATGGTCGACACGATCGCCGGACGACGGCTCCCGGCGCGGGCGATCCGGGGGCTGCAGTGACGCGCGTCGTGCTGGTGCCGGGCGTCCTCGCGCTGCTGCCCGAGCACGCCTCGCAGGTCGACCCCGTCGCCGACCTGCGGGCCGCCGCGCTCGAGGCGGTGCGGTGGCTGGGCTACGACGTCGAGGTGGTCGCCGACCCGCAGGGGGAGCGGGTCGCCCAGGCGCTCCTGGCAGCAGCGGGTGCTCGGCGGGGCGCAGGGGCGTCGTACCTCGTGGTGGGCAACGGCTCGGCCCGGCGCAGCGAGAAGGCGCCGGGCCACCTGGACGAGCGCTCCTTCGCCTTCGACGACGCGCTCCGGGCTGCGCTGGTGGCCGGCGACCTGGGCGCCTTCGACCGGACCCTCGCCGAGGAGCTGTGGGCGTCGGTCGAGGGGATCCGGCGGGCGGCCGACGTGATCAGCGGTCCGGCGACCGTCGACTACGACGACGACCCGTACGGCGTGCAGTACTGGGTCATGCGGTGGGGCTCGTGAGGGTCCTGCTCGGTCCACGGAGCGGCGACCTCGCCGACCTGTACGCCGTCCCCCGGCGACCGTGGCTGCGGGCCAACATGGTCAGCACCGTCGACGGCTCGGCCACCGGCCCGGACGGTCGGAGCGGGTCGGTCAACAACGCCGCCGACCACCGGGTGTTCCGGACGCTGCGCTCGCTCGCGGACGCGATCGTGGTCGGCGCCGGCACCGCGCGCACCGAGGGGTACGGCCCCACCGACGTGCCGGTCGTGCTCGTCTCGCGGCGGGCCGACGTGCCCGAGGGGTTGCGCGGCCACGAGGCCGGTCGGGTCCTGGTGGCGACCTGCGCGACCGCCGACCGCCTCGACGAGGCGCGTGCCCTGCTCGGCGACGAGCACGTGCTCGTCCTGGGTGACGACGCGGTCGACCTGGCCGCCCTCAAGGAGGCGCTGGTCGCCCGCGGCTCGACCAGTCTGCTCTCGGAGGGCGGGCCGCACCTGCTGCGCGACCTGCTCGCCGCGGGCCTGGTCGACGAGGTCTGCGCGACCGTGGTCCCGCAGCTGGTCGCCTCGGACGGCCCCCGCATCACGGCCGGCCCGCCCGTCGACGTACCGCTGTCCCTCGAGCTGCTGCTCGAGGAGAGCGGGACGCTACTGGGCCGCTGGCTCGTCGACCGGGGCTGAGTGCTTGGGACCGTCGCCGGCGACTCCAGCGAGGTGGTGTCCCGGTGTCGGCAACAGGCGTCGTCACACGTGCCTCGGCCGCGGAGGTCATGGAGCTTGGGCGTCGACCCCAACGGCGGGCAGGTCTGGTTCTCGCTCGCGGTGCAACGATGACCATGAGCGACCCCCCGTCGAACGGCCGGGCCGTCTCCGCGCGCCGTCGTTCTTGCCGCCCGGAGCCAGCAACTGGGCGAGGGCTCGTCGTGGTGACAGACCTCGCGTGCGCGACAAGCGGCCCGCGGGCACGCGTCCTCATCCTTCCCGACGGTAATCGAGCGGCGACGATCGTGGCTTCAGAGGGCCTCGAGACGGTGGCTCCCTGAGGAGCTACGCGCCGAAGCAGGCCGTCACCGTGCAGGGGCGGTCGGGGCTGTACTTCGTGCGAAGGACTGCGTCCCGTGCTGCGTCGAGTTGGGCGGACCGCCCCTGGCAGGAGTCACGCGGGAGCGTCGTCGATCGAATTCTCCGAGTAAGCCCATCACGAGCAGGCCCACGAGCGTGACCTGCAAGCCCTTCCCCAGCCCCTCGAACGACCCCAGGACGGCCCGTTCGAAGAGGAACGGCTGGCTCGTCATCGCGACGCCGAGCAGCATGAGGAACAGCTTCGAGCTCTGCAGCCACCGCGCAACCAGGATCGTCAAGGCGAGCATCACTAACACCTCTACGAGCACTCCGGTGTAACCGCCCAGCACCCACCCTTCTGCGGTCGGGCCCTGAGCGAGGGAGGCGCCCGGGTCTCCCGGGAGGGACAGGGTCCGCACCTCGCGACCCCACGCGTCCCCCGCCAGCGCGGCCTTGTCGCCGAGCACCTGCCGCGGCAGCAGGGACCGAAGCGCCTGCGTGACTGCCTCGCCCGGCGCAAGCCACGAGCCAGGGCCCGCGTAGTAGGAATCCGTGCTGGACTGCAGGGCGTCGAAGCGGGCGAGGATCGCGAAGAAGGGTTGAACTGCCTCCGGGTACCTCTCGCGGACCATGTCGGTGCCCGAGAGCGTGCCGACCCGGACCTTCACCAACGTGATGGCTTGGAACGCGGCGAGCCCCGCCAACGCACCGCCCAGGACGATGCGCAGGTTCAGCCGCCGACCGTCAGCGAAGAGCCGGATGAGTAGCCACAGCAGCAGAGCGAGGATCGGCGTCTTGCTGGCGTCCCAAGCGGACCAGGCGAGCTCACCGACGACGAGGCCGATCACGGGCACGGTTCGCAGTCGCGGGCCGTACAGGAGGTACACGCCTGCGGCGACGGATGCGATCACGGCACCCGTCTCCAGCAGAGTGGTCGCACCGACCGTCTGTTGAACGATGCGGAACGCCCACCCAAGGCCGTACAGCACGAACGCATGACCGGCCCGTACCGTGCCTCTGGAGCTGGCTCGCTCCTGTCCGATCCGATGGCGGCAGAAGAGCCAGGCAGTGATCACGAAGGTGACGATCCCCGTCGCGACGATGGGCAGGATCGCCCCGAGCGCCTCTGCGTAGCCCGCCCGAGCCAGCCGAACGTCGGCTAGGGGGTCGTTCTTCCCGACCGCGGGCTCGACCCACAACAGGACGAGCGGGCGGGCGACGTAACCCAGTGCTAGGTAGGCGGAGAGGACCACGAACAGCGCGCCGAGGACGCCACGCACGCGGAGGCCAATTCGAAGCAAGACCGCCAATGCGAGCACAATGGCGAGCAGCGAGCCCCACGCGGGTCCGGGCAGGGACCACGACCGGACTGCGTCCGACTCGAACAGGATGACGAGGCCTGCACCGAGTGCGAGAGCGACCGGGGCAGCGATGCCCCAGAAGACCACCCCAGCACGAGTCACAGCGCGCAGGCTATCCAACAGCGATCCCTGGCGCGTGTGCACGGCTGTGCGCCTGTTCGGTGCGCCACTCGGTCGCGCGCCCGATCGTCCAACCAGCTAGCAGCAGCCGGGAGTGACGTAGTCCGAGGCGGTGTGAACAGTCGGTGTCGGTCTGAAACGGTCGGGAGGATCCGCGAGGAGCGCTGCCGCGCCGGGAAGCACGGAGCCGGGAAGCAAGACGAGGTGTGTACGACGGACGGGTTGCACGACACGTCGGACTACCGGTCGAGCGCGATGGGAGTGGGCGAATCCGCTCCGCCGCGATGCCGACGACGAACATCGCCGAGAGGACAACCGCTGCGGGAGCAACGAACCCGTCGGCCGGTATCTCGATCTCACTGGCTCCCAGTGAGAGCTGAAGGGCCGCGGCCGCGGCGAAGGGTCAAGGTCCTAGTTCGGCCGAACTCGGGATTCAGCGTGGCCGGGAGGCCGGCGACTCTCTTTCCGGTAGGGGCCCGCGCAACCTCGCAAAGCCATACCGTTGCCGCGTGCGCGGGGGCGAAGCACGGCGAGCGAGCCGTCGACTGGATCAGCAGCAGACCGGTCGCACACTCGATCTGCGCCGGGACCTCCAGGGTGTCCGAGGCTTGGGGATCATCCTCGTCGTCGTCGGACACCTGTGGCGCTGGCCGCCTGGGGTCTACGCCATGCTCGACATGTTCTTCGTCCTGTCCGGCTTCCTGATCACCGCCATCCTCGTCAAGGCTCTCGGCAAGTACGGCCCCCGGTTCCTGCTGGTGTTCGCCCTGAGTCGCGTCCGGCGCCTCATGCCCGCGGCCGTCACCGTCGTGCTCGCCACCGTCGGCGCGACCTACCTGATCTACTCCTCGGCCCGAGGCGACCAGGTCGCAGAGGACGGCATGTGGGCGCTGCTCCTCGTCGTGAACTGGCACTTCGCCCGGAACGGGACCGACTACTTCCAGGACGACCGGACCGGCTCACCACTGGTCCACTACTGGTCGTTGTCGATCGAGGAGCAGTTCTACGCCGTCTGGCCGATCGTGATCCTGTTGCTCCTCCTGGCAGCCGTGCGGGGCAAGCGGCTCGGGACGACCGCGGTGCTCGGACTGGGCATCGGCGCAGTGACTGCCGCAGCCTTCGCCTACTCCTTGTGGCACTCCGTGAACGCGCCGACCGCGGCCTACTTCTCCACCCTGGACCGGGCCTGGGAGTTCGGCATCGGCGGCCTGCTGGCCGTCTTCGCGCCCCACCTAGCACGGTTGCCGCGACCGTCGGCGGTCGCCCTCAGCTGGGGCGGCACGCTGGGCCTGCTGGTCACGCTCTACTTCCTGCCCTACGGCGTGCCGTTCCCGGCGCCCTACGGGCTGTTCCCCTCGCTCCTGACCGGCGCGATCATCGTCGGGGGCCTGGACCGAGACACCAGCTACATCCCCCTGCTCGACAACCGCCTGATGATCTACCTCGGCGACCTGTCGTACTCGATCTACCTCTGCCACCTGCCCGTCAACATCATGCTGGTGCCCTTCTTCGCCGACGGGGCGGCTGCCTACTTCGTCGCCGCGATCGCCGGCACCGCTCTGGCCTCCGGTGTCTGCTACTACCTGGTCGAGCGACCGCTTCGCGAAGCGCGCTGGCTGATGACGAGGCCCGAACGCAGGCGTCAACGCCGAGCCGGGCGGCGCACGAACTGGACCACCGTCAGGTACGGGTGGCTGACCGTGTTCGTGTCCGCTGTGCTCGCCCTCTCGGCGGTGGCGACCCTGCGGCCCTCGGCCGAACCCTCGGGCGCCACCCCGACTGCGACAGTCGAAGACCCTGCGCCGGCTGTCGACACGAGGACGGAGGCCGAACAGGCCCAGGCCTTGGCGGTCGCGCGGGCCGTGGCCAGCGCCGACTTCCCGGCTTTCGACCCGCCCTTGGCAGATCTCACCTTCCCGAGGTGGAGCGACGAGCTCGAATCGGCCAACGTGTGCGTCGACGTCACCGACGCCAACTTCGACGACTGCCACTTCGGCGCGGCGGCGGCACGGCGAGAGGCCGTCCTGATCGGTGACTCCTTCGCCATGGCCTGGATGCCCGGCATCCGCGACGCCCTCGTGTCCGAAGGCTGGGGGCTCCAGCAGATGACCGCGCAGCAGTGTCCGACCTGGACCCTGCGCAACGGCTACGTGACCGCCGAGAACCGCCCGAACCCCAATTGCGCCGCTCAGCACACCCGCGCCGAGCAGTACGTCCGCCGCACCAGACCCGACCTCGTCATCTTGACGAGCGCCCAGTACCAGGTCCGCAACACCGAACGTCGGGACGTGCCCGACGACCCGGTCCGAGTGGCGCAGGACGGGCTCGAAGCGACCTTGCAGGCCTTGAGGCCATACGCGGATCGAGTCGTGGTCCTCGGCCCGCCACCCACCACGGGCGACCTGCTGACCTGCGTCTCGCGGATCGCAGGACCTGAGCGGTGCACCACCGAGGCGGAAGATGCCTGGGACGACCACACGGAGGGCGAGCTCGCCGCGGCCACCGCCTTCGGCGCCAGCTACGTCGGCACAGAGGACTGGTTCTGCGACGAGGACGGCCGGTGCCCGGCCTTCATCGGGGACACGCCCGTGCTCGCAGCTGGTCACCTGACACGGCGCATGTCGGAGAGCCTGGCACCGCTGCTGGCGGAGGTGCTGACCCCGGCACCCGAGGGCGGTACGAGGGCGAACGGGGAACGGTGAGTACGGGGAGCCAGCCGGGCGTTCCCCACACTCGGCCGGAAGCCGCGGACCCGGGCACGAGTTCGCGTGCGATCTCCCCGGCCGCCATGCGGCCGCCCGCCCGCTACGGGGCGGTGGGGTCGTCGAGCGGGACCGACGGGTCGACCACGGCGACGAGGACGGCGTCGGCGTACGACTCGCGCACCTCGGCGAGGTACTCGACCAGCAGGTCACGGGTGAGGTCGGCGGTGCCGACGACCACGAAGGTCTCCGCCTTGTCACCGAGGTCGAGGGTGAGCTCGTAGGCGGTGCCGTCGGCCTTCTCGGGGACCAGCTCGAGGAGCGCCTCCTCGTCCTCGACGACCGCGGGGTCCTCCGGCGCTGCCTCGGTGTCGACCAGGCAGGTCCAGTCGCGGTCGAGGGCGGCGGCGCAGGGGTCCGGCTTCGGCTCGGGCTCCGGCTGCGGGGTCGGGCTCGGCGTGGGAGAGGGCGTCGGGTGGTTCGGCTGCGGCGAGGGCGGGGGGGACGGCTGCGGAGAGGGCTGGTGCTGCGGGGGCGACGGCTCGAAGTCGGACCCCGGGGACGGCACGTGGCCCGCCACCGGGGCGTCCTCGGCCGCCTTGACCGGCTCCCACGCGGCGTCGGGCTCGGGCGAGGCGACGGTCGAGGGGGCGCCGGAGGGCGCGCCGGTGTAGCTGGGCGCCGGGACGTAGGACGTCGTCGGCGGGATGTACGGCGGCGTGTACGACGAGGGGAACACCAGCTGCGGCGGAGCGCCGGCGACCGGGCTCTCACCGACGTCGGCGACGACCGGCGGCGGGTAGAGGCCCATCGACGGCGGCACGACGTCCGCAGGCGTGTCGAAGGTCGGGGCCTCGCCGGTGGCGGGCCACACGATCGTCGACGGGTCGGCGGCGGTGACCGCGGGCGACTGCCCGTCGGCGTACAGCAGGCCTCCACCGGCGCCCAGCGTGAGCGCGAGCGCGACGGCGATCCGAGACCTCATGGACCCACCGTACGTCGGGGCTCGCGAGCCTCGGCAGGGGTTTCCCGAGGGAACACCCAACGTTCATATCCCCAGAACCGGAACAGGGTCGCCAGTGCCACGCCGACCAGGTTCCCCGAGACATTCTCGGCAACCGCCGAGGTCCAGTCGAAGACGTAGGTGCTGACCGCGAGCGGCACCAGGTTGACCACCAGCCCGGCGACGTTGACCAGGAAGAACAGGGTGTACGCCGTGGCGAGCTGCCGCCGCTCGCGCTGGTCGAAGACCCACAACCGGTTGCCGAGGAAGGCGAAGGTCGCCGAGACGACGAACGCCAGCGACTTCGACGTCAGCGGCCCCGTCTCGAGCAGCTGGCGGGCCAGGTTGTAGCAGACGACGTCGATCAGGAACGCGAGCCCACCGACGAGCAGGAACCGCCAGGCCACCCGCCCGGTGACGGCGCCGGCGGCGGGGCGGTCGGAGGTGGTGGTGGGCGGCACAAGGGAGTCGGTACCCCCGACACGCCGCCGTGGAACACACGCGGCCCTCCGAGCGTTCAGCCCCGTCATGGCCCCCGACGACTCCCGCCGCGTGTCCTTGCTGCTCGGGCTGCTCTTCGGGCTCGCCGGGATGGGCTCCTCCTCCGCCGCGGTCGCGCTGCCGCTCCTGGGCAGCGACCTCGGCGTCGAGGTGGGGATCGCGACGTGGTCGATCAGCCTGTACGCCTTGATGCTGGCGGTCACCACGGCGGTCTACGGCCGGATCTCCGACCTCGTCGGCGTGAAGCTCCCGCTGCTCGTCGGCGTCGGGCTGATGACCGCCGGCGCGCTGGTCGCGGCGTTCGCGCCGACGTACGGCGTTCACCTCGGCGGCCGCCTCTTCCAGGGCGCCGGCGCGGCCGCCGTGCCGACCCTGGGGGTCGCGGCGCTGAGCGCGCGGTACGACGGCGAGGTCAAGGGCCTCGCGCTGGGCCGGCTCGCGGGCATGGCCGCCGCGGTCTCTTGCCTCGGCCCGCTCGTGGGCGGTGTCGTCGAGCACGCCTTCGGCTGGCGGGCCGTGATGGCGCTGCCGATCCTGGGCCTGCTGGTCATCCCGTTCCTGTGGCGCGCGCTCACGGGCGAGGGCAGCGGCGCGAGCCTCGACGTCCTCGGCGCGGTGCTGGTGGCGGCGACGGCGGCCGGGCTGGTCCTGCTCGTCCAGTCGCCGTCCACCGGGCTGGTGGTCGCGCTCGTCGGCGTGCTGCTGATGGTGCTCGGCGCCCCGCTCGTCGCCCTGCGCGTGCGGCACCGGCCGCACGGCTTCCTCCCGCTCGCGGTCGTCCGCAACGCGACCGTCGTGCGCAGCGCGGTGGCCGCCGCGGCCGTGCCGGCGGCGTGGTTCGGCCTGCTCGTCTCGGTGCCGGCCGTGCTGGTGCACGACGGCTGGCAGGCCTGGCAGGTCGGGCTGCTGCTGGTGCCGAGCGCGGTGATCGCGCTCTTCGTGCCCCGCGTCGCCGGCCCGCTGCTGACCCGGATCGGCGGCCCCGCCGCGCTCGCCGTGGCCGGCGTCATCGCCTCGGTCGCGCTGGTGCTGGCCGCCGTCGGCACCGCGCTCGTCTCGCCGGTCGTGCTGGCCGTCGCCGTGGTCCTGGTGACGATGGGCTTCGGCCTCGGCCAGCCGGCGCTCACCGCGTCGGTCGGCGACGCCGTCGAGCTGGACGTGCGCGGCGTCGCCCTCGGCGTGGCGACCCTCCTCTTCCTCGTCGGCGGGTCGGTCGGCTCGGCGGTCGTCGGCGGGGTCGGCGACGCGCTCGGCGTGCCGGCGTCGCTCGGCATCCTCGCCGTGCTGCCGCTGCTCGGCCTGGTCGCGCTGGTGCCGGAGCTGCGGCGGTCGCCGGCGCTCGCCGTGGACTGAGCTGCGCGACTGACCTCCGCCGACCGAGCAGGGGTCGAGGCCTTGCGCGGCTCACCGGGTCTCGACGACGGCTCGCTGGCGCTCGCCTGCTCGACCAGCGACGGTGGCTCGCTGGCGCTCGCCTGCTCGACCAGCGACGGTGGCTCGCCGGCGCTCGCCTGCTCGACCGGCACGGGGGCGTCCGCGAGGGCGGCTCTGCCACAGTTGGCCACGTGCAGGTGGGGATGACGCTGCCGGTGATGGAGCCGGACCTGTGGGCGCGCGGTGCCGCGGTGCTCGAGGAGTGGGCGCGCGCGGTCGACGCGGGGCCGTTCTCGACGCTGTGCTTCGGCGAGCGGATCGCCTTCGACAACCCCGAGACGCTGACCCTGCTCGGTGCGGTCGCGGCCTGGACCGGCCGCGTGCGGATCGCGACGACCGTGGTGGTCCCGCAGCTGCACGACCCCGTCCTGCTGGCCAAGTCGCTCGCCACCGCCGACCAGCTCTGCGCCGGCCGGCTGACCGTCGGGCTGGGGGTCGGCGGGCGCGACGAGGACTACCGCGCGGTCGGCGCCGACACCGGCACCCAGACGATGCGCGAGATGGCCGAGCGGGCGGGCGTGCTGCGGGCCGTGTGGAGCGGCGACACGGTCGCTGGAGCCACCCGCCGGGTCGGCCCGCCGCCCGTGCAGCCCGGCGGGCCGGAGCTGCTCGTCGGCACCATGGGCTCGCGGACGATCCGGTCGGCCGCGGCGTGGGCCGACGGCCTCGCCGGCGTGACCCTCGACGTCGACCCCGGCGGCGTACGACGCCTCTTCGACCTGGCGGAGTCCGCGTGGGCCGAGGCCGGCCGGGCGGCGCCGCGGCTGACGACGTCGTTCTGGTTCGCCCTCGACGACGGCGACGGCAGCGCCCGCGCGCAGGTGCACCGCCACCTGCGCCACTACATGAGCTGGCTGCCGCCGGACCTGGTCGACGCGATGGCGCCGACGACCGGGTTCGCGGGGACGCCGGCCCAGCTGTGGGAGGTGCTGCGGCGCTTCGAGGACGTCGGCACGCACGAGGTGCACCTCATCCCGACCGGCTCGGACGTCGCGCAGGTCGAGGCCGTCGCGGAGCTCCTCCCGTGAGCCAGCAGGACACCGGGGCCACCTGGGCCCGCGCCGCGGTCCTCAGCGTGGGGTTCGTCGCGCTGCTGTGGGTCGTCGAGGTGCTCGACGCGGTCTGGAGCAGGGACCTCGACACGTACGGCCTGCGCCCCCGCGACGACGACGGACTGGTCGGCGTGGCGCTCGCGCCGGTGCTCCACGCCGGCTGGGACCACCTCTCGGGCAACACCGTGCCGGTGCTGGTGCTGGCGTTCCTCGTGCTGGTCGGCGGCACCGGCCGCGGGCTCGCCGCGACCGCGATCATCTGGCTGGTCGGCGGCATCGGGGTCTGGCTGACCGCGCCGACGTACTCCATCCACCTCGGCGCGAGCGTCCTGGTCTTCGGCTGGCTGGTCTACCTGATGGTGCGCGGGATCTTCACGCGCAGCGCCGGCGAGATCATCCTCGGCATGGTGCTGTTCCTCGCCTACGGCGGCCTGCTGCTCGGCGTGCTGCCCGGCCAGCCGGGCGTCTCCTGGCAGGGGCACCTCTTCGGCGCGGTCGGCGGCGCGCTGGCGGCGTACTGGGTGGACCGGCGTGCCCGCGCCTGACCTCGCCGCGCTCGACGCGGCCCTCGCCGATGCCGAGCGCGACCTCGCCGAGCAGCGCCGGCTCACCGCCCGGCTCGAGCGCGGGGAGGCCGCGGTCGCGGCGGCCGACGCCGAGGTCGTCGCCCGGCGCGCCCGGCTGGCCGACGAGAGCGCCGACGTGAGGCGCCTGGAGTCCTTCAGCCCCACCCGCATCTGGGCCGGGCTGCGGGGCAGCCGCGACGTCGACCTGGACCGTGAGCGGGCCGAGCAGCAGGCCGCGGAGTACGCCGTGGCGCAGGCCGAGGCGCGCCTCGCGCGGGCGCGGGACGAGGTCGGGGCGACCCGGGCCGCGCTCGACGCCGTCGGTGACGCGACGGCCCGGCGGCGCGAGGCGCTGGCCGGCAAGGAGGAGCACCTGCGGGCCACCGGCCACCCGTCGGTCCCCGAGCTCGACGAGATCGCCGGGCTCACCGGCGCCGGCCGCTCCGCCGTCGCCGAGCTGCAGGAGGCGGTGGCCGCGGCGGACCACGCGCTGGCCCGTCTCTCGGCCGCCGCCGAGCTGCTGTCCTCGGCGCGGAGCTGGTCGACGGCCGACACCTTCCTCGACGGCGGTCTGCTGACCGACATGGTGAAGTACGACCGGATGGACGCCGCCCAGCGCCTGCTGCACGACGCGGACCTCGCGCTGCGCAGGCTCGCGACCGAGCTCGCCGACGTCGGCATGACGGCCGTCGGGGGCATCGAGGTCACCTCGCTCACGCGGACCTTCGACGTGTGGTTCGACAACATCTTCAGCGACTGGTCGGTGCGCAACCGGATCACCGAGGCGGCCGACCGGGTGGCCTGGACGCTCCGCGCCATCGCCGACGTGCGCGAGCAGCTGCTCGCCCGGTGGCGCACCGAGCACGCCGGGCTCGAGCGGCTCGCCGTCCGACGCGAGGAGCTGCTGGTCCGCTAGCGGCCCTGGCCGACGGCGGCCAGCGCCGTGGCGAGCGCGCCCACCTGGTCCAGCGGCGCGTCGTACCCGGGGAAGTAGGCGCACACCCGGTCGGCCACGTCCCCGAACCGCCGGCCGATCTCGGCCGCGCACTGCTCCGGCGAGCCGACCACCGCGAGGGTGTGGAGCATGTCGTCGGTGACCAGCTCCATCATCGAGGCGACGTCGCCGGTCTTGGAGAGCCGGTTGAGCTCGGGCTGCACGTCGGCCCAGCCCTCGACCTCGAGGACGGGGCGGTACGCCGGCGTGGAGCCGTAGAACGCCAGCAGGCCGCGGACGCCCAGCGACGCCGCGTGCAGCTCCTCGGGGGTCCGGCCCATCGCCACGATCGCCTGCGGGTGCACGCGGAACGTCGGCGAGGCGGGCGTGCCGAGCGCCGGCAGCGTCCGCTCGCGGAAGTGGCGGTGGCTGTGGAACGGCATCACGAGCAGCCCGTCGGCCACCTCGCCGGCGGTGCGGGTCATCAGCGGGCCGAGGGCACCGAGGAGGACCGGCGGCGGGCCGTGGGGGTTCGGGCCGGGCACGAACGTCGGCGGCATCAGCGTGTGGCGGGTGTGCTCGCCGCGGAAGTCCAGCCGGGTGCCGTCCTGCCAGGAGGCGAGGATCGCCTTGACGGCCAGCACGATCTCGCGCATCCGAGCGGCCGGGGGCGACCACGTGGCGCCGTACCGGTTCTCGACGTGCGGCTTGACCTGCGAGCCCAGGCCGAGCCGGAACCGGCCGCCCGACATCAGCTGGAGGTCCCACGCCGTGTGCGCGAGGTGCATCGGGCTGCGCGGCATCGCGATCGCGACGTTCGTCATCAGGTCGGTGCGCACGACGCCGGCCGCCGCGGCGAGCGGCAGGAACACGTCGTGCGGGCCCTCGAACGTGAACAGCCCGGCCACCCCGGCGCCCACCAACTCCTGCGCGCGGGCGGCCGCCCGGTCGGGGCGGGCGTCGAGCTGGACGTCGAGCAGCACCTGCGGAACGTAGCGGGCGGGTGGGGCCCGGGTCACCGCAATCGTTCAATTGAACGGTTGTGGTGGTGCGCAAGCGCTTGCGCACCACTACAACCCAACAATTGAACGATCGCGGCGGGCCCCCAGCCCCCGGGACCGCAGCCCTCAGGCGGACTCGCGCCGCACGAGCGTGGGAGCGAGCAGCACCTGGTCGCGCGGCGTGGCGGGGTCGTCGAGCCGGGCGAGGAGGAGTCGGGTGGCGCGCTCGGCCAGCTCGCCGGCGGGGTTGACCACCGTGGTGAGCGGGGGAGCGCAGTGGTCGGCGCCGAGGTCGTCGTACCCCACCACCGCCACGTCGCCCGGCACCGACCGGCCGGCCGCGGCGAGCGCGCGCAGGGCGCCGCGGGCCATCAGGTCGGAGGCGACGACGAGCCCGTCGAGGTCGGGGTACGTCGCGAGCAGGCGCGCGCAGGCCGCCTCGCCGCTGGCCTCGGTGAAGTCGCCGTGCTCGACCGGGCCGGCCGCGAGGCCGGCGTCGGAGAGGGCGCCGAGGTAGCCGACGAGCCGGTCCTGGCCGGCGGCCATGTCGGCCGGCCCGGCGACGTGGGCGGTCCGGCGGCAGCCGCGCTCGAGCAGCAGCGCGGTGGCCAGCCGGGCGCCGGCGACGTTGTCGGTGTCGACCCAGGGCACCCGGTCGGCGCCGAGGATCGGCCGCCCGACGAACGCGCACGGCAGCGCGAGCCCGGCCAGGTGCTCGGCGAGGTGGTCGCTGCGGTGGTGGGAGACGACGATCGCGCCGTCGACGTGCCCGCCGCGCAGGTAGCGCAGGGTGCGGTCCTCCTCCTCGCCGGGCCGCGCGAGCAGCAGCACCAGCTGCAGGTCCCGCTCGGCCAGGACGCGGTTGACCGCGGTGAGGGTGCGCCCGAAGAACGGGTCGGAGAAGACGCGGTCGTCGGGCTCGGGGACCACCACCGCCACTGAGTCCGTACGTCGCGTGGCGAGCGTCCGGGCGGCCGGGTTCGCGACGTACCCGAGGCTGCGCACCGCCTCCTCGACGGCGACGCGTGCCCGGTCGCTGACCCGGCTGCTGCCGTTGATCGCGCGGGAGGCCGTGGCACGCGAGACACCCGCGAGGCGCGCGACCTGGTCGAGGGTCGGCGTCCCGGGGCTCTCCACGGCGGTCAACCTAGCGAGGATCAGCCCTGCGCGGACCCCAACCGGCCGGTCGCGGCGACGTCGCCGTAGAACCGGGCGGAGGTCTTGGGCGTGCGCACCTGGGTGTCGTAGTCGACGTGGACGATGCCGAACCGCTTGGTGTAGCCGAAGGCCCACTCGTAGTTGTCCAGCAGCGACCACTGGAAGAACCCGCGCACGTCGACACCGGCCTCCATCGCGGTGTGCAGCGCGCGCAGGTGCGCGTCGATGAACGCGACCCGCTCGGGGTCGTGGACCGAGCCGTCCGCGGCGACCTGGTCGTCGTAGGCGGCGCCGTTCTCGGTGATGTAGAGCGGCGGGGTGTCGTACTCCTCGTGCAGCCGCACCAGCAGGCGGGTCAGCCCCTCGGGCTGGACCTCCCAGTCCATGGCGGTGCGGGGGAGGCCGCGGCTGACGAAGATGACGTCGTCACAGCCGACGTACGGCGTGCTGGTGGTGCGGCCGGTCTCGTTCTCGTTGCTCTTCAGCTCGTCGGGGTGCGGGCGGCCGGCGATCGCGTTGCCGTTGTAGTAGTTGACGCCCAGCACGTCGATCGGTGCGCTGATGACCTCCAGGTCGCCGTCGCGGACGGCGTCGGTCCAGCTGCCGCCGCCGGGGACCGGCATGGCCTCGGTGTCGGCGACGACGTCGGCGGGGTAGCTGCCCCGGAAGAGCGGGTCGAGGAACACCCGGTTGAACAGCCCGTCCACGCGCCGCGCGGCGTCGACGTCGACCTCGTCGGTCGGGTCGTTGGCGTCGGCGACGGTGAAGTTGAGGGTGATGCCCAGGCCCGAGTGCGGCTTCGCCGGGTCGGTGACGACGCCGCGGCTGCGCAGCTCCGCGGCGGCCAGGCCGTGGCCGAGCAGCAGGTGGTGCGCGGCGACGAGACCGTTGGCGCCCTCCTGGCGGCCGGGCGCGTGCTGGCCGCCGGTGTGGCCGAGGAACGCCGAGCACCACGGCTCGTTCAGCGTCGTCCACGGGCCGACGCGGTCGCCGAGCGCGTCGTGGACGGAGACGGCGTACTCCGCGAACCGGTAGGCGGTGTCGCGGTTCGTCCAGCCGCCGCGGTCCTCGAGCGCCTGGGGCAGGTCCCAGTGGTAGAGCGTCAGCCACGGCAGGACGTCGTTCGCGAGCAGCTCGTCGACCAGCCGGTCGTAGAACGCCAGGCCCGCGGGGTTGACCGGCCCGGCGTCGGGCCGCACGCGCGGCCAGGAGACCGAGAAGCGGTACGCCCCGAGGCCGAGCTCCTTCATCAGCGCCACGTCGGCGGCGTACCGGTGGTAGTGGTCGCACGCGACGTCGCCGTGGTCGCCGCCGATGACGGCGCCGGGCACCCGCGCGAAGGTGTCCCAGATGCTCGGGGTGCGCCCGTCCTCGGCGGCGGCGCCCTCGACCTGGTACGCCGCGGTCGCGGCCCCCCACAGGAACTGCGTCGGGAACTGGACGGTGCTGGGGCCGGTCATGCGGTCGGTGCTCCTACGGGGCCGGGGTGGAAGCGCTTCCACACAGAGGTGACCAGCGTGCGGGGGCGCCCCCGGCGCTGTCAAACACGCAGGGGTCCATCGGGGGCGCGTCAGGCCCGCGACCGGCGGGTGACGGCGGAGGACCGCATCCGCCAGCCGACCAGCGCGAGGTCGAGCGCGGTGCGGACCTGCCGGGTCTCCAGGTCCAGCCCGCCGAGCAGCCCGGTGATCCGCTCGAGCCGCGCGTAGAGCGTCTGGCGGCGGATGCCCAGCGCGTGGGCGGCGACGGTCTTGGAGAGCCCGGCCTCCAGGTAGGCGTCCAGCGTCGGCACCAGCTCCGCGCCGTGGCGTGCGTCGTGGTCGAGCAGCGCGCCGAGCTGGTCCTCGACGAACCGGCCCAGCTCGGCGTCGTCGACCATCCCCGACAGCAGACGGTAGACGCCGACGTCGCTGGCCAGCACCGTGCGCGAGCCCGGGGTCAGCCGGGCGGCCAGGTGCAGCGCATCGCGCGCCGCCGGCAGCGAGCGGGCCAGGCCGGCGGGGTCCTCGACGGGCGGCCCGGCGGCCACCCGGACCACCCCGCCGCCCACGGTCGCGCGCAGCTCGGCGTCCAGCCCCTCGGCGAAGTCCGCGAGCCTCGCCCGCAGCGCCGAGGGCCGCACGGTCGTCGCCACGAGCAGCACGCCGTCGACCTCCGCCACCAGCGCGGCGCCGAACGCCGCCTGCGCCGCCTCGACGGTCGCGCTCAGCCCGGGCCGCAGCGAGCCGGGCAGCCGCAGCTCGACGGCGAGGCCGACGGCCTGGACGCCCGCGCCCGGCGCCAGCCCGGCGGCACGGGCGCGGACCAGCACGTCGCCGCGGCTGAGGTGCTGGCCGGCCGCGAGCGCCAGCACCAGGTCCGAGCCGGGGCCGGTGCGGCGCCCGGTGCCGCCGCCCGGGCCGAGCCGCAGGTCGAGCATCGTCGCGCAGAGCGCCACCAGCCGCGGCAGTGCCGGCTCGCGGGTGTCGGCGACGGCCAGGGTCGCCCACGGCGTGCGGCCCACCTCCGCCTCGAGCGGGGGCCCGACCCGGGAGCGGACGTCCTCGCCGAGGAGCAGCGTGCCGTCGGGGGAGTAGACCCCCACCGGGGCCCGGCAGCACTGTGCGACGAGCGCGACGAGCTCCGGCCCGCCGATGCCCTCGGCCACCGCGTCGTGCAGCACCGCCGTCACCTCGTCGGCGCGGCGCAGGACGTCGAGCTCGCCGGTGATCAGCAGCGGGTGCACCGCCTCGGTCACCTCGATGAACGGCACCACGCCGTGCAGCACCACCAGCGGCAGGTCGTGCTCGCGGGCCGCGGCGACCAGCGCGTCGGGCGGGGTCGGGAACGTGCGGCCCAGCTCGAGCAGCAGCGCCGCGACGCCCTGGGCGGCCAGCGACTCGACGTACGCGCCGATCCCCGGGCCGGCCGCACCGACCAGCCCGAGCCCGGTGGTCAGCAGCACCTCCCCGCCCTTGAGCAGCGGGGAGATGCCGTAGATCTCCGAGGTGTGCACCCAGCGCACCTCGCGGGCGCCGAGGTCGCTCCCGACGAGCACCTCGGGCCGCGCTCGCCGCAGGAGCGGCATTTCGAGGAGGTCTCGCACCGTGAACGCCATGTAACCAACCCTGGCCGAAATCCGGCCGGATGGACAGGTTGTCAGGTCCACCGCGGAACAACAGGACGCGGTGTCCCTTGTGGTGCCTGCTCGAGGCCCGCTTGACTGACGGCTGCCGGCCCCGCCGCGCACTCCCGTCGAAGCCCCGAGGTGGTTCCCATGAACGTCCTTCCCGCAACCCGGTCCCGCTCCTCCCGCCGCCGCGGAGCACGCCGTACCTGGCTGGCCCTCGCCGTCGCCGGCGCGCTCGCGCTCTCCGCGTGCGGCGGCGCCACCGGCGAGGAGGCCGACGACGGCGGCTCCGGGTCCGAGGACCTCCCGCTCGTGTACGGCGTGTACGCCACCCCGCTCGAGGAGCCCTGGGACGGCGCGATCCACGCCGCCCTGCAGGAAGCCGCCGACTCCGGCGAGATCCGCTACAAGCACGTGGACGACCTCAGCACCTCCGACGCCATGGAGCGCGGGCTGCGCGACATCGCCGCCAACGAGGAGCCGGACGCGATCATCGGCGACGCGTTCGCGGCCGAGGAGGCCGTGCGCAAGGTCGCCGCGGAGTTCCCCGAGATCCCCTTCGCCTTCGGCTCCGGCGAGGACCCGGTCGAGCCCAACTTCAGCGTCTTCGACAACTGGCTCCAGGACCCCGCCTACCTCGCGGGGATGCTCGCCGGCGGGATGACCGAGAGCGACACCATCGGGATCGTCGGCGCGATGCCGATCCCCGAGGTCAACCGGATCGTCAACGCCTTCGTGCAGGGCGTGAAGGAGACCAACCCGAAGGCCACGGTGAAGATCTCCTTCATCAACAGCTTCTTCGACCCGGCCGCGGCGAAGCAGGCCGCCCAGGCCCACGTGTCCGCGGGCGCCGACGTGCTGTTCGCCGAGCGCGACGGCGTGATCGCGGCCGCCGAGGAGGCCGACATCCCGGTCATCGGCATGATGGTCGACCAGCGCGAGGAGGCCCCCGAGAACGTCGTCACCTCGCTGCTGTGGCACATGGGCCCGACCGTCGAGGCGGTCGTCGCGCAGGCCCAGGACGGCGCGCAGGCCGTCGACCTCGGTGAGTTCTCCTTCATGAAGGTCGGCGGCAGCGAGCTGGCTGAGATCAACACCGACGTGGTCGGTGGGGTGCCGGAGGAGCTGGTCGCGAAGGTCGAGGCCAAGCAGGAGGCGATCCTGGACGGCAGCTTCACCACGCCGGTGGACGAGAGCGCGCCGGCCAGCTCGATCGACGTGTCGAAGCAGTGACCGGCGGAGCCACGGACACCGTGGCCCGTCCCCTCCTCGAGCTGAGCGGCATCACCAAGCGGTACGGCGACCTGGTCGCCAACGACGACGTCTCGCTGCGCGTCGCACCGGGCGAGGTCGTCGCGATGCTCGGGGAGAACGGCGCCGGGAAGTCCACGCTGATGAAGGTCGTCTACGGCCTCGTCCGGCCCGACGGCGGCACGGTCGCCATGGACGGCGTGCCGCTGGACATCGGGTCGCCCAAGGACGCGATGGCCGCGGGCATCGGGATGGTCACCCAGGAGTTCTCCCTGGTCGAGACCATGACGGTGGCCGAGAACGTCGCCCTCTCCGGGCTCGGGCTCGGGCCGCTCGACCGGGCCGGGACCCGGCGCCGCGTCGTCGAGGCCATGGAGCGGGTGGGGGTCACCCTCGAGCCGGACCGGCTCGTCGGCACCCTCTCGATCGGCGAGCGGCAACGGGTGGAGATCGTCAAGGCGCTCTTCCACGACTGCCGGGTGGTGATCCTCGACGAGCCGACGGCGGTGCTGACCCCGCAGGACGTCCAGGCCCTCTTCGCGACCGTGCGCCGCCTGCAGGCGGCCGGCCTGGGCATCCTGATCGTCTCCCACAAGCTGCGCGAGGTCGCCGAGATCTCCGACCGGGTCGTGGTCCTGCGCCGCGGCCGCCTGGTCGGCGAGCGCGCCACCGCGACCGTGCGAGACGAGGAGCTGGCCGCGCTGATGATGGGCGGCAGCACCGCCGAGGTCGGCGCGCAGGTCACCGCCGACGACGGCGCGACCGGCGACGTCGAGGCGGCGCTCGGGATGACCGACGTGCCGGTGGTTGCCCCGGCTGCTCCGGCCGCTGCCGCCACCTCGGGCGAGCCGGTGCTCCGGCTCACCGGGCTGACCGTGACCCGGGACGGGCGCGACGTGCTGAGCGGGATCGACCTCACCGTCGGCGCCGGTGAGGTCGTCGGCCTCGCCGGGGTCTCCGGCAACGGGCAGACCGAGCTGGTCGACGTCCTCAGCGCGGTCGTCCCGGTCTCCGCTGGGTCCCTCGAGGTCGACGGCCGCGACGTGACTCGGGCCGGCGTCGGCGAGCGCCTCGCCGCCGGCCTCGGGCGGCTCACCGAGGACCGCCGCGGCAGCGTGGTCCCGCAGATGAGCGTGGAGTACAACCTCGTCCTCGAGGACCTCCCGCAGTACACCCGGCGCGGACTGCTCGACCGCCGCGCCGTCCGGGCCCACGCCGAGGCGATGATCGAGCGCTTCGACATCCGGGCCCGCCCGACCGACGCGGTCGCCACCCTCTCCGGCGGCAACATGCAGAAGGTCCTGCTCGCCCGCGCCCTCCACCGGCGGCCCCGGGTCCTCGTGGCCGCCCAGCCGACCCGAGGTCTCGACATCGGTGCCTACCGCTACGTCCACCAGCAGCTCGACGAGCTGCGCACGCAGGGGGCCGGCGTGCTGCTGGTCTCCGAGGACCTCGACGAGATCCGCTCGCTCAGCGACCGCATCGTCGTGCTCTTCCGCGGCGAGGTCGTCGGCGAGCTGCCCGTCTCCGAGGCGACGCCCGACCGGCTCGGCGTCCTGATGGCCGGAGGAGGATCGGCATGAAGTTCGTCCTGCGCGGCCATGAGCCGCGCTGGCTCGCGCCCGCCGCGGTGCTCGTCGCCGTCCTCGTGACGGTGGCCCTGACCGCCGTCCCCATCCGCCTGGCCGGCGCCGCGCCGTTCTCGGCGTTCGAGCGCTACCTGGTCACCCCGCTCACCTCGGTGCACGGGGTGCAGGAGGTGCTGCTGACCGCGACGCCGCTGCTGTTCACCGGCATCGCGGTGGCCATCGCCTTCCGTGCCGGCTATTGGAACATCGGGGCCGAGGGGCAGTTCCTGCTCGGCGCGGTCGGCACGACCTGGGTCGGCACGACGTTCACCGACCTGCCGGCGTACGCCGCCCTCCCGCTCGGCTTCCTCGCCGGTGCGGCCGGTGGCCTGCTGTGGGCGGTGGTCCCGGCCTGGCTCAAGCGGCACGCCGGCATCGACGAGGTCGTCACGACGCTGCTGCTCAACCCGGTCGCCCTGCTGGTGGTCCAGGGGCTGCTCAACGGTCCCTGGCGCAACTCCAGCAGCGGCTTCACCGACTCCGACCGGCTCGGCACCGGCTACGACCTGCCGGCGCTGGTCCCCGACAGCCGGGTCCACTGGGGCTTCGCGGTAGCCGTCGTCGTCATCGTGGTGGCCGGCGTCGTGCTGGCCCGCACGGCGGTCGGCGTGCGGATCAAGGCCGCCGGACAGGCGCCGGGCGCCGCGGGGTTCAGCGGCGTCGACGTCGGCCGGCTCCAGTGGCGCTGCGCGCTGGTCTCGGGGGCGGTCGCCGGTCTCGGCGGCGCCTCCCAGGTCATGGGCGTGCAGCACCAGCTGACCTCCGGCATCAGCGACGGCTACGGCTACACCGGCGTCATCGTCGCGACCCTGGGCGGCCTCGGCGCGCTCGGCGTCGTGCTCGTCGCGCTCCTGCTCGGCGACATCTCGGTCGGCGCGCAGAACGTCTCGCTGGTGCTGCAGGTCCCCGCCCAGCTGGGCGCCATGTTCAGCGCACTGCTGCTGCTGGCGGTGCTGTCGGCGATGAGCTGGCGCCGGTACCGGCTCCAGTGGCGACGAGGAGGCTCCCGATGAGCATCAACCTGCTGGCGCTCATCGGCGCCATGCTCACCATCGCCACGCCCCTGGTGTGGGCCGGCATCGGCGAGCTCGTCACCGAGCGGAGCGGGGTGCTCAACCTCAGCATCGAGGGGACGATGTACCTCGGCGCGTTCGTCGGCTTCCTCGCCGCCGCCCGGACCGGCTCGCCCTGGCTCGGCCTGGTCGCCGCGATCGTCTCCGGCGTGCTGGCCGGGGCGCTGATGGGCTTCTTCGTGGTCACCCTCGGCCTCAACCAGCACGTCTCCGGCCTCGGGCTCACGCTGCTGCTGATCGCGGGGTGCGAGTTCACCTTCCGGCTGCTCTACGCCGGGGACCGCCCCACCCTGGACGAGAAGTTCCACGTGCTCTTCCGCGGCACCGAGGTCGTCGACCAGCACTGGCTGACGTACGTCGGCTTCCTGGTGCTCGCCCCGGCCGCCTGGTGGGTGCTGCGCTCGACCGGGCTCGGCATGCGCCTGCACGCGGTCGGCGAGAGCTTCGAGGCCGCCGACGTCGCCGGGATCTCCGTCACCGCCACCCGGTACGCCGCCCTCATGGTCGGCGGCGCGCTGATGGCGATCGGCGGGGCGTTCCTCACCCTGGCCGTGCTCGGCAGCTTCACCCTCGACATCGTCAGCGGCCGCGGCTGGGTCTGCATCGCGCTGGTCATCTTCGCCCGCTGGCGGGTGTGGCCGGCCGTGCTCGGTGCGCTCATCTTCGCCGGGATGGACGCGCTGCAGCTGCAGCTGGCCATCACCTCCGCCTTCGACGCGGTGCCCGGCGAGCTGATGCTCGCGCTGCCGTACCTCGCGGTGATCGTCGCGCTGGCCATCGGCGGGCGGACCGTGCGCTACCCCGGCTCCTACCTCAAGGCCTACCGCCGCGCCTGACCGACCGGCTCCCTCGCCCGTCGTACCCCACCCCCCTCTCCGAACGGAGTCGACATGACCGACCACCAGCTGCTGGCCCCTGCGCTGGCCGAGGCCCGCAACGGCCTCGCCGAGGGCGGCATCCCCATCGGGGCAGCCCTCGTCCACGAGGGCACGGTGCTCGGCACCGGCCGCAACCGCCGCGTCCAGCTCGGCAGCGCCACCCGGCACGGCGAGACCGACTGCCTGGAGAACATCGGCCGCCTGCCGGCGTCGGTCTACGCGCGCTCGACGATGGTCACCACGCTCTCGCCGTGCGACATGTGCACCGGCGCGATCCTGCTCTACGGCATCCCGCGCGTGGTGATCGGCGAGAACCGCAACTTCGTCGGCGGCGAGGACCTCCTGCGCCAGCGCGGCGTCGAGGTGGTCGTGCTCGACGACGCCGACTGCGTGGAGATGATGGCCGGCTTCATCCGCGACCAGCCGACCCTGTGGAACGAGGACATCGGCGTCGAGGACTGACGCCCCCCGCAAACAGCACCGCCTCGTGATGCCCACCGTGCGCTGGAGCGCACGCCGGGCATCACGAGGCGGGTGAGGGCTGGGGCGACTACTTCGACTTGCGGGCGCGGCTGGCGATCTTCGCGCGCTCGTTGGCGTCGAGGATGACCTTGCGGATGCGCACCATCTCGGGGGTGACCTCGACGCACTCGTCGTCGCGGCAGAACTCCAGGCACTGCTCGAGCGAGAGCTTCTTCGGCGGGATGAGCTTCTCGAAGTTGTCGGAGGTGGCGGACCGGATGTTGGTCTGCTGCTTCTCCTTGGTGATGTTGACGTCCATGTCGTCGGCGCGGGAGTTCTCGCCGACGATCATGCCCTCGTAGACCTCGGTGGTCGGCTCGACGAACATCACGCCGCGCTCCTGCAGCGAGGTCATGGCGTACGCCGTCGCCGCGCCCTTGCGGTCGGCCACCAGCGAGCCGTTGTTGCGCGAGCGGATCTCGCCGGCCCACGGCTCGTACTTCTCGAAGATGTGGTGGGCGATGCCGGTGCCGCGGGTGTCGGTGAGGAACTGGGTGCGGAAGCCGATCAGGCCGCGCGCCGGGACCAGGAACTCCATCCGGACCCAGCCGGTGCCGTGGTTGGTCATCTGCTCCATGCGGCCCTTGCGGGAGGCGAGCAGCTCGGTGATCGTGCCGAGGTACTCCTCCGGCGCGTCGATGGTCAGGCGCTCGACCGGCTCGTGGACCTTGCCGTCGATCTCGCGGGTGACGACCTGCGGCTTGCCGACGGTCAGCTCGAAGCCCTCGCGGCGCATCTGCTCCACGAGGATCGCCAGCGCCAGCTCGCCACGGCCCTGGACCTCCCAGGCGTCGGGGCGCTCGGTCGGCAGCACGCGCAGCGAGACGTTGCCGATCAGCTCGGAGTCGAGGCGGTCCTTGACCAGGCGGGCGGTGACCTTCGCGCCCTTGACCCGGCCCACCAGCGGGCTGGTGTTGGTGCCGATGGTCATCGAGATGGCCGGCTCGTCGACGTGGATGAGCGGCAGGGCGACCGGGTTCTCCGGGTCGGCCAGCGTCTCGCCGATGGTGATGTCGGGGATGCCCGCGATCGCGACGATGTCGCCGGGGCCGGCGGTCTCGCCGGGCTTGCGCTCGAGGCCCTCGGTGACGAGCAGCTCGGTGATCTTGACGCGGTTGACCGAGCCGTCGCGCTTCATCCACGCGACCTGCTGGCCCTTGCGCAGCTCGCCCTGGTGCACGCGGACCAGCGCGAGCCGGCCGAGGAACGGCGAGGAGTCGAGGTTGGTGACGTGGGCCTGGAGCGGCGCGCCCTCGTCGTACGTCGGCGCCGGGATGGTCTCCAGGATCGTCTTGAACAGCGGCTCGAGGTCGGGGCTGTCGGGCAGCTCGCCGTTCTCCGGCTGCTCCAGGCCCGCGACGCCGGCGCGGCCCGAGGCGTAGACGACGGGGAAGTCGAGCGCCTCCTGGCTGTGGCTGTCGTCGAGCAGGTCCATGAACAGCTCGTAGGTCTCGTCGACGACCTCGGCGATCCGCGCGTCGCCGCGGTCGGTCTTGTTGACGACCAGGATCACCGGCATGTCGGCGTTGAGCGCCTTGCGGAGCACGAAGCGGGTCTGGGGGAGCGGGCCCTCGGAGGCGTCGACGAGCAGCACGATGCCGTCGACCATCGACAGGCCGCGCTCGACCTCGCCGCCGAAGTCGGCGTGGCCGGGGGTGTCGATGATGTTGATCGTCATCGGCTGGCCGCCGGCGGCGGGGCCGGCGTAGTGGACGGCGGTGTTCTTCGCGAGGATCGTGATGCCCTTCTCGCGCTCGAGGTCACCGGAGTCCATGACCCGCTCGGCGACGCTCTCGGCCTGGTGCGCGGTGAACGCGCCGGCCTGTCGGAGCATGGCGTCGACGAGGGTGGTCTTGCCGTGGTCGACGTGCGCGACGATCGCGACGTTGCGCAGGTCCGTGCGTGCGGTGGTTCCGGGCATGGCAGTGGTACGTCGCTTCCGTCGAGGTCAAGGAGTGGTGCTCGGTGGCGCTGGGCCACACGAGGGCCTCGTCGAGTCTAGTGGCGGCCCCGTGGTCGGCCCGCATCCTCGGACGTGGCCCACGGCACCTCCCTGGGCACCGGGGGCGCATGCCTTCGATCGCCACGAACACCCGCGTCGAGCTGCCCGAGCTGCTCAACTTCGTCCGCACCCGCCACCACCTGGTGCTGCTGACCCACCGCGCCGACGGCCGCCCGCAGCTCTCGCCGGTCACCGGCGGGGTCTCCGCGGACGACCGGATCGTCGTCTCGACCTACCCCGACCGCGCCAAGGCCACCAACCTCCGCCGCGAACCCCGCTGCTCGGTGCTCGTCCTCTCCGACGAGTGGAACGACGCCTGGGTGCAGGTCGACGGCACGTGCGAGGTGCTGGACATGCCCTCGCAGGAGGCCGAGGACGGGCTGGTGGAGTACTTCCGCTGCATCTCCGGGGAGCACCCGGACTGGGAGGAGTACCGCCAGGCCATGCGCAAGCAGGGCAAGTCGCTGCTCCGGATCACGCCCACCTCGTGGGGGCCGGTCGCGACCGGGGGCTTCCCGCCGGACCGCGTGCCGGGGTAGTCACGGACGTTTCTGCCCCGACCACCACGCTGGAGGTCAGGAACGTCCGTGACTACCCCGCCAGGGCCCGGTCGAGCGCAGCAGCCACGTGCAGCGTGGTGCAGGGGAAGACCGGGATGTCGGCGTCGGCCTGCTTGACGAGCAGCTCGAGCTCGGTGCACCCCAGCACCACGCCCGCGGCGCCGGCGTCCCACAGCTGGTCGACCACCTCGACGACGCGGCGGCGGGAGGAGTCGAGGACGCGGCTGTGCACGAGCTCGCCGTACACGATGTCGTCGAGCTCCTGGTGGTGCTTCTCGTCCGGCACGTGCACGGTGATGCCGTGGCCGGCGAGCCGGTCGGTGAAGAACGGGCGGGTCATCGAGAACTTCGTGCCGAGGAACCCGACCGAGGACACCCCCGCCTCCTTGCAGGCGTCGGCGACGACGTCCGCGAGGTGCAGGACGGGTACGCCGACGGCGGCCTCGACCTGGTCGAAGACCTCGTGGTACGCCGTCGTGCACATCAGCAGGAAGTCCGCCCCGGCCCGCTCCACGCCCTGCGCGGCGGTCACCAGCAGCGCGGCGACGTCGTCCCAGCGGTCGGCCGCGGCCAGCTCGGTGACCTCGGCGAACTCCACCGACGCCAGCACGGTCCGTGCGGAGTGGAGCCCGCCGAGCCGCTCCTCGACGCCGCGGTTGAGGCCCTCGTAGTAGACGGCGCTGCTCTTCCAGCCGAGCCCGCCGAGAAGTCCGATCGTCTGCATGGGCCCACCCTGGCAGACCTCCGGGCCGTGTTCTACCGCTCGGTAACCGGAGTCACGCCACGGTCACCCCGCGGTCGCCCCGGACGGCTCAGTCCAGGACGCGGTGCACCTTGTGCTGGGCGGCCTGGGCGCGCGGGCGGATGACCAGCTCGTCGACGTTGACGTGCGCGGGACGGGTGACCATCCAGGTGATCGCCTCGGCGACGTCCTCGGCGGTCAGCGGCTCGGCGACCCCGGCGTACACCGCCTCCGCCTTCTCCCGGTCGCCGTCGAAGCGTACCAGCGCGAACTCGTCGGTCCGGACCATCCCGGGCGCGATCTCGCACACGCGGACCGGCTGGTCCCACAGCTCCAGGCGCAGCGTCTCGGTGACGACCTGGGTGCCGTGCTTGGCGGCGGTGTAGCCCCCGCCGCCCTCGTAGGCGATCCGGCCCGCGGTCGACCCGACGTTGAGGATCACCCCGGCCCCGCTGGCCACCAGCGCCGGCAGCAGTGCCCGGGTCACCTGCACCAGGCCGATGACGTTGACCTCGTACATCCGGCGCCACTCGTCGCTGTCGGCCTGCGCGACCGGGCTCGACCCGAAGGCGCCGCCGGCATTGTTGACCAGCACGTCGAGCCGGTCGCCGACGGTCTGCGCCAGTGCCGCGACGGAGTCCTCGGAGGTCACGTCGCACACGACCGCGGTGCCGCCGATCTCGGCGGCCAGCTGCTCGACCCGGTCCGCGCGGCGCGCGGCGCAGAAGACGTGGAAACCCTCCGCGGCCAGCATCCGGGCGGTCGCGGCGCCGATGCCGCTGCTGGCACCGGTGACGACGGCGGTACGACGGGTGGGGGCTGCGGCGGAGGACGTCTCGGTCATGGCGACCATTGTCGGGAGCGCCCCGGGGCGCTGGCACACTGGCTCGCCGTGCCGACCCCCGCCCGGCCGGGCGGCGGTCGTGCGACCGATGGGTACCGGCCGCCACGCCGGGTGGTGGGAACAACCGAGGACCTCCGCCGGTTGGGCCCCGGAGGACCGGCGGACGGCAGTGGGAGGACGAGCGTGGACGCGATCAGGCGGTTGGCGATGATCAGCCTGCACACCTCCCCGCTCGACCAGCCCGGCACCGGCGACGCCGGCGGGATGAACGTCTACGTGGTCGAGGTCGCCAAGCGGCTCGCCCGCCACGGCATCGAGGTCGACGTGTTCACCCGCGCGACCAGCTCGGCGCTGCCGCCGGTCGTGGAGGCCTACGACGGGGTGTCGGTGCGCCACGTGCACGCCGGCCCGTTCGAGGGGCTGACCAAGGCCGAGCTGCCCGCGCAGCTGTGCGTCTTCGCCCGCGAGGTGCTGCGCGCGGAGGCGGTGCAGCCGGTGGGCCACTACGACGTCGTGCACTCCCACTACTGGCTCTCCGGCCAGGTCGGCGCGCTCGCCCGCGACCGCTGGGGCGTCCCGCTCATCCACTCCATGCACACGATGGCGAAGGTCAAGAACGCCGCGCTCGCCGCCGGCGACGCCCCCGAGCCCGCCGCACGGATCATCGGCGAGGAGCAGGTCGTCGAGGCCGCCGACATGCTCATCGCCAACACCGACCTCGAGGCGAAGCAGCTCATCGAGCTGTACGACGCGGAGCCGGCGCGCGTCGAGGTGGTCCACCCGGGCGTGGACCTCACGGTCTTCTGCCCGACCGACCGGGTCGCCGCCCGGGCCGGGCTCGGCCTGCCCCGCGACGCCCACGTCCTGCTCTTCGCCGGCCGGATCCAGCCGCTCAAGGCACCTGACGTGCTGCTGCGCGGGGTGGCCGAGCTGCTCCGCCGCTCCCCGGACCTGCGCTCCCGCCTGGTCGTGCCGATCGTGGGCGGGCCCTCCGGCTCCGGCCTCGACCGGCCCGAGTCGCTCGCCGCGCTCGCCGAGGAGCTCGGCATCGCCGACGTGGTGCGGTTCGTGCCGCCGGTCGACCAGGCCGCGCTGGCCCGCTGGTACGCCGCCGCCACGGTCGTCGCGGTGCCGTCGTACAACGAGTCCTTCGGGCTGGTCGCCGCCGAGGCCCAGGCCTGCGGCACCCCGGTGCTCGCCGCGGCGGTCGGCGGGCTCACCACCGTCGTCCGCGACGGCCGCAGCGGGCTGCTCGTGGAGGGGCACGACCCCCGGGACTGGGCCGGCGCGCTGGGGCGCCTGGTCGGCGACCCGCTGCTGCGCGACCGGCTCGCGGCCGGCGCGCTGGAGCAGGCGCGCGAGTTCTCCTGGGAGGCGACCGCCGCCGCCACCCTCGACGTCTACCGCCGGGCCCGCTCCGGCATGCGGGAGGCCGCAGCGTGAACGAGCAGGTCGCCGGGACCGTCCGGTCCTACCTGGCCGAGAACGAGCTGGAGTTCGAGGAGACCCGCGAGGGCCTCTTCTCCTTCACCCTGCCCGGGGAGAAGAAGCTGCAGACCGCGGTCCGCCTCGACGTGGGGGAGCACGCGCTCGGCGTGCACGCCTTCGTCTGCCGCAACCCCGACGAGAACCACGAGCGGGTCTACCGCTGGCTGCTCGAGCGCAACCTGCGGATGTACGCCGTCTCCTTCGCCGTCGACCGCACCGGCGACATCTACCTCGACGGCCGGCTGCCGCTCTCCTCGGTCACCCCCGACGAGCTCGACCGGCTGCTCGGCTCGGTGCTGTCCTACGCCGACGAGTCCTTCAACGCGATCCTCGAGCTCGGCTTCGCCTCCTCCATCCGCAAGGAGTGGGAGTGGCGCAAGCTGCGCGGGGAGTCCACCCGCAACCTCGAGGCGTTCCGCGGGTGGCTCGAGTCCGGCGCCGAGCCGGACGTCGGGCCCGGCAGCCTGGGCTGAGGCTCCGCGCTCGTGTCCTCGGGCCGTCGCAATCGTTCAATTGCGCGATTGCGGCGGCCCGCAGCCCGGTGGGAGCGCTTCCACGCCGTCGGAACTCGACAATTGAACGATTCGTGCGGCACCGGCGACCCGGGTCACGCCGCGGCAGCCGGCTCCTGGACGACCGAGCGCGGCTTGCGGCGGGCGACGGCGACGCCGACGAGGGCGAGCACGCCGCCGACGTAGGCCATGGTGGGCGGGGCCTCGGAGAGCAGCAGCACACTGAGCACGATGGTGATCGGCGGGACGAGGTAGGTCGTGATGCCCAGGCTGGAGGCGGTCATGTGCTGCAGCGCGAAGGCGTACGTCGTGAACGCGATCGCGGTCGGGAAGACCCCGAGGTAGACCACCCACAGCACCGAGCTGGTCGGGGCGTCGCCGACCTCCCGGACCAGCTGCCCGGCCCAGGGCAGGCAGGCGACCGCGCCGATGGTGCACGCCAGCCAGGTGACGTGGAGGGCCGAGAGGCGGGCGACGAGCGGCTTCTGCAGCACCAGGCTGATCGAGTAGACCAGTGCGGCGACCAGGCAGAGGACCACGCCGAGGGGATCGCGGTCGTCGGCCTCCGAGGTCGACAGGGCGATGACCGCGACGCCGCCGAAGGCCAGCGCCAGGCCCAGCCCGAGGTAGACGGTGAACCGCTCGGAGAGGAACACCGCAGCCAGCAGGGCGATCAGCACCGGCGAGACCTGGATCAGCATGACCGCGGTGCCGGCGTCGACGCGGTGCTCGCCGGCGTTGAGGGCGACGTTGTAGACGCCGTACCAGAGCACGCCGATCGTCAGCAGCGACACCCACTGCCGAATCGTCGGGCGCGGCAGCCGGCGGCCGACCACGAAGAGGCTGAGCGCCACGGCGCCGACCACCAGCCGGCCGAGGGAGAGCGAGCCGGGCCCGAAGTCGTCGGCGAGGTGGCGGATCGCGACGAACGCCGAGGCCCACAGCACCAGCGTCACGCCGACCGCGGCGACCGGGAGCCAGGCGGGTCCGGCGGTCGGCGTGGTCGGGGCGGGGGAGGCGGAAGTCGTCGTACGGGTCGTCACCGCGCAAGCCTAGGGACGGTCCGGCCCCGGCGACACGCGGATATCGGACGTCGATGCGCGATCGGCCGCCACCGCCGGGCACGAGGGGTGGACTGGTCCGGCCAGGGCCGCGCAGGGGTTCGGCTCAGCGGGCCCCGTCCGGTGCCGATCAGGCCGGCATGTGGTGGATCCTCACGGCGCTGGCGGCGTCCTGGCTGGTGCTGGTGGTCCCGCTCGCCGTCGCCGTCGGCCGGGCGTTCGAGGCCGGTCAGCGCTCCGAGAGGCCGCCGGCCTAGAGGTCGAGCTTGTAGCCCAGCCCGCGCACGGTGACGAGGTATTTCGGCTCGCCCGGGTCCGGCTCGAGCTTGGCGCGCAGCCGCTTGACGTGGACGTCGAGGGTCTTGGTGTCCCCGACGTAGTCCGAGCCCCAGACCCGGTCGATCAGCTGCCCGCGGGTGAGCACCCGGCCGGGGTTGCGCAGGAACATCTCCAGCAGCTCGAACTCCTTGAGCGGCAGCCGCTGCTCCTGCCCGTCGACGGTGACGACGTGGCGCTCGACGTCCATCCGCACCGGCCCCGCCTCCAGCGTGGCGGGGGCCAGGTCGGGCTCCGTGCCGCGCCGGAGCACGGCCCGGATCCGGGCGACGAGCTCGCGGGGGGAGTAGGGCTTGGTGACGTAGTCGTCGGCGCCGAGCTCGAGCCCGACCACCTTGTCGACCTCGTCGTCCTTGGCGCTCACCATGATCACCGGCACGTTGCTGGTCTGCCGGATCGTGCGGCACACCTCGGTCCCGGGGATGCCCGGGAGCATCAGGTCCAGCAGCACGATGTCGGCGCCGTTGCGGTCGAACTCCGAGATCGCTGCGTGGCCGTCGGCCGCGACGGCGACCTCGAAGCCCTCCTTGCGCAGCATGTAGGAGAGAGCATCGCTGTAGCTCTCCTCATCCTCGACGACGAGTACCCGGGTCACGGGCGGTCCTCCTGGTTCAGGCCCCCGATGAGGGGCTCGGACATGTGCTGGTCGGTGTGCTGGGGCAGGGTCAGCGTGAACGTCGACCCCTGCCCCTCGACCGACCAGACACGCACCTCGCCACCGTGGGTGGCGGCGACGTGCTTGACGATGGACAACCCCAGGCCCGTGCCGCCGGTGGACCGGTGGCGGGCGGGGTCGACGCGGTAGAAGCGCTCGAAGATCCGGTCGATCTCCTCGGTGGGGATGCCGATGCCCTGGTCGACGACCGAGACCTCGACCATCCCGTCGGTGGCCTTGGTGGTGACCAGGACGGTGGAGTCCGGGTCGGAGTACGACACGGCGTTCGCGACCAGGTTGGAGACCGCGGCGGTCACCTGCTCGGCGTTGCCCAGCACCCGCAGGCCGGTGGTGCCGCCGCTGACGACGGTGATCCGCTTGGCGTCGGCGTCGATCGCGCTGGTGTCGACCGCGACCCCGATGACCTCGTCGACCGCGACCGGCTGGGGGGCTTCGAGGGGGTCGTCGCCCTGCAGCCGCGAGAGCTCGATGATCTGCTGGACGAGCTGGCCGAGCCGCTCGCTCTCGACCAGCATCCGGTCGGAGAACCGGATCACCGCCTCCGGGTCGTCCGCGGCCTCGCCGACCGCCTCGGCCAGCAGCCGGATCGCGCCGACGGGGGTCTTCAGCTCGTGGCTGACGTTGGCGACGAAGTCGCGCCGTACCGCCTCCACGCGACGCTCCCGCGTGCGGTCCTCGACGAGCACGAGGACCAGCCGCGAGCCCAGGGGGGCGACGCGGGCGGTGACGTTGCGGGGCGGGACGCCGCTGCGGGCGATCAGCAGCTCGGTCTCGCGGATCTGGCCGTCGCGGCGGACCTGGCGCACCAGGTCGGCGAGCTCGTCGGAGGTGAGCACGGTGCCGCGCACCAGGCCCATGGAGTACGCCGGCGCGCTGGCCTTGAGGACGACGTCGGACTCGTCGACGACGACCGCGCTGCTGCGCAGGACCGACAGGACGGTGGCCACGCCCGGAGGCACGACGGGCTCGTCGGCCGCGGGGACCCGCTGCTGCTGGCGCTCGCTGACCGACCAGGCCAGCACCGCCGCGCCACCGACGACGGCCCCGATGATGGCGGCGAGGAACGCCTGCATCGTCGGGTCCACGGTGCGATCGTACGGCTCGCCCGACCGTGCCCTCGCCGTCCGAGGCCTCGGTCGGGGAACGTTCACCCCGCGTTCACCCCATCACCCTCCCTCGTTGCGTACCGTGCCCCACCCTCGGTCACATGCGCGACGCCTTCCACGACCAGCTCGAGTCCGTCTTCGTCGACCTCGCCGGCATCTGCGGCCGGGTCGAGCAGGCGGTCCGCGAGGCGACCCGGTCGTTGCTCACCGGCGACGCCGAGGTCGCCGAGGCGGTCATCAGCGGCGACGCCGAGATCGACCGGCAGCGCGAGGAGGTCGAGGAGGCGGCGTTCCAGCTGCTCTCCCTGCAGGCGCCGGTGGCCGGCGACCTGCGCACGGTCGTCGCGGCGCTGCGGATGGTCACCGAGCTGGAGCGGATGGGCGACCTGTCGGTCCACGTCGCGAAGATTGCCAGGCTGCGCGTGCCCGGTGTCGCGGTGCCCGACGAGGTGCGCCCCACCATCGAGCGGATGGCGACGGTCGCCGAGGACATGGTCCGCCGGGTCGCCCAGATCATCACCCGCCGCGACGTCGCCGCCGCGATCGCGCTGGGCCGCGACGACGAGGAGATGGACCAGCTCCGCCGGCGCAGCTTCTCCGAGCTGCTCGCCGACGACTGGCAGCACGGGGTGGAGGCGGCCGTCGACGTCGCCCTGCTCGGGCGGTACTACGAGCGGATCGCCGACCACGCCGTCTCGGTCGCGAACCGGGTGGTCTTCGTCGTCACCGGCGACAACCCGCACTCCGTCACGGCCTGACCTCCTGGCCCGGCGGCGGCGCGGGGGTGGCGCGGCCGTCGGGGTAGTCCGGCACACCCGGGCCCTCGCCGAGGCCGGCGAGGACGCGCTCGTGGCGGACTAACCCCACGAGGGCGCCCCGGTGCCGGACTACCCCTGCCGACGAGCCCGGAACCGCCGAGCGGTCAGCGGCCCTGGTTGGCGACGGCGGCCGCAGCAGCGGCGGCGGCCTCGGGGTCGAGGTAGCGGCCCGGGGCGGCCGGACGCAGGTCCTCGTCGAGCTCGTAGAGCATCGGCATGCCGGTGGGGATGTTCAGCCCGGCGATGTCCTCGTCGCTGATCCGGTCCAGGTGCTTGACCAGCGCGCGCAGCGAGTTGCCGTGGGCGGCGACGAGCACCGTGTGGCCCGCGCGGAGGTCCGGGACGATCGACGACTCCCAGTACGGCAGGAACCGCGCGATGACATCCTTGAGGCACTCGGTGCGGGGCATCTCCTCGCCGAGGTCGGCGTACTGGGGGAGCCCGACCTGGGAGTACTCGGCGTCGTCGGCCAGCGGCGGCGGCGGGACGTCGAAGGAGCGGCGCCAGAGCATGAACTGCTCCTCGCCGAACTCCTCGAGGGTCTGCTTCTTGTCCTTGCCCTGCAGGGCGCCGTAGTGGCGCTCGTTGAGCCGCCACGAGCGCCGCACCGGGATCCAGTGCCGGTCGGCCGCGTCGAGGGCCAGGCAGGCGGTGTTGATCGCGCGTCGCTGCAGCGAGGTGTGCACGACGTCGGGCAGCACGCCGGCCTCGCGCATCAGCTCACCGCCGCGGACGGCTTCGCCGCGGCCCTTCTCGGTGAGGTTGACGTCGACCCAGCCGGTGAAGAGGTTCTTGGCGTTCCACTCGCTCTCGCCGTGGCGGAGCAGGACGAGGCGGTAGGTCACTCCGACTCCGTCTCCGGCGCCTCGGAGCCCTCGTGGCCCGGGTCCTGGACGGAGACGCCCTCGCAGTCGTAAGGCTCGGCCTCGGTGGTCGAGGCGGCGCCGTCGGCCTGCGGGGCGTCGTCGAGGCCCTCGTACTCGTCGCACGCGGGGTGAACCGGGACGGTGAGCTCGACCGACTCGCCGTTGCCGAACTCCAGGGTCAGCGGGACGAAGTCGCCGGGCTCGAAGTCGCCGGTGACGCGGACGCCACCCTCCTGCAGCATCGAGACCAGACCGCCCTCGGCGATCTCGTAGGGCTCGAAGTCCGCGGCCTCGAGCTCGACGCCGGAACCACCGGAGATCGCCTCGAGGGTGTCCTCGTCGGCCTCCGGGTTGTTCGACAGCGTGGCGAGGAACGTGCCGCTGCCGGCCGCCTCGGACACGATGACCGCGCCCACCACGTCGACGTCCGCGGACCGCTCGTTCGCGGTGTTGGAGTAGTTGGTCACCCGGTCGGTCGCGTAGTTGAACCCGCACGAGCCGAGGGCGGGGACGGTCAGCACGAGCGCGCCGAGGGCGAGCGCGGTGTTGCGTCGGAGCAGCATGTTCTGGAGCCTCGCAGGGTGAGCGGCCAAAGGTGGCCCTCAGCCTAGCGGTGGCTACCGGGCCAGTCCGACCGAGGTGCCGGCGAAGGCGAGGGCCACCAGCACGATTCCGAGGTAGACCGACACCAGGGTGAGCAGGCGGGCGGCGCCCAGGCGCAGGCCGAGCCGCAGCGGCAGGTAGCTCCAGCCGTCCTTGTTGTCCGGCACGAGGCCCCACAGCGCGCGCAGCACGTGCACGCCGATGCCCAGCAGGGCGAACAGCGCGACCATCGCGACCTCGGGCGGGTTGCCCTCGTGCTGCCCGCCCCAGCCGCCGTAGGAGAGGTAGGCCGGGTAGAGCGCGTACGACGCCGCCCACGGCACCCACGACAGCAGGCCCCGGCGCAGCACGACATTGCCGAGCAGACCGATCGCGACCGAGAGCAGGTAGGCGCTGCCCGCCGTGATGCCGGTGGTGATGGACAGCGGGACCAGGAGGAGCACGGCGCACGCGATCGCGAACCACACCGACCCCGGCTCCAGCCGCTCCTGGGCCACCGGCTTGCCCGGCAGGTCGTGGCGCGCGTCGCGGCGGCGGTCGACGATGTCGTTGTGCCAGCCCAGCACGGCCTGGCCGACGAGCACGGTCGCGAGGACCACGCCGACCTCGCGCAGCTCCCGCCCCGCCAGGGCCGCGCAGGCGGCGATGCCGAGGGCGGTGAGGACGGCCTGCCGCGGGTGGCTCGCCTGGACGAGCAGCAGCGGCTCCAGGTCGCGCAGCCCGCGCCGGCGGCGTACGTCGCCCGCGGGCCGCGGCTCGGCGGGTGCGGCGACAGCGGTGGCTCCGGTGGCACGGGTGCTCGCCGCAGTCGGCTGGGTGACGGGCTCGTCGACGGGACCCTCGACGGGCTCCTCGAGCGCCACGGAACCCGTCTGCTCGGCCCCGGCAGTACCACTTCGGCGCCGGAAGCGCTCCCTCTTCGCCATGGCGGCAGTATCGCCTGCGTCACCTCCGGGAACGGGCGAACCACGCGGTTCACCTGCGGTTTCGTGGTTCCCGGTGGCCTCCGCGGGGCTACCGCCTGCACATCGCCCCGTGCCTTGTCAAGACCGGATTGTGGCTCTGACCTGCAACAACGCTGATCCGGGTGGTCCAGACGCGTGTTAAGATGGTGCCCTAGGAAGGGGTACCTGACATATGACTTTCACCGTCGGCGAAACGGTTGTTTACCCGAACCACGGGGCCGCTGTCATCGAGGACATCGAGATGCGGACCATCAAGGGAGAGGACCGGCAGTACCTCGTCCTGCGGATCGTCGCCCAGCAGGACCTGGTCGTGCGCGTTCCTGCGTGCAACCTCGACCTCGTCGGCGTCCGCGACGTCGTGGACAAGGACGGCCTGGACCGCGTGTTCGACGTGCTGCGTGCCGCGCACGTCGAGGAGCCGACCAACTGGTCGCGCCGCTACAAGGCCAACCTGGAGAAGCTGCACAGCGGCGACGTCATGAAGGTCGCCGAGGTCGTGCGCGACCTGTGGCGCCGCGAGCGCGACCGTGGCCTGTCCGCGGGCGAGAAGCGGATGCTCGCCAAGGCGCGCCAGATCCTGGTCTCCGAGCTCGCGCTCGCCGAGAAGACCAACGAGGACAAGGCCGAGGCCATGCTCGACGAGGTCCTCGCCTCCTGACGCACCACCGCGGCCGGCCCAGCAGCCGGCCGACCAGCTGATCGATCGAGGCCCCCGGGTGACCACCCGGGGGCCTCGTCGCGTCCCGGGGCCCGTCCCGACCCGGCCCCGGTGCGGGCCAGCGGCCTAGGGTCGGGGCGTGGACTGGGACGAGGAGCAGGACGGTGCGCCCGCAGCGCTCGGCACGGTGGTGGAGGCCGGACGGGGCTCGCTCCCGTTCGCGCTCGTCCACGGCGAGGGCCTGGTGGTCGCGGCGTCCTGGGCGCTCGCCGAGGCCGGGGTGACGCTGGTCGACATCGGCACCGAGTGGGCCGGGCTGGTCGACGCCGGCGAGCCCCTGGTGCTGCACGACGCGCTGTGCCCGATGACACCCGCGGACTTCATCGCGGCCTGCCTGGCCCGCGCGGTGGAGCGCGACGTCGTCGTGGTCGGCACCCGGCCGGTGACCGACACCGTCAAGGAGTCGGCCGACGGGTTCGTCGGCGCGACGGTCGACCGCGCCGGCCTGGTCGCGGTCGCCTCGCCGGTCGTGCTCCCGGCGAGCGCCGTGGCGCAGCTGGAGGGCCTGCCGTCGCTGGACTTCGCCGAGCTGGTCGAGGACCTCCGCGCCCGGTTCGTGGTGGAGCTCGCCGACGCGCCGCCGTCGGCCCGCCGGGTCGCCGGCGAGGACGACGTACGCCTGCTCGAGGCGCTGACGACCCCGGATTGACCTGTCCGCAGGGCCGGAGGTCAGGGCGCGGACGGCGGGGCGAGGGCGAGCGCCAGGTCGACGTCCTCGGGGAAGGTGATCTTGAGGTTGCGCGAGGTGCTGGGCACCGCCGCGATCCGCACCGGTCCTCCCGGGACGTCGGGATAGCGCTCCAGGCAGCTGGCGGTGTCGGTGCCCTCGAAGCCGTCGGCGTCGGCGCTGCGGTACGCCGCGAGCAGCGCGCCCGCGCGGAACGCCTGAGGCGTCTGCACGCCGACCAGCCCGGTCGGCAGCCGGTCGCCCGCGACCGACACGAGCCCGCTCAGCGGCACGACGGGGATCGCGCCGCCGTGCTCGCGGGCGGCGCGCACGGTCGCCGCGAGGAGCTCGACGCCGGCCAGTGGCCGGGCCCCGTCGTGGACGGCGACGACGTCGATCGCGCCGGCGTCGATCTCGGGGGCGAGCGCGCGCAGCGCCCGCCACTCCGAGGCGTGCCGGGTCGCGCCGCCGGTCACCACCCGCACCTCGCCGTCGCCGAGGTGCGGGGTCACCGCGTCGGCGACGGCCTGCTCCTCGCCTGCTCGCACGACCAGGACCACGCGGGCGACGTCGTCGACCGCGAGCGCGTCGCGCACCGACCACGCCAGCACGGCCTGGGTGCCCAGCGGCAGGAGGACCTTGTTGACCTCGGCGCCGACGCGGGAGCCGGCACCCGCGGCGAGGACGACGACGGCGGCGGGCACGCAGCGGAGGCTATCGCGGCGTGTGCGCGTGGCTCGGGCACCGGTGCGAGCAACGATTTACACGCCCGTTGCACGACGAAACCCGGCCGTGAACCTGGGCGACCTAGTTTCGGCGGCGTGACCCCGCGAGCCGCGCACGACCAGTGGCAGCCGGTGTGCGCGCTGGTCGACCTCGAGGTCGAGCGGGCCGCCACCGCCCTGGTGCACGGGCAGGCGATCGCCATCTTCCGGCTCGCCGACGACCGGGTCTTCGCCCTCGGCAACCACGACCCGTTCGCCAAGGCCTCGGTCATCGCCAAGGGGATCGTCGGCCTGCGGGGCGACGTGCCGTTCGTCGCGTCCCCCTCGCACCGGCACGCCTTCGACCTGCGCACCGGCAAGTGCCTCGACGACCCGGGCGCGGCGGTGCCGGCCTACGACGTCAAGATCGTCGAGGGCCGGGTGTTCGTCGGCCACCGCAAGGCCGCCGCGGCATGAGCCTGCTGGTCACGGTCGGCCGGCCGGGCTGCCCTGTCGTCGCCGAGGTGACCCGACGTGCGGCCGCCGCGCTGGGCGTCCCGGCGGTCGCGACGTGCGGCGACGGGCTTCGGGGCGTCCTCGCCGGAGCGGTCCGCCCGCCGGTCGTCGTGCCGGTGGCGCTGGACGGCGCCCTCCCGCACGGCCGACCGCTCGGGCCGCACCCGCTCCTCGCCGCGGCCCAGGCCTCCCGGCTGATCGCCGCGGGGGCGCGTCCGGGCCGGGCGGTGGTGATGGTGGCGCCCGGGTCGCACCGCCCGGAGGACCAGGAACGGCTCGTGCGCGCAGCGGCACTGCTCGCCCACACCTGGACCGGACCGGTGCGGCTCGCGGCGCAGACCGGCCCGGTGCCGCGCCCCGAGGAGCTCCTGGGCCGCGGCACGGCCGTCTCGCCGTACCTCCTCGCCCCCGGCCCGGACGCGGACGAGGTGCGGGCGACCGCCTCCGCCGCCGGTGCGCCGGTCGTCGCCGACGTGCTCGGGGCGCACCGGTTCCTGGTCGAGCTGGTCGTGCGGCGCTACCGGGCCCGGCAGCACCCGGTGGCGGCCTAGGGGGAATCACCCGCGAGCAGGTCGGCCAGCTCCTCGGGCCGGCTCAGGTGGGGGCAGTGCCCGGTCGCGACCTCGTCGGGCGCGGTGATGCCCAGCCGCTCCGCGGCGACCCGCCGCTGCACCGCCGGCGGCAGGAACCGGTCGCGGGTGGTGACGACGTACCGGCTCGGGACGGCGGGCAGGGCGGCCGCCGGCCACGGCGCGGCGCCCAGCCGGTCGGAGGTCGACCGCTCCCGGGCGGCGGCCTCGGCCGCGAGCCCGGGTGGCACGTCGTCGTCGAGGTCGGGCACCCCGCCGGTCCAGCCGACGGCACCGAACCACTCCGCGGCGCTCTCGCCCGGCCGGGGCACCATCCCGGCCACGAACACCTGCAGCCGCACCTCCCGGCGCCCGGCCAGCCGCTCGGCCACGAGGGGCACGACGAACCCGCCGGCGGAGTGCCCCACCACCACCAGGTCGTCGAGCCCCTCCGTGCGGTCGAGGGCGGCCTCGACCACGTCGACGCAGTGGTGCCAGGTCGCGTCGGCGCGGTCGGTCGGCAGGTCGGGCGCGACGGCCCGGTGGCCGCGCGAGACGAGCGCGCGCCCGACGAGGTGCCAGGCCCAGCCGCCGTCGCCCGCGCCGTGCAGGAGCGCGAAGGTCGTCATGGTGGTCCGACCCCGGCCGGGGACCGGACTCACCGGTCGGGCTAGACGATGCGCCGGACCGGGGTGCGCGCCGCGGAGCGGGCCCGCTCGACGAGCGCGACCAGGTGCTCGGTGACCAGGTCGGGGCGCTCGAGGGGGAGGTAGTGCCCCGCGCCCGGGGCGACCAGCATCCGCGCCCCGCGGATCCCGCCGGCCAGCCGGCGGGCGTGCGGCGGCGGGGTGAGCCGGTCCGCGCTGCCGACCAGCACGACCGTCGGCACGTCGTCGTACGCCGCGAGCCCGGCGAGCCGCTCGTGGCGCATCAGGTCGCGGTAGAAGCCCTCCATCGTGGCCGGCGGGCAGCAGATCAGCTGGTCGGTGGCGAGCCCGGCGTCGCGCAGCCGCAGCGGCCGGCCGAAGAGCAGCCGGTGGACGACGTACCGCTCGATCGAGGGGGTGCGCCGCCGCTCCCGGCGGGTCAGCAGCCGGGCGCGGGCGGCCAGCACGTGCGGGATGGCGCGGCGGGCGGCCGAGCCGACGTCGGGAAGGCCGAGGGTCACCGTGCCGAGCTCGCCGGAGGAGGTGGAGACGAACAGCAGCCCGTGGACCCGGTGGACCAGGTCCGGGCGGACCTCGGGCAGCTCCATGATCGTCATGCCGCCGATCGAGTGGCCGGCGAGGACGAGCGGGCCGTCCGCGGCGTAGGCGTCCACGACGGCGCCGAGGTCGCGGGCGAGGTCCTCGATGGTGCAGGCCTCGAGCGGCGCGGTCTCCGAGCGGCCGTGGCCGCGCGCGTCCCAGGTGACCAGGCGCAGGTCGCTGCCGTAGCGGTCGAGCAGGTCGCGCACCTGGTAGTGCCAGTCCTCCTCGTCGGCCGTCCAGCAGTGGGCGAGGAGCACCGTCACGGCGGCGTCCGCACGACCGTGGGTCGAGACGTGCAGGGTCAGGCCGTCGTGGGTGGTGAGCGTGTGCCTCACGCGTCCTCCCGCACGACCAGCGCGGTCGCGACGGCCGCGACGCCCTCGCCACGGCCGGTCAGGCCCAGCCCGTCGGTCGTCGTCGCCGAGACCGTCACGGGGGCGCCGAGCGCGGCGCTCAGCGCCGACTCGGCCTCCGCCCGGCGCGGGCCGATCTTGGGCCGGTTCCCGATCACCTGCACCGCCACGTTCCCGACCTCCCAGCCGGCGGCCCGCACGCGGCGGGCGGTCTCGCCGAGCAGCGCGGCGCCCGAGGCGCCGGCCCACTGCGGCTCGGCGGTGCCGAAGTTGGAGCCGAGGTCGCCGAGGCCGGCCGCGGAGAGCAGCGCGTCGCACGCCGCGTGGGCGGCGACGTCGGCGTCGGAGTGGCCCTCGAGGCCCTGCGGCTCCCCGGGCCAGGAGAGCCCGGCGAGGTGCAGCGGGACCCCGTCGACGAGGCGGTGGACGTCGGTGCCGGTCCCGACACGGATCCGGCCAGCGAGGTTGGGTGGCACGGCGCGATCATGCCTGAGGGATGATCGGGTCCGTGCGGACGTCTCGCGGTGCGTGGTCGGTCGCAGGACTGGTCGCGGGCGCGGCCGGGCTTGCGACGTCGTACTGCGCCGCCATGGTGATGACGATCCGCGACTCGCCCGTCGTGGCGGTGGTCGAGCAGCTGATCCGGCTGGTGCCCGGCGCGGTGATCGAGAAGGCGATCCGCCTGGTCGGGGCGGCCGACAAGCCGCTCCTGGTGCTCGGCGTGGTCGTGGCGCTCGGCGCGCTCTTCGCCTGGGCCGGCCGCCTCGCGCGCCGCTCCTGGTGGATGCCCGCCGTGGTCTTCGGCGTGCTCGCCGCGATCGGGGCCGTCGCGGTGCTCGCCCAGCGCGGGGCCGGCGGGACCGACCTGGTCCCGGTGGCCGTGGGCTTCGTGACCTGGGTCGTCTGCCTCTCGGTCCTCACCGACCCGCTGCGCCGCGCCGACGTCCTGGCCGTCGAGCACCGCGAGCGCGCCGAGCCGGCCGACGACCTCCCGGCACTGCACCGGCACACCCGTCGCGGGTTCGTGCTGCGCGCCGGGTTGATGTCGGCCGTGGCGGTCGCGCTCGGGGTCTTCGGCCGCGCCGTCGGCAGCGGTCGTCGGCACGTCGAGAAGAGCCGCCGGCTGCTCAAGCTCGACGGCGTCACCGAGGGGCAGGTGCCGGCCGGTGCCCGCGTCGACCTCGCCGACGTCAGCCCCTGGCGGACGCCGAACGACGAGTTCTACCTGATCCACACCGCGCTGGTCGTGCCGGCGATCGAGCCCGCCGACTGGACCCTGCGGATCACCGGCATGGTCGACCGGCCGATGGAGATCACCTACGCCGAGCTGGTCGCGCGCGAGCTCACCCAGTCCTGGATCACCCTCAACTGCGTCTCCAACGAGGTCGGCGGCGACCTCATCGGCAACGCCTGGTGGAGCGGGGTGCGCATCGCCGACCTGCTCGCCGAGGCGGGCGTCCAGGAGGGGGCGGACGCGGTGAAGCAGACCTCCGACGACGGTTGGACCTGCGGCACCCCGCTGGAGGCGCTCACCGACGACCGCGACGCCGTGCTGGCGGTCGCGATGAACGGCCGGCCGCTGCCCATCGAGCACGGGTTCCCGGTGCGCACGATCGTCCCCGGCCTGTACGGCTACGTCTCGGCGACCAAGTGGGTCCGCGAGCTCGAGGTCACCCGGTTCGAGGACTTCGAGGCGTACTGGACGACCAAGGGCTGGGGCGAGCGCGGCCCGGTGAAGATGTCCTCCCGCGTCGACGTCCCCCGCACCGACGCCGACGTGCCGGCCGGGCCGGTCCGCTTCGGTGGGGTCGCCTGGGCCCAGCACACCGGCGTCGCGACCGTGGAGATCGCCGTCGACGGCGGTGAGTGGGTCCCGGTCGAGGTGGCGCGCCCGGGCACCGACGACACCTGGGTGCAGTGGGTCGGCGAGATGGAGCTGGAGCCCGGCGACCACGCCGTGCGGGTGCGGATGACCGACAAGACCGGTGCCGTGCAGACCGGCGTCGAGGCCGGCGTGCTGCCCGACGGCGCGACCGGCTGGCACGAGCGGTCGTTCTCGGTGGTGGAGGCGTGAGCCCCGACGTGCGCGACTTCGCCGGGCGGCCCGGCTGCGCCCTGGTCGTCGGCGGCAGCGGCGGGATCGGCCTCGAGGTCGTGCGCCTCCTCGCCGCCCGCGGCTCGGACGTGGCGCTGACCTACCGCTCGCGCCCCGAGGCGGGGGAGGCGGCGGTCGCCGAGGCCCGCGGGCACGGCGCCGTCGCCACCGCGCACGCCCTGGACCTCGGGGACCTCGACGCGGCGGCCGCCCTCGTCGAGACCGTCGCCGCCGAGCACGGGGGCATCCACACGCTGGTGCACGCCGCCGGCCCGCACGTCCCGATGACCCACCTGTCCGCCGTCGCGCCGGCGGCGATGGCCGCCCAGCTGCAGGCGGACGCGGCCGGGTTCTTCGGCGTCGTGCAGCCCGCGCTGCCGCACCTGCGGGCGACCCAGGGCTCGGTGGTCGCGGTGACCACCGCCGCGACGGCCCGCTTCCCGGTCCGCGACGGGCTCTCCTCCGCGCCCAAGGGAGCGGTGGAGGCGCTGGTGCGGGGCCTGGCGGCCGAGGAGGGGCGGTACGGCGTCCGCGTGAACGCCGTGGGTCCCGGCATGCTCACCGACGGCATGGCCGCGCGCCTGATCGGCTCCGGCGAGCTCGACGACGCCGCGCTCGAGGTCACCCGCCGCAACATCCCCCTGCGCCGCTTCGGCAGCGCCGTGGACGTCGCGGAGGCGGTCTGCTTCCTCGCCTCGGCCCGTGCCGGGTTCGTCTCCGGCCAGAAGCTCGACGTCGACGGCGGCTACTCCGCCTGAGCGCTTGAGCAGCGCCGTCCGAGGAACGAGGACGGCGCGTGGCGAAGGCGGGTCGAGCAAGCGACGCGACCGAGGGACGAGGTCGCGCGAGCGGGTCGAGACCCGGTGAGGGACGCAGGGCGGCGACCACGGTCACTGGTCCCGACGAGGGTCGCCGGGTCCCGGCGAGGGTCACTGGTCCCGACGAGGGTCACGGGTCCCGACGAGAGCTCCCGCCCCGCGCCGGGGCCCGCTGGTCGACCAGCGGGTGGGCTACCAGGTGCCGTTGGACGGCGGGAGCGGGTGGGCGTCGTCGTGGATGACGTAGGCCAGCCCGCCGGAGGTCGGCAGCCAGGCGTCCTCGAACTCACCGCGGTCGTAGGTGCGCCGCACGCCGCTGTTGCGCGGGGCGGCCGGGTCGTTGACGACGACGTCGCCGGTGGAGGTGAAGCCCACGACGACCAGCAGGTGGCCGTTGGTCGCGGAGATCGGTGCGCCGGAGAGCTCGCCGCGGCCGAAGGACACCGAGGTCACGACCGGGATGCCGGCCTTGACGAGCCGCTCGGCCTCGCGCAGCGAGCGCAGCCGGGTGACGAACGCGTGACCGGCCAGCGGGGCGGCGTACGCGGTGTTGAAGGGCCAGTTGCCGGTGCCGCGGTACGCCGCGTCGTACGTCATCCGCGCGGCGTGGTCGACCCAGGGGTCGGTGTGGCCCGAGCCGACCCAGGCGCGGTCGGCGGCCGGCGGCAGCGCGTCGTAGTAGCCGAGGACCATCGAGGTCGACGTCGGGGAGCACCACGCCTCGCCGCCGCCGCCCCACTGCGGGGAGTGGCCCTGGTGGATCATCTGGCTGTAGCGCGGCACGTCGAGCACCACGCCGCGGGCGACCCCCGGCTTGGACGTCGCGACGTCGCCCGAGGGCAGCCGGGAGGCGACCGCGCCGACGGTGTCGACGACGGCCGCGGCCGCGGTGCCGCTGCGCCGCGCCAGCGAGACGCGCAGCTGGTAGGACGCCAGGCCGCGGGGGGCCTTCCAGGTGTCGACGGCGACGTCGGCGAGGTCGTCGCCCTGGCCGCCGACGCTCGTCCGCTTCGTGTAGCCGTCACCGGAGGTCCACCGGCCCAGCACGTCCCAGCTCGACTGCCCACCGCCGGCGGCGCGACCTCGCACGGCGACCTCGATCCAGCTGTCGCCGGTCGTGGTGGCCGACCAGGAGCCGATCAGCTCGGTGAGCGCGAACCCGGGCTTGGTCCACGGCGAGAACCACCGGCCGACGTCGTACGCCGTGCCGCCCTGCGTGCGCCTGCCGGCGGCGGCCTTGGTCTGCACGAGCGTGCCCCGCGTGACGCGCGTCCCCTCCAGCCGGCCGCTGCGCAGCTCGGCGGGGGAGTCCCACTGGGTGTAGGAGATCGGTCGCGCCGGTGCCGCCGAGGCCGCCGTGGGCACGAGCGGGAGGAAGGCGCAGGTCAGGAGGAGGGGGAGGAGCCGCCGCATGGGCTCCACGGTAGGTCACATCCGCCCCACGAGTCACAGGAACAGCGGGGCGCCCGAGGATGCGGGCCGCACCCCGCCCCGTCCCTAGACTGGAGGGGTGACCCTGAGGCTCTACGACACCGCGACGCGCGAGGTGCGCGACTTCGTCCCCCTGGAGGAGGGGAGGGCGAGCGTGTACGTCTGCGGCCTCACGGTGCAGTCCGAGCCGCACGTCGGGCACGTCCGCTCGGGGGTCAACTTCGACGTCCTGCAGCGCTGGCTGCGGCACAGCGGCTACGACGTCACGTTCATCCGCAACGTCACCGACATCGACGACAAGATCCTCGGCAAGGCCGCCGGCCTCGGCCGCCCGTGGTACGCCCACGCCGCGATCATGAAGCGCGAGCTCGACGCCGCGTACGCCGCGCTGAACGTCGCGCCGCCGACCTACGAGCCCGCGGCCACCGGCCACGTGCCGGAGATGGTCGAGCTGATCGAGGCGCTCATCGAGCGCGGTCACGCCTACGCCGCCGAGGACGGCTCCGGCGACGTCTACTTCGACGTCCGCTCCTGGCCGGCGTACGGCGAGCTGACCTCCCAGCGCATCGACGACATGGAGGCCGCGGAGGACGCCGACCCCCGCGGGAAGCGCGACGCCCGCGACTTCGCGCTGTGGAAGGGCCGCAAGGACTCCGAGCCGCTCACCGCGTCCTGGCCGAGCCCCTGGGGCCGCGGCCGGCCCGGCTGGCACATCGAGTGCTCGGCGATGGCCGGGAAGTACCTCGGCAGCGCCTTCGACATCCACGGCGGTGGCGTCGACCTGCGCTTCCCCCACCACGAGAACGAGCAGGCGCAGTCCCGCGCGGCGGGGCACCCGTTCGCGTCGTACTGGATGCACAACGCCTGGATCACCACCGCCGGCGAGAAGATGAGCAAGTCGCTGGGCAACAGCCTGACCATCCCGTCGGTGCTCCAGCGCTTCCGCGGCATCGAGCTGCGCTTCTACCTCGTCGCCGCGCACTACCGCTCGCACGTCGAGTTCAGCTTCGAGGCGCTCGAGGAGTCCGCCGCGGGGTTCCGCCGGGTCGAGGGCTTCCTCGACCGGGTTGGCGCGGACACCGGGGCGGCGCAGGACGGCGCGCTGCCGCAGGCCTTCGCCGACGCGATGGACGACGACCTCGGCACGCCCGCCGCCGTCGCCGTGCTGTACGACGCCGTCCGCGAGGGCAACCGGCTGCTGCAGGCCGGCGACGCCGCGGGCGCACGCGGCCAGGCCGCCGCGGTGCGCGCCATGCTCGACGTGCTGGGCCTCGACCCGGCCGACCCCGCCTGGGGCGGCGCCTCCGGTGCCTCCGACAAGGCCGACGCACTGACCACCGCCGTGGACGTCCTCGTCCGCGGCCTCCTCGACCAGCGGGCCCAGGCCCGTGCGGCGAAGGACTTCGCCACCGCCGACGCGATCCGGGACCGGATCAAGGCCGCCGGCATCGAGGTCGAGGACACCCCCGACGGCCCGCGATGGTCGCTAGATGCAGGGAGCATCGTCTGATGCCAGGGAACAGCCAGCGCAAGGGCGCCATCCGCAAGGGCGGCAAGGGCGCCACGGTCGGCTCCGGCGGCCGCGTCAAGCGCGGCCTCGAGGGCAAGGGACCGACGCCGAAGGCGAAGGACCGGCCCTACCACAAGGCCTACAAGGACGCGCAGCGCAACGAGCGCCGCGGCGCTCCTGCCCGCCCGCGCAAGAAGTCCAGCAGCGACATCGAGTGGATCGCCGGCCGCAACGCGGTCGTCGAGGCGCTGCGCGAGGGCGTGCCGATCACGGCCGTCCACGTCGCCGAGGGCGCCGAGCGCGACGGCCGGCTGCGCGAGGCCTTCCGCCTCGCCTCGGAGAAGGGCATCGGCCTGCTCGAGGTGCCCCGCGGCGAGCTCGACCGGATCACCAGCGGCGCGGTGCACCAGGGCCTGGTCGCGAAGATCCCGGCCTACGAGTACGCCCACCCCGACGACCTCCTGGACGCCGCGGAGGCGAACCAGGAGAAGCCGCTGATCGTCGTGCTCGACCAGATCACCGACCCGCGCAACCTCGGCGCGATCGTCCGCTCCTCGGCCGGCTTCGGCGCCCACGGCGTGGTCATCCCCGAGCGGCGTGCGGCGAGCATGACCGCTGCCGCCTGGAAGACCAGCGCGGGTGCCGCGGCCCGGATCCCGGTCGCCCAGACCGTCAACCTGGTCCGGCAGCTCAAGGCCTACCAGGACGCCGGCTGCATGGTCGTCGGCCTCGCCGCCGACGGCGACGTCACGCTCCCCGAGCTCGCCGGGCCTGACGGCCTCGCCGACGGTCCCCTCGTGATCGTGGTGGGCGCCGAGGGCGGCGGCCTGTCCCGGCTGGTCCAGGAGACCTGCGACCAGGTCGTCTCGATCCCGATGGCCAACACGCTGGAGTCCCTGAACGCCGGCGTGGCCGCCTCGGTCGCGCTCTACGCGGTCGCGCAGGCGCGCGCCTGAGGCTCCCCCGAGTGCCGTCCGGCGTGCGCCCCGGCCGCGTCCTGGCCACCACCGTGGCGGTGGTGGTCTGGGCGGTGCTCGCCGTCGGGATCGGCACGACGCTCTTCCTCGCCGACTCCCGGACCGTGTCGGTGGCCAGCCACGACGCGGTGGTCCGCCCGACCCTGGACGGCGAGGTCGTGGTGCGCACCGGGCCGGTGCTGCCCGACCTGCGCCTGCGCTCCGGGTCCCGCATCGGCGTCGACGTCCGCCTCGGCAAGACCGAGGCCCGCACCACCGACGAGCTGGTCCAGCGCTACGCCTACATCGGCAGCCAGCCCGACGGCCCCCGGGCCAAGGTCGAGCGCGTCGTGGTCGAGATGGCCCGCGACGCGGCCCTGCGCGGGGCCGTGCTCGCGCTCGTCCCCCTGCTCGTCTGGGCGGCGGTCGGCCGCGACCGCCGGCGCCAGCTGCTGCGGGCCGGCCGGTCGTGGCGCGGGGCGGTCACGGTGCTCGTCGTGGCGGGTCTGGTCGTGGTCCTGGTCGAGCCCTGGCGCGGCGAGGACCCGCAGGTCGACGACGACCGCGACTGGGTCTCGCTCGAGCAGTGGCTCGGCGCCGCCGTGCCGCTGCCCGAGGAGGTGGCGGGCCTGGAGGTGCGCGGCGACGTCACCACCGACCAGACCCGGCGGCTCGTCGAGAGCGCGGTGGACACCTACACCAAGAGCAAGGAGTGGTACGCCGCGGCGGCCGAGGACGCCGCCGGCCTCGAGGTCCGCGAGCCGGCCGAGGACGAGACGGTCGCGCTGCTCGTCTCCGACCGCCACGACAACATCGGCATGGACGCCGTCGCCCGCGCGATCGGCGACGCCGCCGGTGCGACCACGGTCCTCGACGCCGGCGACGACACCTCGACCGGCAAGGCCTGGGAGGCGTTCTCGCTCGACTCGGTGACCGCGGCCTTCGACGACCTCGACCGCTGGGGCGTCGCGGGCAACCACGACAACGGCCCCTTCGTGCGCGACTACCTCGCCGACCGCGGCTGGCGGATGCTCGACGGCGAGGTCGTCGAGGGGCCGGGCGGGTCGCCGCTCATCGGCATCGACGACCCCCGCTCCAGCGGCCTCGGCGCCTGGCGCGACGAGACCGGCCTGTCCTTCACCGAGGTCGGCGAGCGTCTAGCCGACGAGGTCTGCGAGGCCGACGAGCGGATCGCCACCGTGCTGGTCCACGACGCCAACCTGGGCCGGGAGGTCCTGGACCGGGGCTGCGCAGACCTCGTCGTCGGCGGCCACCTGCACGTCGCCAGCGGGCCGACCCAGGTGGTCGGCGAGAACGGCGAGGTGGGGCACACCTTCACCACCGGCACGACCGGCGGGGCGGCGTACGCCATCGCGATCGGCTCGAAGATCCGCCGCACCGCCTCGGTCACCCTGATCACCTACCGCGACGAGCGTCCGGTCGGGCTGCAGGAGGTCGACCTGCTGACCAACGGCGTCTTCGAGGTCGGGGACTACACCGAGCTGTCCTACGAGCCCGAGCCGGCCGGCGAGACCGGCCTGCCGCCGGTCACCCCCGCCCCCGGGCCGTCGGCCCTCCCCGAGACCGAGGGCCCCTAGAAGTAGTCGCGCACGTGCACCGGCCGGCCGTGCAGCAGCAGGTCGAGCACCCGGTCGTCGTCGCGGCGGCCGGACAGGTGGCCGGCGAGGCGCAGGTTGGCGCTGTCCTGCGTCCCGGCGAAGGCCAGCGCCAGCCCCTGGGTGGTGTACGTCGCCGCGTCGGGCGGCACGTCGGCCCGCTCGCACCGGGAGACGCCGTCCTCGACGACCAGCCGGTAGCCGCCGTCGGCCACGCCGAGGACGTCGCCGGCGACCCGGAGCTGCGCGGTCCACGAGCCGGGGGCGAGCCGCAGGCCGGTGAGCGCCCGGGCGGGGTCGTGGACCCGCAGCATGTACGGGCGGTGCACGACCCGGCGCCCGGTGGAGGTGGGCAGGACCAGGCGGGCGGCGTCCGCCCCGGAGGTGGTCAGCCGGACGGTGGGCGCGACGGTGGAGAAGGACCCCAGCACCCGCCACAGCGCGCGGTGGGCGTCCGCGGTCAGCCCGACCAGGTCGGGCACCGCGATCCGGGCATGCTCGTCGTAGCCGGTGCCGCGGTCCCACCGCGCGAAGCCGACGACCCGGCCGTCGGCGTCCTCGGCGAGCGTGGTGGCGGTGACCTGCTCGAGCCAGGCGGCGTCGGGGGCGCCGAAGCCGGCTCCCCGCCGGGTGAGCGGGCCGTTCTGCGCGGCGGCCCACGCGTCGTACGCCTCGCGGACCGCGGGCACGTCGGCCACGGTGGCGCGCCGGACCGTGGTGCCCTCCGCGGGGCGGACCAGGCCCAGGTCGGCGGTGACCAGGTCGACCTCGTCAAGGGCGCACACGACCTCGTAGCCGAGCCGGCGGTAGATGCCGGGCGCGGTCGGGTAGAGCGTGCTCAGCGGCTCGCCCCGGTCGGAGGCCTCCTCGAGCAGCGCGCGGAACAGCTCGCGCAGCAGCCCCTCGCCGCGGTGCTCCGCGGCGACCGTGACGTCGGCGACGCCGCAGGTCGGCACCTGCGTGCCGTGCCACCACGACCCGAGCTCCAGCCCGACGGCGCGGGCGAGCAGCCGGTCGCCGGCGAACCTCCCCCAGGAGTGCCGACCGCCCGCCGGGGAGGTGTCCTCGGCGGGCGGCGCCGGCTGGCCCGGCGGGTCCGCCCCGAACCCCTCCTCGCCGAGCCGCCGGGACTGCTCCCGGTCCTCGGCGGTGAGCCGCCGGGTGGCGCGTCGGGCATCGCTGCTCGTGCGGTCCATGCCCGGGAACCTACGTCCCGGCAGTCGACCTAGGGTGGGGACCATGCCGACGAACGTGGAGAGGCTCCTGCCGGGCGAGGACGCCGAGGCGCTGCTGGACCTGGCCGGGTCGATCGCCCGGGAGAAGCTGGCGCCCCAGGTCGCGGAGATGGAGGAGCGGGCGGAGTTCCCCGCCGAGGCGTACGCCGTGCTCGGCCGCGCGGGACTGCTCAGCCTGCCCTTCCCCGAGTCCTACGGCGGGGGCGAGCAGCCCTACGAGGTCTACCTGCAGGTGATCGAGGAGATCGCCGCCGCCTGGCCCAGCGTGGGCGTCGGCGCGAGCGTGCACTCGCTCACCGCGACCGTGGTGGCGGCCAACGCAACCGAGCAGCAGCGGGCCGAGTGGCTGCCGCGGATGCTCTCCGGCGACTGGCTCGGCGCCTACTGCCTCTCCGAGCCGCAGGCCGGCTCCGACGTGAGCGGCATCGCCACCAAGGCGGTCCGCGAGGGCTCCGCCGAGGACGGCGAGTACGTCGTCACCGGCACCAAGCAGTGGATCAGCAACGGCTCGCACGCCGACTACTACATCCTCTTCGCCCGCACCGGCGAGGACCCCAAGCGCGGGCTGTCCGCCTTCATCCTCCCCGGCGACACCCCCGGCGTGACGTTCGGTGCGCCCGAGAAGAAGCTCGGCCTGCACTGCGACGTCACCACCCAGGTGATCCTCGACGGGGCCCGCATCCCCGCCGCCCACCGCGTGGGGGAGGAGGGCGCCGGCATGAGGGTCGCCCTCTCCGCGCTCGACGCCGGCCGGCTCGGCATCGCCGCCGTCGCCACCGGCATCGCCCAGGCGGCGCTCGACCACGCGGTCGCCTACGCGCGCGAGCGGCGGCAGTTCGGCCGGGCCATCGGGGAGTTCCAGGGACTGCAGTTCCTGCTCGCCGACATGGGAGCGGAGGTCGAGCGCGCCCGCGCGACGTACCTCCACGCCGCTCGGCTCAAGGACGCCGGCCGCCCGTTCTCCCGCCAGGCGAGCATCGCGAAGCTGACCGCCAGCGACGCGGCCATGCGGGTGACCACCGACGCCGTCCAGGTCCTCGGGGGCAACGGCTACACCCGCGACTACCCGGTCGAGCGGCTGTTCCGCGACGCCAAGATCACCCAGATCTTCGAGGGCACCAACCAGATCCAGCGGATGGTCATCGGTCGCGACCTGCTGCGCTGAGGCCGCCGCGGGCGACCCTCAGGCCCGCCGCCGGCCGGGCGCGAACGCCGCGGCCACCAGGGCGACGGCGACGGCCCCGGCACCGGTGAGCAGCGCCGGTCCGACCGCCCCGTCGTAGCCGGTCGGGGTGATCGCGCCGCCGTGGGCGAGGAAGACCGCGGTGAGCAGCGCGATGCCGAGCGCCACCCCGAACTCCCGGATCGTGGAGTTCGCCGAGCTGGCGACGGCGAAGTCGTCGTCGGGGAGCCCGTCGAGCACGGCGGTGGCGCTCGGGGCGAAGGTGAGCCCCATGCCGATGCCGGCCATGGCCAGTGGCACGACGAACGAGGAGTACGCAGCCCCGTCCTCGGTCAGCCACGCGAACCACAGCAGGGCGCCGGCCTGGAGCGCCAGCCCGGTCATCAGCAGCGGGCGCAGCCCGGTGCGGGAGGCCAGGGCGCCGGCCAGCGGGGCGACCACCATCGGGGCGGCCGTCCACGGCAGCGTGCGGAGGCCCGCCTCGAACGGGCTGTGGCCCTGGACGACCTGGAGGTACTGGGAGAGCAGGAAGACCGCTCCGAAGATGCCGAGGGTGAAGGTCAGGCCGATGACGTTGGCCACCGAGAAGCCGCGCGAGGCGAAGAGCCGCAGGGGCAGCACGGCGTCGGCGCGGCGGCGGGCCCACGCGACGTACGCCGGGACCAGCACCGCGGCGCCGACCAGCGAGCCGAGCACGCCGGCGCTCGACCACCCGTCGTCGTTGCCGTGCACGATGCCCCAGATGCCGAGGAACACCGCGCCGCCGAGCAGCAGGGTGCCGACCGGGTCCAGGCGGTTCCAGGTGCCGCGGGACTCCGGGACGGCGAGGAGCAGCAGCGGCAGGGCGACGACGGCGACCGGCACGTTGAGCCAGAAGATCGCCTGCCAGCTCACCCCCTCCACCACCGCGCCCCCGACGACCGGCCCGAGCGCCACGCCGAGACCCGAGACGCCGCCCCAGATGCCGATGGCGGCGGCCCGGCGGGCGGGCGGCACCGACGAGGCCAGCAGCGTCAGCGACAGCGGCATGATCGCCGCGGCGCCGAGCCCCTGGACGGCCCGCGCCGCGATGAGCGCCTCGGAGGTGGTGGACAGCGCGGCGGCGATGGAGGCGGCCGTGAAGAGCACCAGCCCGCCCACCATCGTGCGGCGGCGGCCCCACCGGTCCCCGAGGGTCGCGGCGGTCAGCATGAAGGTCGCGAAGCTGAGCGTGTAGGCGTTCAGGAACCACGACAGCTGCCCGACGCTGGCGCCCAGGTCGGCCTGGACGACCGGGAGGGCGGTGGTCATCACCAGGTTGTCGAGGGTCGCCATGAACATCGGGAGCGAGGCGGCGAGCACGGCCAGCGCGACCGGTCGGCGCCGCGGGGGCCGCCCCATGGCGAGCCGGTCAGCGGCCGGCAGGAGGATGGTGGACATGGCGGCTCCTCAGTAGGCATCGGATGATTACAACGTAGGTAATCGACTGATAATCTGTCAACCATGGTGGTCCGGATGAGTGCCGACGCCCGACGCGCGCTGCTGCTGGAGGCGGGTGCGCGGGCCTTCGCCCGCGCCGGGTTCCACGGCACGACCACGGACGCGATCGCCAAGGAGGCCGGCGTCTCGCAGCCGTACGTCGTACGCATGTTCGGCACGAAGCTCGAGCTGTTCCTCGAGGTCTTCGAGGCGGCCGGCGAGCGGGTCCGGGCGGCGTTCGCCGCCGTCCTCGACGAGGGTCCGTTCGACCCGAATCGGGATGCGGACTGGGAGCGGCTCGGAGCCGCGTACGCCGACCTGATGGGGGTCGACGACACCCTCCAGGTGCTGATGCACGGCTTCTCCGCGGGCTCCGTCGAGGAGATCGGCGCCGTCGGTCGGCGTTGCATGGACCGGATCTACGCGACGATCCTGGCGACCGGCTGCACCGACGAGCAGGCCCGCGACTTCGTGGCGCACGGCATGCTCCTCAACGTCATGATGTCGCTGCGGGCCGGCGACCACCTCGAGGACGGCGGGGCGCTGCGCGCGCTGACCGTCTGCACGTTCGGCGACGCCCTGGCGCTGGTCTCGGGGGACGCGGGCGTCCCCGACGGCGGCGCTGCGGGGCCGTCGCTGTCGCGGGGCCGCTGATCTCCTCAGGGAGAACCGGCACCTCTCAGGGGTTGCAACGGCCGAGGAGTGCCGGAAACCCCGGGGGGCCGGGGATTCCGGCAGGCCCGGACCGGCCAACCCACATCCCGCCGGACGAAACGTGTGGGCGCCGTCACCTTTCGGTGACCGCCTCGTTCAGGAACTAGTACCTGTTCTAGTTCCTGTGGAGGACCCGTGCCCAGCCTTCGACGTCACCAACCCGGATCGGTCGCCCTCGGCGTCCTCGCCGGAGCGCTCACCCTCGCCCTCGCCGCGTGCGGCTCGCAGCTCGACCCGAACCAGGTGGTCGGGGCGGGCGGCCTCGCCGCGGGTGCCGAGGGCGGCGTGGTCGCCGGTGGCGACGTCCCGGGCGCCGCGACGGGCGACGCGGGCACCGGGGCCGACCTCGGCGGCAGCACCGGCTCGACGGGCGGCTCGACCGGGAGCACGGCCGGCGGGTCGGGGGCGACCGGGTCCACGGGAGGCGGTGGCGGCGACGCCGCCCAGCCGGGCGGCGAGAACGCCGCGGACGGCGGCACCCAGGCCGGCTCGTGCGACGGCTTCAAGAACCAGACCGGCATCGACGACAAGACGATCACCATCGGCAACGCCTCGGACATCTCCGGTCCGGTGCCGGGCATCTTCGAGTCCAGCCAGGACGCGGTCAAGGCGTACGTCGCGTACTTCAACGCCTCCACCGACATCTGCGGCCGCAAGCTCGCGCTGAAGTCCTACGACAGCCGCACCGACGCGGCCGCCGACCAGCAGGCCTACTCCGACGGCTGCGAGAACGTCTTCGCGATGATCGGCTCGATGTCGGCCTTCGACTCCGGCGGCGCGTCCGCGGCCCAGGGCTGCGGGCTCCCCGACATCCGCTCGGCGGCCGTGACCGGCGACCGCGCCGGCTGCAGCACCTGCTTCGGGGCGCAGTCGACGGTGGCCAACCAGTTCCAGAACGCCGTCCCGGACTACGTGAAGAAGAACTTCCCCGACGCCGCCGCGAACGCCGCCATGCTCTACATCAACGCCGGTGCCGCCTCGGAGAACGGCAAGATCCAGGCGGCCGCCATGTCCGAGCGGGGCATGAAGTTCTCGATGGTCCAGGGCATCGACATCGCGGAGTTCAACTACGCGCCCTACGTCCAGCAGATGAAGGACAAGGGCGTGAAGTACGTCCAGATGATCGCCCAGCCGGCGCAGTTCGTCCGGCTCGCCGACGCCATGCAGCAGCAGGGCTTCGAGCCCGACGTGTTCATGATCGACCCCTCCGCCTACAACCGGGAGTACATCGAGAGCGGCGGCTCCGCGGTCGACGGCACGACGGTGTTCCTCAACTTCGTCCCGTTCGAGGAGGCCAGCAGCAACAAGGAGATGCAGACCTACGTCAGCTGGCTCAACCAGGTGAAGCCCGGTGCGGAGCCGACGTTCTTCGGGGTCTTCTCCTGGTCCGCCGCCAGGCTCTTCGTCGAGCGGGCGGTCGCCCTCGGCGGCAAGCTGAGCCGCGAGGCCCTCGTCAGGGACCTGGCGGGCGTCAAGGACTGGACCGCCAACGGCATGCACGCCCCGCAGCAGACCGGCCCCCGGCAGACCGGCGAGTGCTGGCGCTTCATCGAGCTCGACGGCTCGAAGTGGGCCCCCGTCGGCGGGACGAAGTACACCTGCGCCGGCCTCACCACCCTCTGAGGACGCCGTGCCCGGGAGCCGGTCCACACCGGTCCCCAGAATCTGTGACCCCCATCACCCAGCCGCTCCTCCCTCGTTGACCGGTACGCGACCCACTCCTCCGGAGGAACCATGTCGACCCAGCTGACCCACCGGACGTGGACGAAGGTCTCGCCCGGCGAGCACCTCTGCGGCTCGCTGACCGACACCGGCCTCGGAGGCTGACCATGAGCTCACTGATCTCCTTCACGATCCTCGGCCTGTTCACCGGTGCGGCGTACGCGATCGCGGCGTCCGGGCTGGTGCTGACCTACACCACGACCCGCGTCTTCAACCTCGCGCACGGCGCGTTCGGCATGGTGCTGGCGTTCGTCTTCTGGGACTTCTCCCAGCGGCAGGGGCTCAACCTGTTCCTGTCGCTGTTCCTCGTGCTCGGCGTGATCGCGCCGGCGATCGGCTGGGGCATCCAGCGCTTCGTCACCCGCGGCCTCGGCGAGGGGCCCGTGTCGGTCGCGCTCGTCGTCACGGTGGGCCTCTTCGTCGGCCTGATCGGACTGGCCCAGCAGGTCTGGCCGCCCGAGCCCCGGACGGTCCCGCCGTTCATGGCCTCCTCGGGCGTCCAGCTAGGCGAGACCTACGTGACCGCGCACCAGATCATCACGATCGTCATCTCGATCGGCGTCGCGCTGGCCCTCTACGTGCTGCTCAACCGGACCCGCATCGGCACCGCGATGCGCGCGTCGGTCGACAACCCCGAGCTGCTCAGGCTCTTCGGCGGCAAGCCCGACACCGTCGCGGCCCTGTCCTGGGCGATCGGCACCAGCCTCGCCGCGCTCGGCGGCATCCTGCTCTCGAGCGTGATCGGCCTGTCCTACTACGACCTGACGCTGCTGGTGATCAACGCCTACGCCGCGGCGATGCTCGGTCGGCTGAAGTCGCTGCCGCTGACCTTCGTCGGCGCGATGGGCCTGGGCATCCTGCAGTCGTTCGCGGTCGCCTACCTGCCCAGCGACGGCTTCCTCGCCGGGACGCGGGCAGTCGTGCCGGCGCTGTTCCTCTTCGTCGTGATCGTCGCGATGCCGCAGGCGCAGCTGCGCATCGGCCAGGTCAAGGGCATCGTGTCCGCGCCGCTGCCCTCGCTCACCGCCTCGTTCGGCTGGGGCGGGGGCCTGGTCGTGCTGGTGGCGCTGCTCGTGGGCGGCGGGATGTCGACGGCCAACCTGCTGCTGGTCGGCACGGCCGCGACGTACGCCATGGTCATGCTCAGCCTGGTCCTGCTCACGGGGTACGGCGGGCACGTCTCGCTGGCGCAGCTCACCTTCGCCGGCGTCGGTGCCCTCGCCTACGCCAAGCTCGAGCAGCCCAACCTCGCGGGGCTGTTCCTGGCTGCCGCGATCGCCGCGGGCGTGGGCGCGCTGGTGGCCCTGCCCGTGCTCCGGCTGACCGGGCTCTACCTCGCGCTCTCCACGCTGGCCTTCGGCGTGCTGATGGACAAGATGATCTTCCAGGCGGAGTTCGCCTTCGGCTTCAACGGCACCCTCGAGGCGGGCCGGCTCTCCATCCTGGGCACGGCGATCGAGTCCACCGGCGGCTACGTCGTGGTGATGACGCTCTTCCTCGTCCTGATGGGGATCGCCCTGCTGCTCCTGCGCCGTGGGCCGCTGGGGCGGGTGCTGATCGCGATGCGCGACAGCCCGGCCGCGTGCGGGACGCTCGGCCTGGACATGCGGTGGTTCCGCGTCGGCCTGTTCGGCCTCTCCGCCGGAATGGCCGGGCTGGCCGGTGCGCTCTTCGCGGGGTTGCGGGGCACCATCGGCGCGGCCGACTTCCAGTTCTTCAACAGCCTCCCGCTGCTGCTGCTGGCCGTCGTCTTCGGCGTCACCTCGGTGACCGGCGCGACGCTCGGCGGGATCGGCCTGATGCTGCTGCCGGTCATGCAGTCCAACAACCCCGGCATCGCCGGGCTGATCTTCGCGATCCTCGGCTTCGGGGCCGTGGCCCTCGGCCGCGACCCCAACGGCCTGGCCAACCTGCTCTTCCGCCTCGGTCGCCGGCTGCAGGGCCAGCTCGGTCCCCAGCTCCGCGACCGGCTGCCCGCCCTGCCCGGGCGGCGCGACGCCGAGGCGGAGGACGTCGAGCTCGTCGACCTCCTGCCCGAGACGCCCGACTCCACCGGGAAGGTGCCCGCCCATGCCTGAGCCGCGCAACCACCACGACGCCCCGCTCCTCGAGGTCGACCACGTGGTCGTCCAGTTCGGCGGCGTCACCGCCGTCAACGAGGCGGCGTTCGTGACCGACGCCGGGCAGGTGACCGGGCTGATCGGTCCCAACGGCGCCGGCAAGACCACGTGCTTCAACGTCATCTCCGGGCTGCAGAGGCCGACCCGCGGGAAGGTGCGCTTCCAGGGCCGCAACGTCACCGGGGCGCCGGTGCACCGACGGTCCAAGCGGGGGATGGGTCGCACCTTCCAGCGGCTCGAGGCGTTCGGGTCGCTGTCGGTGCGCGACAACGTGCGGGTGGCCTACGACATCCACCGCGGCCTGGCCGGCCTGGTCCGACCGGGCGCCAAGGACATCGACGCCCTGCTCGAGCGGGTCGGCATCTCGGCGTACGCCGACGAGCGGGCCGACTCCATCCCCACCGGCACCGCCCGGCTGCTCGAGCTGGCCCGGTGCCTGGCCGGCGACCCGAAGCTGCTGCTGCTCGACGAGCCGTCCTCGGGGCTGGACGAGTCCGAGACCGACGACTTCGGCGACCTGCTGCGCGACCTGGCCGCGGAGGGTCGCGGGATCCTCATGGTCGAGCACGACATGGACCTGGTGATGGGTGTCTGCGACACCATCCACGTGCTCGACTTCGGCTCGGTGATCGCCTCCGGCACGCCCGCCGAGGTCCGTCGCGACCCCGCGGTCCAGCGGGCCTACCTGGGCTACTCCGACGACGCCGCCGACGACGGACCGGGTGACGCGCAGGCCGTCCCGGCCGTCGAGCAGACCCGCACCGACCTCGTCCCGGTCGGCGCGGCCACCGACGCCACCACCGTCCTGCCCGCCGTCACCGCGCCGACCACTGCCCCGACCACTGCCCCGACCACTGAAGGTGTCCGATGAGCATCCCCATCCTCGAGGTCGTCGGCCTCCACGCGGCCTACGGCCGGATCGAGGTGCTGCGCGGCGTCGACCTCGCCGTTCCCAAGGGGGCGGTGATGGCACTGCTCGGGCCGAACGGCGCGGGGAAGTCGACGCTGGTCAAGGTCATCTCCGGGCAGAAGAAGCCGACGTCGGGCGACGTCCACCTCGGCGGCGTCAACGTCAGGGGCGCCGGCTCGGAGGAGCTGGCCCGGCTGGGCCTGTGCACGGTGCCCGAGGGGCGCTCGGTCTTCCCGAACCTCACCGTCGAGGAGAACCTCCGCCTGATGTCGTACGCCGGCGTGCCGGCCGGCGCGGTGCTCGACACGGCGTACTCCTACTTCCCGCGGCTGGCCGAGCGGCGCCACCAGCTCGCCGGGACGATGTCCGGCGGGGAGCAGCAGATGCTGGCCATGTCGCGGGCGCTCGCGAGCGACCCGGCGCTGCTGCTGCTCGACGAGCTGTCGATGGGGCTCGCGCCGCTGATCGTCGACGAGCTCTACGACACCGTCGCGCAGATCGCCGCCTCCGGCGTCTCCATCCTGTGCATCGAGCAGTTCGCCCGCACCGCCCTGCGGGTCTCCGACTACGCCGCCGTCATGTCCGGCGGCCGCATTGTGGCCTCCGGCGAACCCGCCGAGGTCCTCGACACCATGTCCGACGTCATCCTCGGAGGTGCCGCGTGAAGCGGACCGTCATGCCCCTGCTCGCCGCCGGTCTCACCGCCGCCGTGCTCCCGCTCGGCACCCCCACGGCCAGCGCCGGCGCGCCGGCGGAGGGGGAGGCCCTCGACTACGGCTACAGCGCCGAGGGCTCGGCGACGCCGCTGAAGCTCGAGATCTTCGAGCCGGTCATCCCGGTCCCGGCGACCCCCCAGCTCGAGCTGAACCTCGGCTACAGCCGCGTGCTGGCCGACTCCAGCGGCGGCAAGGGCCGAGCCAGCTACCTGTGGCCCGGCGACTCGATCGGCGAGGGCGCGAAGACCGTCATCGAGAACCTCGGCCTGCCCCCGGAGATCTCCGGGCCGCTCGCGGCCCAGGGCTACCCCGTCCAGGTGAACTCCGACCACCCGGCCGGCCCTGCGAGCGCGGTCCAGGAGCCGTTCCCCGGTGCGGTCTCGCGCACGACCGCGAAGCAGGGCGACGTCAGCGCCGCCTCCGGCTTCGCCAGCGACTGCGACGTCTTCGAGGCCGAGGACGGCGGCAGCGGCGCCGGCGAGGGCCCGCTCCCGGGCCTGCCCGGCCTGCCCGGCCTGCCGACCGGCGGCCTCGGCGGCCTCGGCGGCCTGCTGGGTGGGCTCACTGGAGGCCTGACCGGGGGACTGACCGGAGGGTCGAGCGGTGCGGGCGGAGCGGCCAGGTCCTCCGGCGACTCCGGCCTGCTGAGCGACTTCGGCGCCGCGATCACCGGTCGGTCGGCCGCCCCGCGGGCCGAGGGCGACGAGCCGGCCGAGTCCGCGGAGGCCGCCGAGGCCCCGGAGGAGCCGGCCACCTGCCAGATCCCCTCACCGCTCAGCGCGCTCGTCGACATCGGCGGGATGGTCTCGGCCAGCCGGTCGAAGGTCGAGCGGGGCTCGGTCACCACCACCACCCGCTCGGCGCTCGGCGAGGTGCGGCTGCTGGGCGGCATCGTCACGCTGTCCGGCTTCACCGCGAAGGCGGAGACCAGCACCGACGGCGCGGAGGAGAAGGCGTCCGGCAAGGCGCGGTACGGGACGATCTCGATCGCCGGGCAGGAGTTCTCCGTCGGCCCCGAGGGCTACGAGGCGGTCGGTCAGGCCGGGACCATCCCGGGCCTCTCGGACAACCCGGCCAAGGCCCTTGAGCAGCTCGGCATCTCCTTCTCCCTGCCCGAGCCGGAGCTCACGACGAAGGGCAAGGAGGCGAGCGCGTCGGTCGAGGCGCTGCGCATCCAGGTCGACCTGGGGATCCTCAAGCCGGTGCTCTCCCAGATCCCGCTCGGCGACCTGCTCGCCCCGATCCCGTTCCCCGAGGAGGCGGCGATCCTCAAGAGCCTCCTCGGTGCCCTCACCCAGCTCTCGCCGCGGATCGTGCTGCACCTCGGCGTGGCCGAGAGCGCTACGGCCCGGGCCCCGAAGCTCGACGTCCCCGACGCGGAGCCGCCTGCCACCGACGACGGAGCCGAGGACAGTGCCGAGGACAGCAGCGGCGGCGGCTCCGGCGGCGCCGGGGGCACGGCCGGGGGCAGCACCGGCACCGGCTCGACGGCCCCCTCGACCCCGAGCGACGTCGGCACGGCGTCCGGCGGCGACTCCGCGCCGGCCGACGGCGACCTCGTCGACGCCGCGCCCGTGGGCTCCGGCCTGCCCCCGCTGAACTCGGTCCCCGGCGCCCTGCTCTTCGGTGGCATCGCGCTGGCGGCCGCCGCCGGCAGCTACCTGCGCAAGATCGGCGCCCTCGCCCTCGGAGCAGGCGGCGCCTGTCCGCACGGGCTCGACAGCGGCCTGCCCGACCTCCGCAAGGCCTGACCGGGCTGCCATCCCCGCACCACCCGACCCGACCGACCCCGTTCGACCCCGCCCGCCCCGCCTGACCTGAGAGGCACGCAGATGACCACCGTGCAGAACACCGGCTCGATCCCCGCCTCGGGCGCCCGCATGGGCGCCGGCACCGGGGCGCTTCCCCGCGCCGGCCGGGGCGGCACCGCCACGGGCGCCGCCCCGATGAAGAACAACAACTACCAGCTGCTCCAGGTGGTGCTCTTCTGGGCCGGCGCGATCCTGCTGCCGCTCGGCCTGGTGGTCATCGTGCTCGGGTGGTACGGCGCGGCGAACACGCCCTACCAGTACGACCAGCTGTCCTACCTCGTCTCCGGTGGCCTGCTCGGCCTGGGCCTGACGTTCGTCGGCGGGTTCCTCTACTTCGGGGCGTGGCTGGCGCGGATCGCCGACGACGGTCGCGAGTCCTCCAAGCGGCTCGCCGACACCCTGCTCGTGCTGGCCGACGTGACCTCGCGCTCGGCCGCCGTCAACGACCACGGCGTCGACACCTCCGCGCTGCCCGTGACGGCCGGCGAGGGGACCACCATCCACCGGCGTGACTGCGCGCTTGTCGCCCACCGCACCGACCTTCACCCGATCGGCGAGGCCGAGGCGCAGGGCCGCGTCGCCCAGCTCACCACCTGCCGGGTCTGCAAGCCCTGACGGCCTCGCCCGGGGGAGGCCCCGGGCGGGCCCGGCCCGGGCTCAGAGGTCGCCGGGGAGCGGCAGGACGGCCTCCTCCGGCTTCTCGACCAGGACGTGGTCGATGTAGTCGCGCGCGGTCTCGAACAGGTCGACCTCGTGGCCGGCCCGCTCGGAGAGGTACCACCGGTGCACCAGCACCTCGTGGAAGAACTCGGCCGGCTCAAGCTTGCCGCGGTGGGCCGGCGGGATCATCGCGACCAGCGGCTCCCAGACCCGGGTCAGCCACCGGTTGGCCACCAGGCTCCGGTCCTCGCGGCCCAGGTCGTGGTGGGCGGTGAACGAGGCGATGTCGTTGAGCAGCCGCCTGGCCTGGGCGTCCTCGACGTTCAGGCCGGTCAGCGCCTGGAGCTCGCGGCAGTGGTGGCCCAGCTCGACCACCTTGGGCTGGATCCGCACCTGGTCGCCGTCGAAGTCGGTGATGATGTCGAGCTCGTCGACGTCGAAGCCGAGGTCGTTGAGCCGCTCGATGCGCTGCTCGATGCGCCACATCTCAGCGCCCGAGAACTCCTCTACGTCGGTCAGCTCGGTCCACAGTGCGTCGTACCGCTCGCGGATGGAGTGCGCGATGTCGGCGGCCTCCGCGGACGCCTCGAGCGAGCCGCTGGCCTGCAGGTCGAGCAGCTCGGCGAAGACGTTCTCGGTGGCGATGGTCAGGTCGTACTCCCGCATCCGGTCCGAGAGCGTGGACCGCAGCTCGCCGGTCTCGGCGTCGACGAGGTACGCCGCGAAGCCGCCGGCGTTGCGCCGGAACAGCACGTTGGAGAGCGACACGTCGCCCCAGTAGAAGTCGGCCAGGTGCAGCCGCACGAGCAGCACCACCAGCGCGTCGACGAGCGACGGCACGTTGTCGGCGTTGGCCCCGTGGGCGAAGAGGCTGCGGTAGGGGAGCGAGAAGCGCAGGTGCTCGGTCAGCAGCGCGGCCGGCAGCTCCTCGCCGTCGGCGCCGACCCGGCCGGTGACCACGCCCTGGGGCACCACCGCGGGCAGGCCCAGCCGCTGGAGGTCGCGCAGCAGGCGGTACTCGCGGAAGGCGATCTCCGCGACCGTCTCCTTGACGGCGTACGTGCACGACCCCTGCCGCACGATCCGCACGACGTGGCGCGAGAGACCGCGGGGGAGGGGGACGACGTAGCGCTCGTCCCACTCCTCCAGCGGCAGCGACCACGGCAGCTCGAGGAGCGCCGGGTCGGGGCGGTGGGCGACGACGTGGAGGGCCACGACGACGAGCCTAGACCCGCCAGACCCAGAGCCCCGGCGCGTCGGCGGCCGGCACGGTGACGGTGCCGTCGACGGCGGTGAGCGGTGCCGCCTCGCCCTCGGTCGCGAGCACCGGCGTGCCGTCGCCGAAGCCCATCAGCCCCGCGTCGAGCCCGACCGCGGGGCCGGCGGCGCGGCGGGCGCAGACCAGGACCGACCCGGTCGGGTGCTCGCGCAGGAAGACGAACGCGTCGTCGTCGACGTGGGCCCACCGCAGGCCGCCGCGGCGCAGGGCGTCGTGGTCGCGGCGGGCGGCCGACAGAGCGGCGTACGTCGCGAGCGTGGCGTGGTCCCAGTCCTCGCGGCGGTGCCACGGCATCGGGCGGCGCGAGTCCTCGCCGAGCACGCCCTCCAGCCCGATCTCGTCGCCGGCGAAGAGCATCGGCACGCCGGGGAGGGTGAACTGCAGGCCGGCCGCCACGCGGTGGACGGCGGCGGAGCCGGCGACGGTGCGGATCCGAGCGCTGTCGTGGGAGCCGAGGATGTTCCACGACTGGCTCGCCGCGCGCCAGCCGAAGCGGGCCAGCCACTCCCGGAAGGACCGCAGCACCAGCGGGCCGGGGCGCCGCGGCACCGGCAGCGGGCGCCCGAACGCCCGGGCCGGCGAGGCGGGGTCCCGCACCCAGGACCAGACCGGCCAGGAGAAGCCCGAGTAGTTCATCGTGCCGTGCCAGCCGTCGCCGTCCACGTCGCCGGAGGCGTCGTGGTTGTGCTCGCCGATCACCAGCGGGTCCGGCCGCTCGGCCTCCGCGGTGCGGCGCACGGCGCGGGCCACGTCGTGGTTGACGTCGACCGCGCCGAGCCGCCCGGTCATGTTCGCGACGTCGATGCGCCAGCCGTCGACGTCGAACGGCGGGCGCAGCCAGCGCGCGACCACGGAGTCGGGGCCCTCCACCATCGCCGCACGCAGGTCGGGGTCGGCGAGGTTGAGCTTGGGCAGCGTGCCGTGGCCCATCCAGCACTCGTAGGAGCCGTCGTGGTTGAAGTAGTACCAGCCGCGGGTCGGCGACGCCGGGTCGCGCGAGGCGTCCCGGAACCACTCGTGGGTGTCGCCGGTGTGGTTGGTCGTCAGGTCACCGAGCAGCCGCCAGCCGCGCTCGTGCACGGCGGTGGACAGGCGCGCGTACGCCTCGTCGCCGCCGAGGAGCGGGTCCACGCCGTCGAAGGTGGAGGCGTTGTAGCGGTGGTTGCTCTCACCCGGGAAGACCGGGGTCGTGTAGAGCACCGAGACGCCGACCTGCTCGAGGTGGTCGAGGTGCTCGACGACCCCGTCCAGGTCCCCGCCGAAGAACTGGGTCGGCGTGCGCGGGTCGGAGCCCTCGAAGACCACCTCCTCGTCCCACTCCGCTGGGACGGCCCAGGCGGGCACCGGCCGCTCGTCGGCCGCCGCGGAGCGGGCGAAGCGGTCGGGGAAGATCTGGTAGACCACGCCGTCGCGACCCCAGTCCGGTGCGGAGGGGTAGGTCGAGACCCGGAAGTCGAAGGCGTCCGGCACGTCGTGGCGGTGCACCCCGGCCGCGGTCAGCCAGCGCTGGTCCTCCTCGGGCGTGCCGGCGCCGGTGCTCACCAGGAACCGGTAGTGCGCCACCGGGTTGTGGACCGGCAGCTCGCCCTCCCACCACACGGTGTGCTCGTCGCGCTCGACCGGCCCGCACGCGTGGTAGACCGGCTCCGCGTCGTACGTCGTGCGCAGCCAGACCTGGTCGACCGGGTCGCCGGCCCAGGTGCGCACCCGCACCTTGACCGTCCAGCCCAGCGTCGGCGCCTCGTGCTCGAGGTACAGCGGGGACCCGTCGTGGTGCGGTTCGTGCAGCAGGCTCACGCGCACCAGGGTCGCCCGCCGGGCCGGGCCGGACCAAGTCGCGCCCGAGGTGCTGGTCGAACTAGAACGTGTTCCAGTACGGTCCGCGCATGACCTCCGCTCCTGCCTCCTCCGCCGCTCCGACCTCGGGCGGGCCCCGCGTCGTCGTCGTCACCGGGGCCGCCTCCGGCATCGGCCGCGCCACCGCCGAGCTCTTCCGCGACCAGGGGGCGACTGTCTTCGGCCTCGACGTCCAGCCCGGCGCGCCCGACGGCGTGACGTACGTCGAGTGCAACGTCGCCTCCCGCGAGTCCGTCGAGGCGGCGATCGCGCAGTGCGCCAGCAACGGGCGGATCGACGTGCTGGCCAACGTGGCGGGGGTCGTGCAGTTCGGCCACTTCGACCAGATCACCGACGCGGAGTGGGACCGCGTCCACGCGATCGACCTCAAGGGTCCCTTCATGACCATCCAGTCCGCGCTGCCGCACCTGCGCGCCTGCGGCGGGAACATCGTGAACGTCAGCTCGGTCGCCGGCCGGATCCCGCAGCCCTACGCCGTGGCGTACGCCGCCGCGAAGGGCGGGCTGACCCAGCTGACCCGGTCGCTGGCGCTCGAGCTCTCCCCGGAGGGCATCCGGGTCAACGCCGTGTGCCCGGGCACGGTCGACACCCCGATCGTGTCGCACGTCGCCGGGATCATGCCCTCGGACATGGACCCTCGCGTCGCCGACCGCCTGATGATGATGCTGCCCGGCCCCGCGATCTCCCCGGCCGAGATCGGGGAGTCGATCGTCTACCTCGCCTCGCCCGCCGCTCGGATGATCACCGGCGCCGTCCTCGCCTTCGACGGCGGCATGGGCTGATCCCGGCTCGCGGCCGGGCGGCAACTAGCATGTGCCCGGCTGCCACGACCGCGCGTCGGGCGGCCGCGCCGGTGTAGCTCAGTTGGTAGAGCGCCTCTCTTGTAAAGAGGATGTCGCGGGTTCGACTCCTGTCACCGGCTCCCTGTGACGCCGCCTCGTGATGCCGAGCGCGCGCCGGGGCGCGCGCTCGGCATCACGAGGCGGTGGGTGGCGCTCTCACTCCAACGGGTGTGATCCATGCCCGATCGGGACGGACCGGCATGGGTCGTGGGAGCGCCGGGTATCGGCTCCTCAATCGATCCGGGGAGTGATTCCTTCATGGCAGCGAACACGTCTGCACCGAGCACCGCCGCGGCCGCCGAGAGCCGCGACACGATGGTCGCTCTGGCGATGCTGTGGCTCATCCCGGCGCTGGCCTTCCTGGCCGCGCTGATGATGGTCGGCTGACGCCAGGACCGCCCGCACCAGACTCAGGCCGGGTCAGCGGACCTGGCGGACCTCGAACGACGCCGGCGGCGACGCGATCGCGTCCTGCGCGGCGACCAGCTGGATCTCGCGGGTGCCCGCGGCGATCGTCGCCTCGAGCACCGCGAACACCGACGAGGTGGTCCGCGACAGCGCCTCGGCCGGCGAGCCGGTCGTGCGCAGGTGGGCGAGGTAGAGCGCCGCGGTGACGTCGCCGCACCCGTTGGGTGCGATCGGCAGCAGCGGCGTGGTGACCACCCAGGCGCCCGCGTCGGAGACCGCGACCACGTCCAGCGACCCCTCGGGCACGTCGCCGTGGAGGACGCTGGTCACCAGCACGTCCCGCGGCCCACGCTCGCGCACGGTGTCGACCGCCTCGAGCACCTCGTCGAGCGTGGTGGTGGTGCGGCCGGCGAGGAAGTCGAGCTCGAAGTGGTTCGGCGTCACGATGTCGGCCTGCGGCACCACCGTGTCGCGCATGTACTCCGGGATGCCGGGCCGCACGAACATCCCGCGACCCACGTCGCCCATCACCGGGTCGCAGCAGTAGACCGCGTCGGGGTTGGCCGCCTTGACCTTGGCGACGGTGTCGAGGACGACCGCGCCGACCGCCGGGTCGCCCTGGTAGCCCGAGAGCACCGCGTCGGCCTCGCCGAGCACCCCGCGGTCCTCGATGCCCGCGATCACGTCGGCCACGTCGGCGGGCGCGAGCAGCGGTCCGCGCCACGCGCCGTACCCGGTGTGGTTGGAGAAGTGGACGGTCAGCACCGGCCACACCTCGTGACCCAGCCGCTGGAGGGGGAAGACGGCGGCGGAGTTGCCCACGTGGCCGTAGGCGACCGAGGACTGGATCGAGAGGATCTTCACGGTGCTGATCCTCCCCGTCCGATCCGTGGTCCAGCAAACTAGAACAAGTTACAGTCGTGCCCTACTGTGGTCGGCGACACATTCCGAGAGTATGCGAACTCGGCCCGCACGCCGCACGAGCGACGAACCACCAGGGGACGACATGGCCAAGACAGCCCTGAAGAACGAAGCCGACTACGTCGTGGTGGGTTCCGGCAGTGCCGGCGCTGCCATCGCGGGGCGGCTCGCCGAGTCCGGCGCGAGCGTGATCGTGCTCGAGGCCGGCAAGAGCGACAACCAGTTCCTGACCAAGAAGCCCGGGATGATCGGCCCGATGCACGCGGAGCCGAAGATCAAGCGGCTCAACGACTGGGGCTACTACTCGGTCCCGCAGAAGCACATCCTCGACCGCAAGATGCCGGTGCCGCGGGGCAAGGTGCTCGGCGGGTCGAGCTCGGTCAACGGCATGGTCTACGTGCGCGGCAACCGTGCCAACTACGACTCCTGGGCGGCCGAGGGCTGCACCGGCTGGGACGCCGACTCGGTCAATGCGGCGTACAAGCGCATGGAGGACTACGAGGGCGGCGAGAACGCCTTCCGCGGTGCGGGCGGCCCGATCCGCGTGACGCGCAACAAGACCCCGCAGGAGGGCTCGCTGCAGTTCCTCCAGGCGACCGCCGACGCGGTGGGGTGCGACATCCTCGAGGACTACAACGGGGAGTCGCAGGAGGGCGTCAGCCGGATGCAGCAGAACGCCGCCGACGGCCTGCGCTACAGCGCCTCGCGCGGCTACATCCACCACCTCGCGCCGCCGACGCTCGACGTCCAGACCCAGGTCCTGGTCACCAAGGTCGTCGTCGAGGGCGGTCGCGCCACCGGCGTGCAGGTCCGCGACAAGGACGGCAGCCAGCGCACGGTCCGGGCGGGCAAGGAGGTCATCCTGGCCGCCGGGTTCGTGGGCTCCCCGCAGATCCTGATGCTGTCGGGCATCGGCCACGCCCAGCACCTCAAGGACCACGGGATCGACGTGGTCGCGGACCTGCCGGTCGGCGACAACCTGCACGACCACATGTTCCACGCGATGACCTTCCACGCGACCTCCTCGAAGATGCGCGGCAACGCCTTCTTCTTCGCCAAAGGCGTGGCCAAGGAGGTCGTGCGGCCCGGCTCGACGTTCCTCGCCAACTCGGTCTTCGAGGTCCTGGCCTTCCTCAAGACCTCCCAGGCCACCGACGTGCCGGACCTGCAGCTGCACCTGCTGCCGTGGTCCTACGTGACGCCCAACCAGGACGAGCCGATCCGCCACGAGGTCTCGCCGCTGCCCGCGCTCACGGTGCTCACCACCCTGATCTACCCGCGCAGCCGCGGCACGCTGCGACTGGCCTCGGCCGACCCGACGGCGGCGCCGCTCATCGACCCGCAGTACCTCGCCGAGTCCGCCGACCTCGACCTGCTCACCGAGGGCTCCGAGCTGGTCCGGGAGATCATGGGCGGCGCGGCGTTCGGCGGCGCCGTCAAGGACGAGATCCACCCCGGCCGCGGTGTGCGGGGCTCCGAGCTGCGCCAGGCGATCCTCAACCGGGCGACGTCGGTCTACCACGGCGTCGGCACCTGCCGGATGGGCGTGGACGAGCTGGCCGTCGTGACCCCGGACCTCAAGGTCCGCGGCGTCGAGGGGCTGCGGGTCGCCGACGCCTCGATCATGCCGTCGATCACCGGCGGCAACACCAACGCGCCGGCGATCATGATCGGCGAGCGCGGCGCGGACCTCGTCCTGGGAAGGGCCTGAGCCATGACCACCACCGCCGACCGGCCCACCACCGCTGCCGCCCCCGGCTCGCGGCTGCGCCGCCCCGCGACGCTGACCGACGCGTTCCTGGCGGACCTCGTCGCCCGGGTCCCCGGCTCGGGGGGAGCCACGTGGCCCCTCGCCGAGGTCTACACCGGCGAGACGCTCGTCGAGCTCCCGCAGTCCACGCCGGCCGACATCGAGGCGGCCTTCGCCGCCGCCCGCTCGGCCCAGCAGGAGTGGGCGTCCTGGCCGCTGCGCAAGCGGCTGAAGGTGTTCAAGAAGGCGCACTCGCTGCTCGTCGCGAACGCCCTCACCACCGCCGACCTGATCCAGGCCGAGAGCGGCAAGAACCGCCGGATGGCGGTCGAGGAGACCTGCGACCCGGTGATGGTGATCAGCCACTACCTCAAGCGCGCGCCGAGGCTGCTGGCCCCGGTCAAGCGCGGCGGCCCCGTCCCGCTGGTCTCCAGCTCCACCGAGATCCGCCAGCCCAAGGGCGTCGTCGGCATCATCGCGCCCTGGAACTTCCCCTTCGCCACCGGTCTCTCCGACGCCATCCCGGCGCTGATGGCCGGCAACGCGATCGTGCTGAAGCCGGACAACAAGACCGCGCTCTCCCCGCTGTACGGCATCTCGCTGCTCGAGCAGGCCGGCCTGCCGCGGGGCCTGTTCCAGGTCGTCTGCGGCGAGGGCCCCGACATCGGCCCGACGCTCATCGACAACGCCAACTACGTGATGTTCACCGGCTCCACGGCCACCGGCCGGGTCATCGGCGAGCGGGCCGGCCGCAACCTGATCGGCTGCTGCCTCGAGCTCGGCGGCAAGAACCCGATGATCGTCCTCGACGACGTCGACCCCGAGGAGTGGGTCGCCGGCGCGCTGTTCGGCGTCTTCGGCAACACCGGCCAGATCTGCATGCACATCGAGCGGATCTACCTGCCCGAGAGCCGGTACGAGGAGCTGAAGGCGCGCTTCGTCGCCGCGGCCGAGAGCCTGCGCATCGGCGCGGCGTACGACTTCGGGCCCGAGCTGGGCTCCCTGATCTCGGTCGACCACATGCGGCGGGTGCACAGCCACGTGCAGGACGCGGTCGCCAAGGGCGCCACGGTCGTGACCGGCGGCCACCCGCGTCCCGACATCGGCCCGGCGTTCTTCGAGCCGACCGTGCTCGAGGGCGTCACCGGGGACATGCTGACCGGCTGCACCGAGACCTTCGGCCCGGTCGTCGCCCTGCACCCCTACCGCAGCATCGACCAGGCCGTCGTGCTCGCCAACGACACCGACTACGGCCTCAACGCCTCGGTGTGGGGCGCCGACCTGGACCGCGCGGTCGGTGTCGCCCGCCGCATCCACGCCGGCAACGTCAACGTCAACGACTCCCTGGCCACGGCGTACGCCTCCAAGGGCACCCCCTCCGGCGGCGTCAAGCAGTCCGGCGTCGGTGCCCGGCACGGCGACAACGGGCTGCTGAAGTACACCGACGTCCAGAACCTCGCCGTGCTCAAGAAGCAGGTCATGGGCGCCCGTCCCGGCCAGGACTACGACGAGTACGTCAAGGGCATGCTCACCGGCCTGAGTATGATGCGCCGCACCCGGATCCGCTGAGCGGGTCGGGTGGATCGGGCCGCTGAGAATCCCAAGTTAACTTGGGATTCTCACGCTTCGCGGCCATTGCGACGGCCGCGAAGCGTCAACATCCCCAGTTAACTTGGGATGTTGAACGCTGCCCTAGGCCACCTGCAGCGACCGCTTCGACAGGCCCATCCAGAACCCGTCGATGACCTGGGTGCCGGGCTCGTCGGGGGTGGTCGCGGCGCCGAGGGTGACGAAGAGCGGGGTGTAGTGCTCCACGGTGGGGTGCGCGTACGGCATGCCGGGGGCCTGGTGGCGGTAGTCGGCGAGGGCGTCGACGTCGCCGCGGGCGAGCGCCTCGCCGGCCCACGCGTCGAACTCCGCCGACCAGCCGGGTGCGTCGGCGTCGATGCGCCACGACGTCAGGAACGGCAGCCCGTGGGTGAGGAAGCCGGAGCCGATGATCAGCACGCCCTCGTCGCGCAGCGGACGGAGGCGCTCGCCGAGCGCCATCAGCCGGACCGGGTCGTGGGTGGGCAGCGACATCTGCAGGACGGGGACGTCGGCCTCGGGGTACATGATCCGCAGCGGCACCCAGGCGCCGTGGTCCAGCCCGCGCGAGGTGTGCTGGTGGACCGGCTCGCCGGCCGGCATCATCGCCGCGACCCGCTGGGCGAGCGCGGTGGCGTCGGGCGTCTCGTAGGTCATCCGGTAGTACTTCGCGTCGAAGCCGCCGAAGTCGTAGACCAGCGGCGCACGGCTCGCGCTGAGCGAGACCGGCGCCGACTCCCAGTGCGCGCTGACGATGAGCACGGCGGTCGGGCGCGGGAGCTCGGCGGCCCAGGCGGCGAGCTGGCCCGACCAGGTCGGGTCGTCGAGCAGCGGGGGCGCGCCGTGGCCGAGGTAGAGCGCCGGCATCCGGCCTGTCGTCACGGGGTCCACTGCCATGTCCACTCCAATGGTTGAGAGTTCAACCTTATTCCACCGGCAGGCGCCAGTCCACCCCGTCCGCACCCTGGCGGGCGAGCAGGTCGTTGACCCGGCTGAACGGCCGGGAGCCGAAGAAGCCGCGGCGGGCCGAGAGGGGCGAGGGGTGCACGGACTCGACGTACGGCGTGGCGCCCAGCATCGGCTTGAGCCCCTGGGCGTCGCGACCCCACAGGACCGCCGCGAGCGGCCCGCCGCGCGCGACGAGCGCCTCGATCGCGCAGGCCGTGACCTCCTCCCAGCCGCGCCCGCGGTGGGAGGCCGACGCGCCGGGCCGGACCGTGAGCACCCGGTTGAGCAGCATGACGCCGGCGTCCGCCCAGGCGGTGAGGTCGCCGTGCTCGGGGGTGTCGATGCCCAGGTCGCTGCGCAGCTCGGTGTAGATGTTGGCCAGCGAGCGCGGCACCGGCCGCACGTGGGCGTCGACGGCGAAGCTCAGGCCGATCGGGTGGCCCGGCGTGGGGTAGGGGTCCTGGCCCACGACGAGCACCCGCACGTCGGCCATCGGGCGGGCGAACGCCCGGAAGACCCGCTCGCCGGCCGGCAGGTAGGTGTGGCCGGCCGCCAGCTCCGCGCGCAGGAACCGGCCCAGCTCCGCGATCCGGTCGTCGACCGGCGCCAGGGCGGCCGCCCAGTCCGGAGCGACGAGACCCTGGTCGACCAGTCCGGCGAGAGCGCTCACGCCGCGACGCTACCGAGCCTCAGGCGAAGATCATGCAGCTGGAGGTGGCGTGGGCGACCAGCTTGCCGCGGGCGTCGAAGAGCTGTGCCTCGGCGAGGGCCGTGCGCCGCCCGCGGTGGACGACGGTGCCGACCGCTCGCAGTCGCCCGGAGTCGACGGTGACGGGGCGGAGGAACTTCACGGTCAGGTCGAGGGAGGTGTAGCCCTCGCCCGCCGCGAGCGTGGAGTGGACCGAGCAGGCCGCGGCGGTGTCGAGCATCGTGGAGATGACCCCGCCGTGGACCGTCCCGAGCGGGTTGTAGTGCCGGTGCTCGGGGTCCAGCTCCACCGAGATCGAGCCGTGCTCGCCGTCGAAGCCGACCATGCCGAGCGTCTCGGCGATCGGTGCCGGCGGGACGAGGCCGTCGCGCATCGCCATCAGGAGCTCGAGGCCGGTCATCGACGCCAGGTCGAGCCCGTCGCCCTGGTGGGTGGCGGGCTGCGGGCTGGACTCCTGGGTCTCGGTCATGGACGCAGCCTGGCGGACCGGTGCTCGGTCTGTCAACGAGACCCAGCCTCGGCTAGGATGTGCTCGTGACCACACCGCCGTCGGCCCTCGACTGGTCGACCGAGAACTGCACGGTCGGCCGCTCGATGGCCGTGCTGGGGGAGCGGTGGACGTTCGTGGTGCTGCGCGAGGTGTTCAACGGCGTGCGTCGCTTCGACGACATCCGGCGGCACAGCGGCATCCCGCGACAGGTGCTCAGCAACCGGCTCGCGCTGCTGGTCGACCAGGACGTCCTGCGCAAGGTGCCCTACCGCCCCGAGGGCGAGCGGGAGCGGCACGAGTACCGCCTGACACCGAAGGGCTTCGACCTCTACCCGGTGCTGGTCGCGATCGCCGACTGGGGCGACCGCTACCTCGCCGACCCCGAGGGCCCACCGGTCGAGGTCGCCCACCGCGACTGCGGCGGCCGGCTGCACGCCGAGCTGGTCTGCGAGCACGGGCACCGCGTCGCGGACCTGCGCGACGCCGTGCCCCGGCCCGGCCCGGGCGCGAGGCGGACCGGCGTCGCCTGAGGCGCCGCTCAGCCGGTCGTGGGGCGGCTCAGCCGGTCCAGGAAGGTCACCAGCAGCGCCTCGCGCATCGCCGGGGAGGCCAGGTCGAGCATCGCGTTGACCTCCGCCATCCGCGCGGGCACGGCCAGCGCGCCGTCGGCCCCCTCCCCGACCAGCCCGGAGGCCGCCAGCAGCCCGTCGAACTCCTCGTTGGTCAGCGCGGCCGGGTCGAGGGAGCGGATGTAGTCCGCCACGCCCGCGTCGACCGCCACCGGTCCGGCGGCCACCGCGGTCGCGACGGACTCGCGGAGCGCCACGAGGAGGTCGTCGATGCCGGCCAGGGTCGCCGCGCTCACCGACAGGTGGATCGTCGGCGGCTGCGCGGCGTACGACATCTGCGGCTGGACGTACCAGCCGCGCGCCACCATCTCGTCGGAGACCGTGAAGGCGTCGCAGGTGCCGTCGGTGGCGAGCGCGACCAGCGTCGAGTCCGGCTCCACGACCAGGCGCAGCCCGTCGATGTCGGCGATCCCTGCCACGATCCGGTCCACGGCCTCCAGGACGTCGGCGGTCAGCCGCTCGTAGCCCGCGTCGCCCAGGGTCCGCACCACCGCCCAGGCTCCCGCGGTCGGGCCACCGGAGCGGGTGGACTGCATCGTCGGGTTGAGCATCGTGTAGCCCGGCCACGCGGCGGAGGCGAACAGCTGGGGGCGGCGCAGGGCGGGGGTCCGGTGCAGCAGGAGGGAGGTGCCCTTGGGGGCGTAGGCGTACTTGTGCAGGTCGACGCTGATCGACGTCACGCCCTCGACGGCGAAGGTCCACGCCGGCACGTCGCGGCCCAGCCGAGCGGCGTACGGCAGCACCCAGCCGCCGATGCACGCGTCGACGTGGCAGCGGATCCCGCGCGCGGCCGCGAGGGCGGCCAGCCCGGTGACGGGGTCGACGACGCCGTGGGCGTACGACGGCGCGCTGGCGACCACGAGCACCGTGCTCTCGTCGATCGCGGCCTCGGTGGCGGCGACGTCCGCGCGGTGGTCGGGCCCGACGGGGACCAGCCGCGCCTCGACGCTGAAGTAATGGGCGGCCTTGTGGAAGGCGGCGTGCGCGGTGGCGGGCAGGACCATGCTGGGGCGCGCGACGTCCGGCCGCGCGTCGCGTGCGGCCTGGACCGCGAGCAGCACCGACTCGGTCCCGCCGGAGGTCACGCTGCCGACCACCGTGGCCGGTGCGTCGAGCAGACAGGCGGCGAAGGCGACCAGGTCGTTCTCCATCCGCAACAGGCTGGGGAACGCCGTCGGGTCGAGCCCGTTGGACCCGGCGTAGGCGGCGACCGCCTCCCGGCCGACCCGGTCCACCTCGGCGAGCCCGGAGTCGTAGACGTAGGCGAGCGTGCGACCGCCCTGCACGGGCAGGTCCGCGCGCTGCAGCGAGCGGAGCTCGGCCAGGACGTCGGGGGCGCCCGGTGCGTCCGGGGTGGGGCTGGTCATGCGTCGACCTCCGTCGCGTCGAGGGTGTAGCGGGAGAGCCACCACAGGCTGACCAGCACGAGGAGCGCGGGCAGCAACGAGAACCCGAGCACGATCGCGGTCACCGCGGAGTCGGGCTGGGACGCGGCGGCGTCGGTCGAGGACCGGTAGCCGCCCACGGCCAGGACGAGGGCGAAGACGGCCGGGCCGAGCGCCAGGCCGAGGGTCTCGCCGGCGGTCCACACGCCGGTGTAGACGCCGGCGCGGCCGCTCCCGGTCCGGCGGGCGTCCACGGCGGCCGCGTCGGGCAGCATCGCCATCGGGAAGACCTGGCAGCCGGCGTACCCGATCCCGGCGAGCCCGACCGCCGCGAAGACCAGGCCCGCGGGGGCGGTGTCCGCGACGGCCGCGAGGGCGGCGCCGGCGGCGAGGAACAGCGAGGAGGCGACGTACCCGCGCTTCTTGCCGACCCGCTGCCCGACCGCCGACCACACCGGGGTCAGCAGGAGCGCCGGCCCGACGAAGCAGAGGAAGAGGACGGTCGCGGCGCCGGTGCTGTCCAGGACGTCCTCGGCGAGGTAGTCCACGCCGGCGAGCATGGACCCGGTGGCCAGCGCCTGGACGACGAAGGTGGTGAGCAGCAGGCGGAAGTCGCGCGCGGTCGCCACGATCCGCAGCTGGTCGCGCAGGGAGCCCGCGCCCGGCTCGACGGTGCCGACCGGGGCGCGCCGCGTGCCGACGTAGGAGGAGACGACGCCGACGAGGATGACCAGCGCCATCACCACGCCCATGACCCGGTAGCCGTCCCGGCCGCCGACCGCGTCGCGGATGAGCGGCGCGGTCCCGCCGGCCACCAGGATCGTGAGCGCCAGGATCGCGACCCGCCAGGTCATCAGCCGGGTGCGCTCGTCGTAGGAGCCGGTCATCTCCGCCGGCATGGCGACGTAGGGCACCTGGAAGAAGGCGTACGCCGAGGCGCAGCCGAGGAAGCAGACCAGCACCCACGCCGCCTCGAGCCCGGTCGCCATGGACGGCGCGGCGAAGATCAGCGCGAAGCCGAGGGCCAGCACCAGCCCGGCGCGGAGCAGGAACGGGCGCCGGGGGCCGCGCGGGTCGGTGCTGCGGTCGCTGACCCGCCCGGCGATCGGGTTGAGGACGACGTCCCACGCCTTGGGGAGGAACACGATGACGCCGGCCAGCACCGCGGCGATGCCGAGGGAGTCGGTGAGGAACGGCAGGAGCAGGAGCCCCGGCACGGTCCCGAACGCGCCCGTGGCGACCGAGCCCGACCCGTAGCCGATGCGTACGCCGCGGGGCAGCGCGCCGCCGCTCGCGTCGCCGGGACCCGCGCCCCGGGTCGACTCCTGCGTGGCCACCTCAGCGGGCCAGCGACCGCGAGCCGCCGGAGCCGTGGCGCCGGTCCGGGTTGGTGCCGATCGCCTCCGGGCCCGGGGTCTCCTCGGCCGGGGCCTTCTTGGCGGGGGCCTTCTTGGCGGGGGCCTTCTTGGCGGGGGCCTTCTTGGCGGGGGCCTTCTTGGTGGTCTTCTTCGCCGGGACCTTCTTGGCAGGGGTCTTCTTGGCGTCCTTCGGGGGAGCCTCGGGGGCCGGGCGGTCCGACCACTGCTCGAGCCACTCGTCGAGCACCTCCCAGGTGGTGCCCCGCGCCCGCCGGCCGGTGAGCATGCCGAGGTGGCCGCCCGGCACGATCTCGAAGCGCACCTCCTCGGCCGACGTCAGGTGGGGGAGCAGCGCGCGGACCGCCCCGACCGGCGCGATGCCGTCGGTGGCGCCGGCGAAGACCAGCACCGGCTGGGTGATCTCCTCCAGCCGGATGGTCCGCTCGCCCAGCACGACCTCGCCGGTCTTGAGCACGTTGCCCTTGACGAAGCGGTGGTAGAGCTGGCCGAAGCTGCGGCCGGGGTAGGCGTACATGTTGGCGGTGAACCGGTCGACCGCCTCGAGCTGGGCGAGGAAGTCGGCGTCGTCGAGGTGGGTCGCGACCGCCAGCGGCCGGGTCACCAGCTTCTGGAACGAGCTGAGCTGGAACGCCCAGCGGACCAGCGGCTTCGGCGCGCCGCCCATCGCCTGGTAGGCCCGGGTGATCGCCCCGCGGCCGTCGGTCGGGTTCAGGTTGAGCAGGGGCCGCAGCGGCGCGACCAGCGGCACCTGGGAGACGTCGAACGGCGAGCCGACCGAGGTCAGCGACGCGATGGGCAGGTCGGGCGAGGTCGCGGCGGTCAGCAGCGTGAAGATGCCGCCGAGGGACCACCCGACGACGTGCACCGGCCGGCCGCCGGCGTGCGCCGAGACCTCGCGGATCGCCGCGGGCACGACCTCCTCGACCCAGTGCTCCATGCCCAGCGAGCGGTCGCGGAAGGACACCTCGCCGTACTCCACGAGGTACGTCGGGCGCCCGGTCGAGAGCAGGTGCTCCACCAGGGAGCAGCCGCGCCGCAGGTCGAAGCAGATCGCGGGCGCGGCCAGCGGCGTCACCAGCAGCACCGGGTCGCCCTGCTCGCGGACGGTCGCGCGCGGCCGGTAGTGGTAGACCTCGCGCAGCGTTCCCTCGTCGATGAGCGTGCGCGGCATGGGACGCAGGTCCGCCAGCCCGCCGTACAGCACCTTGTGCGCGACGTTGCCGGCCGCCGCGACGACCTGGTCGGGCTGGGGGACGAGGGGCATGCGCCGCAACGTACCCGCCGATGCGGGTACCGCACAGGACATGAGCTGGACCAAGATCGCCGCCGCCGGTGCCGCCGCCCTCGGGGCGGTCGCCGCCCACGACCTCACGCAGCGCAAGCACGCCATCCTGCGCAACTTCCCGGTGGTGGGGCACCTGCGCTTCACGCTGGAGAAGTTCGGGCCAGAGCTGCGGCAGTACATCGTCACCTCCAACGACGAGGAGCGGCCCTTCTCCCGCGACCAGCGGCGCTGGGTCTACGCCTCCTCGAAGGGGGAGAACACCTACTTCGGCTTCGGCACCGACAACGACGTCGAGCGCAGCATCGGCTACCCCGTCATCAAGCACCGGACCTTCGCCGGCCCGGGCGCGGCCACCGCGCCGCACGCCGAGGAGGCGGTGCGGCTGCCGATGGGCAAGGTGCTCGGCGGGCCGCGCGGGCGGGCCAAGGCGTTCCGTCCGGGGTCGATCGTCAACATCTCCGGGATGAGCTTCGGCTCGCTCTCGGGCAACGCGATCGAGGCGCTCAACCGCGGCGCCGAGCTCGCCGGCTGCCTGCAGAACACCGGTGAGGGCGGGCTGTCGCCGTACCACCGCAACGGCGGGGAGCTGGTCTTCCAGATCGGCACGGCGTACTTCGGCTGCCGCGACGCCGAGGGCCGCTTCGACCTGGGGCGGCTCAAGGAGCTGGTCGCCTCCGCGCCGGTGCGCGCCCTGGAGATCAAGCTGTCGCAGGGCGCCAAGCCCGGGCTCGGCGGGATGCTGCCCGGCGCCAAGGTCACCCCGGAGATCGCCGAGATCCGCGGCATCCCGGTGGGGCAGGACTGCGCCTCGCCGAGCCGGCACACGGCGTTCTCCGACACCGACTCGATGCTCGACTTCGTCGAGCTGCTCGCGGCCGAGACCGGGCTGCCGGTGGGCATCAAGTCGGCCGTGGGCGACCTCGGGTTCTGGGACGAGCTGGTCGCACTGATGTCCACCCGCGAGCGGGGCGTGGACTTCGTCAACATCGACGGCGGCGAGGGCGGCACGGGCGCGGCGCCGCTGGTGTTCTCCGACTCCGTGGCCTACCCGTTCCGCATCGCCTTCTCGCAGGTCTACCAGCGCTTCGCGCGCGCCGGCCTCCAGGACTCGGTGGCCTTCCTCGGCGGCGGGAAGCTCGGGCTGACCGAGAACGCCGTGGTCGCGCTGGCGCTCGGCCTCGACGGCATCCACGTGGGTCGGGAGGCGATGCTCGCCGTCGGCTGCATCCAGGCGCAGAAGTGCCACGCCGACACCTGCCCCACGGGCGTGGCCACCCAGGACCGGCGGCTCGAGCGCGGCCTCGACCCGGCCCTGAAGTCGGTCCGCGCGGCGACGTACATCCGCTCGCTGCGGCGCGACCTGCAGAAGGTCGCCGAGGCCGTCGGCGTCGTGCACCCCGCGCTCATCGGCCCCGACGACGTCGACCTGCTCGACGGCACGCGCACCGCGACGTCGTTGCGGGAGACCTACGGCTACGAGCCGGGCTGGGGCCTGCCGGGGCCGGTGCTCGCCGGCACCGTCGAGGACCTGATGCTCGGCCGGATCCCCGACGACCCGCACCCCGCGCACGCCTGAGGTGGCACGCTGAGGGCCATGAGCACCGGTGTCGTCTTCCGTCCGCAGCAGCCGCCCCAGGAGCTCCGGGAGGTGGTGCGCGCGGCCGACGAGGCGGGCGTGCCCGAGCTGTGGCTGTGGGAGGACTGCTTCCTCGAGGGCGGGCTGACCGCCGCGACCGCGGCGCTGGCGTGGTCCGAGCGGCTCCGCGTCGGCATCGGCCTGCTGCCGGTGCCGCTGCGCAACCCGGCGGTCGTGGCGATGGAGGTCGCGACCCTCGCGCACCTCTTCCCCGGCCGGTCCGTGGCGACGATGGGCCACGGCGTCCTGGACTGGATGGCGCAGGTCGGCGCCGGGGTCGACTCGCCGATGACGCTGCTGCGCGAGCACACCGAGGCGGTCCGCGACCTGCTCGACGGCCGGCGCCTGACCACCTCCGGTCGGTACGTCGCCCTCGACGGCGTCGCGCTCGACCGGCCTCCTGCCGAGCGGCCGCCGCTGCTCGTCGGGGCGCGCGGGCCGCGCACGCTCCGCCTCGCCGGTGAGGTCGCCGACGGCGCGCTGGTCGACCACACCGGCAGCGACCCCGCCACCGTGCGCCGCGCGCGCGGGCTGGTCGACGAGGGTCGTTCCGCGTCGGGCCGCCCCGGCCGGGCGGTCCTCACCGTCTACACCGAGCTCGACCCGGCCGCACCGGACCTCGTCGCCCGGGTGACCGAGCGGGTCGGCGAGATCCGCGACGCCGGCGCCGACACCGTCGTCCTGCAGGGCACCGACGAGCGGCCCGACCCCCGGCCGCTCGTCGAGGCGCTGGCCGGCGCCGGGCTGCTGCCGGGCTGAACCGCCGGCCGCGGCTGCTGGCCCGGCTGGTGAGGAGCCGCCGTACTCCTCAGGGGATCCCGGCGCTTCTCAGGGGTTGCATCGGCCGAGAAGTGCCGGATTCCCCGGGGCCCCGGGGATTCCGACGCCTGCGACCAGCCCCTACGACCGCTTCGCCGGCCGCACGGCCTTGCCGTGCGAGCCGGGGACGGCACCGAGCTCGGTCATGAAGGAGTCCGCCCAGGCGGCGACGTCGTGCTGGGTGACGGTCTTGCGCATGGCCTTCATCCGCCGCCGGGTCTCGCGGTCGTCGGCGCGGTAGGCCTCGAGCAGGGCCGACTTCATGCCGTTGATGTCGTAGGGGTTGACCAGCCAGGCCTGCCGCAGCTCGTCGGCGGCGCCGGCGAACTCCGAGAGCACCAGCGCGCCGGTGTCCTCGAAGCGGCACGCGACGTACTCCTTGGCGACCAGGTTCATGCCGTCGCGGTAGGGCGTGACGACCATGACGTCGGCCGCGCGGTAGAGCGCCGCCATCTCCTCGCGGGGGTAGGAGGAGTGCAGGTAGCTGATCGCGGGGCGGCCGATGCGGCCGAGGTCGCCGTTGATCCGGCCGACGAGGCGGTCGATCTCGTCGCGCAGGATGCGGTACTGCTCGACCTGCTCGCGGGAGGGGACCGCCACCTGCACGAAGACGGCGTCCTCGACGTCGAGGTGGCCGTCGGCGATGAGCTCGCTGAAGGCGCGCAGCCGGGCGTAGATCCCCTTGGTGTAGTCGAGGCGGTCGATGCCGAGGAACACCTTGCGCGGGTTGCCGAGGGCGGTGCGGATCTCCTCGGCGCGCTGCGCGACCGGCTCGGAGCGCGCCATCTCCTCGAAGCCCGCGGCGTCGATGGAGATCGGGAACGCCGCGGCGCGGACGGTGCGCCCGTCGGGCAGGTAGACCAGGTCGCGGTGCGTCTTGTGGCCGACCCGCTGGCGCACGAGGCGGACGAAGTTCTGGGCGCCGCCGGGCAGCTGGAACCCGATCAGGTCCGCGCCGAGCAGGCCCTCGAGCAGCTGGCGTCGCCACGGCAGCTGCTGGAACAGCTCGGCCGGCGGGAACGGGATGTGCAGGTAGAAGCCGATCCGCAGGTCCGGTCGCAGCTCGCGCAGCATCTGGGGCACCAGCTGCAGCTGGTAGTCGTGGACCCACACGGTCGCACCCTCGGAGGCCAGCTCCGCGGCCTTCTCGGCGAAGCGCCGGTTGACCGCGACGTAGGAGTCCCACCACTCGCGGTGGAACTCCGGCTTGGCGACCAGGTCGTGGTACAGCGGCCACAGGGTGGCGTTGGAGAAGCCCTCGTAGTGGCCCTCGACCTCGGCCTGGGTCATCGACATCGGGACCAGCTTCATCCCGTCGGCCTCGAACGGCTCCAGGTCGGAGTCGGTGCCGCCCGGCCAGCCGATCCAGGTGCCGTCGTTCGCGCGCATGACCGGCTCGATCGCCGTGACCAGGCCGCCCGGCGACGTGCGCCAGCCCATCGAGCCGTCGGCCTGCTCCACCCTGTCGACCGGCAGTCGGTTGGCCACGATGACGAGGTCGGCAGACACGGTGCTCACCCTAGGGGAGTGCCCAACCGGCGACGGCCGCACACGGATCGGACGCCTCGGCGGGCGCGGGCGGTGTCGGGCTGGCCCCACCCCGGCCGTCGTGCTGGCAGGATCGTGCGCGCCCGCTCGCCCGACCAGGGTGGAGACATGACGACGACCGCAGTGATGACCTCGAGACCGATGCCCGCCGGCGCCGTGCGCCGCACCCTGCTCGACAGCGGCTACGCGCTGTCCGCCTTCCTCGTCGCGCTCCCGGCGTTCGTGCTGGCGGTCGTCCTGCTCAGCCTCGGGACCGGCCTGCTGGTCCTGGTGTACGGCGTCCTCGTGCTCGCCCTGGCGGCGATGGTCGCGCGCGGGTTCGCCCGGTTCGAACGTGCCCGGATGCGCACGATGCTGGGCCGCGCCGCGCCGAGCCCCTCCTACCTCTGCGCGCGCCCCGGCGACGGTCTCCTCCGCCGCACCGTCACGCCGCTGCGCGACCCGCAGTCCTGGCTCGACCTGACCTGGTCGGTCGCCGGCCTGGTGACCGGCACGCTCGCCTTCGCGGTCACCGCCGCCTGGTGGGGCGCGGTGCTCACCGGCGCGACGTACTGGTTCTGGCAGGTGTGGCTCCCGGACGGGGAGGACGACGGCGGGCTCGCCGAGCTCCTCGGCCTGGGGGAGGGCGCGGTCGCGGAGTCCCTCCTGAACGCCGCCCTGGGGCTCGTCGCCCTGCTGACCCTGCCGTTCGTCGTCCGGTTCGTCGCCTGGCTGCACAGCAGCCTGGCCTGGGGGCTGCTGTGCAGCCGCGCCGAGCTCCAGCAGGAGGTGCGTCGCGTGGAGACCGGCCGCAGCGCCGCCCGCCGCGCGGAGGCGGAGTCCCTGCGCCGGCTCGAGCGCGACATCCACGACGGACCGCAGCAGCGGATGGTCCGGCTGGGCATGGACCTCGGCCGCGCCCGCCGCCAGCTCGACTCGGACCCGGCCCGGGCCGCCGCGACCATCGAGGAGGCGCTGGCCCAGGTGGGGGAGACCGTCGAGGAGCTGCGGTCGCTCTCGCGGGGCATCGCGCCGCCGCTGCTGGTCGACCGCGGCCTGCAGGTCGCGCTCGAGGACCTCGCCGCCCGCAGCGCGGTGCCGGTCGAGGCCGACATCGACGTGCCCGCCGGCCTCCCGCCGCACGTCGAGACCACGACGTACTTCGTGGTCAGCGAGGCGCTCACCAACGTCGCGAAGCACAGTGGTGCCGCCTCGGCCCGCGTGCAGGTGCGCGACGTCGGCGACGCGGTGCTGGTGCGGGTCGAGGACGACGGCGTCGGCGGTGCGCACGAGGCGAAGGGCCACGGCCTCGCCGGGCTCGGCCAGCGGCTGCTCGCGGTCGACGGCACCCTCGGTCTCGAGTCGCCTGCCGGTGGCCCGACGGTCGTCTCGGCGCTGGTGCCGACGGGTGCGCGGTGAGGCGCCCGGTGAGGTGCCCGGTGGGGTGGGGCCGATGAGGATCGTCGTCGCCGACGACTCGTTCCTGCTGCGCGAGGGCCTGCAGCTGCTGCTGGCCGAGGCCGGCCACGAGGTCGTCGCGTCGGTCGCGGACGGGCCGTCGTTCGTGGCGGCGGTGCTCGAGCACCGCCCCGACGTCGGCATCGTCGACGTGCGGATGCCGCCGACCCACACCGACGAGGGGCTGCGCGCCGCCGTCGAGGTGCGGCGGTCCTGGCCGGAGGCCCGGCTGCTCGTGCTCTCGCAGTACGTCGAGGTCGCCTACGCCGAGGACCTGCTCGCGGCCGGCGAGGGCGGGGTCGGCTACCTGCTCAAGGACCGCGTCGCCGACCTCGACGACTTCACCACCGCCCTCGACACCGTGGCCCGCGGCGGCACGGCGCTCGACCCGCAGGTGGTGCGCCGGCTGATGGGCGCCCGTCGCGACCCGCTCGCCGCGCTGACCCCGCGCGAGCACGAGGTCCTCGCGCTGATGGCGGAGGGCCGCTCCAACAGCGCGATCGCCGAGGCCATGGTGGTCACCTCGGGGGCGGTGGAGAAGCACACCCAGCGGATCTTCGCCAAGCTCGGCCTCGCGCCCGACGACGGCGCCGCCCACCGCCGGGTGGCCGCCGTCGTCAGCTACCTGCGCTCGGCCGGATGAGCCGGGGCTCGGTCAGCCGAAGGACACCCCGACCTGCTCGCGCAGGGCGTCCATCTGGCGCATGAGCACCAAGGTCTGGTCGTGGGGCACCCACGGGCTCTCGCGGAGGCCGGCCCGCAGGCAGCGCCCGACCTCGGCGATCTCGTTGCCGTAGCCGCGGCCGACGACCGGGTCGTCGGCGACGATCTCGACCGGCTCGCGGAGCACGTCGCCGTCGTTGGTGCTCCCCTCGCCGTACGGCGTGAACGTCGCGCGGGTGGGGTGGTGGAAGTCGGGGACGTCGATCCGCCCGAGGTCGGTGGCGATCGCGGCGGCGCGGGAGGACCACGACGTCATCGAGGCCGTCATCGTGGCCAGCGTCCCGCCGGGGTAGCGGCCGGTGACCGCGACGTCGAGGTCGATCCCGCGCTCGGACAGCGCGGCGGTGCCGGTCAGCGACTCGGCCTCGCCGAGGACCAGGTGGGCGAAGGTGAGCGGGTAGATCCCCATGTCGAGCAGTGCGCTGGCGCCCAGTGCCGGGTCGAACATCCGGTCCTCGGGGCCCGCGTCGACCCGGAAGCCCAGCTCGGCGTGCAGGTGCCGCGGCGTCCCGAACCGGCCGGAGCGGACCTGCTCGACGACCGCGCGGACCAGCGGGTGGCACGCCGTCCACATCGCCTCCATGAGGAAGCGGTCGTGCTCGGCGGCGAGGCGGACCATCTCCTCGGCGTCCACGGTGGAGAGGGTCAGCGGCTTCTCGCACAGGACGTGCTTGCCGGCCTCGAAGGCGAGCCGGGCGTGCTCGAGGTGCAGCGCGTGCGGGCTCGCGACGTACACCACCTCCACCTCGGGGTCGGCGACGAGCTCCTCGTAGGAGCCGTGCGGCCGCCCGCCGTGCTCGGCAGCGAACTCCGCGGCGGCCTCGGGCCGTCGGGAGCCCACGGCGACCAGCTCGGCGTCCTCGACGAGCGCGAGGTCGGCGGCGAACGTGCGGGCGATCTTGCCGGTGGCGAGGATGCCCCAGCGGGTGCGTTCGGTCACGGGGAGGAGAGTCCCACACAGCCCGCCGGAGGGTCTCCGGAGGCGCTCCGGACCGCGGGGCCAGACCACCGGGACACGTCTGGCGAGCCGAATGACACCGCTGTGGTTCGTCGCCTACAGTTGCGTCCGGACACCTATCGCCACACCAGCTCCCGGGAGACTGCGCATGGACGCCGCGAACGCCCTCGACGGCCACGAGGCCGGGGCCACGCCGACCCTGAGCGACCGCGACCGAGAGATCCTCGAGTTCGAGCGCCAGTGGTGGAAGTACGCCGGCGCCAAGGAGACCGCGGTCCGCGAGAAGTTCGACATGAGCTCGACGCGCTACTACCAGGTCCTCAACGCGCTCATCGACCGCCCCGAGGCGCTCGAGGCCGACCCGCTGCTGGTCCGTCGCCTGCGCCGCCTGCGCTCCCAGCGCCAGCGCCAGCGCTCGGCCCGCCGCCTGGGCTTCGAGGTCTGAGCGCCGTGACCGCCCGCCACCGCGACCAGCGCGGCTTCGTCTTCCCCTCGCCCGTGGTGATGCTGAGCATCATCGCGGTGGCCATGGCCGGCATCGCCTTCGTCGCCACCCGGGGCGGGGAGCCGACCGAGCGGGAGATCACCACGATCTCCCAGCGCGAGACGCCCGTCGCCACGCCGTCGGCGTCCGCGGCCGAGCCCAGCAAGGAGCCGAAGCCGGCCAAGCCGCCGGTCAAGCGCTCCGAGGTCTACGTCGAGGTCTACAACAACTCCGGCATCACCGGGCTCGCCGGCTCCGTCGCCGACCAGGCCGGCCAGGCCGGCTGGCAGGTCGTCGGCTCCGACAACTGGGTCGGCACCATCCCGGCGACCACCGTCTACTTCCCCCCGCGCCTCGAGCGCGCCGCGAAGCTCCTGGCCCTCGACCTCGGCGTCGAGCGGGTCGTCCCCGCTGTCGACCCGATGCGGCTCGACCGGCTCACGATCATCCTCACCGCGCCCCTCGACTGACCCACTGCTCGACCGACGCTCCCGGTGTGGCCCGCGTGAGCGGGCCCACGTGTGGCGCTCCCGCCGGTCTGGAAGGCTGGGGGCATGGAGTTCACCTCCGCCGAGGGCGAGCGGAAGTACGACGCACTGGTGCGCGCCGCGGGACGGGCCGTGGTCGGCCTGGACTTCGACGGCACGCTCTCACCGATCGTCGACGACCCGACGAAGGCGCACATCCACCCCGACGCCGGTGAGGTCCTGGTGGACCTGGCCGGGGTGGTCGCCGCCGTCGCGGTGGTGACCGGCCGGCCCGCCCGCCAGGCCCTGGACCTCGGCGGGCTCGAGGAGGTCGGCAACGCCATGGCCGACGCCGGCAAGGAGCTGTTCCTTTTCGGCCAGTACGGCAACGAGCGGTGGTCCTCCACCCGGCGCCGGATCGTCTCGCCTCGCCCGCCGCAGGGGCTCGCGACGTTCCTGCGCGACCTGCCGCGGGCGCTGCGGCGGGCCGACGCCGCCGACGCGTGGGTGGAGGACAAGGGCCTCGCGCACGCCGTCCACACCCGTCGCCTCCCGGACCCCGAGGGCGCCTTCGAGCGGCTGCTGCCGGTGCTGCGCGACCTCGCCGGTCGCAACGGGCTGGTCCTCGAGCCCGGCCGCAACGTCATCGAGGTCCGCGCCCCCGGCATGGACAAGGGCAAGGCCGTCGACGCGCTCGTCGCCGAGGTGGGCGCCGGCGCCTTCCTCTTCGCCGGGGACGACCTCGGCGACCTCGAGGCGTTCGACGCCGTCACCGCCCTGGGCAAGGACGGCCTGCCGACGCTGCTGGTCTGCTCGGCCTCCGAGGAGGACGCGGTCAGCGCCCTCGTCGAGCGCGCCGACGTCGTCGTGCCGGGTCCCGAGGGCGTGCTCGACCTGCTGCGCCGGCTCGCCGCCGACGCCCGCGCCGCCTCCAGAGCCGGCTCCTGACCTGTCCGCCCGCGGACCCGTGGGCGCCCCTGCGTGCTGTCCCGTCCACATGGCGGGACCCGGTTTCACGGGCTGGGACGGTGCGACGTACTGTTCTCGACAGCTCATCCAGAGGGACAGAGGGAACGGCCCTGTGAAGTCCCGGCAACCGCCAACGCGCCTCCGCCCCCGGTAGACCCGGGTCGGTCGTCGGTAACGGTGCCAATTCCGCCCGGCGCGACCGTCGTGACCCGGGGAAGATGAGAAGGAGGAATCATGAGCGCTGCCCCTGTCATCGAGCCGAGTGCCGAGAAGACCCAGATCCGTGAGGGTGCCTTCGGCAACGCCCGGGCCCTCACCTGCCGCGAGTGCGGCCACGAGGTCGAGCTGGGCCCGCACTACGCGTGCAGCGAGTGCTTCGGCCCGCTGGAGATCGCCTACGACTTCCCGCAGCTGACCCGCGAGGAGATCGAGGCCGGCCCGCGCAACATCTGGCGCTACAAGGCGCTGCTGCCGGTGCCGACCGACATCGAGACCAGCCCCAACACCGAGCCCGGCTTCACCCGCCTGCTCGAGGCGAGGAACCTCGCCGCCGAGCTCGGCCTGGCCAGGCTGTGGGTCAAGGACGACTCGACCAACCCGACCAACTCCTTCAAGGACCGCGTCGTCGCCTGCGCGCTGAGCGCGGCCCGCGAGTTCGGCAGCAAGGTGTTCGCCTGTCCGAGCACCGGCAACCTCGCGAACGCCGTCGCCGCCGCGGGTGCCCGCGCCGGGATGAAGACGGTCGTGTTCATCCCCAGCAACCTCGAGCAGCCCAAGCAGGTCAACTCGGCGGTCTTCACCGACTCACTGGTCGCCGTCGAGGGCAACTACGACGACGTCAACAAGCTCGCCTCGGAGATCGCGGGCGAGGAGGACGGCTGGGCGTTCGTGAACGTCAACGTCCGGCCCTACTACGCCGAGGGCTCCAAGACCCTCGGCTACGAGATCGCCGAGCAGCTCGGCTGGCGCCTGCCCGACCAGATCGTCATCCCGGTCGCCAGCGGCTCGCAGCTGACCAAGGTGCACAAGGCCTTCCAGGAGCTGGTGGGGCTGGGCCTGGTCGAGGACAGGCCCTACAAGGTCTTCGGCGCGCAGGCCGCCGGCTGCTCGCCGGTCTCGGTCGCCTACAAGGCCGGCGTCGACGCGATCCGGCCGGTCAAGCCCGACACCATCGCCAAGAGCCTCGCCATCGGCAACCCCGCCGACGGGATCTACGTCCTCGACGTGTGCCGCCAGACCGGCGGGGCGGTCGAGGACGTCACCGACGACGAGGTCCGCGAGGCGATCGTGCTGCTGGCCCGCACCGAGGGCATCTTCACCGAGACCGCCGGCGGGACCACCGTGGGCGTGCTGAAGAAGCTCGTCGAGTCCGGCCAGCTCGACCCCGAGCTCGAGACGGTCGTCATCAACACCGGCCACGGCCTGAAGACCCTCGACGCGGTGTCCGGCTCGGTCGGCCCCGTCGCGACCATCGCCCCGTCGTACGCCGCCTTCGCGGCCACCGGCCTGGCCTGAGCCCCGCCCGATCCCGACCCACGAGGACAAGCCGATGAGCGTCTCGGTCCGCATCCCGACCATCCTGCGCACCTACACCGACGGTGCCTCCGAGGTGACCGCCACGGGCGCGACCCTGGCGGAGGTCCTCGACGACCTCGACACCCACCACGCCGGCATCAAGGCGCGGATCCTCGACGACAACGGCGCGCTGCGCCGCTTCGTCAACGTCTACGTCGGAAACGACGACGTCCGGTTCCTCGACGACCTGGCCACGCCCACGCCGGACGGCGTGCAGGTCTCGGTCATCCCGGCCGTCGCCGGGGGCTGCTGACCCCCTCCGAGCCGGCCGGACCCCGGACCCGGGTGACCGGGGCAGCAGCCGGGCAGGGCTCCTCCGCGGGGCCCCCGGCCACCTCCGCCGTCCGGCCACCCCCAGCACGCATGCCCCCCGGGCTGACCTCTCGCGCAGCGGCACTGCCGTTGGTCCTTGGGACCTGCCTGCCGGTCCTCGCCGTCGCCGCCGTCCCGGCCTGCTGCTCGGACCGTGGGCGTCGCCGCCCGCACCCGGTCGGGCGTCGACGGCGGCTGGCAGACCTTCACACCCGGAGGGCCGGACCGGTGTCACCTTGTCCAGTGGTCCGGATCACAGCGCGGTTGTGAGGATCTGCGGAACCCCCCCGCGAGAGGAACCCATGGCCTCCGACCGTTCCCGCCGGCCTGCGCCGTCGTCGCAGCTGCCCGCGCACGTCAAGTACGACATCAACGAGATGCCTCCCGTCGGCGAGGCCCTGCTGCTCGCGCTGCAGCACGTCATGGTGATGATGGCGAGCAACGTCACCATCCCGATCATCCTGGCCACCGCCATCGGGGCGACGACGGGGGAGACGGTCTTCCTGGTGCAGGTGGCGCTGTTCGCCGCCGGCCTGACCACGCTCATCCAGACGATCGGCATCGGGCCGGTCGGCGCGCGGCTGCCGGTCGTGCAGGGCACCAGCTTCGGGTTCCTGGTGGTGTCCATCCCGCTGGCCCAGGAGTACGGGCTCGCAGCCGTCCTCGGTGGTGCGCTCTTCGCGGGCTCCGTGAAGTTCGTGCTGGGCTTCAGCCTCAAGTGGCTGCGCGGCCTCTTCCCGCCGCTGGTGAGCGGGATCGTCGTCCTCGTCATCGGGATCGGGCTGCTCCCCACCGGCATGCACCTCTACGGCGGCGGCAACGGCGCCGAGGACTTCGGCTCGTGGGAGAACCTCGGTCTCGCGACCCTCGTCCTCGTCGTCCTCCTCCTCGCCTACCGCTTCGGCAAGGGCATCATCGCCTCGGCCTCGGTACTGGTCAGCCTCGTGGTCGGGTACCTCGTCGCGATCGCCCTGGGGAAGGTGGACTTCAGTCCCGTGTCCGAGGCGTCCTGGTTCGCCTTCCCGACGCCGCTGGAGTTCGGTCTGGAGTTCCCGGCGGCGGCCTTCATCGCCATGGGCGCGATGGCGATCGCGGTCTCCATCGAGACGATCGGCGACCTGTCGGCCATCACGAAGGCCGGCGCCGGGCGCGAGGTGACCGACCGTGAGCTCGCCGGTGGCGTCATGGGCGACGGTGCGGCCACGAGCGTCGCCGCCGTCTTCTCCGCCCTGCCGAACACCACCTTCGGGCAGAACGTCGGGCTGGTCGCCCTCACGGGGGTGATGAGCCGCCACGTGGTGACGATCTGCGCCGGCTTCCTCATCGCGCTGGGCCTGGTGCCCAAGCTGGCCGCGGTCATCACCGCCATGCCGTCGGCCGTGCTGGGCGGCGCGGCGGTGGTCATGTTCGGCATGCTGCTCGGCGCTGGCATCCAGCTGCTCGCCGAGTGCCGCCTGGACCGTCACGACCTGATCGTGATCGCCGCCTCCATCGGTGTGGGCCAGGGCTTCGCCGCCGTGCCCGCCGCGGCGGAGGTCATGCCGGAGTCCCTGCGGGTGCTGATGACCTCCGGCATCCTGCCGGCGGCGCTCATCGCCGTCCTCCTCAACCTCCTGCGACCTCGCCCGGAGGAGGGGGCCGCGTTCGTCGACGTGGACACCCCCCTTCCGGACACCGTCCAGCGACCCGAGCAGCAGTAGGCGCCTCCGTCCTCGCGCAGGCCCGGACCAGATGGTCCGGGCCTGCGTCGTGGCTTGCGCGGGCGGTCGACACCTGGGTGCGCCGGCGCCCTAAGGTCGTCGCCGTGACGAACCGGACCCTGGAGGAAGTCGTGAGCGAGCACCGGGAGAGCCCGCGGGCGGTCGTCGCGCTGCCGGCACGCGTCAAGGGGCTGACCGGCCGGTGACGCACGTCCTCCTGGCGACGTTCTCCCTGCTCCCCGAGGGCGAGGAGGGCGGCGAGCTGCTCGTGACCGCCCTCGCCGAGCGGGGGGTCGAGGCCCGGTGGGCGGTCTGGGACGACCCGGACGTCGACTGGGCCGCCGCCGACCTGGTGGTGCTGCGCTCGACGTGGGACTACCAGCGCCGGTACGCCGAGTTCCTGGCCTGGCTGCGCGGAGTCGAGCGCAGCACGCGGGTGCTGCACGGCAGCGACCTGGTCGCCTGGAACGCCGACAAGGCCTACCTGCTCGAGCTGGGCCGCGAGGTCCCGGTCGTCCCCACCGCGCTGCTCGACGACCGCGGGCTGAGGGTGGGTCTGCAGGAGGCGCTCGACCGGTGGGGCGCGGTCGTGGTCAAGCCCCGGACCGGGGCGGGCGGGGTCGGCGTGGTGGTCGCCGAGCGCACCGACGACCCGCGCCTGGAGGGGCTCGTCGCCGGACCATGGGTCGTGCAGCCGCTGGTGGCCTCGGTCCGGACGGTGGGGGAGTCCTCGGTGTGGGTCCTCGACGGCCGGGTGGTCGGCCAGGTCGACAAGCGGCCGAGCGGGTCGGAGGTCCGCGTGCACGAGCTGTACGGCGGCAGCTCGGTCGCCGTGGAGGTCGACCCGGCCCGGGCCGACGTCGCCCGCGCCGCGGTCGCGGCCGCCGGCCGGCTGCTGGCCGGCCCGCCGGCGTACGCACGGGTGGACCTGGTTCAGCTCGACGGCGCCTGGGTGGTCAGCGAGCTGGAGCTGATCGAGCCCGGGCTCTACCTCGACGTGCTGCCGGGGCTGGCGGGGCCGTTCGCGGACCTCGTCGGGTCGGTCCTCGCGGCGCGGTGACAGCGCTCCGGCCGCAGGGTGACCAGGGCCGGACTGTTCTTGCACTCGCCTGGGGCGAGTGCTAAACATGGGGTTGGCACTCTCAGCACGAGAGTGACAAACCGGATCGGTGCCAGCTGAGGTCCGTTCGCGCCGGCGAGAAAGGGTTCGCCGGGTCCGCAGGACCGTCCGTCGCGGGCAGCCCACCGAGCCGGATCCGCAACTTCCAGCGTGAGGAACCGCAGGAACATGCCCAAGCTGATTGCATTCAACGAGGAGGCCCGGCGCGGCCTCGAGCGTGGCATGAACACGCTCGCCGACGCCGTCAAGGTCACGCTCGGCCCCAAGGGTCGCAACGTCGTCCTCGAGAAGAAGTGGGGCGCCCCCACGATCACCAACGACGGTGTGAGCATCGCCAAGGAGATCGAGCTCGAGGACCCCTACGAGAAGATCGGCGCCGAGCTGGTCAAGGAGGTCGCGAAGAAGACCGACGACGTCGCCGGTGACGGCACGACGACGGCGACCGTCCTGGCCCAGGCGATGGTCCGCGAGGGCCTGCGCAACGTCGCGGCCGGTGCGAACCCGATGGGTCTCAAGCGCGGCATCGAGGCGGCCGTCGAGGCCGTGTCCGAGCAGCTGCGCGGCATGGCCAAGGAGGTCGAGACCCGCGAGCAGATCGCGGCCACGGCCACCATCTCCGCCGGTGGCGACACCACCGTCGGCGACGCCATCGCCGAGGCGATGGACAAGGTCGGCAAGGAGGGCGTGATCACGGTCGAGGAGTCGAACACCTTCGGCATCGACCTCGAGCTCACCGAGGGCATGCGCTTCGACAAGGGCTACATCTCGGCGTACTTCGTCACCGACCCGGAGCGGATGGAGACGGTCCTCGAGGACCCCTACATCCTGATCGCGAACCAGAAGATCTCGAACGTCAAGGACCTGCTGCCGATCCTCGAGAAGGTCATGCAGTCGGGCAAGCCGCTCGTCATCCTCGCCGAGGACGTCGACGGCGAGGCGCTCTCGACGCTGGTCGTCAACAAGATCCGCGGCACCTTCAAGTCCGTCGCCGTCAAGGCCCCGGGCTTCGGCGACCGTCGCAAGGCCATGCTGCAGGACATCGCGATCCTGACCGGCGGCCAGGTCATCTCCGAGGAGGTCGGCCTCAAGCTCGAGACCACCGGCATCGAGCTCCTCGGCCAGGCCCGCAAGGTCGTCATCACCAAGGACGAGACCACTATCGTCGAGGGCTCGGGCGACGCCGACCAGATCGCCGGTCGCGTCAACCAGATCCGCGCCGAGATCGAGAAGTCCGACTCCGACTACGACCGCGAGAAGCTGCAGGAGCGCCTGGCCAAGCTGGCCGGCGGTGTCGCGGTCATCAAGGTCGGCGCGGCCACCGAGGTCGAGCTCAAGGAGCGCAAGCACCGCATCGAGGACGCCGTCCGCAACGCGAAGGCGGCCGTCGAGGAGGGCATCGTCGCCGGAGGTGGCGTGGCGCTCGTCCAGGCCTCGGCCACCGCGTTCGACAAGCTCGACCTGACCGGCGACGAGGCCACGGGCGTCAACATCGTCCGCGTCGCCACCTCGGCCCCGCTCAAGCAGATCGCGGTCAACGCCGGCCTCGAGGGCGGCGTCGTGGCGGAGAAGGTCGCCAACCTCCCCGCGGGTCAGGGCCTCAACGCCGCGAACGGCGAGTACGTCGACATGATCGCCGAGGGCATCATCGACCCGGCCAAGGTCACCCGGTCGGCGCTGCAGAACGCGGCGTCCATCGCGGCCCTGTTCCTCACCACCGAGGCCGTCGTCGCCGACAAGCCGGAGAAGGCCGCCCCCATGGGTGGCGACCCGACCGGCGGCATGGGCGGCATGGACTTCTGAGTCCAGCCCCCTCGTAGCACCAGCACCACTCGGCACCACCCGCACCACCAGCAGGGCCCCCGCTCAGGCGGGGGCCCTGCTGTCGTCTCCGGGGGCTGCCGGGGTCGTGTGCCCCACGACGCGGCCGGACGCGTCCTCGGGCACACGACCCCCTCGCGGAGCGCCGTGCGAGGGTGGTCCCGTGGATGCCGAGAGCCGCAGGGCGAGGTTCGAGGCGCTGGCGCCCGGGCTGGTCGAGCCGCTGCGCCGGTTCCTCGCGCGGCGCACCGACGCCGCGACCGCCGACGACGTCCTCTCCGAGACGCTGCTGGTCTGCTGGCGGCGGCTGGAGGACCTGCCGGAGGACCCGCTGCCGTGGGCGTACGCCGTGGCGCGCCACGCCCTGGCCAACGCCGAGCGCAGCGCCCGGCGCCAACGACGGGTCGCCGGCAAGGTGGCCGCGCTCGACCCGCCCGCGACGACCACGGGGCCGGTCGGCGGAGAGGCCGACCTGCCGCTGGAGGAGGCGCTCGCCGCGCTCCGCGCCGAGGACGCCGAGCTGCTCCGCCTGTGGGCCTGGGAGCAGCTGGGCCCCGGCGAGATCGCCACCGTGCTGGGGCTGACCCCGAACGCCGTCAGCATCCGGCTCCACCGCGCCCGCCAGAAGCTCAGGGACGAGCTGCGAAAGATCGACGCCGCTGCCGGACATGAGGGGACGAGAGGGAGGAGCAGGTCATGAGCGAACCGTTCGACGACGACCCGCAGCTGCGCGAGCGGCTGCGCGCCACCGACCCGGCCGCCTCCCTCGCCCCGGCCGATCCCGACCGGGTGGCCCGACTCCTGGAGGCGACGATGACCACCGAGCACCCCACGTCCGAGCACCCCACGTCCGAGCAGCCGACCACCGACCCCGGCGGTCGTCGTACCTCCCTGACCTGGCTCGCGGCCGCCGCCGCGGTGGTGGTCGTCGGCGGCGTGGTGTTCGCGGCCACGACCGGCGACGACGAGGACCGGACGCCGACGGCGGGCGACGGCAGCAGCGAGACCGCCGACCCGTCCCAGCCGTCCGAGCCGTCCGAGCCCGCCGAGCCGTCCCTCCTCACCCTGGCCGCCCCCGCCGCCACCACCGGGCGCTGCATGGTGCCCACGGCCGAGGCGCTGGCCACCCAGGAGGTGGCGTTCCTCGGCACCGTCGAGCAGGTCGACGAGGAGACCGTCACGCTCGCGGTCGAGGAGCAGTACGCCGGCGCCGCGGCCGACGAGGTCCGGGTCGAGGCGCCGCCGGAGCAGATGCAGCTGCTCGTGGGCGCGGTCGAGTTCCGTGAGGGCGGGGAGTACCTCGTCTCGGCCACCGACGGCGCGGTCTCGGTGTGCGGCTTCAGCGGACCGGCCGCGCCGGACCTGCAGGCGCTCTACGAGCAGGCGTTCGGCGGCTGACGCGGGGATGGTGCTGCACGGGATCGTCCTCGCCGCCGGCGCGGGCAGCCGGATGGGCACGCCCAAGGCGCTGGTCGACGACTGGCTCGCCCGCGCGGTCCACCTGCTGGCCGAGGGTGGCTGCGACCGGGTCACGGCCGTCCTCGGGGCCCGCGCGGACGACGCGGTCGCGCTGCTGCCGCCGGGCACGGCGTACGTCGTGGCCGACGACTGGTCGGCGGGGATGTCGGCGTCGCTGCGGACCGGCCTGGCGGCGGCCGATCCCCGTGCCGACGCCGCCCTGGTCACGCTCGTCGACCTCCCCGACCTCACCCCCGAGGTCGTCGCCCGGGTCGCGGCCCGGGCGGGCGCCGCCGTCCTGGCCCGGGCGGCGTACGACGGCCGTCCCGGCCACCCGGTGCTGCTCGGCCGCGAGCACTGGCCCGGCGTGCTGGCCGCGACCGGCGGCGACAGCGGGGCGAAGGGCTACCTCGCCGGACGCGACGTGGTGCTGGTCGAGTGCGGCGACCTGGCCACCGGTCAGGACGTCGACTCGCGCTGAGGCGTGCCGTCCCCGGGCCGGGCGCGCCGGATCCGGACCGGTCCCCGGGCCGTCGGCAGGGCGACGACCTCGCCCCGCTGGGTGACCTCGACCTCGCCGGCCTCGACCAAGCGCTGGGCCGCCTGGCGGGCCGGCTCCATCAGCCCCCGCCACCCCTCGGGATCACCGCCCTCCGGCCGCTCGGCGCCCCACACCGCGCGGGCGGCGTCGGAGGGGCAGATGGTCCTCCCCTCGTCGCGCTGGGCCAGCAGGTCGAGGATGGTCCGCTCCAGCCGGCGGTTCCGGTCGTCCGCTCCGGCGCTCATGAGGGGAGTCAACCAACCGGCCCCCAACAGGCCCGTCGTAGCCTCGGCACATGTCAGCCGTCACGTCGGAAGCGCTCGAGCTCGGTGACGTCGCGGAGCGGCTCGGTGCGACCGGCTACCTCTGCGACCCCGAGCTCGCGACCGTCACCTTCCTCGCCCTGAAGATGGGCCGGCCCCTGCTCCTCGAGGGCGAGCCCGGGACCGGCAAGACCGCGCTCGCCGAGGCGGTGGCCGAGGCGCTGGGGCTCCCCCTGGTGCGCCTGCAGTGCTACGAGGGCATCGACGCCACGCAGGCCCTCTACGACTGGGACTTCCCCCGCCAGGTGCTGCACCTCCGCGCGCTCGAGGCCACCGGCGGGGCTGCCGCCGCCGGCGCGGGCGGGGCTGAGGAGGCAGAGAAGAGCCTGTACGACGAGCGGTTCCTGCTCGCCCGCCCGGTGCTGGCGGCGCTGCAGCAGAGCCCGGCGGTGCTGCTGGTCGACGAGGTCGACCGCGCCGACGACGAGTTCGAGGCGTTCCTGCTCGAGGTGCTCTCGACCTACCAGGTGACGATCCCCGAGCTGGGCACCGTGCGGGCCGCGGTGCCGCCCGTCGTGGTGCTCACCTCCAACCGCACCCGCGAGCTGCACGACGCGCTCAAGCGGCGCTGCCTCTACCACTGGATCGACCACCCGGCGCTGGAGCGCGAGGTGGCGATCGTGCGGTCGCGGGCGCCGGAGGTCGCGGAGACGCTGACCCGGCAGGTCGTCGAGGTCGTGCAGCGGCTGCGCGCCGACACCGGCCTGGTCAAGCCGCCGGGCGTCGCGGAGACCCTCGACTGGGCCCGCGCGCTGCACCACCTCGGCACCACCGAGCTGGACCTCGCGACGGCGGCCGCGAGCCTCGGCGCGCTGGTGAAGTACCGCGAGGACGCCGACCGCGTGCGCGCCGCCCTGGACCGGGTGCTCGCCCCGTGACGACCGCGACGGAGGTCGTGCACGACGCCGACGAGGTGCTGCTCGGGTTCACCCGCGCGCTGCGGGCGGCCGGCGTGGGCGTCACCCAGGACCGCGCGCAGCAGTTCCTCGACGCGGTCGCGCTGCTGGGGGCCTCCGAGGAGGGCACCCGCGCCGCCGGCCGGGCCACCCTGTGCGCCGGCCCGGAGGACTTGCTGCGCCACGACCAGGTCTTCGCGGCGTGGTTCGACCACCGCACCGGCCTGCCGCGCCCCCGGCCCGCCCCGCCGGCCACCACGACGTACTCCGAGCTCCCGCTGACCGACGGTCCCGACAGCCCCGGCGGTGCCGACGAGGCCGACACCGACGTGGTCCGGGCGATGGCCAGCGACGCCGAGGTGCTGCGCCACCGCGACGTCGCGGCGCTCTCCGCCGCCGAGCGGGCCCGGCTCAACGCGCTCTTCGCGACCCTGCGCCCGCGCGCGCCGCACCGGCGCAGCGCCCGGCAGCGGTCCTGGCACCGCGGCGACGTCGACGCCGCGCGCACGTTGCGGGCGAGCCTGCGCCGGATGGGGGAGCCGGCCGAGGTCGTGCACCGCCGCCGCGCGACCCGTCCCCGTCGGGTGGTGCTGCTGGTGGACGTGTCGGGCTCGATGAGCGGGTACGCCGACGCGCTGCTGCGCCTGGCGCACCGGTTCACCCAGGCCGCGCCCGGCACGGTCGAGACGTTCACGCTGGGCACCCGGCTCACCCACGTCACCCGTGCGCTGCGCCTGCGCGACACCGAGCGGGCGCTCGTCGCGGCCGGGGACACGGTCCCGGACTGGTCCGGCGGCACCCGGCTGGGGGAGAACCTGCAGACCTTCCTCACCCGCTGGGGACGCCGCGGCATGGCCCGCGGCGCGGTCGTGGTGATCTTCAGCGACGGCTGGGAGCGCGGCGACACCACGCTGCTGGCCGAGCAGGTCGAGCGGCTCGGGCGGGTGGCCCACCGGCTGGTGTGGGTCAACCCGCACCGCGGGAAGGCCGGCTACGAGCCGGTGCAGCAGGGGGTCGTCGCGGTGCTGCCGTACCTCGACGACTTCGTCGCCGGGCACTCGCTCGCGACGTACGCCGAGGTCGTGGAGGTGGTCGCCGGTGCGTGAGGTCCTGCCGGAGCTGATGTCGTGGTGGGAGGCCGGCGAGGAGGTTGGCGTCGGCACCGTGGTGGCGACCTTCCGGTCCGCGCCGCGGCCCCCGGGCGCGTCGATGCTGGTCGGCCCGGACGGCACGGCCGTCGGGTCGGTCTCCGGCGGCTGCGTCGAGGGCGCGGTCTACGACCTGGCGCAGACGGTCGTGGAGTCCGGCGAGCCGGTGCTGGAGCGGTACGGCGTCTCCGACGACGACGCGTTCGCGGTCGGGCTGACCTGCGGTGGCATCCTCGACGTGTACGTCGAGAAGGTCTCGCGCGCGACGTTCCCCGAGCTCGCCGAGGTGGCCGAGGACCTCGAGGCCGGCCGGCCCGTCGCGGTCGCCACCGTCATCGAGCACCCCGACCCCGACCGGGTGGGCCGGCGCGCGCTGCTGCGGCCCGACGCCGCGGCGAGCGCCTCGCTCGGCTCGCCGCGCGCCGACGACGCGGTCCGCGACGACGCGCTCGGCCTGCTCGCCGCCGGCCACAGCGGCGTGCTGACCTACGGGCCCGACGGCGAGCGCCGCGGGGAGGGGATGCGGGTCTTCGTGTGGGCCTTCGCGCCGAAGCCGCGGATGCTCGTCTTCGGCGCGATCGACTTCGCGGCGGCGGTGGCCCGGGTCGGGGCGTTCCTCGGCTACCACGTCACCGTGTGCGACGCCCGCCCCGTCTTCGCGACCGCGACCCGGTTCCCCGACGCCGACGAGGTGGTCGTGGACTGGCCGCACCGCTACCTGCGCGCCGAGCAGCAGGCCGGCCGGGTCGACGGGCGCACCGTGGTCACGGTGCTGACCCACGACCCGAAGTTCGACGTGCCGCTGCTCGAGGTGGCGCTGCGCCTGCCCGAGGTCGCCTACATCGGGGCGATGGGCTCGCGGCGCACCCACGACGACCGGCTCGAGCGGCTCCGCGAGGCAGGAGTCACCGAGGAGGAGCTGGCGCGCCTGCACAGCCCGATCGGCCTCGACCTCGGCGCCCGGACGCCCGAGGAGACGGCCGTCAGCATCGCCGCGGAGATCATCGCCGGCCGCTGGGGCGGCTCGGGGGAGCCGCTCGCGCGCACCGAGGGCAGGATCCACCGGTGAGCAGGCTCGTCGCGCTCGTGCTCACCGCGGTCCTCGCGGTCCCGCTCGCCGCGTGCAGCGACGAGCCGGCGCACGACCCCGGTGGCGGGCCGACCGAGACCACCCCGCCCGCGACGCCGGTGCCCTCCGGCACGCCCACCACCTCGGCCACGGCCACGCCGTCCGCGCCGGGATCGGCGTCGGCGTCGGCGTCTGGATCGGCGTCGTCGGGCGCCGGACCGGAGGCGCTGCCCCCGGTCCGCAGCCGGGTCTCGCTGCCGGCGCTGATGCGCGAGGAGGTCGAGGCCGGCCGCCTCCGCCGCGTCCAGCCGCTGGCGTCGACCGACCGCTGGCGCAGCTGGTCGGCGACGTACACCGTCGACGGCGCGGTGGTCTCCGGCGAGCTGCTCGTGCCCCGCGGGAAGGGGCCGTTCCCGGCGGTCGTGCTCAACCACGGTTACATCGACCCCGCGATCTACACCCTCGGCCGCGGGCTCTCCCGCGAGCAGGAGTGGCTGGCGTCGAACGGCTTCGTCGTCCTGCACACCGACTACCGCGGCCACGCCGGCTCCGACCCCGTCGACGACGTCGGCCGGGAGAGCCGGCTGGTCTACACCCGCGACGCGATCGGGGCGGTCAGGGCCCTGGAGCGGGAGGCGTACGTCGACACCGACCGCCTCGCCATGCTCGGCCGCTCGATGGGCGGCGGGGTCACGCTCAACGCGCTGGTCGCCGAGCCCGGCCTGGTCGACGCCGCGGTGGTCTTCGCGTCGGTCAGCTCGCGGTTCGTCGACAACATCCGCCAGTTCACCGAGCCGAACCGGCCCGAGGAGCTGGCGCGCTACTACGACCGCTTCGGCACCCCGCAGGAGAACCCGGCGTTCTACCGCGACCTCTCCTCCCGCACGTTCTTCGACCGGGTCACCGAGCCGGTGCTGATGCTGCACGGCACCGCCGACGACACCTGCCCGATCGCCTGGACGCGGACCTCGCACCGGCTGCTGCGCGAGGCCGGCGCGGACGCGCGGCTGCAGGTCTACGAGGGGGAGGGGCACGCGTTCGGGCCGCGCTTCGAGGACTCGATGCGGCGGACCGTGGAGTTCCTGAGAGTTCAGCTCGACGGGTGACCCAGGTCACGTCCCCGGTGCTACGGTCCGCCCATGACGGTCGGGGACCTCGAGGACCGGCGGCGGGACGCGGTGCGCGCGTGGACGTCGTTCGTCGAGCACGGCGATGCCGCGGGCGCCGTGCGCCCGGAGATCCTGAGAAGCTGGTCGCGCTCGGCAGCGGTCGGCACCGACGTGACCGAGGCGCCGCTGGCCGACGAGGGGGAGACCGCCGGACGCTGGCGTGACTCACCGCTGCAGGTCGCCGTCGAGCGGGTCGAGGCAGAGCTGCGGCGCACCGCCGAGGACGGCGACCTGGTCGTGGCGGTCACCGACCCCGACACCCGCATCCTGTGGACGTACGGCGGGCGGGTGATGCGCCGCAAGGCCGAGACCGTGAACTTCGTGCCCGGCGGCCGCTGGGACGACCGCTCCGTGGGCACCAACGCCCTGGACCTGGCGAACCGGCTCGGCACGCCGTCGATGGTCTTCAGCGCCGAGCACTACGCCCCGATCGTGCACAACTGGGTCTGCTGGGCGGCGCCCGTGCACGACCCGGTGACCGGTGCCCAGCTCGGTGTCATCGACCTGTCGACCACCTGGGAGCGCACCCACCCGATCGGCCTGGCCACCGCGCGGGTGATGGCGCGGCTCATCGAGTCCGCGATGCCGCGGTCGCGGACCCACGGCGGTGTCGAGGAGACCCGCGACCCCGGCCTGGTGATGACCCTGCTCGGCACCGCCGAGACCCGCCTCGACGGGCAGCGGCTGCTGCTCAACCGACGGCAGACCGAGGTGCTCGCCCTGCTCGCCGTGCACCCCGAGGGGCTCTCGCTCGAGCAGCTGCACGCGCTGGTCTACGGCGACCAGGCGGTCACGTTCTCCACGCTCAAGGCCGAGGTCTCCCACCTGCGCGCGGCCCTCGGCGGGCAGCTGTCCTCGCGGCCCTACCGGCTGCTGATGCCGGTCGCCACCGACGTCGAGCACGTGCTGTCGCTGCTGCGTCGCGGCGAGGTGGCCGCCGCGGTCGACGCCTACGGCGGTGACCTCCTGCCCGGCACGAACAGCCCCGCACTCCACGAGCTCGCCGACTACGTCGCCGTCGCCCTGCGCGAGGCGCTGCTCGCCGACCCGCAGCCCGATGCGGTCGTGCGGTACAGCGAGCTCGCGCCGTACGACGCGGAGGTGCTGGAGACCTGCCTCGCCCACCTCGCCGGCACCCCGCACCCGGCCGTGCCGCTGCTCAAGGGCCGGCTCGCCGTCGCGCGCCGCTGAGGTCCCGCCCGCGGGTCGCGGCCCCGCACCGCTAGCGTCGGTGGGGTGACCAGACCCCGCCTGCTCGCCCTCGCCCCGATCACGCTCGCCGCCACCGCGGTGGGCGCGCTGGCCGCGCGGGCCCGGGCCGTGCGGGAGGTACCGCGGGCGATGCGCACGCCGCTGCTGTGGGCGCCGATCGCGATCAACTCTGCCGCGCTGGTGCAGGTCGCGCGCCGGGTCTACGGCCGGGCGACCGAGCCGGTCGCGGGGGTGGAGGTGGCCGTGCACGACGTGCCGGGCGGTGCCACGGTGCGGGTCCACACGCCGGTCGCGGAGCGGACGACGCCGGGCGGGGCGCTGCTGTGGGTCCACGGCGGCGGGACCGTCATCGGTGCGGCCGCCCAGGACGACCGGTTGTGCAGCGAGCTCGCCCGCGACCTGGGGCTGGTCGTCGCGAGCGTCGACTACCGGCTCGCGCCCGAGCACCCGTACCCGGCCGCGCTCGACGACTGCGCCGCCGCGCTCGCGTGGCTCCACGAGCAGGCCGACGACCTCGGCGTCGACCCCGCCCGCGTCGCCGTCGGCGGCGCGAGCGCCGGTGGCCTGCTGGCCGCGTCGCTGGCCCAGCGGGCGACCGACGAGGGGCTGGCCGTGGCCTTCCAGCTGCTGGTCTACCCGATGCTCGACGACCGCACGGCGCTGCGGTCCGACCACGGCGGGCGGGGGCGGTTCATGTGGACGCCCGCCTCGAACGCCTACGCCTGGACCGCCTACCTCGGGCACGCCCCGACCGAGGACGCCACCGACCTGGCGCCGTACGCCGTGCCCGCGCGCCGCGCCGACCTCTCCGGCCTGCCGCCGGCCTGGATCGGCGTCGGCGACCTGGACCTGTTCCACGACGAGGACCTGGAGTACGCCGCCCGCCTCCGTGCCGCCGGCGTCGACTGCGAGCTGCACGTCGAGCCCGGGATGTACCACGCCGCGGACGTCGACCACGGCGACTCCACCCCGGGCACCGCCCGCTTCCGCGCCTCCGCCAGGGCTGCGCTCCACGCCGCCGTCGGCTAGCCCCCGGCGCTCGACCCGCGGAGCCGGTCGAGGAGGACGTGGACGGGGTCGCTGCGGTCGCGTGCGGCGGTGGGGCCGGGTGCGGACCTCGGCAGGAACCGGCCGGCGTCCGAGCGCGTCCACTCCCGCACCGCCCACCGCTCGCGGATCCGCCAAGCGCCCTCTCGGCGGACGAGGTGGTCGACGTAGCGGAAGCCGCTGGTGAAGTTCACCGCCGAGCTCTCGGCCGGCCGCCCCCAGTGCACGGCCTGCCCGTACGTCTCGGCGACGGCCTCGTCGCCGAACACCTCCACCAGCTGGTTGCCGACGATGTGCATCGTCCCGTCGAGGGCCGGCAGCATCCGGCCCAGCCACGCGACGTACTCGTCGGCAGAGCCGCTGAACCCGGTGTGGTGGTCGACCCCGTCCTCGGCGTACACCGCTCGGACGCCGTCGAGGTCAAGGCGGTCGACCGCCCGGCAGTAGGCGCAGACCAGCTCATAGATCTCGGCCCGGTCGTCGTGGTTCGTCGGCACCGGCCCACCCTCGCAGCCGCCCTGCTCGGAAGGCGACGCATCCCGCCGCTGGTCGGGAGCGACCGTCGTCGAGACGTGACCCTGCTGGTCGAGCAGCGAGCGCGAGCGAGCGTCGTCGAGACCCGGTGAGGTGCGCAGGGCCCCGGGGTGCGCCCGCTGGTCGAGCAGCGAGCGCTGGCGAGCGTCGTCGAGGCCCGGTGAGGTGGACAGGGCCCCGGGGTGGTCGTCGGGCCGCCGGGTGGTGCCAGGGCAGGTCCCTTTTTCGAGTCGTGTGGTTGCGCGCCGCTGTGGTCGAGGTCCTGGGCGCGCTTGCTTCTCGGCCCACGGCCGGCGGGGGTCGACCGCTGTGGTTGCGGTGGACAAGGCGTGTTCGTTGGGTCGGCCTATGTCCGGTGGTGGAACGCGACCTTCCCTCCGGGCAGGTGCTTGGTCTCGTACGCCGGGTCGTGGATCCGGGCGTGGTGCCTGGGGCAGAGGTTCCGGGCGTTGGCCAGGTCGGTGGCTCCGCCTGCGGACCAGGGTTGGTCGTGGTGGGCGTGGCAGAGGTGGGCGGGCCAGTCGCAGCCTTCTGCGGTGCAGGTCGGCTGGGTGAGGTTGAGCGCTCGGCGTTGGGCTCCGGTGAAGAGGCGGCTGGTGCGGCCGAGGTCGAGCAGCTCGGACCTGCTGCCGAGGACGGCGGGGATCAGGCCCGCTTCGCAGGCGAGCCTGCGTGCGGTGGCTGCGGAGATGGTGCTGCCGTCGTCGAGGACACCCGGTGCGAGGCCACCCATCAACGAGGCGATGTCCATCGTGACGACGACTGAGGCGTTGAGGCCGCCGAGCTTCGGCACGGAAGCGGTGGGGATGCGTTCGAGGAGCTCGCAGAACGCGTCGCCCATCCGCTCCGGAGACGGCCGGCGCTCCACGGGCTCGGCAGCAGCGGGGTCCTGGGTGGCGGCTTGGTGCTTCGGTGCGGCGAAGGCGAGGAGCGTCTTCTTCAGCATGGCGCCCTGCAGTTCGGGGATCTTGAACTTCCCGACCACCGACCCGCGGCCGTCGGGGCCCATCGTCAGCCACGCAGTCTCGCGAGCGAGGCGCTCCTCGGCCTCGAGTGCCTTCGCGTCGCGTGCCTCGCCGATCTCGGGCGCCACGACGGTCAGCACGTGCTTGGCCAGGACCCGCAGGGCTTTCGGGTCACGGTGCCGCGCCTCGGCCAGGAGGTGCTGCTCGGCACGGAGCGGGATGGTCGGGTCGTCCAGGTCGGTGGGGAGCTTGTCGAGGCACTCGGTGATCACCCGAGCGTGGTCGACCGACACATCACCGTCGGCGAGGACTGCCGCGGTGAGGTCGTGGCGGTCCAGCGACTCCGCAAGCCGCATGCGGCGCTTGGCAGCGGGCCGGGTCTGGTGGGTCTCGGTCGCCCACCAGGCGGTGGTGTCGGTGGCGCCAACCCGCTCGCCGGCGTGACGGCGGTCGGCCTCCGCGGCTAGCCGGAGCTCGAGCGCCTCGACGCGGGCGCGGAGGCGGGCGGCCTCGAGGAGCGTGTCGGTGACGTCGTCGTCCGACATCGACCACAGGTGGACCTCGTGCGCCCGGTCGAGGCGGGCGTGGGACTTCGCGACGGCGCGACACACCACGTGCGCGCTGCGTCGAGAGTCCTTGGCCATGGGTCTACTCAAGCACCGACCACCGACAGTCCCGGTGCTGTTTCCCCAGGTCAGACCACATTGTGGACCACCAATTCGGCGACCTTCTCGCCGGTCGATGGGAGTGGTCGAGGCCCTGTGCACCTCACCGGGTCTCGACGACGCCTCGCCGGGGTTTGGCTGCTCGACCAGCAGGGCACCGCCGGCACCCGGGAGACCGCCGCGACCACCCGCCGTACCTCTTCCATAGCTGCCCCCACCGCAACCACCTATTGGCCTGGCAGCCGGAGGCGAGCACCCGAGGCCCTGCGCACCTCACCGGGTCCCGACGACGCTCCGCCAGGGCTCGGCTGCTCGACCAGCAGTCACCTCGCCAGGGCTGCGGGCTCGACCAACGATCACCCAACCAGGCGCGCCTACCGTGAGCCGGGTCACACCCGGCGCACACCCGAGGAGAGTCATGGTCCGGATCAACGTCACCGTCGACGGCGCGAGGGTCGCCGACGACGTCGAGCCGCGCATGCTGCTCGTGCACTACCTCCGCGAGAAGCTCGGCAAGACCGGCACGGTCGTCGGGTGCGACACCAGCAACTGCGGCGCGTGCACGGTCCACCTCGACGGCACGAGCGTGAAGTCGTGCAACGTGCTGGCGGTGCAGGCCGACGGTGCCGAGGTCACGACCATCGAGGGGCTGTCCCAGGACGGGCAGCTGCACCCGGTGCAGGAGGCGTTCCGGGAGTGCCACGGCCTGCAGTGCGGCTACTGCACGCCGGGGATGATCATGCAGAGCGTCGACCTGCTCAAGGAGAACCCGAGCCCGTCGGAGGAGGAGATCCGCCTCGGTCTCGAGGGGAACCTCTGCCGCTGCACCGGCTACCACAACATCGTCAAGGCCGTGCAGCACGCGGCGGGCCAGGGAGCCCAGGCATGACCGCCACCGAGGCCCGTCCGGAGGCCACCGCGCCGGAGCGGGAGATCGGCAAGGACCGGCGCCGCAAGGAGGACCAGCGGCTGATCACCGGCCGCACGCGCTGGACCGACAACATCCAGCTGCCCGGCATGCTGCACCTGGCGATGGTGCGCAGCCCCTTCGCGCACGCCCGGATCACCAGCATCGACACCGCCGAGGCCAAGCAGAGCCCGAACGTCGTCGACGTGGTCACCGGCCACGACCTCGCCGACACCCAGGGCGTGCTGATCAACGCCTGGCCGATCACGCCGGACCAGAAGACGCCGACCCACCTCCCGGTCGCCATCGACCGGGTCGCCTTCGCCGGCGAGGTCGTCGCCGTGGTGGTTGCCCGCAGCGCCGCCGAGGCGCGCGACGCCGCCGAGCTCGTCGACGTGGAGTACGACGACCTGCCGGCCGCCCTCGACCTCAAGGAGGCCGCCGCCGACACGGTGCTGGCCCACCCCGACCTCGGCACGAACAAGTCGGCGTACTGGGTCTTCGACTCCGCCGAGGCCGGCACCGGCGGCGACGTCGAGCAGGCGATCGCACAGGCCCGCGGCGACGGGATCGTGCTGGAGCGGGAGTACCGTCAGCAGCGCCTGATCCCCGCGTTCATGGAGCCGCGCTCGACCGTGGTCGACCCGACCGGCGAGCAGTTGACCGTCTGGTCCTCGACGCAGATCCCGCACATCCTCCGCTTTGCGCTCGCCGCGACCACCGGCATCCCCGAGTCCAAGCTCCGCGTCATCGCGCCCGACGTCGGCGGCGGCTTCGGCGGCAAGCTCCAGACGACGCCGGAGGAGTGGATCACCGTCGCGCTGGCGCGCCGGACCGGCAAGCCGGTGAAGTACACCGAGACCCGCAGCGAGTCGCTGATGGCGGGCCACCACGGCCGCGACCAGTGGCAGAAGCTCACCCTCTCGGCGACCAAGGATGGTGCGGTCACCGGCCTCAAGGTCGAGCTGCTCGCCGACCTCGGGGCGTACGTCTCGCTCGTCGGCGGCGGCGTGCCGGTGCTGGGCGCGTTCATGTTCAACGCGATCTACAAGTTCCCGGCCTACCACTTCGCGGTGCAGACGGTCCTGACCAACAAGACCTGGACCGACGCCTACCGCGGCGCCGGCCGGCCCGAGGCGACGTTCGCGATCGAGCGGCTGATGGACGAGCTGGCCGCCGAGGTCGGCGTGGACCCGCTGGAGATCCGCGAGAAGAACTGGATCACCCACGAGGAGTTCCCGTTCACCAGCGTCGCCGGGCTGGAGTACGACTCCGGCAACTACGAGCTGGCGACCGCGCGCGCCAAGGAGCTCTTCGGGTACGACGAGCTGCGGGCCGAGCAGCGCCGCCGCCGCGAGTCCGGCGACCCCGTCCAGCTCGGCATCGGCGTCTCGACCTTCACCGAGATGTGCGGGCTGGCCCCGAGCCGTGTGCTCGGCCAGCTCGACTACGGCGCGGGCGGCTGGGAGCACGCGAGCGTGCGCATGCTCGCCACCGGCAAGGTCGAAGTCGTCACCGGCGTCAGCGCCCACGGCCAGGGCCACGAGACGGCGTTCAGCCAGATCGTCGCCGACCGGCTCGGCGTGCCGTTCGAGGACGTCGAGGTGCTCCACGGCGACACCCAGGTCTCGGCCAAGGGGCTCGACACCTACGGCTCGCGCTCGCTGGTCGTCGGCGGCGAGGCGCTGGTCAAGGCCACCGACAAGGTCGTCGAGAAGGCCAAGACCGTCGCGGCGCACCTCCTCGAGGCGTCGGCCGACGACCTGGAGTTCAGCGGCGGCCGGTTCAGCGTCCGCGGCACCGACCAGGGGCTGGCCATCCAGGAGATCGCCGGTGCGGTGTTCGCCGCGCACGACCTGCCCGACGGCATGGAGCCCTCGCTGGACTCCGACGCGACGTACGACCCGGTGAACTTCAACTACCCCCACGGCACCCACCTGTGCGCGATGGAGGTCGACACCGAGACCGGCGAGCTGACGATGCGCAAGTACGTCTGCGTCGACGACATCGGCAACGTCATCAACCCCCTCATCGTCTCCGGGCAGGTGCACGGGGGGCTGGTCCAGGGCATCGCCCAGGCGCTCTGGGAGGAGGCGGTGTACGACGACTCCGGGACGCTGGTGTCCGGCTCGTTCGTCGACTACCTGCTGCCGACCGCCGCGGACACGATCAGCTTCGAGGTCGACCACACGACGACCCCGTCGCTGACCAACACCCTCGGCACCAAGGGCGTCGGGGAGGCCGGCACGATCGCCTCGACCCCGGCCGTCGTCAACGCCGTCGTCGACGCGGTGCGCCACCTCGGCATCCACGACATCCGGATGCCGTGCACGCCCGAGCGGGTCTGGCGGGCCATCCAGGACGCCGGCTCCGGCACGGAGCCGACCACCGGTGCGGCGGCCCCGCACTTCGACGCAGCGACCGGCATGGAGGGCACCGTGGACCGCACGGCCGGCGCCCAGGACGGAGCCCACCAGTGATCCCCTCGCAGTTCGACTACCTGGCCCCCACGACCGTCGAGGAGGCGCTCGCGGCGCTCGCGCAGCACGGCGACGAGGCCAAGATCCTCGCCGGCGGACAGAGCCTGCTGCCGGTGCTCCGGATGCGGCTCAACGCCCCGGAGATGGTCATCGACCTCGGGCGGATCCCGTCCCTGCGCGGTGTGCGCGACGACGGCGACGTGGTCGTCGTCGGCGCGATGACCCCCCACTCGGTGGTCGGGTCCGACCCGCTCGTGGCCGAGCACGCCGCCCTGGTCAGCAAGGCCGTCGAGCACCTCGCCGACGCCCAGATCCGGCACCGCGGGACCTTCGGCGGCGCGCTGGCCCACGCCGACCCGGCCGGCGACCTCGGGGCGCCGACGCTGGCGCTCGGGGCGCAGTTCGTCGTGCAGGGGCCCGGCGGGACCCGGACCGTGCCGGCCGAGGAGTTCTTCGTCGACCTCTTCGAGACCGCGATCGGCGAGGACGAGATCCTCACCGAGGTCCGGCTGCCCAAGCACACCGGCTGGGGCGCGCACTACGAGAAGTTCGTGCGGGTCGCCCACCAGTGGCCGATCGTCGCGGTCGCCGCGGCGGTCCGGGTCGAGGGACCGGGGGACAGCGGCGTCATAGCGGAGGCGCGCGTCGGGCTCACCAACATGGGCAGCACGCCGCTGCGGGCGCACGCGGTGGAGCAGGCACTGGTCGGCCGGCCCGCCACCGTCGACGGCGTGCGGGAGGCGGCGGCGCTGGCCGCCGAGGGAACCAACCCGCCCTCGGACCTCAACGGCGACGCCGACTACCGTCGCCACCTCGCGACGGTCCTCACCCGGCGGGCCGTCCTCACGGCAGCAGGAGCAGGCGGCTGATGGACCTCCGGCACGAGTTCACCGTCCCGACCGGCGTCGAGGAGACCTGGGCGCACTTCAACGACATCGCCTCGGTCGCCGAGTGCTTCCCCGGCGCGGTCGTCACCTCGGTCGAGGAGACGACGTTCACCGGCACGGTCAAGGTCAAGCTCGGTCCGATCGCGCTGGTGTACGGCGGGTCCGGGACGTTCCTGGAGAAGGACGAGGACGCCCACCGCTTCGTCGTCGAGGCCAAGGGCAAGGACAAGCGCGGCAACGGCACGGCCGGCGCGACCGTCACCCTCACCATGGCGCCGTCGGGGGAGAGCGGCTCGACCGACGTCGTGGTCGTCACCGACCTCTCCATCACCGGCAAGCCCGCGCAGTTCGGCCGGGGCGTCATGCAGGACGTCTCCGACAAGCTGCTCGGCCAGTTCGTCGCGTGCCTCGAGCAGCGGCTGAGCGCCGACCCGGCACCTGCCGGGGACGCGGCCGAGGCGCCACCGACCCCCGCCGAGGCGTCCGCCGCCCAGGCCGTGGCGGCGCCGGGGGCCACGGACGGGGTCGCGGCCGACGAGGTGGCCCCGGTGGTCTCGGACGCCGGACCCGCTCCCGCGGCGCCTCGCCCGGCGCCCGCCGCGGGCCCGTCGGCCGGCGGCGGGACCGACGCGCTGGACATGGGCGCGGCGGTGCTGCCGGTGCTGCTGAGGTCCTACGGCAAGCAGGCCGGGGCCGGCCTGCTCGTCCTGGTGCTGCTGGTGCTGCTCAACCGTCGACGGCGCCGCTGATCCGCGCGGTGGGTGTCGGCTCCTCGACGGGGGCCGGCACCCGCACGCCGTTCACCCCCGGCGGCAGCTGCCGCTCGACGCGGGTGACGGCGAGCAGCGCGACGGCGACGCAGCCGACGACGAGCAGGCCGACGTACGCGTCGCCGAGCGAGTGCCCGATCAGGAAGCCCGAGACCGGCGGTGCGATGACCTGCGCCCCCTGGAAGGCACCCGAGCTCAGCGCGTTGTAGCGGCCCCGCAGGTGGTCGGGCGCCAGGTCGTTGACCAGCGCCGGGATCGTCGGCTGCAGCAGCGTCTCGCCGAGCGCGAACACCGAGGCGCACGCCGCGACCAGGACCGTCGCACCGACCGTGCCCGGCACCAGCCCGGAGCCGCCGAGGAGCAGCCAGGCGAACGCCCACAGGGCTGCCATCACCGCGATCACCCGGGTCCGCCGGCGGCCCTCGATCCGCTGCAGCACCACCAGCTGCAGCACCACGATGACGAGGGTGTTGGCGGCGAAGGCGATGCCCAGCCCCTGGGTGGAGACCTCGCCGACCGCCCGGGCGTACGCCGGCATGCCGGCGTTGAGCTGGGCGTAGCCGACGAACGAGGCGGAGAACCCGAGGACCATCAGCGACGCGACGGCCGGTCGGCGCAGCACCGCGAGGTACGACGCCGGCTCCTGGGCCACGGCCTCGTCGTGCTCGGGGCGGCCGGCGACGTGCCGCAGCGGCACGGCCAGCAGGAACAGCGCCGGCAGGTAGCTGGCGGCGTCGGCGAGGTAGATGCCCTGGAACGTCGCGGCGCGGTCGACGTCGACCACGACGCCACCGACGATGCCGCCGATCCCGATGCCCAGGTTGAGCAGGGTGAAGTTGACCCCGAAGTACCGCTGGCGCAGGTCGCGCGGCACGACCGCGGCGATCAGGCTCTGCGAGGCCGGCCACGAGACGCCGAAGGCGATGCCGGTCAGCGACAGCGCCACCGCCGCCGTGCCGACGCTGGTCGCGGTCGCCAGCAGCACGTTGCCGACGACCAGCAGGACGAGCGTGCCCATGAGGATGCGGCGGGCGCCGAACCGGTCGATCGCGGACCCGGTGGGCCCGACCACCAGGAGCCCCACCAGCGGCGGCACCGCCAGCAGCAGGCCGACGTCGCTGAGCGCGATCCCGCGGACCTCGTTGAGGTAGACGACGTGGAAGGGCAGCACGAGGCCGGTGCCGAGGAACTCCAGCACGACCACGGAGAGCAGCAGCTTCCCCTCGCGGGGCAGGTCGTGCCAGAAGGAGGACAGGGTGAGGCGGGGGGAACGGTCCGAGCTGTTCATGAGGGGGCCGAGTCTTCCAGCGGGCGCCGCCGCCGGGCACGCGGGTTTGGTCAGAAGACGTCGAGGGGCCGGAACTGCACTGAGATGCGCGGCCCGGCCGACGCCACCTTCGGCACCGCGTGCTCCCAGGTGCGCTGGCAGGACCCGCCCATCACCACCAGGTCGCCGTGGCCCATCTCGATCGACATCGAGTCCCCGCCACCGCGCGGCCGCAGCTGGAGCCGTCGCGGGTCGCCGACCGAGACGATCGCGACCATGGTGTCGCGCGTCGATCCGCGGCCGATCGTGTCGCCGTGCCAGGCCACGCTGTCCCGGCCGTCGCGGTAGTAGCAGCACCCGGCGGTGCGGAACGGCTCGCCCAGCTCGGGCAGGTAGTGCTCGCTGAGCGCCTCCCGGGCCTCGGCGAGGACGCGGTGGGGCAGCTCGTCGCCGACCAGGTAGGTGTGGAGCAGCCGCGGCACGTCGACCACGCGGTCGTACATCTGGCGCTTGTCGGCCCGCCAGGGCACGTCGGTGACGAGCGTGCCGAACACCTCGTCGGGCTCCGGCAGCCAGGCGCGGCAGACGTCGACCCAGGCGCCGCGCGTCAGCGGCATCCGCTCCGCCCGCGCCAACGACGCCAGCAGCGACCCCTGGTCAGGGGCTTCCGCGGCGAAGAGGGAGGTCTGGAAGTCCACGTCCCCAGGCTATCGAACGCGTGTTCGACGGGCAAGGGTCCAGACGCCCCGGGCCGGAGTGCCGGGAGCCTCGGGGGGAGGCCCGGGTCCATCCCGGTGGCGCGGTGTCGGTGCGGTCGGCGATCGTGGGTGCATGACCTCGCCGGCAGCCAGCGTCCGCCACCTCACCAAGACCTACGGGACCGGCCCGGCACAGGTGCGCGCGCTGGACGACGTCTCGCTGGACCTGGCGGCCGGGGAGTTCACCGCGGTGATGGGACCCAGCGGGTCGGGGAAGTCCACGCTCATGCACTGCTGCGCCGGCCTCGACACCGCCGACGCCGGCCAGGTGCTCATCGGTGACCACGACCTGACGACGATGGGGGACAAGGCGCTGACCCGGCTGCGCCGCGACGAGATCGGCTTCGTCTTCCAGTCCTTCAACCTGGTGCCGACGCTCACCGCGGGGGAGAACATCGTGCTCCCGCTGTCGATCGCCGGCCGCCGCCCGGACCGCGAGTGGCACGACACGGTGGTGGCGACCGTCGGGCTCGGTGACCGGCTGCACCACAAGCCCAGCGAGCTCTCGGGCGGCCAGCAGCAGCGCGTGGCCGTGGCCCGGGCGCTGGTGAACCGGCCCCGGATCGTCTTCGCCGACGAGCCGACCGGCAACCTCGACTCGCGCTCGGGCGCCGAGGTCCTCGAGCTGCTGCGGCGCAGCGTCACCGGGGCCGGCGGCTTCGCCGGTGGGCAGACGGTCGTCATGGTGACCCACGACCCGGTCGCCGCGGCGTACACCGACCGGGTGGTCTTCCTCGCCGACGGCCGCGTGGTCGACGAGCTGCGGCACCCCGACCGCGAGCAGGTGCTCGAGGTCATGGCGCGGATGAGTGCGCCGGCATGATCCGCGCCGCGCTGAAGAGCCTGCTCGGGCGCAAGCTGCGCCTGCTGATGAGCACGTTCGCCATCGTCCTCGGCGTCGCCTTCGTGGCCGGCTCACTGGTCTTCTCCGACACCCTGGGCCGCAGCTTCACCGCGCTCTTCGCCTCCACCGTCGGGGACGTCGTGGTCCAGCCCGAGGGCGGTACGACGAGCCAGGGGGCGCCGTCGACGCAGACGCTGCCGGCCGCGCTCGTCGACGAGCTCGCCGAGGTCGAGGGAGCGGCCCGTGCCGACGGCAACGTCGAGGCGGTCGGCGTCTTCGTCGTCGACACCGACGGCAAGGTCGTCGGCGGCCTCGGCCCGCCCGCCCTCGGCGGCAACTGGAACGACGCGCCCGCCGGCCACGGCCTCACCGGGCTGAGGATCCAGGAGGGTCGCGCGCCCGAGCGGTCCGGCGAGGTGGTCCTCGACGCACGGACCGCCGAGAAGGCCGGCTACGGCATCGGCGACGACGTGCCGTTCGTGACCTCGACCGACCGGCTCAACCTCGACGCGGAGCTGGTCGGCATCGCCGAGTTCGCCGAGGGTGGCTCGCTCAACGGCGCCACGCTCGCGCAGTTCGACACCGCGACCGCGCAGGAGCTCTTCCTCGAGGGCGCGGACGCCTACAACGACATCTGGGTGACCGCCGAGGACGGCGTCTCCCAGGAGGAGCTCGCCGAGCGCGTCCGCGAGGTGCTGCCCGCGGGCGTCGAGGCGGTCACCGGCGACGACGCCGCCGACGAGGCCGCCTCGGACCTGCTCGAGGCGGTCTCGTTCCTGACCACCTTCCTGCTGATCTTCGCCGGCATCGCGCTGGTCGTCGGCTCGTTCCTCATCGTCAACACCTTCTCGATCCTCGTCGCCCAGCGCAGCCGCGAGCTGGCGCTGCTGCGGGCGCTCGGTGCGTCCAAGCGGCAGGTCACCTGGTCGGTCCAGCTCGAGGCGCTCGTGCTCGGCCTGGTCGGCTCGACCGTCGGGCTCGGGCTGGGCGTGCTGCTCGCGATGGGCATCCGCGCAGTCACCGCCACCTTCGGCCTCGACCTGACCGGGCAGGGCCTGGTCTTCTCCCCGCGCACCGTCTTCGCGGCGTACGCCGTCGGGGTGCTCGTCACGATGGCCGCCGCCTGGCTGCCGGCCCGCCGCACCGCCCGGATCGCGCCGGTCCAGGCGCTGCGCGACGACGTCGCCCTGCCCGAGAGCTCGATGCGCCGCCGGCTCTGGGCCGGGCTGGTGCTCGTCGTCGGCGGCCTGGCGGCCCTGGCCGCCGGACTCTTCAGCGACGTGCCCCGCGCCGGCTGGTGGGTGGGGCTCGGCGTGCTGGCGGTGCTGCTCGGGGTGGCCGCGGCCAGCCCGGTGCTCAGCCGGCCGTTCCTGTCGGCCGCGCGGGCGGCGTACGCCCGGGTGTTCGGCGCCGTCGGCAACCTGGCCGGGCAGAACGGCCTGCGCAACCCGCGGCGCACGACCGCGACCGCCTCCGCGCTGATGATCGGGCTGACCCTCGCCTGCACGATGGCGATCGTCGGCGACTCGGCGAAGGCGACCGTCGACAAGTCGGTGGAGGAGAACTTCGTCGGGGACTACGTCGTCAGCAGCGCCTTCGGCGGGGAGTTCTCCCCGGCCATCGCCGATCGGATGGCCGGTGTCGACGGTGTGGCGTCGGTGCTGCGCGAGCGGTTCGCCTTCGCCGAGCGCGACGGCGAGGGACAGGGTGTCGCCGCCACCGATCCCGACACCGTCGACGACCTCGGCCTGACCCTCGTCGAGGGCAGCGCCGACCCGCTGCGCGACGACACGGTCGTGGTGCAGCAGTCCTGGGCCGAGGAGGAGGGCGTCGGGGTGGGGGACACCGTCACCCTCGACCTGCCGACCGGCGAGGCCGCCTGGGAGGTCGTCGGCGTCTTCGAGGACGACCCGATCGTCTTCCTCCCGCTGCTCACGACCGTCGACACGCTGCTCGCCGCGGGCTTCCCGGACCGGGACAACTACATCGTCGTGGACGCCGAGCCCGGCGCGGGGCCGGCGCTGCAGGACCGGCTCGAGGAGGTCGTCGCGGACAGCCCGGTGGTGACGGTCAAGGACGAGGCCGGCTTCGCCGCCGAGCAGCGGGAGCCGATCGACCAGCTGGTGCTGATGATCTTCGCGCTGCTCGGCCTGGCGCTCGTCGTCGCCGTGCTGGGCATCGTCAACACGCTCGCGCTCTCGGTGATCGAGCGCACCCGCGAGGTCGGGCTGCTGCGTGCGATCGGCCTGAGCCGGGCGCAGCTGCGACTGATGATCACGCTTGAGTCGGTGGTCATCGCGGTGCTGGGTGCGGTGCTCGGGGTGCTGCTGGGCACGTTCTTCGGCGTCGCGCTGATGCGTGCACTGCGCGACGAGGGCCTCGACGTGGTCAGCGTGCCGGCCGGGCAGCTGGCGGCGTTCCTGCTCGTGGCGGTCGTGGTGGGCGTCCTCGCCGCCGTGCTGCCCGCCCGCCGGGCCGCCCGCCTCGACGTGCTGCGTGCGATCGCCACCGATTGATGCTCGGCGGTTCCTTGGCGAAACCGCGGACAACGGTGGTCTGGTCCGCCTAGTCTCACCCCTGTGGACGAAGTGCTGGTGACTGACGGGCGCGCGCTCAAGCACGTCCAGGTGCGCGAGTACGTGCGTTCCCTGGTCACCGGGTGCGCTCCCGGATCGCCCGCTCCCTCCGAGCGTGAGCTGGTCCACCGTTTCGGCGTCGCGCGGATGACCGTGCGCCAGGCCATGGACGCGCTGGTCGTGGAGGGGCTGCTCGAGCGCATCCCCGGTCGCGGCACGTTCGTCGCACGGCCGCGTCGTACCGCCAGCCGGATCACCGGCTACACCGAGGAGATGAACCGTCGCGGCCTGCTGGCCGAGTCGCAGACCCTCCTCGCGCGCCGCGAGCAGGCCGGACCCGGCGTGGCCCGCGCGCTCAGCCTCAGCGAGGGCGACGCGGTGATCCACTGGCGCCGCCTGCGCCGCGCGGACGCCAAGCCGATGTGCCTGGAGGACGCCTACCTCAACGAGGTGCTCCTGCCCGGCTTCCTGCAGAGCGGCATGCCCACCAGCCTGTACGACGCCCTCGAGTCGCGCGGCCTGCGCCCCACCTGGGCCGAGGACTCGATCACCGCGGACAAGGCCACCCCCGAGGAGGCCACCCTGCTCGAGGTCGAGGCCGGCGCCTCCGTCCTGCGCCACTCCCGCCGCGCCATCGCCGGCGAGAAGGTCGTCGAGGTCTCCCGCACCGTCTACCGCGCCGACCGGTTCACGCTCTGGGTGCAGCTCGGGCACGAGTCCTGAGGTCGGCCCCGCTGCAGGGGTCCCCGGTCCACCGGTGACTCCTGCGCTCACCGGGTAGATCTGCCCCGGTGAGCGAGGGACTGCCACGAGAAGCACCGGCTGCGCGCGATGAGTACGCCGCGCGGCAGTGGTCGGTGCAGCGACCGACGTGCACAGACGACAGGAGCACCCATGTCCTTCCAGGCCTACCTCGACAAGGCCGAGGAGAAGACCGGGCTCACGCCCCGTCAGCTCGTCGACCAGGCGAACGCCCACGGTCTCGACGCCGGGTCCCGGACCAGCGAGGTGATCGCGTGGTTCAAGTCCGAGCACGGTCTCGGTCACGGGCACGCCGCCGCGCTGGCCCACGTGGTGGTGAAGGGGCCGACGATCAGCGCCAAGCACGTCGGCACGACCGGGAGCCACCGCGACGACTCCGCCACGCTGTGGCTGGACGGCCGGGCGACCCGTCCTGGGGCCTGAGTCGTGCCCCCCTGGGGGTGCAGGAGTCCCCGGTGCGCCGGTGACCCCCGCGCTTACCGGGGTAGATCTGCCCCGGGAAGCGCGGGACTACCCCGGGAAGCACCGGCGCCGAACCGGGCGGTCGCTCACAGGCCGCCCAGCGGCGCGACGGCCTCGCCGGTCTCCTCGCACACCCACACCGGGTCCGGGCCGCCGAGGTCGGGCTGGATGTAGAGCGAGTGCTCGGGCGCCTCGGGCCCGCAGCCCAGGCACAGCGGCCACCGGCCGGCGGTCTCGAGGAGGGCGTCCTGGACGTCCTGGGCGACCAGCCCGGCGACGTACACCTCGCCCTGGGGCCACTGCTCGGCCCACCACTGCCGCGCGGAGCAGGCGTCCTCGAGGGCTGAGACGGCGGCGGCCGTGGCGTGCCGACGCGCCTCCAGGTCGGCCAGGACCCGGGCCCGGGCGTTCATCAGCAGCGCGTTGTCCACAGGCCCATGGTGGCTCGCGTTTCAAGGCCGGTCCGCTCCGGGCAATCCGGGGGCACCGGGTCGCACCGCGCGGCCCCCGCTCGGGAGGTGTGGGATGGACGTGCTGGTGACGGACTGGGAGGACCTGCGGCGGCTGCCGGGGGTCCTCGACGAGGCGGCCGGGCAGGCCGGCGACATCACCGCGCACGCGGTGCGGTGGGTGGCGCAGCGCGAGGGCTTCGAGCCCAGCCCGGTGTGCCTCCTGCGACCCCTCGCCGAGGCGATGGACGCGGTGCGGGCCGCGTTCGAGGCGGCCGGTCGTACGGCGGTCGCCGGGCTGGCGGACCTCCGTCAGGGCGTCGAGTCGGCCGCCCGCGACCTGGAGGCGTCCGACGCCGCCGCGACCGGCTGCTTCCCCGCGCCGCCCGCGGTGGACGCCCCGTACCGGCCCGAGGTGGCGTGATGGTCGCCCTGCACCTGGTCGGCCTCCACCTCGTCGACCCTGAGCCCGGCGCGGCCCAGCTGCGCCACGACACGACCTTCCAGCTGTGGGACGCCTCGATCTCCGCCCTCCGCGACGTGGTCAACACCGGCATCCGCGTGCTCAACCAGGTGGGGGCAGGGCTGCCGCTGCTGCCGGAGGGATCGCTCGAGGAGCTGCTGGTGCAGCCGCTCACCGGCGACTACGGGGCGATCCGGCAGAACGCCGCCGCCTGCCACCAGGTGGCCGACGCGCTGGGGACGTGGACGGCCAACCTCGTGCGCGTCGGCGCGACCGTCGACCCGCGCTGGGACGGGCTCGCCGGCACGGCGTTCACGGCGCGGCTCGGGGTCCAGGCGGTGACCGCCCGCGGCCTCGCGGAGGTGGTGCGACGAGGGTCGGCGCTGCTGGAGGAGATCGCCGACGTCTCCGAGCGGCTCGGCGTCCGGGTCGAGGAGCTCCTCGTCGACCTCGGCAAGGCGATCGCCCGTCTTGCCCGGCGGCTGCTGACGCGGGTCGGTGGACCGGCCGGGTGGGCGACCTTCGCCGGCGAGCTCGCGCTGAAGGGGCTGGACGCCGTGACCGACATCGTCGACGACGTACGGCGCGTGCTCGGCCTGGTCGACACCGTGGTCGCCCTGCACCGCACCGTGGCCGACTGGGCCGACGTGCAGCGCGACCGGCTGGCGGTCTTCGGGGAGCTGGCCGCATGAGCCCCGGGGAGCCCCTTGACCCGGGACTGCGGGAGTCGCTGGCGGCCGCCTGCGCCGGCGACGCGCCGGTGGAGCTGCAGGCGCTGGCGGCCGAGGTGCGCGAGGGCCGGACCAGCTGGGAACAGGTGTGGGAGTGGCCCGGCCCGGTGCTGCTCGGCCGCGTCCTGGGCGACGTGGCGCGCCGCTGGGCCACCGCACCGGGAGCGGCGCCCTAGCCTGGGCCCATGCCGGAGCCCCGCGACGCCCGAGACACCGTGCTCGAGGTCGCCGTCGCCCACGAGCGCGACGTCCCGGGCGCGGCCGAGGGCGGCGCCGACCGCGTCCGCCTGGCGACGCCGGCCGGCCTCTCGCCGGAGCCGGCGCTCGTCTCGGCGGTGTGCCGCGAGTCCGACCTCCCGGTCCACGTCGTGCTGCGGCTCGACGACTCCTGGACCACCACCGGCGGTGAGCTCGCGCGACTGGTCGGCCTCGCGGCCGACTACGCCGCCTGCGGCGCGGCGGGCTTCTCCTTCGGCTTCCTCGACGCCGACCTCGAGGTCGACACGGCCGTCTGCACCCACCTCGCCGAGCGCCTGCCCGACGGGCTGCCCTGGACGTTCTCCCGGGCCTTCGACGCGACCCTGGACCCCCGCCGCTCCTGGCGGCGCGTGCTCGGGCTTCCCGGCCTCGCCGGGGTGCACTCCTCGGGCTCGCCGCAGGGCATGACGGTCGGGTACGACGACCTGCTGGCCGCCGCCGCGGACCCGGCCGTCGCCCGGCTCCTCGTCGCCGGTGGCGGGCTGCTCGCCGAGCACGTCCCGTGGCTGCTCCGGGCCGGCGTGCGGCAGCTGGCCCTCGACACCCAGGTCCGGCCCGGGGCGTCGTACCGCTCCTACGTCGACGCGGGGCACGTGCGCTCCTGGCGCCGGCTGCTGGGGTGAGGCACCGGTGATCCTCGTCGACCCGCCCAACGCGGCCGGCCACGGCCGGCTGTGGTCCCACCTGGCCAGCGACAGCTCCTACGAGGAGCTGCACGTCTTCGCCCGGGGGCTCGGCATCCCCGAGCGCGGCTTCGACCGCGACCACTACGACGTGCCCGCGGAGTGGTACGACCGGGTGGTGGCCGCCGGCGCCACCCCGATCAGCTCGCGTGAGCTCGTGGCCCGGCTGGTCGCGACCGGCCTGCGGCGCCGCAAGCGCGACGTCCGCGGTCCCGGGCAGGGGACCTCAGGCCGGTAGCTCCTCGGCCGCCCGCCCGGCCACCCCCGCAGGCCGCGCGGGTCCGGTCAGCTCCGCCAGCTCGCGGTCGAGGTTGGCCCGGGCGGGCGTCTCCCAGTGCGCACGCGCCCAGGTGGTGTGGAACAGGTGCGGCTTCTCGGCCAGCGAGCGCAGGACCTGGGCCCGCCCGGCGCGGAACGTCTCGTCGTCGAGGTGCGCGAACTCGCGGCGCACCGCCGCGACGTACTCCTCGTAGCGCTCGCGCGGCGCGGCCAGGATCGCCAGGTCGGCGTCGGAGAGCACGCAGCCGTTGGCGTCGTCGTCCGCGGGCAGGTGGGTCTCGGTCAGCCGCACCAGGCGGGCGACCTCGGCCACCGCGGCGTCGGGCACCAGCCCCGCCAGCGCCACCTCGGCCCAGACCGCCGAGCGCTCCTCGGCGTCCCGCTCGCCGTCGTACACCCCGTCGTGGAACCAGGCGGCCAGCAGCACCACGACGCGGTCGTGGGCGGCGCCGTGCCCGGCCAGCTCCTCGAGCCGGGCCACCACCTCCGCGAGGTGCCGGGTGTCGTGGTAGCCCCGGTCGGGCGAGGAGTACGCCGCGGCGAGCTCGTCGCGCAGGTCCTCGCTGCCGGGGAGTGGCCAGGAGGCGGTCAGCCGTTGATGGTCGTCGTCCACCCGCCCAGTCTGGCGGACCGCTACCGTGCGGGCCATGCCTGCGAGCAACGAAGCCGTCCGAGCCGTCGTCGAGCAGTACGTCGCGCTGGTGGGGTCGGGCACCGCGCAGGAGATCTCCGCCCTCTACGCCGACGGCGCCACCGTCGAGGACCCGGTCGGCAAGGAGCCGCTCAGGACGCGGGAGCAGATCGAGGCGTTCTACGCCACGCTGGAGGGCATGGAGCAGGAGACCAGCCTGCTCACCGCCCGGGTGGTGGCCGGCGAGGCGGTCTTCCACTTCGAGGTCCGCACGAAGGTCGGCGACCAGACCTACGTGCTGAGCCCGATCGACGTGATGACCTTCGACGACGACGCGCGGATCACCAGCATGCGGGCGTACTGGAGCGACACGGACATGACCGTGGCCTGAGCGCCTCGGCGCTCAGACGACGCACTGGGACGGGACGTCCTTGCCGGTCGCGTGCGGCAGCACGATCGCGTCGACCGGTGTCTCCTCGCCGGTCCGCACCGACCACGGGCCAGAGGTCGTGCCCTTGAACTGGCACCACGCGGCGCCCTGCATGTAGCCGCCGCGGTCCGGCTCGGGGTTGACGACGATCTTCAGTCCGCCCTGGGTCGCGATCTGCCCGTCGAGGGTGAACCAGCCGCCGGAGCTGGTCAGGGTCTCGTCGAGCTTGTGGCCGGCCTTGTCGAAGACCATGACCTGGGCCCGCGCCATCGGCGTCTCCTCGTCCATCTCGTCGACGACGTAGCCGGTGATCCAGGCGCCCCGCTTGGTCCAGCGGAAGGAAGCGGCCAGGTCCGCGCGGCCCGCCTTGACGCTCGCGCCCTGGATGCCCGCGGTGCGGGCGAACCAGTTGCCCACGCCCGGGGCGACCATGGTGTACCCGCCGGGGTAGAGGTTCGGGAAGGCCACCTCGCCCCGGCGGGCACGGGCGGTCCAGAACTGCCCGGTCGCCTTGCTGACCGCGGTGACGTAGAAGGACCCGGTCATCTTGGTGCCGTCGCCGCGCCGCAGCTGGACGAGGAGGCTGCCACCGCGCTTGGTCAGCGCGAGGCCGACGTTCTTGGCCTGGCCGCGCTTGAGCCCCTGCACGTAGCGGGACCTGCCGACCCAGGTGTCCTTGCGGTCGAAGGTGAAGACCGAGTAGCTGCCGGCCGGCAGGCCGCCGACGGCGAACTGGCCCTTGCCGTTCGCCTTGACCTCGTAGGACTGCTCGTTGGTGTTGGCGGCGACCACGCGGGCGCCGGCCGCCGGGCGACCGCCGGCCTTCACGGTCCCGGTGATGGCCGCACCCCGACGCATCCTCACGTCGCGCTGGACGATCCCGCCGCCCTTCACCGTGACGGTGACGTCGCTGGGGGCGTACTTGGTGACGTCGTAGGAGGGCCGCTGGTCGACGAACTGCAGGTGGTAGGTCCCCGGCTGCAGGGAGAGGGAGTAGATGTCGCCCTCCACCTTGCGTCGGCCCAGGTAGTTCCAGCCCTTGTCGAACCAGAGCATCTCGACCCTGAGCTTGCCGCCCTGGCTGCCGATCACCTGGCCGACGACCTTGCCGCTGGCCGCCTGCGCGGGCGCGGCGGTGCCGAGGGCCAGCAGCAGCGAGGCGAGCAGGCCGAGGGCGAGCGCGAGCGCCGTGGCACGACGGCGCCGGTTGGTGGAGGTCCCCATGCGGTCAGGGTAGGGAGGGCCACCCCCAGCCGACCGCAACGTCACCTCAGGCTTCCCTCAAGAAGCGGGGCTCTCCTGCGGGGCGTCGCGGACGGGCCCCTGCGGGGTCAGCGCCCACCGGATCGTCCCCACGGCGACCGAGCCCAGCACCCGCACGACGGTCCGCTCGGAGACCGGGAGCCACGGCAGCAGCAGGTGGCGACGGGTCCAGGCCGGCATCAGGCCGACCGCGGCGGCGACGAGCACGCCGTACGGCGCGCGGGCCGGCAGGGGCAGCGGCGGCTTGAACAGCAGGTACCGGACGGCCTCGCGGGCCTCCGGCGTGCCGCGCAGCTCGGGGCGGTACGCCGCGAGCGCCTCGCGCAGCTCGGCCTCGGTGGTCGGGGGGTCGAGGACGCCGAGCCGGCGGCCCACCTCGGCGACCTGGGCGACGTACTCGTCGCGGCCGGCCTGGTCCAGGGGCTCCGCGCCGTACGTCGTGTGCGCCAGCAGGAAGCTGTCGACCTCCGCGACGTGCACCCAGCGGAGCAGGTGCGGGTCGCTGGCGGCGTACGGCGTCCCGTCGGGCATCGTGCCGGTGATCCGGTCGTGGATGCGGCGCACCACGTCCACCGCCTGCTGGGCGTCGTCGGCGTGGCCGAACGTGGTCACGGCGAGGAAGGTGCTGGTCCGGGCAAGCCGTCCCCACATGTCCCCGCGGAAGCCGGAGTGCTCCGAGACCGCCCGCATGGCGGCGGGGTGGAGCGTCTGGAGCAGGAGCGCGCGGATGCCGCCGACGAACATCGAGGCGTCGCCGTGCACCCGGGCGATCGCGCTGTCCGCCTCGAACCAGCGGGGGCCCGGCCGTCCGTGGATCCGCGCGGCCTGCTTGGCCCCGTCGGGGCCCGCCACGCGGAGGAAGAGCGCCTGGCCGAGCCGTTCGCGCACCGTGGTCACCTCTCCGAGCGTACGGTCCGGACCCTCACGTCGCCCGCGAGAAAGGGGCAGCACGCGTGCAAGCGATCCGGCCTCCCGCGCGTCACCCAGGTGTGAGCAGCGTCGAGTTCAGCGAGTTCTACCGGGCCAGCAAGGACCGCTGCCTGCGGGCCGTGGTCGGGACCGGGATGCGCCCCGAGGAGGCGGAGGAGGCGCTCGCCGAGGCGTTCGCCCGGGCCTGGTCGCGCTGGGCGAAGGTGCGGACCCTCGAGGCGCCCGAGGCCTGGGTCGTGCGGACCGCGGTGAACGCCAACATCTCCTGGTGGCGCAAGCGGCGCCGGGAGTCGCCGGCGGCCGTGCCGACCGACGCCACCCCGACCGGGGAGGACCACCGCGCCGACCTGGTCGCGGCCCTGCGGCTCCTGCCGCCCCGGCAGCGCGAGGTGGTGGTCCTGCGCTACCTGCTCGACCTCGACACCGCGCAGACCGCCGCCCGGCTCGGCATCGCGCCGGGGACGGTGGCCTCCCAGCTCCACCGGGCGCTGGCGACGCTCCGCTCACACCTCCACCAACCCGAGAGGAGCCACTGATGGACACGAGCAGGGACGTGCGGGGCGAGCTGCGGGCGCAGACGTCGCACCTGACCATGGAGACACCGGTCGAGAGCATCCTCGCCCGGGGCGACCGGCTCGGCCGGCGTCGCCGCCGGGCCGTCGCCGGCGGTGTGGTGGCCGCGGCCGCCGTCGGCGCGGTGGGCGTGCTGGGTACGTCGGTGATGGCGCCGCCGGGCAGCTCGCCGCTGGTGCCGGAGGCCCGGGCCGCGTGGGGACCGGCGATGGTGAACCTGCCGGCCCCGGAAGCCGGCGAGACCGGGCGGGAGTGCGCCCGGCACGTGCGCGACCTCGGCGCCGACCTGGCGCCCGGCGCGGACCCGGTGGCGGCCGACACCCGCGGGGGGCAGACCGTCGCGGTGTACCGGGCCGGAGGGAGCTACGCCCTCTGCACGCTCCGGGAGGAGGCCCGGCGCGGGACCCGGCTGCGCAGCGCGGTCGTCGGCCGCTGGGACGGCCTGCGGCCCGGTGCGGACGTCGGGCTGATCGGCCTGACCGCCGCCTCCGACGACCCGGACGCGCCGGCCCGCGACGTCGCCGGTGCGCTCCGCGTCGGGCCCGGCGTCGAGCAGGTCACGGTGGACGTGGACGGGCAGGTCCTGGACGCCGCGGTGGGCGGGGGAGTGGCGATGTTCTGGCTGCCCGACGGGCTCACGTCGCCGGAGCTGGCCGACGTGCGTGCGACGGCGTACGACGCCGACGGCACCGAGCTGTCGACGGCCACGCCGTTCTGAGCCCGCCGTCCTGAGCGCGCCGTCCTGAGCCGGCCCCGGCCGCGGACCGCGGCCGGGTCAGTCGCCCTTGACGTTGACCACCTGCCGCAGCGTGTGGCGCACCTCCACCAGGTCGGCGGCGTCGGCCATGACGACGTCGATGTCCTTGTACGCCGCGGGGATCTCGTCGATGAACGCGTCGGTGTCGCGGTACTCGATGCCGGCCATCGCCGTGCGCAGGTCGTCGCGGGTGAAGGTCTTGCGGGCCCGGGTGCGGGAGTAGTTGCGACCGGCCCCGTGCGGGGCGGAGCGGAGCGAGTCGGGGTCGCCCCGGCCGACGACGACGTACGACGCCGTGCCCATCGAGCCGGGGATGAGGCCGGGGCGGCCGGCCTCGGCGTTGGTCGCCCCCTTGCGGGAGAGCCACACGTCCTCGCCGAAGTGGTGCTCGGGCTCGGTGTAGTTGTGGTGGCAGTTGATCTCCTCGACCCGCTGCACCGGCACCCCGGTCCACCGCTCCACCTCGGTGACGAAGCGGTCCATCATCTCCTCGCGGTTGAGCAGCGCGTAGTGCTGGGCCCACTGCATCTCGCGGATGTAGGCGTCGAACGCCGGGGTCCCCTCGGCGAGCCAGGCGAGGTCCCGGTCGGGGAGCTCGACGCCCTCGCGCTCGCACCGCTGGCGGGCGACCGCGACGTGCTTCTGCGCGATCTTGTTGCCGACGCCGCGGGAGCCGGAGTGCAGGAAGAGCCAGACCCGGTCCTCCTCGTCGAGGCTGACCTCGATGAAGTGGTTGCCGGACCCCAGGGTGCCCAGCTGCAGCTCCCAGTGCTTCGCGTAGGACGCCGGGTCCAGGCCGATCCCCTCGGCCTCCCGCCGCAGCACCGCGAGCCGGTCGCGGGTGTGGTCCCGGGTGACCGCGTCGTTGCGGGCCCCGGCCGAGAGCGGGACCGCCCGCTCGACCGCCTCGCGCAACCGCCGCCGGTCGGCGGGCAGGTCGTCCGCGGAGTGCTGGGTGCGGACGGCGATCATCCCGCAGCCGATGTCGACGCCGACGGCGGCCGGGATGATCGCGCCCTTGGTCGGGATGACCGACCCCACGGTGGCGCCGAGCCCGAGGTGGGCGTCGGGCATCAGGGCGACGTGCGGATGGATGAACGGCATGGACGCGGTCGTGACGGCCTGGGCGCGCGTGCCCTCCTCGAGCACCGACGCCCAGCTGAGCAGGGTGGGGGAGATCCGTTCCACCCGGTGCCCGTACCCCGCGCGGTCCGCGTCGTGACCCCCGTTTCACCACCGTCCCCACGGGGCACTTGGGCGCGGTGAGGACACGAGCGATCGGCAACGACCACGTCGGCCAGGTGCAGGTCGGGGCCATCGGCCTCGGGCTGATGACCTTCGACCAGTCCGGGAGCCAGCCGCGCGAGCAGCTCGCCGACACCGTGCGGGCGGCGCTCGACGCGGGCGTCACGCTCTTCGACACCGCCGACGCCTACGGGCCGGGCGAGGAGAAGGGCGCGGACGCCCAGGGCGCCAACGAGCGGCTGGTCGCCGGCCTGCTCGACGAGCTCGGCGTGCGCAGCCAGGTCCTGCTCGCCACCAAGGGCGGGCACGTCCGCACCGAGGGCGGCGGCTGGGACACCGACAGCTCCCCCGAGCACCTCCGGCAGGCGGTCGACGCCAGCCTCCAGCGGCTCGGGGTCGAGCAGATCGCGCTGTGGCAGCACCACCGGCCCGACCCGGCGGTGCCGTACGACGAGGTCATCGGGACGCTCAAGGAGATCGCCGACAGCGGGAAGGTGCGGATGGTCGGCCTCTCGAACGCCGACCCCGACCAGATCCGTGCCGCGCACCAGGTGCTCGGCGGTGCGCTGGTGAGCGTGCAGAACCAGTTCTCCCCGGCGTTCCGCTCCAGCCGCCCCGAGATCGACGTGTGCGAGGAGCTCGGCCTGGCGTTCCTCCCCTGGAGCCCGCTCGGCGGCCTGGGCGACGCCAAGTCGCTGGCCGAGAAGCACCCGGCGTTCAAGGAGGTCGCCGACGCCCGCGGTGTCAGCGCCCAGCAGGTGGCCCTGGCCTGGGAGCTCGCCCAGTCGCCGGTCGTCATCCCGATCCCCGGCGCGAAGCGGCCGCAGTCGATCACCGACAGCGCCGCGGCCGCCGAGCTCGAGCTCACCGACGACGAGCTCTCCCGGCTGAACGCCGACTAAGACGTCCCTGTGGTGGTGGACGGGTACGACGAGGGTCCGCCGGCGGCGATCGACCGGCTGCTGGAGGAGTGCCGACGCGGTCTCGACCGGGTCCGGCCGGAGGACCTCCCAGCGGCCGTGGCCGCCGGCGCCCTCGTCGTCGACACCCGTCCGGTCGAGCAGCGCGAGCGCGACGGCGAGCTGCCCGGCGCGGTCGTCGTCGACCGCAACGTCCTGGAGTGGCGGCTGGACCCCGGCTGTGCGCACCGCCTCCCCGGCATCGACCACGACCCCGAGCGCCGGGTGGTCGTGGTGTGCAACGAGGGCTACAGCTCCAGCCTCGCCGCGCGCACCCTGCAGCGTCTCGGCCTGGTGAACGCCACCGACCTCGCCGGTGGGTTCCAGGCCTGGCTCCACGTGGACCCGCGCGAGGGTCTCCCCGCAGCCCGGTCGGGTACCGCCCCCGGCATGATCCGACGCGTCGTGGGTGAGGGACTGCTGGCCGGGGCCGTCGGGGTCGCGGTGATGACCCTGGGCGAGAAGCTAGAGCAGCGGCTGACCGGCCGCCCGGACTCCTACGTGCCCGCACGCGTGCTCGAGCGGCTCACCGCGCTGCCCGAGCAGGCCGGGGGCCGCGCGGTCGCCACCAACTGGGCGATGCACCACGGCCAGGCCGCCCTCGTCGGCGTCGTCCGCTCGGTCATGGCCCACGCCGGTCTCCGCGGGCCCGTGGCCTCGGCGAAGTTCGCGGTCATCCGGCTGACCACCGACCAGGTGCTCGAGAACGCCACCGGCGTCGGGGCGCCCCCGCAGACCTGGCCCCGCGGCGAGCTGGCCGTGGACCTGCTGCACAAGGGCGTGTACGCCGCCGTGACCGGCCTGGTGGCCGACGCGCTCGCGGCCCGCAACGGGCCCGGGCCCGGGCAGCGGCACGCCGCCGTGGCCCCCGGGCGGGTCGGCGACGTGGGGCCGCTCCCGCGCGAGGCGGTCGGAACGCCCTAGCCGGACCCCGGCCGCACCGAACGGGCCGCGGCTAGGCCTGCCAGGTGCGGACCCAGAGCCCGTTCTCGGAGGCCACGAGCTGCTCCAGCGAGCCGTCGGAGACCGGTGCGGCGGCGTCGGTGACGACGTACCCCAGCTCCCCGCGCGTGGCCAGCTGCTGGCCCAGCACGTTGTCGCCCTGCTCGGCGAGCATCTCGTTGAGCCGGGCCAGGACGCCGGGCACGTTGCGGTGCAGGAAGCCGAGGCGGTGGCCGGAGCCGAGCACCGGGACGTTGACGGCGGGGAGGTTCACCGACAGCGCGGTGCTGCCGTGCTGGGCGAACGACGCGAGCTTGCCCGAGACGAACCAGCCGATCTCCTCCTGCGCCTCCTGCGTCGAGCCGCCCACGTGCGGGGTGAGGATGACGTTGTCCAGGCCCCGCAGCGGCGACTCGAACGGGTCGCCCTGCGCCTTGGGCTCGACCGGGAACACGTCGAGCGCGGCACCGGCGATGTGGCCCGCGAGGATGTGCTCGCGCAGCGACTCGGTGTCGACGACCATCCCGCGCGCGGCGTTGACGAACATCGCCCGCGGCTTCATCTTCGAGAACTGCTCGTGCCCGAAGAGGCCGGCGTTGCCGGGGCGCCCGTCGATGTGCAGGCTCACCACGTCGGAGATCGCGAGCAGCTCGTCGAGGGTCGACATCCGCCGGGCGTTGCCGTGCGCGGGCCGGTCGGCGGTGTCGAAGAAGACGACCCGCATGCCGAGGGCCTCGGCGACGGTCGACAGCTGCGTGCCGATGTTGCCGTACCCCACGATGCCCAGGGTCCGCCCCCGCACCTCGTGGCTGCCCTTGGCCGACTTGTCCCACACGCCGGCGTGCATCTTCTCGATCTTCTCCGGCAGCCGGCGGGCCAGCGCGATGATCTCGCCGATGACCAACTCCACGACGCTGCGCGTGTTGGAGTACGGCGCGTTGAACACCGCCACCCCGCGCTCGGTCGCCGCCGGCAGGTCGACCTGGTTGGTGCCGATGCAGAAGCAGCCGATCGCCAGCAGCTCGGGCGCGTTGGCCAGCACCTTCGCCGTAACGTTCGTGTTGGAGCGGATGCCGAGCAGCGAGACGCCGGCGAGCGCCTCGACCAGCTCGTCCTCGGAGAGGGAGCGGCTCAGCAGCTCGACCTCGTACCCCTTGGCCTCGAGCGACTCGACGGCCACCTGGTGGATGTTCTCCAGCAGCAGTGCCTTCACGGTCACGACCCTAGGACCGTCCGACCCCGACCTCCGATTCGCCGCGGGGTGGTGAGACGGCGCGGGGACCGTGTGGGGGTGTGTGGTCGAGGAGGCAGGGAAGCATCAACATCCCAAGTGAACCTGGGATGTTGACGCTTCCCTGCTGTTGCAACGGCCGCGAAGCGTGAGAAAAGCGCGGCCAGTGGTCCCACTTGCCCCCAGACGCCCCACGCGCCCCAGGACCACAGGGGCCAGGCGTCCGGCGGGTGGCCGACGCGACGGTCAGGGCTTCAGCCAGTGCGGGTGCACCTTGTCGCCCTTGCAGACCCAGCGCCTGCCGGCGGCGTCCCAGCCGCTCTTGCCGTAGCTGGCCTGAGGGCAGAACTGGCCGCCCTTGATGCAGGTCCCGCTGGAGGTCTTGGTGCAGGGCTTCTTGGCGACGACGACGGAGACCGCGCCGTCGCCGACGGGGGCCGGCGCGGCGACGGAGGGGCCGCCCACGAGGGTGACGGCGGCGACGACGGAGGTCGCGAGCAGGGTGCGGATCTTCATGACGCCGAAGGTAAAAGGTTGCCGGCGTCAATGAGTGCGCATCGGGACACAACCGTGCTCCTGGCGCACTTGACCACCCGATCGGACCACGCCACCCCCAGGGTGCGACGGCGTCAGGCCGGCAGGTCCTCGGCGTCGACGATCCGGTAGGCGTACCCCTGCTCGGCGAGGAACCGCTGCCGGTTGGCGGCGAAGTCGGCGTCGACGGTGTCGCGGGAGACGATCGTGTAGAAGTGCGCGGTCTTGCCCTCGGACTTCGGCCGCAGCAGCCGGCCGAGGCGCTGGGCCTCCTCCTGGCGGGAGCCGTAGGAGCCGGAGACCTGGATGGCGACCTCGGCCGAGGGCAGGTCGATGGAGAAGTTCGCGACCTTCGAGACCACCAGCAGCCCGACCTCCCCGGAGCGGAACGCCTCGAAGAGCCGCTGGCGCTCCTTGACCGGGGTGTCGCCCTTGATGACGGGGGCGTCGAGGGAGGCGGCGAGCTCGTCGAGCTGCTCGATGTACTGCCCGATCACCAGCGTCGGCTGCCCCGGGTGCGAGGCGACGATGTCCCGCACGACGCGGGTCTTCTCGGCGGTGCACGAGGCGAGCCGGTAGCGCTCCTCGGGCTCGGCGACGGCGTACACCAGCCGCTCGTCGGTCGGCAGCGTCACGCGGACCTCGACGCAGTCGGCCGGGGCGATCCAGCCCTGGGCCTCGATGTCCTTCCACGGCGCGTCGTACCGCTTGGGGCCGATGAGGGAGAACACGTCGCCCTCGCGGCCGTCCTCGCGCACCAGCGTGGCGGTCAGCCCGATCCGGCGGCGCGCCTGCAGGTTCGCGGTCATCCGGAAGATCGGCGCCGGCAGCAGGTGCACCTCGTCGTAGACGACGAGGCCCCAGTCGCGGGCGTCGAGCAGCTCGAGGTGGGGGTAGACGCCCTTCCGCTTGGTGGTCAGGACCTGGTACGTCGCGATGGTGACCGGACGGACCTCCTTGACCGACCCGGAGTACTCGCCGATCTCGTCCTCGGTCAGGGAGGTACGGCGCACCAGCTCGTCCTTCCACTGCCGCGCCGAGACCGTGTTGGTGACCAGGATCAGCGTGGTCGCTTTGGCGTGGGCCATCGCGGAGGCGCCGACGAGCGTCTTGCCCGCCCCGCAGGGCAGCACGACGACGCCGGACCCGCCGTGCCAGAAGGACTCGGCCGCGTCGCGCTGGTAGTCGCGCAGCTGCCACCCGGACTCGTCGAGCTCGATCGGGTGGGCCTCGCCGTCGACGTACCCCGCGAAGTCCTCGGCGGGCCAGCCGATCTTCAGCAGCGCCTGCTTGAGGTTGCCCCGCTCGGAGGCGTGCACGACCACGGAGTCGTCGTCGATGCGGGCGCCGATCATGCCCTGCACCTTCTTGGCCCGCAGCACCTCCTCGAGCACCGGCCGGTCGGTCGAGGAGAGCACCAGCCCGTGGGTGGGGTGCTTCTCCAGTCGCAGCCGGCCGTAGCGGGCCATCGTCTCGGCCACGTCGACGAGCAGCGCGTGCGGGACGGCGTAGCGGCTGTACTCCAGCAGCGTGTCGACGACCTGCTCGGCGTCGTGGCCGGCGGCGCGGGCGTTCCACAGCCCCAGCGGCGTGAGCCGGTAGGTGTGCACGTGCTCGGGGGAGCGCTCGAGCTCGGCGAACGGCGCGATCGCCTTGCGGCAGTCGGCCGCGCGCTCGTGGTCGATCTCGAGGAGCAGGGTCTTGTCGGACTGGACGATGAGGGGGCCGTCGTTCATCGGGTGCTCACGCGGGGAGGACCGCCTTCTGCCGGGCGCGGTACGCCGCCACGTTGGCCCGCGAGGAGCAGCGGTCCGAGCAGTAGCGGCGCGACTGGTTGGGGGAGGTGTCGACGTACACCTGGTGGCACCGGTCGGCCGCGCAGACGCCGAGCCGGGTCGGACCGAGGTCGCACACGAGCGTCATCAGCCCGAGGAGCGACTCGCCGACGAGCAGCTCGGCCACCGAGGCGGTGCGGCTGGCGACGTGGACGTGCAGGCGGCCGTCGTGCCCGGAGATGCGCGGGCTGACCGGGTGCCGGGCCATCAATTCGTTGAGGCCGTCGACGACCGCGGCGACGTCGCGGGCCGCGGAGGCCTCGAAGACCGGGCGCAGGTCGCGCTGGTGCCGCCGCAGCAGCATGCAGTCGCGGTCGGTCGCGCGCTCCTGAAGCCAGGGCCGGTCCGCGAGGTGCGCGACGAGCGCGTCGACGTCGACGAGGTCCGCGTTGAGCAGCGCTGCCGACTGCTCGGCGTACCGGATGAAGTCCACCCGCGGAGTCTACGGAGACGGCTCAACGGGCCGGACGCTCGTGATCCGGTGGGCCGCGAAGGTGCGCAGGTCGTCGCTGCGGTGGTCGTGCGCGGTCAGCTGGCCGCCCTCGACGGAGACCGGGTCGACGATCCGCTCGGTGGAGGTGCCCTGGTTGTCGACGTAGGCGATCAGCACCGGGGTGCGGGACTCCACGGCCCCGCGGAGCGCGGCCAGCGAGCCGCTCGGGGACAGCTGGGCGGCCTGCGCGGTGGCCGGCCGTGCGGACGCGGCGCGGTCGCCGGAGCGGATCGCGGTGACGACCGCGGAGGCGGTCGCGGCCTGCCGGGCGGCGGTGCGGGCCGGGACCCGCCGGTCCTTCGGGGTGCGGGCGCGCAGCACGTCCGGGCGGGCGACGTGCACGGTGCCGTCCGGGGCCTCCACGACGGGTGCTCCGCCGAGCTCGCGCAGCCGGGGGAGGAGCACGTCGAGCGGGGTCGTCGAGACCAGCACCGTCGGCGCGATCCGGCGCAGCCCGAGCCCGGCGGCCCGCGGGTGGTGCTCGAGCTCGGTCAGCGCCGAGGTGTCGTCGGAGCGGAGGAAGGCCTCCACCGCGCCCACCCGGACCGCCCCGTAGGTGCGCGCGGTGTCGTCGACGAGGTACGTCAGCGGCTGGGGGACCGGGGTGCGGGAGACCGACGAGACGAAGTCGTGCAGCTCCACCGCCGTCCACCCCGAGTCGAGCGCCCGGCGCACCGAGCCGGGCGTGAAGCGGTAGACCGTCGCCCCGCCGCGCGACTCCACGTCCGCCACGACCTGCAGGCGCCGCGCGAGCGCGGACTCCAGCGGGCCGGGCGCGACCGCGGTGAGGTCGGCTTGCAGCAGCACGTGGTCGACCGGCTCGGGCAGCAGACCGGCCAGCGCCTCGGTGGGGTCCTCGCCCGCGAGCAGCGGCCGGGAGTACGTCGCCAGGCCGCCCAGCCCCGCCACGCCGAGCGCCGCGGCCTCGACCAGCGCGGCCGCGACCTGGTCGGCGCGCGTGCGGGGCCGGCGCGGGCGCAGCCATCCGACGCGCGCGACCACCGAGGGCGGACCGGTCCCGCTGGCGACGACCTGCCCCGCGGGCAGGCCGGCCAGCACCTCGAGCGTCATGCGGCGCGCCTCCGCGGCCGTCGCGGAGGACAGCTCGGGCTGCAGCGCGTTCCAGGCCTTGCCCTGGGGGTCGCGCTGGCCGACGAGGCTCGGCAGGCGGGGCGTGTCCAGCCAGGCCCGGGCCAGGGCGGCCCACCGCGGGGCGGGGTCCTGGGCCGACCAGGTGTCGAAGAGGTCGGTCGGCACCCACGCCGGGTTGCCGTCGCGGTCGGCGGTGGTCGCGACCAGCCCGGCGGCGTGCGCCACCTCGACGACGAGCGCCGCGGTCGGCTCGTCGAGGTGCAGCAGCACCGCGGTCGCCTTGAGGTCGCGCACCCCCAGGCCCCCGCTGCGCAGCGCCGTCGGCGGGCTGGTTCCCCAGTGGTCGAGGAGGAGCTCGACGCGGCGTACCAGCTCGAACGCCGCGCCGGCCGCCGCCCGGTCCACGAGCGTGCCCGAGCGGTCGGAGGTGACGACCTCGGGGACCTCGTCGACCGGCTCGCGGGTGGTGGTCCCGCCGCGGAGGGCGAGCCCCACCTCGCCGGGCAGCACGACCGTCCCGCCGCCGCGGGGGACGAGCAGCCGGCGTGCGAGCAGCTCCTCGGCGAGCGTCGCGGCGTCGGCGACGGACACGTGGTGCCTCGAGGTGCCGGTCGTGGCCTCGCCGCCCTGCTCGGCGACGACGTCGAGCAGCGTGCGGGCGGCCGGCGAGAGCTCGCCGATCCGCCGCTCGACCTCGGCGGGCGCGGGGGCGTCGGGGGAGCGGGGGTGCAGCCCGCTGGTGCCGCCGCCGCGGACGCCCGCCATCGCCTCGGGCACGCCCGTCAGCGCGCGCAGCCCCGCCGTGGACTCCCAGGCCAGGGCCAGGTCGAGCAGGCGGTCGAGCGCCGCGGTCGTGGCCTCCGGGCTGGCCCGGACCAGGGTGAGGAGTTCCTCGGGTGTGGTTTGACCTGCGACGACGAGGGCATCAAGGACGCAGAGCTCGAGCCGTGTGAGGTCGTCGAGCGCACGGACGAGGGACGAACGAGTGGCCGCGCGGGACGCCAGCTGGCCGGAGTCATGAGGGGCGGGAGTGGCGAGATCGGGACGCTCGTGCAGGAGCCGGGACAAGCGGTCGTCCGACCAGCTGCGCAGCTGGTCGGCGAGCGAGCGGTGTCCGGACATCCCCTCAACGCTACCGAGCGGCGCGTGAAGGCCGTCGAGCTCCACCACGGGGCGGCCACCGACGTCGGCCTGGTGCGGGAGGTCAACGAGGACGCCTTCCTCGCCGCGCCCCCGGTCTTCGTGGTCGCCGACGGGATGGGCGGGCACGAAGGGGGCGACGTCGCCAGCGCCATCGTCGTCGAGGAGTTCGGGCGGCTGGCCGACGCCGGCTACGACCCCGCCCGCGGCGCCGAGGTGATCGCGGCGACCCTGCGCGACTGCCAGCGCCGGATCTCCGAGTACGGCGCCGCCCAGCGTGCCCGGGGCGCCAGCCGGTTCCACGCGGGGACCACCGCGGTGGTCGCGCTGCTCGTCGAGGACGACGGGGAGCCCAAGTGGCTGCTGGCCAACCTCGGGGACTCGCGGATCTACCGGTACGTCGACGCGCGGCTCGAGCAGGTCAGCGTCGACCACAGCGTGGTGCAGGAGCTCGTCGAGGCCGGCGCGATCACCGAGGACGACGCCGCGGTGCACCCCGAGCGGCACGTCATCACCCGGGCGCTCGGCGGACCCGAGGGTGCCGAGGCCGACTACTTCCTCCTGCCGCTGCCCTCGGTCGAGCGGCTCGTGCTTTGCTCCGACGGCGTCACCGGCATGATCGGCGACGACCACATGGCCGAGATCCTCGGCCGTGTCGAGGACCCGCGCGACGCGGCCGACCACCTCGTCGGTGCCGCGCTGGCGGCCGGCGGCAAGGACAACGCGACGGTCGTGGTCGTCGATGTGGTGGGATTGGTCAGCGAGTTCTCCTACGACTCCGACGCCCAACGGGTGAGTCTCGAGCAGAAACTGGGAGCCCTTCCGTGAGCGAGCAGACGACGACCCGGTCCTACCGGCCGGGACAGTGGTTCGGGGTGCTCGGCAGCCGGACCACCGTGCTGCTGCCCCCGACCGAGCGCGCCCGCGCGGCGGCGCTGTGGCCGCTGGTCGACGACGGGGCCGACGCCGACGTCCTGCTGGACGCGCTGCTGTCCGACGGGTTGCGGGCGGTGCCGGCGTTCGTGCTGGCCACCACCGCCGAGGACGGCTCGACGCGCCTGCTCGTCCGCGGGCGGGTCCGGGTCACGGTCGCCGCCGACGGCGAGACCGTCGAGGTCGACGGCGCCTCGGCGACCACCTGGGTCGAGCGCTCGTGGGTGTCCGTCTCGGCGCTCTCGGTCGTCCTCGACGAGCGTCCCGGCGGCCCCGACCTCACCGTCGCCGACGGGCTCGTCCGCCTCTCACGGCTGCAGGAGCCGGCCGAGGCTCCCGGCGCCGGCCCGGTCGCCCGGCCGGTCGCCGACGAGCCGGAGTTCGGCCCGGAGCCGGAGACCGAGCTGGGCGAGGTCGCCGACGAGGAGACCGACCACGGGTCCGACCACGGGTCCGGACCGGACCGGACCGACGACGAGCCGCCGACGACGTCCCTCCCGCCCGTCCCGGCTCCGCCCTCGTCCCCGCCGCCCCCACCGCCCGCGCCGCCCGCGCCGCCCGCGCCGCCGACCCTTCCCCCGCCGCCCCCCGCGCCGCCGACGCCGCCTCCGCCGGTGCTGCCGCCCGACATCCCGCCCCCGCCGCCCGGCCCGCCGCCGGCACCGCCGGCTCCCCCGGCCGCGCCCGACACGGCCGCCACCGACGTGGTGGACCACGACGGCGAGACCCGGGCCGGCGCGGCCGACCCGGCGGCGTACGAGCGTCCCCACTCGGGCATCCCCGGCCAGCCCCAGGCGCCGGCGGTCACCTCGCGCCCGGTCGCCCGGCTGGTGGTGTCCAACGGCGAGACGATCGACGTCGACCGCGCCGTGCTCGTCGGGCGGGCGCCCGAGGCGCGCCGGTTCACCTCGACCGAGCAGCCGCGCCTGGTCACCGTGCCGAGCCCGCAGCAGGAGATCTCCTCGACCCACCTCGAGGTGCGTCCTGGCTCCGGCGCGGACCACGGCCTGGCCGTGGTGACCGACCTCGGCTCGACCAACGGCACCGTCCTGGTGCAGCCCGGCCTCGGGCCCGAGGAGCTGCAGCCCGGCATCGCCGTCCAGCTGATCCCCGGTGCCGTCATCGACCTGGGCGACGGCGTCACCATCCAGGTCACCAAGCCCTGATGGCCGGCGACGCACCCGCCGCCGCGACCACCTTCCCGGCGGCGGAGCTCGACCGGCGGTTCTACGCCTTCGCCGTCGACCGGCTCATCGCGTGGGGCGCGTACGCCGTCGCGGGCCTCCTCGCCTGGCGGTTCCTCTTCGAGGAGGGCCGGACCTGGACCGGGGTCGGCGTGCTGGTCGGTGTCGTCGTCGTGGTGTCCCTCCTCTTCTCCCTGCTCCTGGGCCTGCGCGGCACGTCGCCGGGACGCGCGCTGCTCGGCCTGCGCGTGGTCCACGAGTCGACGGGCGCGCCGATCGGCGTCCCTGCCGCGATGCTGCGCTCGCTCGTGCTCGGGCTGGCGGCCGTGCCGACCTTCGGGTTCGGCCTCGCGACGCTGGCCTGGACCGCCGTGATGGACCGCAGCGGCCAGCGCCGCGGCGCGCACGACCGGCTCACCCGTGCCGTCGTCGTCGACGTGCGGCCGGTGCCGGTCATCGTCGAGGAGGTCGCGGCGGCCCCGCGCCACGTCGTCAACCTGACGGCGATGCGTCTCGTCCCGGCACCGCCCGCGGTCACGACCCCGTCCGCCCCGCCGCGCGCCCCCCGCCCCGCGGCGCCGCCCCCCTCGGCGGTGCCCGCACCCGTCCTGCCCCCGCCCGCGGCCCCCCGGGCGGACCCGCCGCCCGCCCCGCCCCTGCCGCCGCCGCCCGCGCCCCCGACCACCACGACGCCGGCCACCACCACGACGCCGGTGCCGACGCCGGCGGCCGCACCCGCAGCGCTCACGCCGACCACGCCGACCACGCCGCCCCCGCCGCCGCGCGCCAAGCGCCGCAAGCTCGGCCCGCCGCTGGTCGACGAACCCGCCCCGACCACGCCGGAGTCGGCCGGCACGATCGGCCAGGGGACGCCCGCCCCGGCCCACGCGGCCGCTCCGCGCAGCCACACGACGGCCGAGCGGACCGTCATCCGCGCGAGCGGCACCGGTCCGGCCCGCTGGCGGGTGGGCTTCGACAGCGGCGAGTCGTTCGTGGTCGAGGGGCTCGTGCTGGTCGGCCGCCGACCTGAGCCGCGGCAGGGGGAGCCGGTGCGCCACCTGGTGCCGCTCCGCTCCGGCGACATGTCGCTGTCCAAGACCCACGCCCAGGTGCAGGTCGCGCCGGACGGCGTCCTGGTCGTGATGGACCGCGGCTCGACCAACGGCTCGGTCCTCGTGCGCCAGGGGGTCTCCCGGCCGCTGGCGGCCGGCAAGGCGACCACGTTGCTCGAGGGCGACCTCGTCCGGTTCGGCGACCGGCACATGACGGTCGCCCGGGAGGGCTGAGCCGTGGCCGGGGGCCTGGTCTGGTACGTCTCCTACGGGTCGAACATGGCCGCGGACCGCCTGGCCTGCTACCTGCAGGGCGGCTGTCCTCCCGGCGGCAACCGGCACAACCCGGGGGCCCGGGACACCTCGCCGCCGCTGCGCAGCATGCCGGTCGACCTGCCCGGCACGACGTACTTCGCCGGCCGGTCGCCGCAGTGGGGCGGCGGCGTGGCGTTCTACGACCACGCCCGCCCCGGGGCGACCGCGGCCCGGGCCTACCTGGTCACCGCCGGGCAGCTCGCCGACATCGCGGCCCAGGAGATGTACCGCCTCCCGGCCGACGGGGACCCCATCGAGGAGCTGGTGCTCGACCCGCTCGACGGCGGCCGGCACGAGGCCGGGCCGGGCCACTACGAGACCCTGGTCGAGGTGGGAGGGGTCGACGGCCACCCGCTGCTGACCTTCACCGCCCCGCACGGGGCCGACCACGTGCCGCACACCCGCCCCGCCGACGCCTACCTCGCCGTCATGGCCGCGGGGCTGCGCGAGTCCCGCGGCTGGTCGGAGGCGGAGGCGGCGGCGTACCTCGCGTCGCTCCAACGACCCGCGGGCGGGGACCTGCCCTAGGTTGCCTGGCATGACGTTCGAGCACGAGGAGTCCACGACCACCACCGCCGGCCCTGGCGCCGTCTGGACGCTGTGGGCCGATGTCGGCAGCTGGCACGCCTGGGACCCGGCGGTCGAGGCCGTCGCCCTGGAGGGCACGTTCGGCGAGGGTGCGGCCGGGACGATGACGCTCGCGGGCGGCGTCGAGGCGCCCTTCACCCTCGAGGTCGTCGAGCCGGGCAGGCGTTACCTGGACCGGCTGACCATGGGCGAGCTGGTCATCGAGATCGACCACGTCGTGCGGGCGGAGGGCGACGGGGCGGTCGTCACGGTCGCCACCACGGTCACCGGGCCCGGCGCCGGCGACGTCGGCCCCATGGTCACGCGGGACGCCCCGCTCGCCCTGGCGCGGCTCACCGCCCTGGCCGAGGGCCTCAGCGACGGCCGGTGACGGCCACGGGCACCCGCGTGGTCGTGCCCGACCCGCCGCGCCACACGACGTACCCGTCGTCGGGCCCGGCCGACACCGACACGGTGTAGGTCGCGCTCTCCCCGGGGCCGAGCCGGACGGCGGCCGGGCGCACCCGCACGCGGCCGGCGAAGCCCGTCGCCCAGGAGGAGAAGTAGCGCGCCCGGCCGGTGACGTTGGTGACGGTCCGGGTCGCGGTGCTCCTGCCGGTCAGCAGGATGGAGGGCGTGTTGAGGTCCCCGTCGAGCTCGCTGTCCAGCCAGGCGCGGTAGTCGCCCGGCGCGACGAGGTGGACCAGTCCCGGACGACCGGCGCGCTCGGGACGCAGCCGGCCCGCGCCGGTGCGCAGGACCCCGCCGGCGACGGGGGAGGCGGTCGTCGCCAGCGCCGAGCGCACGGCGGTCGCCGACCAGGTGGGGTGCCGCTGGCGCAGCAGCGCCGCGGCGCCGGAGGTGTACGCCGTCGCGGCGGACGTGCCCGCCGCGAGGTCCCACGGTGCCGCGCGGCCGGCGGCCGGGACCGCGGAGAGCACGCCGCTGCCGGGCGCGACGACGTCGGGCTTGACCAGGTCACCGGACGGGTCGCCGCCGCTCGACCAGGCCAGGACGCGGTCGGGGGCGGGCGCGGTGCCGACCGCCCGCAGCGTGGCCCGCCCGGCGGGGTGCCCGGCGAGCCAGCGGTCCAGGACCCGTCCGTTGCGCCGGTCCAGGTGGACGGTCGGGACGTGGTGGAAGTCGGCGTCGGTGGAGCCGGGGCGGACGTTGGTCAGCACCATGCCACGACCGTCGGCGTGCTCGACGGCCCGCGACTTCTCCACGCGCGCCACCGAGCCGCCGCGGTCGCAGACCACGACCCGGCCGGCGACCGCGGCGGCGTCGAGGCTGCCCGGTGCGCACACGCGGGCGCGCTCGCGGCCGGCGCCCGGCACGGCGACGTCGGCGCCGCGGACCAGCCGGGCCGGGCCGACCGCACCGGCCGAGGAGGTGGCCCCGGTCAGGGTGGGCCCGCCGGCCAGCGCGACCCGGCCCAGGCGCTGGGGCCCGGCGGCGGCACCGACCGTGGTGACCCACGGCCCCGGGTGCCCGGCGTAGGCCTTCCGGGCGTCGTTGCCGGCCGCGGCCACGACCGCGACGTCGGCCTCGGCCGCCCCGAGCAGCGCGCGCTCGAGCGCGTCGTACCCCTCGCCGCCGCCGACGGCGACGTTGAGCACGTCCACGCCGTCGGAGACGGCCTGGTCGACCGCGGTGACGAGGTCGGAGGTCGCGCAGCCGTCGTCGCGCGGGTCGGGTGCGGTCCAGCAGGCCTTGTAGACCGCCAGCCGTGCCTGGGGAGCGACGCCGCCGAACCGGCCGATGCGCCGGTCGCCGACCCGCACGGTGACGCCGCTGTTGCCGGCCGCGATGGAGGCGAGCTGCGTGCCGTGGCCGTCGTCGTCGACCGGGCTCAGCGAGGCGCCTGCGGCCAGGCGGTCCGCGCCGAAGCCACGGACGAACCAGCGGGCGCCCACGACCTTGCGGTTGCACCGCTCGCTCGGCCAGTCCGCGGCGGCCTCGCACTCACCGGCGAACCGCTCGGGTGCCCGGCCGAGGCGGGGCACGTCGGCGAACAGCGGGCTCCCCGGTGCCAGCCCGGAGTCGACCATGCCGATGACCACCCCGGCACCTCCACGCGTGCGGGCGACGCCGCCGGCCGGGGCGGTCGCGCGCGCGGCCCGGCCCGCCAGCGGGCGCACCTCGTCGCGCTCGACGAGGGCGACGGCGGGGTCGGCCCGCAGCGCAGCGACCTGGGCCCGTCCCAGCCGGACCGCGAAGCCGTTCAGCGCCGTGGTCCAGCGGTACGCCGGCGCCGGCGCGTCCACCGCCGCCAGGAGGGCGTCCTGCTGGCGCAGCAGCGCCTCGCGCGACCAGGGGGCGGGCAGCCCGCCGCGGTGACCGGCGAGACCCGGCCCGGCCAGGGTCACCAGGTGCATCCGCTGCCCGGCGGGCTCGAACGCGACGTCCTCGGCCGTCGCCGTCGCCGGGGCGGCCGGTCCGGCGAGGCCGGCCAGCACCAGGGCGGGCGCCGTCAGGGCGGCGGCGAGCACGCGTCGTACGCGCACGGTCGTCTGCCTCACTGCTGCCCCTTCCGTCCCAGGAGTCCTCCATTGTGGCCCACGCCCGCGCCTCGTGGGCGGGATCGTGCGCCTCGCGGTCTCCCGACTACCCTCGCCGGGTGTCTGCTGCTGCCTCGACCGACGACCGGCTGGTGGTCGGGTTCGACCTCGACATGACGCTGATCGACACCGCGCCGGGCTTCGGCTCGGTGCTCCGGGCGCTGGGTGCCGAGCTCGGCGTGGACTTCCCGGTCGAGGAGATGACGGCCCGCCTCGGACCACCGCTCGACCTGCTGTTCGAGCCCTACCTGGCCGCCGAGGCCATCCCCGCGGCCGGCGACCGGTTCCGCGCGCTCTACCCCGACCACGCCATCACCTCGGTACCGCTGCTGCCCGGGGCGCAGGAGGCGCTGCACGCCGTCCGCCGCCGGGGTGGTCGCACGATCGTCGTCACCGGCAAGTTCCCGGAGAACGCGCGCCTGCACCTGGACCACCTCGGCCTCGAGGTCGACCACCTCGAGGGCTGGGTCTGGGGCGTGGGCAAGGCCGCGGTCATGCGCCGCGAGGGCGCCTCGATCTACGTGGGCGACCACGTCCACGACGTCGAGGGGGCGCTCGCCGCCGACGCGCTCAGCGTCTCGGTGCTGACCGGCGGCTGCACCCGTGAGGAGCTGCTCGAGGCCGGCACGCACGTCGTCCTCGACAGCCTCGGCGAGTTCCCGGCCTGGCTCGACGGGCACCTCGGCGCGGCCTGACGCCGCCCTCCCGATCGCACCCGGAAGGCGGTGGCCGGGGGCTTGGCCGTCCTCGTAGGCTGTGCCGTCGCCCGGCAGGTCGCCGGCGCGCAGCGAGCAGAAGAGGTCAGACCGTGCCCACTGGCAAGGTGAAGTGGTTCGACGCCGGCAAGGGCTTCGGCTTCCTGTCCCAGGAGGACGGGCCGGACGTCTACGTCCACGCCGACGCCCTGCCCGAGGGCATCACCACGGTCAAGCCGGGCACCCGCGTCGAGTTCGGCATCGCCCAGGGCCGCCGCGGCGACCAGGCCCTCAAGGTCCGCATCCTCGACCGGCCGGCCTCGGTCTCGCGCCAGCAGCAGGCCGCCCGTCGGCGCCGGCCCGAGGAGATGGCCCCGATCGTCGAGGACCTGATCCGCCTCCTCGACGGCGTGGGGGAGGCCTACCGCCACGGCCGTCATCCCGACAGCCGCACCGCCGCCCCGACCGCCAAGCTGCTCCGCGCGCTCGCCGACGAGCTGGAGCTCTGAGCGGCCGGACCGGCTAGGTCGGCCCGTCCCGGCGCAGCCGCGGCATCGGCTGGGTGTCGGGCAGGTCGTCGTACGCCACGGGGGACCGCGTCGGCTGGTCGGGCTGAGCGTGCTCGACACCGCCGGGCGCCGGCTGGTCCGCCGGCTGGTCGTCGTACGGGTGCGCGGCGCGGGCCGCGGCCGAGCGTCGGCCGAGCAGGACGTACGCCGTCCACGCGCCGAGCACCGCGACCGCGACGCCGAGCCCGAGCCGGGCGGGCTCCAGCGGCAGCGCGATGCCGATGAACCCGCCGACCACCCAGGCCACCTGCAGCGTGGTGTCGCTGCGGGCGAACGCGCTGGCCTGCACCCGCGAGGGGATGTCGCGCTGGATCGTGGAGTCGAGGCAGAACTTCGCGAGCGACTGCGCGAGCCCGGCGGTCAGGCCCAGCACGGCCAGCCACAGGACGCCGTAGAACAGCGTGGCGAGCAGCACCGCGACCAGGTCGGCGACCAGCGCGAGCACCACGGTGAGCGCGGGGTTGATCCGCCGCAGCATGGAGGCGGCCGCGACGCCGGCGGTGTTGCCGAGCCCGGCGGCGCCGACGACCAGGCCGATCATCACCTCGGCGGACAGCGACGTCTCGGGTGGGTTCTCGCGCAGCAGGAACGCCATGAACATCAGCAGGAAGCCGGAGAGGAACCGCGGCCCGCAGTTGGCCCGCAGCGCGAACGCCACCGCCGCGGGGATCCGGGTGCGCGTCCGGCGCCCCGGCTCGGCGCCGGTCGACCCGCGCAGCACCATGTCCTCCTCGCCGACGCTGGAGTCGACGGCGGCCGGCAGGCGGATCGCGCAGACGGTGGCGAGGACGAAGAGCAGGAACGCGTAGCGCAGGCTCCACTCGGGGCCCGCGAGGGAGGCCAGCCCCGCGAGCGGGGCCGAAACGGCGGCCCCGACGATCCCCGAGAGGCTCACCCGCCCGTTGGCCTTGACGAGGGTGAAGCCCGCCGGGAGCAGACGCGGTACCGCGGCGGCCCGCGTCACGCCGTACGCCTTGGAGGAGACGAGGACGCCGAGCGCGGCGGCGAAGAGCCAGGGGGAGTCGCCGGTCACCGACGTCGCCAGCGCCCAGCAGAGGAACGCGCGCAGCGCCATCGTCGCGCCGATCGCCCACCGGCGGCCGTGGGCGAACCGGTCGAGGAACGGCCCGATCAGCGGCGCGACCACCGCGAACGGCAGCATCGTCAGCCCGAGGAACAGCGCGACCTGGCCGCGCGCCTCGCCGGAGGGCACCTGGAAGAACAGGGAGCCGGCCAGCGAGATCGCGACGGCCGCGTCGCCCGCGGTGTTGAAGAAGTGCATCTGGATGAGCCGGGCGAGCCCGGACTCGCCGGCGCCCTCGGCGTTCGCCGCGCGGGTCGCCTGCCGGCCCAGGTAGCGGCTGGCCCGCCCGGTCGCCCGTCCGGCCGCGGCGACGCCACGGGCGGTGGCGCGCGCGCCGGTGCCCAACCCGGTGCCCAGCCCGCTGCCCGCCCCGGCGCCCCGCCCGCTGCTGCTGGCTCCAGCCGCGCCGTCGGCCGCCCCGTCGGCGGCCGGGCCGGGCTCGGGACGGTCGGACGTCATGGGCCCATCCTGCCGTGCCCCCGGAGGCCGCCCGGTGCCGACACCCGCCCCGAGATGGCAGAGCGTGGGGCGATCAGTCACACTCTGGTCCGTGACGACTCTCGTGCGCGCCAAGCCCGACTCCGCCGCCGTGGCGGCGGTCGACGTCGCCCGCGCCGCCCTCGTGGACGAGGTCGGCCCCGCCGACGTCGGCGAGCACCTCGGCCACGTCGTCGAGGGCGAGCGGCTGGTCACCCACCTGTTCGCCTGCGAGCGCGCGGGCTACCGCGGCTGGCACTGGTCGGTGACCGTGGCCCGGGCGCCCCGCCAGAAGAACGTGACGGTCGACGAGGTCGTGCTGATGCCCGGCGACGACGCGATCGTCGCCCCGCCGTGGGTGCCCTACCGCGAGCGGATCAAGCCCGGCGACCTCGGCCCCGGCGACCTGCTGCCCGTCGAGGACGACGACCCGCGCCTCGTGCCGACGTACTCCTACGGCGACGACCCGCTCGACGCCGACGACCGCGCCCAGGTGCGCCAGGTCGCCCAGGACCTCGGCCTCGGCCGGGTCCGGACGCTCTCGCCGGAGGGTCGCGAGGCCGCCGCGCAGCGGTGGTACGACGGCGACCAGGGCCCGTCCTCGCCGCTGGCCCAGGCCGCGCCCGAGCCGTGCACCACCTGCGGCTTCCTGCTGCGCATCAACGGCCCGCTCTCGGAGCTGTTCGGAGTCTGCGCCAACGGCGACGCCAACGACGACGGCCGGGTCGTGTCCTTCGACCACGGCTGCGGTGCCCACTCCGAGGTCCGGCTGGCCAAGAAGCACGAGCCGCAGCCGCTCCCCGAGCCCGTGATCGACACGATCACCCTCGACGACCTCGAGCGCTTCTGACCCTCGGGGGTCAGTCGGCGGCCGAGAGCAGCCAGACGGCGTAGGAGTCGTCCGGCGGGTGCAGCTCGTAGCTGCCGGCGCGCAGGTCGACGCGGAGCCCCTCCGCCGCGGCGTCCGCGGTGAAGTCCGCGGCGGACCAGCGGCGTGCGGCCGCCGGGGCGCCGCTCAGGTGGAACCCGGCGAGCACGCGGCCACCCGGGGCCAGCAGCGAGCGCAGGTGCGCGAGGACGCGCCGCTCGGTGCCCTCGGCGAGGAAGACCAGCACGTTGCCGACGCACACGACCAGGTCGAACGTGCCGACGTCTGCGGGGGAGAGGGCCAGGACGTCGGCCTCAACGACCTCCAGCGCGGGATAGGTGCGCCGCGACTGGGCCACCAGGTCCTGGTCGGGCTCCACCGCGAGCACGTCGTGCCCGCGGTCGGCGAGGGCCGCGGCCACCCGGCCCATCCCGGAGCCGACGTCGAGCACGCGGGCGCCGCGGGGGAGCAGGGCGTCGGCCAGCCGCGCCTCGCCGTCCACGTCTGCGCCGGCCTCCACCAGGCGCGCGAAGTTCTCGGCGTACCCGCCCCGGGCGGAGCCCGCCAGAGCCCACCTGGTCGGCGGCGGGTCCCCGTCGGCGACCCGCCGGACGGGCTCAGCCATCCCGCTGCTCGTCGCGGGCGACGCGGGCCCTGCGGCGGCGACGGCAGTACTCCAGCCCGAACAGGCCGAGCCCGAAGCCGGCCAGGCAGGTCCACAGCCACCAGGTGCGGCCGTCGTCGGCGAGGCGGCCGTAGAAGGGCAGCAGCGCGAGGAACCCGACGAGCCAGAGCGCGACGCCGACCTCGACCGTGCGGACGCCGTCGACGTCCAGCGGCTCGACGTCGGCGACGTGGAAGGTCCGGCTGCCGAACTCGTGCTGCGTCGGCTGGTCGTCGCGGAGCTCCACGCGAGACAAGGTACTCCGGGGGCCGCCGGGTCTGACATGCTGACCGCCCGTGAGCATCGACTCCTACTTCCGCGTCAGCGAGCGTGGTTCGACGATCGGCCAGGAGGTCCGCGGCGGCGTCGTGACCTTCCTGACGATGGCCTACATCATCGTCCTGAACCCCCTCATCCTCGGTTACGTCCAGGACTCCGAGGGCAACTTCCTCGCCGGCGGCGCCGACGGTCCCAACCTCCCCGCCATCGCCGCCGGCACCGCACTGGTCGCCGGCGTGCTGACGATCCTGATGGGCGCGGTGGCCAACTTCCCGCTGGCGCTCGCCGCGGGCCTGGGCCTCAACGCCTTCGTCGCGGTCTCCATCGCGGCCCAGTCGACCTGGGCCGACGCCATGGGCCTGGTCGTCCTCGAGGGCATCGTGATCCTCGTGCTGGTGCTGACCGGCTTCCGCACCGCGGTCTTCCACGCCGTCCCGACCCAGCTGAAGGTCGCCATCTCGGTCGGCATCGGCCTGTTCATCGCACTCATCGGCTTCGTCGACTCGGGCTTCGTCAGCCGGATCCCGGACGTCGCACAGTCGACGGTCCCGGTCCAGCTCGGCACCAGCGGGCGGCTCGAGGGCTGGCCGGTGCTGGTCTTCGCGGCCGGCCTGCTGCTGCTGATCGCCCTGTGGGTACGTCGCGTGAAGGGCGCCATCCTGATCACGATCGTCGTGGCGACGGTCGTGGCGGTCGTGCTCGACGCCGTCCTCGACCTCGGCGGGCGCAGCGCCGACAACCCGGGCGGGTGGTCGCTGACCGTGCCGTCCTTCGACGGGTTCGTCGACGTCCCCGACTTCGGCACCCTGGGGGAGTTCTCGCTCTTCGGCGCCTTCGACTCCATCGGGATCGTCGCGGCGCTGCTGCTGGTCTTCTCGCTCATGCTCGCCGACTTCTTCGACACCATGGGCACGATGACCGCGATCGGCGCGGAGGCCGGGCTCAACGACGCCGAGGGCGTCCCGCCGCACGCCGAGCGGATCCTCGTCGTCGACTCGGTCGCGGCGATCGCGGGCGGCGCCGGCGGCGTCTCGTCGAACACCTCCTACATCGAGTCGGCCTCCGGCGTCGGCGAGGGCGCGCGCACCGGGCTGTCCTCGATCGTGACCGGAGTGCTGTTCCTGCTCGCGACGTTCTTCACGCCGATCGTCGAGGCGATCCCGTCCGAGGCGGCGGTCCCCGCGCTGGTCCTCGTCGGCTTCCTGATGATGCAGCAGGTCACCGAGATCAGCTGGCACGACCTGGAGATCGCCATCCCGGCGTTCCTGACCATCGTGCTGATGCCGTTCACCTACTCGATCACCGCCGGCATCGGCGGTGGCTTCCTCGCCTACCTGCTGATCAAGCTGGTCGTCGGCAAGGCGCGGGAGATCCACCCGCTGATGGCGCTGGTCGGGGTGCTCTTCGTCGTGTACTTCGCGATCGACCCGCTCACCGACTGGCTCACCTGACCGCCGCCGGTCGCCGGACCGGACCCCGTCGCAGAGGCCCTTCCCCGTCACCGGGGGAGGGCCTCTCCTCGTCGGAATAGTTAGCAAGGGTAATGAGTTACGCTAACGACATGCCCACCGTGGAGAAGATCGCCCGCACCGACGCCGGACTGGCGTCGGAGCTCCGGTTGTCCGTCATGCGGCTGCGCCGGCGGCTCGCGAGCGAGCGCCACCCCGACAACGAGCTGTCCATCGCCCACATGGGCGTCCTCGGCTGCCTCTTCCGCCACGGCGGGCTCACCGTCGGCGAGCTCGCCGCCGCGGAGCGGGTCCAGCCGCCGAGCATGACCCGGACGGTCAACGGCCTCGAGCAGGGTGGGTACGTCACCCGCCGCCCGCACGAGTCCGACGGCCGCCAGGTCGTCGTGGAGCTGTCCGACACCGGTCGCGCCACCGTGCTCGCCGACCGCCGCCGCCGCGACGAGTGGCTGACCCGGCGGCTGCGCGAGCTGACCCCCGACGAACGAGCGGTCCTGCGCCGGGCCGCCCCGATCCTGGAAAGACTGGCCAACGCTTGAGCCCCACCTTCCGCTCCCTCGCCAACCCCAACTACCGCCGGTACGCCGCCGGTGCCGTCGTCTCCAACACCGGCACCTGGATGCAGCGCGTGGCCCAGGACTGGCTGGTGCTGCACCTCGCCGTGAACGGCGGCACCGCCGTCGGCATCACGACAGGTCTGCAGTTCCTGCCCGCCCTGCTCCTCTCGCCCTTCGCGGGCGTCGTCGCCGACCGCTTCCCCAAGCGCCAGCTGCTGCAGGTCACCCAGGTGATGATGGCGGTGCCGGCGTTCCTCCTCGGCCTCCTCGCCGCGACCGGCGTCGCCGAGGTCTGGCACGTCTACGTCCTCGCCCTGGTCTTCGGCATCGGCACCGCGATGGACGCCCCGGCGCGCCAGTCGTTCGTCAGCGAGATCGTCACCGCCGACGACCTGACCAACGCCGTGGGCCTCAACTCCGCCTCGTTCAACGCCGCCCGCATCGTCGGCCCGGCGATCGCCGGCGTGCTGATCGGCGCGCTGGGCGGCGGCACCGAGGCGACCGGCTGGGTGATCATGGTCAACGCGGTCACCTACCTCGCGCCGATCCTGGCGCTGCGCGGCATGGACGCCAGCCGCCTCACGCCCGCTCCCACCCAGCGCCGGCACCCCGGGATGATCCGCGAGGGGGTGCGGTACGTCGCCGGGCGGCCCGACCTGGTCCTGGTGCTGGTCGTGGTCTTCGTCGTGGGCACCTTCGGCCTGAACTTCCAGATGACCTCGGCCCTGATGGCCACCGACGTCTTCGGCAAGGGCGCGACGGAGTACGGGCTGCTCGGCACCTTCATGGCCGTCGGCTCGCTGACCGGCGCGCTGCTCGCGGCCCGCCGCCCGGTGGTGCGGCTGCGGCTGGTGGTCGGTGCGGCGGTGGTCTTCGGCGTCGCCGAGGTCGTCGCCGGGCTGCTGCCGACGTACGTCGCGTTCGCGGTGTGGATGCCCGCCCTGGGCCTGTCCGCGCTCACCATGATCACCGCCGCCAACACCCTCATGCAGGTCTCCACCGCGCCCGCGCTGCGGGGCCGCGTGATGGCCCTCTACCTGATGATCTTCATGGGCGGGACCCCGCTCGGCGCGCCCGTCGTGGGCTGGGTGGGGGAGACCTTCGGTGCCCGCTGGACCCTCGTGGGCGGAGGGGCGATCACCCTGGTCGGCGTGGCCCTGGCGGTGGCGTGGTACCTGGCCCGCTCGGGCGGCCTCTCGCGCGTTTTGACCCCCGTAGGGGCGCCGGGTAACCTCGGTCCTCGTGTCTGGGACAACCAGGCCGTTGCGCGTGCGCAGAAGTAGTCGGCGGGAACGGACCGTCGTACTTGGAGCACGCAAGCCTCGCCACCGCCCCGGTGGTGGCGCCGTGTCGGGCGACACGCCCGACCTCGGGGGCGAGCAGCGCCGGTTGGGAGCACCACCCGGCACACCAGCAGGACATCGTGCGCAGCACCGTGCCGCGTACTGAGAGCCGACAAAGAAGGGGAACCACCCGGTGCCCACCATTCAGCAGCTGGTCCGCAAGGGCCGCCAGGACAAGGTGTCGAAGAACAAGACGCCTGCCCTGAAGGGCTCGCCGCAGCGCCGAGGCGTCTGCACGCGCGTCTACACCACCACCCCGAAGAAGCCGAACTCCGCCCTCCGCAAGGTCGCCCGCGTGCGCCTGTCCAGCGGCGTCGAGGTCACGGCGTACATCCCGGGTGTGGGCCACAACCTCCAGGAGCACTCGATCGTGCTCGTGCGCGGCGGCCGGGTGAAGGACCTCCCCGGTGTGCGCTACAAGATCATCCGCGGCACGCTCGACACCCAGGGCGTGAAGAACCGCAAGCAGGCTCGCAGCCGTTACGGCGCGAAGAAGGAGAAGAGCTGACATGCCGCGCAAGGGTCCGGCCCCGAAGCGGCCGATCGACGTCGACCCGGTCTACGGGTCGCAGCTGGTCTCCCAGCTCGTCTCCAAGGTGCTGCAGGACGGCAAGAAGCAGGTCGCCCAGCGCATCGTCTACTCCGCGCTCGAGGGCTGCCGCGAGAAGACCGGCACCGACCCCGTCGTGACGCTCAAGCGTGCGATGGACAACGTCAAGCCGGCCATCGAGGTCAAGTCCCGCCGCGTCGGCGGTGCGACCTACCAGGTCCCGATCGAGGTCAAGGGCACGCGCGGCACCACGCTCGCGCTGCGCTGGCTCGTCGGCTACGCGCAGGACCGTCGCGAGAAGACGATGTCCGAGCGCCTGATGAACGAGATCCTCGACGCGTCCAACGGCCTCGGTGCCGCGGTGAAGAAGCGTGAGGACACCCACAAGATGGCCGAGTCGAACAAGGCCTTCGCGCACTACCGCTGGTGACCTCGGGCGGGGGCGGCGCAGGTCGCCCCCGCTCCACCCGCAACCACCCACTTCTTTCAAGGGACGCTGACTAACGTGGCAGTCGACATCACCACGGACCTCAACACGGTCCGCAACATCGGCATCATGGCGCACATCGACGCCGGCAAGACCACCACCACCGAGCGCATCCTGTTCTACACCGGCATCACCTACAAGATCGGTGAGGTCCACGAGGGCGCGGCCACGATGGACTGGATGGAGCAGGAGCAGGAGCGCGGCATCACCATCACGTCCGCCGCGACGACCTGCTGGTGGAAGAACCACCAGATCAACATCATCGACACCCCCGGCCACGTGGACTTCACGGCCGAGGTCGAGCGCTCGCTGCGCGTCCTCGACGGCGCCGTCGCGGTGTTCGACGGTGTCGCCGGTGTCGAGCCGCAGACGATGACGGTGTGGCGCCAGGCCAACAAGTACTCCGTCCCCCGCATGTGCTTCGTCAACAAGCTCGACCGCACCGGTGCGGACTTCTTCCGCTGCGTCGACATGATGGTCGAGCGCCTCAACTCCACCCCGCTGGTCCTGCAGCTCCCCATCGGTGCCGAGAGCGACTTCCTCGGCGTCGTCGACCTGGTCGGCATGCGTGCCCTGACCTGGCGCGGCGAGACCAAGATGGGTGAGGACTACTCGGTCGAGGAGATCCCCGCGGACATGGCCGAGCAGGCCGCCGAGTACCGCGAGAAGTTCCTCGAGACCCTCTCCGAGGCCGACGACGCCATCATGGAGAAGTACCTCGAGGGCGAGGACCTCTCCGTCGAGGAGCTCGAGGCCGCGATCCGCCGCGCGACCCTGGCCGACAAGGTCAACCCGGTCCTGTGCGGCACCGCGTTCAAGAACAAGGGCGTGCAGCCCCTGCTCGACGCGGTCGTCAAGTACCTGCCCTCGCCGCTCGACATCGAGGCCATCATCGGCCACTCGCCGAAGGACGAGGCCGTCGAGATCGCGCGGAAGCCCTCCGACGACGAGCCGTTCTCCGGCCTCGCCTACAAGATCGCCTCCGACCCGCACCTGGGCAAGCTGATCTACGTCCGCGTCTACTCGGGCAAGCTCGAGGCCGGCTCGACCGTGGTCAACTCGGTCAACGGCAAGAAGGAGCGGATCGGCAAGGTCTACCAGATGCACGCGAACAAGCGTGAGGAGATCGCGTCGGTCGGCGCCGGCCAGATCGTCGCCGTCATGGGCCTGAAGGACACCAAGACCGGTCACACCCTCTGCGACCCGCAGAACCAGGTCGTGCTCGAGTCGATGACCTTCCCGGCCCCGGTGATCGAGGTCGCGATCGAGCCCAAGACCAAGTCCGACCAGGAGAAGCTGGGTCTCGCGATCCAGCGCCTCTCCGACGAGGACCCGACCTTCACGGTCAAGACCGACGAGGAGACCGGCCAGACGATCATCGCCGGCATGGGCGAGCTCCACCTGGAGATCCTCGTCGACCGGATGAAGCGCGAGTTCCGCGTCGAGGCGACCGTCGGCAAGCCGCAGGTGGCCTACCGCGAGACCCTCCGCAAGGAGGTCACGAACCACAGCTACACCCACAAGAAGCAGACCGGTGGTTCGGGTCAGTTCGCGAAGGTCGTCGTCTCCCTCGGCCCGAACATCGACCCCGAGACCGGTACCGGTGCGGGCTACGAGTTCGTGAACAACGTGTCCGGTGGACGCGTGCCGAAGGAGTACATCCCCTCGGTCGACCAGGGTGGCCAGGAGGCCATGGAGTTCGGCATCCTCGCCGGCTTCCCCATGGTCGACGTGAAGTTCTCGCTCGAGGACGGCGCCTACCACGACGTCGACTCCTCCGAGCTCGCGTTCAAGATCGCCGGCAACCAGGCCTTCAAGGAGGCCGCCCGCATGGCGAAGCCGGTCCTGCTCGAGCCGATGTTCGCCGTGGAGGTGACCACGCCGGAGAGCTTCCTCGGCACGGTCATCGGCGACATCAACAGCCGACGGGGCCAGATCCGAGCGCAGGAGGAGCGTCACGGCGACATCGTCGTCAACGCCCTCGTGCCGCTCTCCGAGATGTTCGGGTACGTTGGCGACCTGAGGTCCAAGACCTCCGGGCAGGCGTCGTACTCGATGGAGTTCGACTCGTACGCCGAGGTTCCCACGAACATCGCCGACGAGATCATCAAGAAGGTCCGCGGCGAGTGATCCTCGCCGGTCCGCTGAACATCCTTGTTCGGGGGACCGGACCCTCGGCACCACCCAGCTAGTACGAGTCAGGTAACAACCACACCAGGAGGAGCCCACCGTGGCTAAGGCGAAGTTCGAGCGGACCAAGCCGCACGTCAACATCGGCACGATCGGTCACATCGACCACGGCAAGACCACGCTGACCGCGGCGATCACCAAGGTCCTGCACGACAAGCACCCGGACCTGAACGCCGCCTCGGCGTTCGAGGACATCGACAAGGCTCCCGAGGAGCGTCAGCGCGGCATCACGATCTCGATCGCGCACGTCGAGTACCAGACCGAGTCGCGTCACTACGCGCACGTCGACTGCCCGGGTCACGCTGACTACATCAAGAACATGATCACCGGCGCGGCCCAGATGGACGGCGCGATCCTCGTGGTCGCCGCCACCGACGGCCCGATGCCGCAGACCCGCGAGCACGTGCTGCTCGCGCGCCAGGTCGGCGTCCCCGCCCTGGTGGTCGCGCTCAACAAGTGCGACATGGTCGACGACGAGGAGCTCATCGAGCTCGTCGAGATGGAGGTGCGCGAGCTCCTCAGCGAGTACGAGTTCCCGGGCGACGACATCCCGGTCGTTCGCGTCGCGGCGTTCCCGGCCCTGCAGGGCGACGCCAAGTGGGGCGACTCGATCGCCGAGCTCATGCAGGCGGTCGACGACTACATCCCGACCCCCGAGCGTGAGACCGACAAGCCGTTCCTCATGCCCGTCGAGGACGTCTTCACGATCACCGGTCGTGGCACCGTCATCACCGGTCGCATCGAGCGCGGCATCGTCAAGGTGAACGAGGAGGTCGAGATCGTCGGCATCCGCGAGGGCTCGATGAAGTCCACGGTCACCGGCGTCGAGATGTTCCGCAAGCTGCTCGACGAGGGCCAGGCCGGTGAGAACGTCGGTCTGCTCCTCCGTGGCACCAAGCGCGAGGACGTCGAGCGCGGCATGGTCGTCATCAAGCCGGGCACCACGACCCCGCACACCAACTTCGAGGCCTCGGTCTACATCCTCTCGAAGGAGGAGGGCGGCCGCCACACGCCGTTCTTCAACAACTACCGCCCGCAGTTCTACTTCCGCACGACGGACGTGACCGGCGTGGTGACCCTCCCCGAGGGCACCGAGATGGTCATGCCGGGTGACAACACCGAGATGTCGGTCGAGCTCATCCAGCCCATCGCGATGGACGAGGGCCTGCGGTTCGCGATCCGTGAGGGTGGCCGCACCGTCGGCGCCGGCCGGGTCACCAAGATCACCAAGTGATCCCCGCGGTCGCTGACCGCACCTGACACACCAGATCGGCCCCGGACCCCTGTGGTCCGGGGCCGATCTGCATTCCCGAGGAAAGGTCCCATGGAGCGCCCCGTCACCCCCGCCCGCCCGCACCACAAGCTGACCGAGGACGGTCGGCGGATGCGTGAGGTGCTCAGCTACTCGCGCCGGGGCAGCCGGTTCACCCCGCGGCAGGCCGAGGCGTGGGCCGCGCACCAGGAGGCGTGGGTCATCCCCGACGAGGCCGTCGACCGGCCCGGGTTCTCCCTCGAGCAGTGGTTCGGGCGGCGCGCGCCGCTGGTCGTCGAGATCGGCTCCGGGGTCGGCGAGGCGACGGCCGCGCTGGCGGCGACGCGACCGACGTACGACGTGCTGGCGTTCGAGGTCTGGCGCCCCGGCGTCGCCGACACGCTGTGGAAGCTCGCCGAGGCCGGCGCGGAGAACGTGCGCCTCTGCGGCGTCGACGCGGTCTGGTCGATGGAGCACCTGCTGGGGGAGGGGGAGGTCGAGGAGCTGTGGACGTTCTTCCCCGACCCGTGGCGCAAGACCCGCCACCACAAGCGGCGCCTGGTCTCCCCGGACTTCGCGCGGCTCGCGGCGAGCCGGCTGCGGCCGGGCGCGGTGTGGCGGCTCGCGACCGACTGGGCGGACTACGCCGAGCAGATGCAGGAGGTGCTCGACGCGGAGCCGGCGCTCGAGGGCGGCGTCGTCGAGCGCTGGGCCGAGCGGCCGGTCACCCGGTTCGAGCGCAAGGGGACCGAGGCCGGGCGCACGATCACCGACTTCTGCTACCGCCGCACCTGAGCGGCGTGTCGTACGTCGCGCGGCCGGCGGGCCGGGGTAGTGCCGGCGGATTTGGTCCCGGTCCTGATCTCTGCCAAGATGGTCCGGTTGCTCCGGCGGGTCGCCGGGGCGCGCCGCACATCTTGACTTCTGAATCGCGTCTCCCGCCCCCGGTCCGCCGGGCCTGGAACGAGTTCGGTGGTCGGCTGTGCGCCGCGCTGGACCAGGAGACCCGATCAGCCCGACGAACCGTCGGGCGCCAGCGCAAGAACCCAGCAGGATCCCGGTCCTGTGTCACGTCCAGAGGTCGCGACACGCCCGACCGCGGGGGTCGGGGGTTCGGGTGGTGGGGCCAGGGCGGGACAGACCCAAACCGGGGGACGTCCCGGGACATGCACGCGGCAGATGAGAAGTAAGGACGAGAGAGACCTATGGCGGGACAGAAGATCCGCATCAGGCTCAAGGCCTATGACCACGAGGTGATCGACACCTCGGCGCGGAAGATCGTTGACACGGTGACCCGCACGGGCGCCCGCGTGGCCGGCCCGGTGCCGCTGCCGACGGAGAAGAACGTCTTCGTCGTCATCCGCTCGCCCCACAAGTACAAGGACTCCCGCGAGCACTTCGAGATGCGCACCCACAAGCGCCTCATCGACATCATCGACCCCACGCCGAAGACCGTCGACTCGCTCATGCGGCTCGACCTTCCGGCCGGCGTCGACATCGAGATCAAGCTCTGAGGTCTGACGAGATGACTATCGAACGCAACGTGAAGGGCCTGCTGGGCACCAAGCTCGGCATGACCCAGCTCTGGGACGAGAACAACCGCGTCGTCCCCGTGACCGTGGTCGCCGCGGCCACCAACGTGGTCACCCAGGTCCGCACGCCCGAGACCGACGGCTACAACGCCGTCCAGGTCGGGTTCGGCGAGATCGAGGGCCGCAAGGTCACCAAGCCGCAGGCCGGGCACTTCGCCAAGGCCGGCACCACCCCCCGCCGCCACCTGCTGGAGATCCGCACGGCCGACGCCACGGCGTACACCGTGGGCCAGGAGCTCTCCGTCGACACCTTCGCCGCGGGCGAGGAGATCGACGTGACGGGCACCAGCAAGGGCAAGGGCTTCGCCGGAACCATGAAGCGCCACGGCTTCTCCGGTGTCTCCGCCTCGCACGGTGCGCACCGCAACCACCGCAAGCCCGGCTCGATCGGCGCCTGCGCCACCCCGGGCCACGTGTTCAAGGGCACCCGGATGTCGGGCCGCATGGGTAACGACACCGTCACCACCCAGGGCGTGACCGTCCACGCCGTCGACGTGGAGAAGGGCCTGATCCTGCTCAAGGGCGCCGTCCCCGGCCCCAAGGGCGGCCTCGTGGTCCTCCGCACGTCCGCCAAGTCCGTTTCTACTGGCAAGGAGGCGTGAGCATGGCCGCCAAGACCGTCAAGGTCGACCTTCCTGCCGAGATCTTCGACGTTGCCGTCAACGTCCCGCTGATCCACCAGGTCGTCGTCGCCCAGCAGGCCGCTGCCCGTCAGGGCACCCACTCCACCAAGACCCGCGGCGAGGTCCGCGGTGGTGGACGCAAGCCCTACAAGCAGAAGGGCACCGGCCGCGCCCGTCAGGGCTCGACCCGCGCGCCGCAGTTCGCCGGCGGTGGCACCGTCCACGGCCCGCAGCCGCGCAGCTACGACCAGCGCACCCCCAAGAAGATGAAGGCCGCTGCCCTGCGCGGTGCCCTCTCCGACCGGGCGCGCAACGACCGGATCCACGTGGTCGAGGGTCTCGTCGAGGGCACCGCGCCCTCGACCAAGGCCGCCATCGCCGCGCTCGCCGGTCTGTCCGACCGCAACCGCTTCCTCGTGGTGCTCGAGCGCACCGACACCGTCACCTGGCTGTCGCTGCGCAACGCCCCCGAGGTGCACATCGTCGCCGTCGACCAGCTCAACACCTACGACGTGCTGGCGTCCGACGACGTGGTCTTCACCCAGGGCGCGTACGACGCGTTCGTCACCGGTGCCGCCCGCGCCTCCGAGCGCAAGGCCACCATCGTCGAGGCCCCGGCCGACGACGCGCAGACCGAGGAGGCCTCCCAGTGAGCACCCTGCACAAGGACCACCGCGACATCCTGCTCGCCCCGGTCGTCTCGGAGAAGAGCTACGGGCTCCTCGACGCGAACAAGTACACGTTCCTGGTGCGCCCCGACGCCAACAAGACCGAGATCAAGATCGCGGTCGAGAAGGTCTTCGGCGTCAAGGTCACCTCCGTGAACACGATCAACCGCCCCGGCAAGACGCGCCGTACCCGCACGGGCATCGGCAAGCGCAAGGACACCAAGCGCGCGATCGTCAGCCTCGCCGAGGGCCACCGCATCGACATCTTCGGAGGTCCGGTCTCCTGACCGGGCACCCAGGACTAGAGGACTGAGCTAAATGGCTATCCGCAAGTACAAGCCGACCACCCCGGGCCGTCGTGGCTCGTCGGTCGCCGACTTCGTCGAGATCACCCGGACGACGCCGGAGAAGTCGCTGACGCGTCCGTTGCCCAAGAAGGGCGGCCGCAACAACCAGGGCCGGATCACCACCCGGCACCAGGGCGGCGGTCACAAGCGTGCGTACCGCATCATCGACTTCCGTCGCTACGACAAGGACGGCGTCCCCGCCAAGGTCGCGCACATCGAGTACGACCCGAACCGCACGGCGCGCATCGCGCTGCTGCACTACGCCGACGGCGAGAAGCGCTACATCGTGGCGCCCAAGGGCCTGACGCAGGGCACCGCGGTCGAGTCCGGCCCGAACGCCGACATCAAGCCCGGCAACAACCTGCCGCTGCGCAACATCCCGGTCGGCTCGACGATCCACTGCGTCGAGCTCCGCCCGGGCGGCGGCGCGAAGATCGCCCGCTCCGCCGGCAACAGCGCCCAGCTGGTCGCCCGTGAGGGCAGCCGCGCCACGCTGCGCATGCCCTCGGGCGAGATGCGCTTCGTCGACGTCCGCTGCCGCGCGACGGTCGGCGAGGTCGGCAACGCCGAGCAGTCGAACATCAACTGGGGCAAGGCCGGCCGCATGCGCTGGAAGGGCAAGCGCCCGACCGTCCGCGGTGTCGTCATGAACCCGGTCGACCACCCGCACGGTGGTGGCGAGGGCAAGACCTCGGGTGGTCGTCACCCGGTGTCCCCGTGGGGCAAGCCGGAGGGTCGTACGCGCAAGCGCAAGGCCTCCGACTCCCAGATCATTCGTCGCCGCAAGTCCGGCAAGGGTAGGAAGTAACTGACATGCCTCGCAGCCTGAAGAAGGGCCCCTTCGTCGACGACCACCTGATGAAGAAGGTGGACGCCGAGAACGAGAAGGGCAGCCACAACGTCATCAAGACCTGGTCGCGCCGCTCGATGATCGTCCCGGCGATGATCGGCCACACGATCGCCGTCCACGACGGCCGCAAGCACGTGCCGGTCTTCGTGACCGACTCGATGGTCGGCCACAAGCTCGGCGAGTTCGCCCCCACCCGCACCTACCGCGGGCACGTCAAGGAAGACCGGAAGGGACGCCGTCGATGAGTGTCACCGAACGTCAGCGCACGAGCGCGCGCCGCGAGTCGCTCCTCGGCGACCAGCCGGGCGCCTTCGCCAGCGCCCGCTTCACGCGGATCACGCCGATGAAGGCACGCCGCGTCGTGGACATGGTCCGCGGCATGGGTGTCGACGAGGCCCTGGCCCTGCTGCAGTTCGCTCCGCAGGCCGCCTCCGAGACCGTCTACAAGGTCCTCGAGAGCGCGATCGCCAACGCCGAGACCACCGAGGGCCTGGACCGTGCCGACCTGGTCGTCTCGGTCGCGCAGGTCGACGAGGGTCCGACGATGAAGCGGTGGCGCCCCCGCGCCCAGGGTCGTGCGACGCGCATCAACAAGCGCACGAGCCACATCACGCTCGTCGTCCAGCCGGCTGGCGTGGTCGCGGCGAAGAAGACCGCCCGGAAGAACGGAAAGAGTGCCTGATGGGCCAGAAGATCAACCCGAACGGCTTCCGCCTCGGCATCTCCACCGACCACAAGTCCCGGTGGTACGCCGACAAGCTGTACAAGTCCTACGTCGGCGAGGACGTCGCGATCCGCAAGCTGCTCTCCAAGGGCATGGAGCGGGCCGGCATCTCCAAGGTCGAGATCGAGCGCACGCGTGACCGCGTCCGGGTGGACATCCACACCGCGCGTCCGGGCATCGTCATCGGTCGCCGTGGCGCCGAGGCCGACCGCATCCGCGGCGAGCTCGAGAAGCTGACCGGCAAGCAGGTCCAGCTGAACATCCTCGAGGTCAAGAGCCCCGAGGTCGACGCGCAGCTGGTCGCCCAGGGCGTCGCCGAGCAGCTCTCGGGTCGTGTGCAGTTCCGCCGAGCCATGCGCAAGGCGATGCAGACGACGATGCGCTCGGGTGCCAAGGGCATCCGGATCCAGTGCTCCGGCCGCCTCAACGGCGCCGAGATGTCGCGCACCGAGTTCTACCGCGAGGGTCGCGTCCCGCTGCACACCCTGCGTGCGGACATCGACTACGGCTTCTACGAGGCCCGCACGACCTTCGGCCGCATCGGCGTGAAGGTCTGGATCTACAAGGGCGAGGTCGCCGGCACCCGTGCCGAGCGCCAGGCCCAGGCCGCTGCCCGCGCCGGTGTCCCCGGCCGCGGTGGCCGTCCGACCCGTGGTGGCGAGCGCCCGAGCCGTGGCTCGCGCGGTGACCGCCCCACCCGTTCCGACCGCGGCGGCGACGCCCCGGCCGTGACCGAGGCGCCGGCCGGCGGCGACACCGCCCAGGCCACCACCCCGGCAGAGACCCAGGAGGGCTGACCTCATGCTGATGCCCCGTCGTGTCAAGCACCGCAAGCAGCACCACCCCAAGCGGACCGGTATGGCCAAGGGTGGCACCACGCTCGCGTTCGGTGACTTCGGCATCCAGGCGGTCGAGGGTCACTACGTGACCAACCGCCAGATCGAGTCGGCGCGTATCGCGATGACGCGCCACATCAAGCGTGGCGGCAAGGTGTGGATCAACATCTACCCCGACCGCCCGCTGACCAAGAAGCCGGCCGAGACCCGCATGGGTTCCGGCAAGGGCTCTCCCGAGTGGTGGGTGGCGAACGTCAAGCCCGGCCGCGTCATGTTCGAACTCTCCGGTGTCACCGAGGACGTCGCTCGCGAGGCCATGCGCCGCGCGATGCACAAGCTCCCGATGAAGTGCCGGTTCATCTCGCGAGAGGCGGGTGAATTCTGATGGCCAACGGTACGAAGGCCCACGAGCTCGACGAGCTCAACGACGTCGACCTCGAGGCGAAGCTGCGCGAGGCCAAGGAGGAGCTCTTCAACCTCCGGTTCCAGGCGGCCACCGGCCAGCTGGAGAGCCACGGCCGGCTCCGCACGGTCAAGAAGGACATCGCCCGGATCTACACCGTGGTGCGCGAGCGCGAGCTCGGCATCCGCACCGCTCCGGGTACGGACAACGAGGATGGTGCCGCATGAGCGAGCAGACCCCGACCGCGGAGCGCAGCTCCCGCAAGGTCCGCGAGGGCCTGGTCGTCAGCGACAAGATGGACAAGACCGTGGTCGTGTCCGTCGAGGACCGCGTCAAGCACGCCCTGTACGGCAAGGTCATGCGCCGCACGAGCAAGCTGAAGGCGCACGACGAGGCCAACGAGTGCGGCATCGGCGACCGCGTGCTCCTCATGGAGACCCGCCCGCTGTCGGCGACCAAGCGCTGGCGCGTCGTCCAGATCCTCGAGAAGGCCAAGTAGCACCCTCCCCGCCCACCGGCGGGAGGTCCACGACAAGTTCGGCCAGGCTCGACGACCGTGAGTCGTCGAGAACCGGCACGACAACCAGGAGAAACTGATGATCCAGCAGGAGTCGCGACTCAAGGTCGCCGACAACACCGGTGCGAAGGAGATCCTCTGCATCCGTGTTCTCGGTGGCTCGGGTCGGCGCTACGCCGGTATCGGCGACGTCATCGTCGCCACCGTGAAGGACGCGATCCCCGGTGGCAACGTCAAGAAGGGTGACGTCGTCAAGGCCGTCGTCGTGCGCACCGTCAAGGAGCGCCGCCGTGCCGACGGTTCGTACATCCGCTTCGACGAGAACGCCGCCGTGATCCTCAAGAACGACGGCGAGCCGCGAGGCACCCGCATTTTCGGCCCCGTGGGCCGCGAGCTGCGCGAGAAGAAGTTCATGAAGATCATCTCGCTCGCGCCGGAGGTGCTCTGAGTCATGGCGAAGAGCGTGAACATCAAGAAGGGCGACACCGTCAAGGTGATCGCAGGCAAGGACAAGGGTGCCGAGGGCAAGGTCATCAAGGTCCTCCGTGAGGAGAACCGGGTGGTCGTCGAGGGCGTCAACCGGATGAAGCGGCACACCAAGGCCGTCAACCAGGGTGGCACCACGAGCACCGGCGGGATCATCACCGCCGAGGCCCCGATCCACGTCTCCAACGTGATGCTCGTCGAGGGTGACGGCGTGACGCGCGTCGGCTTCCGTCGCGACGAGGTCACCAAGCGCCGCCCGGACGGCTCGACGTACCAGGCTGAGCGCAGCGTCCGCATCTCGCGCAAGACCGGCAAGGAAATCTGATGACCGAGACCCAGACCTCCGCTGCGGCCACCCCGCGGCTGAAGACGCGGTACCGCGAGGAGATCCTCCCGGCGCTGCAGAGCGAGTTCGAGATCGGCAACGTCATGCAGGTCCCCGGTCTGGTGAAGATCGTGGTCAACATGGGCGTCGGCGAGGCGGCTCGTGACTCCAAGCTGATCGAGGGTGCGGTCAAGGACCTCACCGCGATCACCGGCCAGAAGCCGCTCGTCACCAAGGCCCGCAAGTCGATCGCGCAGTTCAAGCTGCGCGAGGGCATGCCGATCGGTGCGCACACCACGCTGCGCGGCGACCGCATGTGGGAGTTCCTCGACCGGCTGCTGTCGCTCGCGCTGCCCCGCATCCGCGACTTCCGCGGCCTCTCGCCCAAGCAGTTCGACGGCCGTGGCAACTACACGTTCGGTCTGACCGAGCAGGTCATGTTCCACGAGATCGACCAGGACCGGATCGACCGGTCGCGCGGCATGGACATCACGATCGTGACCACGGCCACCAACGACGACCAGGGTCGGGCGCTGCTCAAGCAGCTCGGCTTCCCGTTCAAGGAGAACTGACATGGCGAAGACCGCCCTCAAGGTCAAGGCCGCCCGCAAGCCGAAGTTCGCTGTGCGCGGCTACACCCGCTGCCAGCGCTGCGGCCGCCCGAAGGCCGTCTACCGCAAGTTCGGCCTGTGCCGGATCTGCCTGCGGGAGATGGCCCACCGTGGCGAGCTGCCCGGCGTGACCAAGTCCTCCTGGTAATCAACCCTCTACAACGATCGCTGCAGGTCGCACCTGAGATGCAGGTGCGAAACCACGGTGGAGAAAGGGCCTCACGGCCATGACGATGACTGACCCGATCGCAGACATGCTTACTCGTCTGCGCAACGCCAACCAGGCGTACCACGACGCGGTGTCCATGCCGTACAGCAAGCTCAAGCAGGGCGTCGCGGAGATCCTCCAGCAGGAGGGTTACATCACCTCCTTCGAGGTGAAGGAGCCGACCGAGGGCGAGGTCGGCAAGACGCTGACCATCACCCTCAAGTACGGCCGCAACCGCGAGCGCTCCATCGCGGGCGTCCGCCGCATCAGCAAGCCCGGTCTCCGGGTGTACGCCAAGCACACGGGTCTCCCGAAGGTGCTCGGCGGCCTGGGTGTCGCGATCATCTCGACCAGCCAGGGCCTGCTGACCGACCGCCAGGCCAACCAGAAGGGCGTGGGTGGGGAAGTCCTCGCCTACGTCTGGTGACGACGAGAACTGCGAAGGAGTACTAGAAGCATGTCGCGTATTGGCAAGCTCCCCGTCGCGGTCCCGTCCGGCGTCGACGTGGCGATCACCGGCCCGGTCGTGACGGTCAAGGGGCCCAAGGGCACCCTGTCCCACACCGTCGCCGAGCCGATCACCGTCGAGCAGGGCGAGGGCGTCCTGGACGTCAAGCGGCCCGACGACGAGCGCATCAGCAAGTCGCTGCACGGCCTGACCCGCACGCTGGTCAACAACATGGTCGTCGGCGTCACCGAGGGCTACGAGAAGAAGCTCGAGATCGTGGGCGTCGGCTACCGCGTCCTCTCCAAGGGTCCGACCCAGCTGGAGTTCCAGCTCGGCTACTCGCACCCGATCGTGTTCGACGCCCCCGAGGGCATCACGTTCACGGTGGAGGGCCCGACCCGCCTCGGCGTCCAGGGCATCGACAAGCAGCTCGTCGGCGAGACCGCCGCGAAGATCCGCAAGCTGCGCAAGCCCGAGCCCTACAAGGGCAAGGGCGTCCGTTACGCCGGCGAGCAGATCCGCCGCAAGGTCGGAAAGGCTGGTAAGTGACCATGGCCATCTCGCTCAAGAACAACAAGCACACGGCTGCCCGGGTCAAGTCGCGCCTGCGTCGTCAGGCCCGTGGCCGCAAGAAGGTCGCCGGCTCCGCCGAGCGCCCTCGCCTGGTCGTCACCCGTTCCGCGAAGCACATCACCGTGCAGGTCGTGGACGACAACGTCGGCCAGACCCTCGCGTACGCCTCCACCATGGAGTCGGACCTGCGGGGCTTCGAGGGTGACAAGACCGCCAAGGCCAAGCGCGTCGGCGAGCTCGTCGCCGAGCGTGCCAAGGCTGCCGGTATCGACGGCGTGGTCTTCGACCGCGCCGGGAACAAGTACCACGGTCGCGTCGCGGCCCTGGCCGACGGCGCCCGCGAGGGCGGCCTGACCTTCTGATCGCAAGAGCTGCAAGAGAGAGAAGAGGAACAGTCTCATGAGCGGAGCCCAGCGCAGTCAGCGCGGTGGCGAGCGCCGAGGCAACCGCGACGACCGTCGCGGTGGCCAGGCTGCTGACAAGACCGCCTACATCGAGCGCGTCGTTGCGATCAACCGTGTCGCCAAGGTCGTGAAGGGTGGCCGTCGCTTCAGCTTCACCGCCCTGGTCATCGTCGGTGACGGCGAGGGTCTGGTCGGTGTCGGCTACGGCAAGGCCAAGGAGGTGCCCGCGGCGATCGCCAAGGGTGTCGAGGAGGCGAAGAAGGCTTTCTTCCGCGTCCCCCGCATCCAGGGCACGATCCCGCACCCGGTCCAGGGCGAGAAGGCGGCTGGCGTCGTCATGCTGCGTCCGGCCGCGCCCGGTACCGGCGTCATCGCCGGTGGCCCGGTCCGTGCGGTCCTCGAGTGCGCCGGCATCCACGACATCCTGAGCAAGTCGCTCGGGTCGTCGAACCAGATCAACATCGTCCACGCGACGGTCGAGGCCCTGCGGATGCTCGAGCAGCCGGAGGCCGTCGCGGCCCGTCGTGGGCTGCGGGTCGAGGACGTCGCCCCGGCGGCGCTCCTCCGGGCTCGCCTCGAGGTGCCGGCGGGTGTCTCCGAGGAGGTGTCCTCCTGATGGCGCAGCTGAAGGTCCAGCAGAAGAAGTCCACGATCGGCTGCAAGGCCAACCAGCGCGAGACCCTGCGCACGCTCGGTCTCAAGCGGATTGGCGACGTGGTCGTCAAGGAGGACCGCCCGGAGATCCGGGGCATGGTCCACACCGTCCGTCACCTGGTGACGGTCGAGGAGGTCGACTGACATGACGCTCAAGCTGCACCACCTGCGTCCCGCCCCGGGCGCCAAGACCGCGAAGACCCGTGTGGGTCGCGGTGAGGGCTCCAAGGGCAAGACCGCGGGCCGCGGTACCAAGGGCACCAAGGCTCGCTACCAGGTCCCCTCCGCCTTCGAGGGTGGCCAGATGCCGCTCCACATGCGGCTCCCGAAGCTCAAGGGCTTCAAGAACCCGTTCAAGGTGGAGTTCCAGGTCGTCAACCTCGACCGCCTGGGCGAGCTGTTCCCCGAGGGTGGCCAGGTCACCGTCGAGGACCTCATCGCCCGCGGTGCCGTCCGTGACGGTCACCCGGTCAAGGTCCTCGGCCAGGGCGACATCTCGGTGAAGGTCCAGGTGAGCGCGAACGCGTTCTCCGCCTCCGCCAAGCAGAAGATCGAGGCTGCAGGCGGCACGACCACCGTCCTGTGATCGTTGTCCCGGGAGGGGCGCGGCGCGGCTGCTGAACTCAGCAGGCTCGTGCCGCGCCCCTTCCGCGCATCACCATCCGGTACGTCACTCTCCACCAGCGTCCCGACCACCCCGGTCGGAGACGTGACAGCGACACCTGCCTGTTAGGCTTCCGGGGCTCGCCGGTCGCCGGGAGGCGGCCTCCAGCAGGGAAAAGAGGAACTTCGTGCTCAGCGCGTTCGTGAACGCATTCCGGACTCCGGACCTGCGGCGCAAGCTGCTCTTCGTCCTGATGATCGTGGCGATCTTCAGGCTCGGGTCCCAGATCCCCGCGCCCGGTGTGAACGTCGGCAACGTCCAGTCCTGCATCGACCAGGTCGAGGACAACAGCGTCTACAACCTGATCAACCTGTTCTCGGGCGGGGCGCTCCTCCAGCTGACGATCTTCGCGCTGGGGATCATGCCCTACATCACCGCCAGCATCATCCTGCAGCTGCTCGTCGTGGTCATCCCACGGCTCGAGGCGCTGAAGAAGGAGGGCCAGGCGGGCCAGACCAAGATCACCCAGTACACCCGGTACCTGACGCTGGGGCTCGCGCTCCTCCAGGCCACCGGCATCGTCGCCCTCGCGCGCTCGGGCAACCTGCTGCAGGGATGCACCGAGCCGCTGCTGCACAGCAACGGCACCGGGACGTTCCTCGTCATGGTCGTCACGATGACCGCCGGCACGGCCGTCATCATGTGGCTCGGCGAGCTCATCACCGAGCGCGGCGTCGGCAACGGCATGTCGATCCTGATCTTCACCCAGGTCGTCGCGACGTTCCCGGCCTCGATGTGGGACGTCCAGAAGCAGCAGGGCTGGTGGACCTTCGGCATCGTGCTGATCGTCGGCCTCGTGATCGTCGCCGCGGTCATCTTCATCGAGCAGGCCCAGCGGCGGATCCCGGTGCAGTACGCCCGGCGGATGGTCGGCCGCAAGATGTTCGGCGGCAGCTCGACCTACATCCCGCTCAAGGTGAACCAGGCCGGCATCATCCCGGTCATCTTCGCCTCGTCGCTGCTCTACCTGCCCGCCATGGCGGTGCAGTTCAACAGCAACGCGGACTCCGCGCCGCTGCGCTTCATCAACAAGTACTTCGTGACGGGGGACAACCCGCTCTACATGGCGGTCTTCTTCCTGCTCATCGTCTTCTTCACCTACTTCTACGTGTCGATCACCTTCAACCCGACCGAGGTGGCCGACAACATGAAGAAGTACGGCGGCTTCATCCCCGGGATCCGGGCGGGCAAGCCGACCGAGGACTACCTGTCCTACGTCCTGTCCCGCATCACGCTGCCGGGCGCGGTCTACCTCGGTCTGATCTCGTTGATCCCGCTGATCGCGCTCGTGCTGATCAACGCCAACCAGAACTTCCCGTTCGGCGGCACGTCGATCCTGATCATGGTCGGCGTCGCCCTCGACACGGTGAAGCAGATCGAGAGCCAGCTCCAGCAGCGCAACTACGAAGGGTTCCTCCGTTGAGGCTGATCCTGATGGGCCCCCCGGGAGCCGGCAAGGGCACCCAGGCGAAGTTCGTCGCCGAGCACTTCGGCATCCCCGCGATCTCGACCGGTGACATCTTCCGCGCCAACGTCTCCCAGGGGACCGAGCTGGGCATCGAGGCCAAGCGCTACATGGACGCGGGGGAGTACGTCCCCGACGAGGTCACCAACCGGATGGTGCGCAACCGCATCGACGAGGAGGACGCCAAGCCCGGCTTCCTGCTCGACGGCTACCCGCGCACCCTCGCGCAGGTCGAGGAGCTCGACGGGATGATCGCCTTCACCGGCCACTCCCTCGACGCCGTGGTCTGCCTGACCGTCGACGCCGACGAGATCGTCCAGCGGCTGCTCCAGCGCGCGCAGGTCGAGGGCCGGGCCGACGACACCGAGGACGTCATCCGGCGTCGCCAGGAGGTGTACGTCGAGCAGACCGAGCCGCTCATCGCGGTCTACGGCGAGCGCGGCATCCTGGTCTCGGTCGACGGCATGGGCGAGGTCGACGAGGTCACGAAGCGGATCTTCGACGCCCTCGACGCCATCCCCGAGTCCTGACCGGGACGGGGCCGGGCTGATGGGGCTGCGCGACCGGGGCGTCGAGATCAAGACCCCCGAGCAGATCGCGTCGATGCGACGCGCCGGGCTGGTCGTGGGGGAGACCCTCGAGCTGCTGCGCGGCCACGTCCGCGCCGGCACCAGCACCGGTGAGCTCGACGCCATCGCCGAGGACAACATCCGCTCCTCCGGCGCGACGCCGTCGTTCAAGGGCTACCACGGCTTCCCCGGCTCGATCTGCGCCTCGGTCAACGACGAGGTCGTCCACGGGATCCCCGGCGACCGCGTGCTGGCCGAGGGCGACGTGGTCTCGATCGACTGCGGGGCCATCGTCGACGGCTGGCACGGCGACGCCGCGGTCACGGTCGCGGTCGGCGCCGTGCCGGCCGAGGTCACCGAGCTGATGCGGGTGACCGAGGAGGCGATGTGGCGCGGGATCGCGGCAGCCCGCCTGGGCGGCCGGGTCACCGACATCTCCCACGCCGTCGAGCAGCACGTGCGCTCGCAGGGGTCCTACGGGATCCTCGAGGACTACACCGGCCACGGCATCGGCTCGGCCATGCACCAGCCGCCCGACGTCCCCAACTACGGCCGGCCGGGCCGCGGCCCCAAGCTGGTCCGCGGCCTCGCGCTCGCGGTCGAGCCCATGGTCACCCTCGGCGGCAAGGACGTCTCGACGCTCGCCGACGACTGGACGGTCGTCACCGACGACGGCACCTGGGCCGCCCACTTCGAGCACAGCTTCACCCTCACCGAGCGCGGCGCCTGGGTGCTCACCGCGCTCGACGGCGGCGAGGCGGCCCTGACCGCGCTCGGCGTGCCGTACGGCGGCTCCTGAGCCGCCCGGCCCGCTCGCACCGCCCGGCCCGCGGGGGTCGCGGACGCCCGGGATGGGTAACGCACCCCCAAGCCCGTGCGAGGATGTCCCCCGCAGGGGGGAGTATTCCTTCGCCGCGGTCTCGTCAGCACGTCCGGTGATCCGAACCGGTCCGGGGCCGTGGGTCGCCACCGCGGCGGAAGAGACCTCTGACGTTCTGTCGTCCGCCTGACCAGGAGGAACCCTGTGGAAGTCTCCGCCCTCGAGTGGGGCATCACGATCGGCATCACCGTCGCGGTGCTGCTCTTCGACGTCGTCGTCATCGCCCGCAAGCCGCACGAGCCCTCGCTGCGCGAGTGCACGGTCTACCTGAGCATCTACGTCGGTGCGGCGATCATCTTCGGCGCCTGGGTGTGGATCTTCCACGGGCACGACTTCGGGATCGAGTTCTACACCGGCTGGTTGGTGGAGTACTCGCTGTCGGTCGACAACCTGTTCGTCTTCATCGTCTTGATGTCGGCGCTGGCGGTGCCGCGCAAGTACCAGCAGGAAGCCCTGATGGTGGGCATCATCCTGGCGCTGATCTTCCGCGCGATCTTCATCGCGGTCGGCTACCAGCTGGTCGAGAACTTCTCGTGGGTCTTCTACATCTTCGGCGCGTTCCTCATCTACACCGCCGTCAGCCTGGTGCGCAGCTACCGGGGCGGCGAGGAGGAGCACCCGGAGGAGAACCGCCTGGTGAAGTTCGCCCAGCGCCGGCTCAACGTCGCCGAGGACTACCGCGGCCTGAGCCTGTGGTGGAAGGAGAACGGCGTCCGCGTCGTGTCCCCGATGCTCATCGTGATCGTCGCGCTCGGTGCCACGGACATCATGTTCGCGCTCGACTCGATCCCGGCGATCTTCGGCATCACCCAGGAGCCGTACCTCGTCTTCACGGCGAACGTCTTCGCGCTGATGGGCCTGCGCCAGCTCTACTTCCTGCTCGGCGGGCTCCTGCAGCGGCTGGTCTACCTCTCGCTCGGGCTCGCGTTCATCCTGGCCTGGATCGGCGTCAAGCTGATCGTCCACGCGCTGCACGAGGGCCACGTCATCGGCTTCGAGGTGCCCACCCTGGCGAGCCTCGCGGTCATCATCCTGACCCTGGCGATCACCGCGTGGCTGAGCCTGGCCAAGACTCGGCGCGACGAGAAGGCCGAGATGACGGCCTCCAACCCGCCGGCGCCCAAGCCCTCGGAGTGACGGAATAGGGCGGGGCCGGGTCGGCGTTCCCCGGGGGATGACCGACCACAGCCCCGCCCTCTCCGTGCTCGACCTGGTCCCGGTCCGCAGCGACCAGGCGACCACCGACGCCCTGCGTGCGTCGACGTCGCTCGCCCGGGCGGCCGACCGCCTCGGCTTCCGTCGCTACTGGGTGGCCGAGCACCACAACATGGCTGCCGTCGCCGCCACCAACCCGCCGGTGCTCATCGGCGTGCTGGCCGCGGCGACGGAGCGCATCCGGCTGGGGTCCGGGGGAGTGATGCTCCCCAACCACGCACCGCTCGTGGTGGCCGAGCAGTTCGCGCTGCTCGAGGCGGCGTTCCCGGGCCGGATCGACCTGGGCATCGGCCGCGCGCCGGGCACCGACCCGGTGACGAGCTGGGCGCTGCGGCACGGCGCCGGCGGGGTGAGCGACGAGGCTGTCACCCGGTTCCCCGAGTACGTCGACAACGTGCTGGCGATGATGGACACCGCCGGCGTCGGGATCTCGGTCCAGGGCCACACCCACGCGCTGCGGGCGACCCCGGCCGCCACCTCGGTGCCGACCATCTGGCTGCTCGGCTCCTCGGACTACTCGGCGCGCCTCGCGGCGGAGAAGGGCATGCCCTACGTCTTCGCCCACCACTTCTCCGGGCAGGGGACCGCCGAGGCGCTCGAGCTCTACCGCAGCACCTTCCAGCCCTCGCCCGAGCTGGCCGAGCCGCGCACCTTCCTGACCGTCAACGCCGTCGTGGCCGACGACGCGGCGGAGGCACGCCGGCTGGCGCTGCCCCAGCTGCAGATGATGCTCGCGCTGCGCACCGGCCAGCCGCTGGGTCCGGGCCGCCTGGTCGAGGAGGCCGAGAAGCTGCAGGCCGAGATGCCGCCGGCGCACCAGCAGCTCATGGACTCCATGGCCGAGCGCTGGATCATCGGTGGCCCCGAGGAGTCCCGCTCGCGCCTGGCCGGGCTGGCGGCGACGTACGGCGTCGACGAGGTCATGGTGGCCCCGGTCGCCGCGGCGTACGTCGGCACCGAGCCGACCGCGAGCCCCACCCGCGAGCGCACGCTCGAGCTGCTCGCGGCCTGAGACGTCCTCCGGGCGGCACGCCCGGGGGTGTGCGCACCTCCCCGCACGGATTCGTGTTATGGGGCGCGGTGCGCCTAGACTGCAACGTCGGCCCAACGTGGGTCTGTTTCGTGGTGCCTCGCGGCTGCCCGGAGCCAGTGCGGACGTCCCGCTCCTCGGAGCGATCGTCGGTGCGTGCCGGGAAGAGGACCACGGACGGCTGCACGAGGTCCACCGGCGCGCTGGAGACAGCACGCCGGAGGTTCCCGGGCCACCCGCAGGCGGTCCGCGCCGCAGGCGGTGCAGACACGGTGGACGACGACCGACAACAGATTGTGGAGGACATGCCGAAGAAAGAAGGCGTGATCGAGATCGAGGGCACCGTCGTGGAGGCCCTGCCCAACGCCATGTTCCGCGTCGAGCTGAGCAACGGCCACAAGGTTCTCGCCCACATCAGCGGCAAGATGCGGCAGCACTACATCCGGATCCTCCCCGAGGACCGCGTGGTGGTGGAGCTCTCGCCGTACGACCTCACGCGGGGTCGCATCGTCTACCGCTACAAGTAGCAGCCGACCCACCAGAAGGGCCTGAACAATGAAGGTCAACCCGAGCGTCAAGAAGATCTGCGACAAGTGCCAGGTGATCCGTCGCCACGGCCGCGTCATGGTGATCTGCGAGAACCCTCGCCACAAGCAGCGCCAGGGCTGAGTCCCGCTGCCGCCGGCCCCCGGGCCGCGCACAACTGAACAACAACAACGTGATCGCTCACCCGCCACCCGGCGGGTCAACCACCTCCGGTGCAGAGGCCGGAGCCTGGTCCACCACGGACCAGGGCGCGACACGACCGACACCTCTGCGGAACTGCAAAGGAACGCCACATGGCACGCCTCGTTGGTGTGGACCTCCCGCGCGACAAGCGCATCGAGATCGCACTCACCTACATCTACGGCATCGGCCGTACCCGCTCCCAGCAGCTGCTCGCGGCCACCGGGGTCAACCCGAACCTCCGCGTGCACGAGCTGGGTGACGAGGAGCTGGTCAAGCTCCGCGACGAGATCGAAGCCAACTTCAAGATCGAGGGTGACCTCCGTCGCGAGGTCCAGGCTGACATCCGCCGCAAGATCGAGATCGGCAGCTACCAGGGTCGCCGCCACCGCATGGGCCTCCCGGTCCGCGGTCAGCGCACCAAGACCAACGCGCGTACCCGCAAGGGCCCCAAGCGCACGGTTGCCGGCAAGAAGAAGGCCAAGTGATCCGACGCCTCGGCGTCTCACTGCCTTCCACCTCACAGACCAGCTAACTCAGGAGATACTGCATGCCTCCCAAGAGCCGCAACGCGGCCGGCGCCAAGAAGGTGCGCCGCAAGGAGAAGAAGAACGTCGCCCAGGGCGAAGCCCACATCAAGAGCACGTTCAACAACACCATCGTCACGATCACCGACCCCACCGGTGCGGTGATCTCGTGGGCCTCGGCCGGCACCGTCGGCTTCAAGGGCTCGCGCAAGTCCACCCCGTTCGCCGCGCAGATGGCCGCTGAGGCCGCCGGTCGTCGGGCGATGGAGCACGGCATGAAGAAGATCGACGTCTTCGTGAAGGGCCCGGGTTCGGGCCGCGAGACGGCGATCCGCTCGCTGGGTGCGATCGGCCTCGAGGTCGGCACCATCCAGGACGTCACGCCCGCTCCGCACAACGGCTGCCGCCCGCCCAAGCGCCGCCGCGTCTGATCGCCCGCTGAGAACAGGAGACTTTGAGAAATGGCCCGTTACACCGGCCCCATGACCCGGAAGTCGCGCCGTCTCGGCGTCGACCTCGTCGGCGGTGACGGCGCGTTCGAGCGTCGTCCCTACCCCCCTGGCCAGCACGGCCGCGGCCGCATCAAGGAGAGCGAGTACCTCCTGCAGCTGCGCGAGAAGCAGAAGGCCCGCTTCACGTACGGCGTGATGGAGAAGCAGTTCCACAACTACTACACCGAGGCCTCGCGTCGCGCCGGCAAGACCGGTGACAACCTGCTCCAGCTGCTGGAGTGCCGCCTCGACAACGTGGTCTACCGCGCCGGCTTCGCCCGGACCCGCCGCCACGCCCGCCAGCTGGTCGTCCACGGCCACTTCAAGGTCAACGGCAAGAAGGTCGACATCCCGTCGTACCAGGTGAGCGCCCACGACGTCATCGACGTCCGGGAGAAGTCGCTCGAGACCACGCCGTTCATCGTGGCCCGCGAGACCCACGGCGAGCGCGTCGTCCCCGCCTGGCTCGAGGCGCTGCCGACCCGCATGCGGATCCTCGTGCACCAGCTCCCCGTCCGGGCCCAGATCGACATCCCGGTCCAGGAGCAGCTCATCGTGGAGTACTACTCCAAGAAGTGATCCGAGGGGGCTCCGCCTCCTCACCCCTCGTCGGGGTCCGGCCGGCTCCGGCCGCCGGGCCCCGTCGGGACCCAGCTACAACTTCCGCCGACTGCAGTTCGGGCCCGTCATATAGCGGGTGGGCCCGGGAAGGAAAACACCAGTGCTGATCGCACAGCGCCCCACCCTGTCGGAAGAGACCGTCGACGAGTTCCGCTCGCGGTTCGTGATCGAGCCCCTCGAGCCCGGCTTCGGCTACACGCTCGGCAACTCGCTGCGCCGTACCCTCCTGTCGTCGATCCCCGGTGCCTCGGTCACGAGCATCAAGGTCGACACCGTCCTCCACGAGTTCTCGACGATCGAGGGCGTCAAGGAGGACGTCACCGAGATCATCCTGAACCTCAAGGGCCTCGTCGTCTCCTCCGAGCACGACGAGCCGGTCACCATGTACCTGCGCAAGTCCGGTGCCGGTGACGTCACCGCCGCCGACATCGCGCCCCCGGCCGGTGTCGAGGTGCACAACCCCGACCTGAAGATCGCGACCCTCTCGGAGAACGGCAAGCTCGAGATGGAGCTCGTCGTCGAGCGTGGCCGCGGCTACGTCTCCGCGGTGCAGAACAAGGGCGCCGACAACGAGATCGGCCGGATGCCGGTCGACTCGATCTACAGCCCCGTGCTGAAGGTGACCTACAAGGTCGAGGCCACCCGAGTCGAGCAGCGCACTGACTTCGACAAGCTCGTCATCGACGTCGAGACCAAGCCGTCGATCCGTCCCCGCGACGCGATCGCCTCGGCCGGCAAGACCCTCGTCGAGCTCTTCGGCCTCGCCCGTGAGCTCAACGTCGAGGCCGAGGGCATCGACATCGGCCCCTCGCCCGTCGACGAGCAGCTCGCCGCCGACCTCGCCCTCCCGGTCGAGGACCTGCAGCTGACCGTCCGGTCCTACAACTGCCTCAAGCGCGAGGGCATCCACACCGTGGGTGAGCTCATCAGCCGCTCGGAGCAGGACCTGCTCGACATCCGCAACTTCGGTGCGAAGTCGATCGACGAGGTCAAGGCCAAGCTGGTCGAGATGGGTCTGTCCCTCAAGGACAGCGCCCCCGGCTTCGACGCCGCCGCCGCCCTCGCGGCGTACGGCGACGACGACGACGACGCGTTCGTCGAGGACGAGCAGTACTGAGCTGGACGGCGGGAGCGTGTCGCCAGTGGGACTCCGTCCCACGCGGCTTCGCCGCCGGGCGACACGCTGCCCCGCTCAGCAGTTGACGTGGGTGCCGCTCGAGGTCCACTGGCGGCCCTCGGGCCGCCATCTCGGGTGACCACCGCGTCGCACGACTGAGACAAGCTGACCGAGGGCGAACCCGCCCGCGGCCTACTACCCCGGTACCTGGTACGGCCGGGGAGGAACGAGAGAGACATGCCGAAGCCCACCAAGGGTCCCCGCCTCGGCGGCGGCCCGGCGCACCAGCGCCTCATCCTGGCGAACCTGGCCACCCAGCTCTTCGAGCACGGCCGGATCGTCACGACCGAGGCCAAGGCGCGCGCGCTGCGCCCGCACGCCGAGAAGCTGATCACCAAGGCGAAGAAGGGCGACCTGCACAACCGCCGCGAGGTCCTCAAGACCGTCCGCGACAAGGGTGTCGTCCACACGCTCTTCACCGAGATCGCGCCGACCTTCTCCGAGCGCCCGGGTGGCTACACCCGGATCACCAAGCTCGGCCCCCGCAAGGGCGACAACGCCCCCATGGCGGTCATCGAGCTGGTGACCGAGGCCTACGCCCCGTCGGCCCCCAAGGCGAAGGCCGCGCCGGCCGCCGCCGCGGCGCCCGCCGAGGAGACCGTCTCGGAGGACACCACCACCGAGGCCGGCCCGACCGAGCTCGCCGAGGAGGCCTCCCCCGAGGAGAGCGTCGTCGCCGAGGAGGGCACCGAGCTCACCGAGCCCGTGTCCGAGGAGGCCGCCGAGGCCGAGGCCGCTGCGGAGTCCGAGGACGAGTCCAAGGCCTGATCGGCCGCAGCGATCCACCTGCACCACCACCGACCCGCCCGGTCCTCCGGGCGGGTCGGTGCCATTTCCGGGGGCGCGCGGCCCGGCGGCTACCAGCCGCCCTCGACCAGCCGGACCGCCTCGGGGAGCGTCAGCCCCGCGCGGCGCGCGGCAGCGACGTACGCCGCCCCTGCCCGCTCGGCCTCGGCCCTGGTCCCGGCGTCCGCCCCGGCGGGCCGGGAGGCGACGAAGGTGCCGCGACGGCCCTCGGTGACCACGACGCCGTCGGCCTCCAACGCACGGTAGGCCTTGGCGACGGTGTTGACCGCCAGACCCAGCTCGGCGGCGACGCCCCGCACCGTCGGGAGGCGCGTGCCGGCGGGTAGGTCGCCGGCGGCCACGCGACCCGCGAGCTGGGCCCGCAGCTGCTCGAACGGCGGGGTCGGGTCGGCGGCGTCCAGCGGGTGCACCTGCATGGCGTCACCCTAGGGTGGCGCCATGGAGCCGGGTGCGGAGCAGGACGTGCTGGTGGTGGGGGAGTCGCTCGTCGACGTCGTGCGCGCGGCGGACGGGACGACGCGCGAGCACCCCGGGGGCAGCGCGGCGAACGTCGCCGTCGCGCTGGCCCGGCTCGGGCGGCCCGTGCGGTTCGCGACGGCGTACGCCGAGGACGACCACGGGGCGATGCTCGCCGAGCACCTCGCCGGCTCCGGCGTCCGGCTCGCCACCGACCCCGCGACGATCAGCCGCACCTCGACCGCGCTCGCCACGATCGGCACCGACGGGGCGGCCAGCTACACCTTCGACCTGGCCTGGGAGCTCGGGCCGGTGGACCCGGACCCCGCGCCCGTCGTGGTGCACACCTGCTCCCTGGGCGCGGTGCTGGCGCCCGGCGCGGAGGACGTCGTCGCGCTGCTCCGGCGGCTGCGGGACCGGGCGACGGTGACGTACGACGTGAACGCGCGGCCGGCGGTCACCGGCACCGGACCGGACGTGGTCGCCCGGGTGGAGCGGGTCGCGGCACTGGCGGACCTGGTCAAGGCCAGTGACGAGGACCTCGCCGCCCTGTGGCCGGACCTCGACGAGGCCTCCGCCGTCTCCCGCCTGCTGGACCTCGGGCCGGCCGCGGTGGTGGTGACGCGGGGTGGCGAGGGGGCGACGTGGACCGGTGCGCGGAGCGCGGTCGAGGTGGCCTCCCTGCCGGTCGAGGTCGCGGACACGATCGGGGCCGGCGACACCTTCGGGGCGGCGCTGGTCGACGCGCTGTGGGAGCGGGGCCTGCTCGGCGCCGACCGGCGCGCGGCACTGGGCGCGATCGGCGACGAGGAGGTGGCCGCCGTGCTCGACCACGCCGCGCGGGCGGCGGCGGTGACGGTGTCCCGGCCCGGCGCCGACCCGCCGTACCGCCACGAGCTCTGACGCGGCGGCCTGAGGCAGCTCGCTAGGGCGCCAGCCACTGGTGGACGAGCGGCACCACCGAGGCGCCCTCGCCGCTCGCGGCCGCGACCCGCTTCATCGAGCCGGCGCGGATGTCGCCGGCGGCGAAGACGCCGGGCAGGGTCGTCGCGAGGTTGGCGGGCGGCAGGCCGTCGTGCCAGCGGTCCTTGGGCACGTCGCGACCGGTGAGCACGAAGCCGCGGTCGTCGCGCGCCACGGCGTCGGGCAGCCAGTCCGCCTGCGGCTCGGCGCCGAGCAGGAGGAACAGGCCTCCCACGCTGCGTCGCGTGAGGGTCCCGTCGCGGGTGTCGCGGACGGAGATCCACTCCAACCGGCCGTCGCCGCCGCCGTCGACCACCTCGCTGCAGGTGGTCACCGTGATCCGGGGGTTGTAGGCGATCTCGCCGAGGAGGTACTGCGACATGGTCTCGGCCAGGCTGGGGCGGCGGACGAGGACGGTGACCGAGCGGGCGAAGCGGGCCAGGTGCACCGCGGCCTGGCCGGCGGAGTTGCCGCCGCCCACGACGACCACGTCCTGGTCCTCCATCTCGCGCGCGGCGGTCATCGCGGCACCGTAGAAGACGCCGCTGCCCACCAGCTCCTCGAGCGGCTCGACCCGGAGCTTGCGGTAGGCGACGCCGGTCGAGACCACCACGGCGCGGGCGGCGACGTCGCCGCCGTCGGTGCGCACGACGTGCGGCACCTCGCCCTCGCCGGGCACCAGCCCGTGCACGGTCCAGCCGGTGACGAAGCGGGTGCCGAACCGCAGCGCCTGGTTCCGCGCCCGCTGGGCCAGCCGCATCCCGGAGATGCCGCGCGGGAAGCCCAGGTAGTTGCGGATCATCGAGCTGGTGCCGGCCTGCCCGCCGATGGCCTCGGCCTCCAGCACCACGCAGGTGAGCCCCTCGGAGGCGGCGTACACCGCCGTCGCCAGCCCGGCCGGCCCGCCGCCGACCACGCACACGTCGACGGTGCCGTCCACGTCGAGGTCGCTCGGCGCGCCGTACAGGCTCATCGCCACGGTGCGCACCGTGGCGTCCTCGACGACCGGGCGCTCGGGCGCCCACACGAGGGGGTACGCCGCGTCGTCGGAGCCGTCGCCGAGGAGGTGGCGCGCGACGGGGTCGTCGGGGTGGTAGACGCGGCTGGCCATGCCCATCCGGTCCAGGAAGTCGCGGATGGCGAGCACCCGGCCGTCGCGGACGGGGCTGATGATCTTCGCGGAGACGACCTCCGGCTCCGCGATGGTGGCGCCCCAGTCGCTCAGCAGGTCGGTGACGGCGTGGTGGAACTCCTCGTCGCGGGTGCCGCGCGGCATCAGCAGGTAGGCGTCGTACTTGCCCTTGGCCATGCCCGCGCGCAGGGCGGGGGCGTCGGCCAGGAACCGGTCCCAGTGCGCGGCGATCATCCGGCGGGCGTTGGGGACGACGGCACGCCAGCGGTGGAAGCCCTCGAGCACGTGGCAGTCGGGCAGCACCGACTCGGCGACGAACATCGCGACCGTGCCGCCGCCCGCCACGATGTCGCGGGCGACCTCCTCGGCCTCCGCGCAGCTGCGGGCGCAGCGCACGTCGTACTCCCGCTCGTAGCGTCCGAAGGCGTCCTGGAGGTCGTCGACGTGGTGCTCGGAGACCAGGACGATCGCGGGGGGTGCGCTCACGGGGACAGCGTACGGAAGGATGAGGGGGTGCGGATCCGGATCGACCTCGCCTACGACGGCGGCGGCTTCCACGGCTGGGCGGCCCAACCCGGTCTGCGGACCGTGCAGGGGGAGCTCTCGGCAGCCGCGGCGACCGCGCTGCGGGTGCCCTCCGTGCACCTGGTGTGCGCGGGCCGCACCGACACCGGCGTCCACGCCCGCGGGCAGGTGGTCCACCTCGACGTCGAGCCCGAGGCACTGGCCCACTCGGCCGGCCGCTCCCCGGACCCGCCGCTCGAGGCGCTCGTGCGGCGGCTCAACGGCATCCTCCCCGCCGACGTGCGGGTACGCCGCGCGGTCGAGGCGGCACCGGGCTTCGACGCCCGCTTCTCCGCGCTGTGGCGGCGCTACGCCTACCGGGTCGCCGACAGCCCGGCGGCCGTCGACCCGCTGGTGCGCGGCCACGTGCTCGCGTGGCCGCGCCCGCTCGACGTCGACCTCCTCAACGAGGCCGCCGTCCTGCTCGTCGGCCAGCACGACTTCGCGTCGTTCTGCAAGCAGCGCGAGGGCGCGACGACGATCCGCGTGCTGCAGGAGCTGTCCTGGCGGCGGCTGCCGTCGGGCGTGCTGGAGGCGACCGTGCGCGCCGACGCGTTCTGCCACAGCATGGTGCGCTCGCTGGTGGGTTGCCTGATCGCCGTCGGCGAGGGCCGCCGGCCGGTGGCCTGGGCCGGCGACGTCCTGGCCGCCGAGCGCCGCGACGCCTCCGTGGCCGTCGTGCACGCGCACGGACTGACGTTGGAGGAGGTGGCTTACCCGCCCGACGCCGAGCTCGGGGCGCGGGTCGAGCTCACCCGCGCGAGGAGGACCGCACCGTGACCGATGCCCACCCCGAGGACCAGCCCGAGGACCAGCCCGAGGACCAGCCCGAGGACCTGCCCGGGCAGGACGAGCACTACTTCTCCGCCGACCCGACCGTGCCGTTCAAGCGGGCGGCGGTGACCGCGGAGGTCTGGGGGCGGAGCCTGTCCCTGGTGAGCGGTTCCGGCGTCTTCGCGCGCGGTCGCGTCGACATCGGGACCGCGGTGCTCTTCCGCGAGACCGAGCCGCCCGCCGGCGGGCGGGTCCTCGACCTGGGCTGCGGCTACGGCGTCATCGGGCTCGCGGTCGCGGTCTGCGCGCCGGGGTCGACGGTCACCGCCGTCGACGTCAACGAGCGGGCGGTGCTGCTCGCCAACGAGAACGCCGCGGCGCTCGGCGTCGCCGACCGCTACCGCGCCGCGGTGCCGGACGCCGTCGACCCGCACGCGACGTACGACGAGATCTGGTCGAACCCGCCGATCCGCATCGGCAAGCAGGCGCTGCACGAGCTGCTGCTCACCTGGCTGCCGCGGCTGGCGCCGCACGGGCGGGCGGTCATGGTCGTCGGGAAGAACCTGGGCGCGGACTCGCTGCAGCGGTGGCTGGGCGACCAGGGCTTCCCGACGACCAGGCTCGCGTCGGCCAAGGGCTTCCGCGTGCTGGAGTCGCGCCGGGGCTGAGGCCGCCCCGGCCCGCCGTCAGGCCGTCAGGGGGCGAGCCGGCCGAGGAACCCCGTCTTCTGCTCGGTCGCGCGCTGCTGCTCGCCGGCGAAGGAGCTCACGACGACCAGCGCGCCGGTCAGCGCGGGCACCACCCACTGGAGCGCGGCCAGCTGCTTCTGGGCCTTCGCGACCTCCGGCGGGGTCCCCGCCTCGGGCTCGGTGCCCGAGGCTGCGGGCATCTGGGTCTCCTGGGAGACCTTCTTGCCCAGCGCGCGGGAGTACGCCGTCGCCCCGAGCGCGGCCGCGGTGAGGGCGGTCTTCGCGACCACCATCGAGCCGACGCCCTCCTGGCCGGCGACGCGGGTCTTGTTGCCGCCGAGCTGGCCGATGCTGCCGACGAGGTGGGCGCCGATCGCCGCGGCGTTCACGGGGGTCCAGCGGTCCCAGCCGGTGTTGGCCACGGCGCCGACGTCGGTGGAGGAGGTGGCCTGCGCGGCGGCGGGGTTGAGGGCGACGGCGTTGGCGAGCGTGCCGCCGAACCAGGCCGCGAGGCCGACGTCGTGCAGGGAGCGGGAGAGCGTGTTTCGAGCCATGGTCGGGTGACCTCCGGGGTCGATGGGGGAGCCCTCGCGGTACCCGTGGGGTGCCTGCGGATACGGCCGACGGCGCCTTGTCGGTGTGGCGTCGGCGTGGCGTCAGATGCGCTCGATGCTGAACGCCACGATGAACCCGACCGTGGCGAGCAGCCCGGCGTAGAGATGGGTGTCCTCGAACGCCTCCGGGATCATCGTGTCGGCGATCATCGCGAGGATCGCCCCGGCCGCGACTGCGGTGATCACGGCGATGGTGGTCGGCGAGGCGCCGTCGAGCAGGAGCGCGCCGAGCAGGCCGGCGAGGCCGCTGGCCACCGCGATGCCGCCCCAGACGCCGAAGACGTAGCGGGCGCCGCGGCCGCTGCGCTTCATGCCGGCCGCGGAGGAGAGGCCCTCGGGCAGGTTGGAGATGAAGATCGCGGCGAGCACGGGCACCCCCACGCCGCCCCCGCCGAGCAACGAGATGCCCAGGACGACCGACTCCGGGATCCCGTCGAGCAGCGCGCCGACCGCGATGGCGGCGCCGCTGCCCTGCTGCTCCTCCTCCGAGGCCTGCTGGTCCTGCGAGCGCTTGCGGTGACGGGCGCCGCGGCGGGCCAGGGCGATGTTGGCGGCGACGTACACCACCGCGCCGCCGAGGAAGCCGGTGGCGGTCGCCGCGAGGCCGCCGGTCCGCTCGGCCTCGTCGACGAGGTCGAAGGCGAGGGCGGACACCAGCACGCCGGAGCCGAACGCCATGACGCCGGCGACCACCCGCTGCGGGACGGCCACGAACCACGCGACGAGCGCGCCGACCACGAGCGCGCCACCGGCCAGGAGCCCCCAGCCGCCGGCCTGGAGCCACACGGGTACGTCGGTCACGGAGCCACGGTGTCCCGCCGGGCGCCGGCCAATCAGTCGTGCCCCCTCCCGGCCTGTGTCGGTCGAGCGGCGAGCCCCGGCGAGCGTCGTCGAGACCCCGCGCTGCTGGTCGAGCAGCGAGCCCCGGCGAGCGTCGTCGAGACCCCTGGCAGCCGACCTACGGCCTGCGGGTCGTGGGTGGTCGCGGTGGAGGCAACTAGAGGACGGGCACACCGTGGGTCGCGCGCCGTCGCCGGCCCGCTGCTGGTCGAGCAGCGAGCGCCAGCGAGCGTCGTCGAGACCCTGCACCGCTGGTCGAGCAGCGAGCCCCGGCGAGCGTCGTCGAGACCCCCTGTCGCCGATCCACAACCGTGCGCACGAACCTTCCATTCGAACACACGTACGAGTATAATAAGACCATGGCCCTCACCGCGACCCTCGAGCACCCGCTGGACACCCCAGCCGACGTGCTGCGCCTCGCCCGGGCCAGCCAACGCGCCGCGAACGCCGCCGAAGCCGAACTCCTCCAAGCCGCGGTCCAGTGGTGCGTCATGCACCCCGCCGAATCAATCAGCACCGCCTCGGCGTGGTCGACGCTGAAGGGGTTCGGCGACAAAGCCATCGGCCTCGCCGGGGACGGCGCACCGTTGGTGAGCGAGTTCGCCGTCATCGAGTTCGCCGCCGGGATCGGGAAGTCCGAGGACGCCGGCCGCGCCTACCTCGCCGAGGCCCTCGAGCTGCGCTACCGCCTCCCCCGGACCTGGGCGAAGGTCACCAACCTCGCCCTCCCCGCCTGGAAAGCCCGGTCCATCGCCCGCCGCACCCTGCACCTGCCCAAAGCCGGTGCAGGATTCGTGGACACCCACGTCGCCCCCGTCGCCGCCACCATCGGCCCCGCCGCGCTCGACCGGCTCCTCGACGAAGCACTCGTCCGGTTCGACCCCGCCGAAGCCGAACGAGTCCGGCACGAACGCACCGAAGCCCGCCACTTCACCATCCAGACCCAACAGGTCTCCTACGACGGCCACGTCGACATCTGGGGCACCCTCGACCTCGCCGACGCCCTCGACCTCGAGGATGCGATCACCAAGGGCGCCGCCCGCCTCGCCCAACTCGGGTCAACAGAGGCCGAAGGCGCACGGCGGGCGATGGCCGCCGGCGACATGGCCCGCCGCCAGCTCCAGCTGCAGTTTGACACCGACCCCACACCCCTCGTCGTCCACGTCCACCAGGCCCCCGGCCCCGATGGGGAACCGGTCCTGGACGGCGTGACCCGGGTCGAAGCCACAAGGGGGTTCGTGCTCACCACCCAGCTCGCCGAGTGGTGCACCCGCGCCGCCCGCGACGGCGCACACATCACCATCAAGCCCGTCATCGACCTGACCGAACGGATCCACGTCGAGGCCTACGAGGTCCCCGACCGCCTCTCCGCCCAGACCAGGCTGCGAGACCACCACTGCGTCTTCCCCTGGTGCACCCGCCCCGCCCACACCACCAGCAAGGTCGACGACGACCACGTCGTCCCCCACAGCAGGGGCGGCCCCACCGCCACCGAGAACCTCACAAGTTGCAAGTACGCCCTCCGCCGCCAGCTGCTCGCGGCGCGTCGATGTGGCACCCGGCGCTCGTCAATTACCGTTGGTCCGTGGGAAGAAGCTTCGGAAATTTAGTTGAGATCGGTGGCGTCGTCGCCGGATTGGGCGGTACCTTCGCGGCCGCCTTCTGGATCTATGCCGCAGAGGCAGATGGTGTCTCCGTCTGGCAATGGCAGATGTGGATCGCGGTGTCGGCAATCGCACTTGGTTTAGTTCTCATGATCGCGGGAGCGACTGGCGGCGGCGCCGGAACACCACCGTCCCAAAGCCAGCGCGGCGGGAAGGGATCCCGAAATTTTCAGGCAGGGCGCGATCTGACGGTGCGTATGGACGGAGGTGACGAGTGAGGCAGCGTCCGAACGAGCAAGAGCAGTCCGGCGGGGAGAACTCGACAAATCTTCAAGCCGGTGGCGATCTCGTCTATATCGGCCCCTCGCGCGAAGAAGTCAAGGAAATCGCACTGGCGGTCTTCCAACAGAACTTCTTGGAACTCCGGGGAATCGCTGAGGACGTTGCTCTTGCCCGAGCAGACAAGATCACAACCGAGTTTCTCACTAAAATGTACGCAGAAGCGCCCGAGGCTGCGGAACGTTTCAGTGATCCAGATGTCCAGCGGTCCGTCTTCAATGCTCAGCGCGAGTACGCGTGTTCAGGTGAGGACGACCTCGGCCAGGTCCTAGTGGACTTACTGGTCGACCGCGTGAAAGAAGACGATCGCAATCTGCGAACCCTCGCTTTGAACGAGGCGATAACTGCCGCTCCCAAACTCACCGAGGCCCAACGGCGGGCGATCGCACTTGCCTTCCTCGTTCGCTACACACGCGTGCCTGCTATCTTGCCCAATGCGCAGTCGGTCATCGATGTTCGGTTGCGTGGCACGATGCTGACCCTTCCAGTTCCGACGGAACCGTTGCGGGACGTTGACTTCCAGCACATCGAATATGTGGGAGCCGGGGCGGTCTCCATCAGTGAGGTCGGACTCGGTGACGCAATCAGAACGTCGCAAACCTCCGCATTCACAAACGGTTTCTCCGCGGAGCAAATGCCAGAGGACCTGCGTGATTCCCCACTTCGACACCGATTGCTAATGCCGTGTTTCAGAAATCCAGAGAATTTTCAACTCCAGGTTCCGGCGACACAAGACGTGGACGACCTAATCAAGACCTTGGGTGCAGAGCACCTGCGCAGTTCCGTGGTTCAAGTTCAGGAGCTCGGGGTGTTGAGCGGAGCTGAGGTCGAAGCCGACCTGAAGGCACGCGCTCCTGATGTTGCGGCCCTGTTCGAAGAATGGAATGGGACGGCCCTGAAGAACGTTACGCTCACGTCGGTGGGGCTGGCACTCGGACACGCATACTGGAGACGGTTCGGCGGAGACGCCCCACTCAGCGTGTGGCTGTGAGGGCGAGGGTCGTGGTCCGCGATGCGAGGGCTCTTGACTTGAAGTAGCAACGTAACTCGGGACGCGCCGGGGCTGGACCCCGTCGCGGCGAGAGGTGGTCGGCGGGCCGGGGGGTGGGGGTGTCTCTCGGGTCGCAGGGGCCCCGGGCGCGCGAGGGACGAGCGCGGTTGGGGTGGCGACACACCCCCGCCCGGCCCGCCGATCGCCGGACAGGTGGAGCGGACCTGTGCCACGATGCGTTCAGCAACTCGTGCTGCGGCACCTACACCTCAGTTCTTACATGCGCACTCCGGGTCCGTGGGCCGTCCTGCGGGGAAGTAACTAGGCGCGTTACCGGCAGCTTCGACATAGCAAGCACCCGTTGAACGACGGGGCAGACGGCTTGGGCCCCGCCTTGCGTTCGATGGCTGCCGCCGTTGCTGTGGCGACTCCGGGATCTCCGGGCGGGACCGACATTCCCTGTCGGCTCGTCACACGGAGTGTTCTCGTGTCTGAATCTCGTCTCATCCAGCCCGACGCGGGCTGGGTTCTCTCGCTCCACCCCCCGCCGGTGAGGCCGGTGGCTGTTTCGTTCCCTCCTACCGGCCCGCGCGGGCGTGGGTGCCTGCGGGCGCTGCATCTGATCCGGAGCGGTCGCGCCTGGAGGCCGCGCGCCGGGCGAAGAAGAAGGTCCGGGTCTACTGCGCCGGTAACCGACTCAACCGGCTCGGGACGTTGACCTACGCCGGGGCTGGGTGTCACGACCCCGCGCAGCTTCGTCAGCATGTGGCGGCGTTCTTCCGGGCGCTGCGTGCGGAGATGGGCGGCAAGCCCTTTCCGTACGTGTGGGTTCCGGAGTGGCACAAGTCCGGCCACGGGCTGCACGTGCACTTCGCGGTTGGCCAGTTCATCCCTCGCGGGCGGATCCAGTCCGCGTGGGGTCGTGGGTTCGTCCACATCAAGCGGCTCTCGGACCTCCCGGTGGGCTCGACCTCCTTGAATGAGGCACGCCGCGCGGCGGGATACCTGTCGAAGTACGTGACCAAGGCGTTTAACCCCGCCGAGCGCGAGCACCTGCTGGGGCTGCACCGCTACGAGGTCGGCCAGGGCTTCCAGCCGCCGGTCCTGCGCCTCTCGGGCATCTCTTCGGCGATGGTGCTGCACAAGGCGTCCACGGTCATGGGTGGTCCGCCGTCGCGGTCGTGGTCCTCGGCCGATGCGGAGGATTGGAAGGCGCCGCCGGCGGTGTGGTTCGCATGGGACTAAGCCAGTTCTCTGCCGAGGAGGTCGCGGCCTTCGTGCGGGCCTCGTGTGCCGCGCAGGGAGTCCAGGTGAAGGTCACCGATCCGCTGGTCGTGCGGCGGGTGGGGGTGCTGCTGGGCGGGCCGCCGGGTGGCTCGCGCGCGCACCCGCGGAGCGGGAGCACGCGAGACGCCGGGGGTCGCTCAGTGGCGCCACACGACGCAGACGCGGCCGGGGTCCAGCGCCTGGGCCCCGGGGGTGCCGGGCCCGATCACGACGTGATCGACCAGGGCCTCGACGATCGCGTGCTGCCGGGAGAGGTTGAGCGATTGCCACGATCGGCTTAGCGCCTCCCCGTTGCCCACCAGCCCGGTCAGTGCGGTGGTGTGGGTGATCGCTGCGAGCTGCCGTTGGGTGGTCATCAATCGCTGCTCGATGGGCTTCCTGGCGGTCATCCACTCGCGCATGCTGATGTCGCCGTTGGCGAATGCCAGGGCGAGCTGCTCCAGCCGCTCGGTCGCCTCGTCCAAGGCTGTCGTGAGGTCAGCGGCACGCTCGTCGCTGCTGCTGCGCCCGGCCAGGGTGTCGGCCAGTTCGCTGGTGTCGAGCCGGTAGAGCACGGCATCGGCCACGAAGCGCTCCAGGGGATCGGCGGTGATGGCCAGGCCACCGCATCCCCCGTGGTCGGGGCCTGAGAGGCACACGTAGCGGCGGCTGGTCTTGCGGGCGCTGGAGTACAGGCGGACGCCGCACTTTCCGCAGCGCAACATGCCGGAGAGCAGGTAGCGCTGGGGGGCGCGGCGTCCGCTGTTCTTCTTCTCGGCGTACTTGGCAAGGATCTGGCGGTGCTGCTCCTCGGTGATGATCGGGTCCCATTGTCCAGTGGCGGCGATCTGACCCCGATGGACCCGGAACCCGGCGTACCGGGGGTTGATCAGCATGTTCTTCAAGGTGCTGGTCTGCCAGTCCGAGCCGGTCACCGTCGGCACCTCATTCGCGCTCAGCCAGGCCGCCAACGAGCGGGTCGACTCACCGGCCAGGAACCGGGCGACCAACTGGCGGTAGACCTCGGCCTCGTCTGCCCGGACCGTGACGAAGTCGGCCTCGTAGCCGAAGGGCCGAGTGGCGCCCTTGTGCGGCTTGCCCTCGGTCGCGTTCTGCTGGTGCTTGCGTGCCACCCGGCGGGACTTGTCAGCCGATTCCTTCGCCGCCATCGCCGCCATCACCCGCGCCATCATCAGGCCGTCGCCAGAGAAGACGTCGGTGTCACCGGTGACGAACTTGACCTGGCGCACCCGCGCCCGGTCCAAGGCGCCTAGGAACTCTTCGAGCTCGATGGGTCGCCGGGTGAGGCGATCGATGTGGTACACCAGCACGCCATCGACCAGCCCGTCGGCCAGGTCCGCCAGCATGCGCTCGTACTCCGGCCTGCGCTTGCCGGAGTAGGCCGAGATGTCGTTGTCGACGTACTCCCCGGCGACCTGCCAGCCCAACCCAGCGGCCAACTTTCGGCAGTCCTCGACCTGCCGAGCGACGCCCGCGCCGGTTCCCTCGATGTCACTGGAGATCCGGGCGTAGACCGCTGCGCGGTTCGGGGTGCTCACGGGCGGTCACATTAGCGACGAACGAGCAACATCGCCCCACTGTGCAGGCGCCACCACCGCGTCAAGACCCACACCGGCTGGCACCAACACACACCCCAACCAGGGACCTACCTCTGGCGCAGCCCCACCGGGCAGACGTACCGGGTCGACCACCGAGGCACCCACGACCTCGACACCCACGCCCCTGGCCCAGCCCCACCCGACCAATAGCCCACCCCGCCCCACACCCCGCCGGAGCAACCAACCGGCGGGGCACAGGCACGCCCGCCGCGACCTCGACCGTGGTGTGCTGGTGCCATGAGGGCGACGCGTGCAGGAGGGGCCGTGCTGCTCGTGGTCGTCCTGGGCGCATGCTCCCCGGGAAGCGGCGGTGAGGACACTCCCGGGTCGGGCCCGGGTCCGGTCGACGAGGTGGCGGCGGTCGACGGGCCGCCGTGCCCGCCGCGGCTGCCTCAGGCGGAGGACGGGACCAGCGGGTTCGGGACGACCGAGCCGGCCGCTTCGACGCCCGACCTGGCTGGCGCCGATCGGGCGTGGACGTGCAGCTACCGGGCGGTCGAGGGCCACCGGTCGTCGGTTGGCGCGGTGTACCGCTGGGAGCGCCAGGGTGCGCCGACGACGGTGCCGGAGGCCCGTCTCGTCCGCGTGGACCGAGCACTCGCCGCCCTGCGCCCGGTCAAGGCGACGCGGGCGTGCACGGCCGACCTCGGTCCGCGCCACCTCCTGGTGCTGGCACACGAGGGCGACCTGACCGCGGTTGCCGTCGACGACTTCGGTTGCGACGACGTGCGACTGAGCGACGACCCGTCGACGACGGCACCCGGCGAAGGACGAGGCGAGGGCGAGGGCGAGCACGGCCGAGCGGTCCCCGGCGTGCTCGCCGGCGGCGGGGAGCTGCTCGACGCCCTCGGCCTCGGCTGACCGCGACCCGGGGTGTGCCCGGGGTGTGCCCGGCGGGTCAGCCGTGCAGCACCGCGCGGAACAGCGCGCAGGTCTCCTCGACGGCCGCCTGCGCGGCGGCCGAGTGCCGACCCATGTCGACGAATCCGTGGATGAGGCCGGGGAAGGTCCGGTTCTCGACCGGGACCCCCGCATCGGCGAGCGCCCGGGCGTAGGCGTTGCCGTCGTCGCGCAGCGGGTCGAACTCCGCGGTCACCACGACGGCGGGGGCGAGGCCGTCGAGGCGGCCGTTGAGCGGCGAGAGACGCGGGTCGGACAGGTCGCCGGCGGTGCCGACGTACTGCGCCCCGAACCACTCCATCGTGCGCTGGTCGAGGAAGTACCCCTCGGCGTTGTCGGTGTGCGAGGGGTAGGACCCGCCCATGTCGGTGACGGGGTAGACCAGCAGCTGGCCGGCGAGCGGACGGTCCTCGTCGCGGAAGGCCTGGGCGACCACGGCGGACAGGTTTCCGCCGGCCGAGTCGCCGGCCACGGCCATCCGGTCGTCCCCGCCGAGGTCGGCGAGGGAGTCGGAGACCCAGCGGGCGGCGGCGAGGGCGTCGTCCACGCCGGCGGGGAACGGGTGCTCCGGCGCGAGCCGGTAGTCGACCGAGACGACGACGGCGTCGGACAGCGTGGCGATGGTGCGGCAGGTCAGGTCGTGGGTGTCGAGGTCGCCGATGACGAAGCCGCCGCCGTGGAAGAACGCGACGGTCGGGAGGGTGTCCGCACCCGCGCGGGGGCGGTAGACCCGGGCCGGGCGCTCGCTGTCGCCACCGGGCACGGTGATCTCCTCGACCACGTCGACGGCGGGGACGGACGCGGGGTCGCGCAGGTCGACGGTGAGCACCCGGAAGCCCTGGCGCGCCTGCTCGGGCGACTGCTGCCACATCGGCGGGTGGCCGGCGCCGGCCATCAGGCCGAGCAGGCCGGCGAGCTGGGGGTCGAGGTCCGGGTGCAGCGTCACGAGCGTCCTCCTGGGAGCCGGGTGCGGGTGGGGTGGAACCGGGTCAGACGAAGGCGTTGATGCCGGTCTCGGCACGCCCGATGAGCAGCTTCTGCACCTGGCTGGTGCCCTCGTAGAGCGTCATCACGCGAGCATCGCGGAGGTACTTCTCGACCGGGTGGTCGTCGACGTACCCCGCGCCACCGTGGACCTGGATCGCGTTGTTCGCTGCGCGGACGGCGGCCTCGGAGGCGAAGAGCTTCGCCTTGGAGGCGGCGACCCCGAACGGCTCGCCGCGGTCGATGAGGTCCGCGCACCGCCACACCAGCAGCCGCGCGGCGTCCGCGTCGAGGGAGATGTCGGCGATCATGTCCTGGACGAGCTGGAAGCCCGCGATGGGGCGGCCGAACTGGGTGCGGCTCGTGGCGTACGAGACCGCCGCCTCCAGGCAGCCCTGGACGATGCCGACGCAGCCGGCGGCGACCGAGACCCGGCCCTTGTCCAGGGTGGTCATCGCGATCTTGAAGCCCTGGCCCTCCTCGCCCAGCCGGGCGTAGGCGGGGACGCGCACGTCGTCGAGGTAGAGCTCGGCGGTGGCCTGTCCCCGGAGCCCGAGCTTGCCCTTCACCTCGCGTGCCTCGAAGCCCGGCGCGTCGGTGGGGACGAGGAAGGCGCTGACCCCGCGGGCGCCGGGTCCGCCGGTGCGGGCGAAGACCAGGGCCACCTGCGCCCAGGTGCCGTTGGTGATGAAGAGCTTGCGGCCGGTGATGACGTAGTCGTCGCCGTCGCGCACCGCCCGCGAGGTGAGGTTGCCGGCGTCGGAGCCGGTGTCGGGCTCGGTCAGCCCGAAGCAGCCGAGGACCTCGCCCGACGCGATCCGGGGCAGCCACTCCTGCTTCTGCTCCTCGGTCCCGGCCGCGAGGATCGACTTGCCGACCAGGCCGTTGGAGACCGACACGATCCCGCGCAGCGCGGAGTCGGCCCGGCCCAGCTCCTCCATCGCCAGCACGTACGTCAGGTAGTCGCCGCCGAGCCCGCCGTACTCCTCGGGGATGGTCAGCCCGAAGAAGCCGATCTGCGCCATCGCGGGGATGATCGCGGTGTCGACGGCCTCGCGACGGTCCCACTCGGTGCGGTGCGGCACGGCTTCGCGCTCCAGGAACTCCCGCGCCAGCGCCCGGAAGCCCTCCTGCTCGTCGGTGAGGCTGAGGTCCATGCGGTCATCCTGCCCGGGCGGGCCGAACCGCGGGGCAGGACCCGGGGGTCAGTGGTGGGCGGGCGCCCGGTCCTGCCGACGCTCCCACCAGCCGCAGCCCGCGAGGACCAGCCCGGCGAGCGCGCCGCCGGCCACCACGTCGACGACGTAGTGCTCGGCGAAGTAGACCAGCGCCAGCGACATCGCGAGCGGGTACGCCGCGAGCAGCCACCGCCAGCGGGTGCGCAGCCGCAGGATCCCGTAGCCGGCGACGAGGAACGCGATGCCGGCGTGCAGCGACGGCATGGCGGCCACGGGGTTGCCGACGCCCTGCAGGACCAGGTCGAAGCGACCCAGGCCGAGGTCGGCCCAGCCCCGGCTGGTGATCCGGGTGACCTCGCCCATGTAGCCGTCCCGCGACGCCATCCACGGCGGCGCCATCGGGTAGAGGATGTAGACGACCAGGGCGCCGAAGTTGATCGCCAGGTAGCGCCGCATCCAGCGCACCCACTCCGGGCGGCTGCGCAGCCACAGGACCGCCGCGAGGGTCAGGCCGGTGACGAAGTGCGAGGCGTAGACGGTCGTCAGCGCGACGTCGTACCAGCGAGGCGCGGAGTCACGCACGCACGGGTCGCCGCACCACGCCGCCTGCAGGTGCTCGGTGGGGGTCGTGCCGCCGCCGAGCCACTCGTCGACGCGGATGGGCATCGTGACGTGCACCGGCAGGCCGAGCTCGTCGGTGAGCCCGCGGCTGTAGAAGTAGACGACCAGGCCGACCACCGGCGGCCACCAGTCCCGCAGGAACTGCAGGTGGTACCGCGGTCGTTCGCCGACGTTCCAGGCGATCGTGCCGAGCCAGAGCCACACGAACACCTGCACGGTGTCGTTGGGGATGCCGAGCACCTCGGACCAGGCGACCAGCGCGACGACGTAGACGGCCATCGCGACGACCCGTGCGGGGCGGCGGGTACGCCGCGCCGGCGCGAGGCCGGGCTCGGCCGAGGGGTGCTCGGGCACCTCCTCGACCTGTGTCACGCGCCTCATCCTAAAGAGGGGTCTGGGTCGTCCGCGAGCACACCGCGGAGACCTGCGCGACACCTCGGGTGCAACCCGAGCGGGCGGGACGGCGGGCGGGACGGCGGGGGGACAGTTAACGAGGTGCGCCGCCGGGGTCGGCTCGCGCACAATCAACGCTCGTGGGCCATGTGGACGTCGCCGGGGTGCGCTACGAGCTGCCGGACGGGCGGGTGCTGCTCGACGAGGTGTCCTTCCGGGTGGGGGAGGGCCAGAAGGTCGCGCTGGTCGGCGCGAACGGCGCCGGCAAGACCACGCTGCTGCGGATCATCACCGGCGAGCTCCAGCCGCACGCCGGCGTGGTGACCCGCAGCGGTGGGCTGGGCGTGATGCGTCAGCAGGTCGCGCACGGGTCGACGACGGTGGCCGACCTCCTGCTCAGCGTCGCCCCGCCCCGGGTCCGCGCGGCGGCTGCCGAGGTGGACCGCCTCGAGCTGGCGCTCATGGACACCGACGACGAGCGCACCCAGCTGGCCTACGCCACGGCCCTCGCGGAGTACGCCGACGCCGGTGGCTACGACGTCGAGGTCACCTGGGACGTCTGCACCACGGCCGCGCTCGGCGTGTCGTACGACCGGGCGAAGTACCGCGAGCTGACCACGCTCAGCGGCGGCGAGCAGAAGCGCCTCGTGCTGGAGGTGCTGCTGCGCGGGCCGGACCAGGTCCTCCTGCTCGACGAGCCGGACAACTACCTCGACGTGCCCGGCAAGATCTGGCTCGAGGGCCGGATCCGGGAGTCGGACAAGACCGTGCTGATGATCAGCCACGACCGTGAGCTGCTGGACAACACCGCCACGCGCGTCGTCACCGTCGAGCTCGGCAGCGGCGGGCACGCCGCCGGCAACACCGTGTGGACGCACCCGGGCGGCTTCACCTCCTACCACCAGGCGCGCGCCGACCGGTTCGCCCGCTTCGCCGAGCAGCGCAAGCGGTGGGAGGAGGAGCACGCCAAGCTCAAGCAGCTGGTGCTCCACTACAAGATCAAGTCCGAGTACAACGACGGCATGGCCTCGCAGTACCGCGCCGCCCAGACCCGGCTGCGCAAGTTCGAGGAGGTCGGCCCACCGACCGAGCAGCCCCGCGAGCAGCAGGTCACCATGCGGCTGCGCGGCGGGCGCACCGGCAAGCGGGCGGTGGTGTGCGAGCAGCTGGAACTCACCGGGCTGATGCGCCCCTTCGACCTCGAGGTCTGGTACGGCGAGCGGGTGGCCGTGCTCGGCTCGAACGGGTCGGGCAAGTCGCACTTCCTCCGCCTGCTGGCGGCCGGCGGCAGCGACCCCGACGTCGAGCACCGGCCGGTCGGGGAGGTCGCGGTCGCGCCGGTCGCGCACACCGGCCGGGCCAAGCTGGGGGCCCGGGTGCGCCCGGGGTGGTTCGTGCAGACCCACGAGCACCCCGAGCTGGTGGGCCGCACCCTGCTGGAGGTGCTGCACCGCGGCGACGGGCACCCCGGCGGGCGCCAGGGCCTGGGGCGGGAGCAGGCCGCACGCGTGCTGGACCGCTACGAGCTGGCGCACGCGGGCGAGCAGACCTTCGAGTCGCTCTCCGGCGGCCAGCAGGCGCGGTTCCAGATCCTGCTGCTCGAGCTGTCGGGCGCCACGCTGCTGCTGCTCGACGAGCCCACCGACAACCTCGACGTCCAGAGCGCGGAGGCGCTCGAGGAGGGGTTGGCGGCGTTCGACGGGACGGTGCTGGCCGTCACGCACGACCGCTGGTTCGCCCGGGGCTTCGACCGCTTCCTGGTGTACGGCGCCGACGGGGCGGTCTACGAGTCCGACGGCCCGGTGTGGGACGAGGGCCGGGTGGCCCGGGCGCGGTGATCGGCCCCGGGGCCGCCCGGCCCCTGCCGGCAGGGTTCAGTCCTGCGTGGCGTCCGAGTCGAGCTCGAGGGTGACCGTCTGCTCGTCGTCACCGCGGAGGAAGGTCACCTCGACCTCGTCGCCGGGGCGGTAGGAGCGGATGGTGGCCACCAGCGAGTCGGCGCTGGAGATCATCGTGTCGTCGACCTTGGTGATGACGTCGTCGGACTCGATGCCCGCCTCGTCGGCGGTCGAGCCCGGGGTGACCTCGCCGACCCGGGCGCCGACCACGTCGCTGTCCTGCTCGGGCTGCTGCGGCTGCTGCTGCGGGCCGAGCTGGCCCTCGAGACCCTCGGGGAGCTGCACGGTCGCGGCGTCGCCGACGGTGATCCCGAGCCGGGCGTGGGTCGGCGTCTCGCCGTCGGTCATCTGCTCGACGATCGGCATGACGGGCTCCATCGGGATCGCGAAGCCCAGGCCGATCGAGCCGGACTCCGAGCCGGCGCTGTCCGAGGCGGTGCGGATGGAGGAGTTGATGCCGATCACCTGGCCGGCCATGTTGACCAGCGGGCCGCCGGAGTTGCCGGGGTTGATCGCGGCGTCGGTCTGGATCGCGGGGTAGGTGGTGGCGTTCTGCTGGTCGTCGGTGCCGACGTTCACGGGGCGGTCCAGCGCGCTGACGATGCCGCTGGTGACCGTGGACTCCAGGCCGAACGGCGACCCGATGGCCACGACCTGCTCGCCGACGTCCAGCGCCTCGGAGTCGCCGATCGTCGCCGGCGTGAGGTCCTCGACGTCCTGGGCCCTGATCACCGCGGTGTCGGTGAGCGGGTCGGTGCCGAGCACCTCGGCGTCGGCGCGGGTGCCGTCGTTGAACGCCACCGTGATCTCGCCGCCGTCGGCGGCCAGGTCGACCACGTGGTTGTTGGTCAGGATGACCCCGTCGGAGCTGAGGACGATCCCGGAGCCGGAACCGGCCTCCTGGCTCCCGGTGACCTCGATCTGGACGACCGACGGCAGCACCGTGGCGGCGACCTGCTGGACCGACCCCTCCGGGGCCGGCTCGTCGGAGGTGCTCACGACCTGCGAGGTCGTCCGGTCGCTGCCGCCGGTCGAGGACGAGCCGTCGTCGTCGTACGCCGACCAGAGGGCCGCGCCGCCGATGCCGGCGCCGCCGCCGACCACGAGGGCACCGGCCAGCACGGCCGCGGCGAAGCCGGACCGGCCGCGGCGCGGGGGAGCGCCGGCGGGTGCCGCGGGCGCGGCGCCGGCGGGCGGGCCGGTCGGCGCCGGCCCGGCGGGGTACGCCGGCTGCGCGGTGGTCGGCTGGTCGTCCCCAGCGGGGCGGCCCCCGGTGGGGGCGCCCCCGGTCGGACGCAGCGGGGCGGTGTCGTCGTGGGGGAATCGGTCGCGCTCGGTCATGTCTCCACGGTGCCCAGCGGGTCTGTGACGATCCTGAGACTGCGCTGGAGGTCTGTGCAGAACCCTCGACGGCACTTGTGATCTGAGCCACAATCACGCCCATGACGGCTACCGCACCTAACCCGGACCTCGACGCCCCCGCCCCCGCCCCGGTCTTCGTCGACGACCGCCTGGCGCACTGGGCGCGCACGACCCCCGACGCGGAGGCGATGACCTACCTCGGGCGCACCTGGACCTGGGCGCAGTGGGACGAGCGGGTACGCCGCGCGGCCGGCGCCCTGCAGGACCTCGGGGTCGGGCGGGGGGACGTCGTGGCGTTCCTCGACAAGAACCACCCGGCGTGCGTGGAGCTGTCGATGGCGGCCGGGTCCCTGGGGGCCGCGAACGCGATCATCAACTGGCGCCTGGCCGGCGACGAGGTCGACTACGCGGTCAACGACTCCGGCGCGAGGGTGCTGGTCGTCGGCCGCGAGCTGATGCCCACCATCGAGGCGATCCGCGACCGGCTGCCCCGCGTCGAGCACGTCGTGGAGGTGACTCCGGAGGGGGAGGAGGGCGACGGGTGGGAGCGGCTGCTCGCCGCCGCCACGCCGGTCGGCCGGCAGCCCGACGTCGAGCCGGGCGACGTGTGCCTGGTGATGTACTCCTCCGGCACGACCGGTCGACCCAAGGGCGTCATGCTCACCCACGCCAACATGGTCAGCCACACGGTCAACGCCCACGACGGGTGGGGCTTCGAGCCGGGTGACAAGTCGATGGTCGCGATGCCGCTCTTCCACGTGGGCGGCTCGTCGTACGTCCTGTTCGGCATCCACGACGGCATCCCCAGCGTGATGACCCGCGACCCCGACGGCATGTCGCTGGCCGGCGCGATCCTCGCCGGGGCGAACCGCACCTTCCTGGTCCCGGCGGTGCTCGCCCAGGTGCTGCAGTCCGGCGAGGACGCGGTCAAGCTGTTCGGGGCGCTCAAGACCTACACCTACGGCGCGGCGCCGATGCCGCCGCCGCTGCTCCGGGCGGCGATGCAGGCCTGGCCCGACACCGACTTCATGCAGGTCTACGGGCTGACCGAGGTCGCCGGCGTGGCCACGCACCTGATGCCCGAGGACCACCGCACCGCCGAGGCGTCGGGCCATCCCGAGCGGCTGGTCTCGGCGGGCAAGGCGGTGCCCGGGGTCGAGATCCGGATCGTCGACCCGGCCACGCTCGAGGACCTCCCGGTGGGCACCCACGGCGAGATCTGGCTGCGGACGCCACAGCTGATGAAGGGCTTCCTGAACAAGCCCGAGGCGACCGCCGAGGTGGTCGTCGAGGACGGCTGGTTCCGCAGCGGCGACATGGGCCGGCTCGACGAGGACGGCTACCTCTTCGTCGAGGACCGGCTCAAGGACATGATCATCAGCGGCGGCGAGAACATCTACAGCCCCGAGGTCGAGCGGGTCCTCGCCGAGCACCCGGCGGTCATGGAGGTCGCCATCATCGGCGTCCCCGACGACACGTGGGGGGAGTCGGTCAAGGCGGTCGTCGCGCTGCACCCGGGCGCCTCGGCGACCGAGGAGGAGATCGTCGCCTACTGCCGCGAGCACCTCGCCCACTACAAGTGCCCGCGCAGCGTCGACGTGCTCGAGGCGCTGCCGCGCAACCCGACGGGCAAGATCCTCAAGCGCGAGCTGCGCGCGCCGTACTGGGAGGGGCGCAGCCGCGGCGTGAACTGAGGCAGGAGGAACGGGCCGGGACCGCGCCGGCCACGCCGGGGTAACAGTCCCCCCACAACCCCCACGGCACCGCTCCGCCCCTGCGAGCGTCCCGCGGGATCCGCAACAGGGGGAGTGGTGTCGCCATGCGTGCACGCGTGCGTGGAGGTCGGGGTCGAGCCCTGGTCGGTGTCGTAGGGGCCGTCGGAACCGTAGGGGCCGTGCTGACCGGACTCGTCCTCCCGCCGGGCGCCGCGGTGGGCGCCGCCTCGGCACCCGCGGCCACGGCCTGCGTGGAGGTGACCAACGCCTTCGGGGAGGCGACCGGCTGGACGGAGTTCGTCGCCGGCGACGGCCGGCGGACCTCGGAGTCGGAGGGGACCGTGGCGTACGGCGGCGACCTGGTCGAGAGCTGGATGACCGTCGGTGGCCACCTGCAGGGCAGGTGGCCGGCGGGCGACCCCGCGCTCGTCGTCGCCGGCCGGGCGGGCACCTTCAACCTCAACGCCGGGAGCGCCTGGTTCGGGCCCGGGCAGGGCGCCGGGCACCAGGTCAACTACAACGGCGGGGGCCGCCTGCTGGCGAGCAACCCCGTCGACTTCGCTGCCGGCTTCGCGCACCTCGAGGCGCTCTCGGCCACGCTGGGCGCAGCCGCCGACACCGGCGCCGTCGTCGAGCAGGGCGACCTGCAGAACCGGGTGCTGGTCCTGCGGGGCACCGACCCCCGGCTCAACCTGGTGACGCTGACCCCGGCGCAGCTCGCCACCGCCCGGACCATCGCGTACGACGTGCCGTCCGGCTCGGCGCTCGTCGTCAACGTGCCCGGCGCCTCGGTGGCCTTCCCCGACCACGTGAAGAACACGCTGACCCCCGGCGGCGCGCAGCCGACCACCGCGGGCGTCCAGGCGCGGGGGCCGGTCATCTGGAACTTCCCCGGCGCCACCGACGTGGCGCTGCGCCTCGGCTCGGACCTCGGCGGCCACGTGCTCGCGCCCCGCGCAGCGGTGAGCGCCCGCAACGTGGTCGTCGGCCAGGTCATCGCCGCGTCCTTCGACTCCACCAACGAGACCCACGTGGCCTTCCTGCCCACCTTGGTCTGCCTGCCGGGCACGCCCGCCACCCCGCCCGCGCGGCCGGACGTCGCCGTCACCAAGACCGCCTCGACGCCCACCCCCGCCGGGGGCTCGACGCTGACCTGGACGCTCACCGCGCGCAACGTCGGCACGGCCCCGGCGCCGGCGACCGTGGTCACCGACGTCCTGCCCGCGGGCGTCACCCCCGGGCCGCTGCCGACCGGCTGCACGCTCGCCGCCCGGACCGTGACCTGCGCCGCCGGGACGCTCGCGCCCGGGGCGAGCGACTCCTTCCCGGTCGTCGTCGTGGTCGACCCGGTCGCGGGCGCCGGGGCGCCGGCCGACCGGTGGCTGCTGCACGAGCTCACCCCCACCAAGCAGGAGCAGCACGTCGACCTCGGGCCCGGCGAGACCCGCTCGGTCACCGCGACGTGCGCCGCGCCCGACGCGCTGGTCAGCGACGGGCAGGCCCGGGTCGACCACGTCGACCAGGGCACCGGCTCCCTCACCGACGTGCGCGTGCTGCGCTCCGAGGCCACCGGACCCCGGTCGTGGAAGGTCGTGCTGCGCAACGACGCCACCGGTCGCGCCCAGGCGAAGCTGTTCCTCGTGTGCCTGCCGGGCAGCACCGAGGTCACCGGGGGCCACCGGCACCCGCTCGCCCTGGACCCGGCGGCCGTCGCCGCGACGCCGACGTGGGGCACCGGCCGGCAGACCGCGACGCTGGCGTGCCCCGCCGGCACCGCGCCGGTCGCGCCCGGCTTCGCGCTGGCCGGCGGCGCCGCCCGCTGGTCGGGGTCCGAGTCGGTCACGGGCGGTTGGCGCTTCACCTTCGACGTCACCGACCCCGCCACGGTCGCCCTGTCGCTGCGCTGCCTGCGCCGGGAGGTCGCCGCCGTCGACGGGCACACCCACGACCTGCGGCTCGACCACGTCGTCCGGACCGTCACGCTCCCGCCCGGCCGGGTCGTCGAGGAGCAGGTCACCTGCGCCGACGACGCCAAGGGGGTCCTCGCGACCTGGTCGCTGCCGACCGGGGTGGTCCAGCTCGGCAACGACCCGCGGCTCAAGGCGCGCGCCTTCCGGCTGCTCAACACCACGAGCGTCCCGCAGCAGGCGGTGGTCGACCTCGAGTGCCTCGCCGACCGGCCGGGCCCGGAGGTCCGCGGGCACGACCTGCCCGTCGTCCTCGCCAACACCGCGACGGTCACCACGAGCGGCGACGACGCCAGCGCGTCAAACGACACCGCCACCTCGGTCGTCACCGTGACCCCGGGCCGGACCACCGCGGTGCCGGCGGCGGCGCGGGTCGCCGGGCGGACGGTCGTGCTGCCGGTGGTCTCCTCGATGCCCGGTGCGGCCACGATCACGGTGCGGGGGAGCGGCGCCCGGGCGCTCGGGCGCGCGACGGTCGTGCTCCGCCCCGGCGGCGTCGCCACCGCGCGCGTGCGGCTCACGGGGTCCGGCCGCACGGCGGTGCTGCGCTCCGGCCGGGTCGCCGTCGAGGTCGACCCGGCCCGGGGGCCCACCACGCGGCGTACCGTCCGGGTGGGGTGAGCCGGCGGCCGCGCAGCCTCAGACGGGCAGGCCGGCGGCGCGGAGCCGGGCGCGGGTGTCCTCCGCGCCGGTGAACAGGACGCCGGTCATGCCGAGCGCCCGCGCCGCCTCGCTGTTGCTCGCCCGGTCGTCCACGAACGCCAGGGCGGCCAGCGGCAGGCCCATCCGGTCGGCGACCAGTTCGTAGGCGCGGCGGTCGGGCTTGGCGACCCGCTCGGTGCCGGAGACGACCACGCCGTCGAGCAGCGCGATCACCTCGAAGCGCTCCGGCGCGTGCGGGTAGAGCTCGTCGGACCAGTTCGTCAGCCCCCACTGCGGCACCCCCGCCGCGTGCAGCTCGCGCACCAGGTCCGCGGTGCCGGGGACCTCACCGAGCAGGGAGGCGGCGAAGTTCGCCCGGTAGGCCAGCGCGTGCTCGACCCAGTGCGGGTGGGTACGGCGCACCTCGGCCTCGGCGTCGTCCCAGGTGCCGCCGGAGTCGGGGCCGTGGTTCCACGCCATGAAGTCGAAGTCGGTCGCGGCCAGGAAGCGCCGCGCCTCCTCCTCGCCCACGCCCGCCGCGATCGCGGCGACCGGGTCCCAGTCGATGAGGACGTTCCCGAAGTCCCACACCACCCCCTCGACGCGCACGACCCCGGACGGCTGGCCGTCCGGGGTCGTGGGGTGGTGCGGGTCGCCGGTCAGGCCCACCGCTCCGAGGCCGGGACGAAGTCCAGGCCTCGGTCGCCGGTGTAGATCTGCTTCGGGCGGGCGATCTTCTGCTCCTTGTCCTGGACCAGCTCGTGCCACTGGGCCAGCCAGCCCGGGGTGCGGCCGATCGCGAAGAGGACGGTGAACATCTCCGGCGGGAACTGGAAGGCCTCGTAGATCAGGCCGGAGTAGAAGTCCACGTTGGGGTAGAGCTTGCGCTTGACGAAGTACTCGTCCTCGAGCGCGATCTTCTCCAGCTCCAGGGCGATGTCGAGCAGCGGGTTGGTGCCGGTCACCTCGAAGACGTCCGTGGCGGCCTTCTTGATGATCCGGGCGCGCGGGTCGTAGTTCTTGTAGACCCGGTGGCCGAAGCCCATCAGGCGCTCGTTGCCGTCCTTCACGCCGGCGATGAAGGCCGGGATGTTCTCCTTCGAGCCGATCCGGCGCAGCATCCGCAGCACGGCCTCGTTGGCGCCGCCGTGCAGCGGGCCGTAGAGGGCGCCGACGCCCGCCGCGACCGCGGAGTACGGGTCGACCTGGGTCGAGCCGACCGAGCGCACGGCGTTGGTCGAGGCGTTCTGCTCGTGGTCGGCGTGCAGGATGAACAGCACGTCGAGCGCCTTGACCAGCCGCTCGTCGGCCTCGTACTTCGACTCGCTCATCTTGAACAGCATCGAGAGGAAGTTGGCGGTGTAGCCGAGGTCGTTGTCGGGGTAGACGTACGGCTTGCCCTGCGCGTGGCGGAACGACCAGGCGCCGAGGGTCGGCATCTTCGCGATCATGCGCACGATCTGCATGTGCCGGTTGTCGTCGTCGCTGATGTTGCGCGCGTCGGGGTAGAACGTCGACAGGGCCCCCACCGACGCCATCAGCATCCCCATCGGGTGCGCGTCGTACCGGAAGCCCTGCATGAAGCTCTTGACGTTCTCGTGCACGAACGTGTGGTAGGTGATCTCGTGCACCCAGGCGTCGTACTGCGCCTTGTCGGGCAGCGATCCGTGGATCAGCAGGTAGGCCACCTCGAGGAAGGTGGACTTCTCCGCCAGCTGCTCGATGGGGTACCCGCGGTACTCGAGGATCCCCTTGTCACCGTCGATGTAGGTGACCGCGCTGCGGCACGAGGCGGTGTTCACGAAACCGGGGTCGTAGACGGCCAGGCCCGGAGCGTCCTCTCCGGCCTTGATCTTCCCGAGGTCGGCGGCCTTGATGGTGCCGTCGAGGATCGGGACGTCGTACTCCTGTCCGGTGCGGTTGTCGCGGACGGTGAGAGAGTCAGTCACGCTGCCCAACCTAGACCGCGGTTGGCAACCGCGTTAACCCGGTGTCCCGCGAGGCGGTCATCGGGGCCCTCTCGTTTTGACCGGGCCCGCGCCCCAGCCGTAGTCTTGCCGGTCGCGACTCCTGCCGCGCTCGTCCCGTTCCGCGGGGTGGGTGCAGATCCGGACGCCGACGTACGTCGGGCGAGCCGGGCCGTGTTCGTCAGAAGCCGCAGCAGCACCACCCGGCCGGGCCCACTGGCCGGGAACCACGAACGAAGAGAGCAGAACAGACGTGCGTACGTACGCCCCGAAGCCCGCTGACATCCAGCGCGAGTGGCACGTGATCGACGCGACCGACATCGTCCTCGGTCGCCTCGCCGTGCAGAGCGCCAACCTCCTGCGTGGCAAGCACAAGCCGATCTTCGCGCCGAACGCCGACACCGGCGACTTCGTCATCGTGATCAACGCCGAGAAGGTCGCGCTGTCGAGCAACAAGAAGACCACCAAGATGGCCTACCGCCACTCCGGCTACCCGGGCGGCCTCTCGGCCACCCCGGTCGGCGAGCTCCTCGAGAAGGACGCCCGCAAGGTCATCGAGAAGGCGGTCTGGGGCATGCTCCCCAAGAACCGCCTCGGTCGGCAGATGCTGAAGAAGCTCAAGGTCTACAGCGGCCCGAACCACCCGCACCAGGCCCAGAAGGCCGTCCCGTTCGAGATCACCCAGATCTCCCAGTAATCGACTGCCCTACCGAAAGTCTGAGTGAGGATCACCGTGGCTGAGACCACCGACACCACCACCGAGGTCGAGGAGACCTACGAGGTCAACGAGCAGGGCGTCGCCTACAGCTCGGAGAGCGCGCCGTCCGCCGACGCGCCGGCCCGTCCCGCGACCATCGCCCCCGGCGCGGCCACCGGCCGCCGCAAGGAGGCCGTCGCCCGCGTCCGCATCGTGCCGGGCACCGGCGTCTGGACCGTCAACGGACGGACCCTGGACTCCTACTTCCCGAACAAGCTGCACCAGCAGGTCGTGAACGAGCCGTTCGCCGCCCTGCAGCTCGAGGGTCGCTTCGACGTCATCGCCCGCATCCACGGCGGCGGCATCACCGGCCAGGCGGGCGCCCTGCGCCTCGGCGTGGCCCGCTGCCTCAACGCGATCGACCTCGACGCGAACCGCCCGACCCTGAAGAAGGCCGGGCTGCTCACCCGCGACGCTCGCGTCATCGAGCGCAAGAAGGCCGGTCTGAAGAAGGCGCGCAAGGCGCCGCAGTTCAGCAAGCGCTGACGTCCCGCGTGGGTCGTCTCTTCGGCACGGACGGGGTCCGGGGCCAGGCGAACGGTGTGCTCACCGCTTCGCTGGCCCTGGACCTTTCCGTTTCCGCCGCTCGGGTCCTCGTCGACCGAGGCGAGTTCAGCGGGTCCCGCCCGCTGGCCGTCGTCGGTCGCGACACCCGCATCTCCGGTCAGTTCCTCGAGCACGCGGTCGTCGCGGGCCTCGCGTCCGCGGGCGTCGACGTGCTGCGCGTCCGCGTCGTGCCCACGCCCGGCGTGGCGTACCTGACCGACGCGCTCGGCGCCGACGTCGGCGTCGTCATCAGCGCCTCGCACAACCCGATGCCCGACAACGGCATCAAGTTCCTCGCGCGCGGCGGCGTCAAGCTCGACGACGCCCTCGAGCAGGCGATCGAGGGGCTCATGGGCCAGCCCTGGCAGGCCCCGGTCGGCGGCGACGTCGGCCGCGTCACGCCGTACGCCACGCCGATCGACGAGTACGTCGACCACCTGGTCGGCACGGTGCAGCCGCTCCGCGGGCTCCGCGTCGTGCTCGACTGCGCCCACGGCGCCGCGTCCGTCGCCGGGCCGCGTGCCCTCGAGGCCGCCGGTGCGACCGTGATCGCGATCAACGCCTCGCCCGACGGCCTCAACATCAACGACGGCTGCGGCTCCACCCACCTCGGCCCGCTGCAGGCGGCCGTCCGCGAGCACGGCGCCGACGCGGGCTTCGCGCTCGACGGCGACGCCGACCGCTGCCTGGCGGTCGACGCCTCCGGCGAGGTCGTCGACGGTGACCAGATCCTCGCCATCCTCGCCCTCGGCCTGCGCGACGCCGGCCACCTCAAGGACGACTCGGTCGTCGCCACCGTGATGAGCAACCTCGGCTTCGTCCGCGCGATGCGCGAGGCCGGGATCGCGGTGCGCCAGACCGCGGTGGGGGACCGGTACGTCCTCGAGGAGATGAACGCCCACGGCTTCTCCCTCGGCGGCGAGCAGTCCGGCCACGTGATCATGCGCGAGCACGCCACCACCGGCGACGGCACCCTGACCGCCCTGCACGTGCTGGAGCAGATGGCGATCACCGGCCGCTCCCTGGCCGACCTCGCGTCGGTCATGACCCGCTTTCCCCAGGTCCTCGTCAACGTCCCCGGCGTCGACAAGACCCGCACCGACGACGAGGCCCTCTCCGCCGCGGTCGCCGCGGAGGAGGCCGCCCTCGGCGACACCGGCCGGGTGCTGCTGCGTCCCTCCGGCACCGAGCCGCTGGTGCGCGTGATGGTCGAGGCGCCCACCGAGGACGCCGCCCGCGGCGTCGCCGACCGGCTCGCCGGCGTCGTCCGCGACCGGCTGGCCCTGGCCTAGCCGGACCCGGCCCGGCCCGGCTGGGCTGGGTCGGGCCTGGCCGGGGTCCGGCTAGAGCTTGCGCAGCCGCACGTACCGCACCGAGTGGTCGCGGTCCTTGCGCATGACCAGGGTGGCGCGGGAGCGGGTGGGGAGGATGTTCTCCACCAGGTTGGGGCCGTTGATGGTGTCCCAGATCCGCTCGGCCTCGGCGACGGCCTCCTCGTGGGTCAGCGCGGCGTACTTGCTGAAGTAGCTGCCGGGGTCGCGGAACGCGGTCTCGCGCAGGCGCAGGAACCGGGAGACGTACCAGTCGCGGATCTTGTCGCGACCGGCGTCGACGTACACGCTGAAGTCGAAGAAGTCGCTGACTGCCAGGCTCGTGCGGCCGTCGTCGCGCACCCGGGCGGGCTGCAGGACGTTGAGGCCCTCGACGATGACGATGTCGGGCCGCTTCACGACGACCTTCTCGCCGCGGACGACGTCGTAGACCAGGTGTGAGTAGACCGGCGCCTCGACCTCGTCCTTGCCGGACTTGATGTCGACGACGAAGCGCAGCAGCGCGCGCCGGTCGTAGGACTCCGGGAAGCCCTTGCGGTGCAGGATGCCGCGCCGCTGCAGCTCGGAGTTGGGGTAGAGGAACCCGTCGGTGGTGACCAGCGCGACGTTCGGGTGCTCGGGCCAGTGGGCCAGCATCTGCTGGAGCACGCGGGCGGTGGTCGACTTCCCGACCGCGACCGAGCCGGCGACGCCGATGACGAACGGCGTGCGCGGCGGCGTGCGCCGGTGCAGGAAGTCCTCCTGCTTGCGGTGCAGCCGGCCCGCGGCCTCGACGTACAGGCTCAGCAGGCGGCTCAACGGCAGGTAGACGTCGCGGACCTCGTCGAGGTCCAGGTTGTCGCCGAGGCCGCGCAGGGTGCGGATCTCCTGCGCGCTCAGCGGGCTCTCCGCGCCGGTGCCGAGGGCGGCCCAGGCGCTGCGGTCGAGCTCGATGTAGGGCGACGGCTCCTTGTGGGACTCGTCGTGGTGCGCGGAGCCGGGTCCGACGACCGGACCCGCCGTGCCGGACGACCCATGCGACATGGCGGCGATTGTTGCAGCCGCGCGACGAAGCGGGGCGCGCGGTCCCACGTCGTTAGAGTGGGGCCCATGTGCGGGATCGTCGGGTACGTCGGGGACAAGCAGGCCCAGGACGTCGTCATCGAGGGGCTGCGCAGGCTGGAGTACCGCGGGTACGACTCTGCCGGGATCGCCCTCGTCGACGGCGGAACCATCGCCTCTGCGAAGAAGGCCGGGAAGCTGGCCAACCTGGAGAAGGTCATCGCCGACCAGCCGTTGCCGGCGTCGACGACCGGGATCGGGCACACCCGGTGGGCGACCCACGGTGCGCCCAACGACCCGAACGCCCACCCCCACCTCGGCTCGGCGGGCCGGGTGGCGCTGGTGCACAACGGCATCATCGAGAACTTCGACGACCTCCGCGCCCGGCTCGAGGCGGACGACCACGTCCTGCTCTCGGAGACCGACACCGAGGTCGCGGCGCACCTCCTGGAGCTCCAGGTGGAGTCCGGCGTCGACCTGACCACCGCCATGCAGCGGGTGTGCCAGCAGCTCGAGGGCGCGTTCACGCTGGTCGCGGTGGACGGCCAGGACCCCTCGCGGGTGGTGGCCGCCCGCCGGAACTCCCCGCTGGTCGTGGGCCTGGGCGAGGGCGAGAACTTCCTCGGCTCGGACGTGGCGGCGTTCATCGAGCACACCCGTGAGGCGCTCGAGCTGGGCCAGGACCAGGTCGTGACGATCACCCGCGAGGGTGTGGAGGTCACGACGTTCGACGGTGCGCCCGCCGAGGGCGTGCGCTACCACGTGGACTGGGACCTCTCGGCCGCCGAGAAGGACGGCCACGACTGGTTCATGCGCAAGGAGATCTTCGAGCAGCCCCGCGCGGTCGCGGACTCGCTGCTGGGGCGCCACACGCGGACCGGTCTGCTGCAGCTGGACGAGATGCGCCTCTCCGACCAGGAGCTGCGCGACATCGACAAGATCATCATCATCGCGTGCGGCACGTCGTTCTACGCGGGCCTGGTGGCGAAGTACGCGATCGAGCACTGGACGCGGGTGCCAGTCGAGGTCGAGCTGGCCAGCGAGTTCCGCTACCGCGACCCGATCCTCGACTACTCCACGCTGGTCGTGGCGATCTCGCAGTCGGGGGAGACCGCGGACACCCTGCAGGCGATCCGGCACGCGCGCACCCAGCGCTCGAAGGTGCTGGCGATCTGCAACACCAACGGGTCGACGATCCCGCGGGAGTCCGATGCGGTGATCTACACCCACGCGGGCCCGGAGATCGGGGTGGCCTCGACCAAGGGGTTCCTGACCCAGCTGGTGGCCTGCTACCTGTTGGCGCTGTACCTCGCGCAGGTCAAGGGCACCCGGTACGGCGACGAGATCACCGAGATCATGCACCAGCTCGAGGCGGTGCCCGACCAGATCGCGTCGGTGCTGGAGCGCTCCGAGCAGGTCTACGAGCTGGCGCGCTCGCACGTGGAGACCCGGTCGGTGCTGTTCCTGGGGCGGCACGCGGGCTACCCGGTGGCGCTGGAGGGGGCGTTGAAGCTCAAGGAGCTGGCCTACATCCACGCCGAGGGGTTCGCGGCCGGCGAGCTCAAGCACGGGCCGATCGCGCTGGTCGAGGAGGGGCTGCCGGTGCTGTGCGTCGTACCTCCGCGGGGTCGGGACCAGCTGCGGGAGAAGATGGTCTCGGGGATCCAGGAGGTCCGGGCGCGCGGTGCGCGGACGATCTGCCTGGTCGAGGAGGGTGACGACTCGATCGAGCCGTACGCCGACCACGTGATCCGCCTGCCGCGGGTACCGGTGCTGCTGCAGCCGCTGGTGGCGGTCGTGCCGCTGCAGCTGTTCGCCTGCGAGCTGGCCACCGCGATGGGCCACGACGTCGACCAGCCCCGCAACCTGGCCAAGTCCGTCACCGTCGAGTGAGGGCGGTCCGGTCGTGCCGGTGATCGGCGTGGGGATCGACGTCGTCGACATCGAGCGGTTCGGGGTCTCCCTGTCGCGGACGGCGGGGCTCAGCGCGAGGCTCTTCACCCCCGAGGAGGCGTCGCGCCCGCTGGCCTCGCTGGCGGCCCGGTTCGCCGCCAAGGAGGCACTGGCCAAGGCCCTCGGCGCGCCCGTCGGCCTCGCCTGGCACGACGCCGAGGTGGTCTCGGAGTCCTCCGGCCGCCCATTGATGGAGATGCGCGGCTCGGTGCTCGCCCGGGCCGAGGAGCTCGGCGTCGCCTCCGTGCACCTCTCGCTCTCCCACGACGCCGGCGTCGCCTCCGCCGTCGTGGTGCTGGAGTCCTGAGCCGCCTCCGGATCGCGGTCGTGTGCCCCAGGACGCGTCAGGCCGCGGCGTCGGGCACACAACCCGGCACGCCGAGCGCCAGCAGGTCGCGCGCGACGTCGTCGGGCTCGTGCAGGAGCTCGTACGCCGTGCAGCGGACGACGATCCGGTCGCGGCCCGCCAGCCGCCGGGTGCGTCGCAGGTCGTCGGTGTACTGGCGGACCTCCATGTGGAAGTCGCCGTCCACCTCGAGCACCAGCGTGGTGCCGTCGGGAAGGGGCCACTCGCAGTCGGTGAAGCGGCGACGGCCGGCGGAGTCGACGCGAGCGACCTGGCGGCGTGGCTGAGGCATGCCGTAGCGGCGGCAGAGCCGTCCGACGGCACGCTCCGCGCCGGAGTGGGCGCCGGCGTCGGCGTGGCTGAGGGTGGCCGAGAAGGACCGGCCGCCCCGCAGGGGGCGCAGCTGGTCGATCCACTCGATCATCCGCGACGGGGTCGAGAGGCGCTGCTGGACGCAGGCGGCTACCAGGGCGTGGGCCGGGCGGACCGGTGCGACGTACGCCGCGTGCAGGAGGACCGCGGGCTCGAGCTCGCAGCGCGGGATACCTGGCCTCGTGGACCGGAGGAGGTCGAACGGCCGTCGGCTCCGGAAGAACCGCACGCCGTCGACCGCCTCGAAGGCGAGCTGGTCGTCCACGAGGACGGTGACCTCGGTCGCCTCCCACCCCCGGAGGCCGTGACGAGCCGCGGCGGTCAGGCCGCCGAGCATGCTCCGGGGCCCGGCGTGGAGGACGGCGGACCACTCGCGCTGCTCGGCGGTCAGGGTGCCGGTCACCGTGCTGACCACCCGGGGGGTCGCGAGGGTCCAGCGCCCGGCAGCCAGCTGGTTCCGGACCCGGTCGGCGTCGATCCCGAGCGCGAGCAGCTGGCGCCGTGCGACCACGCCGTGCTGGCGATCCAGCAGCGTCGTCAGGGCGGGCTCCATGGCGACGAGGGTGACCGGTCCGCGCGTCTCGTGCTGGAGCCTCTCCACAGCCCACCCGCCCAGTCCGGGTCGTGTGCCCGAGGACGCGACGGAGCGCGTCGTCAGGCACACGACCCGTCGCCGCGCCCTCCACGTCCCGGATAGCGTCGCGCCCATGCGGTACGCCCACACGGTCGAGCAGGTGCGAGCGGCGGAGCGGGAGCTGATGGCCCGGGTGCCGGAGGGGACGCTCATGCAGCGGGCGGCCACCGGGCTGGCGCACGCGGTGGTCGACCTCCTCGGGAGCGCGTACGGCGCACGCGTGCTGCTGCTGGTCGGGCCCGGGGACAACGGGGGCGACGCGCTGCACGCCGGGGCGCTGCTGGCCCGGCGCGGCTGCGCGGTGGAGGCGGTGCTGGTGGCCGAGCAGGCCCACGAGGGCGGGCTGGCCGCGCTCCGGGCGGCCGGCGGACGGGTCGTCGACCGACCGACGCGCAGGCCGGACGTGGTCGTCGACGGCATCGTCGGCATCGGGGGCCGGCCGGGGCTGGCACCGGCGGCGCAGGCGGCGCTGGAGCAGGTGGCGGGGGTGCCGGTCGTGGCGGTCGACGTCCCGTCCGGCGTCGACGTCGACACCGGACGGACCGACGGCGCGCACGTGGTCGCCGACCTGACCGTCACCTTCGGCACCCACAAGGCCGCGCACCTCGTCGACCCCGCGGCCGAGGCGTGCGGCACGGTCCACCTCGTCGACATCGGCCTCGACCTGCCGCCGGCGGGCGTCGAGGCGCTGCAGGCCGAGGACGTCGCCCGCCTGCTGCCGCGCCCCCGGCCGCAGGACCACAAGTACACGCGGGGCGTGGTCGGCGTCCGCGCCGGCTCGGCGCAGTACCCGGGCGCCGGGCTGCTCAGCGTCGCCGGTGCCGCGTGCGGCCTCGCCGGCATGGTGCGGTACGTCGGCGAGCAGCCGGTCGCGGACCGGGTGCGCGAGGCCCACCCGGAGGTGGTCGGCGCCGGCCGCGTCCAGGCGTGGGTCGTGGGGTCGGGCGGTGGCGAGCACGCGGACGAGGCGCTCGAGGAGGCGCTGGCCGACGAGGTCCCGACCGTCGTCGACGCCGACGCGCTGCAGCACGTCCGGCGCGGGCCGCGCGACCTCGTGCTGACCCCGCACGCCGGCGAGCTCGCCGCGATGCTCGGGCGCGAGCGCGCGGAGATCGAGTCCGACCCGCTCGGCTGGGCCCGCACCGCCGCGGGGGAGCACGACGCGGTGGTGGTGCTCAAGGGCCGCCACACGGTGACCGCGCGGCCCGACGGGCGGGTGCGCATGACGACGACCGGGACCCCCTGGCTGGCCACGGCCGGCGCCGGGGACGTGCTCGGCGGGGTGATCGGGGCGCTGCTCGCCGCGGGCCTCGAGCCGTTCGACGCGGCGAGCGTCGGCTCGTGGCTGCACGGGGCCGCCGCGACCCTGGCCGGCGCCGGTGGCCCGCTCGTCGCGACGGAGGTCGCTCGCGCCCTGCCCGCCGCGGTGCGGAGCCTGCCCCGACCCTGAGCGGGGCCGGGTGGGAGAATGGCCGGCCATGAGCCCCCTGCCGGTCCCGCGCGCCGAGGTCGTCGTCGACCTCGCGGCCGTCCGGCACAACGTCCGCCGGCTCACCGAGCACTGCGGCGTGGCGATGATGGTGGTGGTCAAGGCCGACGGGTACGGCCACGGCATGGTCGAGGTCGCCCGCGCGGCCCGCGCCGCCGGCGCGCCGTGGCTCGGGGTCGCCACGATCGACGAGGCGCTCGCGCTGCGTGCGGCCGGCGACACCGGTCGGGTGCTGTGCTGGCTGACCGTCCCGGGGGAGGACTACGACCGCGCGATCGCCGCCGACCTCGACCTGACGGCGTACTCCCTTGCCGAGCTGACCGAGGTCGAGGCCGCCGTCCGCCGCACCGGCACCCCCGCCCGTCTCCAGCTCAAGATCGACACCGGTCTCTCCCGGGGCGGCGCGACGCCCGCCGACTGGCCGGCGCTCGTCGCCGCGGCGCGCGAGGGCGAGCTCGGCGGCCACTGGCGCGTCACCGGTACCTGGTCCCACCTCGCCGCCTCCGACGAGCCCGACCACCCGGCCAACGACAGCCAGGAACGCGTCTTCCGCGAGGCCCTGGCGGTCGTCGAGGCCGCCGGCCTGGAGCCGGAGGTCCGGCACCTCGCCAACAGCGCGGCGGCGGTCCTGCGGCCGAGCGCCCGGTTCGACCTCGTGCGGTGCGGGCTCGCGTCGTACGGCCTGGACCCCGCGCCGGGCCACACCCCCGACCTGGGCCTGGTCCCGGCGATGACCGCGCGGGCGACGCTGGCGATGGTCAAGGACGTCGAGCCCGGCGCCGGTGTCTCCTACGGCCACACCTGGGTCGCGGACCGGGCCACGACGCTGGGCCTGGTGCCCGTGGGGTACGGCGACGGCGTGCCGCGCTCGGCCAGCGGCGCCGCCTCGGTGGCGGTCGCCGGGAAGCAGCGGCCGGTCCGCGGCCGGGTGTGCATGGACCAGCTCGTGGTCGACCTCGACGGCGACCGGCCCGAGCCGGGGGAGGACGTCGTGCTGTTCGGCACCGGGCACGACGGCGCGCCGACGGCGCAGGACTGGGCCGAGGCCGCCGGCACCATCAGCTACGAGATCGTCACGCGGATCGGCGGCCGGATGACCCGCACCCACCTCCACGGCGAGCCCGACGGCGAGCCCGACGGCGGGCCCGAGGCATGAGCCCCCGCCGTGCTCTCGCCGGCGCCGCCCTCGGCGCGACCGGCATCGCCGCCGCCGGCACCGTCGTCGGCGTCACCCGCCGCCGACGCGAGCTGTCCCGCCGGCCGGCCCCCGGCACCGCCGACCACCCCGACGTCCCGCTGGGGTCGCTGCGGTCCGAGCCGCTGACGGTCGTCGCGGACGACGGTGTGCCGCTGCACGTGGAGGTCGACGAGCCGGAGGTCCCCAGCGACGTCACCGTCGTGCTGTGCCACGGGTACGCCCTCACCCTGGACTGCTGGCACTTCCAGCGGCTGCACCTGCGCCGCGCCGGGGTCCGCGCCGTCCTCTACGACCAGCGCTCGCACGGCCGCTCGGGCCGGTCCGCGGGCGAGGACGCGACGATCGACCAGCTCGGCCGCGACCTGCACCGGATCATCGAGGAGGTCGTCCCCGACGGGCCGGTCGTCGTCCTGGGCCACTCGATGGGCGGGATGACGGTCGTCGCGCTGGTCGAGCAGCACCCCGAGCTCTTCGGCGACCGGGTCACCGGGGTGGGCCTGGTCTCGACCACGGCCGGCGGCCTCGACGTCGGGCGCCTGCTGCTGCCGGTCGTCCCGGCACGGATCGGCCTGCCGCTCGCGCAGCGGACGATCGCCACGCTGGCCCGCCGGCACCGCAGCGTCGACCGGTTCCGCCGGCTCGGCAAGTCGGTCGCGATGGTCGCCACCGACCTGTTCGCGTTCGGCGACGACGTGCCGGCGTCGTACGTCGAGTTCGTGGACTCGATGCTCTCGGCTACGCCGTACGAGGTGGTCGCGCAGTTCTTCCCGGCCTTCGGCGGCCTGGACAAGTTCGACGCCGTGGAGGTGCTCGGCCGCGTGCCCACGACGATCATCTGCGGCACGTCGGACCGGTTGACGTCGATCGGGCACAGCCGCAAGCTGCACGCCCGGATCGCCGGGTCCCGGCTGGTCGAGTGCGAGGGCGCCGGCCACATGGTGGTGCTGGAGCGGCACCAGCAGGTCGACGCGGAGCTCGACCGGCTGCTGGCCGCCGTGAGCGAGGAGGCGGTGGCCCGGTGAGCGACGTCCAGGTGGTCCGCGTGGGGCCGGAGGCCGCCGCGCAGGTGCTGCAGGTGGTGCGGGAGGCGTTCGCCGCCCGGCCGCCCCTCGACCCGCCCGCCGACGCGCTCGGCGAGACCGAGGAGACCATCGCGACGATGCTCGCGCCGCACGGCGGCCTCCTCGCCCTCCTCGACGGGGAGCCGGTCGGCGCGCTCGTCCTCGACCCGGTGGGGAACACCGTCTACCTGCGGCGCTTCGGGGTCGTCCCCACGGCGCAGGGCCACGGCATCGCCGGCAGGCTCATCGAGGCGGTCGTCGACCACGCCGAGGGGTACGACGACGTCACCGTCGTGGCCCGTGAGGAGCTGCCGCGGACGATCCGGTTCTGGGACCGGCAGGGCTTCCGCGAGATCGCCCGGCGCTCGCCGCTGGTCGAGATGCGCCGCCCCCTGCGGACCGCGGTCTTCCAGGCACCGACGCCCGACGCGATGCACGCGCTCGGGCGCTCGCTGGCCGGCCAGCTCGCCCCCGGCGACCTGATCGTGCTCAGCGGCGAGCTGGGCGCGGGGAAGACCACGCTGACCAAGGGGATCGGCGCCGGCCTCGGTGTCCGCGGGGAGATCACCTCGCCCACCTTCGTCATCGCGCGCGTGCACCCCTCGCTCGTCGGGGGCCCGGACCTCGTCCACGTCGACGCCTACCGGCTCGGTGGCATGGAGGAGCTCGACGACCTCGACCTCGACACCGACCTCGACCACGCCGTCACGGTCGTGGAGTGGGGCGAGGGCCTGGCCGAGGGGCTCACCGACTCCCGGCTCGAGGTCCGGATCGTGCGGGCCCTGGCCGACGAGGTGGCCGACGACCCCGACGACGAGCTCGACCCGCGGCGGGTCGAGATCACCCCGGTGGGCCCCCGGTGGCACGCCCTCTCCTTCCGAGGACTCGGATGACCCTGCTGCTCGCCCTGGACACCGCCACCCCCTACGTCACCGTCGCGCTGCACGACGGCGACGACGTCGTCGCCGAGCTCGTCTCCGAGCGCGCCATGAAGCACGGTGAGCAGCTCGCCCCGCTCGTCGCCGACGCCCTGGCGCAGGTCGGCGCCGTCCGCCAGGACCTCACCGCGGTCGCCGCCGGTGTCGGGCCGGGCCCCTTCACCGGCCTCCGCGTCGGGCTGGTCACCGCGCGCACGCTCGGGTTCGTGCTGGACGTTCCGGTGTACGGCGTGTGCTCGCTCGACGTGCTCGCCGCGGAGGCCGTCGCGGCGGGGATCGGTGCCGACTTCTGCGTGGCGACCGACGCCCGGCGCAAGGAGGTCTACCTGGCGACGTACGACGCCGACGGCACGCGCCTGGACGGGCCGGTCGTCGAGCGCCCGGCCGCGGTGGCGAGCGAGCGGCCGGTCGTGGGCGAGGGCGCGGTGCTCTACCCCGAGTCGTTCCCCGACGCCCGTGGCCCGGTCCGCCCGAGCGCCGGCTGGCTCGCGCGGGTGGTGACCGAGGAGCGCGCCGAGCTGCTCGACCCCGAGCCCCTCTACCTCCGCCGGCCCGACGCCGAGCTGCCGGGCAAGCCGAAGCCGGTCTCGTGACCGTCCGGACCGCCACCCCCGAGGACCTCGACGCGGTCGTCGCCCTGGAGGACACCTGCCTCGGCGACGACGCCTGGTCGCCCGGGCTGGTGGCCGAGGGCCTGGCCGGGAACGTGCCGACCGTGGTCTACCTGGTCGCCGAGGCCGGGACGACCGTGGTGGGCCACGCCGTGGCCAGCATCGTCGCCGACATCGCCGAGCTCCAGCGGATCGCCGTCGACCCCGACCACCGCCGGGGCGGGCACGCGAGCGCGCTGCTCGACGAGGTGGTGCGCCGCTCGAAGGAGGGCGGCGCCGAGCGGCTCCTGCTCGAGGTGCGCGAGGACAACGCCGGGGCGCTGGCGTTCTACGCGGCGCGCGGGTTCGTCGAGGTCGACCGCCGACGGCGGTACTACCGCGACGGGGCGACCGCCGTCGTGCTGCGCCGCGGGCTGCGCAAGGGCTGCTGAGCGGCCCGCGTCGGGGCCAGCACCCACCTCGCGCGCGGCGCGCCGCACGGCAGCGCGCACAATGGGGGCGTGACGGACGCGCCCCTCGTGCTCGGTATCGAGACCTCCTGCGACGAGACCGGTGTCGGCATCGTCCGCGGCCACGACCTGCTGGCCGATGCGGTCGCCAGCAGCGTCGACGAGCACGCCCGCTTCGGCGGCGTCGTGCCGGAGGTCGCCAGCCGGGCCCACCTCGAGGCGATGGTGCCGACGATCGAGCGGGCCTGCGAGACCGCCGGCATCCGGCCCTCCGACGTCGACGCGGTCGCGGTGACCAGCGGCCCCGGCCTCGCCGGCGCGCTGCTCGTCGGCGTCGCCGCCGCCAAGGCGCTCGCGATCGGGCTCGACAAGCCGTTGTACGGCGTGAACCACCTCGCCGCGCACGTCGCCGTCGACCAGCTCGAGCACGGCGCCCTGCCCGAGCCCTGCATCGCGATGCTGGTGAGCGGCGGCCACTCCAGCCTGCTGCGGGTGACCGACGTGACCGGTGCCGAGGGCGGGGTGGACCCGATGGGGGCGACCATCGACGACGCGGCCGGCGAGGCCTTCGACAAGGTCGCGCGGCTGCTCGGCCTGCCGTTCCCCGGGGGGCCGCACATCGACCGGGCGGCCCGGGAGGGCTCCTCGGTCTACGTCGACTTCCCGCGCGGCCTCACCTCCCGCCGCGACCTCGAGCGGCACCGGTTCGACTTCTCCTTCTCCGGCCTCAAGACCGCCGTGGCGCGGTGGGTCGAGGCCCGTGAGCGGTCCGGCGAGCCGGTGCCCGTGGCCGACGTCGCCGCGTCCTTCCAGGAGGCGGTCTGCGACGTGCTGGTGCGCAAGGCGCTCGACGCCGCCGCCTCCGAGGGCATCGAGGACCTCCTCATCGGCGGCGGGGTGGCGGCCAACTCCCGGCTGCGCCACCTGGCCGAGGAGCGGGCCGCGAAGCTCGGCATCCGGGTCCGCGTGCCGCGGCCGGGCCTGTGCACCGACAACGGCGCGATGGTCGCCGCCCTCGGCGCCGAGATGGTCGCCCGCGGCCGGACGCCCTCCGCGCTGGACCTGCCCGCCGACTCCTCGCTGCCGGTCACCGAGGTCCTCGTCTGAGTCGTGCTCGGCAGTCCCGTGCCGGGATCAGCCGGCCGGGCCCGGGGTGAGCAGGACGGTCCAGGTCGTGGCCTTGGCCGACGCGGCGTCGGCGGTGGCGGCGAGACCGCCGGTGCTCCCGGTGGGGACCGGACCGCCCGGGTCGGTCAGCAGGGTGGTGGTGCGTCCGCCGCCGGTGCCCGCGGAGGCCGAGCGCACCTGCTCGCCGGCCGGTGGGGTCCAGGCGGTCGTGGACGAGGACCGGTCCGACCAGTACGACACGCGCCAGGTCCCCGGCGAGGCCACCGTGGCGAGGGGTGTCACGTGCACGGCGGTGCGCGCCGGCTCGCCGGCGGCGACAGCCCCCGCGAACGGCCCGGTCGTCCGGGTGCCGCGGTACGCCGCCAGGGTGAGCGACCCCTTCACCAGCTGGGTCGGGAAGCCGACCGCCACGTCGGAGCCGGCGTCCTCGGCCGTCGCGACCCGCTGCCAGGCCGTCGTCCGCAGGGTGCCGTCGGTGACGGAGCCCAGCCGCGTCCACCCGGGCCCGGGGCCGCTCAGGGTCTCGGTGCCGGTGCCCCGGGAGAGGAAGAGCAGCAGTCCGTCACCCGGCTCGACATCACCCGGCACGGTGACCGACCAGGTCCTGGCGTTGCCGTCGTCGGCCGCGGTGCCGACCGGCGCGATCGTGCCCGGGTCCGGGCCCGGCGGGGAGCCGGTCGGGACGACGGTCTCCAGGGGGACGTACTTGAAGCTCTGGTTCCCCTCCTCGCCGGGCGCCACGTTGTGGTCGTCCTGGCAGACGAAGACGCCGTCCGGGAACGCCGGACCCAGGTCGGCGGTGCTCGCCGTGATGCCGTCGGTGCGGTCGCAGTCGTCGGCCGCCGAACCGTCCCCGACCCGGAACGACGAGACGTGGTCGTTGGTCACCCGGTCGTAGACGACGAAGTAGCTGGCGCCGGGGTCGGCGGCGTGCTGGGCCGAGGCGATCACCTGCCCCGACCCGTCGGGCCGGTCGACCAGCGTCACGCCCTCGATGTCCAGGGCGAGGTGGCCGCCGGTGTCGGTGACGGTGTCGACGACCTCGCGCGAGGCGCCCGCGGACGGCTCGGCCCCGTAGCGCCACAGCGCCCGCTCCTCCTCGCTGACGTAGAGGGCGCCGGTGTCGTCGTCGGCCACGCACCCCTCCGCCTCGGAGCCGACCTGCAGGTCGCGGACCAGGGTCCCGTCGAGCAGGCCGTCGGCGTCGGCGTCGTCGAGCCGGTACTGCCGCAGCCGGCCGCCGATCGTGATGAGGACGACGTAGGTCTCCCCGGTGGCCGGGCTGGTGTAGAGGCACAGGCCCTCGCCGTCGCCGTCGACCCCCGCCCCCTCGGTCGTCCGCCGCAGCTGCCTTGTGCTCGCGTCGACGTCGTAGAGCTGCAGGCCGTCGTGGTAGACCGCGACCACGTCGCGCACGGCCCCGCCGACCTCGACGCCCTGGCGCACGTCGACGTTGCCCCAGAACGTCGTCCCGCCCGACAGGCGCTCGACCAGCCGGCCCTCCATGTCGTAGGTCTCCAGGCCGCCGAGCTTGTCGTTGCCGATGACCAGCGACCTCGCCGGGTCGTCGGGGTGCACCCACACGGCGGGGTCGTCCAGCGCGTCACCGGCGTGGGCGACCGGCGCCGTCTCCCGCAGGGCGGGCACCACCGTGACCGGGTCGGCCGCCACCGCGGGCGGCACCACCGCCGCGCCGGCGCCGAGGAGGGCGAGCCCGCTGAGGGCGACCAGGACCTGTGCGCGACGACCGTTCACCAGTGCCTCCCGAGGACTCGTCCCGGGTGACGCTAGGCACCGGGGGAGCCACGGTGGCCGCCGGCCGGGCAGGACCCCCAACGTTGGGGATCCGCCCGGACGGCGGCCACCGAGAGGGCCTACCTCCCGGCGGAGACCTCCGCGCCGGGCTCGGAGGTGCCGGGCTCGGAGGTGCCGGGCACGGAGGCGGTGGAGTCCTCGGCGTCCGAGCCGTGACCGGGCCGCTTCTCGTCGCCGTGGCCGGGCCACCAGGCGGCGTGCCCGATCAGCGCGGTGAGGGCCGGGGTGAAGAACATCGACATCACGAACGCCGCGACCAGGATGCCGAACGACAGCGCGAAGCCCATCGACATCATCAGGCTGTTGCCGCTCAGCATCAGCGAGGCGAACGTGCCGGCGAGGATGACACCGGCCGCCGCGATCGTCGGCCCCGCGTGCTTCACGGCCTCGGCGGCGGCGTCGCGCGGGCTGCGGCCCTCCCGCGCCTCCTCCCGGAGCCGGGCGATCATCAAGATGTTGTAGTCCGTGCCGAGCGCGGTGACGAAGAGGTAGATGTAGATCGGCAGCATGAAGATCAGGCCCTCGTCCCCGCCGATGTGCTGGAAGACGATCACCGTCGCGCCCAGCGTCGCGGCGAAGCCGAGTCCCACCGCGGCCATCAGGTACCACGGGGCCACCAGGCTGCGCAGCAGCAGCGCCAGGATCACCATGATCACGAGCGCGGCGACCGGGAAGACCACCGAGTAGTCGCGCGCCATCGCGTCCTGGAGGTCCGCGAAGACCGACGGGGTGCCGCCGACGTACGCCTCGGTGCCCTCGGGCGCCTCGCTGTGCGCGACGTCGCGGATCGGGCCCTCGACGTCCTTCATGGCGGCGTCGGAGGCGGGGTCCTCGGCCAGCACCAGGCTGATCTGCGCGGTGCTGCCGTCCTCGGAGAGCTGCGGCGGGTAGACCTGGTCCACGCCCTCGGCCTCGCCGAGCGCCGCGGCGTACGACTCCAGCGCCGACTCCTCCAGCGTGCCGCCCTCGTCGGCCCGCACGATCACCGGGACCGGCTCGGAGGCGCCGGCGGAGAAGTGGTCCTGGAAGGTCTCGAGCGCCTGGGTGGACTCCACGTCCTCGGGCAGGCTCGCGCTGAAGTCGAAGGACGGGCTGAACTGCAGAGCGAAGAGCGCGAGCACCGCCATCAGCAGCCCCGAGGCCGCGGCGAAGACACCCGGGCGACGGCCCAGCGAGCGGCCGGCCTGGGCGAAGCGGGCCGCCTCGGGCTCGCGGCGCCACTTCTTGGAGGGCCAGAACAGGGCCCGGCCGAGCACCGTCACGACCGCCGGCACCAGGGTGAGGGCGGCGACGAGGGTGACGGCGACGGCGATCGCGAGGGCGGGGCCGATCGCCTGGAAGATGCCGAGCGAGCTGAGCAGCAGCGCGAGGAACGCGACGATCACCGCGCCGCCGGCCGAGGCGATGGCCTCGCCCGCGCGCTCGAGGGCGTGCACGACCGCCGCCCTGGTGTCGGCGCCCTGGCGCAGCCGCTCGCGGTAGCGGAAGAGGAAGAACAGGATGTAGTCGGTGCCGATGCCGTAGAGCACGACCACGAGGATCGTCTCGATGGAGGAGTCGGCCTTGAGGTCGAAGGCCTCGTTGGCCCAGCCGATGAGGCCGGTGGCGATCATCGAGACGAGCGTGACGATCACGACCGGCATCAGGCAGATGATCACGCTGCGGAAGATGATCGCGAGCAGGCCGACGATCAGCACGATGGTGGCGATGCCGACGATGGCCAGCGAGCGCTCGCTGGAGTCCTGGGAGTCCAGGCCCTGGAGGACCGAGCCGGTCGACTGCACCTCGAGGTCGGTGCCGTCGGTGAGGTCGGCGAGGTCCTCGCGCAGGGCCTCGCCGTCCTCGAACGCCTGCGGGTCGAACCCGGTGGCGCCCTCGGCGAGGCCGATCACGCCGAGCTGGGCCAGCCCGTCCTCGGCGAGCTGCGGCTGTCCGTCCGGGGTGATCGTCACGACCTGGGGGACGAACGTCTCCTTCCCCAGCCGAGGCCCGAGCTCCTCGGCGATCCGGCCGACCTCGGCCTGGTCGTCCTCGGTCAGGGCGGCTCCGTCGGCGCGCTCGAAGACGAGGATCGCCGCCGGCGTGGTGGCGCCGGGGAACTCCGTGGACTGCAGCTCGGTCGCCTTGACCGACTCGTAGTGGTCGGGCAGGAACTCCGACTCCTCCTGCGTGGTCTGCAGGGCGGGCGCGAAGGCGACCACGCCCACCGCGACGACCACCCACGCGGCGATGACGAACCAGGGACGACGGGAGGCGAGGTTGCCGAGGGCTCTGAACACGGCTCTCACCGTAGTGCTCGGCGCCGACGCCGCGCCTCCGATTTCCGGCCGTCCCAGGGGAACACCAGGGGAACCGTCAGGGGTGCCCCGGGAACCACCGAGGTGCCCCGCAGAGGGCTCAGGGTGCCGTCGGCAGCACGTACGGCGACGAGACCTCCGCGATGTCCCCGGGCAGCGGGGCGGCCGGCCCCGCGACCCTCGTCTCGCTGCCGTCGGTGCCGATCCGCACCACCGACCACTTGCCGTCATCCAGGACCGCGACCAGGACGTGCTCCTCGTCCTCCCAGACGAAGCCGTCGAGGGCGTCGGCGATCGGGATCTCGTGGAGCACCGCCCCGGAGCGGGCGTCCCGCAGCCGCAGCTCCCGCGCGCCCGCTCCCTCGGCGAAGGTCGTGGCGACGCGCGTGCCGCCGGGGGAGAAGACGTGGACGTTCTCCACGCAGTCCTCCCACAGCGGCCCCGCCGCCCCAGGCTCCCAGACGGCCGTGCACAGGTGGAGGTCGTCGGGCGCGGGCCGGTCGACCCCGGCCACGAGCGCGTCGTCGGGTGCGACGGCGGTGACCAGCGGGATCTGCGGCAGGTAGGGCTCGACCGGCCCCTCGGTCGGGACCAGGTACGTCGGCCCGAACCCCGCCTCGCCGTTCTCGGTCACCACCACGCCGCAGTCCTCCGGGCACTCGCCCACGATGCCGCGCGGCTGGAGCTCGGTGCCGCCGGTGACCCGGCCGAGCCGGGTCGTCTCCCCGGTGGCCCCGTCGAGCAGGACCACCTCGCCGCCGGGCAGCAACCAGGCCGCGTGCCGTCCGTCCCCGTCGACGACGAACGACGCGCCCGGCGAGACCGGCCACGTGGTCCGCAGGGAGCCGTCGGCGTCGTGGAGGGAGACGACCTCGGTCCCCTGGCGCGTCGCGCCGGCGACGTACCCCTCGCCCACGGCGGCCCAGCCGCGCACCGCCCGCACGCCGGCGAGCGGGACCTCGGTGCCGTCGAGCAGGCGGACGGTGCCGCCCTCGAGGTAGCCGGGGTCCGGCACGGACACCGCGGGCGCCGGCTCGACGACGCGGTCGTCACCGCCGGAGGCGGCGAGGACCCCGAGCGGCACCCCGACCGCCACGAGCAGCACGGCCACGGCCCCCGCGGCGGCGCCCCGCCGGCGCCGCCGGATGGTGCGGGCCGCGCCCTTGACGTCGTGGAGGGTGAGCGGGGCGTCCAGGAGCAGGTCGGCGCGGGAGCGCAGGTCCCGCTGCAGGCGGTCCTCGAAGGTGTCGGTCATCGCTCCTCCTCCCGGGAGGTCGGGTCCAGGTGGCTCGGGGTGCGTTCGCGCAGCGTCGCGAGGGCGCGGCTGCACTGGGACTTCACGGTGCCGACGGAGACGCCGAGCGCCTCGGCGGTCTCGGCCTCGGTCAGCTGCTCGTAGTAGCGCAGGACGAGCACGGCGCGCGCCCGCCGCGGCAGCGTCTGGACGACGGACCACAGCTGGCCGCCCGTCCCGTCGTCGTACGCCGGGAGCACCGGCGGTGGCTCGGGGACCTGGTCGGTCGCGTGCTCGCGCTTCCGCCAGCCGCGGCGCCACAGCGAGGTGTGCTCGTTGACCATGATCCGGCGGACGTAGGCGTCGACCGCGCCCCGGTCGCGCACGCCGTCCCACGCCAGGTAGAGCTTGGCCAGCGAGGTCTGGAGCAGGTCCTCGGCCGTGTGGCGGTCGCCGCCGGTCAGCAGGTACGCCGTGCGCAGCAGCGCCGGCTGCCGGGCGGCGAGCCAGTCGGTGAACTCGCGGTCGCGCGCGACCTCGCGATCAACCATGGCTGCAGTGTCGGTGCCCGTCGCCGCGACGAGCCTGGTGGGTGGCATGTCGACCTCCGTGGTGTCTCGTGCAGAGGACGCCACGGCCCTGCGGAAGGTTGCAGCCCTCCGTCCTAGGGTGATGGCAGCCCAGCACCACAACCCAGGAGGAGCACCGAATGCAGCAGGTCAAGGCGGTCGTCGCCCGCGGCAAGGGACAGCCGGTCGAGGTGACGACGATCAACGTGCCGGACCCGGGCCCGGGGGAGGCGGTCGTGGCGATCCAGGCGTGCGGGGTGTGCCACACCGACCTGCACTACCGCGAGGGCGGCATCAACGACGAGTTCCCGTTCCTGCTCGGCCACGAGGCCGCGGGCGTGGTCGAGGCCGTCGGCGAGGGCGTCACCGACGTGGCCCCGGGCGACTTCGTCGTCCTGAACTGGCGCGCGGTGTGCGGCGAGTGCCGCGCCTGCAAGCGCGGCGAGCTCCAGTACTGCTTCAACACCCACAACGCCACCCAGCGGATGACCCTCGCCGACGGCGACGACGCCGGCACCGAGCTGAGCCCCGCGCTGGGCATCGGAGCCTTCGCGGAGAAGACGCTCGTCGCGGCCGGCCAGTGCACGAAGGTCGACCCCTCCGCCCGCCCCGCCGCCGTCGGCCTGCTCGGGTGTGGCGTGATGGCCGGCATCGGAGCGGCGATCAACACCGGTGCCGTCACCCGCGGGAAGTCGGTCGCGGTCATCGGCTGCGGCGGCGTCGGCGTGGCCGCGGTCGCCGGCTCCGCGCTGGCCGGCGCGAGCCCGATCATCGCGATCGACATCGACGCCCAGAAGCTCGAGGCCGCGAAGCGGCTCGGCGCGACCCACACCATCGACTCCTCGAGCGAGGACGTGCTCGCGCGCGTCAAGGAGATCTGCTCGGCGACGTACGAGGGCGCCGAGGGTGCGGACGTCGTCATCGAGGCCGTCGGTCGCCCGGAGACGTGGGAGCAGGCGTTCTACGCCCGCGACCTGGCCGGCACCGTCGTGCTCGTCGGCGTGCCGACCCCGGACATGAAGGTGCCCGAGCTGCCGCTGATCGACGTCTTCGGCCGCGGCGGCTCCCTGAAGTCCAGCTGGTACGGCGACTGCCTGCCCACCCGCGACTTCCCGATGCTGGTGGACCTCTACCAGCAGGGCCGGCTCGACCTCGACGCCTTCGTGACCGAGGAGATCGGCATCGACGACGTGGAGGCGGCGTTCGAGAAGATGCACCACGGCAACGTGCTGCGCTCGGTGGTGGTCTTCTGATGGCCGAGGGCAGCAGCGCCGGCGCGGTCCGGGTCGACCACGCCGTCGTCAGCGGCACGTTCAGCCTCGACGGCGAGACCTTCGACGTCGACAACAACATCTGGGTCGTCGGCGACGACTCCGAGTGCGTCGTCGTGGACGCCCCCCACGACGTCGAGGCGATCATGGACGTCGTCGGCGACCGGACGGTCAAGGCGATCCTGCTGACCCACGCCCACGACGACCACTGCCGGGTCGCCCCGGCGCTGCGCGAGCGGGTCAACGGCGGGTCGGGCGCCCCGATCCTGCTGCACCCCGACGAGCGGCCGCTGTGGGAGCTCACCCACACCGACCGCCTCTGGGACCTCGACCTCGCCGAAGGGTCGGAGGTCACCGTGGCCGGCGTGGTGCTGCGCGCGCTGCACACCCCCGGCCACGCGCCCGGTGCGGTCTGCTTCTCCGCGCCGGACCTGGGGTGCGTCTTCACCGGGGACACGCTCTTCCAGGGCGGGCCCGGCGCGACGGGTCGCTCCTACAGCGACCGCCCCACCCTCGAGGCGTCGATCCGCGCGAAGCTGTTCGCGCTCCCCGACGAGACGGTCGTCCACACCGGGCACGGTGACGACACCACGATCGGCGCGGAGAAGGCGGCGCTCGGGGCCTGACCGAGACCCTCGGCCCGGGACCGGTGGCGTTGGAACGCTCCAAGAATGTGGGGCGCCGGTTCCGGGCAGAGGAGCGCGTGGACCAAGCTCGGGCGGACTACTGGGGCGCGCTGCGCGAGGGGGACCGGGCCGGTGCGCTCGCGGCCGTCAAGCGGATCCGCGACGCCGGCCGGACCCACCTGGAGATCATCGACGAGGTCATCGTCCCCGCCCAGGAGCGGCTCGCGCAGTGCTGGTTCAGCGGCGAGTGGACCCTGGAGCAGGAGCAGGCGGCCACCTCGATCAACGAGGGCCTGGTGCACTGGCTGTGCTCGTTCGCGCCGGCTCCGCCCGCGGACCGGCCCCTGGTCGTCGTCGCGACGCCCGACCGCCAGGAGCTGCCCGCACTGGTGCTGGCCGAGGGGCTGGCGGCGTCGGGCTACCGCACGACCTTCGTCGGCGGCGCCGCGGTGGGGACCGACCTGCTGCGCCAGGTCCTGACCCGCAAGCCCCGGGCGCTGCTGGTGACCGCCGGGCGCACCTCGTCGCTGGCGGCGCTCAAGCCGCTGCTCGAGAACGTCCGCGCGACCGGCATCCCGGTCCTCGCCGGCGGACCCGCCTTCGGTGGCGACCCCGCCCGGGCGACCGCCGTCGGCGCGACGGCGTACGCCGCCTCGGTCGCCGAGGTCGTCGTGCTGCTCGAGCAGCTGCCCCGGCGGCTGCCGACGCGGGCACCGGAGCCGGCGAGCCCGGCGGAGGTGGAGGCGGCCTGGCTCGCCGAGTTCCGCCACGAGATCACGCCGTACGTGCTCCGGGCGCTGGCCGCCCGGCACCCGTTCGCCGTCCGGCCGGCGTGGTGGGCCGAGCTCGAGGAGCACGTCGAGCACGTCCTCGGCTGCCTGGCGTCCTCGCTGGTGACCGGTGACGAGACGATCATGGTCGAGGTCCGCGACTGGCTGACCCAGGTGCTCGCGGCCCGCGGTGCGGACGCCGTGCTGGTCCAGGACCTCTGGGAGCTGCTCGCGGTCCCGCTGCGCGGCCACCCGCTGGCCCGGGTGCACCTGGCCGGGTCCGCGCCCGTGGGCGGGACGACCGACGGCGGGTTCACCGACGGCCTCGCGACCTCGGTCTAGCCGCGCTCAGGCCAGCGGGCGCACGAGCAGCGCCGTGCCGGCGCCGGCGACGCGCGTGAGCACGACCGTCCCCGCCTCGTCCCCGCTCAGCGCCAGCCGCTTGCGCAGCTGCTCCGGCACGACGTCGACGCCGCGCTTCTTGATCGTCAGCGTGCCGATGCCGCGCTCGCGCAGGGCGGCGCGCAGCGCCTTCTCCCGGTACGGCAGCTCCTCGAGCACCTCGTAGCCGCGCGCGACGGGCGAGCGGTACGCCGCGTCGCCGGTGACGTAGGCGATGTGCTCGTCGACCAGCCCGCCCTGCACGGCGGCCGCCACGGCGGTCACCAGGCCGGCGCGGACGACGGCACCGTCCGGCTCGTAGAGGTAGCGGCCGACCGGGCGCACCCCGACGCCCGCCTCGCCGAGCGGCGGGGCGTCCTCGTCGGTCAGCGTGGCCAGGCCCCCCTCGCCGATCACGGTCGCGCGGCGGCCGGTCGTCGCGAGGCCGCCGGACCACAGCGCGGCCTCCTTGACCTCGCCGTGGTCGCTGACCCACTCCGCCTCGACCCCGTCGGGCACCAGCGCGTGCGGGATGCCGGGGGCCACCTTCACGCAGGAGTCGCGGCGCAGGAGGCGCTCGACGAACGGCCAGGGCGGGGTCCAGTCGTCGACGTCGAAGGTGCGCCCGCGGGCGCCCCGGCGCGCGGGGTCGGCGAAGGCGACGTCGAAGGGGGAGGGGTCGACCGTCGTCGCGTCGGCGACCATGACGGCCCCGGGCAGGTCGAGGGCGGCGAGGTTGGCCTCGGCGACCGCGACGCGGACCGGGTCGAGGTCGACCCCCGCGCAGGTGAGGCCGGCGCCGGCCGCCGCGACCAGGTCGCCGCCGATCCCGCAACCGAGGTCGACGAGCGTCCGCGCGGCGTACGCCTGCAGGCGGGCGGCGCGGTGCCGCGCGACGGGCAGCCGGGTGGCCTGCTCGAGGCCGTCGGGGGTGAAGTACATCCGGGCGGCCAGGTCGCCGAACTTGGCGCGCGCCCGCTCGCGCAGCCGGGCCTGGGTCAGCGCCGCGGCGGCGTGCTCGGGCGTCGCGTCCCGCCGCAGCGCGGTCTGGGCCGCGAGCGGCTCGGCCTCGACGAGCTCCTCGGCCCGGTCGAGCAGGGCCTGGCCGGCGTCGGTGAGCAGCCAGCGGAAGGCGTCGAGGTCCACCCCGCGATCCTCGCAGGCCGGGGGTCCCTGGCACTCGCGCGAGGTGAGTGCTAGTTTCTGTCCTGGCACTCTCCCCGTGAGTGTGCCAGCGCTTGCCTACCGAGCACGACCCCCGCGACGGCGTGCTCCGGGACCGCAGGCACCAGACGTGCACCACCCGCCTGAGACATCTGAGTTTGAAAGTGGAGGTCGACATCGTGTCGGTCAACATCAAGCCCCTCGAGGACCGCATCGTCGTCAAGCCGCTCGACGCCGAGCAGACCACGGCCTCCGGCCTGGTCATCCCGGACACCGCCAAGGAGAAGCCCCAGGAGGGCGAGGTCGTGGCCGTCGGCCCCGGCCGCTTCAACGACGACGGTGACGAGCGCGTCCCCATGGACATCTCCGTGGGCGACAAGGTCATCTACAGCAAGTACGGCGGCACCGAGGTGAAGTACTCCGGCGAGGAGTTCCTCATCCTCTCCGCGCGCGACGTCCTCGCGATCGTTTCCTGATCTCTCCCGGGTCGTGTGCCTGACGACGCGCTTCGGCGCGTCGGACGGCACACGACCCGGTCCTCTTTCCCGCACCACCTGCTAGGAGAGTCATGCCCAAGATCCTGGAGTTCGACGAGTCCGCCCGTCGCGCGCTCGAGCGCGGCGTCGACGCGCTCGCCAACGCCGTCAAGGTGACGCTCGGCCCCAAGGGCCGCTACGTCGTCCTCGACAAGAAGTGGGGCGCCCCGACGATCACCAACGACGGCGTGACCGTCGCCCGTGAGATCGAGCTGGACGACCCGTTCGAGAACCTCGGCGCCCAGCTGTGCAAGGAGGTCGCCACCAAGACCAACGACGTCGCCGGTGACGGCACCACCACCGCGACCGTCCTCGCCCAGGCGATGGTCCACGAGGGCCTCAAGGCGGTCACCGCCGGCGCCAATCCGATGGGCCTCAAGCGGGGCATGGACGCCGCGGCCGAGGCCGTCGGCAACGCCCTGCGCGACGCCGCCCGCGAGGTCGAGACCCGCGAGGACATGGCGTCGGTCGCGACGATCTCCTCGCGCGACAGCCACATCGGCGACCTGCTCGCGCAGGCCTTCGACAAGGTCGGCAAGGACGGTGTCATCACCGTCGAGGAGTCCAACACCATGGGCACCGAGCTGGACTTCACCGAGGGCATGCAGTTCGACAAGGGCTACATCAGCCAGTACTTCGTGACCGACCCCGAGCGGATGGAGGCCGTCATCGACGACCCCTACATCCTGCTGCACCAGGGGAAGATCTCCTCCGTCTCCGAGCTGCTGCCGCTGCTGGAGAAGGTCATCCAGGCCGGCAAGCCGCTCTTCATCCTCGCCGAGGACGTCGACGGCGAGGCGCTGTCGACGCTGGTGGTCAACAAGATCCGCGGCACGTTCAACGCCGTCGCGGTCAAGGCCCCCGCCTTCGGCGACCGCCGCAAGGCGATGATGCAGGACATCGCGACCCTGACCGGTGGTCAGGTCATCGCCCCCGAGGTCGGCCTCAAGCTCGACCAGGTGGGCCTCGAGGTCCTGGGCCGGGCGCGCCGCGTCGTCGTCACCAAGGACGAGACGACGATCGTCGACGGCGCCGGTGACGCCGCCGAGGTCGAGGGCCGCGTCAACCAGATCAAGGCCGAGATCGAGAACACCGACTCCGACTGGGACCGCGAGAAGCTCCAGGAGCGCCTCGCGAAGCTGGCCGGCGGCGTGTGCGTGATCAAGGTCGGCGCCGCCACCGAGGTGGAGCTGAAGGAGAAGAAGCACCGCATCGAGGACGCCGTCTCCGCGACGCGCGCCGCGATCGAGGAGGGCATCGTCCCCGGCGGTGGCTCCGCGATCATCCACGCCGTCTCCGTCCTCGACGACGACCTCGGCCTCACCGGTGACGAGGCCGTCGGCGTCCGCGTGGTCCGCAAGGCGGCCGACGAGCCGCTGCGCTGGATCGCCGAGAACGGTGGCGAGAACGGCTACGTCGTGACCACCAAGGTCCGCGAGCTCGGCGTCGGCAACGGCTACAACGCCGCCACCGGCGAGTACGGCGACCTGGTCGCCCAGGGCGTCCTGGACCCGGTCAAGGTCACCCGCTCCGCGCTGGTCAACGCCACCTCGATCGCGGCGATGCTGCTGACGACCGAGACGCTGGTCGTCGACAAGCCCGAGGAGGAGGACGAGACCGCGGCCGCAGGCCACGGTCACGGCCACGGTCACTGAGACCCAGCACCACCAGCACCACCAGCACCGAGACGGCGCCGGTCCCCGCGAGGGGGCCGGCGCCGTCGGCGTTCCCGAACCTGCCGCGAGCTCTGCCTCGTGATGCCCAGCGAGCGCCCCGGCGCCCGCTGGGCATCACGAGGCAGGAGCGGAGCGGCCCTCAGCAGTCGACCTCGAGCGCGGGCCGGTCGAGGCCGCGCAGGAGGTAGACCGGCCGGTCCGAGCAGCCGGTGCCGTGCCGCTCGTAGCGGGCCCGCACCGCGTCGTGCAGCTCCTCGGCGCCGGGGGCGCCCCACGCTCCCCACGGCACCCAGGCGACCAGCCAGGTCGGCGCGTCGGGGCCCTCGACCAGGGTGCGCAGGTCGCCGTACCGGTGGTCGAGGGTGCGCATCGGCAGGCTCCACAGGTGGGGGTACGGCGTGGCGAGGCCACTGCTCAGCTGCAGGTCCGCGCGGCCGCCGAAGACGACCAGGGTGTCGCCCGGCTCGGCGGCGGCGGCGATGGCGGTGCCGGTGTCGGCCTCGTGGAACTCCTGGTAGTCCAGCGCGTTCCAGCCCGCCCAGCCCAGCAGGCAGACCAGGGAGGAGACGGCGCTGAGCCCGATGACCACGCGCATCGTCCGGCCACGACCGGTGCGGTGCCGGGCCAGCAGCGCCGCGCACAGCGCGGTCGCGGGGACCAGCCCGAAGAGGTAGTCGCGCCAGTAGCTGCCGCCGAGCGCGAGCGCGAGGCCGTCGGCGACGACGATCCCGACCGTCGCGGCGGTGACCACCGGGTCGGCGCGCCACTCGCGGCGGACGTGGACGAGGAAGCCGCCGATGACCAGCAGCATCCCCGCGGCGAGGGCGGCGAAGGCGAGCGTCGCAGCCCGGGCGGCCGGTGCGTCGGCGCCGCTGTCGCCGAGGACGGCGGTCGCGTCGGTGCGGAAGCCGTAGACGGTGTACCAGACCTCCTCGAGGTGGACGCCGGCCGCGAGCGCCCAGGCCACCGTGGCCAGCACGGGTACGGCGACCCCGCCGACCGCGGCCGCGGCCAGGCGGGCGAACGTGCGCGTGTCCAGCCGGCCGGTGAGCCGGGCGGCGACCAGCAGGACGGCTCCGAAGGCCAGCCCGCCGACCAGGCTCTGCTTCATCCCGAGGGCGGTGGCCGCCAGCAGGCCCGCCAAGAACGCGTGCCCGGCCGAGTGGCGCTCGAGGGCCTCGAGCGCCAGCCAGATCGAGCCGAGCAGGAACGGCAGCGCCAGGATCTCGCCCTTCACCGCGACGGCGTCGATCACCGTGTTGGTGAGCAGCGCGGCGACGGCCACCGCGGTCCACCGCGCGGCCCGCTCGCTGGCCACCCGCCGGGCGACCGCGGCCGCGGCGAGGACGGCCAGCACGCAGGCGACCGCGCCCAGGACGCGGATCGCGTGCTCGCCGCCGACCCGGTCGGTCAGCGCGAAGACGGCGATCACCAGCGGGTGCCGGTCGACGAAGAGGTCGCCGTACACGCTGTCGGGGCGGGGGTCCCAGCTCCGGGCGACCAGCGTGAACCCGGCCTCGTCGGGGCGCAGCGGCCGGGTCAGGCCCGGCAGCCGGAGCAGGAACGCCAGGGTCGCGGCGACCGCGACCGTCCACCGCGAGTCGATCCGGGCACCGACCCACCGCGCCTGGTGCTGCAGCCGGTCGAGCATGCGGCACAGGTTCCCAGACGCCGCCCGCCGAGCCGCGGCCCCCACCCGTGTGACCTGGGGGAAACACCGGCGACCCGGTCCGGCAACCTCGCCGGGCGAGGGTGGCGGCATGTTGTGGCGAGTGCGGACGACCCTGCCCGACCGACCCGGAGCGCTGGCCGTGCTGGCCGAGCACTGCGGACGGGCCGGCGTGAACATCCTGGGCCTGCAGATCTTCCCCGGCGTCGAGGCCGTGACCGACGAGCTGGTGCTGAGCACCCCCGGTGGGTGGGGCGCCTCGGCCACCGCCCACCTGGTGGAGCGGGCCGGCGGCCGCTCGGTCGTGGTCCAGCCCTGCACGGAGGCGGCGCTGTCGGACCAGCCGACCCGGTACGTCCAGGCCGCCCGCACCATCCTCGCCTCGCCGATGTCCTTCCCCGACGTGGTCGCGCGGCTCTTCGACGCCGAGGCCGACCCGGTCGACCCGGCCGGGCCGCCGCAGGACGTCATGGAGATGACCGTCGGCGACGTGCAGGTGCAGGTACGCCGCACCGCGGCGTTCACCGCCACCGAGCACGCCCGCGGAGCGGCGATCGCCGACCTGGTCAGCGACGTGCTGCAGCGGACCAAGGCCGAGTCGGCCATCGCGGTGACCCCCGGGCGGCGGATGGGCGGCGGCACGATGCCCGAGCACGTCGTCGACGGGGACTCCATCAGCGCCGTCGTCGACGGTGTGGTGGTCGGCCTCGCGACCGTCCAGGGCGAGCTCGAGGAGGACCCGGGCGCCCGGCAGGTCGTGCTCCGGGTGGACCCGGCGTGGCAGCGACGGGGCATCGGCACCCGGCTGCTGGTCGACGCGGCCCGCCTCGCGCACACGCTGGGTGCGGGGGAGATCGTGCTCACCACCCGCTCGGACAACCAGGCGGTGCTCCCGATGGTGCTCGCGGCCGGCATGCGCGGGCGGATCCGGATGGCGGCCGACGTGCTGACCGTCCGCATCGCCGTGCGCGAGCTGCGTCCGCTCACCGCCTGACCCACCCGCGGGCGACTACTCCTCAGGTGGAACCGGCACTTCTCAGGCGATGCATCCCCCGAGAAGTGCCGGAATCCCCGGGGCCCCGGGGATTCCGACGCGCCCCCACGCCCGCCCACCACCATCCGGCCGGTCCGAGGAGCGTCGTCGACGCCGGTAGGCTGGACGGGTGGAGCTCCCTGACAAGTTCGCCGCTCTCGGCCTCACCTACGACGACGTCCTGCTGCTGCCGGGGTACTCCGACCTGGCGCCCTCCGACATCGACACCACCAGCCGGCTGACCCGCGAGATCAGCCTGCGGGTGCCGCTGGTCAGCGCCGCGATGGACACGGTCACCGAGTCGCGGATGGCGATCGCCATGGCCCGCCAGGGCGGACTCGGCGTGCTGCACCGCAACCTCTCGATCGAGGACCAGGCCTACCAGGTCGACCTGGTCAAGCGGACCCAGACGGGGATCATCTCCAACCCGGTGACGATCGGTCCGGACGCGACGCTCGAGCAGCTCGACCAGCTGGCGGGGGAGTACCGCGTCTCCGGCTTCCCGGTCGTCGACGGCGAGCAGCGCCTGCTGGGCATCATCACCAACCGCGACCTGCGGTTCACCCCGGTCGCGGAGTGGGCCACCACCAAGGTCGACGAGGTGATGACGACCGAGGGCCTGGTGACCGGTCCCGCGGGCATCTCGCGCGACGACGCCACCGTGCTCCTGCGGCGGCACAAGAAGGAGCGGCTGCCCCTCGTCGACGAGCAGGGCCGCCTGGTCGGGCTGATCACCGTCAAGGACTTCGTGAAGTCCGAGCAGTTCCCGCACGCCTCGAACGACGGCTCCGGCCGGCTCATGGTCGGCGCCGCGATCGGCTACTTCGGCGACGCCTGGGAGCGCGCGACCACCCTGATCGACGCGGGCGTCGACGTGCTCGTCGCCGACACCGCGCACGGCCACGTGCGCCTGCTGCTCGACATGGTCCGCCGACTGAAGTCCGACCCCGCGACCAAGCACGTCCAGGTCATCGGCGGGAACGTCGCCACCCGCGACGGCGCGCAGGCGTTCGTCGACGCCGGCGCGGACGCGGTCAAGGTCGGCTTCGGCCCGGGCTCGATCTGCACCACCCGGGTCGTCACCGGCGCCGGCGTGCCGCAGGTGACCGCGGTGTACGAGGCGTCGCTGGCGTGCAAGCCGGCCGGCGTGCCGGTCATCGCCGACGGCGGCCTGCAGCAGTCCGGTGACATCGCCAAGGCGCTCGTCGCCGGCGCCGACAGCGTCATGGTCGGCTCGCTGCTGGCCGGCTGCGACGAGTCGCCGGGCGAGCTGATCTTCCTCAACGGCAAGCAGTTCAAGGCCTATCGCGGCATGGGCTCGCTGGCGGCGATGTCGAGCCGGGGCAAGAAGTCCTACTCCAAGGACCGCTACTTCCAGGCCGAGGTCCTCAGCGACGACCTGATCGTGCCCGAGGGCATCGAGGGCCAGGTGGCCTACCGCGGGCCGCTGGCGGCCGTCGCCCACCAGCTCGTCGGCGGCCTCGCGCAGTCGATGTTCTACATCGGCGCCCGGACGGTGCCCGAGCTGCAGGAGAAGGGCCGGTTCGTGCGGATCACGTCGGCCTCGCTCAAGGAGAGCCACCCCCACGACGTGCAGATGACCGTCGAGGCCCCGAACTACAACGGCCGCTGAGCCGGAGCAGAGGACAGATGACCGAGATCGAGATCGGCCGGGCCAAGCGTGCTCGCCGCGCCTACTCCTTCGACGACGTGGCGATCGTGCCCTCCCGGCGCACCCGCGACCCCGAGGAGGTCAGCACCGACTGGCAGATCGACGCCTACCGGTTCGACCTGCCGGTCCTGGCGGCCCCGATGGACTCGGTGATGTCGCCGGCGACCGCGATCGCCTTCGGCGAGTTCGGCGGCCTCGGGGTGCTCAACCTCGAGGGCATCTGGACGCGGTACGACGACCCGGAGCCGCTGCTGGAGGAGGTCGCCGGCCTCGAGGGGCACGACGCGACCCGGCGCCTGCAGGAGATCTACCTCGAGCCGGTGAAGGCAGAGCTGATCACCGAGCGGCTGCGCCAGGTGCGCGAGGCCGGCGTGACCGTCGCGGGCTCGCTGTCGCCGCAGCGGACCAAGGAGTTCGCCAAGACCGTGGTGGACGCGGGCGTCGACATGTTCGTCATCCGCGGCACGACCGTCTCGGCCGAGCACGTCTCCTCCCAGGCCGAGCCGCTGAACCTCAAGGAGTTCATCTACGAGCTCGACGTGCCGGTCATCGTCGGAGGCTGCGCGACCCACCAGGCGGCGCTGCACCTGATGCGCACCGGCGCGGCCGGTGTCCTCGTCGGCTTCGGCGGCGGCGCCGCGCACACCACCCGCACCGTCCTCGGCGTCGCCGTGCCGATGGCCTCCGCCGTCGCCGACGTCGCCGCGGCGCGCCGCGACTACCTCGACGAGTCCGGCGGCCGCTACGTGCACGTGATCGCCGACGGGTCCATCGGCCAGTCCGGCGACCTGGCCAAGGCGATCGCCTGCGGCGCGGACGCGGTCATGGTCGGCTCGCCGTTCGCCCGGGCCAGCGACGCGCCTGGCCGCGGCTTCCACTGGGGCACCGAGGCCCACCACGCCGACCTGCCGCGCGGCCAGCGCGTGCAGTTCGAGACGGTCGGCACGCTCGAGGAGATCCTCTTCGGCCCCTCCCGCGTCGCCGACGGCACGATGAACCTCATCGGCGCGCTGAAGCGGTCGATGGCCACGACGGGCTACACCGAGGTCAAGGAGTTCCAGCGCGTCGAGCTCGTGATCGAGTGAGCGCGGTCGACGAGCGCCCCGTCACCATCCACACCGACGGGGCCTGCGTGCCCAACCCCGGCCCCGGCGGCTGGGGCGCGCTGCTGCGGCAGGGCAGCCACGAGCTGGAGCTGTGCGGCGGCGAGGTCGAGCCCACGACGAACAACCGGATGGAGCTGACCGCGCCCATCCGCGCGCTCGAGGCGCTCAAGCGGCGGTCGGTCGTGCACCTGTTCACCGACAGCACCTACGTGCGCAACGGGATCACCTCCTGGGTCGTGGGGTGGCAGCGCAACGGGTGGCGGACCAGCACGAAGCAGCCGGTCAAGAACGACGACCTGTGGCGCCAGCTGGTCGCCGCCTGCGCCGAGCACGACGTCGAGTGGCACTGGGTCAAGGGCCACAACGGCGACGAGGGGAACGAGCGCGCCGACCGGCTCGCCGCCCGCGGCCTCGCCGAGGCGCTGGCGGCCGCGCGCGCATGACCGGGCTGCTCCTGGGCGCGGGCCAGGCCGAGGCGGTGCCCGGGGACCTGCGCGCGAACGTCGCGACCGCCGCCCGGCTGGCCCGGCGGGCCGCCGACCGGGGCGTGCGCGTGCTCGTGCTGCCCGAGGCGTTCCTGACCGGGTACGACGCCTCCGCGTTCGACGGCGTGCTCCCGACGGCCGAGCGGGTGGCCGGTCCCGAGCTCGACCCGCTCCGCGAGGCGGCCGCGACCGGCGACCTGGTGGTGGTCGTGGGCACGGCGCTGCAGCGCGCGGACCGCCGTACCCTCTCCTCGGTCGTGGTCCGGCCCGGCGGGGAGGTGTCGGTGCCCTACGACAAGCAGCACGTCGACCACGACGAGCTCGCCTGGTTCACCGCGGGGGACGCCGGCTGCTCGATCACCGTCGACGGGGTCGAGCTGGGACTGAGCATCTGCTACGACGGCTGCTTCCCCGAGCACGCCCGGGCGGCCTCCGACGACGGGGCGCTGGGCTACCTCAGCTCTGCGGCGTACTTCCCCGGCGGGGCGCACCGGCGCGACCTCTACTACGCCGCCCGTGCGGTGGAGAACTCCTTCTACGTCGTCTTCTCCGGGCTCACCGGCCGGTGCGGCGGCAGCTCGTTCATCGGTGGTTCGGCGATCCACGACCCCGAGGGCCGCCCGCTCGAGCGGCTCGGCGAGGAGGAGGGGATCGCGGTCGGCGAGCTGGACCCCGGGGTGGTCGCGGCGACCCGGGAGCGGCACCGCATGCACCACGACCACCGCCGGTCGCTGGGCGACCGGGTGCGCGCCTGACCTGCCTCTTGTCGGGTGTCGGCGGGCGGTCCTAGGGTCCTGCCCTCACCACTTGGTGACCGCCATCACTCGGGAGGCGTCGTGCGCCGTACTGCTCCATCCACCCTCGTCGCGGCGACCGCCGCGCTCGCGCTGGTCTGGCCGGCGTCCCCGGCCCTCGCCGCCGGTGCGGACGACGACCCCGCGCGCCACGCGCTGCGCAGCGGCGTCACCGAGGACAGCTTCTACTTCCTCATGGCCGACCGCTTCGCCAACGGCGACCCCGGCAACGACACCGGCGGGATCCCCGGCGGCAAGGACGAGCACGGCTTCGACCCGACCGCGAAGGGCTACTTCAACGGCGGCGACCTCGACGGCCTGCGCGCGCAGCTGGACTACGTCGAGGGCCTCGGCACCGACGCCATCTGGCTGACCCCGGTGTTCCAGAACAAGGCGGTGCAGCTCGAGGACGGCCCGTCGGCCGGCTACCACGGCTACTGGATCACCGACTTCACCCGGATCGACCCGCACCTGGGCACCAACGCCGATCTCGCCGAGCTCGTCGACGCCGCGCACGACCGCGGGATCAAGGTCTTCTTCGACATCATCACCAACCACACCGCCGACGTCATCGGCTACGAGGAGGGCGCGCGGACGGCGTACGTCCCCAAGGACGTCGAGCCCTACCGGACGGCCGGCGGGGCGCCGTTCGACGACCGCGACCACGCGGGCACCGGCGACTTCCCCGACCTCGACCCCGCGACGTCGTTCCCCTACACCCCGGTCCTCGCGCCGGGGGAGGAGGACCTCAAGGTCCCGGCCTGGCTCAACGACCCGACGCTCTACCACAACCGCGGCAACACCACATTCACCGGCGAGGACAGCCAGTACGGCGACTTCTTCGGCCTCGACGACCTCTTCACCGAGCACCCGCGCGTCGTCGACGGGATGATCGACATCTACCGCACCTGGGTCGAGGACTTCGGGATCGACGGGTTCCGCATCGACACCATGAAGCACGTCGACGACGCATTCTGGCAGGCCTTCGGCCCCGGCATCCTCGACTTCGCCCGCAGCCACGGCAAGCCGGACTTCTTCATGTTCGGCGAGGTGGCCCTCGACGGCAGCGACGCCGCCGCCAAGGCCTTCACCTCCCACTACACCGGCCACAACGGCATGCAGGCGGTGCTCGACTTCCCCTTCCAGTGGGCGGCCCGCGACTTCGTCTCCCGGCAGCGCAGCGGGCGCGCGCTCGCCCGGTTCTTCCGCGACGACGACTGGTACACCGACGCCGACAGCAACGTGCACTCCCTGCCCACCTTCCTCGGCAACCACGACATGGGCCGCTTCGGGCACTTCCTGGCCGTCGACGACCCCGACCGCAGCGCGGCGGAGCGACTGCGGCGTGACGTCCTCGCCCACCAGCTCATGTACCTCTCCCGCGGCAACCCGGTCGTCTACTACGGCGACGAGCAGGGCTTCACCGGGACCGGCGGCGACCAGCTGGCGCGGCAGTCGATGTTCGCCAGCCAGGTCCCCGAGTACGCCGACGACGACCAGCTGGGCTCCGCGGAGACCCCGGCCTCCGACAGCTTCGACACCGACCACCCGCTCTACCGCACGATCGCCGGCCTGGACCGGCTGGTGGAGCGGCACCCGGCGCTGAGGCGGGGCGCCCAGCAGGTCCGGTCCGCCGACCGCGACGTCGTCGCCTTCTCCCGGATCGACCGGCGGCAGCAGCGGGAGTACGTCGTCGTCCTCAACACCGCGGAGCGCCCGCGGGCGCTGCGGGTCCCGACCTGGGTCCGCGACGGCCGGTTCCGCAAGGTCCTCGGCCAGGGCCCCGCGACTCGCGAGAGCGGCCGCGACGGCGACCTGCGGGTCACGGTGCCGGCGCTCGGCGCGGTGGTCTACGCCTCCACCGCGCGGATCCCGGCCTCGCGGCGGGCACCCGCGGTCCGGCTGGCAGAGCCGGCGCCGACCAAGGTCGCCCGCAGCCGCACCAAGGTGGTGGCGAAGGTCGGCGGCGACTCGTTCTACGAGGTCACCTTCCAGGCCAAGGTCGGCGGCGGGCGCTGGCGCGACATCGGCACCGACGACTCCGCGCCGTACCGCGTCTTCCACGACACCCGGGACCTCGCCACCGGGACCCGCGTGCAGTACCGCGCCGCCGTCCTGGACAACCGGGGTCACAGCCGCACCAGCGGCGTGCGCGCGACCCGGGTGGCACCGCCGACCGTCGACCTGACCACGTCCGGGGAGCGCGGCACGGTGAGCAACGTCGACCCGGTGACGGTCACCGCGGTCGTCGACCCCGAGCGCCCGGCGCAGTCGGTGCGGTTCGAGCGCAGCGTCGCCGGCGGGGCGTGGGAGGTGCTCGGCACCGACACCTCCTCGCCGGCCTACCAGGTCAGCGACGACGTCTCCGCCCTCCCGCTGGGCACGCGGGTCCGCTACCGCGCGGTGCTCGTGGAGCGCGGCACGCCTCGCGTCGTCGGCGGTCCGGTGACCGTCACCACGGCGGCGCCGACGCCGGCCCGGGAGTCGGTCACGTTCGCGGGCAGCCTGCAGTCGGAGATCGGCTGCGCCGCCGACTGGGACCCCGCGTGCGAGGAGAGCCGGCTCGCCTTCGACCCCACCGACGGCCGGTGGCACGCGACGTTCGAGCTGCCGGCCGGCAGCTACGACTGGAAGGTCGCGGTCGACGGGTCCTGGGACGAGAACTACGGGGCCGGCGGTGCGGCGGGCGGCGACAACCTCACGCTCGTCGTGCCCGAGGGGGGCGCGACGTACCGCTTCACCTGGGACCAGGTGAGCAAGGAGCCGTCGGCCACACTGGTGCCATGACCCGCCCCGGCGCGCCCGTCCGACCCGACCCGAGCGCGCTGGGACCTGCCGCCCGGCAGGCGGCTCTCGACGAGCTGGCCGCCCCCGACCGCGAGCTGGACGTGCTCGTGGTCGGGGGCGGGATCGTCGGCACCGGGGTGGCCCTCGACGCGGTGACCCGCGGCCTGTCGACCGCGCTCGTCGAGCAGCGCGACCTCGCCAGCGGCACGAGCAGCCGCTCCTCGAAGCTCGTCCACGGCGGCCTGCGCTACCTCGAGATGCTGGACTTCGGACTGGTCCGCGAGGCCCTGCACGAGCGCGGCCTGCTGCTGACCCGGCTGGCGCCGCACCTGGTCCGGCCGGTGCCCTTCCTCTACCCTCTGACCCACCGCGGCTGGGAGCGGCCCTACGTCGGCGCGGGGCTCGCGCTGTACGACGGGCTGGCCGCCCTCGCCCCGGGCGGGTCCGGGCTGCCGCGGCACCGGCACCTCACCCGCCGCCAGGTCGCCCGGATGGCCCCGGACCTCCGCGTGGACAGCGTCACCGGCGCCATCCGGTACTTCGACTGCCAGGTCGACGACGCGCGCCTCGTGCTCACCGTCGCCCGGACCGCCGCGGCGCACGGCGCCGCCGTCGCGACGCGGACGAAGGTCACCGGCTTCCTGCGCGAGGGGGAGCGCGTCGTCGGGGTCCGGGCCACCGACCTGGAGACCGGACGCGAGCTCGAGGTGCGCGCCAAGGTCGTCGTGAACGCCGCCGGTGTCTGGACCGACGAGGTGCAGGAGATGGTCGGCGGTCGCGGCGCCCTGCACGTGCAGGCGTCCAAGGGCATCCACCTGGTCGTGCCGCGGGACCGGATCCGCTCCGAGGCGGGCTTCATCGTGCGGACCGAGACCTCGGTGCTCTTCGTCATCCCGTGGGGGCGGCACTGGGTGATCGGCACCACCGACACCGAGTGGGACCTCGACAAGGCGCACCCCGCCGCGAGCCGGACCGACATCGACTACGTCCTGGAGCGGGTCAACGCGATCCTGCGCGAGCCGCTGGACCACGACGACGTGGAGGGCGTGTACGCCGGGCTCCGGCCGCTGCTGAGCGGGGAGTCCGAGCCGACGTCGAAGATCTCGCGCGAGCACACCGTCGTCACCCCCGTCCCCGGCCTGGTGATGATCGCCGGCGGCAAGCTCACGACGTACCGGGTCATGGCGCGCGACGCCGTCGACGCGGCCGCCCACTCCCTGCGGACCACCGCCGGCCTGGCGGTGCGCGACTCGATCACCGACCGGGTCCCGCTCGTCGGGGCGGAGGGGTACGAGGCGCGCACCAACCAGCGGGTGCAGCTCGCCCGCGCCTCGGGCCTGCACGTGGCGCGGATCGACGCGCTGCTGGGCCGGTACGGCGCGCTCATCGACGACGTGCTCGCGCTCGTCGCCGAGCGGCCCGAGCTCGCGCGCCCGCTCGACGGTGCGGACGACCACCTCGCGGTCGAGGTCGTCCACGCCGTGTCCCACGAGGGCGCCCGCCACCTCGACGACGTCCTCACCCGGCGCACCCGCATCTCGATCGAGACCTTCGACCGCGGCACCCGCGCCGCGCCGGGCGTCGCCGCGCTGATGGCGACCGAGCTCGGGTGGGGCGAGGAGCGCACCGCCGACGAGGTCGACCACTACCTGCGGCGGGTCGAGGCCGAGCGGCAGAGCCAGCAGCGGCTCACCGACCAGGAGGCGGACGAGGCGCGGGTCAAGGCCCCCGACATCGTCTGACCGTCCCCTCGGTCGTCGCGGGTCGACCTGGGGGGCGCCTGCGGCTCCCGCCGTGGGCGGGGGCCCGGTCTACCAGCCCTGCGCTCGTGCCTCGCTCCGGGCCGCCAGACCCAACCACGACCGGGCCCCCACCCCCGGCGTGCGCCTCCGGCGCCCGCGGGGTGGGCTCGGAAGCGCTTGTGGCTCCCCACGAGGGCGGGGGCCCGGTCTACCAGCCCTGCGCTCGTGCCTCGCTCCGGGCCGCCAGACCCAACCACGACCGGGCCCCCACCCCCGGCGGGCGCCTCCGGCGCCCGCAGGGGCGAGGCGGCCCGTTGACAACTAGAACGTGTTCCACCGATGCTGGCGACCACTGAGACCCACGTCACACCCGTGCGCGACGTGGTCGACCCGAGGAGCGCCCGTGACCCAGGCACCGCCGCCGCCGGACATGAAGCTGCAACGCACCAGCCGCGACCCGAGCACGTTGCCGGACCGGCTCGCGGCCTGGTTGGCGCGGGAGCTCCCGCCAGGGGCGGACCCGGTGGTGGTCGTGCACTCGGGCGCCGACGCCAACGGGATGTCCTCGGAGACGCTGCCGCTCGACGTGACCTGGACCCAGGGCGGCGAGCAGCGCACCGGGCGGTACGTCGCGCGGGTCGCGCCGGCCGCGGAGGACTTCCCGGTCTTCCCCGACTACGCGCTGGGCGACCAGTACGACGCGATGCGGCTGGTGAGGGAGCTGACCGCCGTGCCGGTGCCGGTGGTGCGGTGGATGGAGCCGACCGGGGAGGTCCTGGGGACGCCGTTCTTCCTGATGGACCGGGTCGAGGGGGTCGTGCCCCAGGACGTGCTGCCCTACAACTTCGGCGACAACTGGCTCCACGACGCCTCGCCCGAGGAGCAGCGCCGGCTGCAGGACGCGACCGTCGGCGTGCTGGCCGGGCTGCACGGCGTGCGCGACGCCGCGACGACGTTCGCCTTCCTCGACCCCGCCCGCCACGGCCACGCCGGGGCGACGCCGCTGGAGCGGAACCTGGCGCGGACCCGGGCCTGGTACGACTTCGCGGTCCCCGACATCGGCCGCTCGGCCGTCACCGAGCGCGGCCTGGCCTGGCTCGAGGCGAACCTGCCGCCGGACCAGGGCGACACCGTGCTGTGCTGGGGCGACTCGCGGATCGGGAACGTGCTCTTCGAGGACTTCGCGCCCGTCGCGGTGCTCGACTGGGAGATGGCCACGGTCGGGCCCCGGGAGCTCGACCTGTCCTGGATGGTCTTCGCGCACCTGGTCTTCGAGTCGATCACCGGTGCGCTCGAGCTGCCCGGCATGCCGCACTTCCTGCGCGAGGAGGACGTCCTCGCGACGTACCGCGAGCTCACCGGGGTCGAGGTCGGCGACCTGCACTGGTACCACGTCTACAACGCGGTCCAGTGGTGCATCGTCTTCCTGCGCACCGGTGCCCGGCAGATCCACTTCGGTGAGATCGAGCGGCCCGACGACCCCGACGGGCTGATGCACCACAAGCCCCTGCTCGACCGCCTCCTGGCCGAAGCGGGGGCCTGAGCCGTGGTCGGCCCGCTCGACGAGTACCCGCTGCACCAGGCGCCCCTCCCCGTCACCTGGCCCGCGAGCAGCGACCGCAACTTCTACGACCGCTGCTACTTCAACGCCCACGACCGCACCGGCGAGCTGTTCCTGATCACTGGGCTGGGCTACTACCCCAACCTCGGCACCAAGGACGCCTTCCTGCTGCTGGCCCGCGACGGGAGGCAGACGGCCGTCCACCTCTCCGACCTGTGCGACGACGACCGCCTCAACCAGCACGTCGGCGGCTACCGGCTCGAGGTCGAGGAGCCGCTGCAGCGCATCCACCTCACCCTCGAGGAGACCGAGGGGATTGCTGCGGACCTCACCTGGGAGGGCTCGTTCCCGGTCCTCCAGGAGCTGCCGCACGTCCTGCGCTCCGGCGCCCGGGTCACCCTCGACGCGCAGCGCTTCGCCCAGGTCGGCACCTGGCGCGGCCACGTCGTCGTCGACGGCGAGCGGATCGAGGTGACGCCGGACCGCTGGGTCGGCACGCGGGACCGCTCCTGGGGCATCCGCCCGGTGGGCGAGGCCGAGCCGGCCGGGGCGCCCGCGGACCCGCCGTTCGACGGGATGTGGTGGACCTACGTCCCGATGCGCTTCGAGGAGTACGCCGTCGTGCTCATCCTCCAGGAGGACCCGTCGGGCTACCGCACCCTCAACGACTGCCACCGCGTGCACGCCGACGGCCGGGTCGAGCAGCTCGGCTGGCCGCGCGTGCAGGTGCACTACGCCTCGGGCACCCGGAAGCCGACCGGCGCGACCATCACCTGCACCAGCGGTCGCGGGGAGGAGGTCCGCCTCGAGGTCTCCTCGCTGCTGGCGGCGCCGCTCCACGTGGGCGGCGGGTACGGCGGCGACCCCGACTGGACCCACGGGGTGTGGAAGGGCGAGAAGTTCGTCGAGCGGCTGACCTACGACATGGCCGACGAGGCCGTGCAGGGCCGGTTCATGTTCGGCTGCGTCGACCACGTCGGCCGCGCCGTCCTGCACGAGGGTGGGCGGACGGCCGAGGGCTGGGGCCTCTTCGAGCACTTCGCGATCGGCCGCCACGACCCCAGCGGCTTCGCCGACTGGTTCGCCACCGCGCCCTGACGCGCGCCCCACCACCCACGCGGACCGCCGCGCCCACGACGTACCCACGACGTACCCCAGGAGCACCCATGACCCTCGACCGCGACGCCTTCTTCATCGACGGCGGCTGGGCGGCACCCGCCACGTCGGCGACCCTCCAGGTGGTCTCGCCGCACAGCGAGCAGGTCGTGGCGACCGTGCCGGAGGGGTCGGCGGCCGACGTCGACGCCGCGGTCGCCGCCGCCCGCCGCGCGTTCGACGAGGGGCCCTGGCCGCGGATGTCGCCGGAGGAGCGGATCGAGGTGGTCCAGGCCTTCGCCGGGCTGTACGCCGCGAGGCTGGCGGAGATGGCGGACCTGATCACCATCGAGATGGGCTCGCCGACGTCGTTCTCGAACCTCGCCCAGTCGCCGGCGCCGTGGATGCAGATCGAGTCGTTCCTCGCGATCGCCCGCGCCTTCCCCTGGGAGGAGACCCGTCCCGGGGCGCTGGGGCCCGAGGTCATCGTCCGGCGCGAGCCGGTCGGCGTGGTGGCCGCGATCCCGCCGTGGAACGTCCCGCAGTTCACCACGATCTCCAAGGTCGTCCCGGCCCTGCTGGCCGGGAACACGGTCGTGGTCAAGCCGGCCCCCGAGACCCCCCTCGACGGCTACCTGCTCGCCGAGCTGCTCGCCGAGGCCGGGGTGCCCGCCGGCGTCGTCAACATCGTCGCCGCCGGCCGGGAGGTCGGCGAGCACCTGGTGGCGCACCCCGGCGTGGACAAGGTCGCCTTCACCGGGTCGACCGCCGCCGGCCGCAGGATCGCTGCGGTGTGCGGCGAGCAGCTCAAGCGGGTCAGCCTCGAGCTCGGCGGCAAGTCCGCCGCGATCGTCCTCGACGACGCCGACCTCGCCGCCACGATGGAGGGCCTGAGGTTCGTCGCGCTGATGAACTCCGGCCAGGCGTGCGTGGCCCAGACCCGGATCCTCGCCTCCCGCGCCAACTACGACGCGGTCGTCGACGCCCTGGCCGAGACCGTCTCCGGCATGGCCGTCGGGGACCCGGCCGACCCGGCGACCGAGATCGGCCCGATGGTGGCCCAGCGCCAGCAGGAGCGGGTCGAGAAGTACATCGCGCTCGGCCAGGAGGAGGGTGCGCGCGTCGTCGTCGGGGGCAACGGCATGCCCGAGGGGCTGGACCGCGGCTGGTACGTCCGGCCGACCGTGTTCGCCGACGTCGACAACCGGATGCGGATCGCGCAGGAGGAGATCTTCGGCCCCGTCCTGTCGGTGATCGCGTTCGACGACGTCGACGACGCCGTGCGGATCGCCAACGACTCCGAGTACGGCCTGGCCGGGACGGTCTGGACCGGGGACCCCGCCGCGGGGCTCGACGTGGCGCGCCGGGTGCGTGCCGGGACCTACGGCGTCAACACCTACACGATGGACTTCGCGGCACCGTTCGGCGGGTTCAAGGCCTCGGGGATCGGCCGCGAGTTCGGGCCGGAGGGCCTGGCGCAGTACACCGAGCTGAAGTCGATCTACCCCACCGCGCCGGCCATGTGAGCCGAACGGCCGACCCGGTTGACAAGGCGGACGACTGTGTAAAGCCCCACAATCCCTACCGCCGGGTAGTCCGGGAGACCGCGGTCACATACCCTCGGTACATGAGCGCCTCCTCACCGACCCCGTCCGGCGGCCCGCTCGTCGAGGGCCCCCGCGACCCCGAGCACGAGCCGGGGGCGACGTACGCCCTCGAGCCGGACCACGTCGCGTCCCTGACCCGGCGGGTCGTCTCCTCGTCGGGGGAGACCAACGCGGTGTTCTCCCCGCTGGACGGCGCACCGCTTGCCCACGTCCCGCAGAGCAGCGACGCCGACGTGGCCGAGGCGTTCGCCCGGGCCCGTCGCGCCCAGCAGGCATGGGCCCGCACCAGCGTCGACGAGCGCGCCGCGACCCTGCTGCGGCTGCACGACCTGGTGCTGGACCGGCAGGACGAGATCGTCGACATGGTCGTCCTGGAGTCCGGCAAGGCGCGCAAGCACGCCTTCGACGAGGTCCTCCACGTCGCGATGACCGCCCGCTACTACGGCCGCACGGCCCACCGGCACCTCGACACCCGCCGGCACCCCGGCGTGATGCCGGTGCTCACCCGGGTGGACGTCAACCGCGTGCCCAAGGGCGTCGTCGGCGTCATCTCGCCGTGGAACTACCCGTTCACGATGGCGCTGTGCGACGGCCTCCCGGCGCTCCTCGCCGGCAACGCCGTCGTCGCGAAGCCGGACGCCCAGACGATGCTGTCCGCGCTGCTGGGTGCGCAGCTGCTCGAGGAGGCCGGGTTCCCCGCCGACCTGTGGCAGGTCGTGGCCGGGCCCGGCTCGCGGGTCGGCGGCGGCATCGTCGAGCGCGCCGACTACGTCTGCTTCACCGGGTCCACCGCCACGGGCCGGGTCATCGCCCACGGCTGCGCCGACCGGTTGATCGGCTGCTCCCTCGAGCTCGGCGGCAAGAACCCGATGCTCGTCCTGCGCGACGCCGACCTGGAGCGGGCCGCCGAGGGCGCCGTCCGCGCGACGTTCTCCAACGCCGGCCAGCTCTGCGTGTCCGTCGAGCGGCTCTTCGTCGCCGACCAGGTCTACGACCGCTTCGTCGAGCGGTTCGTCGCCCGCACCCAGGCGATGACGCTCGGTGCGACCCTGGACTGGGACAACGACATGGGCTCGCTCATCTCCCAGGCCCAGCTCGACGCCGTCGTGCACCACGTCGACGAGGCGGTCGCCAAGGGCGCCCGGGTGCTCACCGGGGGCAAGGCCCGGCCCGACCTCGGGCCCTACATGTACGAGCCGACGATCCTCGAGGGCGTCACGCCCGACATGGCCTGCTTCCAGGACGAGACCTTCGGCCCGGTCGTCTCCCTCTACCGCTTCCACGACGAGGCCGACGCCGTCGCGCGGGCCAACGAGGGGGAGTACGGCCTCAACGCCGCGATCTACAGCCAGGACGGTGCCCGGGCCCGGGCGATCGCCCGGTACGTCAAGGCCGGCACCGTCAACATCAACGAGGCCTTCGGTGCCACGTTCGCCAGCATCGACGCGCCCATGGGCGGCATGCGGCAGTCCGGCGTGGGCCGCCGGCAGGGCGCCGAGGGCATCCTGCGCTACACCGAGACCCAGTCGGTGGCGACCCAGCGGCTGCTGCGGTTCGCACCCGTCCTGGGCATGTCCGACGAGACCTACGCGAAGGTGATGACCGCCAACCTCCGCCTGATGAAGAAGCTGGGGCGTGCCTGATGACGACCGACCGACCTGAGCAGGCCCGCGACTTCGACGTCCTCGTCGTCGGATCCGGCTTCGGCGGCTCCGTGGCCGCCCTGCGGCTGACCGAGAAGGGCTACCGCGTCGGGGTGCTCGAGGCGGGCGCCCGGTTCCGGGACGAGGACTTCGCCGAGACCTCCTGGGACGTCAAGCGCTACCTGTTCCGACCGGAGGTCGGCTGCTACGGCATCCAGCGCATCGACGCGCTGCGCGACTGCCTGATCGTCTCCGGTGCCGGCGTGGGCGGCGGCTCGCTGGTCTACGCCAACACCCTCTACGAGCCGCTGCCGGCGTTCTTCAACGACCCGCAGTGGAGCCACATCACCGACTGGAAGTCCGAGCTCGCGCCGTTCTACGACCAGGCCAAGCGCATGCTCGGCGTGGTCGAGAACCCACTGCGGACCCCGGCCGACGACGTGATGGAGAAGGTCGCCAGCGAGATGGGCGTGGCCGACACCTTCCACCCGACCCCGGTCGGCGTCTTCTTCGGCGGCCCCGGCCAGGAGAAGGGCGAGCAGGTGGCCGACCCGTACTTCGGCGGCGCCGGTCCCGAGCGCACCACCTGCATCGGCTGCGGTGCCTGCATGAGCGGCTGCCGCCACAACGCCAAGAACACCCTGGTCAAGAACTACCTCTACCTGGCCGAGGAGGCCGGTGCGAAGGTGCTGCCGCTGACGACGGTCACCCGGATCGCGCCCCGCGAGGACGGCGGGTACGACGTCCACGTCCGCTACACCAAGGCCAAGACGCCCCGACGGTCGGCGACCCGCGTGCTCACCGCCGACCAGGTGGTGCTGGCGGCCTCGGCGCTGGGTACGCAGCGGCTCCTGCACCGGATGAAGGACGAGGGGCACCTGCCGCGGGTCTCCGACCGCATCGGCTACCTCTCCCGGACCAACTCCGAGTCGATCCTGGGCGCGATCGCGCCCGACACGAAGATCGACTACAGCGAGGGCATCGCGATCACGTCCTCCTTCCACCCCGACGACGACACCCACATCGAGCCGGTCCGCTACGGCAAGGGCAGCAACTTCATGTCCATGCTGCAGACCGTGCTCACCGACGGCGACGGCCCGGCCCCGCGCTGGCGCACCTGGGTCAAGGAGACCTGGAAGCAGCGGCGCAACATCACCGATCTCTACGACCTGCGGCACTGGTCGGAGCGCACGGTGATCGCGCTGGTGATGCAGAGCCTGGACAACTCGATCACGACGTACACCAAGCGGATCCCGGGCACGAACCGCCGCTTCCTCACCTCGCGCCAGGGCCACGGCGTCCCGAACCCGACCTGGATCCCGGCCGGCAACGCCGCGGTCCGGCTGATGGCCAAGATCATCGGCGGCACGCCGGGCGGCAACATCGGCGAGCAGTTCAACATGCCGCTGACCGCCCACTTCCTCGGCGGCTGCGCGATCGGCGACTCCGCCGAGACCGGGGTGATCGACCCCTACCAGCGGGTCTACGGCCACCCCGGCCTGCACGTCTCGGACGGCTCCGCGGTCACCGCCAACCTCGGCGTGAACCCGTCGCTGACGATCACCGCCCAGGCCGAGCGGGCGATGTCGCTGTGGCCGAACAAGGGCGAGCAGGACCGGCGCCCGGCGCTCGGCGCGGACTACCGCCGGGTGGACCCCGTCGCCCCGCGCTCGCCGGTCGTCCCCGACAGCGCGCCGGGGGCCCTGCGGCTCCCGATCGTCGGGGTCTCCTGAGCGGTCCGCACGGCGCTGACCTGCGCGGACACCTCGAGGAACGGCCCGGTCCAGACCGGGCCGTTCTTCGTCCCCGATCGGGCGTAACCCGACCGCGGGGGCGTCGTTGAGTGGTCAGACCCGGCAGTCATGCTCCCTCCCAAGAGTCGGGTCGTGGTCCAAGCACTGTCCAACAGCTGCGTGGACGATCAGGGCCCGGCCACCCTCCCTCCCCGGCCGGGCCCTGGTGCATTTCACGACCCCCTGCGGCCGAGCACCCCGCGGGCGGGCCGAGCGCCGCCGATAGGCTGCGCCCCATGACGGCGGTGGGAGAGCACGACCTGGTCCTGGTGGTCGACTTCGGGGCGCAGTACGCGCAGCTGATCGCCCGCCGGGTGCGCGAGGCCCGCGTCTACTCCGAGATCGTGCCGCACACGATGCCGGTCGAGGAGATGCTGGCGCGGGGGCCCAAGGCCATCGTGCTGTCCGGCGGCCCGTCCTCGGTGTACGCCGAGGGCGCACCCTCGATCGACACGTCGCTGTTCACGGCCGGCACGCCGGTCTTCGGCATGTGCTACGGCTTCCAGCTGATGGCCCGCGGCCTCGGCGGCGAGGTGTCCCACACCGGCGCCCGGGAGTACGGCCGGACCGACGTGACGGTCACCGAGCCCGGCACGCTGCTCTCCGACGTACCCACCGCGCACCGGGTGTGGATGTCCCACGGCGACTCCGTCACGGCCGCTCCCGAGGGCTTCTCGGTGCTCGCGTCGACGGCGGTCACCCCCGTCGCGGCGTTCGAGGACGTCGGCCGCGGCCTCGCCGGCGTCCAGTGGCACCCCGAGGTGCTGCACACCGAGCACGGCCAGCAGGTCCTCGAGCACTTCCTGCACGAGATCGCGGGGTGCCGGCCGACGTGGACGATGGTCAACATCGTCGAGGAGCAGATCGAGGCGATCCGCACCCAGGTCGGCGAGCGCGGCCGCGCGATCTGCGGGCTCTCCGGCGGCGTGGACTCCGCCGTCGCGGCGGCGATCGTGCAGCGCGCCATCGGCGACCGGCTCACCTGCGTGTACGTCGACCACGGCCTCATGCGCCAGGGCGAGACCGAGCAGGTCGAGCGCGACTTCGTGGCCGCGACCGGGGTGGACCTGAAGGTGGTCGACGCCGAGGAGCGCTTCCTCTCCGCCCTCGCCGGCATCTCCGACCCCGAGGAGAAGCGCAAGACCATCGGCCGGGAGTTCATCCGCGTCTTCGAGGCCGCCCGCGCCGAGATCCTCGCCGGGTTCGTCGAGCAGAGCACCGCGACCGAGGGCGACAAGGTCGCGTTCCTCGTCCAGGGCACGCTCTACCCCGACGTCGTGGAGTCCGGCGGCGGGGCCGGCACCTCCAACATCAAGTCCCACCACAACGTGGGCGGCCTGCCCGACGACATGGACCTCGAGCTGGTCGAGCCGCTGCGCACCCTGTTCAAGGACGAGGTGCGCCAGGTCGGCGAGCAGCTCGGCCTGCCGGCCGAGATCGTCCACCGCCAGCCGTTCCCCGGCCCCGGCCTGGGCATCCGGATCATCGGGGAGGTCACCCGCGAGCGGCTCGACATCCTCCGCCAGGCTGACGCGATCGCGCGCGAGGAGATGACCCGGGCCGGGCTGGACCGGGACGTGTGGCAGATGCCGGTCGTGCTCCTCGCCGACGTCCGCTCGGTCGGCGTGCAGGGCGACGGCCGCACCTACGGCCACCCCGTCGTGCTGCGCCCGGTCACCTCGGAGGACGCCATGACCGCGGACTGGGCGCGCCTGCCGTACGACGTGCTCGAGCGCATCTCCACCCGGATCACCAACGAGGTGAGCGAGGTCAACCGGGTCACCGTCGACATCACCTCCAAGCCCCCGGGCACCATCGAGTGGGAGTGACTGCGGCGGCCTGACCGGCGCCGAGCCGGGTTTCGCCCTCCTACGCGTGGGTAGGTTCCAGGTGTGGGGGGACGTCGTGCTGCGCTCGTGGCCGCCGCCGTGTCGACGGCGGTGGCGCTCGGTGGCGCCGCCGTGGCGGTCCGTGAGGCCCCCGAGCCGGCGGGCACCAGCAGCAGCCCCGCGGTGACGACCCCGGTCGCCGACCGCGGCGGCGAGCGTCCCGACCCCGCCGACCTGCCGCGCCTGGGCGTGCAGTTCCACGGCACCTGGACCCACTACACCCGCCGCGAGCGCGCCGTCGTCCTCGACCGGATCGAGCGCTCCGGCGCCACGTGGGTCCGGCTCGACGTCGGCTGGTCGATGCTCCAGCCGAAGCGCGGGTCCTACGACCGCGAGTGGGGCGTCAAGCGCGTCGACGGCGTGATGGACCAGCTGCGCCGGCGCGGCCTGAAGGTCCTGGTGATGTTCTGGCTCACCCCCGACTGGGCGACCCGCGAGGACGACCCGGTGCTCGCGCAGTACACCCCGCCCGACCGCACCCGCGACTACACCGAGGCGCTCGGCTGGGCCGCCCGCCGGTGGGGCGACGTGGTCGACGCGTGGGAGATCTGGAACGAGCCGAACCTGGAGTCCTTCTTCATCGGGACCGACCCGGCCGCCTACACCCGCATCCTGTGCCGCGCCTACCCGGTCGTGCGCCGCAACGACCCCGGCGCCCGGGTCGTCTTCGGCGGCCTGATGTACAACGACGACGCCTGGCTCGAGCGCGCCTACGACGCCGGCGTCGGCGGCTGCTTCGACGTGATGGCGGTGCACTCCTACCAGGCGCCCGCCGACGCACCGCCCGGCGCGGCCGACGACGGCGAGGTGTGGAGCCTGGCCCACCTCGACGCGGTGCGCGCCACGATGCGCGAGCACGGCGACCGGCTGCCGGTGTGGATCACCGAGTTCGGCTGGAGCGTGCACGGCAACGAGACCGACACCGAGCCCTGGCGGCGCGGCGTCACGAGGAAGCAGCAGGCGGCGTACGGCGCGCAGGCGCTGAAGATCATGGCCCGCGACTTCCCGTACGTCACCGCGGCGTTCTGGTACAAGGACGCGGCCGTCGCCAGCAGCACCGACGAGCACCAGGAGGGCTACGCGCTCCTGGACGAGAGGCTCAGACCGAGACCGGTGCTCCGCCGGTTCGGGAAGCTCTACGGGGAAGGCTGAGCGCAGTGTCTGTGGGGGGCATGCTGCGGAGGGCGGTCAGGTACCGCTGGGCCGTCGTCCTGGCGATCCTGGTGCCGGCCGTCGTCGTCGGCGTCGGCGCGGTCGAGACGCGTCCGGACTCCAGTGTCGCGGTCAGCGTCGTGGCCGCGACGCCGGAGTCGGCCGAGCTCGTGAGCGCCGACGCGGTCCGGCTCGCGCTCGGGAGGTACGCCGTCGCGCTCACGTCGCCGGACGTGCTGGACCAGGTCGCCACCACCACCGGCGCCGACCGCTCGGCGCTCGAGGACGCCGTGGCGGTGACGGTCTCCCAGGACGCCGGGAACCTCGCGGTCCGCGCGACGATGGCCGACGAGGACCAGGCGGTCGCCGTCGCGCGTGCGGTCGCCGAGGTCGCGGTCACGATGGGCGAGGAGGACCCGCTCGCCAACGCCACGGTGCTCTCCGGGGCCCGGGTCGAGCCGCCAGGGCCGCTGGGCTCGCCCCGGGTGCTCGAGCTGGTGCTCGTCCTGGCCGCACTGGTGGTCGCCCTGGCCGTGGCGTACGCCCTGGAGGCGGTCCGCCCGCGGGTCCGCACCGGCGGTGACGCGGCGGTGGCCGCGGGGGGCCCCGTCCTGGGCAGCCTGCCCGCCTTCACCGGGCCCTGGCCGCGTCGGACCGTCGCCTCGGACAAGGACATCCTGACCTCCGCCCGCGCGCTGCGCAGCGGCTGGACGGCCTCGGCGGGCACGGTCCCGCCCGGCCCGGTCGTCCTCGTCGGGGCCGAGCCCGAGGCCGGCGCCACGACCGTCACCTTCCTCCTCGCCCGCACGCTGTGCGACCGCGGCGAGTCGACGCTGGTGCTGGACCTCGACCTGGACGAGGCGGGCCTGACCGCGCTGATGGAGACGCCGGGCCGGTACGTGCTCGACGACGTGCTCGCGGAGCGGGCGTCGCTGGCCGACGCGGTCGTCCACGAGGGCGACGTCGCGGTGCTCGGCGCCGTTCCTCTGCGGTCGGCCGACGACGTGCTGGACCGGCGCCTGCCGGAGGCGCTCAAGCAGGCGGACGACCAGTGGGACGTCGTGCTGTGCGACACGACCCCGCTCGACGCGGGGGAGAGCTCGGAGATCGTCGCGGGCCACGCGGCCTCGGCCGTGGTCGTCGTACGCCTCGGGACGCCGGTGACGGCGGTGCGGCGGACGGCGGCGCGGCTGGCCCGGCTCGGGGTCCCGGTGCGTGGCGTCGTGCTCAACCGCGCCACGCGGGACCAGGCCGAGGCGCCGGCCCTCGCCGAGGCCGCCACGGGCACGCTCGATGGCTGAGCGACCGCAGCCCCCCGGTCTCCCGCAGGTCCTCACCATCCACTCGGGGGGCGCCGGGCTCCTGCCCGGCCGCGAGCCGGTGGTGCTGATGTACCACGGGTTCTGCGTGGACCGCCGCGACGACGACCCGGAGAACCTCTTCGTCGAGGTGCGCCGGTTCGAGGAGCAGCTCTCCTGGCTGCTGGCACAGGGGTGGCGGCCGCTCGACCTGGACGGCTACCTCGCCGCGCGGCGGGGCCAGCGGTCCCACGCCCGGTCGTTCCTGGTGACGATCGACGACGGCTTCACCTCCGTGCTCGACCTCGCCGTGCCCGTGCTGCAGCGGCTCGGGGTGCCCGCCCTGCTCTACGTGCCGGCCGACCTGGCCGGCCGCACCGCCCGGTGGCTGCCCCGTCCGGCCGAGGAGCGGCTGCTCGACCCGGCCGCGCTCCGCCACCTGCACGGGCTGCCCGGCATCGAGCTGGGGGTCCACGGCGGGGACCACCTCGACCTGCGCGGCTGCGGCCGCGAGGAGCTCGACCGCCAGGTGCACCGCGCGCACGGCCGGCTGGCCGACCTGGTGGGGGAGCCGGTCCGGTCCTTCGCCTACCCCTTCGGCGCCCACGACGCCGCCGCTCGGGTGGCCGTCGCGGCGGAGGGCTTCGCGGTGGCCTTCTCGGTGTACGACGACGCCGGCCCGCACGCGGTGAGCCGGATCGACGTCAACGCCACGGACACCCTCGCGTCGTTCCGCCTCAAGGTGCAGCTGCCGCACTACCGCCGCTGGTGGGGCGCCCTCGAGCGGGTGCCCGCGGTCCGGCGCCAGGTGCGCGCCCTCACCACCCGGACCCCGCGGCGGGCGCGGTGAGCGGCACCACCGTCGCCGGTCTCCTCCGCGAGCCGGCCGCCGGCGCACCGGCGCGGGCGCTCGTGCCGCCCCGGCTGCTGGCGGCGAGCCGCTCGCGGCCCACCGCGGCGACCGCGCGCACGACGGCGCTCTACGGCGGCTACGTGCTCGTCGGGCTGCTCACCGGGGTCGTCACCGCGGGCGTCGGCCTGCTCGCCGGCGCCGCCGCCTCGCTCGCCCTCCTCGTGGCGCTGCTGCTGGCGGCGGTGGCCTGGCGCACGCCGTACGTCGCGGTCGTGGCCGTCGCGCTCGCGCTGCCGCTCGGCCAGCTCACCGTCGGCCCGGCCGAGCTCGTCCAGGTCTCGACGGCAGCCGTCGTCCTTGCCGTGCTGGTGCCGGCCGCCGCGCGCGGGCAGGTGCGCCTGCCCCCGTGGCCGGTCGCGGTGCCCCTGGCGGCCTTCCTCGTCGTGGCCGCGCTCTCGACGCCGCGCGCGTGGGACGCCGACCTCGCCTTCCGCCTCGACGTCCAGCTCCTGCTGCTGGTGCTGCTCACCGTCGCGGTGACCACGGCGGTGCGCACGCCGGCCCAGGCGTACGCCGTCGCGACGGCCCTCGTCGTCGGCGGCGGTGCGGCCGCCGTGCCGGCCCTGCTCGACTCGGGGCCGACGGAGAGCTACTACGGCGGGGGCGTGGTCACCGGGCGCGCGCTCGGGATCTTCGCCCAGCCCAACGAGCTCGGGATCTTCGCCGCGGTGCTGCTGGTCGTCGCGGTCGGCCTCGGCCTGACCGCGAGCCGTCGCGCGGCCCGGGTGACCTGCGCGGTCGGCGGGAGCCTGCTGCTGGCGGCCCTCGTGGTGTCGCTGTCGCGGGGCGCGTGGGCCGGTGCCTTGGCCGGCCTGGTGGCCCTGGCCGTGCTCGTGCCGCGCACCCGACGTGCCCTCGCCGTGCTGGGCGCGGTGCTGGTCGTCGCGGCGGTCGTGCTCGGCGCGCTCGGCGTGGGGCCGGTCGCCGAGGTCGGGGTGCGCGTCGCGTCGCTCGCGGAGAGCACCGAGAACCCCTACGACCAGCGCCCCCTGATCTGGGCCGAGGCGCTGCGGCTGGTCGCGGAGTCCCCTCTGCTCGGGCACGGGCCCGGCGGGTTCACCGCGGCCGCGGGCAGCGACGCCCTGCGGACCGGGGCCTTCCTCGACGTGGACCACGCCCACGACCTGGTGCTCAACGTGGCCGTCGAGCACGGGCTGGTCGGGCTGCTCGCGCTCCTCGCCCTGGTCGCCGGGCTGGCCTCCCTGCTGCGCCGGCGGCACGCGCCCGGGCCGGGCCCGGACCCGGAGCTGCTGCCCCGGGTGCTCGCGGCCGCGCTGGTCGTGGTGCTGGCGCACGGGATCGTGGACTACCCGCTGCGCAACCCCACCACGATGACGACCGTGTGGCTGGTCCTCAGCCTGCTGGCCGCGGCCGCGGTCGTGACCGCCCGCCGCGCGCGACCGGAGCAGGACGCATGAGCGCGGGACCGGCGCCGCTCGCGCCCCTGCGGGTGGTCGTGGTGACCCCCGCCGGGGTGCTCGGGGGGTCCGAGCGGTGGCTGCTCGACCTGCTCGCCGCGACGTCGCGGCTGTCGGCGGAGGTGTGGCTGCTCGAGGACGGGCCGCTGCGCGCGGAGCTCGAGCGGCTCGACGTACCCGTCACCGTGCTGCCCACCGGACGGCGCGGCGCGGCGCTCGCCGCCCGCAACCTCGACCTGGCCCGGCGGCTGAGGACGAGCGACGCGGAGGTGGTCCTCGCGAACGGCGTGAAGGCCGCCGCCGCGGTCGTCCCGGCCGCGCGGACGGTGGGCGTGCCCGTCTGCTGGGCCAAGCACGACTTCTCCTGGGACCGCGAGCTGGCCCGCCCGCTCGGCCGCCTGGCCGACGTCGTGCTGGCCACCTCCGAGGCGGTCGCCTCGGCGACCGGCCGGCGCGACGCGGTCCTCGTGCCCCCGCCCCGGCCGGCCGCCGCTCCCGCCGGCCGCGAGGCGGCGCTCGAGCTGTGGGCCGCGCACGGCCTCCCGCGCGCCGACGGCCCGGCCCTCGCGGTGCTCGGGCGCCTGGTCGGCTACAAGGGCGTCGACACCGCCGTCCGGGCGCTCGCCGAGCCGTCGGGCCCGGCCGGCGCCCCGTGGCGCCTGGCCGTGGCCGGCCCGGACGACCCGACCGAGCCGGAGGAGCGGGCCCGGCTCAAGACGCTGGCCGAGGAGCTCGGCGTGGCCGACCGGTTGCACCTGCTCGGCCCGGTCGAGGACGCCGGCCGGCACCTCGCGGCCTTCGACGCCGTCGCGGTCCTCACCCGCCCCGCCGGAGCGCGGTTCGGCCGGGAGGGCTACTCGCTGGTCGCGCTCGAGGCGCTCGCCGCGGGCGTCCCGCTGATCGGCGCCGCCGGCAACCCGGAGGTCGAGCGGATGGCCGGCCTCGCCGGCCGGGTCGTGCCGCCCGACGCACCTGCCGCCGTCGCCACCGCGCTCGCTGAGGTGCTCGAGCCGGCCGTCGTAGCGCACTGCCGGACCGCCGGGCCCGCCGTGGTGGCCGGGCACCCCGACCGCGCCGGCTGGGCCGACCGCGTCTCCTCGGTGCTGGCGGGCGCCGCCCGCCGGCCCGGCGCCGGGCTGGCCGGCCCCCCGGTGACGGTGCTCAGCTGCTTCAAGGACGAGGAGGGCCACGTGGACGGCGTCGTCTCCCGCGTCGTGGCGCAGCTCGGGCCCGACGACGAGTACCTCCTCCTGGACGACCGCTCCCGCGACGGCACCGCCGCCGAGCTCGCCGCCTGGGCCGCCCGGGACCCCCGCGTCCGCCTGCTCCAGGGGCCGGGCATCAACCTCTCGGCCGCTCGCAACACCGGCTTCGCCGCGGCCCGGCACGCCCACGTGGCGTGCACCGACGCGGGCTGCCTGCCGGCGGCGGGCTGGCTCGCCGCGCTCCGGGCACCCTTCGCCGAGGCCGACCCGACCGGCCCCGTCGGCCCGGTCGACCTCGTCGTCGGCGTCTACGACGTCGACGGCGGCGACCCGGTCCGCGACGCCGCACGCGTCGCGCTCTTCCCCTCGGTCGCCGAGGCCCGGCGGCCCGGCCCGCTCGCGCGCACCGCGGGCCGGCTCACCGGCCGCCGGTTCTCCGCACGCCGCCTCGACGGCCGGTCGATGGCCTGCACGGTCGAGGCCTGGCGCCGTGCCGGTGGCTTCGACGTCGCGCTCTCCAGCTCCGAGGACGCCGTCTTCGGCGAGACGGTCCTCGCGACCGGGGGCCGCAGCGTGCTGGCCCTCGACGCCCGGGTGACCTGGGAGCAGACCGGGCGGCTGGGCGACATGGCCCGGATGTACGCCCGCTACGGCGAATGGGGCGGCCGCGCCGGCTCCTGGCCGCTGGTCAGCCGCGACGTCGCCCGCGGTGCGGCGTACGTCGGCGGGCCGGCGCTCCTGGCCGCCGGCGGCCCGCGCACCCGCGTGGTCGTCGCGGTCGCCGCGGCGGCGTACCTCGCGACCCCGGCGGTCCGCGCGCGCGGTGCGGAGGTGGCCCCGGGCACGTGGGCACTGGTGCCCGTCGTGCTGGCGCTCAAGGACGTCTCCAAGGCGGCCGGCTGCGTGCGGGGCCTGGTCGGGCGGCTCGCCTCGCGGGGGAGCGGGTCGGCATGACCGACCAGCAGGTCTCCGAGACCACCCACCGGGCCGCCCGCAACGCCGCGGTCCGCGCGGCCTCCGAGGTCCTCGGCAAGGTCGCCACCCTGGCGTGGACCGTCGCCGCAGCGCGGATGCTGCCCAACGAGGACTTCGGCACGGTCACGTACGCGATGACGATCATGCTGGTCCTCAGCGCGCTGGCGACCTGGGGCTTCGACTCGGGGCTCACCCGACGCGGGAGCGCCGACCCGCCGGCGCTGCCGCGGATCCACCAGGCGACCCAGGTCTGGAAGACCGTCCTGGCCGCGCCGGTGTTCCTCGTCGCCGGCATCGTGCTCGCCGGGACGCCCTCCGTGGGCTCCTGGCAGGTGCTGGCCTGCATGCTGCTGGCGGGCTTCCCCGAGCAGTGGAGCCACACGATCCGCTCGACGGCGGCAGCCCGCCAGGTCTCCTCGGGCATCTCGGTGGCGCTGGTGCTGCAGCGCGTGGCGACCGCCGCCGCCGTGCTGGTGGCGCTGGTGGCGGGCGGGGGTCCGGAGGGCGTCGCGCTCGGGTTCCTGGTCGGCACGTTCGCGGGGTACGGCGCGCACGTGGTCGCCCTGCGGCGGCTCGACGTGCGCCGGCCGGTGCGCGAGCTGAGCCGCGCCGACCTGTCCCTGACCGTGCGGGGGACGTTCCTGATCGGACTGAGCGGCCTGGTCCTGATGCTGCTCTTCCGCGTGGACGTGCTGATCCTCGGCCACGTCCAGGGGCCGGGGGAGGTGGCCGTCTACTCCGTGGCCTACCGCGTGCTGGAGACGGTCCTGTTCGTCACCTACGCGATCAACTACGCCGTGCTGCCCGTCATGAGCGCGACCGACGACGACAGCAAGCGGCGGGTCGGCTTCGAGCGGGCGGTCGCGGTCGCCGGCTTCGTCTACCTGCCGTTCGTCGCGGTCTGCCTGGTCGAGGGCCGGGCGGTCCTGCACCTGCTCTTCGGTGCGGCGTACGCCGACGCGGCCGCGCCGGTGCTCGCCGTCCTCGCCCCCGCGCCGCTGTTCGTCGCCGCGGCGACCTTCGCCAGCTCGGTGCTCCTGGCGCGGCGCCGGTCGTGGGAGATGCTCGTGGGCTCGGCGGCCGCGCTCGCGGTCAACCTCGTGCTCAACGTGGTGCTCATCCCGCCGCACGGCGCGATCGGCGCGGCCGTCGCCACCACCGTCTCCTACGTCGTGCAGGTGGCGGTGCTGCTCGTCGGGCTGCGCCGGCTGGGCGAGCGCCCGGCCGTCCTGGCGCCGCTGGCCTCGGCGGCCGGTGCGTCCCTGATGCTGCTCGTGGCCCTCGAGGCCTCGCCGTTCCCGCTGCTGCTCGAGCTGCTGGTCGGCGCGGTCGTGTACGCCGTCGCCTGGCTGCTCCTCGTCAGCCGCCTGGCACCCGAGCAGCAGCAGGTCGCGGCCCGGCTGCTCGCCCGCGCCCGGTCCTGACTCAGGCCGGCGCGTCCTCGGGGGCGGGCCCGCGTCGCGCCTGGACCGCACGGCGGCGCGCGGCGGCGACCGCCACGGCGGCCCGGCCCCGGACGCCCCGGGGGACCGCGAACGTGCCCACGCCGGCGTCGTCGTCGGCGAACCGGTGCTTGTAGTCCTCGTCGCCGCGCAGGAACCGGAACTCCTCGGCACCGGTCTCGACGGCGTCGCGGACGGCGTGGACCAGCAGCGCGAAGCCGACCGACTCCCGGTCCAGCTCCGGGTCCCGCCCGAACTGGTAGCAGTAGACGTCCGGCCCGAACCGGAACGTCAGCAGCGCGCACACGCGCCGGCCGTCGAGGTCCAGGCCCCACAGGCGCAGCCAGCCGCGCTCGAGCGCGGTCGCGGCGAACGCCGCGGTGAACCGGTGCTGCTGGGGATCCAGCAGCGGGCTGTCCCCCTCCCACCGGGCCGCGTGCAGCTCGAAGAGCCGCTCCAGGTCCCCGGCGAGCGTCTCCGCGGTGGCCAGCCGCACCGCGACGTCGTGGTCGCGCTCGAGGCGGGCGAGCTTCTTGGTGACCTGGCGGCGGAAGTTCTTGCTCTTGGCCGCGAGCCACCCGTCCCAGCCCTGCCCGGGCTCGAAGCGCACCACCGGGCTCACCTCGGTGCTGATCGGCCGGGCGCCGAGGGGCGCCCACCAGGGGGCGGCGACGGGGCAGTCCTGCAGCAGCACGACGTCGGCCGGCAGCCGCCCGCCCGCGAGCGCGTCGCCCAGCAGCCCGGCGGCGCGGGGCAGGTTCTCGGGCGCGCAGGCCGGGCCGAGCAGGTCGGCCGGGCCGTGACCGATCCAGCGGACCTGCCGCAGCAGCCGCCCGCGCCCGTGGAGGGCGAGCACCACGCGGGGGTCGGCGAGGTCGTCGCAGAGCACGTACGGCGTGGCGCCGGCGCCGTACTCCGCCCACCAGGTGCTGGCCCAGGCGTGGGTGGCGAAGAGGTTGCGCGCCTGCAGCGCGAGGCCGTCCCAGGCGTCGGGGTCGGGGCCGGGGAGCGGGTGCACGCTGCGGAGCCTAGGGCCCGACCGGGGGAGCGGGCCCTCAGCGCGCCAGCGGGCGCACGACGTCCTCGGCGAAGCGCGCCATGCCGTCGAGCTTCTGCTCCAGCGTCGAGGTCGTGCCGGTGTAGTAGGCCCACGGCATCGTCATGCAGTCGGTGACCCCGCCCTCCTCGGCACGGGCGAACTGCTCGGGCAGCAGCGCGTCGGTCAGCGCGACGACGACCCGGAAGTCGCCGGTGGCGCCGGCCTCCTCCCGGACCTCCCGCAGCCGGGTGGCCCAGCCGATCGCCTCGTCGGTGCGGTACATGTCGCCGACCCAGCCGTCGTGCCGGGCCGCCCGCCGGAAGGCCACCTCGGAGAGCCCGCCGACGTACACCGGGACCGGCGCGGTGGGCGTCGGCTCCATCACCAGCCGGGGCGCGGTGTAGTGCTCACCGGTGAACTCGGTCCAGCCCGGCTCCCAGAGCCGCTTCATCAGGGCGAGCCCCTCGTCGGTGCGGCGGCCGCGGGTGCGGAACTGCTGCTCCAGGAGCTCGAACTCCTCCTCGCACCACCCGATCCCCACGCCCAGGGCGACCCGGTTGCCCGACAGGACGGCGGCCGTGCCGACGGCCTTGGCCACCGCGAAGGGGCTGCGCATCGCCGGGACGTAGACGGAGGTGAAGAACCGCAGGCGCTCGGTCACCGCGGCCAGCGACCCGGCCAGCACCCACGGGTCGGGCCACTCGGCGTCGTGGCCCCAGCGCCGCGACCCGTCGGCGGTGTAGGGGTACGGCGTCCGCAGCGTCTCCAGGTCGACCACGTGGTCTGGGATGGCCAGGGCGTCGTAGCCGAGCTCGTCGGCGGCGCGAGCGATGGCGGTCAGCTCGGAGACGGGCAGGAAGGCGGTGCTGATCGCGAAGCGCACCCGCGCAGCCTAGAGCGCGCCTAGAACGTGTTCCAGTGGCGCTCCGGCGGCCGGCGGTCCTTCGCTCAGCGGGCGCTCACTCGGGCTTGAGCGGGTCGTGCCCGATGTTCATCAGCTCGCGACGCCAGGCGTCGTCACCCGCCGTCGGCTCGAACTCCGTGCCGCGCTCGGCGACGACCCGCTCGACCACCTCGTCCATCACCTCGACGTCGTCAGGGGTCAGGTCGGCGCGCCGCTTGCCGAGGATCGCCAGCACCCGGTGGCCCAGCGCGGGCCCGGCCTGGTCCGGCACGGTCTCGGTCTCCTCGCCGGCGCCCTGCACGGCCAGCCAGTCGCGCAGCTCGCGCGAGGTCATGTTGACCACCGTGTGGAAGTCCGTCCACAGCTCGTCCTCGACGATGCTCTCGGCCACAGGTCCTCCTCGTCCGTCGGTTCCGCCGCGGGGGCGGGTTGCGCCTGCGCCGGTACCCACGGGCCGCCGGATCATCATCGGGCCGACCGGGGTACCCACCGGTCGTGGCCAGGGACGAGACCGAGCGGCCCGGCGCCGAGCGCTGGGTGCCCGAGCGACCGACGACCTCCTCGGTGCTGGAGGCGGTGCAGGACTGCCGGGGCTGCGAGCTGTGGGCCGACGCGACCCAGGCGGTGATGGGCGCCGGACCGGAGGGCGCGCGCCTGCTGGTGCTCGGGGAGCAGCCGGGTGACCGCGAGGACGTCGAGGGCGAGCCGTTCGTGGGGCCCGCCGGCCGGTTGCTGGACCGGGCGCTCGCGGATGCCGGGATCGAACCGGGAGGGGTCTACCGCACCAACGTCGTCAAGCACTTCCGCTGGTCGGGGATGCGCGGGGGGCGGCGGATCCACCAGTCGCCGAAGTCGGCGCACGTGGCGGCCTGCGCGCCGTGGCTGCGGGCCGAGCTGTCGGTGGTGCGCCCCGCGGGTGCGGTCCTCCTCGGCGGGACCGCGGGCAAGGCGGTCTACGGGTCGAGGTTCAAGGTGGGGGAGAGCCGCGGGCGGCTCGTGGACTGGCCGAGCAGCCTCGGGACGGCGGACGCGCCGGGCTGGGTCCTGACGACCACCCACCCGTCGGCCGTCCTCCGCGCGGACGACCGCGACGCGGCGTACGGCGAGCTCGTCGCCGACCTCCGCGTCGCGGCCGAGGCGCTGGGTGCCGGCAGCTAGCTGTTGAAGATGCTGTAGCCGCCCGGGCCGACCGCCAGGCCGACGATGATCAGGACGATGCCCCAGAGCATCTGGCCCTTGAACAGCTGGAAGATGCCGGCGATGACGAGGATGACCGCCAGGATCCAGAGGATGAAACCCATTCGTTGTGCTCCTTCTAGTAGGGGGAGGTCGGAGGGAGCAGCGGTCCACTTACCCTGTGCTGGTCCGGACCATGCGCATCCCGCGCGTTTCCGCCCGGCACCCGCCGGGTAGAGCCGGGACGGGTGCCCGGACCGGCCGCCCCCCACCTGGGATCGCTCCCCCCACCCTCCGAGGTAGTAGATGCGCAGAACCGTCATCGGCGCCGCCAGCGCCCTCACCCTCGCCGTCACGGCGCTGCCCGGCTTCGCCGCCGCGGCCACCCGCGTGGACGGCGACCACCTGCAGGCAGCCGGGCTGCGGCTCGCGGTCCGCGACTGCGTCGACCCGGGCAAGGCCCCCGGCAAGCGGCCGGCCTTCCGCGCCACGCGGAACAAGCCGTCGGTCGGACGCGCCAGCGTCGGCTGGATCCCGTCCGGCACCGGCTTCGGCGCCGGCCCGACCGGCTTCCTGGCCAAGCCCTCCGAGCTGCGCACCATGGCCATCCGGGTCCGCAGCACCGCCGCCCAGTCCCAGGGCGTCGGCACGATCACCTACCAGCCGCCCGAGGACGACGGGTACTGGGTGGGGACCACGGACCTGATCACCGACCTGAACCAGGACGACAAGCCGGACTGGCGCACGATCGACGCCGCCGACCGTGCCTTCAGCTGGCGGCACTACACCAAGGACGGCGTCGAGGACGGCACGTCGTTCGCCCTGGACATCCCCAGCTTCGTCGCGCTGCGCGGCGGCGACGGCGAGGGTGCCTACCTCGGCTTCGCCTTCGGCTGCGACGGGAACCGCTTCGACCTCGACCGGCTGCAGCTCCAGGCCGACGGCGCCGCGAAGGTCTACGACTTCGAGGCGATCCGCACCCGGGCGACGCTGCAGCGCGGCACCTCCCAGGACCGCACGGTCCGGGTCGTGTACGGCGCGAAGGTCAACCTGGTCGGCAAGGTGCGCGAGTCGCTGGGCGGCAAGGGCGTCGCCGGCGTCGTGAAGATCTCCGCCAAGGGCCCGGGCGACAAGAAGTTCCGCAAGGTCGTCAAGAAGCGCGTCGGCGTCGGCGGCGCCGTCCGCAAGACGGTCCGCCCGTCCAAGAACACCGTCTACCGGATCTCCTTCCCCGGCTCGACCAAGCACGAGCCCTCGCGCTCCACGCTCAAGGTGCTCGTCGCGCCGAACGTGACCGGGTCGCTCGCCAAGCGCACGGTCGTGCAGGGCTCGCGCCTGTCCATGCGCGGTCGCAGCCTCCCGGCCCGTCGCGCCGCCATCCGGCTGCAGAAGTACACCGGTGGCAAGTGGCGCACCGTCACGCGCGGCGCCACGGCACGCAACGGTCGCTACGCCATCTCGGCACCGGCCTCGCGGACCGGTCGCAGCTTCTGGCGGGTCTGGGTCGCCGGCGGTGCCGGCAACACGTGGGGCGCCTCGGTGTCCCGCAAGCTCGTGACCGTCGCCCCGCCGTCCACCGGCGGTGGCGGTGGTGGCAACGGCGGTGGTGGCAACGGTGGTGGCGGGAACCCGCCTCCCACCGACCCGCCGCCCCCGCCGCCGACCGAGCCCCCGCCGCCCCCGCCGCCGGGCTCCTGACCCGAGGCGACCACCACCACGCCCCCGACCGGCTCCCGGTCGGGGGCGTGGTGCGTTCGGGGGCGTGGTGCGTCCGGGCCTCGTTCGGTGGTCGCGCCCCCGGCGTGCTCTGCGGCTGACCGGGCGGGGTGTCCAGCGACCGTGTGGTCGCTCCACACGCGGCAGGACGCGTGTCCGGCGACAACAGGGTCGCTGAAGACCCCCTCAGCGGAGCTCGGCCGCGCGCGCCTGCACCGCGGCTGCGGTCAGGGGCCGGTGACGCGGGCGCGGGTGCTCACGCCGTCGACGGTGAGCGTCACGAGGCCCTCGTCGCGGGCCACCTTGACCATCCGCGGCACGCGCCCGCGACCGTCGCGGCCGACCGGGATCGGGACGCAGTCCACGCCGTTGGCGCACCACTGGCCGACCTTCGCCGAGCGGAGCGCCGGGACGGGACGCGATCCCGTGGCGAAGCCGACCAGCTCGACGCCGTACCACGCGCAGGGGTAGGTGTAGCCCTGCGCGGACGTGCTGCAGGCGCCCGGCGTGCGCACGAGCCGCACGACCCGGGCCTGGGAGGCGGCGCAGCTGCTCGCGACGTCGCTGGTGGCGGTGCCGCCGGCTGCGCTCTCGGCGACGGTCCGGACCCGGACGCAGACGCGCTTGCCGCCCTCGCGGGTCCCGATGCGGAAGGTGGGCTCGCCCAGCGGCTGCCAGCCGTCGCCGCTGTTGAGCTCCGTGGTCTGGACGACGTCGCCGCCGGGCTCGGCGGCCTCCTTCACGGCGACCGCGACGGAGCGGTAGCCCCTGGAGACGCGCACCTTCGGCGCCTTCGGGGCGTCCAGGGCCGTGGCGGTCGCGCTCGCGGAGGGCGAGGCGTCGGCGGTGGGGCTGTCGGAGGCCTGCGCCGCGGTGCCGTCGGGGCTGGGCGCTCCGGCGGACGGCTCGTCCTCGCCGGTGCTGGCGTTGACGGCGAAGGCGGTGACGGCCACCGCGGCGACCAGGCCGGCGGCGGCCACGACGGCGAGACCGCCACGACGGCGGCGGTCGCGGTGCCCGTCCCGGTCCCGGTCCCCGTCGCCGGGCGTCGTCGGCGGCTCGCCCGGCGGTCCGCCGTACGGCGCGCCGACGGGGGCGGGGGGGACCAGGTCGCGCACCACGGTGCTGTCGGGCTGCGGCTGGTCGTGCTCCTGCGCGTCCGACCGGCCGGGGACGAACGCCGCGGGCTTGACCACGGTGCGGTCGTCCTCGGGCCGCTCCGCCGCGGCCGCGGCGGCGGGCACGACGGGCGGAGCGGGGGGAGCAGGCGGGTACGGGCGCGCCGCGGCCTCGACGGGGTCGTCGGCCTGCTCGTCGACCGAGCTGCCCGCCGGGGCGACGGGGCCGGGCACGGGCAGCCGGCCCGCGTCGATGTCGCGGATGATGCCCAGCAGGTCGGCACGCAGGTCGGCCGCGGACTGGACCCGCTGCTCGGGGTCCTTGTGCAGGGAGTGGGCGAGCACCTCGTCGATCCGGTCGTCGACCGGGTGGCCGGTGCCCAGCTGCGGGATTGGCGAGTTGACGTGGCTGTTGATCACCTGGAAGTCGGTGCCGGCGTACGGCGCGTCGCCGGTCAGCACGGCCCACAGCAGGCAGCCCATGGAGTAGACGTCGCCGCGCTCGTCGGCGGCGTGCCCGAAGTGCCGCTCGGGCGCCATGTACGACGGGCTGCCGACCAGCGTGCCGGCGCGGGTCAGCCCCTCCTGGTCCGGGGCGCGGCCGTCGAGGGCGATGCCGAAGTCGGCGAGGTAGGGGATCAGCCCCTCGGGCCTGCTCCAGAGCAGGACGTTGCCCGGCTTGACGTCGCGGTGGATGACGCCGGCGGCGTGCGCGTCGGCGAGCGCCTCGCAGGTCTGCGCGACCAGCGACAGCGCGGCCCGGCGGTCCAGCGGGCCGTGCTCGGCCAGCCAGCTGCGCAGGTCGCCGTCGGGGAAGAGCTCGGTGACGAAGTAGACGGTGTCGTCGTGCTCGCCGTACTCGTGGATGCCCACGATGTTGCGGGAGCGGATCCGCGCCAGCACCGACGCCTCGCGCGCGAAGCGGGCGTGGAAGTCCTCGCGGTCGGGGAGCGAGGGCAGGACGATCTTGAGCGCGACCGAGCGGTTGAGGACCTTGTCCACGGCCTCGTAGACCACGCCCATGCCGCCGTGGCCGATCCGACGCACGATGCGGTAGCGACCGTCGTACTCGTCGTCGACCTTCGGGTATCCCATGCCTGCCCTTGCCCGGGCTCCGGCGGCCCGCCGCGGGGAGTTTACCGGCCGGCGGCGGGTCCCAAACCCTCAGGCGTGCGGCTGCTCGCGGAGCCCGTACGTCGTGGTCCGCTCGACCACCGGGCGGCCGATCCCGGCGCCGATCTCCTCGAGCTCGGCGACGGTCTTGGCGGAGCCGTGCTCGGACCCGGCCATCCGGGAGATCGTCTCCTCCATGAGCGTGCCGCCGACGTCGTTGGCGCCGGCGTTCAGCATGGCCCGGGTGCCCTCGACGCCCAGCTTCACCCACGAGGTCTGGATGTTGTCGATCCGGCCGTGGAGCAGGATCCGCGCCATCGCGTGGACGGCGAGGTTGTCGCGCAGGGTCGGTCCGGGCCGGGCCACACCGGCGAGGTAGATCGGCGCGGACGTGTGCACGAACGGCAGCGGCACGAACTCGGTGAAGCGCGCCCCGCCGGCCTCGACCGAGGCGTCCTGGATGCGGGAGAGGACCCGCAGGTGGCCGACCCAGTGACGCGGGTTGTCCACGTGGCCGTACATCATCGTCGAGGTCGTCGGGATGCCCACGCGGTGCGCGGTGGAGACGATCTCGATCCAGGTGCGGGCGGGCAGCTTGCCCTTGGTGAGCACCCAGCGGACCTCGTCGTCGAGGATCTCCGCGGCGGTCCCGGGCAGCGAGCCCAGGCCGGCCTCGCGGGCCTTGATCAGGAAGTCCTCGATCGACAGCCCGGTGCGGGCGGTGCCGTTGACGACCTCCATCGGGCTGAAGGCGTGGACGTGCATCTCGGGCACGCGCTGCTTGACCGCCGCGACCAGGTCGAAGTACGCCGTGGCGGGCAGCTCGGGGTCGATGCCGCCCTGCATGCACACCTCGGTCGCGCCGAGGTCCCAGGCCTCCTGGGCCCGGTCGGCGACCTCGTCGAGGGACAGCGAGAACGCGTCGGCGTCGGTGCGGCGCTGGGCGAACGCGCAGAACCGGCAGCCGACGTAGCAGACGTTGGTGAAGTTGATGTTCCGGTTCACCACGTAGGTCACGTCGTCCCCGACGACCTCGCGGCGCAGGTCGTCGGCGAGGCGGCAGACCTGGTCCAGCAGCGGCCCCTCGGCGGTCATCAGGGTCAGCGCGTGCTCGTCGGAGAGGCCGCCGGGGTCGGCCTCGGCCGCCGCCAGGGCCTCCCGGCCCTCGCTGTGCAGCACGGCCGGGGTGCCGTCGATGAGGGAGGTGGTGGAGGCGGCGTCCTTGACCGAGTCCCAGTCGCCGTAGACGTCGGCGAAGTCCGAGCGGCGGTCCTCGGTGCGGCCCTCGGTGTCGACAGCCGCGTGCAGGTCGGTCCGGCCGGCCGACTCGAACCCGCCGTCGGGCTCCTGCCAGGGCAGCCCGGTCGGCCGTACGCCGGGGCGCGCGAGGCCGTCGGGGCCCGCCAGCGCGGCGACGTGCCCGGCGACGCGCGGGTCGAGCCAGGGGGCGCCGGAGCCGAGCGCCGCGCGGACGTACTCCGGGTGGATCGTCAGCCGCGCGGCGAGCTCGAACCCGCACTCCGCGCTGATCGCCCGCAGGCGCTCCAACGAGGGCCAGGGGCGCTCGGGGTTGACGTGGTCCGGGGTCAGCGGGGAGACCCCGCCCCAGTCGTCGACGCCGGCGTCGAGCAGCGCCCGGCACTCGGCCAGGTCGACCAGGTTCGGCGGCGCCTGCACCCGCGCCTTGGGGCCGAGGACGATCCGGGAGACCGCGATCGCGGCGCGGTACTCGTCGAGGTCGAGGTCGTCGGCGTGCCGCATGGCGGTGTCGGGCTTGGCCCGGAAGTTCTGGACGATGACCTCCTGCACCGCGCCGAAGGCGCGGGCGGTCGCCCGCAGCGCGAAGATCGTCTCCGCGCGCTCGGCGAGCGTCTCGCCGATGCCGACGAGCAGGCCGGTGGTGAAGGGGATCGAGAGCCGGCCGGCGTCCTCGAGCACCCGCAGCCGCACGGCCGGGTCCTTGTCGGGGGAGCCGAAGTGCGCGAGGCCCTTGGTCTCGTGCAGCCGGCGGGAGGTGGTCTCGAGCATCATGCCCATCGAGGGGGAGACCGGCTTGAGCCGGTTCATCTCCTCCCACGTCATGACGCCGGGGTTGAGGTGGGGCAGCAGGCCGGTCTCCTCCAGCACCCGCACCGCCATCGCCCGCACGTAGGCCAGCGTCGAGTCGTAGCCCTGCTCGTCGAGCCACGCGCGGGCCTCGGGCCAGCGGTCCTCGGGCCGGTCGCCGAGGGTGAACAGCGCCTCGAGGCAGCCCAGCTCCGCACCCTGGCGGGCGATGTCGAGGATCTCGTCGGGGGAGAGGTACGGCGCCCGGCCCTCGCGGGCCGCCTGCCCGGGCGTCTCGACGAACGTGCAGTAGTGGCAGCGGTCGCGGCACAGCCGCGTCACCGGGATGAAGACCTTGGGGGAGTACGTCACGACGGCCGGCCGGCCGGCGGCGACGAGCCCCGCGTCGCGGACCTTGGCCGCGGCGGCGCACAGCCGGTCCAGCTCCGGGCCGGTCGCCGCGAGCAGCGCCTCCGCCTCGGCCGGGTCGAGGGCGGCGCCGCGCTCGGCGCGCGCGAGGGCGCGGCGTACCTGCTGGGGCGTGGGACGGGGCTCCGCGGTCTCGACGTGCATCGTCATCAGGCTAGTCGCGCCCACGACGGGCCGTGGCCGCCGGGCCACTGGCCGGTCGGGCGGCTCACACGCGGGCCGGCTCCTGCTCCGTCGGCACCGGCCGCTCCTCGGGCGGGCCGTGGTGGAGCCGGCCGGGCCACCAGATCCGGTCGCCGAGGTCGAGGTTGAGCGCGGTGACCAGCACTGAGCGCACGACCATCGTGTCGAGCAGCACGCCGAGCGCCACGGCGACGCCGAGCTCGGCGAGGAACACGAACGGGATGGTGCCCAGGACGAGGAACGTCGCGGCGAGGACCAGCCCCGCCGAGGTGATGACGCCGCCGGTCGAGCTGAGCGCGATGAGGGACCCGCGCCGGGTGCCGTGGAGCGCGCTCTCCTCCCGGACGCGCGTCATGAGGAAGATGTTGTAGTCGATCCCCAGAGCCACCAGGAAGACGAAGGCGAACAACGGGAACCCCGGGTCGGCGCCGGCGAAGCCGAAGACGAACTCGAAGAGCAGCGTGGAGATGCCGAGGGCGGCACCGAAGGAGAGCACGACGGTGGCCATCAGCAGGAGAGGTGCCACGAGCGCGCGGAGCAGGCCGACGAGGATGAGGAACACCACCAGCAGGACGATCGGGATGATCACCTTGTTGTCGCGGTTGCTGGCCACCTTGGTGTCGAGGTAGAACGCCGACCCTCCCCCGACGAGCGCGTCGGCCCCGTCGATGTCGTGGACGGCCGCGCGGGTCGCCTCGACGACGTCGAAGGCCGGGCTCGAGGAGATGTCGTGGTCGATGGTCGCCTCGACGTAGGAGCGGGTCTCCGAGACGGGCCGGACCTCGCCCGGCTCGCCGAGGCCCTCGACGCCCTGCATCGCGGACACCACGGCGTCGGCCGCAGCGGTGTCCGTGACCACCTGTGCGGTGTTGGAGCTGTCGACGAGGCCGTGCTCGACCAGCACCTTCTGGCCCTTGATGGAGCCGAACTCCTGGGTGTAGGTGTCCTCGGTCGAGAGCCCGGAGGCGTCGAGCCGGAGCAGGCCGAGGCAGGCCACCGCGAGCACCCCGGCGGTGACCACCCACACCCGCCGCGGCCGCGGCTCGATGGCCCGCCCGACGCGGGCCCACCACCCGGTCGTGTTCGGCTCCCGCGACCCGAAGTGCGGCCGCTTCGGCCAGAACACCCAGCGCCCGGCGATCACGAGGAGGGCGGGCAGCAGGGTCACCATGACGAGGAAGGTGATGCCCACCCCAATGGCCAGCACCGGTCCGAGGCCGGCCGTGGAGTTGAGGTCGGCGAAGACCAGGCAGAGCATCCCGACCACGACGGTCGCCGCGCTGGCGAAGATCGCCGGGGCGGCCCGGTGCAGCGCGAAGGCCATCGCGGCGTGGCGGTCCTCGTGCCGGCGCAGCTCCTCCCGGTAGCGGGCCACCAGCAGGAGCGCGTAGTCGGTGCCGGCGCCGATGACGAGGATGCCCAGGATCGCCTGGCTCTGGCCGTTGACGGTCAGGCCGGCGTGCTTGGCCAGCAGGTACACCACGCCGCCGGAGACGGTGTAGGCCACGGCCGCGCTGAGGATCGGCAGCACCCACAGCACCGGGCTGCGGTAGGTGAGCAGCAGGATCACGATCACCACGGCGAAGGTGATGAGGATCAGGTTCGTGTCGATGCCCTCGAAGGCCTCGGCGGAGTCCGCCGCCTGGCCGCCGTACCCGGCGAGGTGCACCGTGGCCCCGTCGAGCGTCGCGATCTCCCGGAGGTCCTCCGCGGCGTCGGGGATGGCGTTCCAGCCGTCGGCGCCGAAGTTGAGGACGACCGTGGTGACCGCGACCTCGCCGTCCTCCGACAGCCCGCCGAGGCCCGCGGCGGCGGCCGTCCGCGGGTCGACCACCTCCCCGGTGACGCCCTCGACCGACGCCATCTCCTGGGCCTGCTCCTCGATGGCGGCGAGGTCGTCCTCGCTCAGGCCGCCGTCGCGCTGGTAGACGACCAGGGTCGGGATGTCGTTGGGGTCGACCGTGCCGGCCAGCTCCTCGGACACCCGGGTCGACTCCGCGTCGCCGGGCAGCCACGAGGAGGCCTCGTTGTCCTGGACGTCGACGAGCTTCGCGGAGAGGCTGCCGCACACGGCGAACGCCGCGACCCACGCCAGCACCACCAGCCACTTGGTCACGCGGCCCGTGAGCCGTCCGGCGAGCTGCAGGTGCATGGTGGTCTCCCTCGGCGGTGGATGCTCCTACCGAGGAGACCGCGTTTTACCCGCGGAGTCATCGCCTTTCCTGGGGCGGTGGGCGTGCCCCTCGCCCGGGCTAGGCGGCGGCGGGCTCCCGCTCGAGCTGCGGCGCGGTCGAGCGCAGGTGGCCGGCCGCCCACGCGCGGTGCACGACGACGGCGGCGAGGAGCGAGCCGAGGATCCCGAGGGTCAGGTCGCCGAGGGTGTCGGCGTAGGCGTGCGCGCGCTCGGAGTGCCGGCTGAGGAACGCGGCGTACTCCGCCAGCTCCCAGGCCACCGCGGCGGTGGCGCCGAAGGCCAACGACCGCTCGAGGGCCGCGCCGAGCGAGGAGCTGCGGTGCATCGTCAGCAGCAGCACCGCGGCGGTGAGCATGGCGAGGTTGGCGAAGTGCATGAAGTCGTCGAACCACACGACGGTGTCGTAGAGGTCCATCCGGTTGCCGAGGGTGTCGCTGAAGCAGGTGAGGGTGACCAGCAGGTCGGCCAGCCACGGGAACGACGCCCGCTCGCGCCAGTGCCACCACCACACGGCCGGGATCGCGAAGGCCAGCAGCGGGTAGCCCACCGCGCGGGCGCCGGCGCCCTTGCCCTCCAGGCCGCTGCTGTCGGGGTAGGCCAGGGCGAGGCCGAGCATGAGGACGAGCAGCGCCTTCGCGCCGACGTCGAGGGTGCGGACGAGCCCGGGGGTGTCGTACCGGACTGCTGTCACGACCTCGCTGCTCACCGCTGCACGCTACGCCGCCCGGCCGGTGCGGCCGGGCGGCGGTCCCGCCGGTGCGGGCAGCGGTGTGACCTGGGGCTCAGATGCCCAGGCTGCGGCCGATGATCTCCTTCTGGATCTCGGTCGTGCCGCCGTAGATCGTCTGGATCCGGCTGTCGACGTAGGCCTTGGAGATGGGGTACTCGCTCATGTAGCCGTAGCCGCCGTGGAGCTGGACGCCCTGGTCGACGAGCTTCTTCTGCAGCTCGGTGGTCCACCACTTGGCCATCGAGGCCAGCGAGGTGTCGACCTTGTCCTCGTTGAGCTTGAGGATGCAGTCGTTGACGAACAGTCGCGCGATGTGGACCTCGGTGGCCATCTCGGCCAGCAGGAACCGGTTGTGCTGGAACTTGCCGATCGGCTTGCCGAACGCCTCGCGCTCCTTGGCGTACCTCAGGCAGAGGTCGAGCACGTGCTCGCACGCCGCGACCGCGATCGCGGCGATCGAGACCCGCTCCTGGGGCAGGTTCACCATCAGCGAGATGAAGCCGGCGCCCTCCTCGCCGAGGAGGTTCTCCTTGGGCACCACGACGTTGTCGAAGAACAGCTCGGCGGTGTCCTGGGCCTTCATGCCCATCTTGTCCAGGTTCCGGCCGCGCTCGAAGCCCTCCATGCCGCGCTCGACGACGAGCAGGCTGATGCCCTGGTGGCCGGCGTCGGGGTTGGTGCGCGCGACGACGATGACGACGTCGCTCATGATCCCGTTGCTGATGAAGGTCTTCGAGCCGTTCAGCACGTAGTGGTCGCCCTTGTCGACCGCGCTCGTCCGGATGCCCTGCAGGTCCGAGCCCGCGCCCGGCTCGGTCATCGCGATCGAGGAGATCAGCTCGCCGCTGACCAGGCCCGGCAGCCACCGGCGCTTCTGCTCGTCGGTGCCCAGCTGGCTGATGTAGGGGACGATGATGTCGGTGTGGACGGGGAAGCCCAGCCCGCTCGCGCCGACCTTGGAGATCTCCTCGGCCACGACGGCGTTGTAGCGGAAGTCCTTGATGCCCGGCCCGCCGTACTCCTCCGCGACGTCGAAGCAGAGCAGGCCCGCGTCGCCGGCCTTGGTCCACACCTCGCGGCTGACCTGCCCGTCCTTCTCCCACTGGTCGTGGAAGGGGACGACCTCCTTCTCGAGGAAGGCGCGCACGCTCGTGCGGAAGTCCTCGTGCTCCTGCTCGTAGATCGACGGTCGCTCCGGCATGGTTCCTCCAGGTGGGTCGACCCCGGACGGGGGTCGCAGCACAGTGTCAGCGCAACTGTGACAGCGGAACTGTCATCGATCAAGATAGAGTCCACGCCATGGCCAGCACCGCTTCCCTGACCGTCGACGAGCTCGCGGCCGCCGTGGGGCTGACCGTGCGCACGACGCGCTACTACGCCAGCCTGGGCCTGCTGCCGCCGCCGGAGCGGCGCGGCCGCGTGGCGTACTACGGCCCCGAGCACCGCGCGCGGCTGGAGCTGGTCCGGGCGCTGCAGGACCACGGCTTCACCCTGCAGGCGATCGAGCGGGTGCTGGCCGGGCTGCCGGAGCACGCCACCGTCGAGGACCTCGCCCTCCAGCGCGCGATGCTCACCTCGTGGTCCTCCCAGCCCCAGGAGCGGCTGACCCGGGGCCAGCTCGAGGAGCTCGCCGGCCGGCGGCTCTCCGACCGCGACCTGGAGACGCTCGAGACGCTCGGCTCGCTGGAGCGCGACGGCACGAGGTACGTCGCCATGCCGAACCTGCCGGTCGGGGTCGAGCTGCTCGACGTCGACATCCCGCCGGGCAGCATGGAGGCCGCGAGCGAGGCGATCCGCCGGCACATGGAGGCGCTCGCCGAGGAGCTCACCGACATCCTGCGCGAGCAGGTGCTGCGCCCCTACCGGCGCGAGGCGCACTCGGCCGAGGACGCCGAGCGGCTCGAGCAGACCGTCTCCCGGCTGCGCCGGCTCACCCTCGAGGCGGTCGTCACCGGCTTCCAGCGCGCCGCGAACGCCGTCATCGCGCGCTCGCTCGCCCGGGACTGACCGGCCGGGCCGGCCCGACCCCGCGCGGCGCGGCGCAGGGACGGTCAGTCGCAGGTCAGCAGCAGGTCAGGAGACCCACTCCTTCACCTGGGCGATGGTGGCGGCGGGGTCGGCGCTGGCGGGGGTCAGCTGCAGGTTCGTGACGCCCGCGTCGCGGAAGGCGGCGATCCGCTCCTTGACGTAGGACTCCGGTCCGACCAGGTTGCCGGCCTCGAGCCACTCCAGCGGCACGAGCGCCTCGGCCTCCTTCTTCTTGCCGTCGAGGTAGAGGTCCTGGATCTTCTCGGCCTCCTCCTCGTAGCCGTACTGGCGGGCGAGGTCGTTGTAGAAGTTCTTGCCGCGGGCGCCCATGCCGCCGACGTAGAGCGCGTAGAGCGGGCGGGCGAAGTCGAGCAGGGCCTTGGTGTCCTCGCCCTCGCCGATGGCGACCATGCCGCCGGCGGTGACCTCGAGCGGGGCCAGGTCGGCCGAGCGCTTCGCGGCGCCCTTCGCCAGCGCCTCGCCCCAGACGTCCTGGGCCTTCTCGGGCAGGAACAGGTGGGGGATCCAGCCGTCCGCGATCTCTGCGGTCATCGCCACGTTGGCGTCACCGAGCGAGGCGACCCACAGCGGCACCGCGGGGCGCTCGGGCCGGGTGAGCAGCTTCAGCGGCTTGCCGAGGCCGAGCCCCTGGTCGGCCGGCAGCGGCAGGGTGAAGATCTTGCCGTCGTGCTGGAGCGGCTCGCGGCGCAGGCCCTGGCGCAGGATCTTGATGACCTCGCGGGTGCGCCCCAGCGGCTTGTCATACGGCAGGCCGTGGAAGCCCTCGATCACCTGCGGGCCGGAGGCGCCGAGGCCGATGACCGCCCGGCCTCCCGAGACGTTGTCGAGGCCCGCGGCGGTCTGCAGCAGGGCGCCGGGGGTGCGCGAGAAGACGTTGAGGATCGCGGCGCCGATCTCGAGGGTCTCGGTCTTCGCGGCGAGGTAGCCCATCAGCGTGGGGGAGTCGAAGCCGTACGCCTCGGCCACCCACACCGTGTCGAGGCCGGCCTTCTCGAGGGCGACGACCTGGTCGGCGGCCTGGCGCGGGTTCCCGTCGTACATCAGCGGCATCGAGAGCTTCATGCCGCTCACCCTGACACCGGCACTGTCACCGTCACAAGGTGGGGGTGCTCACGGCTGGTCGACCATGTGCAGCGCCCGCCCGAGGGGGCCGGCGAGCGAGGCGGCGTACTCGGTGGTCAGGTGGTCGGTGTCGCGGTAGGACAGCGTCCCGCCGATCACCACCGGGCAGAGGTCCTGGTAGCACAGCCAGGGGGTGGGGTCGACGACCTCGGCGCCGGCCACCCGGGCCGAGGTCACCGCGACGTCGGCGAGCCGGCGCGAGCGCTCGACCGGCTCGAAGGTGCAGTCGCCGAGGCTGGGGGAGCCGGTGGTCAGGCAGGTCCCGGGGTCGTACGACGACTTGGGCACGTCGCGCAGGAGCACGACCCGGTCCGCCGCCAGCCGCAGGTCGGCGAAGAGGTCGTCGTACCCGTCGGCGAGCACCGGGGCGACCCGGTCGAGTGCCTCGACGCGGTCGTCGCCGTCGTAGACGCCGTTGACCGGGGGCGAGGACGTCACGACCACCAGGTCGGGCCGGAGCTCCGCCACCTGCTCGCCGACCCAGTCGTGGAAGTCGGTGCACTCGGTGAACGGGCGGTCCTCGTCGATCGGCGCCACGACCACGTGGGCGGCGGTGCACTGCGACATCACGAGGTAGTACGCCGTCCAGCCGCCGTCCTCCGCGATCCGGTCGACCGCCGGGATCCACGCGCGGGCGTGGGAGTCGCCGATGACCACGACGGTGCGGTCGGCGGAGGTGTCGCCGCGGGGGCAGAGCCTGCGCACCCCGGCGCTGTAGTCGCAGGGACCGACGTCGGCGATCGACTCGCGCAGGTCGAGCAGGTCGGGGGAGAGGTCGCTGGGGACGGCGCGGCGCTCCCGCGCCGCGTCCACGGACGCCCGGACCAGGGCGACGGTGCCGTCCGGGTCGTCGGGGTGGGTGGTCCCCTCGGCGGTGATCGCGGGGTTGTCGCCGGACCCGGCCCGCTCGCCGGTCCACCACCAGGACACCCCGCAGGTCGCGGCGACGAGCGCCAGGCTGACCGGGTAGAGCACGAGCGCCCGCGGCACGCGCAGCGCGAGGGCGGGGCGGCCCTCGCGGAAGGGCAGCTCGACGGCGGCGTACGTCACGCCGGCCAGCACGAACGTCGCCGCGACCGCCGCCGCGGCCTCCCACGGCTCGAGCCCGCGGCCGAGCAGCCCCGCGGGCAGGACGAGTGCCGGCCAGTGCCAGAGGTAGAGCGAGTAGGACCAGTCACCGACCACGCGCACCGGTCGCCACGCGAGCACGGTATCGGTCAGCGGGCGGGCCGCGCCGGCGCCGGCGAGCAGGACGAGCGCGGTGCCGACGACGGGGAGCGCGGCGGCGTGCCCGGGGAACGGGGTGGCCTCGGTGAGCACGACGCAGGCGGTCGCCACCATCGCCAGGCCGGCGACGGCGAGCACCGTGGCGGAGCGCTGGCCGAGCCGCCGGGTCGCGGCGGCGGGCAGCAGCGCGACCAGCGCTCCGAGCCCGAGCTCCCAGGCGCGGGTGAGGGTGGAGAAGTACGCCGCCGTCGGCTGGTCGGCCGTCTGCACGACCGACCAGGCGAACGACGCCGTGGTCACCGCCAGCAGCACGCCCAGCACGGCGCCGCGCGGCAGCCCGCCGGTCGGGCTGCCCGTCGGTCTGCCCGTCGGTCTGCCCGGCCGGGTGCGGCTCCGGCGCCCGAACCGGGCGGAGGCGAGGCAGGCCAGCAGGAGCAGCGGCCACACGACGTAGAACTGCTCCTCGACCGCGAGCGACCAGTAGTGCTGCAGCGGCGAGACGCCGAGGTCGGAGGCGAAGTAGTCGACGTCCTGCCGCGCGAAGTGGAGGTTGGCCGCGAACAGGGTCGCCCAGCCGGCGTCCTCGACGACCTGGCGCGCGTCGATCAGGCTGTACCAGGCCAGCGCGGTCAGGACCGTCACGACCGTGACCACCGTGGCGGCCGGCAGGATCCGGCGGGCGCGACGGGACCAGAAGCCGAGGAGCGAGAACCGGCCGTCGCGGTCGACCTCGCGGTAGAGCAGGCCGGCGATGAGGAAGCCGGAGATCACGAAGAAGACGTCGACCCCGACGAAGCCGCCCGGCAGCCACGGCACGCCCGCGTGGCTCGCGACGACGACCAGGACCGCGACCGCGCGCAGCCCCTGGATGTCCCCGCGCAGCGCTCGCGCCATCAGCCTGCCCCCGTCGTTCGCCCGCGGCAGGGTACCAACCAGTGGGCCGCGGAGACCCGGCATCGGGCCGGTGGGACGATCGTGGTCCGCACCATCCATGGACAGAGGAGCAGCAGCGTGACGTCGTACCGCATCGCCGTGATCGGGGGCACCGGCCCGCAGGGCAAGGGCCTGGGCTACCGGTTCGCCCGAGGAGGTCACACGGTCGTCCTCGGCTCGCGGGCCGCGGAGAAGGCGGAGGCGAGCGCCGCCGAGGTCGCCGAGCGGCTGACCGGTGTCGACGGGGCCGGGACGGTCACCGGCGCGACCAACGAGGACGCCTGCGGCCAGGCCGACCTGGTGCTGCTCGCGGTGCCCTACGACGGCCACGACGAGCTGGTCGCCTCCCTGCCCTTGGCCGGCAAGGTCGTCATCTCCTGCGTCAACCCGCTGGCCTTCGACAAGCGCGGGGCGCACGGCCAGGTCATCGACGGCGGCGAGGGGTCCGCGGCGGAGACCGCCCAGCGGCTCCAGCCCGAGGCGGTCGTCGTCGGCGCGTTCCACCACGTGTCCGCGGTGACGCTGTGGGGCGACGCGGAGTTCCTCGACGGCGAGGACGTGCTCGTGGTCGGTGACAAGGCCGAGGCCAAGGAGCAGGTCATGGAGCTCGCGGCCTCGGTCACCGGGCGCCCCGGCATCGACGCCGGCAAGCTGCGGCTGGCCCGCCAGCTCGAGCCGCTCACGGCCGTGCTGATCTCGATCAACCGCAAGTACAAGACGCACTCGGGCATCCGCATCCACGGGGTCTGACCCCGGGGCCAGCGGCCCTCAGCCGCGACCGTTCCAGGACTCCCACAGCGCGGCGTAGGAGCCGCCGGCCGCCACCAGCTCGTCGTGCGAGCCGAGCTCGGCGATCCGGCCGTCCTCGACCACCGCGACGCGGTCGGCGTCGTGGGCGGAGAACAACCGGTGGGCGATCGCGATGACCGTCCGCCCCTCGAGCACCGCGGCGAGCGACCGCTCGAGGTGGCGGGCGGCGCGCGGGTCGATCAGCGAGGTCGCCTCGTCCAGCACCAGCGTGTGTGGGTCGGCGAGGACGAGCCGGGCGAGCGCCAGCTGCTGGGCCTGGGCGTCGGTCAGGCTGAGGCCGCCGGAGCCGACGACCGTGTCGAGCCCCTCGGGCAGGCCGTCGGCCCACTCCAGCGCGTCGACCGCGGCGAGGGCGGCGCGGACGTCGTCCTCCCCGGCACCGGGCGGGGCGGCCAGCGCGAGGTTCTCGCGCAGCGTGCCGACGAAGACGTGGTGCTCCTGGGTGACCAGGGCGACGTGGCCGCGCAGGTCGTCGAGGGGCAGCTCGGTCAGGCCGACGCCGCCGACGGTGACCGACCCGGTCCGGGGCGGGTGGATGCCGGCGAGCAGCCGACCCAGGGTCGACTTCCCGGCACCCGACGGCCCGACCATCGCGAGCCGCTCGCCCACGCCGACGCGCAGGTCGACCCCGTGCAGCACGTCGCGTCCCTCGGCGTAGGCGAACCGCACGTCGGTGGCGGCCAGCTCCTCCCCGTCGGGCACCCGGTCGGTGGCCGCGCGGTCGTCGGGCACCTCGGCGACACCGAGCAGCCGGGCCAGCGAGGCGGCGCCCATCTGCAGCTCGTCGAGGATGGAGACGATGCGGTCGACGGGGTCGATCAGCATCTGGACGTAGAGCGTCGCGGCGGTGACGTCGCCGAGCGAGACCTCGCCGCGCAGGTACAGCCAGCCGCCGAGGAGCAGCGTCGCGACCGTCGGCAGCAGGTAGCTGATCTCCATGCTGGGGAAGAACACCGTGCGCAGCCGCAGCGTGTAGCGCTCGGCGGCGAACGAGTCGGCGATGTCTTCGTCGATCGCCCGGACCCGCTCGTCGGCGAGCCCGAGCGCCTCGACGGTGCGGGCGCCGTGCACGGTCTCGGTGAGCGTCGCGTTGATCTGGGAGTACGTCGCGCTCTCGCGCAGGTAGCCGTCCTTGGCACGGGCGAGGTACCAGCGCAGGCCGATCACCAGCGGCGGCACGCCGAGCAGGCAGGGCAGCGCGACCCACCAGCCGACGCTGAGGGCGGCCAGGAACGTCACCACCGCGGTGATCACCGCGATCGTCCACTCCGGCAGCGCCATCCGCACCGACCAGCCGAGCTGGTCGACGTCGCGGCTGGTGCGGGTGAGCAGGTCACCGGAGCCGGCCGCCTCGATGGTGCCGAGCGGCAGCGCGAGCGCGCTGCCGACGAAGTCCTCGCGCAGGTCGGCGAGCACCTTCTCGGCGAGCACCTGGCTGACGTAGCGGGCGTAGCGGGTGAGCACCGCCTGCACCACGACGAACCCGGCCAGCAGCAGCATGATCCGGTCGACGTGGTCGGTGGTGGTGCCGTGCTCGACCGCCTCGACGAGGTCGCCGAGCAGGCGGGGCGCGGCCAGCGCGGCGACCGCGGCGAGCACGTGGAGCAGCAGGGCGCCCCAGACCATCCGGGGGTGCTTGCGGACCAGCTCCCGGGCGTAGCGGCGCACGGAGCGGCTGCCGGCCACCGGCAGCGCGGTCGAGGAGCTCATCGGCCCGCCTCCACGGGCTCGGGGTCGGTCTCCCGGGTGACCACGCGGCGGTACTCCGGCTCGGTGGCGAGCAGCTCGGTGTGCCGCCCGGTCGCCACCACCACGCCGTCGCGGACGAGGGCGACCTCGTCGACGGCGTCGAGGAGCAGCGGGCTGGAGGTGGTGACGACGGTGGTCCGGCCGGCGCGGTGGGCGCGCAGCCGGGCCGCGACCCGTGCCTCGGTGTGGGCGTCGACGGCCGAGGTCGGCTCCACGAGCACGAGCACCTCCGGGTCGGCGACGAGCGCGCGGGCGAGCACGAGCCGCTGGCGCTGGCCGCCGGAGAAGCTGCGGCCGCGCTCGGCCACCGGGGTGTCCAGGCCCTGCGGGAGGGCGGCGAGGATGTCCTCGGCCGAGGCGGTGTGCAGCGCCGGGTCGACCGGGCGGCCGTCGCGCGAGACGTCCAGCCGGTCGCCCAGGCGGCCGGAGAACAGCATCGAGCCGGTGTCCGAGACGACCACCCGGCGGCGTACCTCCGCGCGCGGCAGGCGGGAGAGGGGTACGCCGCCGAGCCGCACGTCGTCGTCGACGTCGGCCGCGCACATGCCCAGCCGGTCGGCCAGCTCCGCGGTCTCGTGCGGCTGCTCGCTGACCAGCGCCACCATCGAGCCGGGCCGGACCCGCAGGCCGCTGCGCAGGTCCTCCAGCGCGGAGCCGGCCGGCGGCGGGGGCAGCGGGTCCGCGGGGTCGAGGTGGTCGGAGGCCAGCGCCAGCACGCGCACCACGCGCGCGGCCGCGACGCGGGCGCGGATGAGCTTGTTGGCGAACTCCGTCGCGGTGCGCAGCGGGATCATCAGGAACGCCGAGTAGCCGTAGAACGCCACCAGCTCCCCGGGCGTGATCGTGCCCTGGACGGCGTACCGCGCGCCGAGCCACACGACCAGGACGACGAACACGCCGGGCAGGAGGACCTGGAGCGCGTCGAGCACCGACTGCAGCTTCGCGACCTGCACGCCGGCCCGGCGGGTGGTCTGCGACTCGCGGCGGTAGCGGTCGTGGAAGACCTGCTCGCCGCCGATCCCGCGGAGCACCCGGAGGCCGGTGACGATGTCGGTCGCGGTGTTGGACAGGTGGCTCATCAGCTCGCGCTGGCGGTGCGCGCGGGTCTGCAGGGGCGAGAGGAGCGGTCCCACCAGGAGCATCAGCCCCGGCACGCCGAGCAGCACGACCAGGCCGAGGGTGGTCGAGGTCTGCAGCAGGATCACCGCGACCAGCACGAAGGAGACGACCGCGCCGGCGAAACGGGCCGAGACGTCCATGACCTGGCCGAGGTGGGAGAGGTCCGTGGTGCCGATGGCGACGACCTCGCCGGCCGACACCTTGCGCGGGAGGGTGCCGCCGAGGGCGACGGCCTGGCGGCCGACGAGCTGGACGGTGCGGTACGCCGCCACGAGCCAGTTGGTCACCGCGAACCGGTGCCGCATGATCCCGCTCGCCGACTGCACCAGCCCGACGAGCAGGAGGAGACCGGCGAACCAGGCCAGCGTGCGCCCGTCACGGTCCGCGACGCCCCGGTCGATCGCCCGCCCGATGATCGACGGCATGACCGCCTGGCTGCCCATCCACACGATGCCGAACGCCGCGCCCGCCGCGAGGGTGCGCCACTGCCCGCGCGCCATCCACCACAAGAACCGTCCGGGCGAGCGGTGGTCGGCGGTGCCGGGGTCCTCGAGGGGCAGGTGGATCACCGGAGAACGTTAAGGAGGGTCGGCTCCGCACGACGAATCCTTTTCGCCCCGCGTCGGGTCAGCCGCCGAGCCCGCAGGAGTCCGCCGCGAAAGCGACCGCCGCGGCGGCGCCGGCCGGACCCATCCGCAGCACCAGCTCGCCGGGCTCCCCGTCGAGGGTCAGGCGCAGCCGGAGCGCGGTGGCGCCCCCGGACTCCAGGAAGGCGTGGGCGTCGCAGCGGGTCGGCCGTACGGGCAGCGCCGCCCGCACCGGCGGACCGTCGCCGCGGACCCGGAGGCCGGGCGACCAGGCGGAGGCGCCGTCGGCGGGGGAGAGCACCGGCGTGCCGCCGACCGTCTCCACCACGAGCTCGGGACCGGCCCGCCCGGTCGGCTCGGCGAGGAGGGTCAGCACAGCGGTGTCCCCGACCTCGACGGGTGCGTCGCCGGGGGCGACGACCCGGTCGGCCCAGCGCAGCGTGGCGACCTGCGCGACGGCCAGCTCCAGGCAGCGGGCGCGGACGAACCGGCCCACCACGTCGGTGGGGTCCTCGACCGGGACGGTCTCCGAGCGGCCGTCGTGGCGCACGACGAGCCGGCCGCCCCCGGCGGCGTCGTCCCGGGCCGCGCACGCCGGGCGGTCGGGCAGCACCAGCGGGAAGCCGCGCTCGGCCTGCGCCGGGGCGGGCCGCAGCCGGTCCGCGGCGATCGGGGCGCGCAGCCGGTCGTCGACGTAGGTGATGCGGCTCGGGGTGACCACGTCGGCGGTGTCGTTGTCGACCCACACCTGGATCCGGCCCAGCGCCGCGTCCCGCGAGGACTGGCGCATGTCGGCCAGCAGCCGGCCGGTCGGCGGCTCCTCGGGCGGTGGCGGCAGCGGCGTGAGCGTGCGGATCGACGGGGAGGGTTCGGTCGTCGACCGCGCGGCCTCCCCGCCCGAGCAGCCGGCCGCCGACGCCAGCACCACGCCGAGCACCGCGCCCAGCACCAGGCAGCGCACCGCGGGGGTCGCCCGGTCCCGCCTAGTCATCGGCCAGCCGGCCGGGCACGACGACCAGCAGGACGACGGCGACCGCGGCCAGCGAGAGCCCGGCGACGGCCCCGGCCACGGGCCCGACGACGACGTCGAAGACGAAGAACGTCAGCAGGCCGGCCATCAGGCCGATGCAGGTCAGCACGGCGCGCATCGTCCGCTGGGCGCTGCCGACCAGCCGCTCCTTGACGTGCTGGCCGCTGATCCGGCGGTGGATGGCGATCGGCGTGGTGACCAGCAGGGTGGTGACCAGCGCGACGACGACCAGCACGAGGTAGACGCCGTGCTGGTAGCGCTGCAGGTCGTCGCGGAACACCTCCTGGAACGGCAGCGTGAGCAGGAAGCCCGCGAGCAGCTGGGTGCCGGTCTGCATGACGCGCAGCTCCTGCAGCAGGTCCGCCCACAAGCGGTCCAGCCGCTCCTCCTCGGTCTCGTCCCGGCCGCTGTCCACGTCCTCATCCTCCGCCGAGCGGTGCGGTGGCGCGACGCTTCCGTGCAGGTCAGCGCGGGATTTTGCCGTTCAGCCGGCGAGGTCCTCGACCAGCTCGGCCCCCGGGAGGGCCGCGAGCAGCCGGCCGGGCAGGAGCAGCTTGGAGCGGCGTACGCCGGAGCCGATGACCGCGACGTCGATGTCGGCGACCCGGGCGTCGACCAGCAGCCGCCACCCCGCGGGCAGGCCGACGGGGGTGATGCCGCCGTGCTCCATCCCCGACTCCTCGACCGCCCGGTCCATCGTGAGGAACGACGCCTTGCGCACGTCGAGCAGGCGCTTGACCCGGTTGTTGACGTCGGCGCGGGTGTCGGCGCGGACGATGCAGGCGGCGACCCGGTCCTCGCCGTCGCGCCGGCCGCCGACCAGCACGCAGTTCGCGGAGGCGGTCAGCGGGAGGTCGTAGGCCTCGGTCATCGCCGCGGTGTCGGCCAGCGCCGGGTCGATCTCGACGACCGCCACCTGGTCGGCGTGCGGCCACCCGGTCAGGGCGGTGGCCACCGAGGGCGCCAGCAGCTCGGGGGAACCGGTCGCGGGGAGGGACACGAGGGTCCCGAGGGACGGCAGGGCCATGTCGTCATCCTGACACCGGACGTTCACGTCGCTCCCGCGCCCCGGTCATCCCGGGCGCGGACGCTGCAGGAGTGATCGCACACGTCACCGCCCTCCCCCTGGTCGTCGGCCACCGGGGAGCCTCGGGACACCGTCCCGAGCACACGCTCGCCTCCTACCGCCTCGCCGCCCGGATGGGCGCCGACATCATCGAGCCGGACCTGGTCTCCACCCAGGACGGCGTCCTGGTCGCCCGCCACGAGAACGAGATCTCCGGCACCACCGACGTCGCCTCCCACCCCGAGTTCGCCGACCGGCACTGCACCAAGGTCGTCGGCGGCCGTGAGGTGACCGGCTGGTTCACCGAGGACTTCACCCTCGCCGAGCTGCGCACCCTGCGCGCCGTCGAGCGGTGCCCGGACCTGCGCCCCGACAACACCCGGTACGACGGGCTGTGGGCCGTGCCGACCCTGGACGAGATCTGCGCGCTGGTGCACCACGAGTCGCGCCGGGCCGGGCGCCGGATCGGGATCTACCCCGAGACCAAGCACCCGTCGTACTTCGCCTCGATCGGGCTGCCCCTCGAGGGCACGATGCTCGAGGTGCTGGCCCGCCACCGGCTCGACGGGCCGGGCGGCCGCGCCTACCTGCAGTCCTTCGAGGAGGGCAACCTGCGCGAGCTCGCCGGGCGGACCGAGTCGCCGCTGGTGCAGCTGCTCGGCGCCGACGCCGAGGTCGACGTGGCCCGCGTGGCGACGTACGCCCAGGTGCTCGGCGTGCACAAGAGCCTCGTGACGCCCGGGCTGGTGGCCGAGGCGCACGCCGCCGGGCTGGCCGTCCACGCCTGGACGCTGCGCGCCGAGCTGGTGCCGGACCCGTACGCCGAGGTCCGGGAGCTGCTCGACGCGGGCGTGGACGGCCTCTTCTCCGACCAGCCGGGCCTGACCGTCCAGGCCCGGTCGGAGTGGCTGAGCCTGCAGGAGCGGACCGGCTAGTCCTCGAGCCGCTCGGTGGTCTGCTCGGCCGCCGGCTCGGGTGTCGGCTCGGGCGCGGGCTCCGCGGCCGAGCGGCCCCGCCGCATCGGCGCGAGCGTGGTGGCGAGCAGCCCGGCCACCCCGGCCAGCACCCACGGCACCGGGAGCAGCCAGCGGACGTCGTCGCCGGAGACGGCGTCGGACTGCACGACCGCCCACACCGCGACCAGTCCGAGCAGGGCGATCCCCATGACGAGGTGCCCCACGCTGACGGGGTGGCGGCCGTCGCGCCAGGTGGTGCTCATCGGAGGTCTCCTTCGGTGTGGATCTCGACCTGGCCGACGCCGAGGTGGGCGTCGATGGTGAGGGCGGGGTTGCCGGTGCCGGCCGCGTCGTGGCTGTAGCCGTCCTCGATGCCCAGGCCGCCCCGGTCCGAGCCGAAGACGCGCGCGTTGCCGACGCCGACCGACACCTCGGCGTCGACGTCGAGCCCGGGCGGGACGAGGACCTCGATCCGGCCCACGCCCGCCTCGAGCAGCAGCGTGCGGCCGTCGAGGGCCTCGAGGTCGGTGATGCCGGTCAGGTCGATGACGGTCTCCCCGGCGCCGGTCTCGTAGGACGACGCCAGCCCCGCGGCCGTCGTGGGCCGCAGGTCGACCTGGGTGCCCTCGAGCTCGCCGGCCACCGTCGCCGCGGACGTCGCCAGGACCGCGAGGAGGCCGACCGCGACCAGGCCACCGGCCCGGCCCCAGAAGGCACCGACCAGCAGCATCACGCCGCAGGTCGCCGTGACCAGGGCCGGATACGCCGCGTCGGCCACCGGCACGCCGCTCATGTCGAGCAGGCCGAGGACGCCGATGCCGAGTGCGGCGAGGGCGAGGGTGAACCAGAAGAGCACCGGTCCGCGCCGGCGGGGGTTCCGCGGCGGCAGGTACGGCTGGGCGTAGGCCTGGGTGTACTGCTGGTCGTACGGCGCGTACGCCGCGGCGTACGGACGGGTCGGCGGGTCGACCGGGTCGGCCGGGTCGGCCGGCCCTCCGTGGCCCGTCCACCCCGCCTGCTCGCCGTACGGCGGGGCGGAGGGCTGGACATAGGGCGGGGCGTAGGGCTGGGCGTAGGGCTGGGCGTACGGCTGGGCGGGGCGCTCGCGCCGCTTGCGGTCCGACCGGTTCAGCAGCAGCAACGCCGCGAGCGCGACCAGCGCGAGCGGCCACGGGAAGCTGAAGATCCCCCACGAGTCGCCCAGCATCGAGAGCAGGGCGACCACGCCGACGATCGTCAGCGCGACCGACCGGGTGCGCTCGTCGAGGTGGAACGGCGCCTCGACGTCGTCGTCGGAGGGCACCAGCAGCCAGCACGCGCCGTACAGGATGAGACCGGCGCCGCCGAAGAACACCAGCACCACGAAGGCGACCCGCAGGATCACCGGGTCCACGTCGAGGTGGCGGGCCAGGCCGCCGGCGACGCCGGCCACCTTGGAGTCGGTCGAGCTGCGGCGCAGGCGGCCGAGGTCGCGCACCTCCTCCCGGGTCGCTCGGGGCCCGGAGTCGTGCTCCGGACCGGGCTCGGGTGGCGCTTCTGGCGGGGTCGTGGTCATGGCACCAGCCTGGCCCTCGGCGGCCTCCCGGACCATCGGGGGAACCCCTGGTCCGGGCCCGAGGGGCGGTGCCCCGGTCCCGGGCCGCGGGTCAGGGTCGGGCCGGGGTCCGACCCCGTGGTGGGGGGCGTCACCGGGTGGGACGATGGTCCGGAGATGACTGCCGAGACCGCTCCCGGGCGCACCACCGGACCGCCGAGGGAGGTGCGCCGCGCCTACCGCGACACCACCGAGCCGGTCGTCGGCGGCGTCGCCGCCGGCCTCGCGCGCCACCTCGCGGTGCCGACGGTGTGGGTGCGCGCGGCGTTCCTGCTCGCGACGGCGCTCGGCGGGCTCGGCGTCGCGCTGTACGGCGGCCTCTGGCTGGTCCTCCCCGCGCAGCCGTACGTCGAGGACGAGGCCCCCGGGCTCGCCAGCGCCCGCCGTGGGGGCAAGCGCCCCGGGCGGGTGCGCCGCCTCACCGACGTCGGCCCCGCGGTGGCCGTGGCCGCGCTCGGCCTGGGCGGGCTGCTGGTCGTCGAGGCGGTGCTCGGCCGGGGAGCGACCCTGTGGCCGGTCGCGCTGGGGCTGGCCGGCCTCGCGCTGCTGTGGCGGCAGGCCGACGAGGTGCAGCGCGAGCGGTGGCTCGACCACACCGGACGGCTGGACCCGGTCCAGATGGTCTTCGGCGACGGCGGCTGGGCGTCGTACCTGCGCGTCGGCCTGGGGGCCGCGCTCGTCGTCTCGGCGTTCTTCATCTTCGGCTTCGACAGCGGCTCGCTGCAGGAGGCCCGGGGCGCCGTCGTGGCCGGCGGGCTCGGCGTGATCGGGGTCGGGCTGGTCGCCGGGCCCTGGGTCTTCCGCCTGGTCTCCGACCTGGCCGCGGAGCGCGCCGAGCGGGTCCGCACCCAGGAGCGCGCCGACGTCGCCGCCCACCTGCACGACTCGGTGCTGCAGACGCTGGCGCTGATCCAGAAGAACGCCGGCGACGCGGCCGCCGTGGCCCGGCTGGCCCGCGCCCAGGAGCGCGACCTGCGCTCCTGGCTCTACGCCGGGGAGTCCACCGACCAGCGGACCGTCGCCAGCGCGCTGCGCGGCGTCGCGGCCGAGGTGGAGGACGCCCACGGCGTCTCGGTCGAGGTCGTGACCGTGGGTGACTGCGACTTCGTCGAGCCGCTGCGGCCGGTGGTCCAGGCGACCCGCGAGGCGGTCACGAACGCCGCCAAGCACGCCGGCACCGGTCAGGTCGACGTGTACGCCGAGGTGTCGGCGGCCGCCGTCGACGTCTTCGTCCGCGACCGGGGGCGGGGCTTCGACCCCGACGCGGTGCCGGCGGACCGGTACGGCGTGCGGCACAGCATCATCGACCGGATGGAGCGCCACGGCGGGACCGCCGAGGTCCGCACCGGCACCGACGAGGGGACCGAGGTGCGGCTGCACCTGCCCCGGCAGGAGGAGGACGCATGAACCAGCAGGTGCCGGCGGCGGGAGCGGCCGTGGAGCCGGCGGAGGTGTCGGTCGTGGTGGTCGACGACCACGCGATGTTCCGGCGCGGGGTCATCGCCGAGCTCGCCTCGGCCGGTGCCGGCACGGTGCGCGTGCTCGCCGAGGCGGCCGGCGTCGACGAGGCGGTCGCCGCGGTCGCGGCGTACCGGCCCGACGTGGTGCTGCTCGACGTGCACCTGCCCGGCGGTGGCGGCGTCGAGGTGATGCGCAGGTCGACCGCCGCCGGTGCCTCCCCGACGACGCGGTACCTCGCGCTGTCGGTGAGCGACGCCGCCGAGGACGTGATCGGGACGATCCGCGGGGGAGCGCGGGGGTACGTCACCAAGACGATCACCGGCCCCGAGCTGGTCTCCGCGGTGGGGCGCGTGGCCGAGGGCGACGCGGTCTTCTCCCCGCGGCTGGCCGGGTTCGTGCTCGACGCGTTCTCCGGCTCGATCGAGGTGGCCGCCGTCGACGAGGACCTCGACCGGCTCACCGAGCGCGAGCGCGAGGTCATGCGGCTGATCGCGCGCGGCTACGCCTACAAGGAGGTGGCCAAGGAGCTGTTCATCTCCATCAAGACCGTGGAGACCCACATGTCGAGCGTGCTGCGCAAGCTGCAGCTGTCCTCCCGCCACGAGCTGACCCGCTGGGCGTCGGACCGGCGCCTGCTCTGACCTGCGGTTTCCCTGGTCGGCGCGAGGGGTAACGGACCCGTCACCGACTACTGACCGGGGGAACCATGACCGCCGACACCGCTGCACCGGACGATCTCGAGGACACCGACCTCAAGCGGACCGTCACCGGCCGGCTGCTGTTCTTCTACGTGCTCGGTGACGTGCTGGGCTCCGGCATCTACGTCCTCGTCGGTGCGGTCGCCGCGGCGGTGGGCGGTGCGTTCTGGATCGCGTTCGCGATCGGCATCACCGTCGCCACCCTGACGGGCCTGGCGTACGCCGAGCTCGTCACGAAGTACCCGCGGGCCGCCGGCGCCTCCCTCTACGTCAACAAGGCCTTCCACATCCCGGCCCTGACCTTCCTGGTGACGATCGCGATGCTCTCGGCGAGCTTCGCGGCCGCGGGGTCGCTGGCCACCGGCTTCTCCGGCTACTTCGCCGAGCTCTGGGACGCCCCGCCCGCGCTGCTGATCGGGCTGCTCTTCGTGGTCGGCCTGACGGTCGTGAACTTCATCGGCATCACCGAGTCGGTCGTCGCCAACCTGGTGATGACGGTCGTCGAGGTCGTCGGCCTGGCGATCGTGATCATGGTCGGCATCGTCGTGGTGGTGAAGGGCGACGCCGACTTCGGCGTGCTGACCGACTTCGACGCGGGCGACAACGGCCCGATCCTCGCGATCGTCTCCGGCGTCGCGCTCGGCTTCTTCGCGATGACCGGCTTCGAGAACGCCGCGAACATCGCCGAGGAGTGCACCGACCCCCGTCGTACCTTCCCCAAGGCGCTCATCGGCGGCATGGTCGGTGCCGGCCTCATCTACGTCGCGGTCTCCGTCGCGGCGGCCCTCTCGCTGCCCATCCCCGAGCTCGCCGCCTCCGACGCCCCGCTGCTCGACGTGGTCGAGTCCGGCGTGCTGCCGCTCCCGGCCGGCGTGATCACGATCGTCTTCGCGCTGATCGCGATGACGGCCATCACCAACACGACCCTGGTCGCGGTGGTCACCCAGTCCCGGATCCTCTACGGCATGGCGAACGAGGACGTCGTGCCGAGCGTCTTCGCCAGGCTCCACTCGGGTCGGAAGAGCCCCTGGGTCGGGCTGGTCTTCTCCGCCGTCGTGGTCTCCGGCCTGCTGGTCGCCGGCGCGGTCCTCAACGAGACCGGCATCGGCGTCGACCTGGTCACCCGGCTCGCTGCCGTGACCGTCGTCCTGCTGCTGTTCGTCTACGCGATGGTCATCGTCTCCGCGCTCCGCCTGCGCGGCCACGACGAGACCGAGCAGACCTACCGCGCCTCCACCCCGCTGCTCGCCCTCGGCATCGTCGGGAACCTCGCCCTGCTCGCCTACGTCGTGTACGACGACCCCGCCTCGCTCGTCTGGTGCGGTGCGCTCCTCGCGCTCGGCGTGGTGCTCTTCGTCCTCGAGCTGGTCTTCGGCCAGCAGGACCGCCCCGACGGCTACGACCGGGGGGACCCCAGCCTGAAGGTCTGAGCCGTCCTATCCTTCGGCCATGGAGACCGTGCGGCTGATCCTGCTCTTCGTGCACATCCTGGGCTTCGCGGCCCTGCTGGGTGGCCTGCTCGCCCAGGCGCGCCTGCCCGAGAAGACGGTCAACGCCGCCATGCGCGACGGCTCCGGCACCGCCTTCGTGGCCGGCGTGGCGCTGGTCGGCGTCATCGAGGCCGGCGACCTCGCCGACCCGAGCTACGCCAAGATCACCGTCAAGCTCCTCATCGGGCTGGTCATCCTGGGCCTCGTCATGGCGAACGTCCGCAAGGAGCGCATCTCCCAGGGCCTGTGGACCCTCCTCCTCGCCCTGACCGTCGTCAACATCGCCGTCGCCGTCTTCTGGTCCTCCGCGCACGCCTGAGCGGACGCTGCCGGCTTGTAACGCGCTGTTCGTGCATCTACCGCGCCGGTGGACCGGCGCGGTAGACATGCCAACGGCGCGGTAGTCGTCGAACGGCGCGCCAGGACGTCGAACGGCGCGTTGCATGTCGCAACGGCGCGGTGGACGAACCGCGGCGGAACGCTCGGTCAGGCCGCCCGTCGGCGGCGGGCCGTGCGCGGCCGGTACGGCTCGAGGTCGGCGATCGACTCGCCGAACCGCGTGCAGGTGTCGACGTACTCGCGGCGCAGCCGGGCGCGTGCGGCCACGAGTCCGGAGGGCATCACGTCCGGCCACGTGATCCGCGACATGCCGAGCTTGAACCCACAGCAGAAGTCCTGCCGCTTCTTCTCCTCCCAGACCACTTCCGAGGGGTCGACACCCGCGGCTGCGTCCCGCATGTACTTCACCTTGCCGTCGAACTCGAACAGGTGTCGCCCCAGGCGCAGGTCGACCCAGACGGTGCGCCGGCCGTCGGTCAACCCGAACTGCGTCTCGGCCCGGCCGAAGCCCAGGCTGTTGACGAGGTCGCGCGCGAGGGTCTCCCCGACGCTCTCGCTGCCCGGGTCGGCGAGACCGACGATCTCCCGGGCTCGTCGCACGCCCGGCCAGCTCGTCTTGGCCTCGAGCGCGACCGCCAGGTCCGCCCGAGTGACCCCGAGCCGCATGGCGGAGTCGACGGCCACCAGGCCCGCTCGGCCACCGGTGTAGCGGGCGATGTCGAGCGCGGTTCGAGTCGGTCCGAGCACTCGTGCCCCACTCCCGGCGACCGTCACCTGCTCCTCCGGCAGGTACGGCGCCAGGTGGTGCACGATCCCGTAGCGGTTCCGCGACCCCTGCAGGCCCGGCCGGGTCACGTGGGTGACGCCCTGCTGCGGGAGGAAGACGTCCATCCCCAGCTCGAGCGCAGCCGACTCGTGGCTCCGCACGTGCGGCACCGTCACGCGCAGGCACGCCGCGCGGTCGCGGAGCAGCTGGCGGGCCTGTCTGGAGACGTGCGCATCGACAGTCTCGCGATCGGCGTACACACCCCGGCGCACCTGGACCCAGGAGCCTGCCAGGACCAGTCGTCGCACCTGCTCCGGGGAGACCCCGCACGCGAGGACGCGACTCCGGGTCACCAGGCCATGCCCTTCTCGGAACGCTCGCGCCAGGTCGGGACTCATGCTCACCGACGGTCGCCGAAACCCGCCGCACCGGCGGTCCCGCCGGCACGAGCGGTGGAGGAGGCGGCCCCTGCGGAACGCTGTGCACGGCAGGTGGGTCGGCCGGCCGCTCGCCCTGAGGTCGGATGCAACGCGCCGTTCGAGGATCTACCGCGCCGATCGGTCGGCGCGGTAGATGGCCGAACAGCGCGTTACAAGCCGCTGCCACCACGCGGAGGACCGCACCGTCCGCGCCCACACGTAGGCTGGGGGGAGCATGAGCACCCCGTCCCTTCCCGGCTTCGAGCACCTCCTGGCCGGCCCCGAGAGCCCTGCCAGCCCGAGCACCCCGGACGGCCGGACGTCGTCGCGCACCGAGCGCGCGCCGCGTCGCGGACCGACGCGGGAGCAGCTGCTGGAGGGGCTCAACGAGCCGCAGCGGGCGGCGGTCGTGCACGCCGGCGCGCCGCTGCTGGTGGTGGCGGGCGCGGGGTCGGGCAAGACGCGGGTGCTGACCCGGCGGATCGCCTGGCTGATCCAGGAGCGGCAGGCGCACCCGGGGTCGATCCTGGCGATCACCTTCACCAACAAGGCCGCCGCCGAGATGAAGGAGCGCGTCGAGGAGCTCGTCGGCAAGCGCGCCCGGATCATGTGGGTCAGCACGTTCCACTCCGCCTGCGTGCGCATCCTGCGCAAGGAGGCCGACAAGCTCGGCTACAAGTCGAGCTTCTCGATCTACGACGCGGCCGACCAGAAGCGGCTGATGCAGCTGGTGTGCAAGGACCTCGACCTGGACCCCAAGCGCTACCAGCCCGGCGCGCTGCTGCACTGGGTCTCGAACCACAAGAACGAGCTGCGCGACGTCGACGAGGTCAAGAAGGACGCCAAGAACAAGCTGGAGGAGACGTACGCCGCGGTGTACGAGCTCTACCAGCGGCGCCTGCGCGAGGCGAACGCCCTGGACTTCGACGACCTGATCATGGCGACGGTCAACCTGTTCCAGGCTCACCCCGAGGTCCGGGAGACCTACCGCCGCCGGTTCCGCCACGTGCTCGTCGACGAGTACCAGGACACCAACCACGCGCAGTACGCCCTCATCCACCAGCTCTGCGCCGACCCGATGGAGGAGACCGGTGCGCCGGACGAGGCGGCCGGGGACGGCCAGCGCGTCGAGCCGGCCGAGCTGATGGTCGTCGGTGACGCCGACCAGTCGATCTACGCCTTCCGTGGCGCCAACATCCGCAACATCCTCGACTTCGAGCAGGACTTCCCCAACGCCACCTCGATCCTGCTCGAGCAGAACTACCGCTCGACCCAGACCATCCTCAACGCCGCGAACGCGGTGATCGGCAACAACAAGAGCCGCAAGCCCAAGCGGCTGTGGTCCGACGCGGGCGACGGCGACCGCATCGTCGGGTACGTCGCCGACGACGAGCACGACGAGGCGCGGTTCGTCTCCCAGACGATCGACGAGCTGGTCGACGCCCACGGCGTCCGGCCCGCCGACGTGGCGGTCTTCTACCGGACCAACGCGCAGTCCCGCGTCTTCGAGGAGGTGTTCATCCGCACCGGCCAGCCCTACAAGGTGGTCGGCGGCGTCCGCTTCTACGAGCGGCGCGAGGTGCGCGACGCGCTCGCCTACCTGCGGATGCTCGCCAACCCCGACGACCAGGTCTCGCTGCGCCGCATCCTGAACACCCCCAAGCGCGGCATCGGGGACCGGGCGGTCGAGTGCGTCACCTCGCTGGCCGACCGGGACCGGATCACCTTCTGGGAGGCGCTGCGCCGCGCCGACGACGCCCCGGGCCTCGCCACCCGCTCGGCGACCAACATCCGCGGCTTCGTGGCGATGGTCGAGGAGCTGCAGTCGATGGTCGACGCGGGGGAGCGGGCCGACGTCGTGCTCGAGTCGGTGCTCGCCCGCTCGGGCTACATCGTCGAGCTCGAGGAGTCCGACGACCCGCAGGACGCCACCCGCCTGGAGAACCTCGCCGAGCTCGTCGCCGTGGCCAGGGAGTTCTCCGACGACCCCGTGGCCGGTCCCTCGGCGGACCCCGCCGACGTGGACGCGGGCACCGTGGCGCCCGGGCTGCGCGACTTCCTCGAGCGGGTCGCGCTGGTCGCCGACACCGACCAGATCCCGCAGGACGACGACGGCGTGGTCACCCTGATGACGCTGCACACCGCCAAGGGGCTCGAGTTCCCCGTCGTCTTCCTCACCGGCCTCGAGGACGGCGTCTTCCCGCACGCCCGCGCGCTCGGCGACCAGCCCGAGCTGGAGGAGGAGCGCCGCCTGGCGTACGTCGGCCTCACCCGCGCCCGCGAACGGCTCTACATCTCCCGCGCCGTGGTCCGCTCCGCGTGGGGCGCGCCCTCGCACAACCCCGGGTCGCGCTTCCTCGACGAGCTCCCCGTCGACCTGGTCGACTGGAAGCGGACCGAGGCCTCGCAGACCTCGTGGAACCGCCCCGACCTCTCCGGCGGCGGCAGCACGCGGCTCGGCAGCCCCACGGCCGCCGGCCGCCGCAACTTCTCCTCGGCCGCGCTCCGCGCCGACGCGGCGGCGAAGTCCAAGCCGGCCCGCGAGGTGCCCGCGCTCGAGCCCGGCGACCGGGTGCTGCACGACTCCTTCGGCATGGGGACCGTCGTCTCCCTCGAGGGCGTCGCGGAGAAGGCCGTCGCCTCGATCGACTTCGGCAGCGAGGGCGTCAAGCGCCTGCTGCTGCGCTACGCGCCGGTGGAGAAGCTCTAGGCCCACCGGCGGGCGGGCAGGTCACCGGGACTCGTCCCTCGGTCGCGCGGTTTGCTCGACCACCGACAGCGAGTCCGCTGACGCGTCCTCGCTAGGGGTTGAGCCCGTGCACCTGCAGCGCGGCGTAGGGGTCGACCGGGTCGCCGGCGCCGGGGCGGACCTCGAGGTGCAGGTGCGGACCGGTCACGTTGCCGGTGGAGCCGACGCTGCCGATGACCTCGCCGGCCCGGACGACGTCGCCGGGGGAGACGGTGGTGGAGGTCTGGTGGCAGTACCAGAGCTCGGTGCCGTCCTCGAGGGTCAGCACGGTCTTGTTGCCGTACGCGCCGTCGTACCCGACGCTCGAGACGACCGCGTTGGCCATCGCGACGAGCGGGGTGCCGGTGGGGGCGGCGAAGTCCAGGCCGGTGTGGTAGTTCGCCCACAGGCCGTAGTCGCCGAAGCGGGCGGTCAGCCGGTAGCCCTGGATCGGCAGGACCCACTGGTTCTTGGCGATCTCCTGCGCGTGCGCCTCGGCGTCCTTGGCGAACTGCGCGAGGGCGGTGTTGCGCTGGCGCATCTGCTTCGCGGCCGCCTCGACCAGCTCGGCGTCCGCGGTGTCGGCGAGCGCGTCGCGCCGCGAGTCGCGGCTCACGGCCGAGGAGCGGTCGAGGGTGTTGACGGCGGAGACGCCGCTGGCGCCGCCGAGGGCGCTGGGCTGGTGCACCTTGGGCTGGTCCGCGACGAGGTCGGCGGACGAACCGCCGGTGACCGCGCCGCCGACGGAGACGACCAGGGCGGCCGCGCCGATGAGGACCGGCGCGGAGGGCACCACGCGGCGCAGCGGCGCCCGCGAGGAGGTCTGCTTGACGGGCTTGACGGCCTTGCGCTTGCCGGCCGTGCTGCGGGTCTCGGCCGCGGCGACGAGCGGCATCTCCACCGTGACGTCGTGGTCGCGGAACACGGTGGTGGCGTCACCGGCCACGACGGGCGTCGCGACGGGAGCCGGGGGCGCAGCAGCGGGCGCGGGGTTTGCCTCGGTGAGGACCGGGGTAGAGGTGTCTCGTCCGACCGCACGGCGGCCGGCGATGATCCCCTGCGGGGTCTCCGAGGGACGGCGGCGAGGGCCGCGACGGTCCGCTCGGTGGTTACCCATGGATGGTGACTCCGTTGCTGTCGGCTGCAGGGCGTGCGCTTCCAGGCCCGTTCCACGACTCGTGGAAGTGGGCGAGAGGCGACTGTAACGGAACCGTCACACGCTCCGAAATCGGGCTGGACAAGTTGTGGACGACCCGTTCCGGTGCTGTGGATCGCCCCCCGGGACGGGTCTCGAGGCCCTAGGGTGCGCCCGTGACCAGGCTCCTCCTCGCTGCCGTGGCCGCCTCGGCCGCGGGCCAGGACGAGCCGGCCGGGGCGCCCGGCCGGACGTCGGAGGAGTCGCCGGCGGAGGCCGAGGGGGCGATCGTCCGGCTGGCGAGAGCCTTGCGCGACGCCGGCCACGAGGTCGTCCACGCAGGTCAGGGCCTCGACGAGGCGGTCGTGGTGGCGGCCGCGGTGCAGGAGGACGTGCAGGTCGTCGTGCTGCTCGCACCGCCGGCGTACGACGCGTCCGCGCTGGCGACCGGCCTCGCCGGCGGGACGGGCGGCGAGGCGGCCGAGGGCATCGACGACGACGTCGTCGCCGTGGTGCTCACGACCCCGGCGGACGCCCCGGGTGACGTCCTCGCCCGGCTCGAGGGGCTCGCCGGGGTGGCGGACGACACGCCGTACCACTGATCCGGGCACGGGTGGGCCCGGTGTCCCAGGGGCACCGGGGGTCGGACGGGACGTGTATGCGTTGCGTCACGTCGGCACCTCCTGCTCTCGTCGGCGACGGCGAGACAGGTCTAGGGTGCCGCGAGGACACCCCCGGGCCGCCGCGCGCCCCGCGCCGGACGCGGCCCGCACCCTGAATAGGACTGGTGGAATTTCGTGGACCTGATGGAGTACCAGGCGAAGCAGCTCTTCGCCAAGCACGGTGTGGCGACGACCCTCGGGACGGTCGTCGAAACCGCGGAGGCCGCCAAGGCCGCAGCCGAGGAGATCGGTGGCGTCACCGTCATCAAGGCGCAGGTCAAGGCCGGTGGTCGAGGCAAGGCCGGCGGCGTGAAGCTCGCCAAGACGGCCGACGAGGCCTTCGAGCACGCCTCGAACATCCTCGGCATGGAGATCAAGGGCCTCACGGTCAACCGTGTCCTGGTCACGCCCGCCACCCCGCCGGTGGAGGAGTACTACTTCTCCTTCCTGCTCGACCGCTCCAACCGCTCGCACCTGTGCATCGCATCGGTCGAGGGCGGCGTGGAGATCGAGGAGGTCGCCAAGACCAACCCCGAGGCGGTCCGCCAGATCCCGATCAACGCGCTCGAGGGCGTCACGCCCGAGAAGGCCGCTGCGATCGTCGACGAGGCGAAGTTCCCCGCCGAGCTGCGCGACCAGGCCATCGAGATGGTCCAGGCGCTGTGGAAGGTGTACGTCGAGGAGGACGCCACCCTGGTGGAGGTCAACCCGCTGGCCCGCCTCGAGGGCGACAAGCTCGAGGCCCTCGACGGCAAGGTGTCGCTGGACGACAACGCCTCGGAGTTCCGTCACGCCGACCACGCCGAGTTCGAGATCCGCGAGGAGGCCGACCCGCTCGAGGCGAAGGCCAAGGACCTCGGCCTCAACTACGTCAAGCTCGACGGTGCTGTGGGCATCATCGGCAACGGCGCGGGCCTGGTCATGTCGACCCTCGACGTCGTCGCGTACGCCGGTGAGGCGCACGGCGGCGTGAAGCCGGCGAACTTCCTCGACATCGGCGGCGGCGCCAACGCCACCGTGATGGCCAACGGCCTCGACGTCATCCTCAACGACCCCCAGGTCAAGAGCGTGTTCGTCAACGTCTTCGGCGGCATCACCGCCTGCGACGAGGTCGCCAACGGCATCAAGGGCGCGCTGGAGATCCTCGGCGACAACGCCACCAAGCCGCTCGTCGTGCGCCTGGACGGCAACAACGTGGAGGAGGGCCGCCGGATCCTCGACGAGCTCAACCACCCGTTGGTGACGCAGGTGGACACGATGGACGGTGCGGCCGACAAGGCCGCCGAGCTGGCGAACGCCTGAGACAAGGAGACCTGACAGCATGACGATCTACCTCAACAAGGACTCCAAGATCATCGTCCAGGGCATCACGGGCGGGATGGGCTCCAAGCACACCAACCTGATGCTCCAGGCCGACTCGAACATCGTGGGCGGTGTCAACGCCCGCAAGGCCGGCACCACCGTCGAGCTCAACGGCAAGGAGCTGCCGGTCTTCGGGACCGTCAAGGAGGCCATGGAGGCCACCGGCGCCGACGTCTCGGTCGCCTTCGTTCCCCCGGCCTTCACCAAGGACGCCTGCATCGAGGCCATCGACGCGGAGATCCCGCTGCTGGTGGTCATCACCGAGGGTGTCCCGGTCCAGGACAGCGCCGAGGTCTTCGCCTACCTCGACGGCAAGAAGACCCGGATGATCGGCCCCAACTGCCCCGGGATCATCTCCCCGGAGGAGTCGCTGGCCGGCATCACCCCGCACACCATCGCGGGCAAGGGTCCGGTCGGCCTCGTGTCGAAGTCGGGCACGCTGACCTACCAGATGATGTACGAGCTGCGGGACTTCGGCTTCTCCACCGCCATCGGCATCGGTGGTGACCCGATCATCGGCACCACGCACATCGACGCGCTCGAGGCCTTCGAGAACGACCCGGAGACCAAGGCCATCGTGATGATCGGCGAGATCGGCGGCGACGCCGAGGAGCGGGCCGCGGCGTACATCAAGGACCACGTCACCAAGCCGGTCGTCGGCTACGTCGCGGGCTTCACCGCCCCCGAGGGCAAGACGATGGGCCACGCCGGCGCGATCGTGTCGGGCTCCTCCGGCACCGCGCAGGCCAAGAAGGAGGCCCTCGAGGCCGTCGGCGTCAAGGTCGGCAAGACGCCGTCCGAGACCGCGGCGCTCATGCGGGAGATCCTCCAGTCGCTCTGAGCGACCGCTCCACCAGCAGCAACCGAACGGCCCCCGGCGATCTCGCCGGGGGCCGTTCGTGCGTCGTACGTCGCGTGCGGACCCGGTCAGGGTGCCCGGAGGTCGCCCATGGCGGCGACGACCCCGTCGAGCGACTCGAACGCCTCGCGCGTCTGCTGCTGGATGCGCTCGCCGTTCGGCCCGACGCCCTCGTCGCTGGTGATCGTGCCGAGGACGACGGCGGCGCCGACCCGGACGACGGCGACCGTCTCGGTGCCGCCGACGGGCTCGCCGTCGCGCTCCCAGCTGAGGTGGGCGCCGCCCGCCTGCTGGTAGCCGCCGAGGTCGAGGATGGCCTGGACCGACTGGGTCCTCCCGTCGGGCTCCTCGGACTCGATGCATTCCTCGTAGAGCCCGATGACCGCCTCGACGTAGGACCGCGCCTGCTCGGTGTCGGCGAAGGTGACGAGCTGGCGCTGCCGGTCCTCGCCGGGCACGGACCAGCCGGCACGGACGAGGTCGGTGTGCTCGGGCACGTCCACGGTCGCGCCGCACTCCTCGAGCACGATCGGCGGCAGGTCGCGGGTGGGGTCGGTGGTCGCCGCACCCGTCGGGACGCCGTCGAGGAGCGGGAACCCGCCCGGGACGACCGTCGTCCGCGAGCACGGGGTCGCGCTGAAGACGCACATGTCCGAGAGCGGGACGGCGGCGCGCTCCAGCTGCTTGCGCAGGTTGAAGTCGACCGCCTGCTCGCCGCCGGCGCTGCCGTAGGACTGGTCGAGCAGCAGTGCGTTCCCGCTGCGGCCGACCATCGTGGTCGTCGCGCTGTAGAGCAGGCCGTCGGCCTCGTCGCGGACCCGCTCGACGAAGACGAAGGAGTCCTCGGTGGGCAGGCCCTGGTCGAGCACGTCGTAGACCAGGGTGTTGTCGGGGGTGTCGTCGGCGTCGGTCTGCTCGGGGCAGTCGGCGACGGCGTCGCGGATGCCGGCCAGCGCCTCGGCGGCCGCGGTGTCGTCGGGGTAGACCATCAGCGTCCGGGCGTCGAAGGCCTCGCCGCCGTAGACCGCCGCGCCCTGGACGTCGGTGGTCCCCTCGGTCGTCCAGAACGGCGTCCCGCAGGCCGCGGGGATGCTGGTCGCGACCTCGTCGACGGCGGAGCCGAACGCGTAGCCGTCGTCGAGCGGGAACTCCTCGGGCGCCTGCTCGAGCCACTCGACGGTCGGCGGTGCCGGGCTGATGTCGCGGCCGGCGTCCGCGCCGGAGCGGGAGATGCCGAAGGGGACGGCCACCGCGACGAGGGCCGCGGCGACACCACCGGCGGTGGCGAGCGCGGTCGTGCGGCGCCGCATCCGGTCGCCGCGGCGCCGTACCTCGGAGGCGGGCAGGGGGTTCACGGTGGTCCCATCGGTTCGGAAGTGCTCGAGGTCCTCGATCGGGTCACGCACGGCTCGCTCCCTCCTGGTAGCCGGTGTCGTCGGAGAGCAGGGCCGCCAGGGCGGCGCGCCCCCGGCTGAGCCGGGCCTTGACCGTGCCCTCCGGGACGCCGGTCTCGCGGGCCACGGCCTGGACCGGGAGGTCGGCGATGTGGTGCAGCACGAGCGCCTGGCGCTGCGCCTCGGGCAGCTGCTTGAGCGCGGCCACCAGGGCCACGTGCGCCTCGCTCGGTGCGGCGGTCTCGGTGGGCGCGGCGAGCGCGCGGTCGGCGGGCCGCCGGCCACGCGACGTACGTCGCCAGCGGCTGACGGCCAGGCGGTAGGCCGTCGTGCGCACCCACGCCTCCGGGTGCTCGGCCCGCTCGAGCTTGCGGCGGTGCGCCCATGCCCGCACGAAGGCCTCCTGGACGCACTCCTGCGCCTCGTCCCGATTCCCGATCATGGCGTACACCTGGCCGGTGATCCTCTGGAACGACGCGGTGTAGAAGTCGTCGAACTCGCGTTCGTCCATCGACTCGTGTCCCGTCTGCTGTCCTGCTTCTGGCCGGCCTTCGTGGCCGGTCAGGGGGCATACGCCTCAGCGCAGGTCACGGTTGCACGCGAACCACCGGAAAGTCGCGGACCCTCGCTGACGGGGCCCAGGAGGGGCGGGCGAGGAGGGGCGGGTCAGGACGTCGGGTGCTCGTGCAGCCGCTCGAGCGCCCGCCGCGCCAGACCGGCGAAGGCACCGTCGCCCATGGTCCGGCCACCGGCCGGGACGAACCCCACCTGGCCGACGGTCCGGTCGGTGCGCAGCACCGCCATCAGGTAGCGGACGGTCGTCTCGTCGGACAGCTCAGTGGTGACCGCCCACACCGAGAGGTCCTCGCGGCGGGTGTCGGTGTGGGAGATCCGGCGCACCTCGGTGGTCAGGTCGTCCTCGGCGCAGCGGTCGATCCGGCGGCGCACGCCCTCGACGAAGGCGGTCGCGGCCTTCCGGCTCGGAAGGTTGCCGACGGTCTGGGTCAGGCCGAACTCCGTCGGGAGCCCGGCGTCGAGCACCACGAAGGTGCGGGTCACGTTGTCGGTGATCCCCTTGCCGGTGAAGGACGTGCGGTCGCACGGGGTCGCGGCGGCGTTCTGGTCGGCCCGCACGGTCGGGCTGCCCGTCCAGGGCTTCGCGACCCCCTGCACCGGGGGCAGGTCGATCTCGGAGAGCAGGCTCGGCACCTCGCCGACGGCGACCGGCCGGACCAGCTGTGGCTCCGGCTTGCCCACGCACGAGCCGCCGTCGGGCAGCCCGCACAGTCCGCGGACGGCCTCGGCGAGCAGGGCGACACCGGCGCGGACGTCGGGTGCCGCGTCGTTCCCGACCCGCAGCACGGTGGTCGTCGTGACCAGCCCGGTGCGGGCGACGCCGACGACCGTGGTCCGGACCGGCCGCTCCCAGGAGCGCAGGGTCAGCAGCATCGCCTGGTCGCCGACGGCACCCAGGGAGCGGGTCGAGAGCAGCTGCGCGCGCGGCTCGGTGCACCCGGCGTACCAGGACACCGCCCGGCGGTACGTGCGGCCGGCGGCGCGCTCGCTGCGGGAGACCTCGGCCATCTGCCAGGCGGTCCGCCGCGGGCCGTCGCCGTCCCGCTCCGCCTCGAAGGTGCGCACCAGGGCGGCGGTGCCGCGCGGATCGGCGTACCGGTCCTCCTGGCAGGGCAGCGCGGTGCCGTCGCCCTCGGTGTTGCCGTCGGTGCGGCCCTCGGACCAGCCGGTGCCCTTCGCGCGCTGCTGGACGTCGTCGGCGCCGAGCAGGGCGTCGGCGACGAGCGGCGGCTGGGCTGCCTCGCCGTCGCCGCCGCCGGACGCGGTGGACTGCCGCGTGGTGCCCTCCCGGTCCAGCGTGGCGCGCACCCCGCCGTCGGCCACGGCGACCCCGCTGACGACGAGCACCGCGACGGTGGCGAGCACGCCGGCAGCGGTGTGCGTGCGGCGCCGGCCGGAGCCGGAGCGCCGGATGATCGAGGGGCGCGGCCACCGGACCTCGGCCACCTCGGCGGCCAGGGGCCCGAGGAGCGCGGCGAGGCCGTCGGGGTCGTCGGTCACCCCGCGTGCCGCCGCGAACTCGGCGGTGGCGGTCCGCAGCTCGCGCTCGGCGTCGTCGCGGGGCAGCCCCACCTCGCGGGCCAGCTCGTCGAGGGGCGCGGGCGTGAGCAGGGAGAGCAGCAGGACCCGGCGCCGCGCGAGCGGGAGGGTGCCGAGCGCGTCCAGGGTCCCCTTGAGGTCGGGATCGAGGTCCTTGTCGCGGTGGCCGAGCCGCGCGGTGTGGCGGCGCTGGGCGTAGGCCCAGGCGTGGGGTCGCAGCCACGACTCGGGGTCGTCACGGCGGGAGACCTTCGGCCAGTGGTGCCATGCCACGACGTACGCGTGCCGCACGGCACTGCGCGCCGCGGCCAGGTCGCCGGTCAGCGCCCACGTCTGCAGCAGCAGGCGCTCGCGGGTCTGCTTGTAGAAGACGTCGAACGCCACGGACGCGTCGTCGCGTCGCGGTTCGGCGGGGGAGGAGGGCGGCATGGCGCCGTCCACCGTACCCGCGCGGCGTGCCTGCTCGCTGGTGCCTGCCGCCCGGGTGATGATCGGGGGGTCATGACCTCCTTGCTGCCCCCGTCGACGGCCCGCAGCGGACCCTCGGCCCTCCACGACCTGGCACACCGGCGACCGCTCGTCCTTGTCGCGACGCTCGGCGGCGCGGCGGCGGCCCTCGGCCCGCTGGTCGTGTGCCTGGCGCTGGGCGTGGTCGGCTGGTTCCTCACCGACGCCGGTGCGCACGGCACCTCCGGGGACGGGCTGCGGGTCGGCGCGCTGGGGTGGCTGCTCGGCCACGGCTCCGGCGTCCGCGTCGACGGCGTGCCGGTCACCGCGGTGCCCCTGGCGATCACGCTGGCCTGCGCCTGGACCGTGTGGCGTGTCGGGCTGCGGGTCGGGGACTCCGTCTCCGGCCACGGGCCGGACGCCGACCGGATCGCCGACGGCGAGCGGGACTGGACGGTCCCCATGGCGGCCGGGCTGCTCGCGGCCGGGTACGTCGTGGTCGCGGTGCTCACCTGCGTGCTGGCCGCCGACGCCGGCTCCGGCGTCGGCACGGGCCGGGTCGTGGCGTGGTCGCTGCTGCTGTGCCTGGCCCTGGGTGCGCCGGCCGTCGCGGTCGGCTCCGGCCGGGCCGCGATCTGGGCCGCGACCGTGCCGCCGGTCCTCCGGCTGGCGCTGCCGGCCTGCCGGCAGGTCCTCGTCGCCTGGCTCCTCGTCGCCGGCGTCGCCTTCCTGGCCGCCCTGGTGCTCGACCTCGGTACCGCCGCGAACGTGATGTCGCAGCTGCACACCGACGCCGGCGCGGCGACGCTGCTCGTGCTCGTCTCCCTGCTGGTCGTGCCCAACGCCCTGGCCTTCTCCGGCTCCTACCTGCTGGGCCCCGGCTTCAGCGTCGGGATCGGCACGGTCGTCTCGCCCTCGACGGTGGTGCTCGGCCCGCTGCCGATGTTCCCGCTGCTGGCCGCGCTGCCCGACAACGGACCGGCGCCGGCCTGGACGCCGTACCTCGCGGTCCTCCCGGCCCTCGTCGCCGCCGTCGCCGTCGCGCGGCACCACCGGCTGGTCCCCGCCGACGGCTGGGGCGAGGCGCTCGCCCGCGGCCTCGCCGCGGGCGTGCTCGCCGGCATCGCCTTCGGCTTCCTCGCCGGCCTGGCCGGTGGCGCGGTCGGGCCGGGCCGGATGCGCGAGGTCGGCCCCTTCGAGCTCGACGTCGCGCTGCACGCGATCACCGCGTTCGGCGTCGGCGGGCTGGTCGGCGCCCTCGCCACCACCTGGTGGCAGCGCCGGTCCGCGGCCACCGCCGACTGACCCGGCCCGGTCGGCGGACCGTCTAGGCTCCGGGCCGTGCCCAGCAGCCCCGCCCGCCTCGTCGTCCTCGTGTCCGGCTCCGGCACCAACCTCCAGGCGCTGCTCGACGCCAGCTCCGACCCGGCGTACGGCGCCCGGGTGGTCGCGGTCGGCGCCGACCGCGACGGCATCGAGGGCCTGGCCCGGGCCGAGCGGCACGGCGTCCCGACCTTCGTGACGAAGGTCGGGCAGTTCACCAGCCGCGACCACTGGGACCGGGCGCTGGCCGACCGTGTCGCGGCGTTCGAGCCGGACCTCGTGGTGCTGGCCGGGTTCATGAAGCTCGTCGGCGAGGACTTCCTGGGCCGCTTCGGCGGCCGGACGGTCAACACCCACCCGGCGCTGTCCCCGTCGTTCCCGGGGATGCAGGGACCGGCCGACGCGCTGGCGTACGGCGTGAAGGTGACCGGCGCGACCCTGTTCGTGGTCGACGCGGGCGTGGACACCGGCGCGATCGTCGCCCAGGTCGCGGTGCCCGTCGAGGACGACGACACCGTCGACTCCCTGCACGAGCGGATCAAGGCTGCCGAGCGCCGGATGCTCGTCGACACCGTCGGACGGATGGCCCGCGAGGGCTTCGTCGTCGACGGTCGCCGGGTGCGCCTGGGCGGCTGAGCCGCTCTATGCTGGGCGCACACGACTGGCGCAGGTGGGCAACCACCAGGGAGTGACGTCGGGAGCATCGACCGCCTGGGTGCTCCCTCACGCCGAGCCGAGCAGGAGCGACCTCGTGTCCGAGCAGACCCCCCACCTCCGTGTCCCGATCCAGCGCGCGCTGGTCTCCGTCTACGACAAGACCGGCCTCGAGGACCTCGTCCGCGGCCTCCACGAGGCGGGCGTCGCGCTCGTCTCCACCGGCGGCTCCGCGGCGCTGATCGAGGGCCTCGGCCTGCCGGTCACCCGGGTCGAGGACCTGACCGGCTTCCCCGAGTGCCTCGACGGCCGGGTCAAGACGCTGCACCCGCGCGTCCACGCCGGCATCCTCGCCGACCGCCGCCTCGAGACCCACGTGCAGCAGCTGGCCGACCTCGAGGTCGATCCGTTCGACCTCGTGGTGTGCAACCTCTACCCGTTCGCGGCCACCGTCGCCTCCGGGGCCAGCCCCGACGAGTGCGTCGAGCAGATCGACATCGGCGGGCCCTCGATGGTCCGCGCCGCGGCCAAGAACCACCCTTCGGTCGCCATCGTCACCCGCCCCGAGCGGTACGCCGACGTGCTGGCCGCGACCGCCGCCGGGGGCTTCAGCATCGAGCAGCGCCGGGCCCTCGCGGCCGAGGCGTTCGCCCACACCGCGTCGTACGACGTCGCGGTCGCCTCCTGGATGGGCAGCGTGCTCACCGACTCCTCCGCCGGCACCGGCTTCCCCGCCTGGGCCGGCGCGACGTGGGAGAAGAAGGCCGTGCTGCGGTACGGCGAGAATCCCCACCAGCCGGCCGCGCTGTACGCCGGCGGCCACGCCACCGGTGGGCTCGCCGCCGCCGAGCAGCTGCACGGCAAGGAGATGTCGTACAACAACTACGTCGACACCGACGCCGCCCGCCGCGCGGCCAGCGACTTCGACGAGCCGGCGGTCGCGATCATCAAGCACGCCAACCCCTGTGGCATCGCGGTCGGCGCCGACGTCGCCGAGGCGCACCGCCGGGCGCACGCCTGCGACCCGACCTCCGCCTTCGGCGGCGTGATCGCGGTGAACCGGCCGGTCTCGGTCGAGATGGCCCAGCAGGTCGCCGAGGTCTTCACCGAGGTGATCGTGGCCCCGGCCTACGAGGACGGCGCGGTCGAGGTGCTGCAGGGCAAGAAGAACATCCGCATCCTGGTCTGCCCCGTCGACGGCGGCGCCGCGGTGGAGACCCGGCCGATCAGCGGTGGCCTGCTGATGCAGCAGGTCGACCACGTCGACGCCGAGGGCGACGACCCCTCCACCTGGACGCTCGCCACGGGCGAGGCGGCCTCGCCGCAGGTGCTCGCCGACCTCGCCTTCGCGTGGAAGGCGTGCCGCTCGGCGAAGTCCAACGCGATCCTGCTGGCCAAGGACGGCGCCTCGGTCGGCGTCGGCATGGGCCAGGTCAACCGGGTCGACTCCTGCCGCCTCGCGGTCTCCCGCGCGGGCGAGCGGGCCGTCGGGTCGGTGGCCGCCTCCGACGCGTTCTTCCCCTTCGAGGACGGCCCGCAGATCCTCATCGACGCGGGCGTGGCCGCCATCGTCCAGCCGGGCGGGTCGGTGCGCGACGAGCTGACCATCGAGGCCGCCAAGGCGGCCGGCGTGACGATGTACTTCACCGGCACGCGGCACTTCGCGCACTGACGACCCCGGTCCTGAGAGGATCCCCGAGATGACTGCACAGAAGCTGGACGGCAGCGCCACCCTCAAGGCGATCAAGGCCGAGCTGACCGAGCGCGTGGCGGCGCTGCGCGCCCAGGGCGTCGTGCCCGGGCTCGGCACGGTGCTGGTCGGCGACGACCCCGGTTCGCACTGGTACGTCGGCGCCAAGCACAAGGACTGCGCGGAGATCGGCATCGAGTCGATCCGCGTCGACCTGCCGGCGTCCTCGACCCAGGCCGAGGTCGAGGCGGCGATCGACGAGCTGAACGCCGACCCGTCGTGCACCGGCTTCCTGGTGCAGCAGCCGACCGGCCTCGACGAGTTCGCGCTGCTCTCCCGCGTGGACCCCGACAAGGACGTCGACGGGCTGCACCCGGTCAACCTCGGCCGGCTCGTGCTGGGCGAGGACGGCTCGCTGCCGTGCACGCCGCTCGGCTGCATCGAGCTGCTGCGCCGCCACGGCATCGAGCTGCGCGGCGCGGAGGTCGTCGTGGTCGGCCGCGGCCTCACGGTCGGCCGCCCGATGGGGCTGCTGCTGACCCGCCGGTCGGAGAACGCCACCGCCACGCTGTGCCACACCGGCACCCGCGACCTCGCCGCGCACACCCGCGGCGCCGACGTGGTCGTGGCCGCGGCCGGTGTCCCGGGGATCATCACCGGCGACATGGTCAAGCCCGGCGCGGCCGTGCTCGACGTGGGCGTCTCGCGCGTCGACGGCAAGATCGCCGGCGACGTCGCGGACGACGTCTGGGAGACGGCCGGGTGGGTCTCCCCGAACCCGGGCGGTGTCGGGCCGATGACCCGCGCGATGCTGCTGATGAACGTCGTCACGATGGCCGAGCGGTCGCTCGCCGCCGGGAAGGTCCCGGCCTGAGCGTCGTGACCGACCCCGCCCCGCCGCTGCCCGAGGACCCCGACGCCCCCCTCGACCGCGACCCCGCGCCCGACGGCGTACCGGACCCGGTGCCCTCGGAGGACGAGGTCGCGGCGGGGCTGGCCGAGGAGATCGAGCAGGTCGAGGAGCGGCGCTACCCCTCCACCATCGGTGGGGCGTTCTACCTGCTCGTCCTCGCGGCGACGACGGTCGGCATCGGCATCGTCAGTGCGGGGGAGTGGCGCGTCGGGATCCGCGTCGTCGCCGGCGCGATCTTCAGCGCCGCCCTGCTGCGGCTGGTGCTGCGGCGGCGCGACGCCGGCATGCTCGCCGTGCGGCACCGCGTCGTCGACGTGCTGATCCTGCTGCTCGTCGGCTCGGCGCTCGTCTTCCTCTCGGCCACGATCCCCGACCAGCCGGTCTGAGGCAGCGGCCCGACGTGCGAAGGGCCACCGCGGTCGTCCGGTCGGACGACCGCGGTGGCCCCGGAGCCGTGCTCAGATCAGGCCGAGACCGGTGACGGCCTCGCGCTCCTCGGCGAGCTCGGCGGTGGAGGCGTCGATCCGGCCGCGGGAGAAGTCGTCGATCTCCAGGCCCTCGACGATCGACCAGTCCCCGTCCTTCGTGGTGACCGGGAAGGACGAGATGAGTCCCTCGGGCACGCCGTAGGAGCCGTCGGAGCGGACGGCCATCGAGACCCAGTCGCCCTCGGCGGACCCGAAGAGCCAGTCGCGGGCGGCGTCGATGGTGGCCGACGCGGCCGACGCGGCCGAGGAGGACCCGCGGGCGTCGATGATGGCGGCACCGCGCTTGGCCACCGTCGGGATGAAGGTGTCCTCGATCCAGCCCTGGTCGCCCACGACCTCGGCGGCGTTGCGGCCGCCGACCTCGGCGTGGAAGAGGTCGGGGTACTGCGTCGCGGAGTGGTTGCCCCAGATCGTCATCCTGGTGATGTCGGTGACCGGCGCCCCGGTCTTCGCGGCCAGCTGGGAGATCGCGCGGTTGTGGTCCAGGCGGGTGAGCGCGGAGAACCGCTCCTGCGGGATGTCGGGGGCGTTGGTCATCGCGATGAGCGCGTTGGTGTTCGCCGGGTTGCCGGTGACGCCGATGCGGACGTCGTCGGCGGCCACCTTCCCCAGTGCCTTGCCCTGGGTGGTGAAGATCGCGCCGTTGGCCTCGAGCAGGTCGCTGCGCTCCATGCCGGGGCCGCGTGGGCGGGCGCCGACGAGGAGGGCGAGGTTGACGCCGTCGAAGATCTTCTCGGCGTCGTCGCCGATCTCCACACCGGCGAGCCCCGGGAACGCGCAGTCGTCGAGCTCCATGACCACGCCCTCGAGCGCCTTGAGCGCCGGGGTGATCTCGAGGAGCCGCAGCTCGATCGGCCGGTCGGCCGCGAGCGCACCGCTCGCGAGGCGGAAGAGCAGGCTGTAGCCGATCTGGCCGGCGGCACCGGTCACGGCCACCTTGAGTGGGGATGAGCTCACGAGGACTCCTTGTCGAGGTCGGCGGACGCTGCCGACGCTAGCAGCGGGGGTGGTCGCGCGGGCCTACGCTGCGTGCATGCGTACGACAGGCGGCCTGGCGGCCGTGGTGCTGACCGCCGCCCTCCTCGCCGGGTGCGGGACCGCCTCGCCGGTCAGCCCGCCGACCGGCGTCGACGAGCTGGTCGTGCCGACGCCGTCGCCGGAGCCGGACGACTTCGTCGACGGCATCGACAACCCGTGGTTCTCCGAGGCGGGCGAGCCGGCCGGGACGGCGGAGGTCGCCGGCGTGACGGTGACGGTCCTCGGCGAGGACTACTACGCCCAGGACCGCCGCGGCAACGTGTGGTGGTTCGGCACCGAGGGGGAGTGGGCGGCCGGCGTCGACGGGGCGGAGGCCGGGCTCGCCATGCCCGCCGAGCCGCGGTACGGCGACTCCTGGCGCACGGCGTACGTCCCCGGGGAGGTCGAGGACGTCGCCGCCGTCACCGAGATGGACGACGACACCCTCGTGCTGGAGACGACGTCGGCGCTCGATCCGGGACGGACCGAGCGCCGGACGGTCGAGAAGAGCAACTAGCGGGCCTCAGCGGGGCCTCAGCGGGCCCTCAGCGCTGGGTGGGGCCGCCGGGCTGGTCGCCCTGGTCGGTGCCGGGCCACGGCTGCTGCTGGGTGGGGTCGGCCTGAGGGGTGGCCCAGCCCTGCTCGGCGGGCTTCCATTCCTGCGCGACCGGGTCCCACTGCCAGCCGTCCTGGATGATCGGCTGCTGCTGGCTCCAGTCCTGCGCGGCCGGCTGGTCGACGGCCGCGGCGGCCTTCGGGGAGCGGGCGGGGAGCCGGAGGCCGGAGCCGGGGACCGCCGCGCCGGAGCGGCCGAGCACGAGGGGGTAGGCGAGGCCGGCGAGCAGGCCGCCGAGCAGCGGGGCCAGGATGAAGACCCACAGCTGGAGGATCGCGTCGCCGCCGGCGAAGAGGGCCGGGCCGATCGAGCGGGCCGGGTTGAGCGAGGCGCCGGTGAACGGCACCGCCACGGCGGCGAGGGCGGCCAGGGCCAGGCCGGACCACAGCGGGGCGGGGCCACGGTCCTGGTGGCGCTCGTCGAGGACCGCGAGGACCACGAGCACGAGCAGCGCGGTCAGGACCAGCTCGAGCAGGAACGCGGCCCAGCCGGCGTACCCGTCGCGCAGGTCGTCGAACCCGTTCTGCCCCATGGAGTTCTCGGCGTCGAAGCCGTCGTAGCCGTGCAGGAGGGCGAAGAGCACCAGCGCGGCGAGCACGCCCGCGAGCACCTGGGTCCCGATGAGGATGCCGGCGTCGCGCCAGGGCGTGCGGCCGGCGACGGCCGAGCCGACGGTGGCGGCGGGGTTGAGGTGCGCCGAGACCCTGCCGAACGCGGCGATCGCCACGGCGTACGCCAGGCCGTAGGCCAGCGCGGCGGTGAGGGCGTCGTCGGTGCGGACGAGGGTCGCCGCGGCGACGAGGACGACGAGGAAGGTGCCGATGGCCTCGGCGGCGATGCGCTGCCCGGTCGAGGGCAGGGCAGTGGTCGGGGTGCTCATGCCCTGGGTGCTCCCCGCGGAGGGTCCGACCCAAACGTGGGCGGGGCATGGCACGGCGACCGCACGGGTGCGAGGGTGGGAGCCGGCGAGCCCGTCAGGTATCTTGACGTCAAGAAACCTGATCGTCCCGCGATCCGCCCCCAGCCATCCAGCTACAGGAGCAGCCGTTCCATGGCCAAGATCATCTACACGCACACGGACGAGGCGCCGCTGCTGGCGACGTACTCCTTCCTGCCGATCGTCCAGGCGTACGCCGCGAAGGCCGGCGTGGACGTCGAGACCCGCGACATCTCCCTGTCGGGTCGCATCCTGGCCCAGTTCGGGCTGGTCGACGACGCGCTCGCCGAGCTCGGCGAGCTGGCCACGAAGCCCGAGGCCAACATCATCAAGCTGCCCAACATCTCCGCCTCCATCCCGCAGCTGAAGGCCGCGATCAAGGAGCTGCAGGAGCAGGGCCACGACATCCCGGACTACCCGGAGAACCCGCAGAGCGACGCCGACAAGGACGCCCGGGCCAAGTACGACAAGGTCAAGGGCTCCGCGGTCAACCCGGTCCTGCGCGAGGGCAACTCCGACCGGCGCGCGCCGGCCTCGGTGAAGAACTACGCCAAGGCCCACCCGCACCGCATGGGCGCCTGGTCCAGCGACTCCAAGACCAACGTCGCGACCATGGGCCAGCACGACTTCCGCTCCAACGAGAAGTCGGTCGTCATCGAGTCCGACGACTCCCTGCGCATCGAGCTCGTCGCCGCCGACGGCTCCACCACCGTCCTCAAGGACGGCGTGAAGGTCCTGGCCGGCGAGGTCGTCGACGGCACCTACATGGACGTCGCCGCGCTGCGCCGCTTCCTCACCGAGCAGGTCGCCCGCGCCAAGGCCGAGGGCGTGCTGTTCTCCGCCCACCTCAAGGCCACGATGATGAAGGTCAGCGACCCGATCATCTTCGGCCACGTGGTGCAGGCGTTCTTCCCGACGCTGTTCGAGCAGTACGGCGAGCAGCTGCGCGCGGCGGGGATCTCCCCGAACGACGGCCTCGGCGCGCTGCTGAACGCCGTGGAGTCCCTCCCCGAGGGTGACGCGATCAAGGCGGCCGTGCAGCAGGGCCTGGCCGACGGTCCGGCGCTGGCGATGGTCGACTCCGACAAGGGCATCACCAACCTGCACGTGCCGAGCGACGTGATCATCGACGCCTCGATGCCGGCGATGATCCGCACCTCGGGCCACATGTGGGGCCCCGACGGCGAGGAGGCCGACACCCTCGCGGTGATCCCGGACTCCTCCTACGCCGGCGTCTACCAGACCGTCCTCGACGACTGCCGCGCCCACGGCGCCTTCGACCCCGCGACCATGGGCTCGGTGCCGAACGTCGGCCTGATGGCCAAGGCGGCCGAGGAGTACGGCTCCCACGACAAGACCTTCGAGGTCCCCGCCGCGGGCACCGTCCGCGTCGTCACCTCGGCCGGCGACGTCCTCATGGAGCACGAGGTCCAGCCGGGCGACATCTGGCGCGCCTGCCAGACCAAGGACGAGCCGATCCGCGACTGGGTCAAGCTCGCCGTGACCCGCGCCCGCGCGAGCAGCACGCCGGCGGTCTTCTGGCTCGACGAGACCCGCGCCCACGACGCGAACCTCATCGCCAAGGTCAAGGAGTACCTCGCCGAGCACGACACCGACGGCCTGACCATCGAGATCATGGCGCCGGCCGAGGCGACGGCGTACTCCCTGGAGCGGATCCGCCGCGGCGAGGAAACCATCTCGGTGACCGGCAACGTGCTGCGCGACTACAACACCGACCTCTTCCCGATCCTCGAGCTCGGCACCTCGGCGAAGATGCTGTCGGTCGTCCCGCTGATGAACGGCGGCGGCCTGTTCGAGACCGGCGCCGGCGGCTCGGCGCCCAAGCACGTGCAGCAGCTGGTCAAGGAGAACTACCTGCGCTGGGACAGCCTGGGCGAGTTCTTCGCGCTGGTGCCGTCCTTCGAGCTGTACGCCGAGCAGGCGGGCAAGCCGGGGGCCAAGGTGCTCGCCGACACCCTCGACCGGGCGACCGGGACCTTCCTCAACGAGGACAAGTCCCCGACCCGTCGCGTCGGCGGCATCGACAACCGCGGCTCGCACTTCTACCTGGCGCTCTACTGGGCCCAGGAGCTGGCGCAGCAGACCGAGGACGCCGACCTCGCCGCGGCCTTCGGGCCGCTGGCCGAGCGCCTCGCGGCCGAGGAGGAGACCATCGTCTCCGAGCTCAACGCCGTCCAGGGCTCGCCGGCCGACATCGGTGGCTACTACCGGCCCGACGACGCCAAGGCCTCGGCCGTGATGCGTCCGTCGCAGACGCTCAACGAGGCGCTCGCCTCGCTCTGAGCCGTCCCGCTCGTGCTGCGGCCCGCCACCTCCTCGAGGTGGCGGGCCGCGGTGCGTCCGTGCCCCTCCGAGAGCCCCCGGCCCGGCCGGAAAACCAGGTGAGGAGTGTCGGCGCCGCGCCGTAGCGTCGTCGGTGATGACCGTGAGCAGCCCACCCGCAGCCGACCGCGGCACGCCCAGCCCCGACGACCCGACCGACGACCCGACCGGTGCACCCGCCGGGGGGACCACCGGCGCAGTGCCGGTCGAGGACTCCCGCGTCGTGGACTGGCGCCGGCTGCGCTCCCGCGTCGCCGGCTGGTCGCTGGTCGCGCTGTTCGTGGCCGCGGTCGGGCAGGCGCTCGGCACCGTCGTGGCCGGCCGGCTCGCGGCCGACCCGAGCCGCGACCTGGTGCTGCTGCTGGCGCTGTGCGTCGTCGGTGCCGCGGTGCTCGACTCTGCCGCCCGCGTCGTGTGGTCCGGGGTCGTCGACCGGGCCGAGGGCAGGCTCCGCGCCGACCTGCTCGACGCCGCGCTCAGCCAGCCGCTCGCCCGCCTGGGCGACCAGGCCGTCGGGGAGGTGCTCGACCGCGTCGACGACGACACCTACGAGGTCGGCGTCCTGGTGCGCCGCCAGGTCTGGGACGCGATGCGCACGCTCTTCGCGACCGTCCCGATGTGGGTCATCGCCGGCATCACGTGGTGGCCGGCCTGGCTGCTGCTGCCGGTCGTCTCCGGGCTGACCGTGCTGGCGGTGCGGCGGCTGCTGCCGGAGATCGCCCGGCGCAAGGTCGTGGAGGAGATGGCCTGGACCGACCACGCCGCGGCGCTCGAGGAGGGCATCGCCGGCCGCGACGACCTGCGCACCAGCCTCGGCCAGGCCCACGTCGTACGCCGCCTGGCCGGCCTCTCGGCCCAGGTGCACCGCCGGCTGGGCGCCGTGCTGGAGGCCGAGACCCGACTGGCCCGGCGGGCCGGGCTGCTGCTCCACGCCCTGCTCGCGGCGGTCGTGGTCGCCGGCGTCGCGCTGGTGGCCGCCGACGGCATGTCGGTGGCCCGCCTGGTGACGCTGTTCCTGGTGACCTCCACCTTCGTGGGGCAGGTCAACACCCTCGCCCAGCACCTGCCGGACCTCCAGGCCGGCCTGGGCGCGCTGGTCCGGCTGCGCCAGCTGCTGGAGTCCCCGCCCGAGCCCGCAGGCGGCCTGGCCGTGCCGGACGGCCCCCTCGACCTGCACTTCCGCGACCTCCACTTCGCCTACGAGGAGGGCCGGTTCGCGCTCGAGGGGGTCGACCTGCGGGTGCCGGCCGGGGAGACGTGCGCGCTGGTGGGCCGCACCGGCTCGGGCAAGTCGACACTCGCCGCCCTGGTCTCGCGCGCGGTCGAGCCGGAGCCGGGCACGGTCCTGCTCGGCGGTGTCGACGTGCTCGACCTCGACCTCCAGCAGCTGCGCGCGACGGTCGGCGTCGTCACGCAGCGCACCGAGATCCTGGCCGGCACGCTCGCGGAGAACATCACGCTGTTCGCCGACGTCCCCGCCGGCCGGGTGGAGCAGGCCGTGGCCGAGCTGGGGCTCGAGGCCTGGGTCGCGGGGCTGCCCGCCGGGCTGGACACCGGGCTGGGGCCAGGCGGGACGACCCTGTCGGCGGGGGAGGAGCAGCTCGTCGCGTTCGCGCGGCTGCTCGTCCGCGACGTACAGGTGGTGGTGCTCGACGAGGCCACCGCGCGGATGGACCCGGTCACCGAGGAGCTGGTGGTCCGCGCGGCCGACCGGCTGCTCGCGCGCCGTACCGGACTCCTCGTCGCGCACCGCCTGGGCACCGTCGAGCGCGCCGGGCTGGTGGCGGTGCTCGAGCAGGGTCGCGTCGTCCAGCAGGGCGGGCACGCCGAGCTGGCCGCGGCCGAGGGCCGCTTCCGCGACCTGCTGCGCTCCGGTGACGCCGGACACGACGCCGCACACGACGTCGCGGAGCAGCCCGCGTCCGGGGCGTCCGGCCCGTCCGGCTCCCTCGCGGAGCCCGTGACGGCGGTCGGCGGACGGCGCCGCACCGGCCCGCCGCCGGAGCGGCCCGAGGTCGGCGACGGGCCGTCGCTGACCCGCGGCATCGCGCACGCGCTGGTCATCCACCCCGGGTGGGGCCTGGCCGGAGCGGCGCTGTTCCTGCTCGCCTCGCTCACCGGCTCGTTCGGGGCCCTGACCGGCTGGGCCTGGGGCCGCCTGGTCACCGACCTCGCCGAGGGGGAGGCACCGGTCGCCCTCACCGCGGTCGTCGTCGTCAGCCTCTTCGTCGCGCCGCTCGCCATCGCCGCAGCGTTCCTGCGCTACCCGCACTGGTGGTCCGCGGTGCTCCTGCGCACCCGGATGAGCGTCCTCGTCGGCCAGACCGACCAGCGGCGGCTCGCCCGGACGCCGCCGGGGGAGGTCGTCGCGCGGACGATGGACGCCGACCGCTACGCGCGGTACGCCGACCGCTGGGTCGACTTCGTCAACGGCCTGCTCATCGTGGCGGCCACCAGCGTGGCCGGCGGCAGCCTGCTCGCCGGCGGGGTGCTGCTGGCGGTGATGGTCGCCTCGGCGCTCGCGTCCTCGGTCGGCCGCCCGATCGCGGGCCGGTCGGCCGCGGCGGCGTCGCGGGCGCGGGCCGGCTTCGGCCGGTCGCTGGTCTCCGCGCTGGAGTGCGTGCGCACCGTCAAGCTCGCCGCCGCGACCCCCGCCGTGCGCCGCCACCTCGGCCGGGTCGACTCCGGCCGCGTCGACGCCGCGGTGCGCGAGCACCGGGTCCAGGCCGCTCTCGACGGGGTGCCGGTCGTGGTCGTCCAGTGCGGGGTCGTCGCCGCCTGGGCGGTGCTCGTGGCCGGCCGCTGGGACCTCGCGACGGCGCTCCTGGTGGCCTCGGCGGTCAACGGCTTCGACTGGTTCGGTCGGGTCGCCGGCTCGGTCATCACCGAGGCGCCCGGGACCAGGTCCTGGCAGCGCGCCACCAGCCGCCTCGCCGGCGGCGCGGACCTGGTGACGCTGCCCCCGGGCGTCGACCTGGTGCACGGCACCGCACCCGACCCGGCCCCCACCCCGCGGGTGCCGCTGCAGCGGCTGGAGCTGCGCGGCATGAGCGCGGTCCACGACGACGGCACCCTCGGCGTCACCGGGGTCGACCTCGACGTCGACGCCGGCGACCTGGTGCTGCTCCTCGGGCAGGTCGGCTCGGGCAAGTCCAGCCTGCTCGCGGCGCTGGCCGGACTCGTCGACCACCGGGGCTCGGTGCGCTGGAACGGTCTGGAGGTCGAGGACGCCGAGGTCTTCCTCCGGCCCGGCCAGGTGGCCCACGTGGCGCAGGTGCCGCGGGTGCTGTCGGGGACCTTCGCCGACAACGTCCTGCTCGACCACACCGTCGAGCGCGGCCTCGACGCCGCCGTCGCCGACGCCCGGTTGCGGCGCGACCTGGAGGAGGCCGGCGGGCCGCACGCCCTCGTCGGGCACCGCGGCGTACGGCTCTCGGGTGGGCAGGTGCAGCGGCTGGCGCTCGCCCGGGCGCTGGCCACCGACGCCGAGCTGCTGCTCGCCGACGACGTCTCGAGCGCGCTGGACGCCGCCACCGAGCTCGAGCTGTGGGAGGCGCTGCGCGGCCGCGGCACGACCGTGGTGGGCGCGACGTCCAAGCGGGCCGCCCTGGCACGGGCCGACCGGGTGGTCGTGCTCGTCGACGGCCGGGTCGCCGCGAGCGGTCCGTGGTCGGAGCTGGCCGCGCGCTGGGGCCACCTCGCCGGCTGACCCCACCGAGCCGGGGGCGAGCGGAACCCCGGGCGCCCGCCGCTCGTTCGGACCGGTGTGCGCACCCTGCTCGTGACCTCAGCCCTGGCCGCCACCCTGCTCACCGGGTGCTCCGAGGCCGAGGACATCGTCCGCGGAGCCGCCGAGGACGCCGGCTGCGCGGCGGCCCAGCAGGCGATGGGCGAGGCCGAGCGCCGCGCGCGGGACGCCGTCGCGGACATCAAGGCAGACCCGCAGGCCGCCGAGCGGGAGCTGACGGCCGTCCGCGAGGTGCTGGCCGCAGCCGAGCGCGGGCTCGGCGGCGAGACCCGGCAGCAGGTGGACCGGGCCGGCAAGGCGGTCGACCGGCTGCTCGCGGAGGCACGGGGCGCCGCCGAGGGCACCCGCGTGGACGACGTGGCGGTCGACGAGGCCGAGCGGCAGCTGGACGGCGCCGTCGGCCAGATCACCACCGTCTGCTGACCCGGCGCGGAATAGGCCGGCGGCCGGAGCCGGTTGGAGGATGAGGCACGTCCCCGACCGGAAGGCCCCATGACCTCCACCGCGCCCGCGTCCGCCCCGGCCCGTGCCGCCGACCCCGCAGGGGGCCGCAGGTTCGTGCTCGCGGTGCTCGCCCTCGCGGTGGGCGGCTTCGCGATCGGGACGACGGAGTTCGTGACGATGGGGCTGCTGCCCCAGATCGCGGACGGCATCGGGGTCTCCGAGCCGACCGCGGGCCACGTGATCTCGGCGTACGCGCTGGGCGTCGTGGTGGGCGTGCCGATCCTGTCGTTCTTCGCGGCCCGGCTGCCACGCCGTGGCCTGCTCGTCGGCCTGATGGGGGCGTACGCCGCCTTCAACCTGCTCAGCGCGGCCGCGACCGGCTACGGCCTGCTCACCCTCGCCCGCTTCCTCGACGGCCTGCCGCACGGGGCGTACTTCGGCGTGGCCAGCCTGGTCGCCGCCAACCTCACCGTGCCCGAGAAGCGCGGCCGCGCGGTCGCCAGCGTGATGCTCGGCCTCAGCGTCGCCAACGTCGTCGGCGTCCCTGCCGCGACGTGGGTCGGCCAGCACCTGGGCTGGCGCGCGGCGTACGTCATCACCGCGGCGATCGCGGGGCTCACGATGCTGCTGATCCTGGCCTTCGTCCCCTCGGTGCCCGGCGACAAGGAGGCGACGGGTCGCAAGGAGGCGCGCGACTTCTTCGGCAACCGGCAGGTGTGGCTGACCATGGCGGCCGGCGCGGTCGGCTTCGGCGGCATGTTCGCCGTCTACTCCTACATCGCGACCACGGTCACCGACGTCGGCGGGCTGGGCAGCGGCACGGTGCCGTTCTTCCTGCTGGCCTTCGGCCTCGGCATGGTCGCCGGCACCTGGCTGGGCGGTGAGCTGGCCGCGTGGTCGGTGTTCCGCTCGCTGATCTGGTCCGGCATCGGCTCGACCGTCGTGATGGTGCTCTTCTGGGCGGTCGCGCCGTACGGCTGGTGGCTGCTCCCGGTCGTCTTCGCGATCACCGCGATCGGGTCCGTGCTCGTCACGAACCTGCAGGTCCGGCTGATGGACGTCGCCGGGAACGCCGTCACCCTGGGCGCCGCGATGAACCACGCCGCCCTCAACCTCGCCAACGCGCTCGGCGCCTGGCTCGGCGGCCTCGTCATCGCCGCCGGCCTGGGCTACCGCGCGCCCGCCCTCGTCGGCGCCGGCCTCTCCGTGCTCGGCGTCGCGATCCTGCTCTGGTCCGCGGTCAGCCACCGCAACGGTCAGTCCGCGGCTGCGCCCGCCCAGGGTGCGGCCAGGTCGTAGAGCGCCAGCGGCTCGCGGCCCGCGCGGGTCCACGCGCCGAGCGGGTCGACGCCGTACTGGGTGAACCCGCACGCCTCGATGACCCGCCGCGACGCAGCGTTGCCCGCGGCCGCACAGGCCCGGACGCGGCGTACGTCGAGGGTCGCGAAGGCGTGCGCCGCGACCGCCCGCAGGGCGCGGGTGGCGACCCGGCGGCCGCGCGCGTCCGGGTGCACCCAGTAGCCGATCTCGCAGTCGACGCCCTCGACCAGGCCGAACCAGCCGACCGACCCGAGCACCGGGGAGCCGTCCGGGTCAGCGGGGTCGGCAGGGTCCACGACCGCCCAGTTCACCGCGGTGCCGGCCGCCAGCCGCTCCTCGACCTGGTGCAGCCAGGCGCGCGCCGACTCCTCGGTGTACGGCGACGGCATCTGGCCCAGCCACGCCTGCGTGTCCCGGTCCGCGCAGCCCTCGACGATCCGCGGGACGTCAGTGGCCCGCCAGGGACGCAGGAGCAGGCCCTCGGCCGCCAGCTCGGGGACGACCGGCCAGGGCCGCCGGGGCGCCGGCGGCTCGCCCCGCAGCAGCGTGCCCGTCCACGCGTCCGCGCCGTCGGGGAGCCAGCCGCGCAGGACGCCGTCGCCGGCGAACCCCAGCTCGTGGAGCAGCCGCCGGACCGGCCACGCGTCGACGGCGACGTACGCCACCACGCACCGCAGGTCCGGTGCGCCGAAGGCGGCGACGAGCAGCCCGCGGACGTCGTCGGGGGTCGGCAGCGGGCCCGGCGGGAGGACCAGCTCGGCCCGGCCCTCGCCGCGGTCCACCAGGACGGGGGTCACGGACATGGCGGCACGGTAGTCGGGGAGAATGGGCCCATGTCCACCACCACCCAGCCCGAGACCGCCGCGCCCACCGCGGCGTCCGGCGGCGCCCGTCCCCGGGTGCTGTCGGGGATCCAGCCGACGGCCGACTCGTTCCACTTCGGCAACTACCTCGGCGCGCTGCGGCAGTGGGTGGACCTCCAGCGCGACCACCAGCCGTTCTTCTTCATCGCCGACCAGCACGCCATCACCGTCGAGCAGGACCCCAAGGTGCTGCGCGAGCGGTGCCTGCGCGCCGCCGCCCAGCTGCTCGCCGCCGGCGTCGACCCCGAGCGGTCGGCGATCTTCATGCAGTCCCACGTCCCGGCGCACGCCCAGCTCGGCTGGGTGCTGCAGTGCATGACCGGCTTCGGCGAGGCCCGCCGGATGACGCAGTTCAAGGACAAGTCCGCCAAGCAGGGGGAGGGGGCCGCCAGCGTCGGCCTCTTCACCTACCCCGTCCTGATGGCCGCCGACATCCTGCTCTACCGCCCGCACTACGTCCCGGTCGGCGAGGACCAGCGCCAGCACCTGGAGCTGACCCGCGACCTCGCGCAGCGCTTCAACAGCCGCTACAAGAAGACGTTCCGGCTGCCCGAGCCCTACATCCTGAAGGCGACCGCCAAGATCGCGGACCTGCAGGACCCGGCGAAGAAGATGTCGAAGTCCGCCTCGTCCCCGGCCGGCATCGTGGAGATGCTCGACGAGCCCAAGCAGAGCGCGAAGAAGATCCGCTCCGCCGTCACCGACTCGGGCTCGGAGATCCGCTTCGACCTCGAGGAGAAGCCGGGGGTCAGCAACCTGCTGACGATCTACTCCGCGCTGACCGGGACCGCGGTCACCGACCTCGTCGACACCTACGCGGGCAAGGGCTACGGCGACCTCAAGAAGGACCTCGCCGACGTCGTGGTCGAGTTCGTGACGCCGTTCCGCGAGCGCACCCTCGAGCTCCTCGACGACCAGGCGTACCTCACGTCGGTGCTGCAGCGCGGCGCCGCGACCGCCGGGGCGGTGGCCGAGGCGACGATCAAGGACGTCTACCAGCGTGTCGGGTTCGTCGCGGTGGGCCAGTAGGGTCGGGGGATGCCGACGATCGGGGTTGCCGTAGCGATCCCTGAGCCCTGGGCGAGCGAGCTCCAGGACTACCGGACCGCCCTCGGGGACGAGACCGCGACGATGATCCCGACGCACATCACGCTCGTGCCGCCGACCGAGATCGGCGAGGACGACGTGGTTGCCGTCGAGGAGCACCTCGCGGCGGTGGCGACCGCCCAGCAGACGTTCCTCGTGCACCTGCGGGGGACCGGCACCTTCCGGCCGGTCTCCCCGGTGGTGTTCGTGTCGCTGGTGGAGGGGATCTCCCAGTGCGAGCAGCTCGCCTCCGCCGTACGACGCGGACCGCTGGCGGTGGACCTGGAGTACCCCTACCACCCGCACGTCACGATCGCGCACCACCTCGGCGACGAGCAGCTGGACCGGGCCTTCGACGACCTCGCCGACTTCGAGTGCGAGTTCCTCGTCGAGGAGTTCCACCTCTACGTGCACGACGCGGTCCTGGGCTGGCAGCCCAGCCGCGACTTCACGCTGAGCGGCTGAGCGGCCTCCGCGGCCCGCGTGGACCGGTGGGTACCTGCTGCGCATGCCATCGATCCAGGAGCGGGTGACCGGAGGCGTGCGGGACGTGCGCCGGAGCCGGCCCTTCGTGGACCACCTCGTGCGGATGCAGGAGCACTACGGTGCGGCGCAGGCCTCCCAGCAGGCCGGCGCGGTGACGTACTTCGCGTTCCTGTCGTTCTTCCCGATCCTGGCGCTGTCGCTGTTCACCGTCGGCCTGGTCTCCACGGTGTACCCCGACGCCAACCGCAACCTGCGCGAGGCGATCGACTCCGTCCTGCCCGGCATCGTCGGGCAGGGGGAGGGCAAGGTCTCGCTCGAGCAGATCCGCACGTTCCGCGGGTGGGCGGCGGTCCTCGGTGTCGCCGGTGTCCTGTACTCCGGCCTCGGGTGGCTCTCGGCGATGCGCGCCGCCCTCCAGGCGGTCTTCGTGACCCCGCAGCGCGACCAGCCCAACTTCGTCGTCGGCAAGCTCCGCGACGCCCTCACCCTGGTCGTGATCGGCACCGTGCTGCTGGTCGCCGTGGCCGTGGCCGGCTTCGTCGGGGGCTTCTCCGAGGACATCCTCGACTGGATGGGGCTGGACCAGGAGCTGGGCTGGCTGGTCAAGCTGCTGACGATCGCGTTGGGCCTCTGCGCGAACGCCGTGCTCTTCTTCGCCCTCTACACCCTGCTCGCCCAGCCGCACGTGCCGCGCCGCTCGCTCCTCCAGGGCGCGCTGCTCGGCGCCGTCGGGTTCGAGGTGCTCAAGCAGCTCTCCGGCTACCTGCTGGCCTCCACCAAGGAGCAGCCGGCCTTCCAGGCCTTCGGCATCGCGCTGATCCTCGTGGTCTGGATCAACTACTTCTCGCGGGTCGTGCTGTACTCGGCTGCGTTCGCGTACACCTCGCCGGCGGCCATCGCCCAGCGCGTGCTGGAGCCGGCCGACCCGGTGCAGGGACCGCGGACGCCGTCGCCCCGGGAGCTGCGCGCGCAGCACGGCGGGGTGCGGGCCGCGCTCACCCCGTTCGCGGCCGGAGGAGCGGCCACCCTCGGGCTGGTCGCACTGCTGAGGAGGAAGAGGACCTGATGAAGCTGGAACGACGCCACGGGTGGCTGCTGGTCGGTGTCGCGGTGTGGAACTTCCTCACCTACGCGATGTTCACCCGCAACCTGTGGAACGCCCACGCCGAGGGCGAGGACCGCCCCACCGGCTACTGGGTCGCCCACACCGTGCTGATCGTCGTCAACGTCGCCATCGGCGTCGTCCTGGCCCGGTTGGGGCTGCGCGCGCTGCGGTCGCGGCGCTAGGACGTCGGAATCCCCGGGGCCCCGGGGATTCCGGCACTTCTCAGGTGTTGCATCCCCTGAGAAGTGCCGGTTCTCCCTGAGAGGTCGAGGCCTCGGCGTGGGCCCGATCCACCTGTCCACAGGTCCAGGACAGTCGGGTGTCGCGGCGCTCCCGGCCGGGGACGAATGCAGTCATGATGCTGCCGCCCGGTCACCCGTTGTTGACTCCGGTCCGGCTCCGCAAGGAGCTGGTCGCCGAGGGCTACGACGACCGGGCGATCCGCCGGCTCACGCGCGATGGGGCCCTGCACCGCGTGCGCCACGGCGCGTACGTCGCGGGGGAGCGGTGGCGTGGGCTCGACCCGGCCGGGCGGTACGCGGTGCTGTGCCGGGCGGTCCAGCGACAGGCGAAGAGCCGCCTGGTCCTCTCCCACGTCTCCGCGCTTCCTGCCTTCGACGCGCCGCTGTGGGGGCTGGACACCTCCGTGGTGCACGGAACCCGCCTCGACGAACGCGCCGGACGGAAGGAGGCGGGCGTGCAGCAGCACTCGGGGCTGCTCCTGCCCGGCGACACGGACGAGGTCGACGGGCTCGCCATCACCAGCGCCGTCAGGACCTGCCTCGACGTGACGATGACGGCGCGGGCCGATGCCGCTGTGTGCGTCGTCAACCACTTCCTACGGGCCGGGCTCGTCACCGCCGACGAGCTGAGGGCGCGGTACGAGTCCGACGCGACGGTGCCGCGCGGTGTCGATGCTCATGCATCCCGGAGAAGTGTCGGCATGGCGCACTGGCCGGGGAGCCTCCGTACCGACCTGGTCCTGCGCATCGCGGACGGCCGGTGCGAGTCGGTGGGCGAGAGCAGGACGCTCCACCTGCTGGCGGTGCACGGCCTGCCGCGGCCTGAGCTGCAGCACGAGGTGAGGGACGGATCCGGGCGCCTGGTGGCCCGGGTGGACTTCGCCTGGCCCGACCTCGGCGTGTTCCTCGAGTTCGACGGGAGGATCAAGTACGGCGCACTGGCTCCCGCAGGCGAGTCCGCGGTCGACGTCGTTCTCCGCGAGAAGCGTCGAGAGGACCGGGTGCGCGAGGCCACCGGGTGGCTGTGCATCCGGGTGACGTGGGCCGACCTTGCCGATCCTGGCCGGCTTGCCGACCGGATCCGCGCAGCCTTCTCCGCTGCCCGCGCCGCCCGTGCGGGACGTCCTGCCTGACGGGCCCATCGCGTCGTACATGTCAGGGAATACCGGTACACCTCAGGGGACGCATTCCCTGAGAAGCGCCGGAATCCCCGGGGGACCGGGGAATCCTGCCCCCCCGCGACGCACGAACGGCCCCCACCAGAAAGGCGGAGGCCGTCGTACGACGCGCGGAGGAGCGGGACGCTCAGCGACCCTGCTTGAGCGCGGTGCGCAGGTCCTTGTTGAGCTGGGAGATCACGTCGAGCGGGATCTCCTTGGGGCAGGCGGCGGTGCACTCGCCGATGTTGGTGCAGCCACCGAAGCCCTCGGCGTCGTGCTGGCCGACCATGTTGACGACCCGGTCGTAGCGCTCCGGCTGGCCCTGGGGGAGCTCGCCGAGGTGGGTGATCTTGGCACCCATGAACAGCGAGGCCGAGCCGTTGGGGCAGGCCGCGACGCAGGCGCCGCAGCCGATGCAGGTGGCGACGTCGAAGGAGCGGTCGGCCCTCTTCTTCTCCACCGGCGCCGCGTGGGCGTCGGGGGCGGAGCCGGTGTTGGCCGAGATGTAGCCGCCGGCCTGGATGATCCGGTCGAACGCGCCGCGGTCGACGACCAGGTCGCGCAGGACCGGGAAGACGTCCGAGCGCCACGGCTCGATCGTGATGTCGTCGCCGTCCTTGAACGAGCGCATGTGCAGCTGGCAGGTCGTGGTGACCTCCGGGCCGTGGGCCTGGCCGTTGATCATCAGGCCACAGGTGCCGCAGATGCCCTCGCGACAGTCGGAGTCGAAGGCGACCGGCTCGTCGCCCTGCTCGTTGAGCTGCTCGTTGAGCACGTCGAGCATCTCGAGGAAGCTCATGTCCTCGGAGACGCCGTCGAGCTCGTACTTCTGCATCGACCCGGCCGACGCCGCGTCGCGCTGACGCCAGATGTTGAGGGTGAGTCTCACTTGTAGCTCCGCTGCTTCATCTCGATGGCCGTGTAGATCAGGTCTTCCTTGTGCAGGACGGGGAGGCCGTCCTCACCGCTCCACTCCCAGGCCGCGACGTAGGCGAACTCGTCGTCGTGGCGCAGGGCCTCGCCGTCCTCGGTCTGGGACTCGGCGCGGAAGTGGCCGCCGCAGGACTCGCGGCGGTTGAGGGCGTCGATGCACATCAGCTCGCCGAGCTCGATGAAGTCGGCGACGCGGCCGGCCCGCTCGAGGCTCTGGTTGATGCTCTCGTTGGTGCCCAGGACCTTCAGGTTGGTCCAGAACTCCGCCTTGAGCTCGCGGATCAGGTCGATGGCCTTGCGCAGGCCCTCCTCGGACCGCTCCATGCCGCAGTACTCCCACATGATGTTGCCGAGCTGCTTGTGGAAGGAGTCGGCGCTGCGGGAGCCGTTGATGGAGAGGAACTTCTGGATCCGCTGCTCCACGTCGGTGCGGGCCTCCACGACCGCCGGGTGGGCCTCGTCGATCTTCTCGAACGGGCCGTCGGCGAGGTACTCGCGGATGGTGTTCGGGAGCACGAAGTAGCCGTCGGCCAGACCCTGCATCAGCGCCGAGGCGCCCAGGCGGTTGGCGCCGTGGTCGGAGAAGTTGGCCTCGCCGGTGACGAAGAGGCCGGGGATCGTCGACTGCAGGTGGTAGTCGACCCAGAGGCCGCCCATCACGTAGTGGACCGCCGGGTAGATGCGCATCGGCGTCTCGTAGGGGTCCTCGCCCGTGATCCGGGCGTACATGTCGAACAGGTTGCCGTACTTGGTCTCGACGGCCTTGCGACCCATCCGGCCGATCGCGTCGGCGAAGTCGAGGTAGACACCGCGACGGACCTGGGTCTCCTGGCCGTCCGCGCCGACCTCGGTGACGGCGGGGCCGACGCCGCGGCCCTCGTCGCACATGTTCTTCGCCTGGCGCGAGGCGATGTCGCGGGGGACCAGGTTGCCGAAGGAGGGGTAGATCCGCTCCAGGTAGTAGTCGCGGTCCTCCTCGGGGATGTCGCGGGGGTCCTTGTCGCAGTCCTCGGCGCGCTTGGGCACCCAGATCCGGCCGTCGTTGCGCAGCGACTCCGACATCAGCGTCAGCTTCGACTGGTGCGCGCCCGAGACCGGGATGCAGGTCGGGTGGATCTGCGTGTAGCAGGGGTTGGCCATGTAGGCGCCCTTGCGGTGCGCGCGCCACGCGGCGGTGACGTTGGAGCCCATCGCGTTGGTGGAGAGGAAGAAGACGTTGCCGTAGCCGCCGTTGGCCAGCACGACGACGTCCGCGAGGTGGGTCTCGATCTCGCCGGTCACCAGGTCGCGGGCGATGATCCCGCGGGCCTTGCCGTCGGCGACGATGACCTCGAGCATCTCGTGGCGGGTGTACTGGGTGACCGTGCCGGCCGCCACCTGGCGCTCCATGGCCTGGTAGGCGCCGAGCAGCAGCTGCTGGCCCGTCTGGCCGCGGGCGTAGAAGGTGCGGGAGACCTGCACGCCGCCGAAGGAGCGGTTGTCGAGCAGGCCGCCGTACTCACGGGCGAACGGGACGCCCTGCGCGACGCACTGGTCGATGATGTTCGCGCTGACCTCGGCCAGGCGGTAGACGTTCGACTCGCGCGAGCGGTAGTCGCCGCCCTTGACGGTGTCGTAGAAGAGACGGAACGTCGAGTCGCCGTCCTCCTTGTAGTTCTTGGCCGCGTTGATGCCGCCCTGGGCCGCGATCGAGTGGGCGCGGCGCGGGGAGTCCTGGTAGCAGAAGGACTTCACGTTGTAGCCGGCCTCGCCGAGCGTGGCGGCAGCGGCGCCGCCGGCCAGGCCGGTGCCGACGATGATGATGTCGAGCTTGCGGCGGTTGGCCGGGTTGACCAGGCGGTTGTCGAAGATGCGCTGGCTCCAGCGCTGGCCGATCGGACCGGTCGGGGCGGCGGGGTCGACCAGCGGGTCGCCGGGCGTGTAGTAGCCGCGCGCGTCGTCGGAGACCTGCTGGGAGGGCTGGTTGAGGGGCGAGGTGCCCTGGGCGGAGGCCATGGTGCGCCTTCCTTACTTCTCGATGATGCCGGCGAGGACGGACAGGGGGACGAGCGAGAAGCCGCCGGCGATCACGACCGCGAGCACCCAGCCGGCCTGCTTGGCGCGGGCACGGGAGGAGGCGGTGTTGGTGAAGCCGAGGGTCTGGATCGCGCTGAACGTCCCGTGGTGCAGGTGGAAGCCGAGCGCCAGCATCGCCAGCAGGTAGATGACCGTCATCCACCACACGTCGAAGGAGTCCACCATCAGGTTGTACGGGTCGTCGGTCGGCCCGCCGTCGGGGTTGACCTTCGGGACGGTGAAGTTCAGCAGGTGCCAGACGATGAACAGCAGCAGCGCCAGGCCGCCCCAGCGCATGGTGCGCGAGGAGAGCGAGGAGTGCTGGTTCTTCTTGACCTGGTACTTCACGGTCCGGGCCTTCGCCGCGCGGCGCCACAGCGCGTACGCCGAGGCGACGTGCGCGATCAGCGCGACGATCAGCAGCAGGCGCATCACCCAGAGGAAGCCCTCGTGGGGGAGCAGCGGCTCACCGAACTCCCGCAGGTGATGGGCGTACTCGTTGAACGCGTCGTGGCCGGCGAACGCCTTGAGGTTGCCGTACATGTGCGCGAGCACGTAGCCGATGAAGACGAGGCCGCTGACGGCCATGACGAGCTTGAGCGCCACGGTGGAGCGCGTCGCGCGCGCCCCCTTGACGAGGGTCGGGGTTGCCACGAGGTGTCACGCTACCTCTCGGTCCCGGCGCGAGGTGGCGCCGGGCGTGTGACATATGCCTTGTTACCCGCGGGTCAGGAACTCCCGGGCGCGCTCGAGCGTCGTCCCGGGGTTGGTCACCGCACGGCAGGAGCGGTCGTACGCCGCGTGGCGAGCGGCACCAGGTGCTGCTCGAGCAGCTCGTCGACGGCCTGCGTCCACGACCGCTCGAGCGCGAGCTCGCGGCCCCGCGCGCCGAGCAGCGCGCGCCGGGGGTCGCCCGCCACGACGGCCACCGCGCGGGCCAGCCCGTGCGGGTCGCCCGCCGCGTGCAGGAGACCGGTCTCCAGCGGCCGGACGACCTCGCGCGCACCGCCGGAGCGCGGTGCCACGACCGGGACGCCGCTGGCCCCCGCCTCGCGCAGCGCGTGGCAGCACGTCTCCTCCTCTCCCGGGTGGACCAGGAGGTCGAGGCTGGCCATCGCGACCGCGAGGTCGCCGGGGCCCAGGGCGCCGGTGAGCTTCGCGCCGGGGAGCCGCGCGGCCAGCCAGTCGCGCTGCGAGCCGTCGCCGACGAGCACCGGCCGGATGCCGGGCACCCGGGCGAGGCCGGCCAGGCGGCGCACGCCGTGCCGCTGGTGCAGCCCGCCGACGTACCCGACCACCACGAGCGGCCCCGACGCCGACCGGGCCCGCGCCCAGCGGTCGTGCAGCCAGGGGTCGCGCAGGGCCGGGGTGAAGGCGGCCGTGTCCACGCCGGGCAGCCACAGCCCGGCGTCGATCGACGCCTCGGCGAGCCGCTCGACGGACCACGCCGCGGTCACGAGCACCCGGTCGGCGCGCTCGGCCACCCGGGTCCGCCAGCGGTCGAGGACGGGGACGGGGAGGGCGTCCTGCTGCACGACGAGGCTGGGTACGCCGAGGCGCCGGGCGTGCTTGAGCGCCTTGCGCCCGAGGGTCCCGGGCGAGTCCACGTGGACCACGTCCGGCCGGAACGCCTCGAGCGAGGCGCGGACCTGGGCGCCGGGACGCTCGAGCGCGCCCACCCGGTCGACCCGGCACCCGCGGTAGTCACCGAGCCCGGGGGCCGGCGCCACCAGCCGCACCTCGTGCCCGAGGTCCACGAGCCGGTCGACCGTCGCCTTGACCGTCGTGGTCGTGGCGTCGACGGCGGGGTAGTAGGTCTCGGTCACCACCGTGATCCGCATGCACCCACCGTGGCGGCAGCGGGTGACGACCGCCCGGCGCCGACGTGCACGGCGGGTGAACGGTGTCGTCGCGGCGGGAGCGGGAGCGTCCATCCGGCCAGCGGGACCCGTCGAAAACGTCACACTCGGTGGTCACCGTCACGCCACGTCCTTATCGTTCGCACCATGACGCAACCCCAAGGCGCGGTGGAGGGCGGCCTCGACGAGCCGGCCGAGCTGGAGCCGGAGCAGGGCACGCTCGACCTGGCCGGTGACGAGGACCGCTGGACGGTCCAGGACTGGGAGCAGGCCGCCGCCGCGGTGCTGCGCAAGTCCCGCCGGCTCAAGGACGAGGACCCCGACGACGCGGTGTGGGCCAAGCTCACCCGCACCACCCTGGACGGCATCGAGGTCACGCCCCTCGGCACGCCGGCGCTGCTGGAGGGGCTGCGGACCGCGGGCCGCCCGACCCGCGTCGGGCCCTGGGACGTGCGGGCGCACCTCGGCGGGACCGGGGTGCCGGCGAAGCAGGCCAACGAGGAGGCGCTCGTCGACCTCGACGGCGGGGTGGCGTCGCTGTGGGTGACCGCCGACGCCGGCACCGACCTGCCCGCGCTGCTCGCGGGCGTCCTGCTCGACCTGGCCCCGGTGGTCCTCGACGCGCCCACCGCGCCGGTCGCCGTGGCGGAGGCGTTCCTCGCCCACCTCGGTGGCACCACCCCGGCCGACGGCACGAACCTCGGCGCGGACGGCCGGGCCGACGAGGACGTCCTCGTCGCGGTCGCCCGGCTCGCCCTGGACCGTGGCGTCCTCGGCGTGGTCGTCGACGCGACCGTCGCCCACGACCTCGGCGCCTCGGACGCCCAGGAGCTCGGCTACTCGATGTGGGTCGCCGCCCGCGTCCTGCGCGTGCTCACCGGCGCCGGCATCGGGCTCGACGAGGCCGCCGGCCTGCTGGAGTTCCGGTACGCCGCGACCGACGAGCAGTTCCCGACCATCGCCAAGCTCCGCGCCGCGCGCCGGCTGTGGGCCCGCGTGCTCGAGCTGAGCGAGGCCGCCCCGGCCGAGCAGCGCCAGCACGTGGTCACCAGCCGCCCGATGATGAGCAAGTACGACCCCTACGTGAACATGCTGCGCACCACCGTGGCCGCGTTCTCCGCGGGCGTCGGCGGGGCGGACGCCGTCACCGTGCTGCCGTTCGACAGCCCCCTGGGCCGCCCCGACACCTTCGGGCGCCGGATCGCGCGCAACACCTCCCACCTCCTGGTCGACGAGGCGCACGTCGCCAAGGTCGCCGACCCCGCCGGTGGCGCCTACGCGGTCGAGAAGCTGACCGACGACCTGGCCGTCGCGGGCTGGGACGTGCTGGGCCGGCTCGAGTCGGGGGAGTCCCTCGACGACGCCGTGGCCGAGACCGTCGCCCGCCGCGAGCGCGAGGTCGCGACGCGCAAGCGCCCGATCACCGGGCTCACGGAGTTCCCGAACCTCGCCGAGCAGCTGCCCGCGCGCACGCCGGACCCGGCCGCCGACGCGGTGCGCCGCTACGGCGCGGCCTTCGAGGAGCTCCGCGACGCCCCCGCCGCCCGCCCGGTCTTCCTGGCGACGATGGGCACGGTCGCGGCGCACACCGCGCGCGCGACGTTCGCGACGAACCTGCTGGCCGCCGGCGGCATCGCCGTCGAGGTCGCCGGCCCCACGGCCGGCGTCGAGGAGGTGGTCGCGGCGTACATCCGCGGTGACCGCAGCCCGGTCGTCTGCCTGGCCGGCTCCGACGCGGCGTACGACGAGTGGGCCGACGCGCTCGTACCCGCCCTGCGCGAGGCCGGCGCGGGCCACGTCGTCGTCGCCGGCAAGCCGCGCGACGGCGTCGACGACTCCTGCGCGATGGGCGTCGACGCCCTCGCGTTCCTGACCCGCACGAGGGAGCACCTGTCATGACGGTCCCGAAGAGCTTCGCCGGCCTGCCGCTGGACGGGGGCGCGGGCGCGCCGTCGTCCCCGGCCGCGGCCGAGGCGTGGACCTCGCCCGAGGGCATCGACATCCTGCCGATGTACACCCGCGAGGACGTCGCCGGCCTGGACGCGCTGGACACGCTGCCGGGCCTGAGCCCGTTCCTGCGCGGGCCCTACCCGACGATGTACACCACCCAGCCGTGGACCATCCGGCAGTACGCCGGCTTCTCCACCGCCGAGGAGTCCAACGCCTTCTACCGCCGCAACCTCGCGGCCGGCCAGAAGGGCCTCTCGGTCGCCTTCGACCTCGCGACCCACCGCGGCTACGACTCCGACCACCCGCGGGTGCGCGGCGACGTCGGCATGGCCGGCGTGGCGATCGACTCGATCTACGACACCCGGACCCTCTTCGACGGCATCCCGCTCGACGAGATGTCGGTGTCGATGACCATGAACGGCGCCGTCCTGCCGGTGCTCGCCCTCTACATCGCGGCGGCCGAGGAGCAGGGGGTGCAGCCGGAGCAGCTCGCGGGGACGATCCAGAACGACATCCTCAAGGAGTTCATGGTCCGCAACACCTACATCTACCCGCCGGCGCCGTCGATGCGGATCATCTCCGACATCTTCGCCTTCACCAGCCAGCGGATGCCGCGGTTCAACTCGATCTCGATCTCCGGCTACCACATGCAGGAGGCCGGGGCGACCGCCGACCTCGAGCTCGCCTACACCCTGGCCGACGGCGTGGAGTACATCCGCGCCGGCCTGGAGAGCGGGCTGACCATCGACACGTTCGCGCCCCGCCTGAGCTTCTTCTGGGCGATCGGCATGAACTTCTACATGGAGGTCGCCAAGATGCGCGCCGCCCGCGCGCTCTGGGCGCGCCTGGTGCGCCAGTTCGACCCGCAGAACCCCAAGTCGCTGAGCCTGCGCACGCACTCCCAGACCTCCGGCTGGTCGCTGACCGCCCAGGACGTCTTCAACAACGTCCAGCGCACCGCGATCGAGGCGATGGCCGCGACCCAGGGCCACACCCAGTCGCTGCACACCAACGCGCTGGACGAGGCGATCGCGCTGCCGACCGACTTCTCGGCCCGCATCGCGCGCAACACCCAGCTGCTCCTGCAGCAGGAGAGCGGCACCACCGGCACCATCGACCCCTGGGCCGGCTCCTACTACGTCGAGCGGCTGACCCACGACATCGCCGAGCGCGCGTGGGCCCACATCCAGGAGGCCGAGCGGGCCGGTGGCATGGCCAAGGCCATCGAGCAGGGCATCCCGAAGATGCGCATCGAGGAGGCCGCCGCCCGCACCCAGGCGCGGATCGACTCCGGCGCGCAGAAGGTCATCGGCGTCAACACCTACCGGCTCGCCGCCGAGGACAAGCTCGACGTGCTCAAGGTCGACAACGACGACGTCTACCGCCAGCAGGTCGCCAAGCTCGAGCGGCTGCGGGCCGAGCGGAACGACGACGACGTGCGACGCGCGCTCGAGGCGCTCACCGGCAGCGCCGAGCGCGGCGCCGGCCGGGGCCTCGACGGCAACCTGCTCGCCCTGGCCGTGGACGCGGCTCGCGCCAAGGCGACCGTCGGTGAGATCTCCGACGCCCTGGAGAAGGTCTACGGCCGGCACCAGGCCGTGATCCGTACGATCTCCGGCGTGTACCGCGACACCGCAGGTGAGGGCGACGGGACCCTGGTTCAGCAGGTCCTCGACGCGACGGCGGAGTTCGAGGAGGCCGAGGGGCGCCGCCCGCGCATCCTGGTGGCCAAGATGGGCCAGGACGGCCACGACCGCGGCCAGAAGGTCATCGTCTCGGCCTTCGCCGACATGGGCTTCGACGTCGACGTGGGGCCGCTGTTCTCCACGCCCGAGGAGGTCGCGCAGCAGGCGGTCGACGCCGACGTCCACATCGTCGGGGTCAGCTCGCTCGCCGCGGGCCACCTCACGCTCCTGCCGGCGCTGCGCGACGCGCTCGCCGAGCAGGGGAGGCCGGACATCATGGTGGTGATCGGCGGCGTGATCCCGCCCGACGACGTGCCGACGCTGACCGAGATGGGGGCGGCCGCGGTGTTCCTGCCCGGCACCGTCATCGCCGAGTCCGCGCTCGACCTGCTGGCCCGGTTGCGCGAGCAGCTCGGTCACTGATGCCGCCGGACGTTCCCACGCTCGTCGAGGGGATCCGGTCCGGCAGGCGGGCCGCGGTCTCCCAGGCGATCACGCTGGTGGAGTCCTCGCGTCCCCAGCACCGGGCGCTGGCCCGCGAGCTGCTGACCGAGCTGGCCGAGGACTCCGGGGGCCGCGACGTCGTCCGGGTCGGGATCTCCGGGGTGCCCGGCGTCGGGAAGTCGACGTTCATCGAGTCGCTGGGGACCCGGCTGACCGCGGCCGGGCACCGGGTCGGCGTGCTGGCGGTCGACCCGTCCTCGGTGCGCACCGGAGGGTCGGTGCTCGGCGACAAGACCCGGATGGGCCGGCTCGCCTCCGACGCGCACGCGTTCATCCGGCCCTCGCCCAGCGCGGGCACCCTCGGCGGCGTCGCCCGCGCCACGGTCCAGGCGATGGCGGTCCTCGAGGCGGCGTCGTACGACGTGGTGCTGGTGGAGACGGTCGGCGTGGGCCAGTCCGAGGTCACGGTCGCGGGGATGGTCGACACGTTCCTCTTCCTGACCCTGGCCCGCACCGGCGACCAGCTGCAGGGGATCAAGAAGGGCATCCTGGAGATCGCGGACGTCATCGCGGTCAACAAGGCCGACGGCGACCGCGAGGGCGAGGCCCGCGTGGCCGCCCGCGACCTCGCCGGCGCGCTGCGGATGGTCCGTGGCATGGAGGAGTGGGCGCCGCCGGTCGTCACCTGCTCGGGACTGACCGACGTCGGCGTCGACGACCTGTGGGACCGCGTGCTGGCGCACCGCGACCACCTCGGCGCCGAGGGCCTGGCCCGCAAGCGCGCCGAGCAGCAGCTCGACTTCACCTGGGCGATGGTCCGCGACGAGCTCGACCAGCGGCTGCGCCACTCGCCGGCCGTGCGGGCCGTGCGCGACGAGATCCGCGCCGCGGTGCTCACCGGGGAGCTGCCCGCCACCGTGGCGGCCGACCGGATCCTCGCGGCGTACGACGAGGGGCGCACCACCCGGGAATGACCCGGACGGGTCCCCCGAAGATGGGACATCTGACTCATGCGCCCGGGACACGGGGCTGCCCAGGATCGTGGCTCCAGTCACCGTCCTTGGAGGATCCCCATGTTGCGTCCCACCTCCGCCGTGGTCTCGACCGCGGCGCTCGCGCTGGTCGTCCCGGCGCTCGGCGCCACCGCCGCCGGCGCCCCTGCCGCCGCCCCCGCCGGGGGCGGCCAGGTCGTGGCCAGCAAGCTGGTCAGCCCGCTCAGCCTGGCCGTGAAGCCCAACGGCACCGCCTACGTCGCCCAGAACTTCGCCGGCGTCCTGACGAAGGTCAGGAAGGGCGAGAAGCCCGTCGTCGTCGCCAAGGCGCGGAAGGGCCGTGAGATCGGCGCCGTCGACGTCACCCGCGGCGTCGTCACCTATGCCGTCTCCTGGGGCGAGAACGAGGGCGGCATCGTCCGCCAGGTCCGCAACGGCAGGGCGCGGACCATCGGCAACATCGCCGCCGCGGAGCGCGCGACCAATCCCGACGGCGGCACGACCTACGGCTTCACCGACCTGCCGGAGGGCTGCGAGGTGCCGCCGTTCCTCCAGGCCTACGACGGCGTCGTCGAGACCCACCCCTACGCCACCGCCGTCGACGGGGGCACGGTGTACGTCGCCGACGCCGGCGCGAACGCGGTGTTCCGGATCGCCGGTGGCCGGGTGACCCCCGTGGCCGCCCTGCCTCCGGTCGAGGTGACCGTCCCGGCCGAGGCCGCCGCCGCGCTGGAGCTGCCCGACTGCGTGGTGGGGGAGACGGTCGCGCTCGAGGGTGTGCCGACCGACGTCGAGGTCGGCCCCGACGGGGACCTCTACGTCACCAGCCTCCCGGGCGGGCCCGAGGACGGCAGCCTCGGCGCCAACGGCTCGGTGCTCCGCATCGACCCGGCGACCGGCGAGGTCACGACGGTCGCGACCGGCTTCCTCAGCACGACCGGCGTGGCCGTGGCGGGGAACGGCGACGTCTACGTCGGGGAGCTGTTCACCGGACGGATCTCCAGGGTCCCGGCCGGCACCAGCACCCCGCAGCCGCTGCGCACCCAGAAGATGCCTGCGGCGCTCGAGCTGCAGGGCCGCTGGCTGTGGGCGACGACCAACGTGCTGGGCGCCGAGGGTGCGCCGCCCAACGGCAAGGTGATGCGCTTCCCGCGCTGACCCGCGGCGCTGCCCCAGCGCTGCCCACCCGCGCGGGTCCCGGCCGGTGGCCGGGGCCCGCGCGGTCATCACGAGGGGACTAACCTGGGAGGTCTGATGACCAGGGACCCCCGCGTGCACGAGCTGATCCGCGAGGTCGTCGAGAAGCACGAGGCGGACCTCGTCGACCTGCGTCGTGACCTGCACGCCCACCCCGAGCTCTCCTGGCAGGAGAAGCGCACCGGCGACCTGGTCGCCGCGGCGGTCGAGAGGGCCGGCTGGCGGGTCACCCGGATGCCGCGGTCCGGTCTGGTCGCCGACCTGGGGGAGCGGGGCCCGGTCGCGGCGATCCGCGCGGACATGGACGCCCTCCCGGTCCACGACGTCACCGACGACCCGTGGCGCAGCACCGTCCCGGACGTGGCCCACGCCTGCGGCCACGACGTGCACACCGCCGCCGCGGTCGGCGCCGCGCTCGGCCTGGGCCGGCTCCACGACGAGGGGCTGCTCGACGGCCGCGTGCGGCTGGTGTTCCAGCCCGCCGAGGAGGTCATGCCCGGCGGGGCCGTGCACCTGATGAGCCTCGGCGTCCTCGACGACGTCGAGCGGATCTTCGCCCTGCACTGCGACCCCGGCGTCGACGTCGGCCAGGTCGGCCTCCGGCTCGGCCCGCTGACCAGCGCCGCCGACCGGGTGGAGGTGCGCCTCGAGGGCCGCGGCGGCCACACCAGCCGCCCGCACCTGACCGGCGACCTGACCTTCGCCCTGGCGAAGGTGACCACCGAGCTGCCGGCGGTGCTCAGCCGCCGGATGGACCCGCGGGCCGGCGTCTCGGTCGTGTGGGGCATGGTCCGCGCCGGCGCCGCACCCAACGTCATCCCCGACGTCGGCGTGGTCGCGGGCACGGTCCGCATCCTCGACGCGGTCGCCTGGGCCGACTGCGAGCGGATCGTGCGTGAGGTCGTGCACGAGCTCGTGGCGCCGTACGGCGTGACGGCGGTGGTCGACTACCAGCGCGGCGTGCCGCCGGTCGTCAACGAGCCGGTCTCGAACCGGCTGCTCGCGCGCTCGGTGCACGCCGTCCTCGGCGACGGCGGCCAGGTGGCCGCCCCGCAGAGCCTCGGTGGCGAGGACTTCGGCTGGTACCTCGACCAGGTGCCGGGCGCGATGATGCGCCTGGGGACGCGGACGCCGGGTGGGCCGACGTACGACCTGCACCAGGGCGACCTGCGGGTCGACGAGCGCGCCATCGCCATCGGCGCCCGGGTGCTCGCCGGAGCAGCAGCCGCGGCCGCCCGCGACGCCTGAGGCGCCGGGACGCCCGCGGCCGGGGTGCTGCGGGGGAGGGCGGTCAGCCCTTGCGGTACGGCACGCCGGAGGCGGCCGGTGCCCGGGACTGCCCGACCAGGCCGGCGACGGCGAAGACCGTCACGACGTAGGGCAGCATCAGCATGAACTCGCTCGGCACCGGGGAGCCGATGACCGAGAGCACGCCCTGCAGGTTGGAGGCGAACCCGAAGAGCAGCGCCGCGAGTGTGGCGCGGATGGGGTCCCACTTGCCGAAGATGACCGCAGCGAGCGCGATGTAGCCCGCGCCGCCGGTCATCTCGCGGTTGAACTGCGAGACCGACACCAGCGTGTAGAACGCACCGCCCGCGCCGGCGATCGCGCCCGCGACGAGGACCGTGCGGTAGCGGGTCCGGATGACGTTGATGCCGACGGTGTCCGCGGCCTTGGGGTGCTCGCCGACCGCGCGCACGCGCAGGCCCCACTTGGTGCGGTAGAGCGCCCAGGTGACCAGGGCGACCGCGACGTAGAGCAGGTAGACCAGCGCCGACTGGCGGAACAGGATCGGCCCGATCACCGGGATGTCGCCGAGCACCGGCACGGTCACCGGGCCGAGCCGCGGCGGCGCGTTGAGGTCGGCGGCGTTGGGCGCCAGGACCTGGGAGAACATGAAGCTGGTCAGGCCGACGATCAGCACGTTGAGCACGACGCCGACGATGACCTGGTCGACGAAGTAGCTGATCGCGAAGACGCCCAGGATGAGCGCCACCAGCGCACCGGCGGCCATCGCGCCGAGCACGCCGACCCACGCGGAGCCGGCGACCGAGCCGATCAGCGCGGCCGCGAACGCCCCGGCGAGCAGCTGGCCGTCGATCGCGATGTTGACCACGCCGACCCGCTCGCCGAGCACGCCGCCGAGGGCGCCGAAGACGAGGGGGACGGCGAGGGCGAGCCCGCCCGCGAGCAGGCCGACGACCGGCAGGGTCGCACCGGCGGCGGCCCAGGCCAGGAACCCCACCATGGCGATGACGCCGAAGACGGCCACCAGCCACAGCGGGGTGCGGGCGCGGGCCAGGTAGCGGCGCACCGACTCCGCGGTGCACAGCGCCAGGAGCGCGACGGCGACCCAGGCGGTCGCCACCGCCGGGACGGTGAGGTCGGGGATCTCGGCGAAGTCGTTGCGGGTGGCGATCCGGAAGGTCGTGTCACCGCTCTGGGAGCCCAGCGCGACGGCGGCCGCGAGGGCGACGGTGACGACGGCCAGGATGACCGGGGTCTTCTTGCTGACGACCGCGATGACCGGCGGCTCGTCGGAGACCGGCGCCGGGTTGGTCGTGGTCGGGGCGGACGTGCTCACGCGGCCTCCTTGGCGGGCAGGCGGAACATCGCGCGCACGAGCGGCGGGGCAGCGATGAACAGCACGATGAGGGACTGGATGACCAGGACGATGTCGACGGGGATGCCCTCGGAGGCCTGCATCGAGAAGCCGCCGGCCTTGAAGGCGCCGAAGAGCAGGCCGGCACCGAGGATGCCGAGCGGGTGGGACCGGCCGAGCAGCGCGACGGTGATGGCGTCGAAGCCGATGCCGGCGTCGAGGTCGGTGGTCACGCCGCTGGTGGTCGTGCCGAGGGTCTGGTTGGCCCCGGCGAGGCCGACGAGGGCGCCGGCGATGAGCATCGCGACGACGTAGGTGCGGCCGACGTCGATGCCCGCGGTCCGGGCGGCGCTGGGGTTGACCCCGACGGCGCGGAAGCGGAAGCCGAGCGCGGAGCGGCTCAGCAGCCACCACACGACCGCGACCGCGACCAGCGCGAGCACGAAGCCCAGGTGCAGGTTGAACCGGTCGCCCAGCAGCGCGGGCATCGTGGCGCTCTCCGGCGTGGGCAGCGACTTGGGGTTGATCGACCCCGGCGCCTGCAGCAGGCTCTGGCGCGAGAGCGCGTAGAAGACCAGGTAGAACGCGACGTAGTTGAGCATGATCGTCACGATCACCTCGTGCGCGCCGGTGCGGGCCTTGAGCAGGCCGGCCAGGCCGGCCCACAGCGCGCCGGCGGCCATGCCGACGAGGATCGCGAGCGGCAGGTGCAGGATGCCGGGGAGGTCGGCGTTGATCGCCACCCAGCCGGCCGCCGCGCCCGCGAGCAGCATCTGCCCGCGGCCACCGATGTTGAACAGGCCGGCACGGAACGCCAGGCCGACGCCGAGGCCGGCCGCGATCAGCGGGCCGGCGAACTTCAGGGTCTCGGTCAGCGGGCGGATCTGCGTGGCGAGGTCCGCGCCGCGGGAGTTGTAGACCGAGCCGCGGAACAGCGCGCCGTACGCCCCGGAGATCGCGTCCCACGAGGCCTGGAAGAAGTCGCTGGGCCGCGAGCCGATGTAGCCCGCGGTCTCCCGGACGGCCTCGTCGGTGACGAGGATCAGGATCGACCCCACGACGACGGCGAGGAAGATCGACAGGACCGCCACCAGGGCGTTGCCGGTCGTGATCGCGCGGGCGGTGTCGTACCAGCGGCTGTTGCCGCTCGGTCCGTCCCCGTCGGCCGACGCGGGTGAGGTCTCCACGCCGGTGGTCGCGGCGGGGGAGGGGGCGGGGATCCCCTGGGTGTGCGCGCCGGTGGACGGCTCCTCGGGGTGGGTCATGCGACGGCTCCTGCGGGTCGTTCTCCGGTCATCATCAGGCCCAGCACCGCACGGGGGGTGTCGGCCGGCACGATCCCGACGACCTGGCCCCGGTAGAGGACCATGATCCGGTCGGCCAGCGCGACGACCTCGTCGAGCTCCGTGGAGACGACGAGCACGGGGACCCCGGAGTCGCGGGTGGCGATGATCTGCTGGTGGATGAACTCGATCGAGCCGACGTCCACGCCGCGGGTGGGCTGCGCGGCCACGAGAAGGCGCAGGTCGCGGGAGAGCTCGCGCGCGACGACCACCTTCTGCTGGTTGCCGCCCGAGAGGTTGCCGGCGGCGGTGTGGATGCCCGGCGCGCGGACGTCGTACTCCTGCAGCTTCTCGCGGGCGAACTCCTCCAGCTTGCCCAGCTGGAGGGAGCCGCCGCGGACGAAGGGTGCACCGAAGCTGCGGTCGAGCATGAGGTTCTCGGCGATGCTGAAGGTGCCGACCAGGCCGTCGACCTGGCGGTCCTCGGGCACGAACCCGACGCCGGCGTCGAGCACCTGGCGCACCGTGCGCCCGCGCAGCTCGCGGCCGTCGAGGGTGATCGACCCGGTCACGTGGTCCTGCAGCCCGAGCAGCGCCTCGGTGAGCTCGGTCTGGCCGTTGCCCTGGACGCCGGCGACGCCGAGCACCTCTCCGGCGCGGACCTCGAAGCTGATGCCGGCCACGTGCACCAGGCCGGTGGCGTCGGCGACGGTGAGGTCGCGGACGACGAGTGCCTCGCCGCCGAGGGTGGGCTCGTCCTTGCGGACGGTCAGCTCCACCGGGCGGCCGACCATCATCGCGGCGAGCTCGGGGTTCGTGGCGGTGGGCTCGGCCTCGCCGACGACGCGGCCGCGCCGGATGACGGTGATCCGGTCGGCGACCTCGCGGACCTCGCGGAGCTTGTGGGTGATGAAGACGACCGCCGTGCCGCTGGCGCGGAGCTGGCGCATGATCTCCATCAGCTCGTCGGTCTCCTGCGGGGTGAGCACCGCGGTGGGCTCGTCGAACACGAGGACCTTGGCGTCGCGGGAGAGGACCTTGATGATCTCGACGCGCTGCTGCACGCCGACGGGCAGGTCACCCACCACGGCGTCGGGGTCGACGTGGAAGCCGAACCGGTCGGAGATCTCGCGCACGCGGGCGCGGGCGGCGTCGAGGTCGAGGGAGCCGCCGAAGCCGGTCTCCTCGTTGCCGAGCATGACGTTCTCGGCCACCGTGAAGACCGGGACCAGCATGAAGTGCTGGTGCACCATGCCGATGCCGGCGGCGATCGCGTCACCGGGGCCGCCGAAGTGCTGGACCTCGCCGTCGAGGACGATCTCGCCCTCCTCGGCCTGGTAGAGGCCGTAGAGCACGTTCATCAGCGTCGACTTGCCGGCGCCGTTCTCGCCGAGCAGGCAGTGGATCTCACCGCCGGCGACGGTCAGGGATATCCGGTCGTTGGCGACCAGGGAGCCGAAGCGCTTCGTCACGTCGCGCAGCTCGAGTTGCATGGGTCAGTCCTCGCGGCACAGGGGTGGGTGGCGGCAGGGCCGGACGACGCGGTCGGCGTCGCGGCACCTGCACGGTACGGCAGAGGGAGGCCGACCGGCGTGGTCGACCTCCCTCTGCGCGGGTGTCACTGGTTGAGGTAGCTCTTGACCTCGATGGAGCCGTCGATGATGCCGGCCTTCACCTGCTCCAGCTCGTCGGTCAGGGTGTCGGACACCTTGTCCTCGAAGTTGTGGAACGGGGCGAGGCTGACGCCGTCGTTCTCCAGGGTGCCGACGTAGTTCTCGGCGTCGAAGTTGTCCTCGGAGGCGGCCATGATCGTCTCGTAGGCCGAGATGTCCATGCCCTTCTGGATCGAGGTCAGGATGACGTCCTGGGTGGCGGGGTCGGTCTCGAACTGGTCGGCGTCCACGCCGACCATCGCGACGTCGCGGCCGGAGTCGGCGATCGCGGTGAGCGCGCCCTGGTAGATTGGGCCGCCGACCGGGAGGATCACGTCGACGTCCTGGTCGAGGAGCTGCTTGGCGGTGTTGGTCGCCTTCTCGTTGGCCTCGAAGCCGCCGGTGAAGGAGCCGTTCTTGCCGTCCCAGCCGACGACCTTGACGTCCTTGCCCTTCTCCTGGTTGTAGTACTCCACGCCCTGGCGGAAGCCGTCCATGAAGATGGTGACGGTCGGGAACGGCTGGCCGCCGAAGGTCCCGACGACGCCGGTCTTGCTGTAGTCCGCGGCCGCGTAGCCGGCGAGGAACGCCGCCTGGGCGGTGTCGTACAGCAGGGGCTTGATGTTCTCGGCGTCCTTGGTGCCGTCGAAGTCGTTGTCCGCCGCGTCGTCGATGAGCGCGTAGTGCAGCTCGGGGTTCGCGGTGGCCGACTCGACGGTGGCCGCGGAGAGCGCGAAGCCGACGGAGACGATGATGTCGCAGCCCTCGGCGACCAGGCTCTCCATGTTCGGGCCGTAGTCGTTCTCGCTGTTGGACTCGACGGCCTTCGGCTCGACGCCGATCTCCTCAGCCGCCTTGACGACGCCCTCGTAGCTGAGCTGGTTGAAGGACTTGTCGTCGAAGCCACCCGCGTCGGAGACGATGCAGGGGAGGAAGTCGCTCGCCTCGCTGCCGCCGCCGTTGCTGCTCTCCTCCGGCGCGTCGCCGCAGGCCACCAGCATCGTGGATGCCGCGAGCACGGCGATGCCGCCCATCACGGACTTCCTCATCTTGTTCAACGTCTTTCCTCCAGGTCCCAGCCCCCGCTCGTCCGGGGGCGCCACGCGGCACCGTAACCGCTGGTGCCCGGCGGGGAGGGTGCTTCGCAAGGCGAGGGTTCGAACAGTTACCGAGTTGGAACCTGGCGGCCGCTCCCGGCGGCCGGCGGGGGTGCGTGGTCCACTGGGCCCTCGGAGACGGAGGACCCACGGAGGACACATGGCAGACCAGCACCAGCTCGCGGGCCAGCTCGAGGGCCAGCTCGCCGAGGGCGAGGACGTCGCCCTCTGGGCAGGGCTCCGCAGCGCCGCCGTGGAGGCGATGCGCCGGGCGTACGCGCCGTACTCGCACTACCCGGTGGGGGCGGCGGCGCTCGTCGACGACGGGCGCGTGGTGACCGGCTGCAACGTGGAGAACGCCGGGTACGGCGTGACCCTGTGCGCGGAGTGCGGCCTGGTCTCCCAGCTGGTCGTCACCGGCGGTGGCCGGCTGACCCACTTCGTGTGCGTGAACGGCGAGGAGTCGGTGATCATGCCGTGCGGCCGCTGCCGCCAGCTGCTCTTCGAGCACGGCGGGCGCCGGCTGCGCCTGTGGACGGTCTCGGGGCTGAAGGGGATGGACGAGGTGCTGCCCGACGCGTTCGGGCCCGAGGACCTCGACGAGGTCACGCACTGACCCGTCGCCGGCCGGGTGGGTCACGGGGTGGGTCGCCGGGTGGGTCACCGCGCGGGTTACCGAGCGGTGCCGGGGCGGTCGTAGGGTCGCGGCATGCCTGAGCACGACGCCGTCGAGGTCATCTCCGCCAAGCGCGACCGCCACGAGCTGTCCGACAGCCAGATCGACTGGGTCGTCGACGCCTACACCCGCGGCGCGGTCGCGGACGAGCAGATGTCGTCGCTGGCGATGGCGATCCTCCTCAACGGCATGAGCCAGCGGGAGATCGCGCGGTGGACCGGCGCGATGATCGCCTCGGGGGAGCGGATGGACTTCTCCTCGCTCTCGCGCCCGACCGCCGACAAGCACTCCACCGGCGGCGTCGGCGACAAGATCACCCTCCCGCTCGCCCCGCTGGTCGCCGCGTGCGGCGTCGCGGTCCCGCAGCTCTCCGGCCGCGGCCTGGGCCACACCGGCGGCACGCTGGACAAGCTCGAGGCGATCCCCGGGTGGCGCGCGGCGCTGTCGAACGAGGAGATGATGGCGCAGCTCGAGTCCATCGGCGCGGTCATCTGCGCCGCCGGCGCGGGCCTGGCCCCGGCGGACAAGAAGCTCTACGCGCTGCGCGACGTCACCGGCACCGTCGAGGCGATCCCGCTGATCGCCTCCTCGATCATGAGCAAGAAGATCGCCGAGGGCACCGGGGCGCTCGTGCTCGACGTCAAGGTGGGCTCCGGGGCGTTCATGAAGGACGTCGACCGCGCCCGCGAGCTCGCGCGGACGATGGTCGCGCTCGGCACGGACGCCGGTGTCCGCACCGTCGCGCTGCTGACCGACATGGCGACCCCGCTGGGCTTCACCGCCGGCAACGCGATCGAGGTCGCGGAGTCCGTCGAGGTGCTCGCCGGCGGCGGCCCCGCCGACGTGGTCGAGCTGACCCTGGCGCTGGCCCGCGAGATGCTCGCCGGCGCCGGCGTGACCGACGTCGACCCCGCCGACAAGCTGGCCGACGGCTCGGCGATGGACGCCTGGAAGGCGATGGTCCGCGCCCAGGACGGCGACCCCGACGCCGCGCTGCCCGTCGCCCGTGAGAAGCACGTCGTCGCCGCGCCCTCGACCGGCGTGCTCACCCGGCTCGACGCCATGTCGGTCGGCCTCGCCGCCTGGCGCCTGGGCGCGGGCCGCGCCCGCAAGGAGGACCCGGTGCAGGCCGGTGCCGGCGTCGTCTGGCATGCCCGCCCCGGGGACGCCGTGACGGAGGGCGAGCCGCTGTTCACGCTGCTCAGCGACGACGAGCACCGCTTCGAGCGGGCCCTCGCCTCGCTCGAGGGCGGGTACGACGTGGCCCCCGCCGACACCGGCTTCACCCCCCAGCCGCTGATCATCGACCGCATCGGCTGAGCGCTCGTGCCGCGGGCGGGGCAGGTGGCGGGGCGCGTGGCGGGAGGTGGCGCCGGCTCCGGTGCGGTGCCCGGCCCGCGGGAGGCGGCCGCGCTGGTCTTCGGCTCCTCCGCGGCGGTCCTCGTCGTCGAGCTGGTCGCGCTGCGGCTGCTCGCGCCGTACCTCGGGCTGACGCTCGAGACCAACACGCTGGTCATCGGGCTGGCCCTGGCGGCGATCGCCCTGGGCTCGTGGGCCGGTGGCCGGGCGGCCGACGTCGTCGACCCGCGCCGCGCGCTGGCACCGCTGCTCGGCCTGTCCGGCGTGGTGGCGGCCGCGACGCCGTTCCTCGTCCGCGGCGCCGCGGAGACCGCGGGCGGCCCGCTGCTGCTGCTCGCGGTCGCCGTGACGATCGGCGTCCCGGGCGCGCTGCTGTCGGCCGTCACGCCGATGGTCACCAAGCTGGCGCTGACGTCGCTGGCCGAGACCGGCACCGTCGTCGGTCGCCTGTCCGGCATCGGCACCGCGGGCTCGATCGTCGGCACCGTGCTGACGGGCTTCGTGCTGGTCTCGGCCGTGCCCGTCAGCGGCATCCTCGTCGGGCTCGGCGTGCTGCTGGTGCTGGCCGCGGTCGTGGTGGGCGTCCGGGTCAGCGGCTGGCGCGCGGCCGGGCCGTCCCTGGCGCTCGTGCTCGCCGGCACGGGGCTCGGCGCGCTCGGTGCGGTCGCGGCACCGGGCGGCTGCGACGTCGAGACGCAGTACCACTGCGCCCGTGTCGAGGCCGACCCCGCGCGGGAGAGCGGCCGGGTGCTGGTGCTCGACGGGCTGCGCCACTCCTACGTCGACCTCGCCGACGCCACCCACCTGGAGTTCGAGTACGTCCAGGCGGCCGCGTCCGTCGTGGACGCGACGTTCCCCGCGGGCGAGCCGCTCGCGGCGTACCACCTCGGTGGCGGGGGGCTCACCCTGCCGCGCTACCTCGCCGAGGTCCGGCCGGGCACGACCAGCGTGGTCTCGGAGATCGACCCCGGCGTCGTGGCGGTCGACCGCGACCGGCTCGGCCTGGAGACCGGGCCGGGGCTCGAGGTGCGCGTCGAGGACGGGCGCCGCGGGCTGGACCGGCTCCCCGACGACAGCCGCGACCTCGTGGTCGGCGACGCCTTCGGCGGGGTGAGCGTGCCCTGGCACCTGACCACCCGGGAGGCGGTGGCGCAGGTGCGGCGCGTGCTCCGGCCCGACGGGGCGTACGTCGCCAACCTGATCGACCACGGGCCGCTGGACTTCGCCCGCGCCGAGGTGGCGACCCTGCGCGAGGTGTTCGACCACGTGGCGCTGCTCGCCCGGCCCGGTGCCTTCGACGGGACCCAGGGCGGGAACCTCGTCGCGGTCGCCTCCGACCGGGCCGTCGACCTCGACGCGGTGACCCGCGTGGTCGAGCGGCGCGGGCTCGGCTGGGAGGCCCGCGGCGACGCCGACCTCGACGACTGGGTCGGCGGCGCCGACGCGCTCACCGACGACCACGCCCCCGTCGACCAGCTGCTCACGCCGTACGCGGAGGGGTGACGGTCCCCCGGACCGGTCGGGTCAGCGGGCCGCCCGGCGGTACTGCACCGGCCACAGGTCGGTGCCCTCGACGCCGAGCTCGGCGGCGGCGCGCAGCGGCCAGTGCGGGTCGCGCAGCAGCTCGCGGGCCAGCAGCACGACGTCGGCGGAGCCGTCGGCCAGGACGTCCTCGGCCTGCTTGGGCTCGGTGATCAGGCCGACCGCGCCCGAGGGGATGTCGGCCTCGGTGCGCACCCGGCGGGCGAACGGCACCTGGTAGCCCGGCCCGACGGGGATGTCGGCGGGCGCGTTGCCGCCGGTCGAGGTGTCGACGAGGTCGACGCCCTCCTCGCGGAGCAGCCCGGCGAGGCGCACCGTCTCGTCGGCGGTCCAGCCACCCTCCACCCAGTCGGTGGCGGAGAGCCGCACCACCACCGGCACGCCGGGGGCGACCCGGGCCCGGATCTCGCGGACGACCTCCAGGGTCAGCCGGACGCGGCCTTCGAACCCGCCGCCGTACGTGTCGGTGCGGTGGTTGGACAGCGGCGAGAGGAACTCGTGGAGCAGGTAGCCGTGGGCGGCGTGCACCTCGAGCACGTCGAACCCGGCCGCGACGGCGCGCTCCGCGGCGTCGCCGAAGGCGGTGACCACGCGGACGATCCCGGCGGCGTCGAGCGGCTCGGGGTCCTCGCGCAGGCCCGGGTAGGGCGTCTCCGACGGGCCGACCGGGCGCCAGCCGCCGTCGGCGTCCGCGACGCCGCCGCGGTCCGCGGTGAACCCGGAGTACGTCGAGGCCTTCCGCCCGGCGTGCGCGAGCTGGATCCCGGCCGCGGCGCCCTGGCCGTGGACGAAGTCCACGATCCGCGCCCAGGCGGCCTGCTGCTCGTCGTTCCAGAGCCCGGTGTCCTCCGGCGAGATCCGGCCCTCCGGGACGACGGCGGTGGCCTCGGTGATGACCAGGCCGGCACCGCCGCGGGCGAACGATCCGAGGTGCACCAGGTGCCAGTCGTCCGGCATGCCGTCGACGGCGGAGTACTGGCACATCGGCGCCACCCACACCCGGTTGCGGACGGTGACGTCGCGGAGGGTGATCGGGGTGAAGAGCTGGCTCACGGGGTGGTGCCTCCTGGGTCCGGGTGCAGGTGCGGGTGGGAGCGCGTGCTCCCGGGGGCCCAACCGGTCGTCCGGGTCAGGGATTCCCGGCGGACCCCCGGGGCGGGCTCAGCCGAGGGTGGCCGCGTCGATGACGAACCGGTAGCGGACGTCGGAGGCGAGGACGCGCTCGTAGGCCTCGTTGACCTGCTCGGCGGGGATCACCTCGACCTCGGCGCCGATGCCGTGCTCGGCGCAGAAGTCGAGCATCTCCTGGGTGAGCGCGATGCCGCCGATCATCGACCCGGCGAAGGACCGGCGGGCGCCGATGAGCGACATGACGTTGACGCTCAACGGCGCGGCGGGTGCGCCGACGTTGACCAGGGTGCCGTCCACGGCCAGCAGGCCGAGGTACGCGTCGAGGTCGATGCCGGCGCTGACGGTGTTGAGCACCAGGTCGAAGTGGCCGGCGAGCTGCTCGAAGGTCGCCGGGTCGGACGTCGCGTGGTAGTGGTCGGCGCCCAGGCGCAGGCCGTCCTCCTGCTTCTTCAGCGACTGCGACAGCACGGTCACCTCGGCGCCGAGGGCGTGGGCGATCTTCACCGCCATGTGGCCCAGGCCCCCGAGGCCGACGACGGCCACCTTCCGGCCGGGACCGGCGTCCCACCGGCGCAGGGGTGCGTACGTCGTGATGCCGGCGCACAGCAGCGGCGCGGCCGCTGCCGGGTCGAGGCCGTCGGGGACGGCCAGCACGTAGTCGGCGTCGACCACGACGTGGGTCGAGTAGCCGCCCTGGGTCGTCGTGCCGTCGCGGTCGGTGCCGGCGTACGTCGGCACCATCCCCTCACGGCAGTACTGCTCGTCGCCGTTGCGGCAGCTCGCGCACTCGCCGCACGAGCCGACCATGCAGCCGACGCCGACGAGGTCGCCGACCCCGTGCCGCGTGACGCTGCTCCCGACCTCGGTGACCGTGCCGACGATCTCGTGGCCCGGGACGACGGGGAAGGGCTGCGGGCCCCAGTCGCCGTTCACGGTGTGGATGTCGGAGTGGCAGATCCCGGCGTACCGGATCTCGATGAGCACGTCGTTCGGGCCGACCTCGCGGCGCTCGATCGTGGTGGGGGCCAGGGGCTGGCCGGCGGCGGGTGCTGCGTAGGCGCGGACGCGCATGGGTTCTCCCGGTGTGGGGTGGGTGGGTGGGTGTGTGGGGTGGGGTGGGTGCTCCGGGCAGGCCGGAGCCGCGGACCGGGTGGTCCGCCGTGGGTCGTCGGGTGGGTGGGTCGGTGGGGCTAGGGCTTGCCGACGGCCTTGAGCCGGTCGGCCAGGGCCCGGGCCTGGCCCGAGAGGAGCTCGGTGCGGGCGTCGTCGTCCGCCTCGACCGCCTCCCAGTAGGCGATCTTCAGGTCGACGTACTCCTGGCGCAGGGCGACCTGCGTGGCCTCGACCCGGAGCCGGTCGCGCTGCTGGGCGAGCAGCTCCACCTGCTCGGCGGCGGCCGCCGGGCCGAGCCGGCCGTTGGCGACGTACCGCCGCATGTCGGCCACCGACAGGCCGGTGGCCGCCAGGCAGGCGACCCACATGAGCTGGTCGAGGTCGTCCTCGTCGTAGACGCGGTGCTTGCTGCTCGCGCCGCGGCTGATGGGCGGGACGACGCCGATGGACTCGTAGTAGCGCAGCGTGCTGGCCGGGAGCCCGGTCAGCGCTGCGGCCTCCTTGATCGTGTAGCCGCGCTGCGCGGTCGGTCCACTCATGTCCTCGACGCTAGGAACTTCGAGTACTCGAAGTCAAAGGTCGTCCGCGCCACACCGAGCGCACACGTGCGTGGCGGGGTACCGGCGGTCGGGGCTGCGGCCCGGACCGACCGACGAAGGAGCACGACATGGACAAGCGCACGCTCGGCAACGACCGGCTGGAGGTCTCCGCGATCGGCCTGGGGTGCATGGGCATCAGCCAGTCCTTCGGGCCCTCGCCGGAGCGCCCGGAGATGGTGGACTTCCTGCGGCAGGCGGTCGACCGTGGCGTCACGTTCTTCGACACCGCCGAGGTGTACGGCCCGTTCCACAACGAGGAGGTCGTCGGCGAGGCGCTTGAGCCGCTGCGGGACCAGGTGGTGATCGCGACGAAGTTCGGGTTCTCCCTCGACGACAGCGACCGGCGGGTCGACAGCCGGCCCGAGCACGTCCGCGAGGCGCTCGAGGGCTCGCTGCGGCGCCTGCGCACCGACCACGTCGACCTGCTCTACCAGCACCGGGTCGACCCGGAGGTGCCGATCGAGGAGGTCGCCGGGACGGTCGGTGAGCTCATCGCGGAGGGCAAGGTCCGGCACTTCGGGCTGTCGGAGGCGGGCGTCGACACCATCCGCCGGGCGCACGCCGTCCAGCCCGTCACCGCGCTGCAGAGCGAGTACTCGCTGTTCTGGCGCGAGCCCGAGGACGCGATCCTCGGGGCGCTGGACGAGCTCGGCATCGGCTTCGTCCCGTTCAGCCCCCTGGGCCGGGGCTTCCTCACCGGCACGGTCGACGCGACCACCGAGTTCTCCGAGGGCGACATCCGTGCGGGCCTGCCCCGGTTCACCCAGGAGGCGCGCCAGGCGAACCTCGCGCTGGTCGACGGCGTGCGCGCGGTGGCGGACCGGAAGGAGGCGACCGTGGGCCAGGTCGCGCTCGCCTGGCTCCTGGCGCAGTCGCCGAGCATCGTGCCCATCCCCGGGACCCGCCGGACCAGCCGGCTCGAGGAGAACCTCGGCGCCGCCGGGCTCGTCCTCGACGCGCAGGACCTCGCCGAGCTGGACGAGGTCTCGACCCGGGTCAAGGTGGTGGGGGAGCGCTACCCCGAGGCGATGGCGCGGATGATCGACCGCTGAGCCACGGGCCCGTCCCCGGCGGCCCGACGGGCGGCTAGGGTCCGTGGCGTGCGGCAGCGTCTGGTCGAGACGGCGGGCCGGTGCGCGACACCGGTCGGCCTCCCCGGGGCTACCCCGGGGACCACCGGCACGTCCGGGCACAGCACCGCGCGCGACTCGCTGCGCTCCGCTGCAGGTCCTCGCGCGCACGACGGGACTGGTCGAGCAGCGCTGCCGCACCCCGTCACCAGCCGGCTCTCGTCGTCCCCGCGATGAGGGACGACCTCGCGCGGGCGCTCGCCGCCGCGTTCCTCGCGGGCGGGTGGACGCACCCGGCGCTGGTGGAGGCCGGCGCGGTCGTCCTGGGTCGCCGGCCGAGGTGGCTGGCGGTCCTGGCTCGGCAGACGCTGGAGCTCTACCCGCGCCCGCCGCACGACCGGCCCCGCGAGCTGGCCGCCACGATCAGCACCCGGCCCGCGGCGGCGAAGGCCGCTCGCGCCCGGCCGCTCGTGCAGCCGGTGAACCCCACCCGGATGCTCGAGAACCGCTGGCGCCTGCCGGTGCTCCACGGCCTCGACGACGTGGCCGACCTCCTGGGGGTCACCCCCGACGAGCTCGACTGGTTCGCCGACCCCCGCCGCCTGGCGCGGTCGGCCGCGGACGTCCCGCTCCAGCACTACCGGGTGAGCCACCGCGTCGCGGTCAGCGGCGCGATCCGGGTGCTCGAGGCGCCCAAGCAGCGGCTCAAGGGCATCCAGCGGCTGCTCCTCGACGAGGTGGCGTCGCGCATCCCGCCCCACGCCGCCGCCCGCGGGTTCCGGCCCGGCGGCTCGGTGGGCTCGTACGCCGCACCGCACGCCGGCCGGCCGGTCGTCGTGCGCCTGGACCTGGAGGCGTTCTTCGCCAGCGTCACGGTCTCCCGCGTGTACGGCCTGTGGCGGACGGCCGGCTACCCCGAGCCGGTCGCCCACTGCCTGGCCGGGCTGGTGACCACCGTCCTGCCCCGGTCGGCGTGGCGGGCCCTCCCGCGACCGGCCGACGACGGGCTGCTCGACGCGCACTGGCGGCTGGGCCGCCGGCTGGCGGCGCCGCACCTGCCCCAGGGTGCGCCGACCTCCCCGGCGATGGCCAACCTGGCGGCGTACCGGCTCGACGTGCGGCTGACCGCCCTGGCGCAGTCGTGGGGCGGTCGCTACACGCGCTACGCCGACGACCTCGCGCTCTCCGGAGCAGCGGGGTGGGGGAGCGGCACCTCGAGGCTGCTCGACGCCGTCGAGGAGGTCGTGCGCGACGAGGGGTTCCGGCTGAACCCGCGCAAGACCGGCGTGATGCCGCGCGCCGGGCGGCAGACGCTCGGCGGGCTCGTCGTCAACGACCGGCCACGCGTCGCCCGGGCCGAGGTCGACCTGCTCCGCGCGATCCTCCACAACTGCCGCCGGTACGGCGCGGACAGCCAGAACCGCGACGGCGTGCCGGCCTGGGAGCAGCACCTGCGCGGCAGGATCGCCTGGGTCGCCCAGCACGACCCGGTCCGCGGGGCGCGGCTGCAGGCGCTGCACGACGCCGTCGACTGGGGCTGATCCCGGGCGCCCGGCACCTCCGGGAGACGGGCACGGCGTCCCCGGGAGGGCTGGTGCGGGGGTCGCTCAGGCGGAGCCGTTCTGCGGCGAGGTGTTGTCGGTGCCGCCGAGCTGGGCGAGGAACTGGTGGCAGCGGTGGGCCCGGTCGGAGTCCTGCTGCATGACCTCGCGGAAGAAGTCGGCGATCTCCTGCTGTCCGGCGTTCTCCGCGTCGCGGACGTACTGGCCGTAGTCGTGCCCGGCCTTGAGCGAGTGGTACTGCACCGAGATGAGGTCGAAGGTGACGTCGTCGAAGCCGGTCTCTCCGGTGGCCATGGGGTCCTCCTGCGGGGTCGGTGCGCCGCGGTCGTGCCGCGGCACGGGTGGGCTCTCGAGGTGCCCCACGCACCGGGACGCATACGACGCCCGGCCGTCGCCCGGCCGTCGCCCGGCCGTCGCCCGGCGGTACGGACCCCGGGTCGGCCCGTCAGCCCTCGTGGGCTGACGTCGGTGCCTGCTCCGAGGCCGCCCAGGAGGCGAGCAGGCGGAGCCGGTCGGCGGACGGCGAGCCGGGCTCGGCGGTGTAGACGATGAGCACCAGGCCGGGTTCGGCGGTGATCGCCAGCTCCTCGTAGGCCAGCGTGAGCTCGCCGACGACGGGGTGGTGGAACCGCTTGGTCCCGGCTCCGTGCCGGCGGACGTCGTGGTCGGCCCAGAGGCGGCGGAACACCTCGCTGCGGGTGGACAGCTCGCCGACCAGGTCCTGCAGCCCGCGGTCGTGGGGGTCCCGGCCGGCCTCGGCGCGCATGATGCCCACGCACATCTCGGCGAAGAGCTCCCAGTCGGGGTAGAAGTCGCGGGAGGCGGGGTCGAGGAACTGGAACCGCGCGAGGTTGGGCGTCCGGCCGCCGTCGCCGATGACCGGCGAGTAGAACGCCCGGCCGAGCGCGTTGGTCGCCAGCAGGTCCTGCCGCGGGTCGCGGACGAACGCCACCCCGTCGGTGATCGCGTCGAGCGCCCACCGCAGGCTGGTCCGCGAGGCGGCCCGGGTCGGCGCCCGGCGGCGGGCACGCCCCGAGGTGGGGATGCCGTCCGCCGCCCGGGCGAGGTCGAGGAGGTGCTCGCGCTCGGTCTCGTCGAGCCGCAGGGCCCGTGCCAGGGCCTCGAGCACGCCGGAGGAGGCGCCGGCGACCTGGCCACGTTCGAGGCGGGCGTAGTACTCCACGCTCAGCCCGGCGAGCGTGGCCACCTCGCTGCGCCGCAGGCCGGGCACCCGGCGTGCGCCGGTGCTCGGGAGGCCGACCTGGTCGGGGGTGATCCGGGCGCGGCGCGTGGTCAGGAACTCGCGCACCTCGCGCCGCAGGCCCTCACGGTCGTCCACGGTCCCGAGCCTAGGCCGCACCCGGGCCGGACCGGGCGGTCGGCGGCCCGCGAGGGGTGCCCTGCCGGTGCACCCCACGACAGGGACTCCCACCACGGCGCTCCGGCCGCTTCACTCGACCGGGACGGGCGACGGAGGGTGGACGCGATGCGTCGGCTCGTGGGGCGCGCGTCGGCGGTGGCCCCGGCCGTCGTCCTGGGGGCGCTGCTGGCGGCCGGGTGCGGAGCCGGTGCGCCCGCGGGCGACCGGCCCGCCACCGGGCGCGAGCCGACCGCCCCGCCGGACCCGGAGCGACCGCCGGGCGACGTACCCCCGAGCACGACGTCCACGAACGAGGAGGACCCGATGCGGATCCGCATCACGATCGGCGGGCTGACCGCCGGCGCCACCCTGCAGGACTCCGCCGCGACCCGCGACTTGGCCGCGCAGCTCCCGCTGACGCTCGAGATGCGCGAGCACGGCGGCGTCGAGAAGACCGGCCGGCTGCCCGCGCCGCTCTCCCTGGGGGGCCAGCCCGACGGTGCGGACCCCGAGGTCGGCGACGTCGGCTACTACGCCCCGGGCGACGACCTCGTGCTCTACCACGGCGACCAGTCCTTCTTCCCCGGCATCGTGCTCCTGGGCCGGCTGGACGGCGGCGCCGCCGAGCGGATCGCGCGCCGGGACGGCTCCGTCGTGGCGACCGTCGAGGCATGGTGAGTGGGATGGAGCTGCAGGAGTTCCTCGCGCACGTCGACAGCGGTGCCGTCATCGAGGGCGGCTCGGAGCCGCACCGGTTCATGCACGACGCCGCCCAGGCGGCGTTCGCGGTCACGGCCGAGCTCAACAGCGGCTACCGCACCCCCGACGAGGTCCGCGCCCTGCTGGAGCGGCTCACCGGCCGCCCGGTGGAGGAGTCGGTCACGGTGTTCCCGCCGTTCCACAGCGAGTTCGGCAAGAACCTGCACCTGGGGAGGGACGTCTTCATCAACCTCGGGTGCCGGTTCCAGGACACCGGCGGCATCACCATCGGCGACGGCACGCTGATCGGCCACGGCAGCACGCTGACCACGCTCGACCACGCCGTGGACCCGCACCGGCGCGCGGACATGGTGCCCGCCCCGGTCCGCATCGGCCGCAAGGTGTGGCTGGGCGCCGGTGTCACCGTCGTCCCCGGCGTGACCATCGGCGACGGCGCGATCGTGGGCGCTGGGGCCGTGGTGACCAAGGACGTCGCGCCCGACTCGATCGTGGCCGGCGTCCCGGCGCGGCTCGTCCGGATGACCGGGTACGACGCCGGGCGGGCCGAGCCGCAGTAGGCCGGAGCGGCCCGGAGCGGGTGGACGCCTGGTCAGTCGCGCTCCTCGGTCTGCCGGGAGTCGGTGAGCGTGAGTGCCCCCCACCCGGCGACCAGGCCGACGAGGACCGCGAGGACGGCGTACGTCACCCGCTCGCCGTGGAAGAACGACGCCACCAGCTCCCCGCTCCAGCGCCCGGCGGGCAGGGTGGTGGTGACCAGGGCGGCGACCAGCGTGCCGACGACGGCGGTCCCGAGGCTGGCGCCGACCTCCTGCGCGGTGTCGTTGAGGGCGGCCCCCATCGAGGTCCGGTTGCGCGACATCGCCCGGACCAGCGCGACGGCGCAGATGGTCATCACGGTCCGCAGGCCGACGGTCAGCACGACCATGCACACCGCGATCGGCAGGTAGCCGTGGTCGACGCTCCACGCCAGCCCCGCGAGCGACCCGGCGAGGAGGGCGGCTCCCACGAGGCAGGCCAGGCGGTGGCCCAGCCGCTTGCCGAGCGCCTCCGAGGCCGGGGTCGCCAGGATCATCGTGAGGATGAGCGGGAGGTTCGCCAGCCCGGCCCGGACCGGGCTCCACCCGTAGGCGTACTGGAAGTGCAGGACCATCCCGAACATCACGCCGGCCATCGCGACCGAGGTGCCGACCTGGGCGATCGTGGCGCCGCGGACCGTGCCGTCCGCGAACACGGCCAGGTCCAGCATCGGGTCGGGCGTGCGCCGCTCGTGGGCGAGGAACGCGACGAGCGCGACGACCGCGCCGAGCACCGACCCGACGGTGGTCACCGACAGCCACCCGTGCTCGACGCCGCTGGTGAGGCTGTAGCAGGCGAGGCCGATGGCGGCGACGCTGAGGACGGCGCCGAGGAGGTCGAGGCGGTCGCCGGTCAGGTCCTCGGTGCGGTCAGCGGGCACGCCGAGGCGCACGCCGATCCAGGCGACCAGGGCGATCGGGGCGTTGACGAGCAGCAGCCAGGTCCAGCTGACGTGGGCCAGCGCGGTGCCGCCGAGGAGCGGACCCAGGATGAAGCCGCTCATGCCGACGACGATCATCACCGTCATCGCGCGGGTCTGCAGGGCCTCGTCGTCGAAGAGGCGGAAGATGAGCGAGTTCGTGATCGGGGCGGTGCCGGCGGCCGCGACGCCGAGCGCCGCACGGAGGGCGATCAGGTCGCCGCCGGAGTCGACGGCCAGGACCGCCAGGCTGGTCACCCCGAACGCCGCGAGCCCCACCAGCAGGACGCGTCGACGACCGAGCCGGTCGGCCAGCGAGCCGGAGGTGAGCAGGAGCCCGGCGAAGGTCAGGGAGTAGGCGCCGGTGACCCACTGCAGCGTCGTCGTGCCGCTGCCGAGGTCGCGTCCGATCGTCGGGAGCGCGACGGTCAGCAGCGTGCTGTCGACCATCTCGACGAAGAACGCCAGGCACAGGGCGGCGAGCGGGATCCAGGCCGCCCGGAGCGAGCCGTAGGTGCGGGTGGGTGCGGGAGCGGTGGTGGGGCTCATCGTGGCCTCCTTGGTCGTCGAACGTCGTTCGAGTATCGAACGGCGTTCCATAAACTAGAACGGCGTTCGACCGAAAGCAAGGTGTGATGGGATGAGGACCATGGCTGCCCCACGACGCACGGCGAGGACGGGTGATCCGGCAGTCGGGGCCGGTGGCCGGCGCCGCGCGAGCCACTCGATGGAGGCGGTCGTCTCCGAGGCCGTCGCCCTGCTCGACGAGGCGGGGGAGGGGGCGCTGACGTTCCGTGCGCTGGCCGCGCGGCTCGGGGGCGGCGTGGCCAGCATCTACTGGTACGTCGCGAACAAGGACGAGCTGCTCGACCGGGCGACCGACCACGTGGTCGCGGAGGTGCTCGCGGCCACCGCCGGGTGCACCGGGAGCGAGGACCCGGTCGACGACGTCCGCGCGATCGCCGTCGCGCTGTTCGACGCGATCGTGGTGCGGCCGTGGCTGGCGGCGTACTTCATGCGCGACACCGGCCTCCAGCCCAACGCGCTGCTGCTCTACGAACGCCTGGGCGAGCAGGTGCTGCGGCTGGGCCTCGGCCCGCGGGACAGCTTCCACGCGGTGTCGGCGGTGGTCGGCTTCGTCGTCGGCATCGCCGCCGACCTCGGCCAGCAGCCGCCGCAGGAGGTGCTCGAGGGCACCACCAGCCGGGAGGACCACCTCGCGCGGCACGCAGACGCCTGGCGCGAGCTCGACCCGGAGACCTACCCGTTCCTCCACCACGTCGTCGACGAGTTCGCGACCCACGACGACACCGAGCAGTTCCGGGCTGGGCTCGACCTGCTCCTCGCGGGCCTCCGCCTGCAGGCGGGTCGCTGACCGACGCCCGGCGCGGCCGTCGCCCGGCGGGGGGTCAGAGGCGCAGTGCCGTGCGGACGAGGTCGGCCACGGCGCGGGAGCGGCTGTGCGGGGGCCAGGCGACGACGGTCGTGATGGCCGGCGCGCTCGGGACGGGGACGGCGACGACCCCGTCGCGCAGCTGGGCCCGGCAGGAGTCCGGCGCGAGGAAGTGGGTCCGGCCCAGCGAGATGAGCTGCAGCAGCTGGGTGTGGTCGTGCACCTCGGGACCGGGGCCGTCCGGGTAGCGCCCGTCCGGGCCCGGCCAGCGGGGCGCCGGGAGGTCCGGCACGTCGACCAGGTCGTCGACGTGCAGCTCGGCGCGTCCGGTGAGCGGGTGGCCGGCGGGCAGCACGGCGACCTGGCCCTCGGTCACCAGCTCCTCGGAGTCGAGCCCCACCAGGTCGTCGTACGGCGCGTGCAGGATGGCCACGTCGGCCCGGCCGGTCCGCAGCAGCCGCTGCTGCTGGCCGGGGCCGCACAGCGCCACCTCGACGCGTACGGCGCCGGGCTCCGCGGCGTACGCGTCGAGCAGCTTGGCGAGCAGCTCGCTCGAGGCGCCGGCCTTGCAGGCGAGCACGATGCCGGGCTGGTCCGCGGACGCGAGGGCGGCGCGGCGGGTCCGCTGCTCGGCGGCCTCCACCGCGTCGAGCGCGGCCCGTGCCTCGGCCAGGAGCACGGCGCCCGCCTCGGTCAGGGCTACCGACCGGCTGGTGCGGAGCAGCAGCGGGGCGCCGAGGCGCCGCTCGAGCCGGCTGATCGCGCGGGACAGCGGCGGCTGTGCCATGCCGAGGCGCGCGGCGGCGCGGCCGAAGTGCAGCTCCTCGGCGACCGCGACGAAGTAGCGCAGCTCCCGGGTCTCCACCGGGCTGAGCGTAGTCGCGCGCCCGTGGCATCGATACCGCTCGGGTATCGCCGGTGACCCGGACGGTGTTGGACCGCCCGCTCCACGCCGCGGACGATCGAGGACATGGCAGAGCACAGCGAAGACAGCAGGACCGCCCTGGTCACGGGCGCGAACAAGGGCATCGGCTACGAGATCGCGGCGGGCCTCGGCGCCCTCGGCTGGCAGGTCGGGGTAGGCGCCCGGGACGCCGGTCGACGCGAGCAGGCGGTGACGCGGCTGCGTGCGGCGGGCGTCGACGCGTTCGGGGTGCCCCTCGACGTCACCGACGACGACAGCGTCGCCTCGGCCGCCCGGCTGCTGGAGGAGCGGGCCGGCCGGCTCGACGCCCTGGTCAACAATGCCGGCATCACCGGGGGCCCCGCCCAGCAGCCGTCCACCGCCGACCTCGACGTCATCCGGACCGTCGTGGAGACCAACGTCATCGGCGTCGTCCGGGTCACCAACGCGATGCTCCCGCTGCTGCGGCGCTCCTCCGCCCCGCGGATCGTGAACATGTCCAGCGGCGTGGGCTCGCTCGAGCGGCAGTCGGGCCCGGGCGGGGAGCTCACCACCGGCCCGGTCGCGGTGGCGTACGCGCCGTCGAAGACGTTCCTCAACGCGGTGACGCTGCAGTACGTCAAGGAGCTCGGCGAGACCGGCATCAAGATCAACTGCGCGTGCCCGGGCTTCGTCGCCACCGACCTCAACGGGTTCCGCGGCGTCCGGACCCCGCAGGAGGGCGCCCGGACGGCGATCCGCCTGGCCACGCTCCCGGACGACGGACCTACCGGTGGCTTCTTCGAGGACGCCGGCGTCGTGCCGTGGTGACCGGACGGCCGGGGCGCTGAGCCACGCTGCCGATGCCGGCCCCGGGCACGCCGGTCGACATCAGCCGGGCGCCGCCGTCCGCGATCCACCTGCACGAGCAGGGCCTGCTCAGCCGGCCGAGGTGTTGCTGCGGGTCCGTCGCCGCGTCCGGGCCGAGCGTGGTGGTGCTGAGCGCATGTGCTCACGCGCGGGCTCGAGCACGGCGAAGAGGTCCTCGACCTGCCGGCGCGACAAGGGCTGCAGCAGGAGGTCCTTGATGACCTCGACGTGTCCCGGCAGCACCTGCGCGACGCGCTCGCGTCCGGTGTCGGTGATCGTGACGGTCACCCCGCGCTCGTCGTCGGCGGCAGGGGCGCGCGTGACCAGGCCGGCCTTCTCGAGCAGCCCGGCCTGGTAGGTCATCCCGCTGCGGCTGTAGACGACGCCGTCCGCGAGGTCGGTCATCCGCTCGCTGCCGGTCGCCGAGTCCAGCCCGAGCCGCGCCAGCAGCTGGAACTGGACGTAGCTGAGGTCGCCCTCCTCGCGCAGCTGCTGCTCCACGGCGTGCCGCAGGAGCCCTGCCACCTCGATCAGGGCGAAGTACGCCCCCAGCTCCACCCGGTCGAGGGGCGGGGGCGCACTGGTCGTGCCGTCAGTCGTCATGGCGAACACGCTACTTCACCTTCGAACCACTTGTTTCGAATTCGAAGCGCTGCTACGGTCGCCCTGTACTTCAGATTCGAAGCAACCATCCACAGAGGGAGACCAGTCATGAAGGCGATCGTGTTCCACCAGTACGGCGACCCGGGCGTCCTGCAGTACGAGGACGTCCAGACGCCGACCCCCGGACCCGGCCAGGTCCGCGTGCGGGTCGCTGCGACGACGTTCAACGGCGTCGACGGCAACATCCGCGCCGGCCTGATGCAGGGGCCGATGCCCCTCGAGCTGCCGCACGTGCTCGGCCTGGACGTCGCCGGGACCGTCGACGTCGTCGGCGACGGTGTCGACGGCCTCGCGGTCGGCGACCGGGTCGTGGGCTTCCTGCCGTTCGTCGCCGACGGTGCCGCGGCCGAGCACGTCGTCGTCTCCGCCGAGGCGCTGGCTCCCGCGCCGACCAGCATCCCGCTCACCGACGCCGCCGCCCTGCCGGTCGTGGGGCTCACCGCGTGGCAGGCGCTGTTCGACCACGCCGGCCTGGCCGCGGGCCAGCGGGTCCTCGTGAACGGTGCCAGCGGTGCCGTCGGCGGGTACGCCGTCCAGCTGGCCAGCGCTGCCGGGGCCCACGTGATCGCGACCGGGAGCCCCCGCAGTCGGGACCGGCTCACGGCGCAGGGGGCCGCGGAGGTCGTCGACCACACCGCCACCTCCGTCGCCGATGCCCTCGAGGAGCCGGTCGACGTGCTGCTCAACCTCGCCCCCGTCGACCCGGACGTGCTCACCTCGTTCACCGGGCTCGTCCGCGACGGTGGCGTCGTGGTCAACACCACCGTCTGGATGCCCGCGCCCAGCGACGAGCAGCGCGGTGTGCGCGGCATCGACCTCTACGTCCGCAGCGACGCCGCGCAGCTCGCCGAGCTCGTCGCGCGCGTCGACCGCGGCGAGCTGGCGATCGACATCGCCGAGCGCGTCCCGCTCGCCGACCTGGGCTCGGTCCACGCCCGGGCCGCGACGGGCGCCCTCAGCGGCAAGGTCGTCGTCCTCGCCCCCGGAGCCTGACCCGGCCGCACGACCCCGGTGACCCGCAAGCGACTCCGGGAGCGGCGATCAGCCGACCCCGTGGCGCGCGCCCGGGCCGACGTGCACGCCGGCCAGGAACTCGACCATGGCGTTGAGGTCCCAGCCGGTCCCCGACGGGTACTGGATGCGCACGACGCCCTCGGGGTCCCCGGGTCGTGACCGGGTCGCGACCGTCGTGTGGCCGGCGTCGTCGGTGATCCAGAAGCGGCGTCCGTCGCGGTCGAGGACCCGGCCGTCCGGCGGGTTCGCGTCGAAGAGGATGACGAGCTTGCCGCGGAAGTCGTCGGGCTCCTCGGAGACCGACCCGTCGTCCGGCGCGATCGTCACGGCGGTCGGCTGCTGTGCCTGCACCGACCACCCCGCGGGCGCGAGGTCGAAGGTGTACGGCGCGGCCTCGAACGGCTCGGCCACCAGCTCCACGCCGACGGCGCGCGTGGTCGCGGGACGGGCGGGCCCGCCGTCGCCCTGGAGCACCGTGCCGGCGCCCACGGCGAGCACCGCTGCGGTCGTCGCGCCGCTCAGGGCGAGCCGGAGCCGGCGTCGTGACCGGGCCCGGGCGGCGGAGCGTGCGCGAGCCAGGTCGGCAGCGGGGTCGGCCGCGGGCCGTTCGCCGTCGGCGACGGTCAGCAATGCGCGCTTGAGGTCATCGGTGGACATCAGGACACCCCCAGGGGCAGGTCGAGGCCGGACAGGTGGGCGCGGAGGTGGGCCAGGGCGCGGGCGTTCTGGGACTTCACGGTGCCGGGGGAGCAGCCCAGCACCCGGGCCGTCTCGGCGACGTCCAGGTCGTGCCAGTGCCGCAGCACCACGACCGCGCGTTGCCGTGGGCCGAGCGAGGCCAGGGCGGCCAGCACCAGCTCGCGGAGCTCCGGGTCGCCCGACGGGGCCGCCTGCTCGTCGCCGAGGGAGTCGATCGGCTCGGACACGGTCCGCTCGCGCCGTCGGTGGGCGCGGCGGGTCTCGTCGACGAAGACGTGGGTGAGGCTGCGCCGGGCGTAGGCGAGCGGGCTGTCGGCCCGTCGTACGCGCGCCCACGCGAGGTACAGCCGGGTCAGCGTCGTCTGGACGACGTCCTCGGCGTACGCCTCGTCACCGGCGCACAGCAGCACCGCCGTCCGGACCAGGTCAGCGCGGTGGGCGCTCGTGAACGCCACGAACTCCGCGGCCCTCTCGTCGTCGCGCACATCGCCCCCTCTCGTCCCGTTGACGGGTGCGGCCCGCCGGGAGGTTGCATGCAACCGCACGGACCGCCGGCACCCGTCAACCAGGCGTGAGGACCAAGGTCGCGCTGGGTGCCTGGAGCATCGTCCTGCTCGTGTCGGCGTGCGCCGCCCCGACCGCCCCCACGGCCCGGGACGCCCCGCCGGCACCAGGGTGGGGCGTCGCCGGGTCCCCGGGCCCAGCGGTCGCCGGGACCGGTGCCCTCGACCTCACGCGTCGGTCGACGACCGACCCCGGGAGCACCTGGGTCGTCGTCAACAAGTCGCACCCGCTGCCTGCCGGCTTCCGGCCGGAGCTGGGCCTGGTGCGCGGCTACCAGGTCGCCCTGCCGGCAGTCGGCCCGCTCACCCGGCTGCTCGACGACGGCGACGCGCGCGGCCTGGGCTTCAAGATCGCCAGCGCGTTCCGCTCCTTCGGCTACCAGGAGCAGCTGTACGCCGGCATCGTCTCCAGGAGCGGTCGGGCCGCCGCCGACCGGGTGTCGGCCCGGCCCGGACACAGTGAGCACCAGACCGGGCTGGCGGTCGACCTGGTGACCCCGGCCGACCCCTCCTGCGACCTCGACCCGTGCTTCGCCGGCACCCCCGGCGGTCGCTGGTTGGCGCGCGCAGCGTGGCGCCACGGATTCGTCGTCCGGTACCAGCCGGGCACGGAGGCGATCACGGGCTACCGGGCCGAGCCGTGGCACCTGCGCTACGTCGGCCGCCCCGTGGTCGCTGAGCTGCACCGCACCGGCGTCGCCACCCTGGAAGAGCTCTTCGGGGTGCCCGGCGGCGGCTACCGCTGACCGCGCGGCCGACGCCGCGGAGCGCCGCTGCTCAGCCCCCGAGGGCGGCGAAGATCTGCTCGTACCGCGCCTGCGGGTCGAGGTTGAGGCCGGACTTGACGAGCCTCGCCCACTCGTCCGCCAGCACCTCCTGCGCACCGGACTCGATGGCGTCGAGTGCGGCACGGGCCAGGTCCGACGGTGCGATCTTCGGCGCCTGCACGCCCTTGGCCATGTCGGTGTCGACCAGTCCCATGTGCACGCCGACCACGTGGGTGCCCTGGGCGGCGAGCTCGAGCCGCGTGCTGTCGGTCAGCGCCCAGGCCGCGGCCTTCGACGCGGCGTACGCGCCGGCGGTCGGCGAGGTGAACCACGACAGTGCCGAGATGACGTTGAGGATCGCGCCGCCGCCGTTGGCGCCCAGGACGGGGGCGAAGGCACGGGTCATGCGCAGCGGGCCGTAGAAGTTCGTGTCCATCTCCCGGCGGATCTCGGCCTCGTCGCCCGCGACGAGCGGCGTCCCGGTGGAGATGCCGGCGTTGTTGATGAGCACCTGGACGTCACCCGCCGCGGCGGCGGCCGCCGCGACCTGGCCCGCGTCCGTGATGTCCAGCTCGAGCGCGTCCACGCCCGTGGTGCGGATCGTCGCGGCGTCGCGTGCGGCGGCGTAGACCTTGGCCGCTCCGCGCTCCTTCAGCTGCTCGACGAGCTCGGCGCCGATGCCCCGGTTCGCCCCGGTGACGAGCACCACCGCATTCCTCAGGTCCATGACCCATCCATTCTGTAGCGATCGCTATTGATTGACTCGAGGACCGTAGCACATTCCATAGCGATCGATACGTTATGCTGTGCGGCATGGCTGGCCGACCGCGGAGCTTCGATCGCGACGCCGCTCTGCGCGCGGCTGTCGAGCAGTTCTGGCGCACGGGCTACGAGGAGACCTCCGTCGCGATGCTGACCTCGGCCATGGGGGTGACGCCGCCCAGCCTGTACGCGGCGTTCGGCGACAAGCGCCGCCTGTTCGAGGAGGCCTCGGCGGTCTACTTCGCGCGCACGTGCGAGGAGGTCGACCGGGCCGCCGGGCTTCCGACCGTGCACGAGGCCGTCGCCCGGATGCTGGACGACACCGCACGCGCCCACACGGACCCGGCCACGCCGGCGGGGTGCCTGATGCTGACCGAGCCGCGGCTCGAGGCGCAGCGCGAGGTCCTCCGCCGACGGCTCCAGGAGCGGCTCGACCAGGGCGTGCGGGACCGCGACCTCCCGGCCACGACGGACACCGGTCACCTCGCCTCGTTCCTCGTGGCCGTCATGCGTGGCATGTCCGGCTGCGCCCGCGACGGAGCCACCGCCGAGGACCTCCTGGGCATCGCCGGGACCGCGATGGCCGCCCTCCCCGCGCCGCCGCGCTAGCCGGCGCCCGGGACGGGAGGGCCCGCGCCGGACGTGCGGCGCGGACCCCGCGGCCTACGCCCCGGCCCGCGCCCTCCGGACCCGGTAGACGACCCGGTTGGTCGCCACGTTCCCGGCCGCGTCGGTGGCGGTGGCGGTGACGACCACGCGCGTGCCGCCCGCGGTCCTGGTCGCCCGGTGCCTCAGCCGGCAGGAGTCGAGGCCCGAGAGGCGGTCGGAGGCCCGGCAACGGGCCCGGGGCAGGTCTCCGCGGCGATACGTCGCGCCGTCGCGGACACCCGTGACGGCGACCTTCGGGCCGGTGCCGTCGATGTCGACGCCGCCCACCCGCACGGTGGCCCGCCCGCCGTCCGTGGCCGTGACCGTGCGGCTCACCCCCTGGTCGGCACCGTCGCCGCGGAGGGTGACCGGTGCGGGGCAGCGACCGGCGAGCGGCGCGCTCCCCGGGGCGCAGGTGAACGTCACGGTCACCGGGCCGGTCCACCACCCCGAGGCCGGCCGGGCCGACGAGAGCCGGGCGGCGATCCTCGGGTCGGTGACGACGACGGCGGCGGCGGAGCCGGTCGATCCGGTGAAGTCGCCGTCGCCGGCGTACGTCGCGGTCACGGTCGTCGTGCCGGCGGGCGCCGCACGGTCGAGGGTGGCCACCCCGCCGTCCAGCGCGGCGGTGCCGAGCGGGGCGCCGCCGGCGGTGAAGGTGACCGTGCCGGTGGGTGTCCCGGCGCCCGGGGCGACCGGGAGGACGGTCGCGCGCTGCCTGGTCGCGCCGGTGGTCACCGTGGTCGTCGTGGCCGCCCGGGTGACCGTGACCGTGCGCGTCGCGGAGCCCGGTGCGTACGACGCGGTGCCGGCCTGCCGTGCGGTGACCGTGCAGGTGCCCGGGTCGGTGAAGGTGACCGTCGTACCGGTCACCGTGCAGGTGCCGCCGGCGGCCAGCGTCACCGGGGCGCCCGAGGCGCCGCCCTGGGTCGTGACCGCCCAGGTCTGGCCGACGACCGGGGCGGCCGGCGGCTCGGAGGTGAAGGTCACCGTCTGCGGCTGCGGCGCCGGCGGGGTGGTCGGCGGGGTGGTCGGGGGAGTCGTCGGCGGGGTCGCGACGGTGCAGTCGATCGCGCCGCGGCGCAGCGAGTGCCCGTCGGTGTCGCCGTCGTCGGCCCACAGGACCTCCTTGCGGCCGTCCACGCAGCGCGACTGCGGGGCGATCGCGAAGCCCTCGTTGTTGAGGTTGGGCATCCCGACCGGCCGGTCGTGGGCGGAGTCGACGACGAAGCTGCCCGTGTCGTCGATCGCCAGCTGCGAGGTCCGGCCGTCGTGGGTGTCGTCGGTGACCGCCCACACGCGGCCGCGCTCGGGGTCGAAGGCGACGTCGGCGAGGTGCTCGAAGCCGCTGTCGATGGTGGCGACCTTGTGCGAGGTGGTGCCGTCGCTGTCGAGGGCGAACGCGATGAGGTCGCCGGTGTCCTCGACTGCGACGAACCACAGGCCGCTGCCGTGGGTGGGGTACGTCGCGGGGTCGTACGTCGCGCCGGTGCTCTGGTCCCGGAAGCCGTGGGCGGTCAGGTAGGAGTCCGGCACGAACGCGACGCCCTCGAGCCCGAGGTTGGCGCCGGCGGCCGGGATCTGACGGGTCAGGTCCCACTCGGCGGTGGCGCGGATGGTGGTGCCGGTCGCGGCCGGGTCGTAGCGCAGGATCGACATCCGGCTCACCCCGCTGGCGGCGTTGTTGCGCTCCGAGGCGAGGTAGACGAAGCCGTCGGGGCCGATGGCGATCCCCTCGGTGTCCGGGGCGCCGGTGCCGTCGACGTACACGGGGGTCTTCGGCCAGCCGGACGCCGGCACGAGCTCGGTGCCGCTGCGGGTGAGCTTGAACAGGGTGCCGAGCTTGTTCTGGGCCGCCCACAGCACGTCGGGGTCGGCGGGGTCGAAGGCGAGGCCGGAGAGGTCCTGGGCGAAGGTGCCCGCGAGGTCGGCCGTGGTGACCGTCTGGGCGCCCGGCCACGGGGTGGTGTCCAGGCCCGGGCAGGAGTTGACCGCCCCCTTCGTCGGGGCCTCGGCGTCCCGGAAGTCGCCCAGGCCGTCCTTGCAGCGCGCCCAGGTCCGGGTGGCGGGGGCGGTCCAGGCGTGCTGCTCGACGAGCGTGGTGCCGTCGGCGGCGTACAGGCGCACCGCGTCGGCGTCGTCGAGACCGAACCCGAGGGTGCTCTCCTCGAGCACCAGGTGGCCCTTGGCGGCGATGCTGGTCGAGGCCGGCAGGACGTAGGCGTGCGCCTCGTCGGCGTCCTTGACGACGTAGCCGGAGACGTCGACCGTCGCGGTCGAGATGTTCACCAGCTCGACCCAGTCGCCCGGCGTGCCGCCGGTGCTCTCGACCTCGTTGATGCGGACCGGGCTGCAGGCGTTGGGCAGGCCCCGGGTGGAGGCGGTGGTGTCGCGGAAGTCGCCGGTGCCGTCGGGGCAGCGGCCCCACGTGGTCGCGGCGTGCGCACCCCAGGTGGTGGTGTCGACCTGGGTGGTGCCGTCGGCGAGGAGCAGCGTGACGCTGTCACCGACGCCGAGCCCGAAACCGGGGCTCTGCGCGATCTCGGTGTAGACGGCGCGGTGGCCGCCCGCGGGGATGGTCGTGCCGGCGGGCACGACGACCGGGGTCGCGGCGTGGGCCGGGTCGCCGTCGAGGATCTTCCAGCCGGAGACGTCGACGGGGGAGGCGGAGCGGTTCTTCAGCTCGACCCAGTCGGCGACCTGGTCGCCGTTCGACTCGACCTCGTTGATCACCACGTCCGGCGGCCCGGCCGGGCCACCGCTGCAGGCGTTGGCCGCGCCGAGAGTGTCGGGCACCACGCCGAACGCGCCCGAGCCGTCGGGGCACCGGCCCCAGTTCGCGGCGTGCGTGTCGGCGGGGTACGTCGTGGAGTCGAGCAGGACCGCCCGGTTCGGCGGGTACAGCCGGACCGAGTCGCCCTTGCCCAGGCCGAAGGACGGGTCGACGTCGAAGGTCCGGTGGGCGTGCGCCTCGAGGACCGTGCCGGGCGGGACCGTGAAGACGTGGCTGTCGTCGTTGTCCTGGAGCACGTAGCCGGAGATGTCCACGGCCGCGTCGCCGACGTTCGTCAGCTCCACCAGGTCGCCGGGGTCGGACTGGACCTCGTTGACCTTGATGCTCTCCGCACCTGCCGGAGGGGCGCACCGGTTGGCCGCGCCCCGGGTCGCCGCGGCGGTGACCTCGAACGTCCCGGTGCCGCTCGGGCAGCGGCCCCAGCTCCTCCCGGCCGGCGGGTGCGAGGCGTAGGCGTGGGAGTCCACCGGCGTGGTCGGGTCGGTGTCGCTGAACAGCCGGACCGCGTCGCCTCCGCCCAGGCCGAACGCGAAGTCGACGCCCTCGCCGCTCAGGGTCAGGAGGGCGCCGGCGGCGATCGAGCTGCCGGCCGGGAACGTGTACGGGTTCTCCTCCTTGCTGTCCTTGAGGACCCAGCCCGAGAGGTCGACCGGGCCCGCCCCGGTGTTCACCAGCTCGACGAAGTCGGGGTTGTTCGAGGAGAGCTCGTCGATGCGCACCGCACTGTCGGGGGTGGTGCAGGCGTTCTCGGCGCCGGGAGTCGCGGGGACGACGACGAACGTGCCGCCGGTGACCGGGCAGCGGCTCCAGCTCGAGCCCGCGGCCGGGTGCGCGGCGTAGTCGTGGGCGTCGACCGGGCTCGCGAGGTCGCTGTCGCTGAAGAGCCGTACGGAGTCGCCGTTGCCCAGGCCGAAGGCGAAGTCGACCTTCTCGCCGCGCAGGAGCCGCGTCTCGCCGGCGGCGAGGGAGCTGCCGGCCGGGAACGTGTAGGAGTTGCTCTCGCTGTTGTCCTTGAGCACCCAGCCGGAGAGGTCGACCGCGCTGGCGCCGGTGTTGACCAGCTCGACGAAGTCGGGGTTGTTCGACGAGAGCTCGCTGATCCGCACGTCCGCGTCCGCGGCGTCCGCCGGGGCGGCCACCGTGACCAGGCCCGCGAGGGCGAACGTGACGGAGCCGAGCAGGGCGGTCGGACGGTGCCGGAATCTGGCCACGACGCTTCTTCCTCGAGTGCGCTGCCGAGCCAGCGACGGATGGGGGCGACCGGCAGCCTGGGGGAGGGTGGCGAAGCGGAGGTGAACGGCCCGCGGTGGGCCGCTGAACGTCAGGCTCCCGGTGGGCGCCGAGCGGACCGGCGGGCCGGGGCACGAGGTCAGCCGATCGCGTGGACCTCGCTCTCCCGGGCGCAGGCGGTGGGCCCGCCGAAGACGTGGGCGGCGCGGGCGGTGGCGGCCTCCGGTGTCAGCGTGGGGCCGACGTGGGTCACGAGGAGCCGGCCGGCGCCGGCGCGACGGGCCAGCGCTCCGGCGTCCTCCGGGGTGTGGTGGCCCTGCGGCGCGTCCGAGGTCCACCGGTCCGACTCCGCCTCGCACAGCAGGAGGTTCGCGAGGGAGCCCGGGCCGGCGTCGACCCACACCCGGGTGTCGCCGGCGGTCACGAGGTAGCCGGAGCAGGCCCGGTCGGGGAGGGGGTGCGGGGTGGCGGTCCCGAGCACGGTGAGCGTGAACACGGAACGAACCTGATGTATTGCTATGTGTCGCGCAGCATGGTTATCCAGTGTGGCGTCGTCCCGCGCATGGGACCGGCCGAAGAAGTGCGGCTCCGTCGGCGGGGGCACCGTCCGCCGGGGCCCGTCCGGCCGTACGGTCGACCCATGATCACCCCGCGGATGCTCGCGGACGAGCTCGGCGTCACCGACCGGACCATCCGGCGGTGGCTGCACGCCATGGGGTGGCAGATCACGCCGTACGCCTACTTCCGGCTCACCGAGGCGGAGGCCGAGAAGGTGCGGGCCTACGGGCGCGAGCGCCTCGCGCGGCGCGCGCGGGACTGAGCGGCCGCCACTCCCGCTGCGCGGGCGGCGGCGGAGTGCGTCAGCCGGCGAGGAGCAGGACGACGGTCTCGGCGACGCAGGCGGGCTTGGCCTCGCCCTCGATCTCGACGGTGTAGGCGATGACGGCCTGCTTGCCGGCGGGGATGTCGGTGACCTCGCCGAAGGCGACGTGCCCGCGGACCCGCTTGCCGACGAGCAGCGGGTTCGGGAAGCGGACCTTGTTCACGCCGTAGTTGAGCTTGGCGCCCGGGGTGTCGAGGGCGAAGACCTGGCTGCCCAGCCACGGCACCAGCGACAGGGTGAGGTAGCCGTGGGCGATGGTGCCGCCGAAGGGGCCGTCCTTCGCGCGCTCGACGTCGACGTGGATCCACTGGTGGTCGCCGGTGGCCTCGGCGAAGAGGTCGACGCGTGCCTGGTCGATCTCCACCCAGTCGGTCGAGCCGATGTCGGTACCGGCCGCCTCGGCGACCTCCTCGAAGCTGGAGAACGTGCGCATGGGGGCTCCTCGGGGACGCGTGCGGGAAGGCTGTGGGCGGGGGCTGCGGGGCTCGTGCGGGCTCGCACCAGGCGATGTGGAACTCGGTGACCGGGGTGCTTGGATGGTCGGCATGCAAGATAGTGCCCCCGTCACGCTGACCAGGGAACAGGTGCGCCGGGCGCCGAAGGTCCTCCTCCACGACCACCTCGACGGCGGGCTCCGCCCCCAGACCATCCTCGAGCTCGCCGCGGCGTGCGGCCACGAGCTGCCGGTCGCCGGCAACGCCGAGGAGCTCGGCCGCTGGTTCACCGAGGCGGCCGACTCGGGCTCCCTCGAGCGCTACCTCGAGACCTTCGACCACACCGTCGGCGTGATGCAGACCGCCGACGCGCTCACCCGCGTGGCCCGCGAGTGCGTGGAGGACCTGGCCGAGGACGGCGTGGTGTACGCCGAGATCCGCTACGCCCCCGAGCAGCACGTGCAGGAGGGCCTCAGCCTCGACGACGTGGTCGCCGCCGTGCAGCGGGGCTTCGACGAGGGCTGCTCGGCCGCGGGCGACCGGATCGTCGTCCGGCAGCTGCTCACCGCCATGCGACACCAGGCCCGCTCGATGGAGATCGCCGAGCTCGCGATCGCCTGGCGCGACCGCGGCGTGGCCGGCTTCGACATCGCCGGCGCGGAGGCGGGCTACCCGCCCACCCGCCACCTCGACGCCTTCGAGTACCTCCAGCGCGAGAACTCCCACTTCACCATCCACGCCGGCGAGGCGTTCGGGCTGCCGTCGATCTGGCAGGCCATCCAGTGGTGCGGCGCGGACCGGCTCGGGCACGGCGTCCGGATCATCGACGACATCACCGCGCACGAGGACGGCACCGTCGAGCTCGGCCGGCTGGCGGCGTACGTCCGGGACAAGCGGATCCCGCTCGAGATGTGCCCCGCCTCCAACATCCAGACCGGCGCCGCCGCGTCGATCGCCGAGCACCCGATCGGCCTGCTCAAGAGCCTGCGGTTCCGTGTCACCGTCAACACCGACAACCGGCTGATGAGCGGCACCTCGATGACCGACGAGATGTGGGCGTTGGTCGAGGCGTTCGGGTACGGCGTGCGCGACGTCGAGTGGTTCACGATCAACGCCATGAAGTCGGCGTTCCTGCCCTTCGACCAGCGCCTCGAGCTGATCTCCTCGGTGATCAAGCCCGCGTACGCCGCGCTGGCCGCCGAGCTGGGCGGCTGACCGACCCGGACGTCATGCGGAGGGAGCACCCGCTCCCACGCTCCGGATGACGTCCGCACGCGGGCCGGTTCCTGTCCACAGCGTCCCGCGGGGCGCCGGCGCCCCCAGGGCATCCGCGGAGCGATGGCCCGGGTCCGCCGCTCCGGGGAGCGTGCGTCCGTGCCCGCGACGACTCCCCACGACCTGCCCGTCCTCCTCGCCGCCCGGCGCCTCGCGGCCGACCAGGGCGGTGTGGTGTCGCGGCGGCAGCTCTACGCGCTGGGTGTCACCCGGTGGCAGGTGAGGGGACAGGTCGCCGGCGGCCGCTGGCGACTGGTGGGCGACCAGTCCGTGTGCCTGCACAACAGCACCCTCAGCGAGGCTGGCCACCACTGGGCGGCGGTGTTCCAGGGTGGGCCACGCGCGTGCCTGGACGGGGCGTCGGCCCTGGTGGCCGGCGGCCTGCAGCGGTACGTCGTGGACCGGGTCAGGGTGTCGGTCCCGCGCGGCGCGCGCGTGCGACGGAGCCCGCGGTACGACATCCGGCAGACCCGGCGGTGGAGCGCGACCGACGTCGTGCCGACCGGGGTGCCGCGGACCCGGCCCGCGACGGCGGCGGTCCGCGCGGCGCTGTGGGCCGCGACCGACCGCCAGGCGGCGTACCTGCTGACCCTGACCGTGCAGCAGGGCCTCGCCACCGCCGAGCAGGTGGGCGAGGAGGCGCTGCGCGTGCGGAGGGACCGGCGCCGTGCGCTGGTCCAGCAGGTGGTCGGTGAGCTGCTCGAGGGCGCCCGCACGTTGGACGAGGCGGCGATCGTGCGGGAGCTGGTGCGCCGGGGGCTCCCGGCGCCCGCGCGGCAGGTGGTGCGGCGCGGGCGCAACGGTCGGTACGTCCTGGACCTCTGCTGGCCCGAGCACCGGCTGGTCGTCGAGGTCGACGGCATCCAGCACGCCTGGGTGGACCACGTCGTCGGCGACGCGGTCCGGCAGAACGACCTGGTCCTGTCGGGCGACCGGGTGCTGCGGGTGCCGATGCTGGGGCTGCGGCTGCAGCCCGACACGTTCTACGGGCAGATCGAGCAGGCGCTCCTGCACCGGACGGGCCACGCCTCGGACGTCATGCGGGCCGAGCACCCGCTCCCACGCTCCGGATGACGTCCGGGACCACGGCGAACCACGGCCGGTCCCACCCGGCCACCCGCAGCCGCCCGGCCGCGAACGCCTCCCGGCGGACGACCACGACGTCTCCCCGGGCCGGGTCGTAGAGCCGCAGGCGGTCCGCCTCGACAGCCAGGACCAGCACCACGTGGCGCGGGAGGAGCCGGTTGCCGACGTAGAGCGCGCTGCGTCCCGGCGCCTCCTGCAGGGTCGACCAGCGGGCGCGCCGGACCCGGTGCCGCACACCGGTGACCAGCGCGAGCTCCCGGGCCACCGCCCACGGCGGCGTGCCGAGCGCACGCGGCCAGGGCAGCTGCGCGCGGCCGTCGCGGGACCGGTGGCCGGTCACCCGCCGGTGCAGCGCGAGCACCTCCGCCGGGAACGACGCGGCGGCTCTCGCGGCGTACTCCTCCTCGGCGAGCATCCGCGCGACCACCAGCACCGAGGCGCCGCAGGAGAGCGGGTCGGGCTGGCGCAGCGCGGCGCCCCAGGGGAGCAGGGTCACCCCCGAGTCATAGCAGCCGCCGGAAGCGGGCGCCGGGAGCCGTCGTCGGGACCCCGCGTCAGCGGGCCGCGTCGGCGGTCAGCCGCGCGACCTCGGCGCAGGCCTCGTCGGGCGTGACCGGCCGGCAGCCCTTCGCGACGGCGTCGGCGACGACCTCGCGCTGGGCGCGCATCAGGGCGATGCCCCGCCGGACGAGGACGAGCGGCGGCTTGCGGTGCTCCCGCAGGTCGCGCTGGAGGCGGAGCCAGAAGGTGCGCAGGGGCGACCGGCGGATGCAGTACGCCGCGGCGAGGATCCCCGCCTCACGCGCGGGCCGGACGACGTCGGGGGCGAAGATCCCCTCCGCGACGTAGTACGGGGCACCGTCCAGGTCGAGGGTCTGCCACCCGCAGCGGCCGTCGTGGGCGATGTCGTAGATCGGCACCTCGGCCTTCCCCTCGCGGCACAGCGTCTCCATCGCGGCGAGCGCGTCGTCGGGCAGCCAGGAGTCGGGGTGGTCCCAGTCGATGATGCCGGCGTTCGCGCCGTGCTCGATGCGGGGGAGCGTGGGGTCGCCACCGGACTTGTAGAAGTCGTCGAGGCGCAGCACCGGCAGGCCCATCCGCGCGGCGAGCCGGGACTTGCCCGACCCCGAGGGGCCGGCGAGGACGATTACCCGGGCGCGCACCGGGACATCCTGCCGTGTCCCGGCCCCCGGGGCTCAGTCGACCCGGACCTGGTCGCCCTCGACGTGGGCCTTGCCACGGCGCAGCCGGAGCACCTTGGAGTACGCCGCCACGAACTGGCGGTAGCCCCGGGCCGGGCCGTGGTAGCCCAGGAACCCCTTCGGCCCGTCGACCATGACGCCGGTGCTGACGTCGTACCGGCTCTGGTGCCACGGGCAGACCAGGCACCCGTCCGCGTCGACGTGGCCCTCGCTGAGGTCGGCGAGCTGGTGGCGGCACCGGCGCGAGACCGCGAACGGCTCCCCGGTGCGCGCGGTCGGGTCGGTGGTGTCCGTCGTGCGGCGCAGGCCGACCACCCACTGCCCGACCAGGCGGACCTTGCCGCCGGCCAGCTCGGAGAGGGGGACGCCGGGCTGCTTGTCGTCGCTCATGGGAGGGCCGGTACCCGCTCCGGGCCCTCCGTCTGCGACCGGGTCGCCGACGATGACGGCGACGGCAACAGCGGTCAGTAGCTGCCGGAGCCGGAGGACCCGCCGTCGCCGGCGGCACCGAGGAGCGCGCGGCTGCCGGAGACGCCGAGCCGGGAGGCACCGGCGGCCATCATCGTGCGCGCCTGCTCGAGGGTGCGCACGCCGCCGGAGGCCTTGACCTGCAGCTGCGGGACCGTCTGGGCCATCAGGCGCACGGCGTGCTCGGAGGCCCCGCCGGAGGGGTGGAAGCCGGTGGAGGTCTTGACGAAGTCCGCGCCGGCGGCGGCCGCGGCGCGGCACACGCCGACGATCTCGTCGTCGGACAGGGCGGCGGACTCGATGATCACCTTGAGCACCGTCGGCGCCGGCGCGGCCGCGCGGACCGCGGCGACGTCGGCCTCGACCGCGTCGTACCGGCCCTCCTTGGCGGCACCGATGTCGATGACCATGTCGATCTCGTCGGCGCCGTTCGCGACCGACTCCGCAGCCTCGGCGGCCTTGACCGTGGAGGTGTGCTTGCCGCTGGGGAACCCGCAGACGACGGCGACCTTCAGCCCGCTGCCCTCCGGCACGGCGACGGGCAGCATCGAGGGGGAGACGCACACGGAGTAGGTCCCGAGCTCGACGGCCTCGGCCACCAGCGCCTCGACGTCGGCGCGGGTGGCCTCCGGCTTCAGCAGGGTGTGGTCGATGGCCTGGGCGACCTGGGTGACGGAGGGTTCGCTCACCGGTTCAGCATAGGCTCGACGCCGCGCCCGGCCCGACGGTGGGCTGGGGCACGACCGGACCGAGAGCAGGAGGACGACGCGGTGGGCGAGCAGGGACCCGGCGAGGTCACGGAGAGCTTCCGACCCACCAGCGGACGGGTGAGCGGCGTCCTCGGCCTGCTCGCGGCGCTCGGCGCCGTCGTCCTCGGCGTGACCGAGAGGTACGACGCGGCGGTGGTCGTCGGCGCGGTCTTCTTCGGCGTCCTGGTCTGGGCGGCCACGCTCCGCCCGCGGGTGCTCGTCGCCCACGGCCGGCTGGTGCTGCGCAACATGCTCGAGACGGTCACGATCCCGCTCGCGGCGGTCGAGGAGCTCGGCGTGCGGCAGGTCCTCGCCGTGCGCGCGGGGGAGAAGCGGTACGTCTCGCCGGCCATCGGCCAGACCCTGCGCTCGACGCTCCAGACGCGGGCGAGCTCGACCCCCGGTGGCACCGACCCCGACCTGGGCACCCCCGGCCCGTCGTACGCCGACATCGTCGAGATGCGGATCCGTCAGCTCGTCGACGAGGACCGCACCGCCCGCGGCATCCGCCGCTCCTCCCCGGAGGTCACCGCGCTGGCCGCCGAGGTGCGCCGCACCCCGGCCTGGGCCGAGATCGTCCTCCTGGCGGTCACCTTCGTCGGGTTCCTGGTCACGCTGGTCCTCTGAGGAGGCCTGCTCGACTGGTCCGGAGGTCAGCGCATCGTCTCGCGGAAGGTGCGCAGCAGGGAGCCGACCACCTCGGTGTGGCTGTCGTCGCCGGTGGCAGGGTCGTCGCGTCCGCGGAGGAAGTCGGTGAAGCCGTCCTCGCGCTCCAGGTCGACGCCGCTGACGTCGCGGAACCCCATCGACCAGTCGGGGAAGGCCCGCTGCTCGATCCGGTCGCGCAACAGCACGATCACCCCGCGGTGGCGGGGGTCGCGCTCGATGTCGGCGAAGGTCTGCTCGACCTCCTCCTCCGGGCCCTCGAGCACCTGGATGATGTTGCCGTCGCGGTAGAGCAGCACGCCGCTGAGGCCGCGCTCGTGGTTGCGCGGCCGGCTGGTCTCGAGGAGGCGGACCAGGGCGTCGGCGTCGAGCAGCTCGGTGGCGGAGCTGACGTAGGTCAGGGAGAGCACGGCGTCCGGGTACCCAGTCGTCCGGCGGGTCTGCCGCTCAGATCCCGGCCGCGGACTTGATGTCCGAGCGCAGGGCGTCGAGCCGGCCGGCGGCGTGGATCCGCGCCGCGTCGACGCCGTCCTCGCGGTCGACCGGCACGACGACCTCGAGGTAGCACTTCAGCTTCGGCTCCGTCCCGCTCGGTCGTACGACGACGCGCGCGCCGCCCGCGAGGGCGTAGCGCAGCCCCTCGGTCGGCGGGAGGTCCGCGGAGCCGGTGCTCAGGTCGTCGACCCGCTCGACGGCGAGGCCGCCCAGCGCGGCGGGCGGGGTCGCGCGCAGCCGCTCCATCGCGGCGCCGATCTCGGCCAGGTCGGTGACCCGCACGGAGAGCTGGTCGGTCGCGTGCAGGCCGTGCTCCAGCGCGATGTCGTCGAGGACGTCGGGCAGGCCGCGGCCCTCGGCCTTGGCCCGGGCGGCGAGCTCGCACAGCAGCAGCAGCGCGGAGACGCCGTCCTTGTCCCGGACGTGCTCGGGGTCGACGCAGTAGCCCAGCGCCTCCTCGTAGCCGAACGCGAGCCCCTCGACCCGGCCGATCCACTTGAAGCCGGTGAGCGTCTCGGCGTACGGCTGGCCGGCCTTCGCGGCCATCTTCCCGAGCAGGGAGGAGGAGACGATCGAGGTGGCGTAGGTGCCCTGCTTGCCGGAGCTGAGCAGGGCGTGGGCGAGCAGCGCGCCGACCTCGTCGCCGCGCAGCATCCGCCACCCGTGCGGGCCCGGCACCGCCGCGGCGCAGCGGTCGGCGTCGGGGTCGTTGGCGACCACGAGGTCCGCGCCGTGCTGCTCGGCGAGCGCCATCGCGAGGTCCATGGCACCGGGCTCCTCGGGGTTCGGGAACGCGACCGTGGGGAAGTCCGGGTCGGGCTGCTCCTGCTGCTCGACGACCCGCGGCTGGGAGAACCCGGCGGACTCCAGCACCTGCAGCACCGACGTGCCGCCGACGCCGTGCAGCGGGGTGTAGACGAGGTCGAGGTCGCGGGGGCCGTCCTCGGCGAGGCCGGCGACGGTGTCGAGGTAGCGGTCGACGATGCCCTCGTCGAGCACCGCGCCGCCGTTCCCGCGGGGCACGTCGGCGACCGGGCCGACCGCCGCGATCCGGGCGGCGATCTCGGCGTCGGCCGGCGGCACGATCTGGCTGCCGTCGCCGAGGTAGACCTTGTAGCCGTTGTCCTGCGGCGGGTTGTGGCTCGCGGTCACCATCACGCCGGCCGAGCAGCCCAGCTCCCGGATGGCGTAGGCCAGCAGCGGCGTCGGGAGCGGCCGCGGCAGGAGGTGGGCGGCGAACCCGGCGCCGGTCACCACCTCCGCGGTGTCGCGGGCGTAGACGTCGCTGTCGTGGCGCGCGTCGTACCCGATGACCACGGGGCCGGTGGCGCCGGTGTCGCGCAGGTACGCCGCCAGGCCGGCGGCGGCGCGGGTGACGACGACCCGGTTCATCCGGTTCGGGCCGGCGCCGATCGCGCCCCGCAGGCCCGCCGTGCCGAACTCCAGCGTCCCGGCGAACCGGTCCGCCAGGTCGGCCGTCGCGGCCGCGTCCCCGGCCTCGACGCGGGCGACGACCGCCTCGAGCTCCTCGCGGGTGCGCGGGTCGGGGTCCTCGGCGGTCCAGGCGCGGGCGGCGGCGAGCAGGGAGGGAACGTCGGTGTTCGTCACCGGTCCACCCTACGAGCCGCCGACCCCGCGCCCGGCCGCGCCTCAGGCCTCGATCGAGGACATGTCGCCGTACCGGTCGCCCACGACGGCGTCGCGCGGCACGGCCTCCTCCAGGCGGCGCAGGTCCCCGGCGTCCAGCGGCACGTCCAGGGCGCCGACGTTCTCCTCGAGGTAGGCCACCCGCTTGGTGCCCGGGATCGGCGCCACGTCGTCGCCCTGGGCCAGCACCCAGGCGAGGGCGAGCTGGCCGGGGGTGCAGTCCTTCTCGGCGGCGAGCTCGCGGATCTTGTCCACCAGGCGGAGGTTGGCGCGCAGGCCCTCGCCGTTGAGGCGGGGGAAGTACGCCGAGCGGCGGGAGTCGTCCTCGGCCAAGGACTCCTCCGAGGTGATCGCGCCGGTGAGGATGCCGCGGCCGAGCGGGGAGTACGGCACGAGCCCGATCCCCAGCTCGCGGATGGTCGGCAGGATCTCGTCCTCGAGGTCGCGGGTGAACAGCGAGTACTCCGTCTGCAGCGCGGTGATCGGGTGGGTCGCGTGGGCGCGGCGGATGGTGGCGGCCGACGCCTCGGAGAGCCCGAGGTGGCCGACCTTGCCGGCGGCCACCAGCTCGGCCATCGCCCCGACGGTCTCCTCGATCGGGACCGACCGGTCCACGCGGTGCTGGTAGTAGAGGTCGATGTGGTCGACGCCGAGCCGCGAGAGCGAGGCGTCGCAGGCGGCCCGGACGTACTCCGGGCGGCCGTTGATGCCGACGCGGGTGCCGTCGGGCAGGCGCTCGTTGCCGAACTTGGTCGCCAGCTGCACCTCGTCGCGGCGGTCCTTGATCGCCGCGCCGACCAGCTGCTCGTTGGTGAACGGGCCGTACATGTCGGCGGTGTCGAGGAACGTCACGCCCAGGTCGAGCGCCCGGTGGATCGTCGCGGTCGCCGTCGCCTCGTCTGCGGTCCCGTAGAACTCCGACATCCCCATGCAGCCGAGGCCGAGGGCGGACACGGTGAGGGACGAGGCGGTGCCGAGGGTGCGCTTCTGCGTCACGGAAGAGGTCATGCCCCCAGCAAAGACCTCTGCTCCAAGCCGTGCCAGGTCCTGGTGGGGCCAGGCTCGGGTGGTCGGTTTCCCCGGGGCCCCGGGGAAACCGGCACCTCTCAGGGGTTGCATCCCCTGAGGAGTGCCGGTTTCCCCTGAGGAGTCGGGGCGAAGGGTGGCTCAGGAGCGGTTGAGGGCGGGCCGCTCGAACGTCGGCGTGGCGTACGGGCCGCCGACGTGCGCGGCGTCCCAGTCGTCCTCGGGGGAGGGCTGGATCCGGTCGGCCCAGGCCTCGGCGTCGTCCTGCGGGTCGTAGCCCAGCGCGCGACCCGGCTCGAGGTCCCACCAGGCCCGGGTGTTGGCGGAGATGCCGTACAGCACCGCGAAGCCCGGGGCCGTGGCGGTGAGGCCGGCCTCGACCATGCGGACGCAGTCGTCGTGGGAGAGCCAGGTGGAGAGGTTGCGGACCGTCTCGGGCTCGGGGAGGAACGAGCCGATCCGGCAGGCGACCGCGTCGATGCCGTACCGGTCGACGTAGAGGCTCAGCAGCGCCTCGGCGGCCACCTTGCTGACGCCGTAGAACGTGTCGGGCCGCGGCCGGGCGTCGACGCCGACCAGGTCCCGGCGCGGGGTGCGGCCCACGGCGTGGTTGGAGGAGGCGTAGACGATGCGGCGCACGTCGTGGGCGACCATCGCGTCGAGCAGCGCGCCCGTGGTCACCACGTGGGAGGCCAGCGAGTCCGGGAGGTTCGCCTCGCCGGGGTGCCCGGCCAGGTGGACGACCGCGTCGAGGGACTGCTCGACGAAGACGGCGTCGACGGCGTCGGGGTCGGTGCAGTCGACGGTGTACCAGGCGCCGTCCTCGCCCGAGGGCTGCGGCAGCCGGTCGAGGCCGACGACCTCGTGCCCCCGGTCGGCGAGGCCCAGCGAGACCACCCGGCCGATGCTGCCGGCGGCGCCGGTGACCAGGACCCTCATGCGGACGCGCCCCGGACGCCGCGGCGGTCGTGGGAGCCGGCGGGGCCGGTGTCAGTCCTGGCGTGCCGGGCGGCGGTAGGCATCGATGCGTTCTCCGAGCTCGGTGAAGAGGGCCTGGTTCAGCCGGAACGCTACCTTCACCTCCTCGACCACCCGGTCCACCCCGGCGCCGTCGAGGCCCAGTGCGTCGAGGCGGGCGCGGTAGGCGTCCTTGTACGGCTTCGGCTTGGGGACCGCGGGGAACGCGTAGAACGCCGTCCCGGCCCCGTCCAGCTCGAAGGCCCGGTCGAGCACCCGGCCGATCGCCTGGCCGCCGGACAGGTCACCGAGGTAGCGGGTGTAGTGGTGGGCCACCAGCGCGCCGCCCCAGGACGCCCCACGGAGCCGGTCGCAGTACGTCGCCGCCGCCGGTGACTCGCCGGGCGCGAGGTCGTGGTCGGCGCCGGGCGCCCAGTGGTCCAGGTCGGCGTCGATCGCGGCGAGCCGCTCCAGGGCCGGGTCGTGGACGGCGGCCACGAGGGGGTCGCCCGAGCGCTCCCGCACGACGGTCTCCATGGCGGCGTACACGGCGCGGAGCCGGCGCAGGTACGCGGCGTACCCCTCCTCGGAGATGCGGCCGTCGAGCAGCTCCGACATGAACGTCGACCCCTCGGCGTCCTCGTGCTCCGCGCGGGAGCCCTCGCGCATCGCGACCGACAGGGCGGGTGTGGTGGGGCCGGCGTCGAGCACGGTCATGAGTCTCTCCTGCGGCTGTTGCGTCGCTGTGACGGGGGCTGGAGCGGGGGCTGGAGCGGGGCTGCGCCATCGAAGCGCGGTCCGGACGCGCTGTCAAAAACATCCTGACACACTGTCAGATCGGTCTGGACATTTGGTGAGGCTTACCTAACTTAGGTGTACCTTACTCGGCGTGCTGCCCCCGTCCTCCTCCGTCCGCCTGCTGGTCCCGTCGATCGCCGGGCTGGTGGTCGCGCTGCTGCTGGCCGGCTGCGGGATCTCCACCGGCGAGCGGGCCGTCGGCTCCGACGCCGACCCCTCGGCCCTGCGGACGGCGCCACCGCTGGCCGACGTGGAGCCGCTTGAGGACGTCCGCGCCTGGGACGGCGAGGCCGTCGTGGCGGCCGACGACGCGATCGACCCCGTCGCGGAGGCGCCCGAGCAGCACCTGCCGGTGACGCTGACCGACGCCCAGGGGACCGAGGTGCGGGTCGAGGACGCCAGCCGCGTGCTGGCGCTCGACGTGCACGGGACGCTCGCGCGCACCGTCGCCGAGCTGGGCCTGGCCGACGTGCTCGTCGGCCGCGACGTGTCCACCCAGGTCGCGGGGCTCGACGACCTGCCGCTGGTCACCCAGGACGGGCACGACCTCGTCGCCGAGGCGATCCTCGAGCTCGATCCCACGCTGGTCGTCACCGACACCTCCCTCGGTCCCTGGGACGTCGTGCTGCAGGTGCGGGACGCCGGCATCCCCGTCGTCGTGCTCGAGCCCGAGCGCACCCTCGAGAACGTCGGAGGACTGGTCCACGGCGTCGCCGAGGCGCTCGGCGTCCCGGAGGAGGGCGCGGCGCTCGCCGAGCGGACCCGGCGGGAGATCGACGCGGTCACCGCCGAGGTCGCGCGCGTCGCGCCGGCGGACGAGGGCGAGCGGCTGCGGATGGTGTTCCTCTACGTGCGCGGGCAGAGCGGCGTCTACTACATGTTCGGCGAGGGGTCGGGCGCGGACTCGCTCATCGACGCGATCGGCGGGTACGACGTCGCCGAGGAGATCGGCTGGAACGGCATGAAGCCGCTCACCGACGAGGGCCTGGTCGCCGCGCAGCCCGACCTGGTGCTGATGATGTCCGGGGGCCTGGAGTCCGCGGGCGGGGTCGACGGCCTGCTCGAGCGGCTGCCCGCGCTGGCCGAGACCCCCGCGGGCCGGCACCGCCGGTTCGTGGCGATGGACGACGCGGCCGTCCTCGGCTTCGGCCCCGCGACCGCCTCGGTCCTCGAGGCCCTCACCGTCGCGGCGTACGCACCGGGCGAGCTGTCGTGACCGCCACCCCCACCGCCGCCCCTCCCGCCGCCGGCCGCACCGCCCCGGCGACCCCGCGGACCGCCGCCCGCGTGCTCGCGGGCCGGGTCGGCCTGCTCGGCGGGCTGGGCGTCGCCCTGCTCGTGGCACTCGTCCTCGGGGCCGGCCACGGCCAGCTCGACGTGCCCCCGAACGAGGTCGTCGGGTCGGTGCTGCACCGCCTCGGGCTGGACTGGGGCCCCGTCCCGTCCCACCCCCAGGGCGAGAGCACCCTGTGGCAGGTCCGGTTCCCGCGCGTGGCCATGGCCGCCCTCGCGGGCGCCGCGCTCGCCACTGCGGGCGCCCTGATGCAGGGCGTCTTCGGCAACCCCCTGGCCGAGCCCGGCGTCGTGGGGGTCTCCTCCGGGGCCGCCGTCGCGGCGGCCTCGGTGATCGTGCTCGACCTGACCTTCGCCGGCACCTGGACGGTCGCGGTGTGCGCCTTCCTCGGCGGGCTGGTGACCACCGTGCTGGTCTACGTGATGTCGCGCGACGGGGGCCGCACCGAGGTGGTCACGCTGGTGCTGACCGGCATCGCGCTCAACGCGGTGACCAGCGCCGGGCTGGCCTTCCTGATGTTCCTGGGCGACACCCAGGCGCGCGAGGAGATCGTCTTCTGGCAGCTCGGCAGCCTCAACGGGTCGCGCTGGGAGCAGGTCGGCGTCGTCGCGCCGCTCGCCGTCGGCGGGATCCTCGTCGCCCTCCTCCTCGCGCCCCGGCTGGACCTGCTCGCGCTCGGCGACCGCGCCGCCCGCCACGTCGGTGTCGACGTCGAGCGGCTGCGGATGACCACGATCGTGGCGGTCGCCGTGCTCACCGCCGCGGCGGTGTCCTTCTGCGGGATCATCGCGTTCGTCGGGCTGGTCGTGCCGCACCTGGTGCGGCTGGTGGCCGGTCCCGGCCACCGGCTGCTCGTGCCCGCCAGTGCGCTCGGCGGTGCCGTCCTCCTCGTCGTCGCGGACCTGTGGGCCCGCACCGCGATCGAGTACGCCGACCTGCCGATCGGGATGCTGACCTCCCTGGTCGGCGGCCCCTTCTTCTTCTGGCTGCTGCGCCGGGCCCGTCGTACGGCGGGGGGCTGGGCGTGACGGCCCCCGGCGCGACGGTCCGCGCACGCGGCGTCGGCGTGGCCGTCGACGGCCACCGCATCCTCGACGGGGTCGACGTCGACGTCCGGCCCGGGGAGCTGCTGGCCCTGGTCGGGCCGAACGGCGCCGGCAAGTCCACGCTGCTCGGCGTCCTCTCCGGTGACACGGTGCCGACGACGGGCACGGTCGAGCTCGGCGGGCGCGAGCTGCGCCGGCACGCCGCCCGCGACCTGGCCCGGGTGCGCGGGGTGCAGCTGCAGCAGCAGGGCCTCGCGTTCGGGTTCCGCGTCGAGGACGTCGTGCGCATGGGCCGCTCCCCGTGGCACCGGACCCCGGCCGAGGACGACGACGAGCGCGTCGTCGCCGAGGCCATGGAGCGGGCGGACGTGACCGCTCTCGCGCAGCGGCTCTTCCCCACGCTCTCGGGCGGCGAGCAGGCGCGCACGTCGTTCGCCCGGCTGCTCGCCCAGGCCACCCCCGTGCTGATGCTCGACGAGCCGACCGCGGCCCTCGACATCCGCCACCAGGAGGCGCTGCTCGACGTGCTGCGCCGCACCGTCCGGGCCGGTGCCGCCGCCGTTGTCGTGCTGCACGACCTCTCGCTCGCCGCGGCGTACGCCGACCGCGTCTGCGTCCTCGCCGACGGCCGGGTCCGCGCCGACGGCCCGCCCGCCGAGGTGCTGACCGGGGCGCTGCTGAGCGAGGTCTACGGCCACCCGGTCGACGTCGTCGAGCACGCCGGTCACCTCCTCGTCGTCCCCGTCCGCACCCCGTCCCCGCTCCAGGAGGTCCTGTGAGGTCCCGGCTCCTCGCCGCGCTGCTGCTCGCGGCCACCTGCTCGCTCGCCGTGCCCGCAGCCCCGGCCGCCGCGGCCTCGCGGGTCACCGTCGCGAACCCCGACGGCGACGCGGCCGTCGACCCGACGTACGCCACGACCCTGCAGGTGCGGGGGAGCGGCTTCCAGTCGATCCGCGGCGGGCACGGGGGGATCTACGTCTTCTTCGGTGCCGTCGACGGCACCTGGCAGCCCAGCCGCGGGGGCGCGACCGGTGAGGACTACTGGTACGTCCCGGACAGCGAGGCGCGCGACAATCAGGGCTTCCAGAAGTACGTCGCGTTCCCCGGCTCCGACACCGCGGGCTCCGCCAACGGCGGCACCATGTCGGCGAAGGGCACGTGGTCCACGACGGTCGTCGTGCCCGGCGCGACGTTCCGGGCCTACGACCGCGACGACTCGGTGCGGACCATCGACTGCCGGAGGCTGACCTGCGGCGTGATCACCGTCGGTGCCCACGGCGTGAAGAACGCCCGCAACGAGACCTTCACCCCCGTGCGGGTCGCCTCGCTGCAGCAGGCGGCGCCGACCGACCCGACCGACCCCTCGGACCCGGCCGCGCCCGCGGCCGGGGCGGACACCGGCGCACCGGTCGCGCCCTCCGGTCCCGTGGCCGGGGCCGTGCCGGAGGGATCCGTGCCGAGCGGCGCCCAGACGCCCGCCGCGGGCGAGGTGCCCGGTGCCGGCGCCGCGGCGAGCACGCCCACGCTCGAGGTCGACCGCGCCTCGGCCGTCGCCGGCAACGTGCTCGCCTTCACCGCCGCCGGCCTCCCGCCGGGCCGCCAGGTCACCGTCGTCCTCGACGACGGTGCGGCGGGTGCCGGGCCGTTCCTCGTCGGCGCCGACGGCGGCACCGCCGGGGTGCTGGCCCTGCCCGAGGACGCCGCGGCCGGCACCCACGAGCTGCGTGTCCACGGCGTCGACGGGGCCCCCGCGGTCTCCTTCGCGATCACCGGGACCGACGCGGTGGCCGCGCCGGCCCGCCCGGGCTCCGAGCGGGCCGGCCTGCTCGTCGCCGGCGCGGCGGGCCTGGTGCTCCTCGCGGCGGTCGGCCGCGCGGCGTACCCCCTCCTGCGCACGCGGCGGGTGCGTCGTGCGGCCTGACCGGCGACGGCACGGCATCGCCGCCGCGCTCGCCTCGGCCGCCGTCGTCGCCCTGCTCGGCGGGACGTCCGGCGGGGTGCTCGGGGCGGCGCCCGCCGGTGCCGAGGAGCCCGCCGAGGACCCCACGACCCGGGTCGAGCTGGACGGGGCCGTGCTCCGGTGGGGGATCAACCACGAGTCGAGCAACCGGGCGCACGCGCCGGACACCTACAACTTCCTCTCCGCCGGCCGGGTCCCCGACCCGGGCCGGGGCGGCACGACGCTGCCGCGGTCGTCCTGGCAGCAGCGCGAGGGCGACGTCCGCATCCAGAAGTGGGACGGCCGCCGGTGGCGCCCGGCGACCTGGAAGGGGCTGTCCACCGATACCGCCGGGAAGCCGCTCGGCCCACCCGCGAGCGGGTCGACGAGCGGTCTGCGGTTCACGATCGCCTCGGGCGAGGGGTACGTCGACCCCGCCGCCGGCACGGCCCACGTCGCGTGGGACGGCGACCTCACGGTCGTCTACTACTCCGGGATGTCGATGTTCCACGTCAGCGACCCCGTGCTGGACGTGGCCGACGGGCGGGGCACCCTCACCGCGACGGTGAGCGGGTACGCCTCCTCGGTCGACGACCCCGGGTCCTGGGCCCCCGTGCCGGGGGAGACCGTCACGCTCGCCGACCTGCCGGACGTCGACCTCGGCGACGCCGGACCTGGCGGCGGGCTGAGCGTCGAGCCGGCGTACCGGGGCGTGACCGTCGACGGCCTCGGCCAGACGACGGGGGAGGAGTGGTCGGGCTCCTTCCCGGGGGCCTTCGTGGCGTACATGGACCGCCTCGGCACCGCCGCCTTCTGGTTCTCCAGCGGCTCCTCGACCGACCCGTTCAAGGTCCCGCAGCCGCTCGCCGTGTCCTACGACGCCACGGGCACCGACCCCGCCCCGACCCCGACCGCGCCGCCCACGCAGCCGGTCATCGTCAACCCGACGGTCGCGCCGCCGACCGCGGACCCGGCGCCCGGTCCCGCGCCGGTGGCCCCCGCCCCGGTGGCCGCCCCGGCCCCGGCCCCGGTGGCCCCCGCCGTGCCGACGGTGCCGGCCGCCCCCGCCGTGCCGACGGTGCCGGCCGCACCGGTCGCCGCCGCACCGGTCGCCGCCGCGCCGGCCGCGCTCCCGGCCAGCACGCAGCTGGTCGCCGCGGCGCCCACCCCGGCCGTGCCCGGCCCCGCACCGTCCTGGCCCTGGTGGCTGGCCGGTGCCCTCCTGCTCGCCGCGGCCGTCGTGCTGCTGCTGCCCGTGCCCCGACGCGCCCGCGTCGCCTGAGAGAGGAACGCCATGATCCGCCCCACCCGCTGGGTCGCCTCGGCGGCCGCCACGACGCTCGCGGCCTCCGGCCTCGCGCTCGTCGCAGCCGCCGCGCCGGCCCCCGCCGCGCCACCGGCCCCCGTGCTGACCTGGGAGATCTCCCAGCAGTTCGACGACCACCTCTCGAGCCACGTCCTGGGCGGTGGCGCCACCGAGACCACCGAGGGTGTCGTCACCTTCCCGGACGGCGTGGGGACCTACGACCCGGCGACCGGTGCGGGGTCGGTGTCCTACGCCGGCTCCGTGGCGGGCTCGTTCGCCTTCGGCGGCTCGCCGTTCTACACGGTCACGATCGCGAACCCCACGGTCACCGTGGACGCCGACGGCGAGGGCACCGTGACGGCCAAGGTGTCCGCCTCCAACGTCGGCAGCGGCCAGGCGCCCGCCGCGTCGACGGATCCCGAGCGGGTCACCGTCACCACCTTCGACGCGCCGGCCTGGACGGTCGCGGACGGCCTCGGGTCCGTCACCGCCACGCCCGACTGGGACGGCGTGCTCCCGGAGGGCCCGGAGTCGGTTGCGCTCGGCATCAAGGCCGGCCAGCCGGTCGCCGGCCGGTCCTGGCACCCTGCGTTCCTCGGCCAGCTGACCCCCGGGGTCCGCGCCCACTTCCACGCCTCGGGCGCGAGCAGCGACGCCAAGAAGGCACCCGCACCCTTCACCGCCCAGGCCACCCCGGCCGCGGCGCCGGTCGCCACGCCCGCGCTCGAGGTGACCACCACCTCCGCGTCGTACGCCGACGGCCTCGCGCTGTCGGTGACCGGGACCGGCTTCGACCCCGACGCGAAGGTGCAGCGCGCGCCGGACGGCGTGTACGTCGGCGTCGCGCCCAGCGGCGGCATCCTCGGCCTGACGGACGCCGGCTTCGCGGCGGCCACGCACGTCGGCAGGGCGAAGCTGGTCAGCGGGTCGTTCACCGCCGCGCTGGTCGTGCCGACCGCGAAGCTCGACCCCGCGAGGTCGTGGTCGGTCTACACCTGGAGCGCCCACGGCAACCCGGTCGCGGACGACTCGCAGGCCGTCGAGAAGGCCCTCGCCGTCGACTGGTCGAAGCTGGCGCAGCCCGACCCCGGGACCGACCCCGGGCCGGGCACCGGTCCCGAGGTTCCGGCGAGCAACCCCCGGACGACCGCGTCCGTGACGGCCGCGTCGTACGCCGGCGGGGTGCAGGTGGCCGTCTCCGGCACCGGCTTCCGGGCGGTCACCAACGCGGGCGACAACGGCGTCTACGTCGGCCTGGCGCCCGCGGGCGGGATGCCGAGCACCGGCTCGCAGACCGACCAGGCCGCGTTCGCGGCGGCGGCCTGGGTCATGCCGCAGCAGATGCCCGGCGGCGCCTTCAGTACCACGCTGCTCGCTCCGACCGCGAAGCTCGATCCCACCAGGAGCTACGCGGTCTACACGTGGCAGGCCCACACCCACTCCAACACCAGCCAGGACACCCAGACGCCCGTCACCATCGACTGGTCCAGGCTCGCGCCGCCCGCCGGTGGGCCCGGCGGGGGCAGCGGCCCCGAGCAGCCCGAGCAGCCCGGCGAGGAGCCCGAGCAGCCGGGTGAGGAGCCCGAGCAGCCCGCGGCGGTCGGGGTCACCGGCCCCGCCCAGGCGGCCTTCGGCCGGTCGGGCTCGATCTCGGCCGTGATCACGGTCGGCGGCGAGCCGGCGTCCGGCACCGCGGTCCTGACCGGCCTCGGCGCCGAGCAGACCAGCGAGCTCGTCGACGGCCGCGCGACGTTCCGCATCCCGGCCCGCCTGGGCGCGGGCCGCCACACCGCATGGATCTCCTTCGGCGGTGTGGTCGTCGCCGAGCACGTGGTGGTCGTCGAGAAGGCGTCGCCGGTCGTCACCGCGCGCTGGTCGCGCCAGCCCACCGCTACCGCGGCGGGCCGGCTGACCACGGTCGTCCGCGGAGCGGCTGCCGTCGGCGACCCCGCCGGCCGGGTGCGGCTGCGGCTCTACCGCGACGGGAAGCTCCGGCGCACGATCGCGCCGGTCGCCCTCGAGGACGGCCGGGCCACGTTCGCGGTCGCCCGGCTCGGTGCCGGCACCTGGAAGGTCCGGGTGCGCTACCTCGGCGCCCGCAACTACGTCGGCGACACCACGGTCCTCGACCTGCGCGTCCGCTGAACCACGGCGGGGGCGCACCCGCGCGCCCCCGCCGCCACCCCGTACCGAGAGGAAGCACCATGATCCGCCCGACCCGCTGGGCCGCCTCGGCCGCAGCGACCACGATGGCCGCCTCCGGCCTGGCCCTGGTCGCCACGGCCGCCCCGGCCACGGCCGCCCCGGCCACCGCCGCGGCCGCGCCGTCCCTGACCTGGGAGATCTCCCAGCAGTTCGACGACCACCTGTCGAGCCACGAGCTCGCCGGCGGGGCCACCGAGGCCGCCGACGGGGTGGTCACCTTCCCGGACGGCGTGGGGAGCTACGACCCGGCGACCGGTGCGGGGTCGGTGTCCTACGCCGGCTCCGTGGCGGGCACGTTCAAGATCCCGATGGTCGGCACGGCCGTCTACACGGTCACGTTCGCCCAGCCGCGGGTGACCGTCGAGGCCGACGGCGACGGCACGATCAGCGCGCTCGTCTCGGCGAAGGTCAACGGCGGCATGGGCCAGCCGGCGAGCGACGTCGCCCCGGCGCGGGTCACGGTCACCACGTTCGACGCGCCGGCCTGGACGGTCGCGGACGGCCTCGGCTCGATCACCGCCACCCCCGCCTGGGACGGCGTGCTCCCGGAGGGCCCGGGGTCGGCGGCGCTCGGGATCCCCGCCGGCCAGCCGGTCGACGGGAAGGCCTGGGCCGCCGACCTCCTGGGCCACCTGCCGTCGGGGCTGCGCGCCCACTTCCACGCCTCCGGCGCGAGCAGCGACGCCAAGAAGGCGCCGGCGGCGCTCACCGCCCGGGCCACCCCGGCCGCCGCGGCCGCGCCCGCGGTCTCCCACACCGCGACCACCTCGCGCAGCGGAGTCGCGTTCACCGTCTCCGGCACCGGTTTCGACGGCACCACCAACCCCGGCGACAACGGCGTGTACGTCGGTCTCGCGGAGGCCGGTGGCCTGCCCGAGACCGACGACATGGCCGACCAGTCGGAGTTCGTGGCGGCGGCCTGGGTGCCCGCTGCGCAGGTCGTGGGCGGTGCCTTCACCACGTCGCTCACCGCGCCGGCGGCCAAGCTGGAGCGCGGCACGTCGTACTCCCTCTACACCTGGCAGGCGCACACCCACTCCAACACCTCCCAGGACACCGAGACCCCGGTGACCATCGACTGGGCCGCGCTGGGCGGCAAGACCGAGCCGCGCGCGACCGTCGCGGTCACCAAGAAGCCGACGTCCGTCCGGGCCGGCAGGCTCCGCGTCGCCTACACCGGTGACGCCGGCACGGTCGGCGGCAAGGTCACCGTCCGCATCGCCAGGGCGGCGACGTCGGGGCGGACCGGCAAGGTCGTGGCCACCCGCACCGCGAGGCTGGCCGGGGGCAGGGCCACCGTCGCCCTGCCGAGGCTCGCGAAGGGCGGCTACCGGATCAAGGTCGTGTACGCCGGCTCGTCGGCCTACGAGCGCGTGGCGCGGACCGTGGCGCTGAAGGTCGCCCGCTGACCCCTCAGCCCGCGGAGCCCCCGGCCCCGACCGCGCGCAGGACGAACGACTCGATCGTCCGCGCCGGGAGGTGCCGGGGGCTCAGGCACGCATGGACGAGGGGGAGCGTGGCCTCGACGTCCTCGACCACCATCCGCCCGGAGTCTCGCCCCGCGACCAGGACCGAGCGCAGGACGTCCTCGACCGCGACGACGTGCCCGCGGATCTCCCGGCGGGCCTCGTCGCTCAGCATCGCGAACAGCCGCGGCCCCAGGCCGAGGTGGAACTCCTCGTCCGCGGCGAGGTGGTGGCGCACGTAGGTGCGCAGCTGCTCGACCGGGTCGTCGGTGACGCCGAGGACCTCGGTCAGCCGGGCGACGTACCGCTCGGTCTCGTCGCTGGCGAAGGCGACGACGACGGCGGCCTTGTCGGGGAAGTGGTGGTAGATCGCGGTGCGGCCGATGCCTGCTCGCTCGGCGATCGCGGCCATGGTGACGGCGTCGTAGGACCGCTCGCCGACCAGCTCGGCGAAGGCGTCGAAGACCCGGCGTCGCAGGTCGGCGCGGTGCTCCTGCAGCGAACCGGCGCTGATGCGCGGCACGCGGCCACGCTACCGGTCGGTCGGCAGCGGCGCGGGGACCGGCGCGGGGACCGGTGCGGTCACCATCGCGGTGGCCATCAGCACGAGGTTCTGCACGAACCGCTCGGTCGGCAGCTCCTCGCGGCCGCTCGGCGGCAGCTCGCCGGCGCGGGCGCGCGCGGCCACCGAGTGCATGACGAACGCCGTCATCAGTGCCAGCCGCTCGTTCTCCAGCGACTGGTCCATCGCCATCGGCGCGAGCCGCTCCCGCATCAGCCCGAACAGCTCGTAGCCCCCGGTGCGGGCGAACGCGGCCTGGACGTCCGGTCCCAGGGGCGTGATGTCCTGCTGGACCAGCTCGCCGACGATGACGATGTAGCACCGCCCGCGCCAGCCCATCTCCGAGACCTCCGTGACGGGCCGCACGATCGCCTCGACGACCGAGGCGATGTCGTCGGCGGGGTGCTGCCGCGCGAGGTCGAGCAGCTCGACCTCGCGGCGGCCGATGTCGTCGGCGTGCTGCTCCAGGACGGCGGCGATCAGGCCCTCGCGGCTGCCGAAGTGGTAGTGGACCGCGCCCCGGTTGCGCTGCCCGGCCTGGCGGGTGATCTCGAGGAGCGAGGCGTTGTGCACGCCGTGCTCGGCGAAGGCCCGCAGGGCGGCGTCGACGAGCAGCTGCCGGGTGCTGCCCGCCGCGGTGTCCATGTCCGGGCTCAGATCCTGGGGACGATCCGGCCGAGGAGGTCACCCATGCGCGTGGCGGCGGCGCGCCCGGCCTCGAGCACCTCCGCGTGGTTGAGCGGCTCGCCGGTGATGCCCGCGGCGAGGTTCGTGACCAGGCTGATGCCCAGCACCTCCATGCCGGCCTCACGGGCGGCGATCGCCTCCAGCGTCGTGCTCATGCCCACCAGGTGACCGCCGATCGCCCGGGCCATGCCGATCTCGGCCGGGGTCTCGTAGTGGGGGCCGGGGAACTGCACGTAGACGCCCTCGTCGAGGGTCGGGTCGACCTCGCGGCACATCGCCCGCAGCCGGCTGGAGTAGAGGTCGGTGAGGTCGACGAAGTTCGCGCCGACGATGGGGGACCGGCCGGTCAGGTTGATGTGGTCGGAGATCAGGACGGGGGTGCCCGGCGTCCAGGTCTCCTTGAGCCCGCCGCAGCCGTTGGTGAGGACGACGGTGGAGCAGCCGGCCGCGGCGGCGGTCCGGACGCCGTGCACGACGGCGGCGACGCCGCGACCCTCGTAGTAGTGGGTGCGGGAGAGGAACGCCAGGACGTTCTTCTCGCCGACCTTGAGCGACCGGATCTTCCCCGAGTGGCCGGCGACGGCCGCGGCGCTGAAGCCCGGCAGGTCGGTGGTGTCGATCTCGGCGGTGGCCCCGCCGAGGGCGTCGACGGCCGGCAGCCAGCCGGAGCCGAGGACGAGCGCGAGGTCGTGGCGCTCGACGCCGGTCAGGTCGGCGAGGGCGGTGGCCGCCTCCTGCGCCAGGGCGTACGGGTCGGGGGAGCTGGTCTCGGTCACGGCGGAACTGTAGGTCAGGTCCGCCGCCCGGTCAGAGTCCTGTCGACCGGCAGGGGCGGCGCCTGAGGGCCGCGACGTAGTCGGCGGGGGCATCGGCGGCCTCGGCCGCGTCGGCCAGGACACCGAGGTACGACGCGGAGGGCAGCCCGCCCTCGTAGGCGTCGAGCACGTAGGTCCACACGACGACCTCGCCGTCCATGGTGGAGACCCGGACCTTGGTCTTGCGGTACAGCCCAGAGTCCGCGGCCTCCCAGCCGTCGAGGTGCTTCTCGTCCTCGCGGGTGATGTCGTAGACCGCGACGAAGACCTGCTCGAAGGGGTCCTGGACGATCGTGGAGAGCGCGCCGTCCCAGCCGTGCTCCTCGCCGCCGAACGTCAGCCGCCACCCGCTGAGCCACCCGGTGGTGCGCATCGGGGAGTGCGGGCAGCGCTCGCCCATCCGGGCGGGATCGAGGTTGGTCCCGTAGGCGGCGTAGAGCGTCACGTCCGCAGGCTACTGGTCGGTGGGCGACCCGGTCGGGGTGACCTGCGCGACAGAAGTAGGCTGGCGACCGTGACGAACCACTTCGATGTCCTCGTCCTCGGCGCCGGTCCCGGGGGCTACGTCGCGGCGATCCGCGCCGCCCAGCTCGGCAAGACGGTCGCCGTGGTGGAGGAGAAGTACTGGGGCGGTGTGTGCCTCAACGTCGGGTGCATCCCGTCGAAGGCGCTGCTCAAGAATGCCGAGCTCGCCCACGTCCTGACCCACGAGAAGGACAAGTTCGGCATCGAGGGCGACGCCACGATGTCGTTCGGACCGACCCACAAGCGCAGCCGCCAGGTCTCGGCCGGCATCGTCAAGGGCGTCCACTTCCTCATGAAGAAGAACAAGATCACCGAGATCGACGGCTGGGGCACCCTCACCGGCCCGACGTCGGTCGACGTGACCAAGGACGGCGAGACCACGTCGTACACCTGCGACGACCTGATCATCGCGACCGGCGCGCGGACCCGGCTCATCCCCGGCACCGAGCTCTCGGACCGCGTCGTGACCTACGAGGAGCAGATCCTCACCGACCAGCTCCCCGGCTCGATCATCATCGCCGGGTCCGGCGCGATCGGCGTCGAGTTCGCCTACGTCATGAAGAACTTCGGCGTCGACGTGACGATCGTGGAGTTCCTCGACCGGATGGTGCCCACCGAGGACGCCGACGTGTCCAAGGAGCTGCTCAAGCACTACAAGAAGCTCGGCGTGAAGGTGCTGCTGTCGACCAAGGTCGAGGGCATCGACGACTCCGGCGACAAGGTCAAGGTCACCGTCTCCAAGGACGGCGAGCAGCAGGTGCTCGAGGCCGACAAGGTCCTGCAGGCGATCGGCTTCCAGCCGCGCACCGAGGGCTACGGCCTCGAGGCGGCCGGTGTCGAGCTCACCGAGCGCGGCGCCATCGCCGTCGACGGCCGTGGGCGCACCAACGTCGACCACGTCTACGCCATCGGCGACGTCACCGGGAAGATGATGCTCGCCCACGCCGCCGAGGCGATGGGCATCGTGGCCGCGGAGACGATCTCCGGCGCGGAGACGATGGAGATCGACTTCGACATGATCCCGCGGGCGACGTACTGCCAGCCCCAGATCGGCTCGTTCGGGTACACCGAGCAGCAGGCCAAGGACAAGGGGTACGACGTCAAGACGGCGACGTTCCCGTTCTCGGCCAACGGCAAGGCCCAGGGCCTCGGCGACGCGGTCGGCTTCGTCAAGGTCGTCGCCGACGCCGAGCACAACGAGATCCTCGGCGCCCACATGATCGGCCCGGACGTCACCGAGCAGCTGCCGGTGCTGACCCTGGCCCAGCAGTGGGACCTCACCGCCGACGAGGTGTCGCGCAACGTCTTCGCCCACCCGACGCTGTCCGAGGCCGTGAAGGAAGCCGTCCACGGCATCGCCGGCCACATGATCAACTTCTGATGGCCACCGACCGCGTCGTCATCGTCGGGGGCGGGCCCGGCGGCTACGAGGCCGCGCACGTCGCCGCCCAGCTGGGCGCCGAGGTGACGGTCGTCGACACCGACGGGGTCGGTGGCTCGGCGGTCCTCACCGACTGCGTCCCGAGCAAGACCCTGATCGCGACCGCGGAGGTTATGGACGAGCTGGCCGGCGCGGCCGAGCTCGGCGTGATCTTCACCGACACCGAGGGCGACGCCGCGGAGACCATCCGCGTCGACCTGGCCCGGGTCAACGCCCGGGTCAAGCAGCTCGCCGCCGACCAGTCCGCCGACATCGCCCGCCGCCTGGCCAAGGACGGCGTGCGCGTCGTCGAGGCGCGCGGCCGGCTCGACGGGCCGGGCCGCGTCGTCGCGACCGCGGCCGACGGCTCCGAGCAGACCCTCGAGGCCGACGCGGTGCTCATCGCCACCGGTGCGGCCCCGCGCACGCTGCCGACCGCGCAGCCCGACGGCGAGCGCATCCTCACCTGGGAGCAGGTCTACGACCTCACCGAGGTGCCGACCGAGCTGATCGTGGTCGGGTCGGGCGTGACCGGCGCGGAGTTCGCCAGCGCCTACCTCAACCTCGGCATCCCGGTCACCCTGGTCTCCTCCCGCGACCGGGTGCTGCCGGGCGAGGACGCCGACGCGGCCACCGTGCTCGAGGACGTCCTGCGCCGCCGCGGCATGACCGTGCTGCCGAAGTCGCGGATGGAGTCGGTCACCCGCGACGGCGACGTCGTCACCGTCGCGCTCACCGACGGCCGCACGGTCCAGGGCTCGCACTGCATCCTGGCGCTCGGCTCGGTCCCGAACACCACGGACATGGGCCTCGAGGAGGCCGGCGTCGTCCTCAAGGACGGCGGCTTCGTCAACGTCGACCGGGTCTCGCGCACCTCGGCGCGCGGCGTCTACTCCGCCGGCGACTGCACCGGCGTCTTCATGCTGGCCTCGGTCGCCGCGATGCAGGGCCGGATCGCGATGTGGCACTTCCTCGGCGACGCGGTGCACCCGCTGGACCTGAAGAAGGTCTCCTCCAACGTCTTCACCTCCCCGGAGATCGCGACGGTCGGCTGGTCGCAGCAGGCCGTCGACGCCGGCGAGATGCAGGCCGAGGTCGTCACGCTGCCGATGTCGGGGAACCCGCGCGCGAAGATGCAAGGGGTCCGCGACGGCTTCGTGAAGCTGCTGTGCCGCCCGGGCACGGGCATCGTCGTCGGAGGCGTCGTCGTCGGCCCGCGCGCCAGCGAGCTGATCCACCCGGTCTCCGTCGCCGTCGCCGAGTCGCTCACCGCCGACCAGCTCGCCCAGGCGTTCACGGTCTACCCGTCGATGTCCGGCTCGATCGCCGAGGCCGCCCGGAGGCTGCACCACTTCTGAGCCTCCCGGCCCCCGTCCGCGATCCCACCGGCCCAGCAGTCACACCCCGCGCTGACCGGCGCTGACCTGCGGAAACTACAGATCTGTAGTTCACTCGCACCGATTGCGGGACTCCTGTGACAGGTGGTGCCATTGGTGCATGCGTCTGTTCTCGACCCTGGCGGCCTGCGCCCTCGTGCTGCCGGTCGCCCTGCTCCCGGGGGCGGCGCAGGCGGCTCCCGCCCGTGCCGCCGCGTCCACGGTCGACGACTGGGCGGTGCCGCGCACGGCGACCGTGACCATCACCGGTCGCGGCTACGGGCACGGCCACGGCATGTCGCAGTACGGCGCCGAGGGCGCGGCCCGGCAGGGCCTGGGCCACCGGGAGATCGTGAAGTTCTACTATCCCGGCACCCAGTGGGGGACGAGCCGGGGCCGGGTCACCGTGGCGCTGTCCACCGATCCCGGTGACGACGTCGTGGTCCGGCCGCGCCGCGGGCTGACGGTCCGGGACCTCGCCGGCGGCGACCGGCTGCGGCTGCCCGAGAACGGCGCGAAGCAGTGGCGCATCGCCGAGGCCGGGACGGGGAGGCTGCGGGTCGCCTACCGGACCGACAAGTGGCGCAAGTGGCGTGACCTCGCCGGCAACGGCGAGTTCTACGCCGGGGGAGCGCCGGTCACGCTGGTGACGCCGGTGGGCGACAGGCCCTACCGCGGCCGGCTCCGCGCCGCCCGCGTCGGCACCGGCGTCGAGACCGTCAACGACCTGAGGCTCGACAGCTACCTCAAGGGCGTCGTGCCCCTCGAGATCCCGGCGACCTGGAGCCCCGCCGCCGTGCGGGCGCAGGCCGTCGCGGCGCGTACGTACGCGTCGTACGAGCGTGCCCACCCGCGGGCCTCGGCCTACCAGCTGTGCGACACGACCTCCTGCCAGGTGTACGGCGGCGTGGCCGCCGAGCACCCCGCCTCCAACGCCGCGGTCGACGCGACCGCCGGGCAGGTGCTGACCGCCGGCGGGGAACCCGCCTTCACCCAGTTCGCCTCGAGCAGCGGCGGGTGGACCTCGGCCGGGTCGGTGCCCTACCTCACCGCGCAGAAGGACCCGTACGACGGCTGGGCCGGCAACCCGGTGCACCGGTGGAGCACGACGGTCGACGACGGCCGCATCGAGCGCGCCTGGCCCGCGGTCGGCGACCTGCGGCGGATCGTGGTCGCCTCGCGCGACGGCAACGGCCAGTGGGGCGGGCGCGTCGCCAGCGTCCGGCTGGTCGGCTCGCGCGGCTCGGTCACGGTGTCCGGCGACACGCTGCGGTCGGTGCTGGGGCTGCGCTCGACGTACCTCACCTTCAAGGTCGCCTCCCGCTGACGGCGGCGCGGTCGCACGGGGGGATGATTCCGCCCGTGAACCCGCCTGACGCCGCGCCCACGTCCGTCGCCGAGGTCGAGCGGCTGCTCGCCCGGATCGCCGAGGTCGACCCGGTCGTCCGCGCGGTCTGCACGGTCCACCCCGACGCCCTCGGCCAGGCCCGGGCGCGCGACGCCGAGTCCGCGGCCGGCCGCAGCCGCGGTCCGCTGCACGGGCGGGCCGTGCTGGTCAAGGACAACGTCGACACCCTCGACCTGCCCACGACCGCGGGCTCCCTGGTGCTCGCGGAGCGGCCGAACCCGGTCCAGGACGCCGCGCTGGTCGCCCGCCTGCGCGAGGCCGGGATGGTCGTGCTCGGCAAGACCAACCTCTCGGAGTGGGCGAACATCCGCGACTACGAGTCCACCTCGGGCTGGAGCGCGTACGGCGGGCTCACCCGCAACCCCTACGCGCTCGACCGGTCGGCGGGCGGGTCGAGCTCCGGCAGCGGCGCGGCCGTCGCCGCCGGCCTGGCGGCCTTCGCGGTCGGCACGGAGACCGACGGCTCGATCAGCTGCCCCGCGGCGTACAACGGCTGCGTGGGGCTCAAGCCGACCGTCGGCCTGGTGCCCACCACCGGGGTCGTGCCGATCGCCTCCTCCCAGGACTCGCCCGGACCGATGGCCACGACGGTGCGCGACGCCGCGGCGCTGCTGTCGGTGCTCGCCGGGGACGGCGTGGCCTACGCGGCGCACGCCGTCGAGGGTCGGTTGGCCGGGAAGCGGATCGGCGTGCCGCGCGGGCCCTACTGGGGCTACTCGGCCGAGGCCGACGCCGCCGCCGAGCGCGCGATCGCGGCGCTGTCGGCCGCCGGGGCCGTCGTCGTCGACGGCACCGACCTGCCGACGATGCCGGCCTCGCTCTACGACGACGAGCTGCTGGTGATGCTCGCCGAGCTGCGCACGGAGCTGGCGGCGTACCTCGCCGGCCGCCCGGGCGACGGCCCGCGCGACCTCGCGGAGGTCGTGGAGTTCAACCGGCGCCACGCCGACGTCGAGCTCGAGCACTTCGGCCAGGTCTGCCTCGAGGAGGCGCTGGCGGGCCCCGGCACCGACTCCGAGGAGTACGCCGCCGCGCGGGCGCGCTGCGTGGCCGCCACCCGCGAGGGCGGCATCGACCGGGTGCTGCGCGAGCACGCGCTGGACGTGCTGATGACCCCGTCCTACCCCCGCGCCCACCGGATCCGGCTCGACGGTCCCGAGGAGGTGATCGGTTCCTGCACCGGGGTGCCGGCGATGGCCGGCTACCCGCTGCTCACCGTGCCGACCGGGCTCGCCGACGGGCTGCCGGTCGCGGTGTCGTTCTGGGGCACCGCCGGCAGCGAGCGGACGCTGGTGGAGGTCGCCCACGGCTACGAGTCGCTGCGCCACCCGCTCCCCGCGCCGACGTTGGCGCCGTCCGTGGGCTGAGGCCGGCCTGGGCCGTGGTCGCGGCCACCCGGATCGTTCAATTGCACGATCGCGGTGGCGTGGGAGCGCTTCCTCGGTCGTGGCACCACCCGGATCGTTCAATTGCGCGATCGCGATCGCGGTGGCGGCCCGAGCCCCAGCCCGGGCCATCCCGGACCGAGCCGACGCCGACGCGGCGGACTCAGCCGCGGGCGCGGAGGAGCGGGCGGAGCGCGAGGCCGGCGAGGAGCGCCCAGAACGCCGAGCCGACGCCGAGGACGGTGACGCCGGAGGCGGCGACGAGGAAGCAGACGGCGGCGGCCTCCCGGCCGTCCTCGTCGGCGAGCGCGCCGGAGAGCGAGGCGGCGAGGGTGCCGAGGAGCGCCAGGCCGGCGGCGGCCTGGACGACGTCGCCGGGCGCGGCGACGACGACGGCGGTGAGCGCGGAGCCGGCCGCGGCGAGGACGAGGTAGGAGACCGCCGCGCTGGTGCCGGCCAGCCAGCGCCGGGAGCGGTCGGGGCCGGCCAGCGGACCCGCGGCCATTGCGGCGGTGATCGCGGCGAGGTTGACGGCGTGCCCGCCGAGCGGTGCGGCGAGCAGCGTCCCGAGGCCGGTGACCGCCATCGACTCGCGCCACGGCACGGCGTACCCGTGGCTGGCCATGACCGCGACGCCGGGGACGTTCTGCGAGGCCATCGTCACGACGTACAGGGGGAGCGCGATGGAGACCAGGGCCGGCAGGGTCCACTCCGGCGTCGTCCAGGCGAGGGTGGGCAGCAGGCGGTCGGTGTCGACCGTGTCGCCGGCCTCGAGCAGCACGACGGTGAGCGCGACGACCAGCGCGGCCGGCACCGCCCACCGCCGGAAGAGCAGCTGCCCGACGACCCAGGTGAGCACCACGGGACCGACCAGGCCGGGGGAGTCCGCCAGCCCGGTCACCGGAGCCAGGCACAACGGCATCAGCACCCCGGCCAGCATCGCGCGCGCCAGCGAGGCGGGGATGCGGCCCACCAGGTCGCCCAGCCAGGGCACCAGGCCGGTCAGGCCGATGAGGAGGGCGGTCACCACGAAGGCGCCCACCGCGGCCGGCCAGCCGCCCTCGACGGCACCGGTGGAGACCAGGAGGGCCGCACCCGGGGTCGACCAGGCGAGCGTGAGCGGGGTGCGGTGGCGCAGCCCCAGCCAGAGCATCCCGAGCGCCTGGGCCAGGCAGAGCGCGACCAGCCCCGACGCCGCCTCGGCCGAGGAGGCGCCCACGGCGGCGAGGCCTGCGAGGACGACGACGAAGGAGCTGCTGAACCCCACCACCGCCGTGACCACCCCCGCCACGACGGGGGTGGACCGGCCGGCGGCCAGGTGGGCGCCGGCCGCGCTCACCCGGCGCTCACCCGGCGCTCACCCGGCGCTCACCCGGCGCCACCCGCGCCACGAGCGGCTCACCGGCGCGTCACTCGGCCAGGACGAGCACCAGGTCGCCGCCCTCGACGGCCTGGGTGCCGCCGACGGCGACCCGCTCGACGCGGCCGGCGACGGGGGCGGTGATCGAGGCCTCCATCTTCATCGCCTCGATCGTGGCGACGGTGTCACCGGCGGCCACGGTGTCGCCCTCGGCGACCACGACCGTGACCACGCCGCCGAACGGCGCCGCGACCTGGCCGGGCCGGGAGGTGTCGGCCTTCTCCGCCGCGGCCACCTCGGAGGCCACGGACCGGTCCCGCACCGCGATGGGCCGCATCTGGCCGTTGATCGTGGCCATGACGGTCCGGAAGCCGCGCTCGTCGGGCTCGCTGATGGCCTGCAGGCCCAGGATCAGCCGGATGCCCTCGGCGAGGTCGACCTGGTGCTCGACGCCGGTGCGGAGGCCGTAGAGGTACTCGACCGTCGGCAGCACCGAGACGTCGCCGTAGGTCTGGCGCTTCTCCAGGAAGTCCTTGGTCGGCCCGGGGAACAGCAGCTGGTTCAGCGCACGCTGCCGGGGCGGTCCGGCCTGCGCGAGCGCGGCGCGCTGGTCCTCGGTGAGGTCCTGGTCGGGTGCCTGCCAGGTGCGACCCTCGAGCGCCTTGGTGCGGAACGGCTCGGGCCAGCCGCCCGGCGGGTCGCCGAGCTCGCCGTTGAGGAAGCCGATCACCGAGTCGGGGACGTCGAAGCGGCCCGGGTCCTCGGCGAACTCCGCCGGGTCGGCGCCGATGCCCACGAGCGAGAGCGCGAGGTCGCCGATGACCTTGGAGGACGGGGTCACCTTGGGGACGTTGCCGAGGATGTCGTTCGCCGCGGCGTACATGTCCTCGACCTGCTCGAACTTCTCGCCGAGGCCCAGCGCGATGGCCTGCTGGCGTAGGTTCGACAGCTGCCCGCCGGGGATCTCGTGGCGGTAGACGCGACCGGTCGGCGAGGCGAGGCCGGACTCGAACGGCGCGTAGACGCGGCGGGTGGCCTCCCAGTACGGCTCCAGCGCGTTGACCGCCGCCAGCGACAGCCCGGTCTCCCGCTCGGAGTGGTCGGTGGAGGCGACCAGCGCCGAGAGCGGCGGCTGCGAGGTGGTGCCGGCCATCGACGAGGTCGCGGCGTCGACGGCGTCGACCCCCGCCTCGATCGCCGCGGTCAGCGTCGCGAGCTGGCCGCCGGTGGTGTCGTGGGTGTGCAGGTGCACCGGCAGGTCGAACCGCTCGCGCAGCGCGGTCACCAGCGTCCGCGCCGCCGGGGCGCGCAGCAGGCCGGCCATGTCCTTGATCGCCAGCACGTGCGCGCCGGCCTCGACGATCCGCTCGGCCAGGCGCAGGTAGTAGTCGAGCGTGTAGAGCTGCTCGCCCGGGTCGGACAGGTCGCCGGTGTAGCACAGCGCCACCTCGGCGACGGTGGTCCCGGTCGCGCGCACCGCCTCGATCGCCGGGCGCATCTGCTCGACGTCGTTGAGGGCGTCGAAGATCCGGAAGACGTCGATGCCGGTGGCGGCCGCCTCCTCGACGAAGGCGTCGGTCACGGCGGTGGGGTACGGCGTGTAGCCGACGGTGTTGCGGCCGCGCAGCAGCATCTGCAGGGCGATGTTCGGCACGGCCTGGCGCAGCTGGGCCAGCCGCTCCCACGGGTCCTCGGCGAGGAAGCGCAGCGCCACGTCGTACGTCGCGCCGCCCCACGCCTCGAGCGACCACAGCTCCGGGGTGGTCCGGGCGACGTGCGGGGCGACCGTCAGCAGGTCGCGGGTGCGCACGCGGGTGGCGAGGAGGGACTGGTGGGCGTCGCGGAAGGTCGTGTCGGTGACGGCCACCCGGGACTGCTCGCGCAGCCGGCGGGCGAACTCCTCGGGCCCGACCTTGAGCAGCAGCTGGCGGGTGCCGTCCGGCGCCGGGACCTGCAGGTCGGTCGGCGGGAGCTTGCTCGCGGGGTCGACCGAGACCTTCGCCTCGCCGTGCGGCTGGTTGACGGTGACGTCGGCGAGGTAGGTCAGCAGCTTGCTGCCCCGGTCGCCGCTGCCGCGCGCCTGGAGCAGCTGCGGGTGGGTCTCGATGAACGACGTCGTGACGTTGCCGGAGGCGAAGTCGGGGTCGTCGAGCACCGCCTGCAGGAACGGGATGTTCGTCGACACGCCGCGGATGCGGAACTCCGCGACCGCCCGCCGGGCCTTCTCGACCGCCTTGTCGAAGGTCCGGCCGCGGCAGGTCAGCTTGGCCAGCATCGAGTCGAAGTGCGCAGAGACCTCGGCGCCGGTGTAGACGGTGCCGCCGTCGAGCCGGATGCCGCCGCCGCCGGGGGAGCGGTACGTCGTGATCACGCCGGTGTCGGGGCGGAAGCCGTTCGCGGGGTCCTCGGTGGTGATCCGGCACTGCAGCGCGGCGCCGCGCAGCACGATGCCCTCCTGGGAGAGGCCGAGGTCGGCGAGGGTGTCGCCGGAGGCGATCCGCAGCTGGGACTGCACCAGGTCGACGTCGGTGACCTCCTCGGTCACGGTGTGCTCGACCTGGATCCGGGGGTTCATCTCGATGAAGACGTAGTTGCCCTGCGGGTCGAGCAGGAACTCCACCGTGCCGGCGTTGCGGTAGCCGATCTCGCGGGCGAAGCGCACGGCGTCCGCGCAGATCCGGTCCCGCAGCTCGGGATCGAGGTTCGGCGCCGGCGCGATCTCGACGACCTTCTGGTGGCGCCGCTGCACCGAGCAGTCGCGCTCGAAGAGGTGGATGACGTTGCCCTCGCCGTCGGCGAGGATCTGCACCTCGATGTGGCGCGGGTCGACGACGGCCTGCTCGATGAAGACCGTCGGGTCGCCGAAGGCCGCCTCGGCCTCCCGCATGCAGGTCTCGACCGCCTCGCGGAGGTGCTGGTGGTCCGGGCCGGGCTCGTCGACCTTGCGCATGCCGCGGCCGCCACCGCCGGCGACGGCCTTGACGAAGAGGGGGTAGGGCATCTCCGAGGCCGACGCGACCAGCGCGTCGACGTCGGTGGAGGGCTCGACGCTGGCGAGGGTCGGCACGCCGGCCGCCTTGGCCGCGGCGATCGCGCGCGCCTTGTTGCCGGTGAGCTCCAGCACCTCGGACGTCGGCCCGATGAAGGTGATGCCGGCCTCGGCGCACGCCTCGGCGAGCGCGGGGTTCTCCGAGAGGAACCCGTAGCCGGGGTAGACCGCGTCCGCGCCGGCGCGCACCGCCGTGGCGACGATCGCCTCGGGGTCGAGGTAGGCCCGCACCGGGTGCCCGCGCTCGCCGATCTCGTAGGCCTCGTCGGCCTTGAGCCGGTGCTCGGACCACCGGTCCTCGTAGGGGAAGACCGCCACCGTCTTCGCGCCCACCTCGTAGGCGGCGCGGAACGCACGGACCGCGATCTCGCCGCGGTTGGCCACGAGCACCTTGGAGAACATGGCGGACAGGCTAGGGGTCCACGGCCGTCACCGCCGTGGCGGAGGCCACGCGCGAGACGACCGGCGGCACGGGACCGGCCCGGGACCGGCCCGGGACCGGCCCGGGACCGTCGCCGCCGGGCCGCCGCTACACCGGCCGGTTGCGGAACCGGCGTCCGGTCAGCAGGCGCACGAACCCCAGCAGGACCCAGCAGCCGAGCACGATCGGGAGGCCGAAGAAGAGGCCGGCAGCGATCCCTCCGCCGGTGCCGCCCCAGTAGTCGCCCTCCTGCCGCACGAGCGGGTCGGCAGGGAGCTGCTCGAGCCACTCGGGGATGCGCAGCGCCGCGTCGCCGAGGTACGACGGCTCGTCCTCCGCCTCGCCCCAGTCCTCGGCGTACCGGTCCATCGTCCAGCCCGGCGAGACCTGCGTCGTGCTGGCCTCGGGGCCCTGCCAGAGCACCAGCACGCCCGGCTCGTCGAGCCGGTGGAGGACCTGCTCGGCGGCCTGGATGTAGTGGTCGTAGCCCGCGAACCAGCTGTCGCGCCAGACCAGGACGTAGACCGGGAGGTCCCGCTCGGCGACGAGGTCGGCGATCTCCTCCTCGGCGGCCTCGTCGAGCATGGCCCGCCCGTCCGCGGTCACGTGCACGTGGTCGTCGCGCAGACCCTCCGCCGCGGCCACCACCCGGTCGCCTGCTGCGAAGGCCTCGTCGGGACTCTCGTCGAGCCGGTGGTCGACCACCAGGGCGGCGCCGGCGCCCAGCACGAGCGCGGCCACGCCGCAGGCCAGCCGTCCCAGCGCCGTCACCGCGACCGCCGCAGGTCGGCGGCGACGTGCTGCCACAGGTCGTCGACGAACGCGCCGTACCCGGTGCGGGCCCAGACGGTGTCGAGCTCGTACCAGGGCCGGGCGCGCCCGAGCAGCCCGCCGCGGACCACCATCGGCGCCAGCGCCGTGCCGGTGGCGCGGGTGCACCGCGGGCACGCCGGCACGGTCAGCTCGCGGTCCCCGACGGGGACGGTGCGGCGTGCGGTGCCCTCGCCGTGGCGGGGGTCGAAGAAGCACGGGCGGTACGGCGCTGGTGCCTGAGCCTGTTCCTGGGCCTGTTCCTGGGCTTGTCCCCGTGCCGACCGGCGCGAGCGCTTCCGCGTGCCCGCGGCCCGGGTGGCGACCCGGACGAGGACCAGCGCCCCGAGCAGGTCGTCGAGGTCGGCGGGATCGGTGCCGGTGCGCTCGAGCAGCGAGCGGGCGGTGTCGTAGGACCCGTCCACCAGCTCCCGCTGCTCCGGTCCGAGCGGCCGGCCCGCACCGCGGGCGAGCAGCCGCGACAGGGACTCCAGCTCGCGCTCGGCGGTGGCGCGGACCTCCGCCGGGCCGGGCGCGGGCGCCGGGGCGTCGCCTCGGGCGGCACGACGCTGCTCCGACGAGCGGGTCCGTCCCGTCCGGCGGGCGGCCGCCACCGGGCCGGCGGCGGGGGCCGTCTCGCGCCACCGGAATGCCGTGCGCAGCAGCAGGTAGGAGCAGCCGGCGACCGCGACGAGCGCCAGGGTGCTGCCCATCGCGTAGGTGCCGGAGGTCGGCACGTCGTAGTCGAGGTCCCACTCGGCCGGCTCCTGGAAGACCGTCCGCCCCGACCAGGAGTCGAAGCGGTCCTCGGAGACCTCCTCGCCCCGGTCGACGGCGTCGAGGACGTCGAGCGTGCGTGCGGCGATGCCCGCGGGGGCCAGCCCGGCGTTCGCGCCGCCCTCGGGCCGCAGGCCGGTCTCGACCTCGTAGCGCAGGGTCGCCTCGGGCACGTCGCCGAACGAGGCGAACGTCAGGGCGTGGCTCTTGGGGTCGGTCTGCACGACGTAGAGCCCGTCCCCGCCGATCCGCTCGTGCAGGCGGGTCGCGAGGTCGCGGCCGGGGTCGGTCCCGGAGAGGCCCTCGGGACCCGGCGCCAGCACGACGTACGCCGGGTAGCCGAGGCCGTCGACGACCTCGGTCAGCGCCGCGTCGACCTCTTCGGTGCGGCCGTTGCCGAAGAGCGGGTCGACGAGGACGTGGTCCTCGGCCAGCGACCCGGCCAGCGACTCCAGGTCGGTGACGCCCGGCGTCGCGTCGGCCGTCACCGGCGACCACCGCGGTGCAGGCGCCGGACCAGGTCGGGCTCGAGCGCCCCGAAGCCGGTGGAGGCCCACGGCTCGCGGTCGGTCTCGAAGTAGTGCTGGGGCCTGCCGCGGACGACCACCTCGAGGATGTCGGGCCGGCGCCCCGCCTGGAGGTCGCGGCGGCAGGCCGCGCAGATCGGCGCCTCGACGCGGCGGCCGTCGTGCTCGAGGGCGTGGTCACGCGACGCGCGGCCGTGCAGCGGGTTGAGGAAGCAGCGGGTGGAGGGCTCGAACGGCCGGCCGCGGCGGGCGGCGGCGAGCGCCTCCTCGCCACGCCCCGCGAGCACGACGGCGCCCACGGCGTCGAGCGGGTCGACCTCGGCGGTCGGCTCGTCGGGGAGCAGCCGCCCGGCGGCGTCGTAGTGGTCGAGCGCCGCCGCCCAGGCGCTTGCGCCCGAGCCGCCGAGGTCGGCGGCGTCGATCCGCTCGCCGAGGGCCAGCACGTCGGCGCGGGCGCGGCGGGCCAGCTCGGCGTCGCCGGCCTCGCGGACCCGGTCCAGCACGGAGTCGGGCAGCGCGAACGTCCGCGCCCCGCGACGGGCACGCACCCGCCGCCCCACGGCCGCGGCGCCGAGGCCGAGGGCCGCGAGGAGGACCAGGACGGTCACGCCGCCGACCACGGCGTCCGAGGTGTCGCCCTCGTCGGCGTACGACGTGGAGGACCCGGTCGAGCCGCCCGACTCGCGCTCCGCCTCGTACCGCGCGGAACGGCCGTCGCTCGCCGCGGCGGCGGCGGCCTCGTAGGTCCCGTCGTCGAGGTGCCGGACCAGGGACAGCAGCGCGTCGGCGAGGGGCTGGGCGTCGCCGTCCGCGTCGGACACGAGCAGGGACTCGGCGTCCCGGGCGACGTCGGGACTGCCCGCCACGTCGCCCCACTGCTGGACCGCCGGACGCACCTCGCGGCCGCCGGGGATGGTGGGGTACGACGCCGGCTCGCCCTCGGCGACCGCCCACTCGCTGTTGGCGCCGACGTAGAGCCCGTCGGGTCCGCCGGCGTCGTGGACACGCGCGAGCAGGTCGTCACCGGCGTAGATGCCGCTGTCCTCGGGCGGGCGGACCAGCACGACGTGGACCGGCACGTCGGCCTCCGCCAGGGCCTTCCGCACCGCCGCGACCTCGGCCTCCGTCATCCAGGTCTCGGTGCCCGGCCCGAGGTGCAGGCCGGAGGTCGTCAGGTCCTCGACGATGGCGTCGATGTCGTCGGCCACGGCGTGCTCCTCCCGGTCGCCGGGCGATCGTAGAGGAACGGCTCGACCAGCCCGGGGGTAGCCGCGGCGGCGAGGGCGACCGCGTCCGCCTCGGGCACGTCGAGCAGCGTCACCGCCTGACGACCGCCCGCCGTCGTGGCGACCAGCGAGACCAGCCCCACGCGGCGCTGGAACCAGGTGGCACGGAGGTTCCAGCCGATCACCGCGTCCACGTCGAGCACGTCGCGCCGGCGGTAGAGGCTGCCCGACCGGCTCACGACGTACCCCTCGACCAGCGCGTGCCCGAGCGAGCGCGACCGGTCGGCCGCCAGGGCGCAGGCGACCACCGGCGCCACCACGGCCAGGACCAGCAGCCAGGTGGAGGCCAAGCCGGCCCGGGCCGCGAGGACCAGGCAGGCGGCGGCGACCCCCAGGGCGGGCACCAGCGCCCGGGTCCACCGCCGGCGGGTGGCGGCCGGACCGTGCCGGCGCAGGGGTACGTCGACGGGCCCGGCGACGCCGAGCACCCGCCGCGCGGTCGCCTGGACCACGCCGCGCGGCGCGGGCGGCACGAGCACCGAGGAGGACTCCTGGCCGTCGCCGAGGCCCGTGACGATCGCGGCGAGCCGGCCGCCCCCGGTGGCGCGCAGCCCGAGCGGCTCGCCGAGGGTCACGCCCGCCAGCCGGGCGTCGTCGAGGCTGGTCTCGCGGGTGGTGAGCAGGCCGCGCGACAGGTGCCAGGCCCGGTCGGCGTGGCCGAGGGTGAACCCCCAGTTGGCGAACAGGTAGCCGCCGACCGCCAGCACCGAGGTCACCACGCCGACAGCCAGGACGGCGGCCACCGCGGCCAGCAGCACCGGCGCGCCCGCGGCGCGGTCGGCCCACGAGGAGACGTCGAGGCGGCGGGTCCCGCCCACCGCCTCCAGCAGCTGCACGCCGCCGCCGAGGACGCCGGCGCCGAGCACGACGCCGGTCGAGGTCAGCGGGGCGAAGCGCGCCCAGGCGGGGTCGAAGGTGAGCACCGGCGGGGGAGCGGTCGGCGCGGGACCCGCCTCGCCCGGGTCGAGGGCTCCGCCGGGCCCGGGAGCGGCCCGGAGCAGCTCCTCGCGCAGCCGGCGCGCCCGCTCGACCGGCAGCCCGTCGAGGTCGAGCTGCTCGTCGTCGCTGGTCGAGGCGGTGCCGGTGCCGACCCGCACGGTCGTGAGGCCGAGCAGGCGGTGGATGGGGGAGGCGGTCAGGTCGACGGTGCGCACGCGGTCGACCGGGGTCGAGAGCACGTGCCGCTCGAGGAGCCCGCGGCGCAGCTCGACCCGGCCGCCGGCGACGCGGTAGCTGGTGGTCAGGTACCGGAGCAGGCCGAGCGCGACGGGCACCAGGATCCCGAGCAGCTGCCAACCACGGGCGCCCGACGCCGTGCCCGCGACGAGCAGGCCGAGCAGCACCGGGGCGAGCTTCGCGGTCTCCCGGACCGGGTGCACCAGGAGCATCCGCGGGTCGAGCCGCTGCCAGTCCTCCGGGGCGCCGGGCAGGCTCACGTCGCGTCGCCGTCGACGGCGTCGGCGCGCGCGGTCAGCTCCGCGACGAGGTCCCGGGCCAGGGCCCGGTCGAGGCCCTCGATCTCGAGGGCGCCGGCGGCCGAGGCCGTGGTCACGGTGACCGTCGCCAGGCCGAAGAGCCGCGCCACCGCGCCCTCGGCGCGGTCGACGGTCTGGATGCGCGAGAGCGGCGCGATCCGCTGCTCGCGCGCCCACCACCCCCGCTGGGTGTGGACGGCGGTGTCGGTCACCTCCCAGCGGTGCACGGCGTAGCGCCACTGCGGCACCACCGCCACCCACCCGAGCACCGCCGCCCCGGCGAGCGCCACCGCCCACCAGGGCACGTCGACGGCGTCCACGGTGAGGTCGACGACGAGCACGACGCCGATGGTCACCACGCCCTCGACCAGGGCGGTGACCTGCCACATCAGGCGGGCTCGGGGACTCACCCGGTGGCGCGGCTCGCGCAGGACGGTCGTCACGCGGACACGCTAGCCAGCCGCCCGCCGGCGGCCGGGAGTCGCGTCAGTCCTTGACCTCGCAGATGACCGCGCCGTTGGTGACGGTCTGCCCGACCTCGGCCTGCAGGCCGGTGACGGTGCCGGCCTTGTGCGCCTTGAGCGGCTGCTCCATCTTCATCGCCTCGATGACCACCACGGTGTCGCCCTCGGCGACCTCCTGGCCCTCCTCGACGACGACCTTGACGACCGTGCCCTGCATCGGGCTGGTGACCGCGTCGCCGCTGGCCGCCGCACCGCTGCCGCCGCCCTTCTTTCGCTTGGGCTTCTTCGCAGCCGCACCGGCGCCGCCGCCGGCGGAGATGCCGCCCAGCCCGGCCGGGAGGACGACCTCGAGGCGCTTGCCGCCGACCTCGACGACGACGCTCTGCCGCTCCTCGGGCTCGTCGGCCTCGGCGGCGTCACCGGAGTAGGGCTCGATCCGGTTGTCGAACTCGGTCTCGATCCACTGCGTGTAGACGTCGAAGGAGCCCTCGCCCGAGGGCGTCGAGGCGCCGACGTACGCGGGGTCGGAGACGACCGCGCGGTGGAAGGGGATGACGGTCGGCATGCCGTCGACGACGAACTCGTCCAGCGCGCGGCGCGAGCGCTCCAGCGCCTGGGTGCGGTCCCGGCCGGTGACGATCAGCTTGGCGATCAGGGAGTCGAACGAGCCGGGGATGGTCTCGCCGTTCTCGTAGCCGCCGTCGAGTCGCACGCCCGGGCCGCTCGGCGGGCTCCAGGCCGACAGGGTGCCGGGCGCCGGCATGAAGTTGCGGCCGCCGTCCTCGGCGTTGATCCGGAACTCGATGGAGTGGCCGCGGATCTCCGGGTCGTCGTAGCCGAGCTCCTCGCCGGCCGCGATGCGGAACATCTCGCGGACCAGGTCGATCCCGGTGACCTCCTCGGAGACGCAGTGCTCGACCTGCAGGCGGGTGTTGACCTCGAGGAAGGAGATGGTGCCGTCCTGGGCGACGAGGAACTCGCACGTGCCGGCGCCGTGGTAGCCGGCCTCGCGCAGGATGCGCTTGGAGGACTCGTAGAGCTCGGCCAGCTGCTCGTCGGACAGGAACGGCGCGGGCGCCTCCTCGACGAGCTTCTGGTTGCGGCGCTGGAGCGAGCAGTCGCGGGTCGAGACGACCACGACGTTGCCGTGCTGGTCGGCCAGGCACTGGGTCTCGACGTGGCGCGGCTTGTCGAGGAACTTCTCGACTAGGCACTCGCCGCGGCCGAAGGCGGTGACCGCCTCGCGGACGGCGGACTCGTAGGCGTCGGGGATCTCCTCGAGCGTGCGGGCGACCTTGAGGCCGCGGCCGCCGCCGCCGAAGACCGCCTTGATGGCGACCGGGAGGCCGTTGGCCTTCGCGAACTCCACGACCTCGTCGGCGTCCTTGACCGGGTCCTTGGTGCCCGGCGCGAGCGGGGCGTTCGCCTTGTCGGCGATGTGCTTGGCCCGGGCCTTGTCGCCGAGGGCCTCGATGGCGGCGGGCGGGGGGCCGATCCAGGTCAGCCCGGCGTCGATGACGGCCTGGGCGAAGTCGGCGTTCTCGGCGAGGAAGCCGTAGCCGGGGTGGACCGAGTCCGCGCCGGACTTCTCGGCCACCGCGATGATCTTGGCGATGTCGAGGTAGGAGTCGGCCGGGGTGGCGCCGCCCAGGGAGTGGGCCTCGTCGGCCAGCCGGACGTGCATGGCGTCGCGGTCGGGCTCGGCGTACACCGCGACGCTGCCGATGCCCGCGTCCTTGCAGGCGCGGATGACCCGCACCGCGATCTCGCCTCGGTTGGCGATCAGGACCTTCGTGAGGGGCTTGCTCTCCGGCACCGTGGGCACTCCTGGCTCTCTCGGACGCTCGTTCGACGGACGGGTCGGGCGACCCGGCGGGCAGGTTATCGCCCCCTGTCCAGGGGGGTCCGGGTGGTCTCAGTCGCGAGACGGCGATCCGACGGCCGCTGGTGGTTAACAACCATTAACCTCTGCGTCTAGCATGCCGTGCATGACGTCGTTCGAGCTGTCCCGCGAGCACGAGGAGTTCCGCCGCAGCGTCCGCGAGTTCGCGGAGGCCGAGATCGCGCCGCACGCGGCGCGGTGGGACCGCGAGCACCACTTCCCGGTGGAGGTGGTGCAGAAGATGGGTGCGCTCGGCCTCTTCGGCCTCACCGCGCCGGAGGAGTACGGCGGCGCCGGTGACGACGGCGACTTCACGAGCCTGTGCGTGGCGATCGAGGAGATCGGCCGCGTCGACCAGTCGATGGGGATCACCCTGCAGGCCGGGGTCGGTCTCGGGATCAACCCGATCCTGACCTACGGCACGCTCGAGCAGCGCGAGCGCTGGCTGCCGGCGCTGGTGGCCGGTGAGCGGCTCGCCGGGTTCGGCCTCACCGAGCCCGGTGCCGGCTCCGACGCCGGGGCCACCCGCACGAAGGCCGAGCTGGTCGGTGACGAGTGGGTCGTCGACGGGTCGAAGCAGTTCATCACCAACTCCGGCTCCACGATCACGTCGGTCGTGACGGTCACCGCCCGCACCGGCACGCGGGAGGGCGGCAAGCCGGAGATCTCCGCGATCATGGTCCCCGCCGGGACGCCCGGCTTCACCGTCGAGAAGGCCTACGACAAGCTCGGCTGGCACGCCTCCGACACCCACCCGCTGTCCTTCGCCGACGCCCGGGTGCCCGCCGACCACCTGCTCGGCGAGCGGGGCCGCGGGTACGCCCAGTTCCTCGCCACCCTCGACGACGGCCGGGTCGCGATCTCGGCGCTGTCGGTCGGGTGCATCCAGGCATGCCTGGACATGGCGGTCGCCTACGCGGGGGAGCGGCAGACCTTCGGCGGCCCGATCGGTCGCAAGCAGGGCGTCGCCTTCCAGGTCGCCGACCTCGAGGTGATGCTGCACGCCAGCCGGATGCTGACCTACCGCGCGGCGGCGATCAAGGACTCCATGGCGGCCGGCGGCGCGACGTACCGGGAGTTCAAGCAGGCGGCGGCGGTCGCCAAGCTCTACTCCACCGAGTCCGCGGTGACCGCGACCCGGATCGCGACGCAGGTCTTCGGCGGCTACGGCTTCATGGAGGAGTACCCGGTCGCTCGCTTCTACCGCGACGCGAAGGTGCTCGAGGTCGGTGAGGGCACCTCGGAGGTCCAGCGGATGCTCATCGCGAGGGGGCTCGGACTGCCCGTCGAGTGAGGAGCGTCATGGTGCGCCTGTCACGATGAGGCATGGCTGCTGACCGGGTGCTCGCGATCGTCCAGGCCGGAGGCGCCGGCGGGCGCATGGACGTGCTGACCCGGGAACGGGCCAAGCCGGCGCTGCCGTTCGTCGGGGTCTACCAGCTGCTCGACTTCCCGCTGTCCAACCTCGCGCACTCCGGCGTGACCGACGTGTGGCTCTCGGTGCAGTTCCAGGGCGGGACGCTCGAGGAGCAGGTCGCCAACGGCCGGCCCTGGGACCTGGACCGCAACACCGGCGGCCTGCGCCTGCTGATGCCCCAGGAGGGGACCGGGAGCCTGGACGAGGACGGCTTCGCCAAGGGGAACGCCGACGAGCTGTTCCGCATCCGCGACCAGGTGCAGGCCTTCGACCCCGACGTGCTGCTGGTGATGAGCGCCGACCACGTCTACCGCTTCGACTACCGCGACGCGATCGCCACGCACCGCGAGCACGGCGCCGAGTGCACCGTCGTCACCTCCGAGGTGCCGATCGAGCAGGCCTCCAACCACGCCACCGTCGAGCACGACGAGGACGGCCGGGTCACGGCGTTCGACTACAAGCCCGAGGAGCCCACGACGGGGACGGTCGCGACGGAGATCTTCGTCTACGACCCGGCGGTGCTGGTCGAGGAGCTCGGCCGGCTGCACCAGGAGCTGAGCGGCGACAGCCCCGCGGGCGACACCGGCCTCGAGGACTTCGGCGACCACCTGCTGCCCCGGCTCGTCGAGCGGGGCAAGGTCGTCGCCCACCCGATGCCCGGCTACTGGCGCGACCTCGGCCAGCCCCACCTCTACCTCAAGGCGCACGAGGAGTTCCTCACCGAGGACCAGGACGTCGTCGGCGTGCGCGGCTGGGACATCCTGACCCGCCAGCCCCAGCGTCAGCCCGCCCGCGTGCTGGCCTCGGCCACGGTCGCCGACAGCATGGTGAGCCCCGGCTGCCGGGTCGCCGGCGAGGTGGTGCGGAGCGTGCTCGGCCCCGGTGTGGTGGTCGAGGAGGGCGCGGTCGTCGCGGACAGCGTGGTGTTCAGGGACAGCGTCGTACGACGCGGCGCGCAGGTGCACTGCTCGATCGTCGACAGCGGCTGCGAGATCGCCGCCGGCGCCCGCGTCGGCGACCCGGACGCACCGGCCACCGAGGACCCCGACGCGGTGACGATCGTCGGGCGGCACAGTGTCGTCGGCGAGGGCGTCGTCCTGGCGGCCGGCAGCCGGCTCGAGCCGGGCACCACCGCCTGAGCGGCGCTCGCGGGGGCGGCGGTCGCGCCGAGGCGGGGAAGCGGACCGACGTTCGTTAGCCTGGGCACCATGTCGAACCGGCGCTTCCTCGGTGAGGCCGGTCGGTTCGTCGCCGTCGGCGGCCTGGCCACCGTCGTGGCGCTGTTCATCTTCAACCTGCTGTTGCACGGCTACAACACCGGCGAGCACGCGCTGCTGCCCGACCAGCCGATCCTGGCGTACGTCATCGCCAACACGGTGGGCATGTTCGTCAGCTACCGCGGGAGCCGGACCTGGGCCTTCCGGGACCGCCCGCCGCGGCAGGCCGACGGCGGCCTGACGGCGTTCGTCGGCATCAACGCGGTCACCATGCTCTTCCCGATCGCGTGCCTGAAGATCAGCCGCGACGTGCTGGGGCTCAGCGACCCGATCTCGGACAACATCGCGGCCAACGTGATCGGGCTGGTGCTCGGCCTGGTCTCGCGGTTCTACCTCTTCCGGCGCTTCGTCTTCCGCCGGCCGATCCACCTCACCGAGATGTACGACCCGGCCGAGCCGGTGCTCCCCGCGGAGCCGGACCACCTCGGTGAGTCGACCGACCCCGACGGCACCGCGCTGCCAGGCGGTCCGGTCAGCGAGTCCAGAGATCCGTCCACGAGTGGCCCAGGTCGCTCACCAGCGTCCGGAGCAGGGGAAGGCTGACGCCGACCACGTTGTGGTGGTCGCCCTCGATCCCGGTCACGAACGCGCCGCCGAGGCCGTCGACGGTGAAGGCGCCCGCCACGTGCAGCGGCTCGCCCGTCGCAACGTACGCCGCGACCTCCTCGTCGCCGACGTCGGCGAAGTGCACGGTGGTCGACGCCGTGGCGGCGACGACCCGGTCGCTGGCGGTGTCCCGGAGCGAGTGACCGGTGCGGAGCACGCCGGACCTGCCGCGCATCGAGCGCCACCGCTCCACGGCCTCCTCGGCGTCGGCCGGCTTGCCCAGCGCCTGGCCGTCCAGCTCGAGGACGGAGTCGCAGCCGAGGACCAGGGCGCCGGCGGGCACCTCGGGGCGACCGGCGACCGCCGCGCACTTCAGCTCGGCCAGCTGCAGCGCCAGCTCGGCCGGCGGCACGCCGACCACCTGGGACTCGTCGACCCCGGAGACGACCACCAACGGGTCGAGGCCGGCGTTGCGCAGCGTCGTGAGGCGGGCGGGGGAGGCGGAGGCGAGGACGAACGTGACCACCGGCCCAGCATCGCGCACCGCCCGGGAGGCACAATGACCGCGTGCCCCTCGACCCTCCCGGCCGCACGGACGAGCCCTCCCGTTCCGGTCTGCCCCGGGTGCTCCTGGTGGCCGCCGTCGCCGTCGTGGCGCTCGCCGTCGGCGGTGTCCTGGTGGCCCGCGCCCAGCACCTGGGGCCGTTCGAGCTCGGGCCGCAGGAGACCAACCCGTTCGCCGAGCGGCCGCAGTACGCCGACCCCGACTCCCGCACCGCGCAGGCGGCCCGGCAGGCCGAGGCCGACGGCCGTGCCGAGGAGGCCGCGGCGTTCGCCGAGCTCGTCGAGGTGCCGCAGGGCATCTGGCTGACGCCGGAGGAGCGCCCGCCCGGCGACGTCGGGGGCTACGTCCAGTCGGTCGTGACCGCCGCGGACGAGGCGGGTCGCGTGCCGCTGCTGGTGGTGTACGGCATCCCCGACCGCGACTGCACGGGCGGCTACTCCAGCGGCGGGCTCGACGCCGAGACCTACGTGCCGTGGGTCCAGGAGATCGCGACCGCCGCCGCCGGGTACGACGCCGCGGTGGTGCTCGAGCCGGACGCGCTGGCCTCCGCGGTCGACTGCGACCGCCGCGCGGAGCGGGTGGACCTGCTGGCGCGGGCCGTCGACGTCCTCGTCGAGGCCGGCGTGACGACGTACATCGACGGCGGCCACTCCGGCTGGGTCGCCCCCCGCCAGGTCGCCGCGCTGCTGCGCGAGGTGGGCGTCGCGGACGTGCGGGGCTTCGCGACCAACGTGTCGAACTACCAGACCGACCCCGCCGAGGTGGCGTACGCCGAGAAGGTCAGCGAGCTGGTCGGCGGCGCTCACTACGTCGTTGACAGCGGACGCAACGGCGTCGGCTCGGGCGACGAGTGGTGCAACCCGCCCGGGCAGTCGCTCGGCCAGCGGCCCGGGTACGTCGACGACGGCACCGGGCTGGACGCGTTCTTGTGGATCAAGCCGCCGGGGGAGAGCGACGGGGAGTGCAACGGCGGCCCGCCGGCGGGCGAGTTCTGGCCCCAGCGCGCCGCCGAGCTGCTCGCCGCACGCTGACCGCGCACCTGGACGGGGCAGCCGTTGTTAGGGTTCGTGCCATGCAGGGGGATGCGTGGACCGCGGTCATCATCGAGGACGACCCGGACGTCCGCGATCTCATCGACATCGTCCTGACCCAGTCCGGATTCTCGACGGTCGTCGCACCCGACGGTCCGTCGGGCGTCGAGGCGGTCCGCACGCACAACCCGCTGATCACCACCCTCGACGTGAACATGCCCGGGATGGACGGCTTCGCCGTGGCCCGGCGGCTGCGCGAGTTCAGCAACACCTACCTGATCATGATCACCGCGCTGGCCGACGAGATCGACGTGGTGCAGGGCTTCGAGGCCGGCGCCGACGACTACCTCGTCAAGCCCTTCCGCCCGCGTGAGCTGCGTGCCCGCGCCGACTCGATGCTGCGCCGCCCCCGGGTGCGTGCGGACCAGCCCGTCGGCTGGGCCGAGGAGGTCGAGGCCGGTGCTCCGGCCGCCGAGCCGGAGCCGCCGAAGGAGTCGTGGGCCGCGGCCGCCGCCCGCGACCTGGTCCAGAACTCGCCGCTCCGGCTCGTCCGCACCGACGACCCCGTGCAGCCGGCACCGCCGCAGCAGCCGCAGCCCATCGCCCCGCCGCCGCAGCCGACCTACGAGCCCCACCACCAGCCGCCGCCCCCGGCGCCGGCGCCCTCCCCGGCCCCGTCCTACGAGCGGCCCGCCTACCAGCAGCCGGTCCACGAGCAGCCGGTCGCCGAGCCGCCGGTCGCGGAGCCGCCGACCTACCAGCCGACGACGTACCAGCAGCCGGTGCAGCAGCAGCCGGTGTACGAGCAGCCCGCCGCGCCGCTCCCCCCGGCCGCGCCCGCCGCTCCGCCCGCGCCGGTGCAGCAACCGGCGTACCAGCCGCCCGCGCCCACCGGCGGGACGCACGCGGCCCCCACGGCGCCGGTGCCTCCTGCGGGCGGCCCGTCCGCCGACGGCTCGTGGATCCGGTTCAACGGCCTCGCGCTCAACAACGAGACGCGGGTCGTGACGGTCGGCGGCGGCGCGGTCGACCTGACCCGCACGGAGTTCGACCTGCTCGCCTCCCTGCTCAGCACCGGGCGCCGGGTGCGGAGCAAGGCCGACCTCGTCCTGACGATGCGCGGCCAGCAGTACGTCACCTCCTACTTCGTCAACGAGGCCGACAAGCGCTCCGTCGAGCTCCACATCGCCAACCTGCGCCGCAAGATCGGCGACGACGGCGCCGTCCCCCGCTTCGTCGAGACCGTCCGGGGCGTCGGCTACCGCCTCGCCGAGACCGCCTGACCCACCCCGCACGTCGAGCGCCGTCGAGACCCGCGCCTGCAGGTCGAGGGTCGCCGTGACGCGCGCCCGCTGGTCGAGCAGCGAGCGCGAGCGAGCGTCGTCGAGACCCGGTGAGGTGGGCAGGGCCCCGGGGTGGTCGTCGGGCCGCCGGGTGGTGCCAGGGCAGGTTCTTTTTTGAGTCGTGTGGTTGCGCGCCGCTGTGGTCGAGGTCCTGGGCGCGCTTGCTTCTCGGCCCACGGCCGGCGGGGGTCGACCGCTGTGGTTGCGGTGGACAAGGCGTGTTCGTTGGGTCGGCCTATGTCCGGTGGTGGAACGCGACCTTCCCTCCGGGCAGGTGCGTGGTCTCGTACGCCGGGTCATGGATCCGGGCGTGGTGCCTAGGGCAGAGGTTCCGGGCGTTCGTCAGGTCGGTGGCTCCGCCGGCGGACCAGGGTTGGTCGTGGTGGGCGTGGCAGAGGTGGGCGGGCCAGTCGCAGCCTTCTGCGGTGCAGGTCGGCTGGGTGGTGTTGAGGGCCCGTCGTTGGGCTCCGGTGAAGAGCCTCGTCGTGCGGCCGAGGTCGAGCAGCTCGGACTGGGTGCCGAGGACGGCGGGGACCAGGCCTGCTTCGCAGGCCAGTCTTCGTGCGGTGGCTGCGGAGATGGTGGCGCCGTCGTCGAGGACGCCGGGTGCGAGTCCGCCGAGGAGCGAGCCGATGTCCATGGTGATGACGACGGTGGCGTTGAGGCCGCCGAGCTTCGGCACCGAGGCGGTGGGGAGGCGTTCGAGGAGCTCGCAGAACGCGTCACCCATCCGTTCCGGTGACGGGCGGCGCTCGACCGTCGCGGCGGCAGCGGGGTCCTGGGTGGCGGCTTGGTGCTTCGGCGCGGCGAAGGCGAGGAGGGTCTTCTTCAGCATGGCGCCGTGGAGCTCGGGGATCTTGAACTTCCCGATCACCGACCCGCGGCCGTCGGGGCTCATCGTCAGCCACGCGGTCTCGCGGGCGAGCCGCTCCTCGGCCTCCAGGGCGCGGGCGTCGCGGGCTTCGCCGATCTCGGGCGCGACGACGGTGAGCACGTGCTTGGCCAGGATGCGCAACGACTTGGGGTCACGGTGCCGTGCCTCGGCCAGCAGGTGCTGCTCCGCGCGGAGCGGGATCGTCGGGTCGTCCAGGTCGGTGGGCAGCCGGTCGAGGCACTCGGTGATGACGCGAGCGTGATCGACCGACACCTCGCCCTCGGCGAAAGCCGTTGCCGTCTGGCAGTGGCGGTCCAAGGACTCGGCCAGCCGCATGCGGTGCTTCGCAGCGGGACGGGTCTGATGCGTTTCGGTCGCCCACCAGGCGGCGGTGTCGGTGGCACCGACCCGTTCGCCGGCGTGACGGCGGTCGGCCTCGGCGGCTAGCCGGAGCTCCAGTGCCTCGACGCGGGCGCGGAGTTTCGCGGCTTCGCGGAGCGTGTCGGTGACGTCGTCGTCCGACATCGACCACAGGTGGACCTCGGCGGCTGACCGCATCTGCTTGCGGGACTTCGCGACAGCGCGGCACACCACGTGTGCGCTGCGTCGGGAGTCCTTGGCCATGGGTCTACTCAAGCACCGACCACCGACAGTCAGACGCGTGTTTCCCCAGGTCAGACCGCATCGTGGACCACGGCTTCAGGGAACTCGAGTGCCCGAGGCCCTGCGCACCTCGCCGGATCTCGACGACGCCTCGCCAGGGCTCGGCTGCTCGACCAGCAGGGCGACCTGGCAGCCGGGAGACCGCCGCAACCACCCGCCGTACCCCTCCCGTAGCTGCCTCCACCGCAACCACCTATGGCCAGGCAGCCGGGGGCGAGCACCCGGGCCCTGCGCATCTCACCGGGTCTCGACGACGCCTCGCTGGGGCTCGGCTGCTCGACCAGCAGCGACTCCCCAGGCCCTGCGCGCCTCGCCGGGGCTCGGCTGCTCGACCAGCGATGCTTCGGCTGCTCGACCAGCGGGGGGTCAGTTGGCGTTGATCGGGATCTTGGTGACGACCGTGGGGGTGTCGGACTCGAAGATCGCGATGGGGACGGTCTGCTTCACGGTGCGGGCGACGAACTCACCGGAGCCGGGGGAGGTCTCGAAGTGGACGTCCGCGACGAGGGTGAGCTCGACGCCGCGGGTGTCGTCGGAGACCGGGCCGATCTTCTGGTTGCGCAGCTCGAAGGCGCCCTTCGGCGAGGTGATCAGCATGCCGTGGAGCGGATGGGTGACCGCCTCGGGGTCGAAGGTGATCCGCGAGGCCTCGGCGTCGAGGCGGTAGGGGTGCTGGGTGCGGCCGCCGTCGGAGGTGATGGTGCGCGAGGTGGCCTTGATGTTGCCCAGGTAGGCCTTGCGCTTGGTGCGGAACGGGTCGCGCAGCTTCCGGTCGAGGTCGTAGACCTGCAGGGTGAGGGAGAAGAACTTGTTGCCCTTGGGGAACCACTCGTTGGTCCGCGGCGTGGCCTTGGTCGGCCACATCGTGTAGACGAAGTCCATCCCGTCCATCTTGATGTGCGACTGGAACGTGCCGTCGCGGGTGAACTGCGAGTCGTACGCCGGCTGCGCGGCGGCGGGGTTCTCCGCCTTCACCGGCTCCGGGTCCGTGCCGAAGCCGTCGAGGACCGAGCAGCTCGACAGCGAGCCGGCGACGAGGAGGGCGAGAGCGGCGGCGAGGCCGCGCAGTCCGCGGGACCGGCGGGGGCCGCCGGGGCGGGAGGACGTGGACACGGTGGTGGTCTCCGGAGCGGTGGGTCGGGTGGGAGCGGGTACGGCGGCGCGGGCGCTCATGCCTTGAACCCGCGGTAGCGCCGGCAGGACTTGATGAACATCCAGACGGTCTGCAGCACGGTGATGACGCCGAGGATCGGCCAGCCGAACGCCAGCAGGTCCGACGTGGTCTCCACGGGCACCTGCGTCCAGGCCGCCCAGGTGGCGACGAAGAAGACGCCGAGGGCGACGAACGGGTAGGTCCAGGCGATGCCCTTGCCGCGCTCGGCCTTCGCCTGGGCGGCCCAGTTGTCGGTCTGCTGGCGGCTGAAGAACTTCAGCCAGGCGCGCACGAAGTGGCCCATCCGGATGAACATGTAGAGCTCGGCGGGGAAGACGAGCAGCACGAAGAGGTAGTCGCGCCGGTTGGCGAACTGCATCGAGTGCGCCACCCGGAAGTTCAGCCACACCGCGGCCAGCGGCGGGATCAGCCACCAGGCCTGGAAGACGAACGCGTCGATCATCAGCGAGCCGATGAGGAGCGCCAGGAACATCAGGCGCGTGGTCATGTTGATGACCATCGAGAGGTGCTCGAACCACCGCAGCCGCAGGTTGGGGTGGAACGGCTGGCCCTTGGTGTCGCCGCGCTGGCCGGGCCACATCAGGTCGATCGCGCCGAAGTTCCACTTGACCTGCTGGGCGTCGAGCGAGCGCAGCGTGGTCATGCCGCCGACGTGCGCGCGGGCACGGGCGGAGATCTTGGTGAGGTAGCCGGCGGACTTGATCTGCAGCGAGAGCAGGGAGTCCTCGACCTCGGAGTCGCTGACCCACGGCGTGCGCTGGTGGCTGTCGCGCATGACGTCGCGCAGCGCCTGGGTGGAGAAGATCGAGAACTGGCCGCCGAGGACCGCCATGTTGCGGCCCTTGAGCAGGTTCTGCATGTTGAACGCCGAGAACTGCGCGCGCTGCCCGGCGATCAGGAACTTGGTGACGACCCCGTCCATCGCGGAGTCGTCGATGGAGTAGATCGCCGAGATGCCGCCGATGCGGTCGTCGCTGGAGATCTCGTCCACGAGGTGCTGGATCGCGTCCGGCTCCGGCGTGGTGTCGCCGTCGACGCCGAGCAGGTAGTCCATGTGCTCGACGAGGGAGTAGCCGTAGTTGAGGGCGCCGACCTTCTTGTCGGGGTTCTTGCCGATGTCGTGGACGTAGACGACCGTGGTCTGCTCGCCGGTCGGCGTCATCCGCGTGTGCGGGCCGGCGTAGTGGCTGGCGATCTCGACCGAGTCGTCGCTGGTGTTGTTGACGACGAGGTGGATGGCGTCGGGCAGCCGGGTCTGCTGCAGCAGCGAGTCCAGGACGCCGGCGATGGTCTCGGCCTCGTTGTACGCCGGGATGACGCAGCCGACGGTCGGGCGCAGCGTCGGCAGCTCGTCGACCGCCTCGAGGAACTGCTGGGCGTAGGCCTCGAGTGCCGGGTCGGGCATCCGCACGTAGCGCGGGTCCTCGACGCCCGGGGCGAGGCCCGCCGTCAGCTGGTCACCCGCCGACCCCATGTCGTTCGCGTCCACGTGCTGTTCCTATCCCTGCCGGGCCGCTCCGTGGCTGCCCGTCCGGTCGTCTGTCGGGACGATCCTGGTGGGCCCACCTCAAGGGGTGGCGCCGCGAACCTCAACTTCCGCTCAAGGATGACGTGCGGAGGGGGCTCGGCGGGTGGGAATCAGCGAGGAAGTGCGCTCGATCGCCAGCCGCCGGGGCCGTGCGGCAGCGTGCGGCGTACGGCGCGGTGCGGCGCGCCCCACTCGGGCCGCGGCCGCGGGGGCGCCGGCTCGTCGCCGCCCATCGCGGAGAGCACGGCCACCAGCGCCGCAACCTCCTCGGGGGTGGCGTGCGGGCTGACGACCCGCAGCAGGGGCCGGGTCGGCTCCTGCCCCTGGTCCTGCGCCTGGTCCTGCGCCTGCTCCGGGGCGATGGCCGGGGACTGCTCGTCGGCGGCCATCAGAGCGGGATGTTCCCGTGCTTCTTCGGCGGCAGCGTCTCCCGCTTGGAGCGCAGGAGCCGCAGCGCACGGACGACCTCGGCCCGGGTCTCGTGCGGCTGGATGACCGCGTCGACGTACCCCCGCTCGGCGGCGATGTAGGGGTTGGCCAGCGTGGTCTCGTACTCGTCGATCAGCTCGGCGCGCCGAGCCTCGACGTCGCCGCCCTCGGCCTCGACCTGGGCGAGCGTCTTGCGGTGCACGATGTTCGCCGCGCCCTGGGCGCCCATGACCGCGATCTGGGCGGTCGGCCAGGCGACGTTGATGTCGGCGCCGAGGTGCTTGGACCCCATGACGTCGTAGGCGCCGCCGTAGGCCTTGCGGGTGATGACGGTGACCAGCGGGACGGTGGCCTCGGCGTAGGCGTAGATGAGCTTGGCGCCGCGGCGGATGATGCCGTTCCACTCCTGGTCGGTGCCGGGCAGGAAGCCGGGCACGTCGACGAAGGTGAGGACGGGGATGTTGAAGGCGTCGCAGGTGCGCACGAAGCGCGCGGCCTTCTCGGAGGCGTCGATGTCGAGGGTGCCGGCGAACTGCATCGGCTGGTTGGCGACGACGCCGACGGGGCGGCCCTCGACGCGGCCGTAGCCGATGATCAGGTTCGGCGCGAACAGCTCCATGACCTCGACGAAGTCCTCGTCGTCCACGACCGCCTTGATGACGTCGTGCATGTCGTAGGGCTGGTTCGGGGAGTCCGGGATGATCGTGTCGAGCGAGCGATCGGAGTCGGTGACGTCGAGGTCAGCGACCTCGTCGTAGGCCGGCGGCTCGTCGAGGTTGTTCTGCGGGAGGAACGAGAGCAGCGCCTTGACGTACTCGATCGCGTCCTCCTCGTCGGAGGCCATGTAGTGGGCGTTGCCGGACTTGGTGTTGTGCGTCCGGGCGCCGCCGAGGTCCTCCATCGAGACGTCCTCGCCGGTGACGGTCTTGATGACGTCGGGACCGGTGATGAACATCGCCGAGGTCTGGTCGACCATGACGGTGAAGTCGGTGACCGCGGGGGAGTAGACGTGGCCACCGGCGCAGTTGCCCATGATCATCGAGATCTGGGGGATGACGCCCGAGGCGTGCACGTTGCGTCGGAAGATCTCGCCGTACAGGCCGAGCGAGACGACGCCCTCCTGGATGCGGGCGCCGGCGCCCTCGTTGATGCCGATGATCGGGCAGCCGGTCTTCATGGCGAGGTCCATCACCTTGGTGATCTTCTCGCCGTACACCTCGCCGAGCGAGCCGCCGAAGACCGTGAAGTCCTGGGAGAACACGCACGCCTGGCGACCGTCGATGGTCCCGTAGCCGGTGATGACGCCGTCGCCGTAGGGGCGGTTCTTCTCCAGGCCGAAGGCGGTGCTGCGGTGCCGGGCCAGCTCGTCGAGCTCGACGAAGGAACCCTCGTCGAAGAGCATCTCGATGCGCTCGCGGGCGGTCTTGCGACCCTTGGCGTGCTGCTTCTCGACGGCCTTGGCCGAGCCGGCGTGCACAGCCTCGTCGAGCCGCCGGTCGAGGTCGGCCAGCTTCCCGGCCGTGGTGTGCAGGTCGATGTCCGCGGGGACGTCGGTCCCCTGCCCGGGACGTTCGGTGCTCTCTGCGCTCACGGTCCGGAGGTCTCCTCGCTGGCGTCGGTGCTGGCGTCTGGCTGGCGTCTGGCTGGCGTCTGGTTGGCGCCGTGGCTGGGCCGTGGGTCAATGTAGTGCCCGTGACCGCGACGTCGGCCGAGCGCCCACCACTTGACGAGACCGTCCTCTCCGCCATCAGTCCGGACCTCGTCCCGGGCCTCCTCGTGGAGGTGGTGCCGCAGGCGCCGTCGACGAACGCGCTGGTCGCGGAGCGCGCCCGGGCGGGTGCGCCGGAGGGTCTGGTCGTCGTCACCGAGCACCAGACCGCCGGCCGGGGACGGCTCGACCGGTCGTGGGAGACGCCGGCCCGCTCCGCGCTCACCTTCTCGGTCCTGCTGCGCCCGACTGCGCCGACCCGGAGCTGGCCGTGGCTCCCGCTGCTCGCCGGCTACGCCGTGGACAAGGCGCTCAAGGCCGACGGCTTCGCAGCCGGGGTCAAGTGGCCCAACGACGTGCTCATCGGCGACCGCAAGGTCGCCGGCATCCTGGTCGAGCGGATCGAGACCGAGGGCGGGCCCTGCGCCGTCGTCGGCATCGGCATCAACGTCGGCCTCGCCCCCGAGGAGCTGCCGGTCCCGACGGCGACCTCGCTGGCCATCGAGGCCTCCCACGGCTCGGCGGGCGGGTCGGCGCCCGACCGGACCCGGCTGCTGGTCGACGTGCTCGCCAGCCTGCGCGAGTCGTACGACGCGTGGCAGGCCGGTGGCGACCTGGCCGGCATGCGGCTGGCCGATTCGTACGCCGACGCCTGCGTGACGGTCGGCCGGCAGGTGCGGGTCGACCTGCCCGACGGGTCGGTGCTGACGGGGATGGCGACCGCGATCGACCCCTCGGGGCACCTCGTCGTGGCCGGCCCCGACGGCCCGGTCGCGGTCGGCGCCGGCGACGTCGTGCACGTGCGTCCCGCGGACTGACTGCTTCCCGCACCGCCCCGGGTGTGATCGGTGACATGATCCGCGGGTGGCCATCTCGCAGAAGCTCCTGAGCGACGGGGAGACCGTCGTCGTGAGCACCCGCACGCACGCCAAGGCACTCCTGGCGCCGCTGCTGGTGCTGGTCGTGGTGCTCGCTGCTGCGGTGTCGGTGCAGTTGCTGGCCGACAACCGGTACGTCACCTGGTTCGTCTGGGCCGTCGCCGCGGTCGTGCTGCTGCGGTACGTCGTGTGGCCGTTCCTCGTCTGGTCGACCGCGTCGTACACCTTCACCGACCGCCGGCTCGTGACCCGGACCGGAGTCCTGACCCGCCGCGGCCACGACATCCCGCTGTCGCGGATCAGCGACGTGGCGACCGAGCTGCACCTGACCGACCGGATGCTCGGCTGCGGCACGCTGGTCATCAGCGACGCGAGCACGCACGGCCAGGTGCGGCTGCCGGACATCCCGCACGTCGAGGACGTCCAGCGCCGGCTCAACGACCTGCTGCACGGCCTGCACGACCCCCGGACCGACCGACGCGACGAAGGTGCCTGAGCTGACCTCCCAGAACCCCGACCAGCCCGACCAGCCCGACCAGCCGCCCGGGGAGGGCCAGGCTCCCGAGGAGCTGCACCGCACGATCCTCGGCGAGGCCCTCGACCTGAGCGCCGAGGACGTCGCGGCGGGCGCGGGGGTGAGCCTGGAGGAGACCCGCCGGCTGTGGCGGGCGCTCGGCTTCCCCGAGCACGGCGAGGAGGCGGCGTACAACCAGGCGGACCTGCGGGCGCTCTCCACCCTCGTCGACGGCGTCCGCGCCGGCCTCTTCGACTTCGACCTCGCGGTGAACATCACCCGGGCCGTCGGCCAGAACATGGCGCGCCTCGCCGACTGGGAGGTGGCCGCGATGGTCAACCGGATCGACGAGCTCGAGCACGGCGACGAGGCGACCGGCACTCGCGGCGGGTCGGCCCGGCGCTTCCTCGACCACTTCGGCGGGCCGTTCGAGGAGCTGCTGATCTACGCCTGGCGGCGGCACCTGGCCGCGGCGGTCGCGCGGATCGAGGCGCTCGGCGCCGACGAGGAGGACCTGCACACCACGACCCTGTCGGTGGGCTTCGCCGACATCGTGTCGTTCACCGCGCTGTCCAACCAGCTGAGCGAGGAGCGCATCGGCGACCTGGTCGAGCTCTTCGAGTCCCGGTGCGCGGACGTGGTGGCGATCCAGCGCGGCCGGGTCATCAAGAGCATCGGCGACTCCGTGCTGTTCGTGAACGACGACCCCGTCCGGGCCTACGACACCGCCGAGGGGATCATCAACGTCATCGGCCGCGACCAGCGGATGCCCGACGTCCGGGTGGGCCTCGCCACCGGCTCGGTGGTCATGCGGCTGGGGGACGTCTTCGGGCCGCCGGTGAACATGGCGGCCCGGCTGACCGCGGTGGCCCGGCGCAACCGCGTGATCGTCGACGCCACGACCGCCGAGCTGCTGCCCGCGGACCAGTTCGAGACCCGCCGGCTGCCCGCCCGACCGGTCCGCGGCTTCGGCATCGTGGAGCCGTTGGCCGTCCGGAGACATTAAGACGGGTCTCACCTTTCTGGGTGAGAAACCTGGCAGGAAGTTGTCACTGTCAATACGGGGCGTTTTTACCCGGTTCACGGACTGGCTGCCTACGGTTGTCGTGTGTTCGAGGTGCAGGACGTCCGAGTCGACCCAGACAGCCGCCGTGCGTGGCGCGGCCAGGAAGAGGTCGTGTTCTCCCGCAAGGAGTTCGACCTCGTGCAGGCCCTGATCTCGCGGGCCGGGGACATCGTGACCCGCGACGAGCTCATGCGCGACGTGTGGCACACGACGTTCTGGACCTCCTCGAAGACCATCGACGTGCACCTCGGCTGGGTCCGCCGCAAGCTCGGCGACGACAGCCGGCGCCCGCACCTGATCACCACGATCCGCGGCAAGGGCCTCCGGTTCGAGACCCGGCCGCCCGCCTGACCGGCCCCCTGCCGAGGGCGTGGCGCTGACCGGCCGCCGGACGGTGGGGTCGTCTGCTCTAGGGTTCCGACGTGCCTGAGCTCGCTCCCACGCTGGCCGTCATCGGCGGTGGCCAGCTCGCCCGGATGATGGCGCAGCCGGCGATCGCGCTCGGCCTGCCGCTGCGGCTGCTCGCCGAGGCCGAGGGCGTCTCCGCCGCCCAGGTCATCCCCGACCACCTGGTCGGCGACCACCGCGACCTCCCGACGCTGCGGGCGGTGACAGCCGGCTGCCGCGTGGTGACCTTCGACCACGAGCACGTGCCGACCGAGCACCTGCACGCCCTCGAGGCCGACGGCGTCGCGGTCCGCCCGGGCCCGGACGCGCTGGTGCACGCCCAGGACAAGGGCGTGATGCGCGAGCGCCTCGCCGCGCTCGGGGTGGAGTGCCCGCGGAACGCGATCGTCGCCGACGTCGCCGACGTCGAGGCGTTCGGGCTTCCCTGCGTCCTGAAGACCACCCGCGGCGGGTACGACGGCAAGGGAGTGTGGTTCGTCGGCTCCGCCGAGGACTGCGCCGAGGCGTTCGCCGCCGCCCGGGCCACCGGGGTGCGGATCCTGGCCGAGGAGCGGGTCGACTTCCGGCGCGAGCTCTCCGCGCTGGTGGTCCGCTCGCCGAGCGGCCAGGCGGCGGCGTACCCGGTCGTGGCGAGCACCCAGCGCGACGGCATCTGCCACGAGGTGGTCGCCCCGGCGCCCGACCTCGACCCCGACCTCGCGACCCACGCCCAGCAGGTCGCGCTCCGGATCGCCGGCGAGCTCGGCGTCACCGGGGTGCTCGCGGTCGAGCTGTTCGAGACGACCGACGGGCGCGTCCTCGTCAACGAGCTCGCGATGCGGCCGCACAACACCGGCCACTGGACCCAGGACGGCGCGGTCACCTCGCAGTTCGAGAACCACCTCCGCGCCGTGATGGACCTGCCGCTGGGCTCGCCGGCCCCCCGCGCGCGGTGGACGGTGATGGTCAACATCCTCGGCGGCCCCGACCCCGAGGTCGGGCGGCTCTGGGACGGCTACCCGCACGCGATGGCGCGCGACCCGCACCTGCGGGTCCACCTGTACGGCAAGGAGCTGCGACCGGGCCGCAAGGTCGGCCACGTCAACGCCTACGGCGACGACCTCGAGGACTGCCTGGAGCGGGCGCGGCACGCCGCCGCCTGGTTCCGTGGCGACCTCGGCAACGAGAGTGAGTGACATGGCTGAGCAGGTGCGCGTCGGGATCGTCATGGGGTCGGACTCCGACTGGCCGACGATGCAGGCCGCGGCGGAGGCGCTGGAGGAGTTCGGTGTCGCCCACGAGGCCGACGTCGTCTCCGCGCACCGGATGCCCGAGGAGATGCTCGCCTACGGCAAGGAGGCCGCTGGCCGCGGGCTCTCGGTGATCATCGCCGGGGCCGGGGGAGCGGCGCACCTGCCCGGCATGCTGGCCGCGGTCACCCCGCTGCCGGTCATCGGCGTCCCCGTGCCGCTGCGCTACCTCGACGGCATGGACTCGCTGCTCTCGATCGTCCAGATGCCGGCCGGCGTCCCGGTCGCCACGGTCGCGGTGGGTGGGGCCCGCAACGCCGGCCTGCTCGCCGTCCGCATCCTCGCCGCCACCGACCCCGCGCTGCAGCAGCGGATGGTCGACTTCCAGGCCGAGCTCAAGGCCTCCGCCCAGGCCAAGGGCGAGGTCGTGCGCCGCGAGTCGGCGCCGCGACGCGTCGGCTTCTAGGCGGCTCCCTGCCGCCTGGCGTCGGGCCACCGCGATCGTTCAATTGCGCGATCCGGGTGGCGAGAAGACCGGGATCCGCTGAACAGGCCACCGCGATCGTTCAATTGCGCGATTCGGGTGGTCGAGGACCGCAGCAGGGCCGGGATCAGCCCCCGACGAGCCCGTGCTCGTGGGCGAAGACGACGATCTGCACCCGGTCGCGCAGCGCCAGCTTGCGCAGGATCGCGCCGACGTGGGTCTTGACCGTGGACTCGCTGGCGTAGATCCGCGCGGCGATCTCGGTGTTGGACAGCCCGCGGGCGACGGCGGCGAAGACCTCGCGCTCCTTCTCGGTCAGCCCGGCGTACGCCGCGGGCACGGCCGCCCGGGCGCGGAACTGACCGTCGAGCAGCGTCGAGAGGTCCGAGGGCGCGAGGACGGCGTTGCCGGCGTGCACGGTGCGGATCGCGTCGCGCAGCATCAGCGGGGTGGTGTCCTTGAGCAGGAACCCGCTCGCGCCGTACCGGATCGCCGTCGCCGCCCGGTCGTCGAGGTTGAACGTCGTCAGCACCACCACCCGCAGCGGCTTGCTGCGGCGAGCGGCGCGGTCGGGGGTGAACAGCTGGCGGGTCGCCTCGACGCCGTCCATCTCGGGCATCCGGATGTCCATCAGCACCACGTCGGGCTCGAGCTCGTCGACCAGGCGCAGCGCCTCGAGGCCGTCCCCGGCGGCGCCGACGACCCGCATGCCGTCCTGGGCGTCGACGATGACCCGCACGCCCTCGCGGAAGAGGTCCTGGTCGTCGACGAGGAGGACCTCGATCTCGCCGGGGGTCGAGCCGCTCACCGGCCGGCTCCCCGGGGCACGGACCGCAGCGGGACCCAGGCCGTCGCGGTGAAGGTCGCGCCGCCCGGCTCCTCGCGGCGGCGCACGTCGAGCCGGCCGCCGACCGCCTCGAGGCGGCGGCGCATGCCCTCCAGCCCGTGGCCGGCCGTCGCCTGTGCCTCGAGCTCCGCGGGGTCGACGGCCGCGAGCGGGCGGGTCTCGTCGGCGGCGGGCGGGGCGCCGACCACGTTGCGCACCTCCAGCCGCAGCTCGCCCTCCCAGTGGCGCTCGACCAGGACCGGCTCGCCCCGGTGGCCGTGGCGGATCGCGTTGGTGAGCATCTCCTGCAGCACCCGGAAGGCCACCACCTCGAGCTCGGGCGGCAACGGCCGCGGCGTGCCGACCTCGGAGGAGACCACCTCGTGGCCGCTGGCCCGGACGCCCTCGACCAGGGCGTCGAGGTCGCCGTGCTGGCCGGCCGCGGGAGCGGTGCCGGCGGAGGCGCTGAGCACCTGGCGGACGTCCTGGAGGGACGTGCGGGCCGAGGTCGCGATGTTGGCCATGGTGCGGCGCAGCGCCTCGGCGTGCGCCTCGGGGTCCGTGTCGGGGAGGTACTGCGCCGACTCGGCTTGGGCGAGGATCACCGCGAGGGAGTGCCCCACCACGTCGTGCACGTCGCGCGCGAGCTGCGCCTGTCCCTCGCGCAGCCGCGCGATCTCCTCGGCCTGGTCGCGCTCGGCCTCGGCGGCGACCTGGGAGACCCGGGAGCTGCGGGCCCGGTCGAGGAACCGCAGGGCGAGGCCGGCCAGCCACGGGGTGGCGAGCAGCGCCAGGATCAGCAGGCTGGCCGGGACCCGCCAGTCCCCGCCGCGGTACGCCGTCTGGGCGAGCAGGCGGACGCCGACCAGGTCCAGCGCGCGGTAGACGAGGTCGCTGTCGAGCCAGAGCACCGCGATGAGCGCGCCGAGCGGCATCGACAGGCCGCTGAGCCACACCGTGAGCGGGCGGCCCCAGCGGGCGCACCCGAAGGCGGCGACCGCCAGCAGCACCTCGACGAGCATCGCGCCGGTCCCGCTGGTGACCTGCACGGCCCCGGCGAACCACGCCGCGGCGAGCGACCCGGCCGGCAGCGCCCGCGAGAGCCCGACCGCCACGGCGACGGCGAGCACGATGAGGTACGCCGCGCCGCCGTCGTCGAGGAAGAGGTTGCCCCGGACCTCGATGATCCCCAGGGCAAGGGTGGCGACGCCGGCGGAGGCATCGGGCACCCACCGCTGCCAGGTCGGCGCCTCGCTCACGCGGCCACCGGGGCCCGGTCGGGCGCGGCCGCGCGGCGGCGCTGGAGGGGCGCCTCGACGAAACGCCAGCTCAGCGCGGCGCACACCAGGGTCAGCACGGCCGCCAGCGGGCCGGCGAGGTCGGTGTGCGGGCGGAGCCAGACCGTCAGCGGGTAGTTCCACAGGTACGCGGCGTACGACACCGTCCCGAGCCACACCAGCGGACGCAGGAGCGGGGAGCCCACGGTCGTCCAGGTGCGCCAGGACGACAGCACGACCGCCGTGAGGAGCGCGATGGCCGGGCCTCCTGCCAGGTAGGTGAGCGCGTGACCGCGCAATGGAACCACGGCCAGGACCGCCAGCGCGCCGAGGGCCGCCAGCACGACCGGTCGCGGCACCCGCAGCCGGTCGGCACCGATCCGGGACGCCGCACCCACCACGAAGCACACCGCCCAGGAGGTCGGCAGCGCGTAGGCGAGGTCGGGGTCGCTGCGCAGCCACACCACGGTCGCCGCGCAGGCGAGCAGGCAGCCGACGGTCGCGACGACCAGCAGCGTGCGGGTGCGGCCGCGGGGCACGGCGAGCAGGAGGAGCGCCGGCCACACGAGGTAGAACTGCTCCTCCAGCGCCAGCGTCCACAGGTGGAACGTCGCGTCGCTCGGGTCGCCCAGCGGGAGGTCGGCGGTCCAGGTCAGCGCGACCAGGACGGTGTCGCCCAGCCGGTCGCGGTCGCCGATCGGGTCCAGCGCGAGCGTCACCACGACGACGCCGGCGACCAGCACCAGCAGCGGCGGGACGAGCCGGCGCGCGCGACGACGGTAGAAGCGGAGCAGGTCGATCCGCCCCGTGCGGGCCACCTCGTCGACCAGCAGGCCGGTGATCAGGTGGCCCGAGAGGGCGAAGAACACCACGACGCCGACCACGCCCGCGCCCGGGAAGGGGTCCGGGGCCGCGTGCCGCAGCAGCACGAGGCCGACGGCCACCCCGCGCAGCAGGTCGATGCCGTCGACCCGCCCCCTCACGCCAGCGCGCCGCGGACGAGCTCGTCGAGCAGGGCGGCGTACGGCAGGCCGGCGGCGGCGAACATCCGCGGCACCTGGGAGTGCTCGGTCATCCCCGGGACGGTGTTGACCTCGTTGAGCACCAGCCCGTCGGCGGTGAGGAAGAAGTCGACCCGGGCGACGCCGTCGCAGCCCAGCGCGTCGTACGTCGCCACCGCGGCCTGCTCGAGCGCCTTGGCGTCGACCTCGTCGAGGTCCGCCGGCACGAGGAGGTCCGCGTGGCCGCCGTACTTCGCGTCGTGGTCGAAGAGCCCGTCGACCACGATCTCCAGGGCGGGCGAGGCGAGCAGCGACCCGTCCGGCCGCCGCAGCACCGCGACGTCGACCTCGCGGCCGTCGACGACCTCCTCGACGAGCACGCGTCCGTCGAGGGCCAGCGCCGCGTCGAGCGCGGGCGCGAGCCGGTCGGGCGTCCGGACCAGGGTCACGCCGTGGCTGGAGCCGGCGGCCACCGGCTTGACCACGACCGGCCCGGTCCACGCGAGCGTCGCGGCGGTGTCGGCGGTGACCAGCCGTCCGGCGGCGGTGGCGATGCCCACCGCGCCCGCGACCAGCTTGGTCACCCACTTGTCCATGGCGACGGCGCCGGCGCCCACGCCGGAGCCGACGTAGGGCCTGCCGGCGAGCTCGCACAGCGCCGCGAGCTCGCCGTCCTCGCCGTGCGGGCCGTGGACGACGGGGAAGACCACGTCGCAGCCGGCCAGCACCCCGACGGCGCCGGCCAGGTCGAGCGGGGTGCCGTGCTCGTCGAGCCAGGACCCGTCCCGGGCGATGGTGAGCCGCACGACGTCGTACGCCGCCGGGTCGAGCGCGTCGGCGACGGACGCGGCCGAGGCCAGCGACACGTCGTGCTCGCAGCTGCGGCCGCCGCCGATGACCGCCACGCGGGTCGGGACGCGGGTCGGGACGTGGGTGGACCGGGGGCTGGTGAGGGTGGTCACGGGAGGCTCCTGAGGTGGGTGGCGCCGGCGGTGCGGCGCTGGAGACGGGCGGCGGCGCCGAGGCCGGTGACGACCTCGTGCGGGATGGTCCCGGCCCAGGCGGCCCACTCCTGGGCGGTCGGCTCGCCCGCGTCGCCGGGACCGAGCAGGGTGACCGGCTCGCCGAGGTCGACCGGGCGGTCGCCTAGGTCGACGACGACCTGGTCCATGGAGACGCGGCCGACCAGCGGGCGCCGGCGGCCGGCGACGAGCGCCTCGGCGCGGCCCGAGGCGGCGCGGGGAAGCCGGTCGGCGTACCCGACCGCGAGCAGGCCGAGGTGGGTGGCGCGCTGGGTGCGGTGCGCGTGGCCGTACCCGACCGGCGTCCCGGCCGGCACCCGACGCACGGAGACGACGGGGGCCGTCAGCGTGAGGGCCCCGCGCAGCGGCGTCGTGCCCGAGGGGTCGATGCCCACGAGCCCGGCACCGACCCGGCTCATCGTGTGGTGGGTCCGGGGGTCGGTGAGGGTCGCGGCGGTGGCGGCGAGGTGGCGGTGGACCGGCCGCAGCCCCGCGGCACGGGCGGTCTCCAGCGCCCAGGCGAACCGGGTCCGGGCGAGCCCGTTGCACGGGTCGGTGGGGTCCTCGGCGCAGCCGAGGTGGCCCATCACCCCCACGACCTCGACCTGGCCGCGCCGCTCGGCACGGCGCGCCGCGGCGCACAGCGCCGACCAGGAGGCGGGCGCCGCACCGTCGCGGGCCATGCCGGTGTCGACGTGCAGGTGGACCCGCGACCGGCCCGGTGCGGCGGCGACCGCGGCGAGGTGCTCGGCGCCGGGGACGGCCACGTCGACGTCGTGGGCGGCCGCGGCGGCCCAGTCGGCGTCCACGGGGTTGAGCCAGCTCAGCAGGGGCGCGCGCAGCCCGGCCGCCCGCAGCGGCCACGCCTCGCCGAGCCCGGTGGTGCCGAGCCAGGTCGCGCCGTGCGCCAGGGCGGTGCGGGCGACGTCGACCGCACCGTGGCCGAAGCCGTCGGCCTTGACGACCGCCATCAGCCCGCCCTGCGCGCGGTCGGCCAGCAGCCGGGTGTTGGCCGCGACGGCCGCCAGGTCGACCTGGAGCACGGGCACCTGTGCCGGCCCGGGCACTGCCGTCGGCGCGGGGGAGCACGCCGTGCTCACGCCGCCACCGCCTCGGTGACCGGGCCGTGCAGCGCGTGGGCGGCCCCGGTCACCAGCGCCCAGTACCGGTCGCCGTGGCTCCAGTGCCACCACTCGGTGGGGTAGTTGACCAGGCCCTCGGCCCCGAGCACCTCGGCGAGCAGGCGCCTGCGGCCGCGGGCGGCCGCCGGGATGTCGGTGGCGGCGGTGAAGCAGCGGCCGCCGCTCTGCTCGGGGGTCGCGTCGACCGGCGTGCCGAGGTCGAGCTCCACGCCGGCGGGGTCGGTGCGGACGTCGACGAGGGTCAGGTCGACGGCGGCGCCGGCCACGTGCGGCGCCACGTCGAGGGGCGAGACGAACCGGCTGGTGAGGCGCTCCAGCGCGGCCGGGTCGTCCGCCGCCTCCGGGTGCAGGACCCGCAGCTGCGCGGCGTACGCCGTGATGATCGCCTGCTGGTCGACCGCGCTGCGGTGCCCCTCGAGCACCCGCAGCCGGAGGCCGTCGGGCAGTGCCGCGTCGGCGCGCACGAGCCGCTCCGCGAGGCCGCGGCGGACCCGCGCGCCGACGGGGGAGAGGTCCGCGCCGAGGCGGACCAGGGGCTCACCGGACTCGACCACCGGCACGGCTCGGACCCGCGGGTCCGACAGGAGGATCGTCATGGTCCCCACGCTGCCGCGGCCGCCGCCGTGGCGCGTCCGCCTCAGGTGCCGGACCGCTGTCCTCGAGGACGAGATCCCCTCCCACCGGCGGATCGGCTCAGGTCGGCGCCGTGCCGACCGATGAGGGGGCTGCCGAACATGGATGGAAGGCAGCAGGACACACATGGACGAGATGGACGAGATCGTCCAGGAGTTCCTCGTGGAGAGCCACGAGAACCTGGACCAGCTGGACCGCGACCTGGTCGCCCTCGAGCGGGAGCCCGGCTCCCGGGACCTCTTGGCGAGCATCTTCCGCACGATCCACACGATCAAGGGGACCAGCGGGTTCCTGGCGTTCGGGCGGCTCGAGGCGGTCACCCACGTCGGGGAGAACCTGCTCGCGAGGCTGCGCGACGGCAAGATGTCGATGACGCCCACGACGACCGACACGCTGCTGGCGATGGTCGACGTCGTCCGCGAGCTGCTGACCTCCATCGAGGCCACCGGCGGCGAGGGCGAGGTCGACGTCGAGCCGGTCGTCGCGCGGATCTCCGCGGTGCTCGACGGCGGCCAGGCTCCCATGGACGCGGTCGCCGAGCCGGCCCCCGTGCTCGAGCTGGAGCCGCTCGTGGCCGAGCTCCTCGCCGAGCCGCAGACCGGGCCCGAGCCCGAGCCGGCCCGCGAGCCCGAGCCGGCCCCCGAGCCGCTGCCGGTCGTCCGGCAGGCGGCCGAGGACACCGCCGACGCGACGGCTGCCGAGCCGGCGCGCCGGAACGTGGCGGACGCCTCGATCCGCGTCGACGTCGACCTCCTCGACACGCTCATGCGGCTCGTCGGGGAGCTGGTGCTGACCCGGAACCAGATCGTGCGGCAGGCGGGCGCCCAGAGCGCCGACCAGGAGCTGGCCGGTGCCGCGCAGCGGCTGAACCTGATCGCCAGCGAGCTGCAGGAGGGCGTGATGAAGACGCGCATGCAGCCGATCGACCACCTGTGGTCGAAGCTGCCCCGCGTCGTCCGCGACCTGGGCTCCGCGCTCGACAAGTCCGTCGAGCTGGTCATGGAGGGTCGCGAGACCGAGCTGGACCGGTCGCTGCTGGAGTCGGTCAAGGACCCGCTGACCCACCTGGTCCGCAACGCCGTCGACCACGGCCTCGAGAGCGCCGCCGACCGCCTCGCCGCGGGCAAGCCGGCGCAGGGCGTGCTGACCCTGCGGGCCTACCACGAGGGCGGCCAGGTCGTCGTCGAGGTGTGCGACGACGGTGCCGGCATCGACCCGGCCCGGGTGTCGGCCAAGGCCGTCGAGCGGGGCCTGCGCACACCCGCGCAGCTCGAGGCGATGACCCACGCCGACGTGCTGCAGCTGATCTTCACGCCGGGCTTCTCGACCGCCGCGGCGGTCACCAACGTCTCCGGCCGCGGCGTCGGCATGGACGTGGTGAAGACCAACATCGAGGCCATGGGCGGCACCATCGAGGTGGAGTCCGCGCTCGGCCGCGGCACCACCTGCCGGCTCCGCATCCCGCTGACCCTCGCGATCGTCCCCGCCCTCACCGTCGAGTGCGCCGGCGACCGGTACGCCATCCCGCAGGTCAGCCTGCTGGAGCTGGTCGCGCTCGACGCGGACCGGGCCGCCAGCGAGGTCGAGGACGTCAACGGCGCCAGCGTCTACCGCCTGCGGGGCGCGCTGCTGCCGCTCGTGCGGCTCGCCGACGTGCTCGGTGTCGAGTCCGACCGCTCCGACGGCCACGTGCTGATCGCGGTCCTGCAGGCCGAGGGCAAGCGGTTCGGCCTGGTCATCGACCGGGTGCTCAGCACCGAGGAGATCGTCGTCAAGCCGCTCACCTCGCGGATCAAGGAGCTCGGGACGTACTCCGGCGCCACGATCCTCGGCGACGGCCGCGTCGCGCTCATCCTCGACGTGCAGGCGCTGGCCCGGCGGGTGCTGTCCGCCGAGGCGCTGGAGCGCGCGACCGGGCAGGCCACGGCCGTCGAGGCCGTCGCCGCGAGCGACCACCTCCGGATGCTCGTCGTGGGCATCGGGGGCGAGCGCCGGGTCGCGATCCCGCTCTCCTCGGTGACCCGGCTCGAGAGCATCCCGGCCTCCACGGTGGAGCAGGTGGGCAGCCGCGAGGTCGTGCAGTACCGCGGCGCGATCCTCCCGCTGCTCCGGCTCGACCGGCACCTCGGGGCCTTCGGGGGCCAGGAGAACGACGAGCTGACGGTCGTCGTGTACTCCGCCGGCGAGCGCAGCGTGGCGATCGTCGTGGAGGAGATCATCGACATCGTCGACGAGGACGCCCAGGTCCGCAGCGACATCGACGACCACGGCCTCCTCGGGTCGGCCCTGGTGCGCGACCGGATCGTGGAGCTGCTCGACGTGCGCGCCGCGATCCTCGCCGCCGACCCCGGCTTCTACGACCACGCGCCCCTCGAGGCGGCGCCCGAGCTCGCGGAGGCGCTGTGAGCACCCGACTGGTGACCTTCACCCTCGACGACCGCGTGTACGGCGTCGACGTGGACGCCGTGCAGGAAGTGCTGCGCGGGCAGCCGCGGACGCGGATCCCGCTGGCACCGACCAGCGTGGCCGGGCTGATCAACCTGCGCGGCCAGGTGCTCTCGGCGGTCGACCTGCGCGAGCAGCTCGGCCTGGCGGCGTACTCCAGCGACCAGGAGCCGATGCTCGTCGTCATCCGGGTCTCCGGCGAGCCCGTGGCCCTGCTGGTCGACAGCATCGGCTCGGTCGTCGACGTGGAGGCCGACCAGTTCGAGCCGCCGCCGGACACCCTCGCGGGCGTGGCCCGCGACCTCATCCTCGGCGCCTACAAGCTCGAGGACCAGCTGCTGCTCGCCCTCGACGTCGACCGCGCCGTCGCGGCCTGACCCGGACCCCGGAGCCATCATGAAGACCCTCATCACCTGGTCGGTGGGGCGGCGCCTCGCCGCGATCGCCGGCATCGGCGTCACCACCTCCGTCGTCATCACCGGCGTGGCGGTCCACGGCCTGCAGCAGGTCGACCGGCTCAGCCAGGAGCTGGCCGCGCTGGAGGACACCCGCTCGGGCATGCACGCGATCGACACGCGCTCCAGCGAGCTGAAGTACGACGCGCTGAAGTCGCTCACCGCCGAGGACCCCCGCACCGTCGTGACCGACGTCGAGGAGGACGTGGCCACGATGGAGGAGCTGGTGGCGTCCCTGCCGTCGGACAACATCGAGGTCAGCCCGGACGAGGTGGCCGCCTTCGGTGCGGCGCTCGACGGCTACGGCCGCGACATCGCCGCCTTCGTGGCGGGTGCGGTGAAGGACCAGCGCGCGATGCAGGCTCGGGTCGGGGAGATCCAGGAGGCCAACGACAAGGTCGACGACATCGTCGGCGGGGCGGTCGAGGACCTCACCGGCTCGGCGGAGGCCAAGACCGACGAGGTCGACGGCGCGCGCAGCGACATGATGCGCAACATCCTCGTCGTCGCGGTGCTCGGCATGCTCGCCCTCGCTGGGCTGGCGCTCGTCATCGCCCGCTCGATCACCCGGCCGCTGCGCCGCGGGATCGACGTGCTCCAGGCCCTCGCCGGGGGCGACCTGACCCGGCGGGTCGAGGAGACCTCGACCGCCGAGCTCGGCGACCTCGAGCGTGCGCTCAACGCCTCGGTCGGATCGGTCGCCCAGATCGTGACGTCGGTGTCGGAGTCGGCCGAGGCCGTCGCCGGTGCGGCAGAGGAGCTGTCGGCGGGTTCGCAGCAGATCGCTGCGGGTGCGGAGGAGACGTCGGTGCAGGCGGGTGTGGTCTCGGGTGCTGCGGAGGAGGTGTCGCGGAACGTGTCGACGGTGGCGGCTGGTGCTGAGCAGATGGGTGCTTCGATCCGGGAGATCGCGCAGTCGGCGAACGAGGCGGCTCGGGTGGCTTCGCAGGCGGTGGCGTCGGTGGAGCTGACGAACGAGACGGTGGCGAAGCTGGGGACGTCGAGCCAGGAGATCGGGAACGTGGTGAAGGTGATCACCTCGATCGCGGAGCAGACGAACTTGTTGGCGTTGAACGCGACGATCGAGGCGGCTCGTGCTGGTGAGGCGGGCAAGGGTTTCGCGGTGGTGGCCAACGAGGTGAAGGAGCTGGCGCAGGAGACGGCGCGGGCGACCGAGGACATCGCTCGTCGGGTGGAGGCGATCCAGGGTGATACCGGTGGTGCGGTGGAGGCGATCGGTGAGATCGCTTCGATCATCACCTCGATCAATGACTACCAGCTGACGATCGCCTCGGCGGTGGAGGAGCAGACGGCGACGACGAACGAGATGTCGCGCAACGTGGCTGAGGCTGCGACGGGTGGCAACGAGATCGCCTCGAACATCGCGGGTGTGGCGGCTGGTGCGGAGACGACGACGCAGGCGGTCACGCAGGCCCATGCCGCGGTGAGCGAGATCGCCCAGCTCGCCGGCGCGCTCCACCACGAGGTCTCGCGCTTCCGCGTCTCCTGACCTCTCCCTCCCCCCGAACCCGACCGACTCCCCAGGAGCACCCCCATGACCAGCACGCCCTCCAGCACGCCCGCACCCGCCGCCCGCCGCTCGCCGGCACAGCGGTTCGCCGACCTCTCGATCCGGACGAAGGTCCTCACCCCCGCCCTCGTGGGCGTCGCCGCCGCGCTCGTCGTCGGCCTCTTCGGGCTCAACGCCCTCTCCGGGAGCGCGGCCACCAGCCAGCGCATCTACCAGGACAACCTCGCCGCGGTGAAGGTCCTCGGCGAGATCAGCGTGACCCGCAAGAGCATCTCGCTCAGCGTCCGCGACATCCTCCTCGTCGGCCAGGGCCGCGAGCGCCAGGCGACGCTCGACGAGTACGCCGAGCTGCAGGGCACCTTCGACGCGCAGCTGGACGAGTACCTCGCCACCGGGGTCAGCAGCGCCGACCGCGAGCGGGTCGAGCAGATCCGCTCGGGCCTGGCGGAGTACCTCACCGTCGTCGACGAGAAGCTCGGCCCGATCGCGGCGGCGCAGGACCTGACCCGCTGGCTGCGCGTCAACAACAGCGACGCGGCGCCGGTGGCGGAGGGCGTCAGCTCCGCGCTCGGGGCGATCATCGAGTCCGAGGACGCCGCGGCGGCCCGGAGCGCCCAGGACGCGCAGGCGGCCTACGAGAGCGCGCGCACCCTCGCTCTGGTCCTCCTCGGCCTCGCCGTCGTCGTGGTCCTGGTCGTCGGCCTGGCGGTCGCCCGGGGGATCAGCACGAACGTCGCACGCGTCCGCCGGGTCTCCGACGCCCTCGCCGCGGGTGACCTCACCGTCTCGAGCGGGGTCGAGTCCCGCGACGAGGTCGGCCGGATGGGCCAGAGCCTCGACGTCGGCATGGACAACCTGCGCACGCTGATGGCCTCGGTCGGCGAGTCCGCCGACGCGGTCGCGGCCGCCTCCGAGGAGCTGTCGGCGGGTTCGCAGCAGATCGCTGCGGGTGCGGAGGAGACGTCGGTGCAGGCGGGTGTGGTCTCGGGTGCTGCGGAGGAGGTGTCGCGGAACGTGTCGACGGTGGCGGCTGGTGCTGAGCAGATGGGTGCTTCGATCCGGGAGATCGCGCAGTCGGCGAACGAGGCGGCTCGGGTGGCTTCGCAGGCGGTGGCGTCGGTGGAGCTGACGAACGAGACGGTGGCGAAGCTGGGGACGTCGAGCCAGGAGATCGGGAACGTGGTGAAGGTGATCACCTCGATCGCGGAGCAGACGAACTTGTTGGCGTTGAACGCGACGATCGAGGCGGCTCGTGCTGGTGAGGCGGGCAAGGGTTTCGCGGTGGTGGCCAACGAGGTGAAGGAGCTGGCGCAGGAGACGGCGCGGGCGACCGAGGACATCGCTCGTCGGGTGGAGGCGATCCAGGGTGATACCGGTGGTGCGGTGGAGGCGATCGGTGAGATCGCTTCGATCATCACCTCGATCAATGACTACCAGCTGACGATCGCCTCGGCGGTGGAGGAGCAGACGGCGACGACGAACGAGATGTCGCGCAACGTGGCTGAGGCTGCGACGGGTGGCAACGAGATCGCCTCGAACATCGCGGGTGTGGCGGCTGGTGCGGAGACGACGACGCAGGCGGTCACGCAGGCCCATGCCGCGGTGAGCGAGATCGCCCAGCTCGCCGGCACCCTCCGCACCGAGGTCGGACGCTTCACCGTCCGCTGACGCGCGCCCCGGCCGCCCCGGGCCGGCCTGACGACGATCCACCCCCTGCCACAGGAGCAACCACATGACCAGCACGACCCCCGCCCGCCGCTCGCCGGTGCAGCGGTTCGCCGACCTCTCGATCCGCACCAAGATCCTCACCGCCGTCGCGGTCGCCGCCCTGGTGGCCACGGTGGTGGGGGTCAACGGGATCCGCTCGCTCGGGGCGACGACGGACGACGCCCGCCTGCTGTACTCCAAGAACCTGTTGGGCGTCGACACCGCCGCGGACATGCAGATCGCCGTCGGCGACATGCGGCTGCGGGCACGCGACACGGTCATCAAGACCTCCCGCGCCGACAAGCAGGCCGCGCTGGAGGAGCTCGACGCGGCGTACCGGACGTTCCTCGAGGCCGCCGACGCCTACGACGTCACCGGCATCGACGCCGAGGTGCAGCCGGTCTTCGACGACCTCGAGGTGGTCGCGGAGGAGTACATGGAGATCCAGACCACCGACATGGCGGCGCTCGCGCTCGCCGGTCGCACCCGGGCGTGGTCGGCCATGAACGAGCAGCGGGTCAGCCCGCTGACCTCCGAGATGGGCGACGCGGTCGAGACGCTGCTCGAGCACGAGCGGACCACCGGCGCGGAGGCGGTCGCGGCCATCGAGGACTCCTACTCCTCGACGCGGACCACGATGATCCTCGTCCTGCTGGTCGGTCTCGCGCTGGCGCTCGCGCTCGGCTGGGCCGTCGCTCGTGCCGTCGCGCGCAACACCGGCCGCGTCAAGGCGGTCATCGACGCGCTCGCCGAGGGCGACCTGACCCGGCGCGCCGACGTCGCCAGCCGTGACGAGCTCGGCCAGATGGCGACCGGGATGGACGCCGCCACGGCCCGGCTGCGGGAGCTGATGGCCTCCATCAGCGGCTCGGCGGACGCGGTGGCCGCGGCGTCGGAGCAGCTCTCCGCCTCCTCGCAGCAGATCGCTGCGGGTGCGGAGGAGACGTCGGTGCAGGCGGGTGTGGTCTCGGGTGCTGCGGAGGAGGTGTCGCGGAACGTGTCGACGGTGGCGGCTGGTGCTGAGCAGATGGGTGCTTCGATCCGGGAGATCGCGCAGTCGGCGAACGAGGCGGCTCGGGTGGCTTCGCAGGCGGTGGCGTCGGTGGAGCTGACGAACGAGACGGTGGCGAAGCTGGGGACGTCGAGCCAGGAGATCGGGAACGTGGTGAAGGTGATCACCTCGATCGCGGAGCAGACGAACTTGTTGGCGTTGAACGCGACGATCGAGGCGGCTCGTGCTGGTGAGGCGGGCAAGGGTTTCGCGGTGGTGGCCAACGAGGTGAAGGAGCTGGCGCAGGAGACGGCGCGGGCGACCGAGGACATCGCTCGTCGGGTGGAGGCGATCCAGGGTGATACCGGTGGTGCGGTGGAGGCGATCGGTGAGATCGCTTCGATCATCACCTCGATCAATGACTACCAGCTGACGATCGCCTCGGCGGTGGAGGAGCAGACGGCGACGACGAACGAGATGTCGCGCAACGTGGCTGAGGCTGCGACGGGTGGCAACGAGATCGCCTCCAACATCGCCGGAGTGAGCCAGGCCGCCGTGTCGACCACCGAGGCGATGAGCCAGTCGCGCATCGCCGTCGACGAGCTCTCGCGGATGGCCGCCGAGCTGCGCGGGTCGGTGGCCTACTTCAAGGCCTGAGCAGCGGCAGGCCCCGCTCCGGACCGGGGCGGGGGCACGACGACCGGGCCGGCCGGACCATGGGGTCCGGCCGGCCCGGTGCGTTCCTGGAAGGGGCGGCCGTCCGAGGCCCGCGGGTGCGGGTACCGGGTCGCTCGAGACCGTCGGCGTGACGAGGAGGGGTGAGAGGTGCCGTACACCCTGGTGGGCATGTCGGCGCTCGGCTTCGACCTGGTCCGGCTGCCGGGCGGGGCACGCGCCGCAGCGGTCCTGCGCACGGCGCTCGCGTGCACGGACGCCGACCTCGCCGCCCTCGCCGCGCGGCATCCCGGCGACCTGGCGCGAGCCCGGTGGGCGGGGGCCGCGTCGGTCCCGGCCGGACGCACGCGCACGGCCGACGAGCTCGCCCGTGCCGGAGTCGCGCTGCGCAGCCTGGAGACGTCGCTGCTCGGTGACGCGGCCGCGCTCGAGCGGTTCCTGCGCCACGACGCGCTCGAGCGGACGTGGGTGCGCAGCGGCGACCTCGCGGTGCAGGACCCCTCGGCGTCCGGAGCCGCCGACGTGCTCGCCGACGCCGCGCTCGCGTGCTACCTCGAGGAGTCGCTGGCGCCGGAGCAGCGGCGGGGGATGGTGACGGCGCTGCTCCGCTCGGGCGTCGGCGTCCGCGACCACACGGTCCCGGTCGGGCTGCCGGTGGTCGACGACGTCCTCGGCGCGATCGCCGCGAGCGACGACGCCGCGCGGCGCGCCTGGCGCGACATGGTCGACCGGCTCCGGCCCCGGACGGGGCTGTGGGCGCCGGCCATGCACCGCGCCACCTGGGTGCTGGCGGTCACCGAGCGGCTGCGGGTCGCGGCCGACGCCCAGCTCGCCGCCGCGGTCGCCTTCCAGCGCGGCGGCCTGACCGCCCGCGACGCGGCGTACGGCCTCTGGAACGCGGTGTCCGGCACGGTTCAGGCGCTCACCGCCGTCGACCTGCTCGACGAGGCGGACGCCGAGGTGCTGCTCGCCGCCTGGCAGGACGTCCGGCGCGCCACGGGCTAGCGACCTCAGGTCCGGCGCCCGTCGGCCGATGGAGGAGGGGACCCGCGACGGCCGGGCCGGGCGAAGGGGCGGGTGCGACGTGATCAAGGTGCTGGTCGTCGACGACTCGGTGGTGATCCGACGGCTGGTGAGCGGCCTGCTGGCCGCCGACCCGGAGATCGAGGTGGTCGGCACCGCCGTCAACGGACGGGCCGGCGTCGAGAAGGTCGAGGCGCTCCGCCCGGACCTGGTCACCATGGACATCGAGATGCCGGAGGTGGACGGCATCGAGGCGGTGCGCCGCATCCGCGCCACCGGCAACAAGGTGCCGGTCATCATGTTCAGCACCCTCACCGAGCGCGGCGCCGTCGCGACCCTCGACGCGCTGGCCGCGGGCGCCTCCGACTACGTCGCCAAGCCGGCGAACGTCGGCAGCGTCGGCCGGTCGATGGAGCAGGTCCGCGACGCGCTCATCCCGCGGATCAAGTCCCTGGTCCCGCACCACCGCTCCGCCCGCCCCGACGCCGCCGGCCCTCGGCCGGCGCCGGCCAGCGAGGTGCGGCCGGTGGCACTGCGCCCGGCCCGGCCCGCCCCGGCGGGTGGCCACCGCGTCGTCCTCGTCGGCAGCTCGACCGGGGGACCGGAGGCGCTCGGGACGTTGCTCGCCGCGCTGCCGCTCCTCCCGGTGCCCGTCGTGGTCGTCCAGCACATGCCGCCGCTGTTCACCCGCCAGCTCGCCGCGCGGCTGGACCGCAACGTGGCCGCGCGGGTCGTGGAGGCCGAGCACGGCCAGCCGCTGCTCCCCGGCACCGTGACCATCGCACCGGGTGACCACCACCTGCACGTGACCGGTCGTCCCGGCCGGCTGGCGGTCCGGCTCTCCCAGGAGCCGCCCGAGAACTACTGCCGCCCCGCCGTCGACGTCCTCCTCCGCTCCGCGGTGGAGGTGGTCGGGGGCGCGGCCCTCGGGGTCGTCCTCACCGGCATGGGCCAGGACGGCTGCCGCGGCGCACGCGCCCTCGTCGACGCCGGCGGCAGCGTGCTCGCCCAGGACCAGGCCACCTCGGTCGTGTGGGGGATGCCCGGCGCCGTCGCCGGCGCCGGCCTCGCCGAGCTCGTGCTGCCCCTCACCGACATCGCCCCCGAGGTGGTGCGCAGGCTCGCCCCGCAGCGCACCGCCGTCCCCGCTGCAGGAGCCACCCGATGAGCATCAGTCCCCGCACGTTCGGCTTCGTCGCCGACCTGGTCCGGTCCGAGAGCGCGATCGTGCTCGCCGCCGGCAAGGAGTACCTCGTGGAGTCGCGGCTGCTCCCGCTGGCCCGCGCCGGCGGTCACGCGGACGTCGACGCCTACGTCGGCGACCTCGAGCGGCGGCGTACGCCGGCGGCGGTCCGGGCCGTGGTCGAGGCGCTCACCACCAACGAGACGTCGTGGTTCCGCGACTCCGAGCCCTTCACCGCCCTCAAGCAGGTGGTGCTGCCCGAGCTGGCCGCGCGCCGCGCCGGCCGGCCCATCCGGGTCTGGTGCGCCGCCTGCTCGAGCGGGCAGGAGCCGTACAGCGTCTCGATGGTCGTCCAGGACACCCCCGCGGTCGCCCAGCACCGCGTCGAGATCGTCGCCACCGACCTGTCGGAGGAGATGGTGCAGCGCGCGCGGACGGGGGAGTACTCCCAGCTCGAGGTCAACCGCGGCCTCCCGGCGACCACGCTGGTGCGCTACTTCCAGCGCGCCGGCGTCGGGTGGCGGGTGGACCCGCAGGTCGCCGCGCGGGTGAGCTTCCGGACCCTCAACCTGGTCCGGCCGTTCCCGCCGATGGGTGGCTTCGACGTGGTCATGCTGCGCAACGTGCTCATCTACTTCGACCTGGCGACCAAGCGCGACATCCTGCGCCGGGTCAGCCGGGTGCTGGCGCCCGACGGCTACCTGTTCCTCGGCGCGGCCGAGATGACCACGGGCGTCGACGACTCCTGGGAGCGCGTCCCCGCGGGCCGCTCCTCGATCTACCGTCCGAAGCCGGCGACCCGCAGCGGCGTGGCCTGAGCGGCCTGCCTGCGCGGGAGAGGGTCAGCGGCGCTGGCGCAGCTGCTCGGCGAGGGCCGAGACGGTCGCCTCGGCCGGGGAGGCCGCGGCCCGGTTGCTCGACTCGAGCTCGGCGAGCAGCTCGGCGCGGTTGACCGACACCGAGCGGGGCGCGTCGATCCCGATCCGGACGACGTCGCCACGGACGTCGAGGACGGTGACGGTCACGGAGTCGCCGATGACGACGCTCTCGCCGACCCGACGGCTCAGAACCAGCACGGCAGCAGGCTACGCGACGAGCGGCGTGGTGACGGACAGGGCGGTGTCCTCGAGGATCACCTGGCAGGCGCGGCGGGTGCTCGTGTTGAGCACGAGCGGGGCGCGCAGGTTCGCGGTGGTCTCCTGCAGCGAGCCGCCGGGGGTGAGCACGAGGAGGACGACGACGTCCTCGACCGCGGAGATCTCCAGGTCGGCGACCGTGGCGTCGTCCACGACGGGTGCGTAGTCGGGGAAGAACGGGCCGGGGGGCGCCACGAGGAAGCGCAGCTCGGGGTCCTCGAGCGAGCGCAGCGCGCACAGCACGCCGTCCTCGTCGAGCTCGACGAGGGTGAAGCGCCGCTCGTCGGGGAAGCCCGGCAGGGGGTGCACCAGCTCGATCACCGGGATGTCGGACATGTCAGCAGCCTCCCACGGGCTCAGCGGAGGAAGTCGAGCAGGCTGGGCTGGGTCACGCGCGCCGTCGCGCCCAGGGCCGCCTGGTAGGCGACCTCCTGGAGCTTGAGGTCGACGAGTGCCCGGGGCAGGTCGACGTTCTCGACGTCGGAGAGGCGCGTGATCAGGGCCAGCTTGGCGTCGCCGGTGGCGACGACCGCGCGCTCGACCTGGGCCTGGCGCGAGCCGACGACCGCCTGGGTGGCGCCCATCTTGTCGAGGTGGCCGGCGAGCTTGGTCAGGGCGGCGTCCATCTCGGCCTGGTCGCCACCGATGACGGCGGTCGAGGCCGCCTCGAGGGTCGCGAAGAGCGAGTCGTCGCCCGCCCCGAAGACGTCCGGGCCGGCCACGTCGACCCGGACGGTGACGTCGGAGCCGACCTGCCGGGAGATCGCGCCGGCGGTGCCCACCCAGGTCCCGGACGCGTCGTACGCCCCGGTCCCGGTGGTGATGCCGCCGAAGACCGGCCGCTGCAGGTAGCTGGTGTTCGCCTCGGCGAGCAGGCTCTCCCGCAGCTGGTCGATCTCGGTGGCCAGCGCCTGGCGGGCGGCGGGACCGCTCGCGCCGTTCACGCCCTGCTGGACCAGCTCGCGGGCGCGCCGCACCTGGCTCGTCATGCTGCCCAGGGTGGTGTCGATGAGCCCGAGGCGGCCCTCGGCGTCGTCGGCGTTGCGGGCGTGCTGCTCGGCCTGCGCCAGCGAGGAGCGGATGCGCATCGCGCTGGTGGTGTCGGTGGGGGAGTCCGAGGGCCGGTTGAGCACGCGACCGGTGGTGAGCTGCTCCTGGACGGCGGCCAGCCGGCCGAGCCCGGCCTGCATCGAGCGCAGCGAGCTGTTCGCGAGCATGGTCTGGGTGACCCGGAAGGTCGTCATCGGGTGACTCCCGTGCGGTTGATGAGGGTGTCGATCACGGCGTCGACGGTCGAGATGACCCGCGCGGCCGCCTCGTAGGCACGCTGGGCGGCGACCAGGTTGAGCGTCTCCTCGTCGAGGTTGACGCCGGTCAGCTGCTCGCGCGAGCCCTCCACCTGGGCGGTGACCAGGCGCTGGGTGCTCGCCAGGCGGGTGGCCGACTGGACGCTGCTGCCGAAGCCGTTGACCAGGCGCTGGTACGACGACGCGGCGCCCTCCACCTGCGCGCCGACGGCCGTGGCGTTGGAGCCGTCGAAGGTGCCGGCGACCTTGGCGACACCGAGCTGGTCGGGGGAGGTGATCGCGACCCGCAGGCTGCCGGCCGCACCGTCGGGGTCGTAGGCGAAGTAGTCACGACCCGAGACGCCGTCCAGGCCGTAGCCGGTCCGGTGGGCGGTGTTGACCGCCGTGGCCAGCGTGACCGCGACGCCGTCCAGCCCGGCGAGGTGCTGGGGGAGCGTCGTGGTGACCAGCTCGGCGACGGCGCCGAGCCGGCCGCCCCAGGCGGAGGTCGGGACCGTCGTCGTGGTGGTCCCGTCGTCGATCCCGAGGACCAGCGGTGCCCCGCCGCTGCCGCCGCTGACGGTGACGGTGCTCGAGGTGGACCCGGTGACGAGGGCGGTCCCGTTGACCGTCACGTCCATCCCGCCGTCGGGGCGGACCTTCGCCTCGCCGCCGGTCAGCGTGGAGAGCCGGTCCGCGAGCTCGTCGCGCCGGTCGAGCAGGTCGTTGCTGTCGGTGCCGTCGAGCTGGGCGGCGGCGAGGCTGCGGTTGACCTCGGCCAGGCTCGCGGCCGTCGCGTCGATCTCCGCGCCGAGGTCGGTCGCGTGGTGGACCTGGTCCTCGATCTCGGTGGTGACGTTCGCGGCCTGGACGCGCACGGCGTCGGCGAGCGTCGCACCCGCGGAGAGCACCGCGCTCCGCGACGCCTCCCGCTCTGGGTGGTTGCCGAGGTCCGCCCAGGCGGCGGCGAAGTCGTCGAGCGCCGCGGCCACGCCGCTGTCGCCCGGCTCGCCGATGCCGCTCTCGACCCGGTCCAGCACGGCCACCCGGGTGTCGAGGAAGGCCTGCTTGCCGTGCTCGCGGCGCGCGCGCAGGTCCAGGAAGGGGTCGACCATCCGGTCGAGGCTCCCCAGGGCCACCCCGCCGGCGGTGTCGTCGGACCGCGACCACAGCGCGGCCTGCACGGCGGCGCCGGTCGAGACGGCGTCCGCGCGGCGGCGTACGTAGCCGTCGGTGGTGACGTTGGCGATGTTGTTGGCGGCCACGTCCATCGCGATGCGCTGGTAGCGCAGCGCGCTGAGGCCGGTGTTGAACGAGGCGAAGGTGCCGGCCATCTCAGAAGGTCCTGTCCACGAGGGCGGGGGCGTCGACCTGGGTGACGGCACTGCCGTCGGCGCCGTAGCTCAGCGTCGTGCCGCCGATCGCGAGGAGCGTCTCGCGGGCGGAGCGGTGGCCGGCGCTGAGCAGGTCGCGGTTGCTGTCGGCGAGCGCGGTGATCTCGCGCGTCATCGACGTCAGCGCGTCGCGGTGCTCGGCGAGGATGGTGCGCCACGGCTCGGGGCTCGCGTCGACCAGCTGCTGCAGCGTCGGCGCGGGGTCGAGGCCGAGACGCTCGCCGACGCCGTCGGCCTCCGCGGAGCGCAGCACCTCGGCGGTCCGCAGCTGCTCGAGCACGCTCTCGACGTCCTTCGCGGCGCGCATCAGCCAGGTCGTGCGGCCGCTGGCGAGGACCAGCTGCTCCACCTCGAGGTGGTACTGCAGGGTCTCCAGCAGCTCGCGCTCGTGCCACAAGGTGGCGGACAGGTTCTCCATGGCCCCTCACGCCCGACGCGGCTGACCGGCCGGGCCCCACTGGTTCGCTCGGGCCGCGCGCCGACCGTGGCCGGAGGCGGCTTCCCGCTGACGGCCGACCCATCGGCGCGGGGGTGGGGGTCCTGAGCGGTTCGGCAAAGAGATTGCCGCTTCCGCACGACTCTCGGTCGACACCGCATAGCCCGTTCGGACTAGTACCGGGTGGTACGCACCCCCCGTCTCGGTCATTTCGGGGGGACACGGACGGAAGTGCCAGCGGGCGAGCCCTGGGTATGACGGAATCCTCCACGTGACCCCCCCGATCACGCCCCCCACCCTTGTCCACGAGCCCCTCGGCCCCGTCGACGCGCACACCCCCGCGCTCACGACCGCCGAGGCGGACCAGCGTGCCGTCGACCACGTGCCGCTGGTGGCCCACGTCGTCCGCGAGACCCTGTCGCGCGTCCCGTCGCACGTGAACGGCGACGACCTGCGCTCCGCCGGCCTGGCCGCGCTGGTCCAGGCGGCGCGGTCCTACGACCCCGCCCGCGGCGTGCCGTTCGGCAGCTACGCCACCTCGCGCATCCGCGGCGCGATCCTCGACGAGCTGCGCTCGGTCGACTGGGCGTCGCGCTCGGTGCGGCGCCGCAGCCGCGAGATCGAGGAGGCGCGGACGCGGCTGGCCGCGACGATGGGCCGGCTGCCCGACAACGCCGCCGTGGCCGAGGCGCTCGGGCTCGAGGTGGCCGAGGTCCAGCGCTCCGACGACGACGTCGCCCGGGCGAGCGTGCTGTCGCTCAACGCGGGGCCGGACGGTTCCGACGGGTCCGTGGCGGACTCCCTCAGCTCGACCGAGCCGGGCCCCGAGGCCGCGCTCCTCGTCGCCGAGCGGCTCCAGTACCTCCAGGAGGCGATCGTCGAGCTGCCCGAGCGGCTGCGCGCGGTGGTCACCGGCTACTTCATCGACGAGCGGCCGATGGCCGAGCTCGCCGCCGAGCTCGGGGTCACGGAGTCGCGCATCTCCCAGATCCGCGCCGAGGCCCTCGTGCTCCTGCGCGACGCCCTCAACGCGGCCCTCGACCCCGACCGGCTGCAGCCGCACGCGAAGCCGAACGGCTGCGTCGCCCGCCGCCGCGACGCGTACGTCGCCGCCGTCGCCGAGCGGCACGCCGCCGCGCGCTCCGTGCGCGCCACCCTGCCGGTCTTCGACACCACCGCCTGACCGCTCGCTGCTCCTCGCCGCACGCCGCGGCCGGCCCTCGTGCCGGTCGCGGCGTCGTCGTTCGTGCCGCGGCGGTCCACCAAGGGATGCAGGGACGTCGCCGCCTCCCCGGGTGAGCTCCACGAGGGGAGCGACCGTTCGTCGACATCCCTTGATGAAGCGTCTCCGGCCGTCCGGTTCCGCTCAGGTCGCCCGCGGCCGTGCCGATCGGAGCGTCGGTCCGGCCGGGGCTCGCACTCCGTGGGGAGCCCCGCCGAACTTCTTTCACCGAATCGCTCATCCGGCACCGCCGGGTGCCGATCAATCGTCCGACGGAGCCCACGGACGGGCTCCAGCAGGTCGACTCACCCAGGAAGGAACCACCATGAGTCTCCGCATCAACCAGAACATCGACGCCATGAACTCGTACCGAAACCTCTCGGTCACGCAGGGCCAGATGTCGAAGTCCCTCGAGAAGCTGTCCTCCGGCTTCCGCATCAACCGCGCCGCCGACGACGCCGCCGGCCTCGCCATCTCCGAGGGCCTGCGCTCGCAGATCGGTGGCCTGAAGGTCGCCGTCCGCAACACCCAGGACGGCATCAGCGTCGTGCAGACCGCTGAGGGCGCGCTCACCGAGACGCACTCGATCCTGCAGCGCATGCGCGACCTGTCGGTCCAGGCGTCGAACGACAGCAACGACACCAACTCCCGCGCCGCCATCCAGTCGGAGAACGACGCCCTGGCCAAGGAGCTGGACCGGATCGCGACGTCCACGACGTTCAACAACGTCTCGCTCCTGGACGGCAACTACACCAACAAGAACTTCCAGGTCGGCTACGGCACCGGTGCCACCGATTCCATCGCGGTCAGCATCACCTCCACCGGCACCGGCGGCGCGAAGTCCAGCTGGGGCAACGGCGCCGCGGAGGCGACCGCCGCGGCGGCCACCTTCACGCACGGCGGCGTGGTCACGACCACCGCTGCCCTCACCGCGTCGACGGACGCCAACGCCATCGCGACCGAGCTGAACAACGACGCGGCGTTCAAGACCAACTACACCGCGTCGGTGGACGACAAGGGCGGCCTCGTCGTCTCCTCGAAGGACGGCCTGGCCGGCGCCATCACCGTCGGTGGAGGCCTGAACGCGGCCACGACGAACGCCGCGCCGGGTGCGAACGCCGGCTTCGGCTCGACCGACCTCGGTGTCGGCGCCCTGGTCCTCAACAACGCGACCAACGCCAAGGCCTCGACGGACAAGCTGGACGCCGCCATCAAGTCGGTGTCCTCCGCCCGCGCGAACCTGGGTGCGCTGCAGAACCGGTTCGAGCACACCATCAACAACCTCAACGTGACGCAGGAGAACCTCTCGGCCTCCGAGAGCCGGATCCGCGACACCGACATGGCCAGCGAGATGATGAGCTTCACCCGCTCGCAGATCCTGTCGCAGGCCGGCACCGCGATGCTCGCCCAGGCCAACCAGGCTCCGCAGGGCGTGCTCTCGCTGCTCCGCTGATCCCGTCCCTGGTCACGGCGGCACCGCCGCCGTGACCGGGGTCCTTCAGCTCGCACCCCGGCGGGGTGGTCACCCACCGCCCCGCCGGGGCGCGCACCACCCCAGGCGCCACGATCCACGGAGGACAGGCAGATGGCCAGCGTCAGCGGGCTGGGCGGGTTCGACTCCGCCAGCCTGGTCGACCAGCTCATGCAGCTGGAGAAGGTGCCGCAGCAGCGGGTGCAGACCCGCTTGTCCGGCGAGCAGCTGCAGCTCAACGCGCTGCAGACCCTCAACTCGAAGATCGCCTCGCTCGTCACCAAGGCCGAGGCCGCCGCCGACCCCGCCAAGTGGGGCGGCCGCTCCGCGACGTCGACCGACCCCAAGGTCGCCGTGACCGCCGGGGCCAGCGCCTCGCCCGGGTCGCTGAGCATCAAGGTCGAGAGGACGGCGCTGAGCCACCAGCTCGGCTTCGCGTCCACGGCAGCCCGCGCGGACGTCGTCGTCGCCGGCGGCACGCAGGTCCGGCTCGACCGGCTCGACGGCACCACGAAGACGATCGACACCAAGGACGGGACCCTCCAGGGGCTCGCCGACGCGCTCAACGACCCGGCGAACGAGACCGGTGTCCGGGCGAGCCTGGTCAGCACCACCGGCGGCTACCGGCTGCTGGTCGAGTCGACCACCACCGGCAAGGCGTCGGACTTCGCGCTCACCGGCGCCGCCGGCTCCGCCCTGCTCGGGGGCGCGACCGCGCGCGCCGGGCAGGACGCCGAGCTCAGCCTCGGCGCCGGGATCACGACCACGTCGGCGACCAACACGTTCACCGACCTGCTGCCTGGCGTGACGGTGACCGTCGCTGCCGGCTCGGCGGGCACCACCAGCGAGGTCACGGTCTCCCGCGACGAGGCCGGTGCCACCAAGCTGGTCAAGGACCTCGTCGACGGCCTCAACTCCGTGCTCACCGAGATGACCGGCCTGACGACGTACGGCACGGGCACGGCCGGCACCGGCAGGGGGATGCTCGCCGGCGACTCCACCGTCCGGTCGGTCCAGTCCCAGCTGCGGGGGACGGTCTTCGGCAGCGGCGACGAGTCGCTCGCGAAGCTCGGGATCCAGATCGACCGCAACGGCGCGTTCACGTTCAACGAGGCCGACTTCAAGAAGGCCTACACCGCCGACCCGGCCGGCACGGCCGCGTCGATCAGCAGCGGGTTCGCCAGCCGCGTGGAGAAGACGGCCGACGCGGCCAGCAACAAGGACACCGGTCTCCTGACCGCCGCGATCACCGGGCGCAAGGCCGGCATCGAGCGGCTCACCGACAGCGTCGAGGCGTGGGACCGGCGGCTGGAGCTGCGGCGCACCGCGCTCACCCGCCAGTTCACCGCGCTCGAGACCGCCCTCAGCACGATGAGCAGCCAGTCCTCGTGGCTCTCCAGCCAGATCTCCGCCCTCGGCTCGTCCTCGAGCAGCTGACCCCGGTCCCGAAGGAAGGCACCCCATGCCCAACGCACGCGACACCTACCTCGGCGCCTCCGTGTCCACCGCGGACCCCGCCCGGCTCCTCGTCATGCTGCTCGACCGCCTGGTCCTCGACGTGACCCGCGGTCTCGAGGCCCAGCGCCGCGGGGTGCACGACGAGGCGAGCACCCAGCTGCTGCACGCCCAGGACATCGTTCTCGAGCTGCGTACCAGCCTGCGCCTCGACGTCTGGGACGGCGCGGCGGGCCTGGCCGCGATCTACGACTACCTGCACCGCCGGCTGATCTCGGCGAACACCAGCCGCGACACCGCCGTCACCGAGGAGTGCCTGGTCCTTGCCACCGACCTCGCCGCGACCTGGCGCGAGGCGGCCATGCAGTCGGCGCACCCCGCGCCGGCCGTGGCCGCGGCCGGATGACCGCGGGGCCGGTCGACCGCGGGGGCATGCCCCTCAGCCGCGACGTCGACCGGGAGGCGTGGGAGGTCGCGCTCGACCGGTTGGAGCTCGACCTCGTCCGGGTGGAGCGCTCGCTGGGCGTGGGCGACCGCGTCGCCGAGGCCGACCCGTGGGAGGTGCCGGAGAAGTACGGCCCGCTCCCGCCCGACCTCCGCCAGCGCGCCGAGGAGCTCGTCGTCCGCCAGCAGTCGGTGATCGACACCCTCCGCTGCCGGATGGCAGCGACGCTGCGCCAGCGCGCCGTGATCGAGAGCGTCGGCCGGACGTCCGGCCCGACCGAGCCGCGCGCCGTCTACATCGACCTGACCGCCTGACCTGACTGCCTGACCTGCCCCCGCCGAGCACCTGGAGCACCGCATGCAAGCGCTGATCATCGACGACTCCCGTGCGATGCGGTCGATCCTGCGCCGGATCGTCACCGGTCTCGGCTGGACGACGGCGGAGGCCGGGGACGGCCAGGAGGCGCTCGACCTGCTCGAGGGCGGCCTGGTCCCCGACCTGTGCCTCATCGACTGGAACATGCCGGTCATGGACGGCTACACGTTCGTCCAGCGGGTCCGAGCCGAGCAGCGCTGGCGCGACGTCACGCTGATGATGGTCACGACCGAGAGCGAGCACGGCCAGATCGTGCGCGCCCTGGCCGCCGGCGCCCACGAGTACGTCATCAAGCCGTTCACCGCGGAGGCCATCGTCGAGAAGCTCGGCCTCCTCGGTCTGCTGGACCAGGAGGTCCCCGCATGAGCACCCTCGCTCCGTCCGCCCTCGACCTCGAGGCCCTCGTCACCGACATGTGGGCCTCCTTCGTGGGGTCCCCCGAGCTGCTGCTTCCCGCGGGACCGCCCGCCGACGACGTGGCGCTGTGGTCGGCGACCGTGACCGTCACGGGGGAGTGGCGCGGCATGGTCAGCGTCGACCTGGCCGAGGCGGCGGTCCTCGGCGTCACCCGCGGGATGCTCGGCTTCGGCGAGGACGAGGAGCCCGACGCGGCGTCGTGCACCGACGCGGTCGGCGAGCTGGTCAACGTCGTCGGCGGCAACGTCAAGAGCCTCATGCCCGGACCCAGCTCGCTCTCGCTCCCGGTCGTCTCGCGAGGCGCGGTGGAGCTGCCGTCGGAGATGACCGAGGCCAGCGTCCTGCACCTCGACTGGTGCGGCGCACCCGTCCGCGTCCGGGTCCTCACCGCTCACTCGTCCTGACCCACCCGCTCGACCACCCGCACGATCACCACCGCTCGACCACCACTGCTGGGAGCCGAACCCATGAAGATCCTCGTCGCCGACGACAGCCGCGTGATGCGCCAGATCGTGATCCGCACCCTGCGCCAGGCCGGCCACGGCGGCCACGACATCGTCGAGGCGGAGAACGGCCGGCAGGCCGTCGAGCTGGTGCAGACCGAGGCGCCCGACCTGGTGCTCTCGGACTGGAACATGCCCGAGATGAACGGCATCGACGCGCTGCTCACGCTGCGCGGCGCCGGCAACGCCGTGCCGTTCGGCTTCGTGACCTCCGAGGGCTCCGACGAGATGCGCGCGCGGGCCGAGCAGGCCGGCGCGGCGTTCCTCATCGCCAAGCCGTTCACCCCCGAGGCCTTCGACGAGGCGCTCACCGGCGTCGGGCTGGTCGCGTCGTGACCGTCGGGGCGGTCGAGACCCACCTGCCCGGGCCCAAGGAGGTGCGCGACCTGCTCAGCGGGCTGCTGGGTCGCGAGGTCGAGCTGCGCACCGCCCCGCCCCTGGTGGTCAGCCGCAAGCGCCCGGCCAGCGTCGGGGTGTACGTCGACGCCCGGCTCGTCGTCCGCGCCGTGATCGTCTGCGACCTGCCGCTGTCGGCGTACGCCGCGGCCGCGATCGCCCTGCTCCCGCTCCCCACCACCGAGGCCTCGCTCGAGGCCGGCGGCCTGGACGAGACCCTCGCGGAGAACCTCCACGAGGTGCTCAACGTGGCGGCGTCGATGTTCAACGTGCCGGACGCCCCGCACCTCAAGCTGCACGCGCTGCACCCGGCGGGCCTGCCGCTCCCCGGCGACGTGCACGGCCGCACCCTCACCCTCGGGCGCCGCGAGGACCTCGCGGTCGACGTGCCCGGCTACGGCAGCGGCCGGCTCTCCGTCGTCCTGACCTGACCTGCTCGCGCGACGGCTCCGGCGGAGCGCCTGTGGACGACCGGGGCCGGGACGTTTCAGCGGCCAGCCGATGAACCTGGCGCCGGGACGATGAAGCTTCAGCGGCCGAGCGACAGTTCCAGCGGCCAGCCGATGAAGCTCCCGCCGCGGCGGACGAGTGAGCGCGAGGTCCGCGGTTTCTCCTCAGGTGCGGACGACGGCGGTCGATGAGGATGGCGAGCACGGATCGCTCGTCCCCCCATGCCGACGGATTGGCACATGGCACACCTGAGGAAGGACGGCCGTGCCCATTTCGCCCGTCGGCCACGACGCGGTCTCGACCGTGCTCGGCACCACCCTGGACGGACTCTCGCTGCGGCGTGACGTGATCGCGGACAACATCGCGAACGTCGACACCCCCGGGTTCCGGGCCAGCACCGTCGACTTCGAGACCGCCCTGCGGTCCTCGGTCCTGTCCGGCGACGCGCGCTCGCTGGAGCGGGGGATCGACCTCGGCGTCACCGCGACCGCGACCCCGGTCGGCGCCGACGGCAACAACGTCGACCTGCGGCACGAGGCGATGGCCGCCATGCAGACCCAGTACCAGTACCAGGTGATGACGCGCGCGATGAGCGACCGCTTCGACCTGGTCAAGACCGCGGCGGGTGCCTCCTGATGGGCGCCTACGACACGCTGCACATCGCCGGCTCCAGCCTCGGCATGCACCAGACCTGGTTGGACGCGCTGGCGCACAACATCGCCAACGTCAACACCGTCGTCCCGACCGACCAGGACGCCTTCCAGGCGCAGATGGTCGTCGCCGGCGCCGACCCCGCGGGCGGCGTCGACGTGCGCGGCATCGTGCTGGGCGACCCCGAGGGCGTGCTCGAGCACGACCCGGGCAACCCGCTCGCGGACGAGGACGGCTACGTCCGGGCCCCCGCCACGGACCTCGCCAGCCAGATGTCGCAGCTGATCATCGCCCAGCGCGGATACCAGGCGTCGGTCCAGACGACGAAGTACGCCCAGGACGCCTACTCCAGCGCGCTGCAGATCGGGGCCCGCTGATGAGCGTCGCCGGCATCGAGGGCTTCGTGCCGCTCGACCTCGCCCAGGTCCGCTCCACCGACCCGACCACCTCGGTCGCCGGTGCCCGCGGGCCGCAGGGCCCCGAGGCGGCCGACGGGCCGTCGTTCTCCAGCTTCCTCGTCGACGGTCTCGACCGGCTCGACGGCGTGCAGCGCACCGCCGACGACCTCGCGGTGCGGGCCGCCACCGGCGACCTGCAGAACATCCACGACTACACGATCGCCGCCTCCGAGGCCGCCGTGACCACGCAGGTCACCGTCGCCGTGCGGAACAAGGCGGTCGAGGCCTTCACCGAGATCATGCGGATGCAGGTGTGATGAAGCAGAACGTCACCCGGTTCCTCCAGCGCGCCCAGCAGGGCTTCGCCGCCTTCACCACCGGGCAGAAGGTCGTGGCCGTGATCGGCACGGTCGCGGTGCTGCTCGGTGGGTTCATGGTCTTCCAGTGGGCGGCCCGGCCCAGCATGGCGCCGCTGTACCACGACCTCTCCACGACCGACGCCAGCGCCGTGGTCGAGCAGCTCGAGGCGCAGGGCACGCCGTACGAGCTGGCCGGCGACGGGACCACCGTCATGGTGCCCCGCGACCTCGTCCGCGCCACCCGCATCGACATGTCCGGCGAGGGCCTGCCCAGCGGCTCCGACGGCGGCTACTCGCTGCTCGACGACCAGGGCCTGACCACCTCGGACTTCAAGGAGCGCACGGACTACAAGCGGGCGATGGAGGGCGAGCTGTCCGCGACCATCGAGTCCATCGACGGCGTCGAGACCGCCGTCGTCCACCTCGCGATCCCCGAGAAGGAGGTCTTCGAGGAGGAGCAGGTGCCGACGACCGCGTCGGTCCTCGTCGACACCCGCTCCGGCTCGACGCTGGACCCGGGCCAGGTGCAGGCGGTCGTCAACCTGGTCGCCTCGAGCATCGACGGCCTCGAGCCCGAGCAGGTCACCGTCGCCGACGCCACCGGCAAGGTGCTCTCCACCCCCGGCGGTGCCGCGGGCACGGACGGCACGGCGCGCGCCCAGATGGTCGCCGACGTCCAGGAGGAGTACCGCGCCCGCCTCCAGTCGATGCTCGACCGCGTGGTCGGGCCCGGCAACTCCACCGTCCAGGTCAGCGCGGAGCTCGACTTCGACAAGGCGGTCAGCGAGACCGTCGAGTACGACGCGGAGGCCGAGGCGCTGCCGCTGTCCTCGAGCGAGACCGACGAGACGTACGACGGCGCGGCCGCCGGCGGGGTGACCGGGGTCGTCGGGCCCGACGGGCAGATGGACCCCGCTGCGGGCGGTGCCGCCGACGGCAGCGGCAGCTACCGCAAGTCCGAGACCACCCGCGACAACGCGGTGGGCTCCCGCAGCGAGCGCCGCGAGTCCACCCCCGGGGCGATCGAGAAGCTGAGCATCGGTGTCGTCGTGGACTCGATGTCGGCGCAGCAGGCCAACGAGACCGACATCCGCGAGCTCGTCATGGGCACCGCCGGCATCAGCCGCCAGCGTGGCGACAGCCTCGCGGTCGCGTCCCTGCCCTTCGACCGCAGCGCCGAGGAGGCCGCCGCCGCCGCGCTGGCGGAGGAGAAGGCCGCCGAGGCCGCGGCCAGCCGCAACCGGCTGATCCGCAACGCCGTCATCGGCCTGCTCGTCATCGGTGCACTGGTCTTCCTCGCCTTCCGCAGCCGGCGCCGCGCGCGCCGCCGCGAGGAGGAGACGACGTACATCGTCGAGCAGCTGCGCGAGCGGCGCCAGGCCCAGGCCGCGCTCGAGCCGTCGCCGGCCCTCCTCGCGCTGGAGGAGTCCGAGGCCAGCCGCGCCGACGACCTCCGCGACGAGCTCACCGACCTCATCGAGCGCCAGCCCGACGACGTCGCCGCGCTGCTGCGCGGCTGGCTCACGGAGCGTCCCTGATGACCGCGACGATGAGCGGGCTCGGTGCCCGCAAGGCCGCGGTGCTGCTGATCCAGGTCGGCAAGGAGAAGGCCTCCCAGGTCCTCGCGCAGCTCAGCGAGCCGGAGGTCGAGGCGATCTCCGTCGAGATCGCGCGCCTGGACTCGATCAGCAGCGCCGAGGGCGAGGCGGTGATGGAGGAGTTCCGCGACCTGATGACCGCGCGCGCCCACATCGCCCAGGGCGGTCTCGGCTACGCGCAGAAGCTGCTCGAGGACTCGCTCGGCGCCGAGCGCGCGGCGGAGATCATGGAGCGGCTCAACGCCGCGGCCGTGCAGATGCCCTTCCAGTTCCTCCACGCGGCCGACCCGGCCCAGCTGCGCTCGTTCATCATCGACGAGCACCCGCAGGTGATCGCGCTGGTGCTGGCCCACCTGACGGCCGACAAGGCCTCGATGCTGCTGGCCAGCCTCGAGCCGGACAAGCAGGCCGAGGTCGCCCACCGGATCGCGGTCATGGACCGCACGTCGCCGGAGATCGTCCAGGCCGTGGAGTCGACGCTGGAGCGCAAGCTCTCCTCGATGCTGCAGCCGACCACGGTCTCCCGCGTCGGTGGCGTGGACCCGCTGGTCAACATCATCAACCGCTCCGACCGAGCCACCGAGCGGCAGATCGTCGAGGGCCTCGAGGCGCTCGACGCCGAGCTGGCCGACGAGGTGCGCAGCCGGATGTTCATGTTCGAAGACATCGTCACCCTCGACGACCGGTCGGTGCAGCAGGTGCTGCGGCAGGTGGACGGGTCCCAGCTGGCCCTGGCGCTCAAGGGCGTCGCGACGGCGGTGCGGGACAAGATCACGAGCAACATGTCCGAGCGTGCGTCCGCGACGCTCGTCGAGGACGTCGAGCTGCTCGGCGCGGTCCGCCTCGCGCAGGTCGAGGAGGCCCAGCAGGCCATCATCCGCACGATCCGCGACCTGGAGGAGCAGGGCCAGATCATGGTGCGGCGAGGGGGCGACGATGAGTTCGTCGAGTGACGCCCCGGTGCTGCGCGGCGCGGAGGCCTCGGCCGTCCGGGTCGCCAGCACCCCCGAGCTGCGCACCGGCGCCTGGACCCGCTTCGGCGCCGGCTCGGTGCTCGGCGACCGGGTCACCGAGGAGACCCTGAGCGGGCTCGCCGAGACCGCCCGGCGCGCCGCGCAGTCCCAGGGGTACGCCGTCGGCTGGGCCGAGGGACGCCGCGAGGCCGCGGAGGTCGCCCGGGAGGCGGCACTGCGCCGCGAGGCCGACCGGGCCGCCGAGGACCAGCGCCGCGAGGCCGAGCACCAGCAGGCTCTCGCCGGCCTCCGGCGGGCCGCGGCGGAGCTCTCCGCCCGCGCCGGCGACGTCGAGCGGCACGTCCAAGCCCAGGCCGTCGCCCTCGCCCGCGAGCTGACCGAGGCGCTCGTCGGCCACGAGCTCCACTCCGCGCCGGACCGGGCCGACGACGTCGTACGACGCGTGCTGGCCGAGCGCCCGGACGACCGTCCCGTCGTCGCGCGGCTCCACCCCGGCCTGCTGGACGCCGCGGCGACCGCCGAGCTGGCCGCGGCGGGTGTCCGCGTCGTCGAGGACGACCGGCTCGAGCCCGACGACGCGATGGTCGAGGTCGACGGCAGCGTCATCGACCTGCGCGTCAGCCGGCGCCTCGAGCGGGTCCGCGAGGTGCTGTCGTGACTGCGCCCGCCCTGGACGCCCTCGACACCTTGGAGGGCCTGCGCGACCGCGCGCTCGCCGCCACGCGTCCGGAGGTGCTGGGCCGCGTCGACGAGATGCTCGGCCTGCACCTGCGGGTGACCGGCCTCCGCGCCGCGGTCGGGGACCTGGTCGAGGTGCTCGGACCGCAGCCCCTGCTGGCCGAGGTCGGCGCGAGCAGCACCGAGGGCCTGACCTGCCTGCCGCTCGGCGACACCCGCGGCTTCGGCGTCGGCGCCGTCGTGCGGCACACCGGCGGCCCGCTGCGGATCCGGGTCGGGGAGCAGCTCACCGGCCGCGTCCTCGACGGGCTGGGCCGGCCGGTCGACGGCGGGCCGGACCTGCGCGGCCTGCCCGAGGTGACCGTGGACCAGGACGCCCCCGACGCCCTCTCCCGCCCGCGGATCGACCAGCAGCTGCGTCTCGGTGTCCGCGCGCTCGACGCGCTCGTGCCCTGCGGGCGCGGCCAGCGGCTGGGCATCATGGCCGGCTCGGGCGTCGGCAAGTCCAGCCTGCTCTCGATGATCGCCCGCGGCACCGACGCCGAGGTCTCCGTGATCGCGCTCGTCGGCGAGCGCGGCCGCGAGGTCCGCGAGTTCCTGGACAACGACCTGGGTCCCGAGGGCCTGGCCCGCTCGGTCGTCGTGGTGGCGACCTCCGACGCGCCGCCGGTCGAGCGGCTGCGCGCGGCGTTCGTGGCGACCCGGATCGCGGAGTGGTTCCGCGACGCCGGCCGCCACGTCGTGCTGATGATGGACAGCCTCACCCGCGTCGCCATGGCCCAGCGCGAGATCGGCCTGTCCGCGGGGGAGCCGCCGGCGACCCGCGGCTACCCGCCCAGCGTCTTCGGGCTGCTGCCCCGCCTGCTCGAGCGCGCCGGCACCTCGCCGTCCGGCTCGATCACCGGCCTCTACACCGTCCTCGTCGAGGGCGACGACCTGCAGGACCCGGTCGGCGACACCGCCCGGTCGATCCTCGACGGCCACGTCGTGCTCTCGCGCCGGCTCGCCACCTCCGGGCACTTCCCGAGCATCGACGTGCTCGAGTCGATCTCGCGCGTCACCTCCGCGGTGACCAGCGCCGACCACCAGGCCGATGCGACGCGCCTGCGCCGCATGCTCGCCGCGCACCGCGACGTCAAGGAGCTGGTCGAGATCGGCGCGTACGTCGGCGGCAGCGACCCCGACGCCGACGCCGCGATCGCCCGGATGGGCCGCATCGACGGCTTCCTGCGCCAGTCGATGTCCGAGAGCACCCCGCTCGAGGACACCCGGCTCGCCCTGCACGACCTGGTCGCGCCGTGAGCGCCCGCGAGCGGGACCGCGGCCTGCGTGCCGTCGCGCGCGTCCGGGAGGTGCGCGAGCGCGACAGCCGGCTCGGGCTCCAGCGCGCCCTCCAGGAGCAGCAGGAGCACGCCCTCGCCCTCTCCGCCCTCGAGGTCGAGCTCGCGTCGCGGGTCGAGGACCCCGGCACCGCCGACGCCGCGGCGTACGTCGCCCGGCGCGCGGCCCTGCAGTCGCTCGGTGCGGCCGTGGGCGGCGCCCGCGGGCGGCTCGACTCCGCCGAGGTCGTGCGCGCCGCCGCGGACGCGCACTGGCGCTCCGACCACACCCGGCTGTCCGCCGTCGAGGGACTGCTCGAGGGGCGGGCCGACGTGCGCCGGGCCGAGGCCCTCCACGAGGAGGCCAAGGAGCTCGACGACGCGGCCGGCCGGCAGTGGCTGCGCCGCGCGGTCGCCACGCGCCGTGCGGAGGAGGGACGATGAGCGTCGCCGCGGTGACCAGCCGCGTCGCCGAGATCCAGGGCGTGCTCACCCAGCTCGGGGGCGCCCGCGTGGCGGGGTCCGCCTCCGCCGCCGGTGCCTTCCGTGCGGCGATGGACGGCGCCCTCGCGACCGCGCTCCCGGCCGCGTCCGCGTCCGCGCCCGGCGCCTCCCCGGCCGGGGCACGCGTCGTCGCGCAGGCCGAGAAGTACCTCGGCGTCCCCTACGTGTGGGGCGGCACCGACCCCGCGAAGGGGCTCGACTGCTCCGGCCTCGTCCAGCTCGTCTACCGCGACCTCGGCATCGACCTGCCCCGCGTCTCCCGCGACCAGGCGCAGGCCGGCCGTCCGGTCGCGTCGCTGGCCGAGGCGCAGCCCGGCGACCTGCTCGCGTTCAACTCCCCGGTCAGCCACATCGCGATCTACGCCGGCGACGGCAAGATGATCGAGGCCCCGCGACCGGGGCTCGCGGTGCGGGTCACCGAGGTCAGCGGCGACCTCACGGCGATCCGCCGCGTGCTGCCGGAGTCGGCCCCGGCCGTCTCCGGGCGGGCCGCGGGCCAGGTCTCCGCGGTGCCGTACGCCGACCTGTTCAACCGGGCCGCCACGACGTACGGCGTGGACGCGGGGCTGCTCTCGGCGATCGCCCGGCAGGAGTCCGGCTACCGCGCCGACGCGGTCAGCCCGGTGGGCGCGCAGGGGCTGATGCAGCTGATGCCGGCGACGGCCCGGGGGCTGGGGGTCGCCGACAGCTTCGACCCGGCCCAGGCCGTCGACGGCGCGGCCCGGCTGGTCCGCGACCTGCTCGACCGGTTCGGGCGCACCGACCTCGCGCTCGCGGCGTACAACGCCGGGCCGGGCGCGGTGCTGCGCTACGACGGCATCCCGCCGTACCCGGAGACCCAGAACTACGTCAGGTCCGTCCTGGCCATGGTGGGAGGCACCCCATGAGCACCACGACCGCGCTGCCGGCCACCGCCACGCCGGTGCCGCTCCCGGGCGCGGGCGCCGCGGCCCCGGCGGTCCCCGCCGTCGCCGGCCAGCCCGGCACCGACGGCGGCGCGGGGGAGGGGTCGGAGTTCACCGCCCTGCTCGCCGCGCTCGTCGCCGGCGGGGAGGCGGGGACCGGCGCGACCGTCCCGGTCCCCACCGAGGTACCGGCCCCGGCCGAGGACCTCGAGGAGCGGACCGACGCCGCGCTCGTCGCGCTCCAGGCGGCGCTCGTCCTGCCACCCCTCGTCCTGGTCCGACCGGTCGTGACGCCGGTCGTGACGCCGTCCGCGCCGGCGGGAGCGGTCACCCCCGCGGCGGCGAGCGCGGACGCCGTGGCTGGCGACGCTGTCGTCCCGGCGCCCGCCGCCGGCCTGCCAGACGGCACCGACCCCGGCGAGGCGCTGCCGGCGCCGGCCGCGGACCACCCGCCCGCCCTCGCCGACCCGCCGGCCGGCACGAGCACGGCGGCACCGGCCGGGGCAGGCGGTCCGGTCCCGACCGGCGAGCGCGACGCGTCCGCCGCGGGACAGCCGGCCGAGGCGCCGGCAGCCGCCGCTGCCACCGGGACGAGCGGGACGTCCGGGACCCCCGCGACCGCAGGACAGGCGGCCGCGGTCGCCGCGCCCGTCGCCGCGGCTCCTGCAGGCCCGGCAGCCACCGCCTCCGGCCCCGCGTCGGCACCCGCCCCGGTCAGCCGGCAGCTCGCCGACACCGTGCAGCAGCTGGCGCGGTCGGGGGAGGGCACGCACCGGATGACGCTGCGCCTCGACCCCGGCTCGCTCGGCGAGGTGCGCGTGCACCTGGTCGTGCGGGACGGCGGCCTGCAGGTGCACCTCGCCGCGGGCCGCGAGGCGCTGCAGGCCCTGGGGGAGGGCTCCGAGGAGCTGCTCCGGCTGCTGCAGACCTCCGGCCCCGCCGACGTCCGGGTGACCGTGCGTGACCTCGCGGGCGGTGCCGGGCAGCAGACGGGCGAGCAGACGGGCCAGCAGACGAGCCAGCAGACGGGCGGGGCTGCGGGCGGCGAGGACCGTCCCGACCGCCAGGCGCCCCAGGACGCACCCGACCGCCTCGCGGGACCGACCGCCCCGCCGACCACGACCGACCGGTCCGGGACCTCCCGGACCGCGCCGCACGACCCGACCGGGTGGACGTCCTCGCGCGTCGACCTGGACCTGTGAGGAGACCCATGAGCATCACCCCGACCGAGGGCGTCGGCCCCACGTCCGTCTTCGCCCCGCAGGCGGCGGCGAGCACCGGCTCGACCGCCGACAAGGACATGTTCCTGCAGCTGATGGTCGCGCAGATGAAGTACCAGGACCCGATGAACCCCACCGACTCCTCGCAGTTCCTCTCCCAGACCGCGCAGTTCACCGCGCTGGAGAAGATGCAGGACGTCGCCGACCAGACCGGGCTCCTGCTCGGCGCCTCGCTGGCCTTCGGCGCCAGCGGCATGGTCGGCCGCACGGTCACCTACGGCCGCGAGGACGGCACGACCGCCACCGGCACGGTCACCGGCGTCACCTTCGGCGCGACCGGCCCGGTGCTCGACGTCGACGGCGCCGAGGTCCCGCTGAGCCTGGTCCAGCAGGTCCGCGACTCGGCTGCACCCGCGAGCGCACCCGCCCCGACGCCCGCCCCCTCCGACACCACCGACACCACCGACTGACGCACCACCCCGGCACCACACCCCCTCGGCACCACACCCCCTCGGCACCACACCCCCTCGGCACCACACCCCCTCGGCACCACCTCCCGAAAGGACCCCCCCGTGCTGCGCTCCCTCTTCGCTGGCATCAGCGGCCTCCGCGTCAACCAGACGATGCTCGACGTGACCGGCAACAACATCGCCAACGCCAACACCACCGGCTTCAAGGCGAGCACCACCGTCTTCCAGGACACGCTGAGCCAGATGCTCACCGGCGCCTCCGGCGGGAACGCCGCGCAGGGCGGCACCAACCCGATCCAGGTCGGCCTCGGCGTGCAGCTGGCGGCCACCGCGACGAACCTCGGCCAGGGCTCCGCGCAGACCACCGGCCGCGCCACCGACGTGATGATCTCCGGCGACGGCTTCTTCGTCGTCCGCTCCGGCAACGAGCAGCTCTACACCCGGGCCGGGGCGTTCACCTTCGACAAGGCGGGCGACCTGGTCACCTCGTCGGGCGCGCGGGTGATGGGCATCGGCGCGGGCGGCGCGCTCGCGCCGATCAACATCAGCACCATCCCGGGCGGCGGGGAGCTGGAGTCGATGAGCATCGGCAGCGACGGCAAGCTGATGGGCATCGTCAACGGCACCAGCACCCAGCTGGGCCAGCTGGCCATCGCCACGTTCACCAACCCGATGGGCCTGGAGAAGGTCGGCGAGACGGCGTTCCGTGCCTCGGCCAACTCCGGTGCCGCGGAGGCGGGCGTCCCCGGCGCGGGCAGCCGGGGCACGATCATGGCCGGCGCGCTGGAGATGTCGAACGTCGACCTGGCGGCCGAGTTCACCAACCTGATCCTCGCCCAGCGCGGCTTCCAGGCCAGCTCCCGCGTCATCACGACCTCGGACTCGGTGCTCGAGGACCTCGTCAACCTCAAGCGCTGAGCCGCCGCGACGGCCTCGCCGCGCGGATCCGCTCAGGATCCGCGCGGTGGTGCCGATCAGGACCCTGGTGGCCACGGACGGCTGCCGCCTCGACGCACTAAGGATGGTGCAACGCATGATCTCGCTGACCCGTCTCTCGGGTGCGGAGCTGGTCCTCAACTCCGACCTGATCGAGCGCGTGGACAAGACGCCGGACACGGTGATCACGCTGACCACCGGCGCGAAGTACGTCGTGTCCGAGAGCCTGCGCGCCGTCGTCGCCGCGATCCGGCTGCACCGTGCCGAGATCATCGCGCTCAGTGAGCTGGTCCGGGTCGGTCCGGACGCCGACGACACCGCCCACCCGGCCGACGACGCCCGCGAGCGACCGCTCGCCACCGTGACCGCGCACCCGGCCGTCGCGACCGCGACCGCGACCGCGGGGGAGGAGGGCTGATGGACAAGGCCACGATCATCGGCGTCGGCGGCGCCGTCGGCGTCATCGTCGTCGCGAACATCCTCGAGGGCGGCAGCCCGATGAGCCTGCTGATGCTGCCCCCGATGCTCCTCGTCTTCGGCGCCACCCTGCTCATCTCCATGGCCGGCGGCACCATCGCCGACGCCAAGGCGTCGGTCCGCGCCGCCAAGCGCGCCTTCACCGCGAAGGTCCCGACCGCGGGCGACGTCGTCCCGACCGTCGTCTCCCTGGCCGACAAGGCCCGCCGCGAGGGCCTGCTGGCGCTCGAGGACGCCACCAAGGACATCGACGACCCCTTCCTCGTCAAGGGCGTCACCCTGGCCATCGACGGCAACGACCCCGAGGAGGTCCGCGACATCCTCGAGGCCGAGGTCGCCGCCAAGCGCAAGGTCGACAAGCAGGCCGCGAAGCTCTTCGCCGACGCCGGCGCGTACGCGCCGACGATCGGCATCATCGGCACGGTCATGGGCCTGGTGCACGTGCTCGAGAACCTCTCCGAGCCCGAGACCCTCGGCCACTCGATCGCCGGCGCGTTCATCGCCACCCTCTGGGGCGTCATGTCGGCCAACGTCTTCTGGCTGCCCATCGCCACCAAGCTCAAGCGGCTCAGCGAGCTCGAGGTGGCCCGGATGGAGGTCATCGTCGAGGGCGTCGCCGCGATCCAGGCCGGCTCCAACCCACGGGTCATCCAGCACCGCCTGGTCGCCCTGCTCCCGGCCGACCAGCAGCCCGCGCAGGCGGCCTGAGGTGTCCCGCCCGCCCACCCGCTCGCGCCACCGGCCGCACGAGGAGGAGGAGCACGAGAACCACGAGCGGTGGATGGTCACCTACGCGGACATGATCACGCTGCTCATGGTGCTCTTCATCGTCCTCTTCGCCATGGGCCAGACCGACGTGGAGAAATTCAAGGCGCTCAAGGCCAGCCTGGCCATGGGGTTCGGCCAGGAGTCCGCGGTGCTCGACGGCAGCTCCTCGCTGCTCCAGGAGCCGGGGACCGAGGCGGTCGCGCAGGTGGCCCCGCGGACCCCGCGGCCGGCCGCCGCCCCGGGCAGCCAGGTGGACCGGACGGTCGCCACCCGCAACGCCGCGCAGCGCGAGCTCGCCCGGCTGCGCGGGGTCGAGGCGCGGGTCCGGGCGGCCCTGCGGCGGCGAGGGCTGGAGAGCGACGTGCGGACGACGTACGACGAGCGCGGGCTGGTCGTCAGCCTGGTCTCGAAGCACGTGGTGTTCCGCAACGACCTCGCCACGCTGTCGGCCCGCGGCGAGCGGGTCGTCGACGCGGTCGGTCCCGTCCTCGCCGACCTGCCCGACCGGCTGGAGATCGCGGGAAACACCAACCAGGTCGACGTGAGCCCGGCCTTCTTCGACACCGACTGGGACCTCTCCTCCGCGCGGGCGGTCACCGTGCTGCGCCGCCTCGAGGAGCGGCTCGGGGTCCGCACCGACCGGCTCTCGGTGGCGGCGTACGGACGGACCCGACCGCTGGTCGACCCGGCCCGCCCCGGCTCCCAGGTCGTCAACAAGCGCGTCGACATCGTCGTCCTCTCGCCGGCCGACGCCACCGTGCGGGAGCTGCTGCCCGGGCTCGCGGACGGCGACGCCTCCCGCACCACGTCCGCTGCCGTCCCCACGCCCCCCACCACCGACTCGGGAGACCCCTCATGAGCACCACCACGCTGCCGGCCCCGGCCGCCGCCGCCGCCGAGGAGGAGCCGTCCGGCGGCGGGCGCAAGAAGCTCGTCCTGCTGCTGGTCGTCGCGCTGGTCGCCGCAGCCGCGGCGTACTGGTTCCTGCTGCGCCCCGGCGGGGACGCCGAGCCGGTGCCGGGGGAGGTGCTGGTCATGGAGCCGGTGCAGGTCAACCTCGCCGACGGCCACTACCTCAGCGTCGGGATCGCGCTGCAGCTGGTCGAGGGCGCCGCGCACGCCGACGGCAGCAAGGCGCTCGACGCCACCATCGACCTGTTCAGCGGTCGCGAAGCCGACGAGCTGGTCCGCGCGAAGAACCGCCACGAGCTCAAGGAGGAGCTCATGGGCGAGCTGGACCACCGCTACCACGGGGAGGTCCTGGACGTGTACTTCACCCAGTTCGTCACCCAGTGACGGCTGGGACCACCGGCCCGACAGGAGGAACCGGGGAGGGGCTCCCCGACAGCTGAAGATCCGTCGACACGTTTGTGCTCAGGTCCGCGCCCGCGGGACCGATGGGTGCCTCCGTGAGCACGACGACGTCCGCAGCCGAGCGCACCGCCGCGCCCTCGGCCGTACGGTCGCGCCGTCGGGGCCGCTCGGCCTCGGCCGTCGCGGTGCCCTACGACTTCAGCCGGCCGCTCCAGCTCAGCCGCGAGCACCAGCGGATGCTGCAGCTCGCGTTCGACGGCTTCGGCCGGCAGGTGACCACGGTGTTCACCTCCATGCTGCGCAGCGTCTGCCAGGTCACCCTCCGCGGCATCGACCAGCGCACGTACGCCGAGTACGTCCAGTCGCTGCCGAGCACGACGTACCTCACCCTCTTCAGTGCCGACCCGGTCGCCGGGCGGGGCATCCTCGAGATGCCGCTGGAGTCGGTCATGGCCTGCATCGACCACATGCTCGGCGGGCCCGGGTCCGACCGGCAGCCGCGACGGCCCCTCACCGAGATCGAGAGCGGCGTCGTCAGCGGCCTCATGGACCGGCTCTTCGGCGAGATGCGCTACTCGCTGGGCTCGATCGTGCCGATCGAGCCGACGGTCGAGGGCGTCGAGTACAGCCCGCAGTTCGCCCAGGCCGCCGGCGCCTCCGACGTGGTCGTCGTCGTGGACCTCGAGCTCCGCATCGACGAGCGCGCCCACCGGATGACCGTGTGCCTGCCGTTCGTCGGGCTGCTGCCGCACCTGACGGCCGCCGCGGCGCCCGCTCCGGTCTCCGGCCGGGAGCGCGCCCAGCGGGCGCAGGCCGCCGAGCTCCTCCGCCAGCAGTTCGAGCACGTGCCGGTGGACGTCGCCGTCCGCTGCCGGCCGACCACGCTGACCCCCCAGGTCTTCGCCGACCTGCGCCCCGGCGACGTCATCCGCCTGGGCCACCCGGCCTCCGCGCCCCTCGACGTCGCCGTCGACGGCACCGTCTTCGCCCACGCCACCGCCGGCACCCAGGGCCCGCGCCTGGCCGCCCTCATCGTCGCCACCCCGAAGGAACTCTTGTGACCACCATGCCGACCGGTACGCCCCGCGACCCCGACGAGCTCGCGCTCGCCGCCGCCCGGGCGGCTGCCGCGGTGATCCCGGCCGCCGACGAGCTGGAGGCCGGTGGCGTCCAGCCGGGCGGCCCCGAGGTGACCGCGCTCTTCGCCGGCGCCGTCGTCGCCGAGCTCGGCGGTCCCGTCGGCGGCGTGCTGGGGCTCCTGGTCGCCGACGACCTGGTCTCGGCACTCGCGTCCAGCCCGATCGGCGGCCTGGACCTGCCGGCAGCGGTGCAGCCGGCGCTCGACGCCGCGGCGGCCGTGCTCGGCACCACCGTGCGGGCCGCGCGCCAGGTCGACCGCGACGCCGTCGTCCCCTCCGTGCTGGCCGGCACCGACGCCGGCTTCGCCGTCGTGCCGCTCGTCGGCGACACGATCGCCGCCGCCCTGCTCGTCTCGATCCCCACCCTGTCCGCCCACGCGGCCGGGGGCCCCACTCCCGTGCCGCTGCCCGCCGTCGGCGGTGCCGCGCCCGTGGCCGCCGCTGCCGGCTCGCCGGCAGCGCCGCACCCGCTGACCGTGCCCGCACCCGGCTCCGCCAGCACCCCGGGGCCGCGCCGCGGCATCGAGATGCTCAACGAGGTCGACATGGAGGTCACCGTCGAGCTCGGGCGCACCCGGATGACGCTGCGGGACCTCCTCGCGCTGAGCCCGGGCAACGTGCTGGAGCTCGACCGCGCGGCCGGCAGCCCGGCCGACCTGCTGGTCAACGGCCACCTCATCGCCCGTGGTGAGGTCGTCGTCATCGACGAGGACTTCGGCCTGCGCGTCACCGAGATCCTCGAGACCGCGACCGCGGGCTGAGGTCGTCGTGCTCGAGCTCGTCCTGCGGCTGGTCTTCTCGCTGGCCGTCGTCCTGGGGCTGGTGCTGATCGTCGCCCGGGTCGCCCAGCGCCGCCTCGGCACCCGCAGCGGTGCCCCGCTGTCGGTGCTCCACCGCCAGGCCGTGGGTCGGCACGCCTCGGTCGCCGTCGTCGCGGTGGGCGGTCGCACGCTGCTCCTCGGCGTCACCGAGCAGCAGGTCCGGATGATCACCGAGCTCGACGGCGCCGACCTCGTCCCCGCCGAGGCCGCGACCGTCACCGCGCTCCCCGGCGTCGAGCGCGAGCCGACGGACGGACCGGCACAGCAGGCACACGACCAGGCACGTGACCAGCCGTACTTCGCCGCCGTGCTGCACGAGCAGGCCGCCGAGCTGGCCCGGACGACCGCTGCGGCCGGTGCGACCGCTGCGACCCGGGCGGCCCGCCCCGGCGCACGACGCGCGGCCCGGCCCACCCGGCCCACCCGGCAGGACGACGGCCCGCTGGCCGGCTCGCTGCTGTCGCCGGCCACGTGGCGGCGCGCCGTCGAGGCGGTCCGGGGCCAGGCGTCGTGAGCGCCGCCGCCCACCGTCCCGTGCTCCGGCCGGGACGGCTCGTCGGGGCTGCCCTCCTGCTGGCGCTGGTCACCGCGGGGCTGTGGCTCGCCCTGCCCGTCGCGGGCGCCCACGCCCACGCCTCCGCCGCGGCCGTCGCCGGCGACGTGCCGGAGGTCGGGCCGCACGCCCTCGCGCTGCCGCCGGGCGGTCCGCAGGGCCCCGACGGCCCGGACGGCGGGGACAACTCGGTCACCGTCGACCTCGAGGGGCTGACCGACAAGCCCGGCACGTCGGTCGCGGTGCTGCTGACCCTCACGCTGCTCTCGCTGCTGCCGGCGATCGTGCTGACCTGCACCAGCTTCACGAAGATCCTGATCGTGCTGGGCCTGACCCGCAACGCGCTCGGCCTGCAGCAGACCCCGCCGAACCAGGTGCTGGCCGGCCTCGCGCTGTTCCTCAGCCTCTTCATCATGGCGCCGGTGCTCTCCGACATCAACGACGCCGGCCTCCAGCCCTACCTCGACGGCGACAAGACGAGCACCCAGGCCTGGGAGGACGGGATCGCGCCGCTGCGCGGCTTCATGCTCGCCCAGACCGACGACGAGGAGCTGGAGCTGCTCACCAACGTCTCGGGCCGCGAGCTGCCGGAGACCCGCGAGGACGTCGCGATGTCGACGCTCGTGCCGGCGTTCATCCTCAGCGAGCTCGAGCAGGCCTTCGTCATCGGCTTCATCATCTTCATCCCGTTCCTCGTCATCGACATCGTCGTGAGCGGGGCGCTGATGGCGCTGGGCATGATGATGATGCCGCCGGCGATGGTGTCGCTGCCGTTCAAGCTGCTGCTGTTCGTGCTGGTCAACGGCTGGGCGCTGATCATCACCGCGCTCGTGGGGAGCTACGGGTGAGCGACCGATGAGTGACACCGAGATCATCGAGATCGCGATGCAGACCATGGTCGTCGCGCTCAAGCTGTCCGCCCCGATCCTGGTCACGTCGCTGGTCATCGGCTTCGCCATCTCGCTGTTCCAGTCGATGACGCAGATCCAGGAGTTCACCCTGTCGTTCGTGCCGAAGGTCGTCGGCGTCGGCATCGCGCTGCTGGTCAGCGGGAACTGGATGCTGCACACGCTGGTGAACTTCACCGAGCAGCTCTACTCCCAGATCCCCGCCCTCCTCGGCTGACCGGGGCCTGCGATGACCCTCACCGTCTCCGGCGAGCCGCTGCTGACGTTCCTGGTCGCCTCGGTGCGGATCATCGCCTGGCTCGCGGTCGTGCAGCCGTTCTCCTCGCGCACCGTCCCGTCCGCGGCGAAGGTGGTGCTGGCCCTGGGGCTGGCCTTGGCGGTCTCCCCGTCCCTGGGCGACAGCAGGATCCCGGTCGACACGATCGGCCTGCTGATGACCGTGGTCACCCAGGTGGTGCTCGGCGCGGCGATGGGGTACGTCACCTCCCTGCTCTTCACCGCGGTGGCGGCGGCCGGCTCCCTCATCGACGTCTTCGGCGGCTTCTCCCTCGCCCAGGCGTTCGACCCGCTGGGCATGAACTCCAGCACCGTGCTCGGCAACCTGCACCAGTGGCTCGCGACCGTCCTGCTGTTCGTCAGCGGCGGCTACCTGATCGTCGTCGGCGGGCTGCTGCGCTCCTTCGCGGCGGTCCCGATCGGTCGCAGCCCCGAGCTCCCCGGGGGAGTGGAGGTGCTGACCTCGGTCTTCCAGCTGTTCTTCATCACCGCGGTCCAGATCGCGCTGCCGATGGCTGCGGTCCTGTTCATCACCGACCTCGGGCTCGCCCTGCTGACCAAGGTGGCCCCGCAGCTGAACGCGATCAACGTCGTGTTCCCCGCCAAGATCGGCCTCACCCTGCTGCTCGTCGGGCTGTCCTTCCCGGTGCTCCCCGGGGTGGTCGACCGCCTGGTCGAGGCGGCGCTGGAGGCCATGGCCGCGATCGTGGGGGCGTCGTGAGCGACGACAAGACCGAGAAGCCGACACCCAAGCGCCGCAAGGAGGCGCGCAAGGAGGGGCAGGTCGCGCGCACCCAGGAGCTCGGCGCGTGGTCGGCCCTGCTGCTGGTCTCGCTGGTGATCCCGGCGCTGCTGCGCCACGAGCTGGAGACCCTGTCGGCCCTGCTCGAGCGGTGCCTGAGCTCCGCGGAGGGCGCCGACGTGCCGATGGCGCTCGAGCTGCTCGCCGAGGCCGGCGGGCACATCCTGCTCACCCTGGTGGTGCTCGGCTGCTGCGTGATGGTCGTCGGGGTCGCCGGCGCGCTGGCGCAGGGCGGGTTCTTCGTCGCCACCAAGACGGTCACGCCGAACCCCAAGAAGCTCGACCCCATCAAGGGCTTCAAGCGGATCTTCGGCCCGCAGGCCTGGTGGGAGGGGGCGAAGATGCTGGTCAAGTGCGCCCTGGTCGCCGGCCTGGTCTGGCTCGGCGTCGACGCGATGATGCCGGTCCTCGGCGGGTTCGTGCCGGTCGGCGTCGTGCTGGAGATCGTCGGCGGCGAGGCGCTCACCATGCTGCGCAACATCGCGATCGCCGGGCTGCTGATGGCGGTCGTCGACTACGCGGTGCAGCGCCGCCGGATCGGCAAGCAGACCCGGATGAGCAAGGACGAGGTCAAGCGGGAGCACAAGCAGACCGAGGGCGACCCGCTGGTCAAGAGCGCCATCCGCTCGCGCCAGCTCGCGGCGTCGCGCAACCGGATGCTCGCCGACGTGCCGACCGCCGACGTGGTCCTGGTCAACCCCACGCACGTCGCCGTCGCCCTGCGGTACGACGAGGGCTCGCCGGCCCCGCGCGTGGTCGCGCGCGGCGCGGGGCTGGTCGCCCAGCGGATCCGCGAGACGGCGGCGGCCAACGACGTGCCGCTCGTGCGCGACGTACCCCTCGCCCGGGCGCTGTACGCCGCCACCGACGTCGGTCGGGAGATCCCGGCCGAGCTGTTCGCGGCCGTCGCGCAGGTGCTCGCGTTCGTGATCAGCCGGCGCGCGCGGGGGCAGCGCGGGGGCGAGCACCGGACCCCGCGGGCGACGACCGACCTGCCCGCGGTGACGAGCGGCCGTCGTCGTCCGCGGAACTCCTCAGCCGCGGCGCTGCCCGGCCGATAGGGGTGGGCAGCAGGGGACCAGGACGGCCCCCACCCGCGCCAGGGACGGCGCCGCCCGCAGCCTCCCCGAGGAGCCACCCGCGTTGTCCCTGAAGCGCCTGACCCAGCTCGGCGTGCCGCTCGGCATCGTGCTCATCGTGGTCATGCTGGTGATCCCGCTGCCGGCGATCGTCCTGGACCTGCTGATCGCGCTGAACATCACCGGTGCGCTGCTGATCCTGCTCACCGCGATGTTCGTGAGCCGCCCGCTCGACTTCGCGGCGTTCCCCGCGGTCCTGCTCGTGATGACGCTGTTCCGGCTGGCGCTCAACGTCAGCGCGACCCGGTTGGTCCTGCTGCACGGCGACGCGGGGAAGGTGATCGAGACCTTCGGCCACTTCGTCGTCGGCGGCTCGCTGATCGTCGGCCTGATCGTCTTCGCGATCCTGCTGGTCATCCAGTTCGTCGTGATCACCAACGGCGCCGGCCGCGTCGCGGAGGTCGGCGCGCGGTTCACGCTCGACGCGATGCCGGGCAAGCAGATGGCCATCGACGCCGACCTCAACAGCGGCCTGATCGACGAGGAGCAGGCGCGGCGGCGCCGGGCCGAGGTGCACGCCGAGGCGGACTTCTACGGCGCGATGGACGGCGCCTCGAAGTTCGTCAAGGGCGACGCGATCGCCGCGATCGTGATCACGCTGGTCAACCTTCTGGGCGGCTTCGCCGTGGGCATGGCCCAGCGGGGGATGTCGGCCGGCGACGCGGTGCAGACCTACAGCCTGCTCTCGGTCGGCGACGGCCTGGTCTCCCAGATCCCGGCGCTGCTGCTCTCGGTGGCGACCGGCCTGGTGGTGACCCGCGGCGTCGGCGACGGCGACATGGGCTCCGACATCATCCGCCAGCTCACCCGGCAGCGGACGCCGCTGCGCGTGGCGGGCGGCTCCGCCCTCGCCCTGTGCCTGGTGCCCGGCATGCCGAAGATCCCGTTCCTGCTCGCCGGCGGCGCCTTCCTCCTCGTCTCCACCCGGATCGACGAGTCCTCCGGCGACGCCGCGGCGGAGCAGGCCCCCGAGCTCGCCGCCGCCCCGCGGGACACCCCCGAGCTGCTCGCCGCGGAGATCCAGGTCGACCCGCTCAGCCTGGAGCTCTCCGCGGACCTCATCGACCTCGTCGACCGCGAGCACGGCGGCGACCTGCTGGAGCGGGTCAAGGCGCTGCGCCGGAAGGTGGCGCTCGAGACCGGCGTGCTGATCCCGCCGGTGCGCACCCGCGACAACCTCGAGCTCCCGCTGCGCACCTACGTCATCAAGCTCTTCGGCATCGAGGTCGCCCGCGGCGAGGCGCCGCGCGGCACGGTCCTGGCGATCGGCGACCACCTCGCGTCGCTGCCCGGCGAGCTCACCCGGGAGCCGGTCTTCGGCCTCGAGGCGAAGTGGATCCCCGCCGAGCTCGCCCACCAGGCCGAGATCGGCGGCGCGACCGTGGTCGAGCGGACCGCCGTCATGACCACCCACCTCTCCCACGTGGTCAACACCCACGCCAGCCGCCTGCTCGGCCGCGAGGACGTCCGGCTGCTCACCGACGTGCTCAAGCGGACGCACCCGGTCGTGGTCGACGAGCTGACCCCGACGCTGCTCAGCCTCGGCCAGGTGCAGCGGGTGCTGCAGTCGCTCCTCGACGAGGGGGTGTCGATCCGCGACCTGGTCCGGATCTACGAGGCGCTCTCGCTGCGCGCCGCCGACAGCAAGGAGCACGACGCCCTCGTCGAGGCGGCCCGGGTCGCGCTCGGGCCCGCCGTCGTCGCACCGCACCTGCGCGAGGGGGTGGTCCACGTGATCAGCCTCGACCCGCGCCTGGAGCAGCAGATGCTGGAGTCGATGCGGCTGGGGGAGGAGGGCAACGTGCTCCTCCTCGACCCGGTGCTCGCCCAGTCGGTGGTGACCCGGCTGGGTCAGCTGCTCATCGAGGCGGAGAACGCCGACATCCGCCCGGTGCTGGTCTGCGCCCCGCAGATCCGGCCGGCGTTGCGCCGGTTGGTCCACCAGCAGGTCGACCGGCTGCCAGTCCTGTCCTACCAGGAGCTCGTCGGCTCCGCCCAGGTCCGCTCGGTCGGCGTGGTCTCCGGCGAGGCGATGATCGAGGTGGGCTCGTGAAGCCGCTCTCGGTCCCCGTGCTCGGCGTCGCCGCCGTGCTCACCGCCCCCGCCCTGTGGTCGGCGCTCGTCGGCGAGCTGCCGGTCGAGACGGCCGCGGTCCGCTACGTCGTCGTCGCCGCCCTCGCCTGGGCCGCGCTCTCCGCGCTCGCGCTCCTGGTGGGGCCGCCGCCCGCCGGCGCCGGCGCCGAGGAGGCCGGGACGGGCAGCGGGGACCAGGACGCCCTGGACCCCACTGCGGTGCTGCCCGCCGTCGACGGACCCGGCGCCGGAGCCTGAGCCGGGCCTGAGTCGCCCCTGGGTCGGCCCTGGGTCGGCCCCGGCCCGGTGCCGCGGTCCTAGTCGAGGAAGTGGTCCGCGGTCAGCGGCAGGCCGCGGACCCGCACCCCGGTGGCGTGGTACGTCGCGTTGGCGACCGCTGCGGCGGTGCCCACGATCCCGATCTCGCCGATGCCGCGGGACCCCATCGGCGTGGACAGCTCGTCGACGTCGTCGAGCCACTCGGCCTCGATCTGCTTGACGTCGGCGTTCGCCGCCACGTGGTAGGTCGCCAGGTCCTGGGTGACCGTGTGGCCGGTGCGCGGGTCACGCCAGCCGTCCTCGAACAGCGCCGCCGAGAGCCCCATCACCAGGCCGCCGAGCAGCTGCGACCGGGCCGTGCGCGGGTTGACCACGCGGCCGACGGAGTACACGCCGAGCAGCCGGGGCACGCGGACCTCGCCGGTGTAGCGGTGCACCCGCGCCTCGCAGAAGACGGCGCCGAAGGAGTGCAGCGCGTGGCCGTCCATGTCGGCGTACTGCCCCGAGGCCGCCGTCGTCTCCACGCCCGGGTCGGGGTGGTCGCCGTGGTCGGCGCGGAACTGCTGGGCGGCCGCCACGATGGCGGTGCCCCACGACGTGGTGCCCGAGGAGCCGCCCGCGACCGAGCCGAAGGGCAGGTCGCTGTCGGCCATGTCGAGGTCGATCGCCTCCGGCGGGCAGCCGAGCGCGTCGGCCGCGATCTGGACGAGCACGGTGCGGGCGCCGGTGCCGATGTCGGTGGCGGCGATCGCCACGCCGTACCGGCCGCCGTCGAGGGAGCGGACCCGGGCGACGTTGCCGGGCATCCACAGCATCGGGTACGTCGAGGCGGCCATGCCGGTGCCGACCCACCACTCGCCGTCGGCCGTCGCGCGGGCCTCGGCGGGCCGGTCGGCCCAGCCGAACCGCTCGGCGCCGCGCCGCAGGCACTCCACCAGGCGACGGTTGCCCCACGGGTTGCCGGTGTCGGGGTCGACGTCCGGCTCGTTGCGCACGCGCAGCTCGACGGGGTCGACACCGGTGTGCAGCGCGAGCTCGTCCATCGCGACCTCGTGGGCGAACATCCCGGGCATCTCGCCGGGAGCCCGCATCCACGACGGGACCGCCACGTCGAGCTCCGCGACCCGGTGGGTGGTCGCGCGGTGCGGCGCGGCGTACATCACGCGGGCCGGGACGGCGGCCTGCTCGGCGAACTCCTTGATCCGCGAGGACTGCGACACCGTGTCGTGGCGCAGCGCCTCGATCCGGCCGTCGGGGTGGGCGCCGAACCGTACGTGGGAGCGCGTGGCGGTGCGGTAGCCGGTCAGCGCGAACATCTGCTGGCGGGTCACCGCCAGCCGGACCGGCCGGCCCGGGACGGTCATCGCCGCCATCGCGGCCGCCATCTCCGGGGCGTGGGGGAGCCCCTTGGAACCGAACCCGCCGCCGACGTACGGCGCGAGCACCCGCACCTGCTCCTCCTCGAGCCCGAGCATCGGCGCGAGCGTGCCGCGCACCGGGCGCGGGCCCTGGGTGGAGTCGTGCAGGGTCAGCCGCTCGCCGTCCCACAGCGCGGTGGCGGCGTGCGGCTCCATCGGGTTGTTGAACTCGTACGGCGTCGTGTAGGTCGCGTCGACGGTCACCACCGCCCGGGCCAGGGCCTCGTCGGGGTCGCCGTCGAGGGTGTCGGTCTCCGAGCCGCCGTTGACCTGCTCGGGGGCGTACGTCGGGGTGTCCGCGTCGAAGACCACCTCGTGCGGCTGCGCCTCCTGCTCGACGCGCACGAGCGCGGCGCCCTCGCGGGCGGACTCGGCGGTCTCGGCGAGGACGATCGCGACGATCTGCCCGCGGAAGTCGACGACGTCGTCCTGCAGGATCGCCAGCTCGCGGTCACTGGTCTCGGCCAGCCGCGGGGCGTCGGTGTGGTCGACCACCGCGACGACGCCGGGGTGGGCCAGGGCGGCGCTCCGGTCGATCGAGACGACGCGGCCCCGGGCGACGGTCGAGGTGACCAACCAGGCCTGGAGCGGCGGCTCGCCGCCGGCACCGGTGACGGGGTGCTCGACTGCGTACGCCGCCGACCCGGTGACCTTCTCCACGCCGTCGCGGCGCAGCAGGCTGGTGCCGATCGAGCTCGGCGCGACCGGGGTGGGCGTGACCTCGTTGGCGGTCATCGGGCGGCTCCTTCCGCGAGGCTCGTCAGGGTGAGCGCGGTGAGGTTGCGGACCATCGCGACCTTGTAGGCGGTCTGCTCGTCCGTGACGGCGGCCTCGAGCTCGGCCTCCGCGGCCTGCCGCACCGCGTCCTCGCCGAGGTACTGCCCGCGCAGCGCCTCCTCGGCGACCTCCGCCCGCCACGGCTTGTGCGCGACCCCGCCCCAGGCGATCCGCACGTCGCGGACCCGGCCGCCGTCGAGCTCGACGCCGGCGGCGACGGAGACCAGCGCGAAGGCGTACGACGCCCGGTCCCGCGCCTTGCGGTACGTCGAGCGCGCCGCCACCGGGCTGGCCGGCAGCTCCACCGCGGTCACCAGCTCGCCGTGGGCGAGCGTGGTGTCCTGCTCGGGCCGGTCCCCGGGCAGCCGGTGGAAGTCGCCGATGGGGACCCGGCGCTCGCCGTCCGGGCCGAGCACCACGACGGTCGCGTCCACGGCGGCCAGGCCGACGGCGAGGTCCGAGGGGTGCGTGGTCACGCAGGACCCGCTCGCCCCGAGGATCGCGTTGTAGCGGCCGTAGCCGCCGATCGCGCTGCACCCCGTGCCCGGCTCCCGCTTGTTGCACGGGGTGGTGACGTCCTGGAAGTACACGCAGCGGGTCCGCTGGAGCAGGTTGCCGCCGGTCGTCGCCTGGTTGCGGATCTGCCCCGACGCCCCGGAGAGCAGCGCCCGGGTCACCACCGGCCACCCGCGGCGTACCGCCGGGTGGGAGGCGAGGTCGCTGTTGCGGACGTTGGCCCCGACCCGCAGGCCGCCGTCGGGCAGCTCGGTGACCTCGTCGAGCGGGAGCCGGCTGACGTCGACCAGCGTCGTCGGCGACGTGACGCCGAGCTTGAGGTGGTCGACCAGGTTGGTGCCGCCGCCGAGGAAGCGCGCGTCGGGGTCGCCCGAGACGAGGGCGACGGCCGCCGTCGCGTCGGTGGCGCGGTGGTACGTCAGCTCCTTCATGCCGCGCCCGCCTGCCCGGCCTGCTTCACGGCCGCGACGATGCCGGCGTACGCGCCGCAGCGGCACAGGTTGCCGCTCATCCGCTCGCGGACCTCCTCGTCGGTGAGCTCGGGGTCGGCCTCGAGGTCGTCGGTGACGTGGCTGCGGTGCCCCTGCTCGATCTCGTCGAGGACACCGACGGCCGAGCAGACCTGCCCGGGCGTGCAGTAGCCGCACTGGTAGCCGTCCTGGTCCAGGAACGCCTGCTGCACCGGGTGCAGCCCGCCGTCGCTCCCGGCCAGCCCGCCCGCGGTCGTCACCTCGGCACCGTCGTGCGCGACGGCCAGCGCCAGGCAGGTCAGGTGCCGGCGCCCGTCGAGGAGCACCGTGCACGACCCGCACTGCCCGTGGTCGCACCCCTTCTTGGGGTTGTTGACGCCGAGCCGCTCGCGCAGCGCGTCGAGCAACGTCGTCCGGGTGTCGACCGTGACGGTCCGCTCCTGCCCGTCGACGGTGAGGGTGATGTCCGCATCCATGGCGACGAGGTACCCACCCGCGCGCCGACGAGCAGCGAGCGCGGCCACCCGCTGGTCGAGCAGCGAGCGCGAGCGAGCGTCGTCGAGACCCGGTGAGGTGCGCAGGGCCTACGGGTGATCGTCGGGCCGGCCTCCTGCTGGTCGAGCAGCGAGCGCCAGCGAGCGTCGTCGAGACCCCGTGAGGTGCGCAGAGCCTCGGGGTGCGGCCGCTGGTCGAGCAGCGAGCGCGAGCGAGCGTCGTCGAGACCCGGTGAGGTGCGCAGGGCGCGGGGGTGATCGCCGGGCCAGCTTCCTGCTGGTCGAGCAGCGAGCGCTGGCGAGCGTCGTCGAGGCCCGGTGAGGTGCGCAGGGCGTGGGGTGGTCGTCTGGCCGGCTTCCTGCTGGTCGAGCAGCGAGCGCTGGCGAGCGTCGTCGAGACCCGGTGAGGTGGGCAGGGCCCCGGGGTGGTCGTCGGGCCGCCGGGTGGTGCCAGGGCAGGTCCCTGTTTCGAGTCGTGTGGTTGCGCGCCGCTGTGGTCGAGGTCCTGGGCGCGGCTGCATGTCGCCTCACGGCTTGAGGGGGTCGACCGCTGTGGTTGCGGTGGACGGGGCGTGTTCGTTGGTTCGGCCTATGTCCTGCGGTGGAAGGCGACCTCCCCTCCGGGCAGGTGGGTGGTGTCGTAGGCGGGGTCGTGGATGCGGGCGTGGTGCCTGGGGCAGAGGTTCCGGGCGTTCGTCAGGTCGGTGGCGCCGCCGTTCGACCAGGGTTGGTCGTGGTGGGCGTGGCAGAGGTGGGCGGGCCAGTCGCAGCCTTTTGCGGTGCAGGTCGGCTGGGTGGTGTTGAGGGCCCGTCGTTGGGGTCCGGTGAAGAGGCGGGTGGTGCGGCCGAGGTCGAGCAGCTCTGACTTGCTGCCGAGGACGGCGGGGATGAGTCCTGCTTCGCAGGCCAGTCTCCGTGCGGTGGTTGCGGAGATGGTGGTGCCGTCGTCGAGCACACCTGGCGCGAGGCCACCTAGGAGGGACGCGATGTCCATGGTGATGACGACGGTGGCGTTGAGCCCGCCGAGCTTCGGGACCGAGGCGGTGGGGATGCGTTCGAGGAGCTCGCAGAACGCGTCGCCCATCCGCTCCGGTGATGGGCGGCACTCGACCGCCTCGGGCGCGCCTGGTTCCTGGGTGGCGGCTTGGTGCTTCGGCGCCGCGAACGCCAACAGCGTCTTCTTCAGCATGGCGCCGTGCAGCTCGGGGATCTTGAACTTCCCGACCACCGACCCGCGGCCGTCGGGGCTCATGGTCAGCCAAGCGGTCTCCCGAGCGAGGCGCTCCTCGGCTTCGAGGGCCTTCGCGTCGCGTGCCTCCCCGATCTCGGGGGCGACGACGGTGAGGACGTGCTTGGCCAGGACCCGCAGGGCTTTCGGGTCTCGGTGGCGGGCCTCGGCCAGGAGGTGCTGCTCGGCGCGGAGCGGGATGGTCGGGTCGTCGAGGTCGGCGGGCAGCCGGTCGAGGCACTCGGTGATCACGCGAGCGTGATCGACCGACACCTCGCCCTCGGCGAAAGCCGTTGCCGTCTGGCAGTGGCGGTCCAAGGACTCGGCCAGCCGCATGCGGTGCTTCGCAGAGGGCCTCGTCTGGCGGGTCTCGACCGCCCACCAGGCGGCGGTGTCGGTGGCACCGACCCGTTCCCCGGCGTGCCGGCGGTCGGCTTCCGCGGCCAGGCGGAGCTCGAGCGCCTCGACCCGGGCGCGCAGCCGCGCGGCCTCGACCAGGGTGGCGGTGACGTCGTCATCCGACATCGACCACAGGTGCGACTCGTGCGCCCGGTCGAGGCGGGTGTGGGACTTCGCGACGGCGCGGCACACCACGTGTGCGCTGCGTCGGGAGTCCTTGGCCATGGGTCTACTCAAGCACCGACCACCGACAGTCCAGTGGTCGTTTCCCCAGGTCAGACCACATCGTGGACCACGAGTTCAGGGACTCTTCGCCGACCCCGGAGGCTCGAGGCCCTGCGTCACTCACCGGGTCTCGGCGACGCCTCGCCAGGGCTCGGCTGCTCGACCAGCGGCAGCCGGGAGACCACTGCGACCACCCGCCCTACGTCTGCCGTAGCTGCCCCCACCCGCAACCACCCATGGCCCGGCAGCCAGAGGCGAGCAGCCAGGCCCTGCCCATCTCACTGGGTCTCGACGACGCCTCGCCAGGGCTCGGCTGCTCGACCAGCGGGGGCGAGGCTCAGTAGCGACGCCACTCGATGGCGGGACAGGTGTCCATGACCATGGGGACGCCGGCGGCGGTGGTCCGCTCGAAGGCCGCCTCGTCGACGACGCCGAGCTGGAACCACACGGCCTTCGCGCCCACGGCGACGGCCTGGTCGGCGAACTCGCCGGCGGCCTCTGAGCGGCGGAAGACGTCGACGACGTCGATGGGGAACGGCACGTCGGCCAGCGAGGCGTACCCCTGCTCGCCCAGCACCGTCTCGGCCGACGGGTGGACCGGCACGATCCGCTTGCCGCGATCCTGCAGCAGCTGCGCGATCTGGTACGCCGTGCGGCTCGGGTCACCGGAGAGGCCCACCACCGCCCACGTGTCGCAGTCGTCGAGCATGAACCGGACCGCCTCGGGGTCCTGCCAGCTGGTCATGGCGCCAGTCAACCACCGTGCCGCACGCGCCCGCCGTACGGCGACCCGGCGCGATCCGCTGCGGCGAGCGCCGCGTGCACCTAGGTTGGCCGCTGGTGCGTGCCGGGAGGCGGCAGCGCCCTGCTCTCGGGAGGAGCCCCATGACCGCCGTCGCCGGCCTCGCCGCCACGCTCGCCACCACGCTCGCAGCGGCGACGATGGTCGGCGCGACCACCACCCCGGCCCGCGCAGCAGCCCCCGGCACCGGCACCGCGACGTTCAGCTGCGACGTGCCGCTCCTCGGCGCGGTCGAGGTGCCGCTGACCCTGTCGCCGGAGACGCTGCCGACCGAGCTCCTCGCCGACAGCCTCCTGGCCCGGCTCCCCGTGGCCGGGCAGCTCGAGCTCGGCGGGCTGCTGGGGCTCCTCGGCAGCCTCCCCGTGCTCGGCGCGGTCACGCAGATCGGTACGAGCCTGACGGACTTCGACCTCCTGCTCGGCGCGCGCCCGGTCCCCGTCTCCGGCCTCGGCTCGCAGGTCGGTCCGCCGGGCCCCGTCGCCGTCCTGACCGGCGCGCTCGGCGGGGCGGGCGTGCGGGCTCCGGCCAGGCCCGGCACCTACGAGCTGAGGTTGCCCCGGTCCTTCGAGCTCCGGACGCTGGGCCTGCCGGCCCCGCTCGCCGAGCTGGTCCCCGCCCTCTCCTGCACGATCAGCGACGGCCGGGGCCCCGTCGTCGGCACCGTCACCGTCACGAAGCAGTCGCCGGCGCTCTCCGCCCGCGTCGTGCGCGACACCGTGCGCAAGGGCAAGCCCGTCAAGGTGCGGACCAAGGTGACCCGCGAGGACGGGAAGGAGGCGACCGGGAAGGTCGTCGCCGTCGTCGGCGGCAAGCAGGTCGCGCGCCGGTTCCTGCAGAACGGCCGGGCCACCCTGGCGATCTGGAGGCTCGGCGCGGGCAGCAAGCGGGTCGTGGTGAAGTACCTCGGCGACAGCTCCACCCGCACGGCGCGGCGGACGGTGCGGGTCACGGTCCGGCGGTAACGGCCGAGCGACCAACAGGGTCGAGTAAGTCGACCGACCCGCTACGGTTAGCGGGTGCTGGCCGTCCCCCTCGTCCTCGCGCTGCCCGTCGGCGTCCTGGTCGGGATGGTCGGCGTCGGCGGCCTCCTCCTGCCGGCCGCCCTGGCCGGCCCCGGAGGGCTGGACCCGCACCAGGCGGCCGCCACCAGCTCGTGGGCGTTCCTCTTCACCGGTGTCGTGGCCGCCGTCGTCCTGGCCCGCGCCGGCCGGCTCCCGTGGCGCACGGCCGGCCCGCTCGCGCTCGGGGCCGCCCCCGGCGCCGCGCTCGGGGCCGGCGTCGGCGGTGCCGTGCCGGGCGCGGTCCTCGTCCTGCTCCTCGCCGCCGTCACCCTCGGCTCGGGCCTGCACGATCTGGTGGGCAGGGGGCGGCGGCCGGCCGGGCGCTCCCTGCCCGTCCCGGTCGTCGTCGGCATCGGCGCCGCCGTCGGCCTGGGGTCGGCCCTCACCGGCACCGGCGGGCCGGTCCTCCTCGTCCCCGTGCTGCTCCTCCTGGGCGTCGACCTCGTCGAGACCATCGCGCTGGGCCAGCTCGTCCAGCTGCCGATCGTGTCCTTCGCGGTCGCCGGCTACTGGCCGCAGGGGTACGTCGACGTACGGCTCGGCACCCTGCTCGGGCTGCTGGCGGGGGCCGGCGCGGTGGTCGGCCTGCTGCTGGTGCGCCGCGTGCCGGCGGGGGACCTGCGGCGGGCGACCAGTGTGCTGCTCGTCCTCACCGGTACCTACCTGGCGGTCTCCGCGACGTTCTGACCGGCGCCGCGGCGGAGCTGCCGCCCGGCCCCGCGGCCCGATTCACCCGAGCGGGTGGTGGGTACCTGCGCGGCATGTCCACCAACGCCAAGCTCCGCTACACGGTTCCCGGCATGAGCGAGTCCGACGCCGAGCGCGTCGTGGAACTGCTCCAGGGCCGGCTGAACGCCACCAACGACCTGCACCTGACGCTCAAGCACATCCACTGGAACGTCGTGGGTCCCCACTTCATCGCCGTCCACGAGATGCTCGACCCGCAGGTCGAGGCGATCCGTGGCTTCGCCGACGAGCTCGCCGAGCGCATCGCGACCCTGGGCGGGTCCCCGGTCGGCACGCCCGGCCGCCTCGTCGAGGCCCGCGACTGGGACGAGTACTCCATCGGTCGCGCGACGACCCAGGAGCACCTCGGTGCCCTCGACCTCGTCTACACCGGCGTGATCGAGGACTACCGCAAGGGCATCGAGGAGCTCGGCGAGCTCGATCCGGTGACCGAGGACATGTTCATCGCCCAGACCAACCAGATCGAGCTCTTCCACTGGTTCGTCCGGGCGCACCTCGAGGACAAGGGCGGCAACCTCAGCACCGCGGGCGCCACCTCGGAGACCGAGGCGGCCAGCGCCGCCGGCTGAGCCGACACCGATCCACTGCCGGTCACGACCGGCACGCAGCGCAGCGCACGACCCGACCGGGGCGCGGACGAGGAGTCCGCGCCCCGGTCGTCGTGTGTCTGGACCGCCTCTCTCGATCCGGTGGCAGCGGCCGACACCCCGTGGGAGCATGCAGCCGTTGGCTGGGGGGATCAGCCGATGACGGAGGTCGGGGTCGTGGGGACCGAGAGCGACTGGGCGTACGACGGCGGCACGCCGCCCGCGCCCGAGCGGCGAGCACCCCAGCGGGAGACCGCGGGGGAGTGGAGCGTCGGCACGCAGCCGCCCGCGCCCGTCGCCGCTCCCGCACCGGACGCCCCGACGCTGTTCCGAACGGTGCCCCCGCAGCGCGCACGCATGACCGACAGCAGGCGCCGGATGGAGACCGCCCGGCTGCTGTCCCGCGCCCGCGCCAGCCAGGGCGAGCTGCGCACCCGCTACGAGGACGAGGTGATCCGGCTCAACATGACCGTCGCCTCGGACGTGGCCCGGCGCTACCACGGCCGCGGGATCGCTGCCGAGGACGTCGACCAGGTCGCCTACCTCGGCCTGGTCAAGGCGGTTCGGGGCTTCGACCCGACGCTGGGGGAGGACTTCCTCAGCTTCGCGGTCCCGACGCTGCGCGGGGAGATCCGCCGCTACTTCCGCGACGCCGGCTGGGCGGTCCGCCCGCCGCGGTCGGTGCAGGAGGTGCAGGCGCGGGTCACCGCGGCCGAGGGTGAGCTGGCCCAGCAGCTGGGACGGACCCCCCGGCCCGCCGAGGTCGCGGTCCACCTCGACGTACCGCTGCAGCTGGTGCTCGACGCGCTCCACGCCACGGGGTGCTTCACCCCGGTGTCCCTCGACGCGCCTAGGCCCGACGGCGTCGAGGACCCGACGGAGTCGATGGGCGACCTCGACCCCGCCTTCGCCTCGGCCGAGGCCCGGGTCGCGCTGCGCCCGCTGATGGCCGAGCTCACCGACCGCGAGCGGCGGATCATCGAGCTCCGCTTCTTCGAGAACCGCACCCAGACCCAGATCGGCGACGAGGTCGGTGTCACCCAGGAGCAGGTCTCCCGGCTGATCACCTCGATCCTCGCCCGGCTGCGCAAGAGCCTCGCCGCCTGAGCCGACGCCCGGGCCCGCCGGCCAGGTCCGCGACGTCCGACCGGCCGCGGGAGGGTCAGAAGACCGGCGGCAGGTCCGAGGCCCGGCCCGTGAACTCCGGCGCGCGCTTCTCGCGGAAGGCCGCCACGCCCTCCTTGCCGTCGCCGACGGAGGTCCAGTACATCGCCAGCGAGTCGTTGAGGTGCGCCTCGAGCGGGTCCGCGGCGGCGGCACCCCGGTGGAGCAGCTGCTTGGCCAGGGCCAGCGCGACCGGCGACCGCCCGTCCACGAAGGACCGGGCCAGCTCCCGGGCGGCCGGCAGCAGCTCGTCGGGCTCGTGCACCGAACGCAGCAGCCGGCCGGCGAGCGCCTGCTCGGCGTTCAGGACCTCCGCGGAGTAGACCCACTCCAGCGCCTGCTGGATGCCGACGATCCGGGGCAGGAAGTACGACGACGCCGCCTCCGGCACGATGCCGAGCCGGCCGAAGACGAACCCGATCCGCGCCTTCGTCGAGGCCAGCCGCAGGTCCATCGCGAGCGTCATCGTCGCGCCGATGCCGACGGCCGGGCCGTTGATCGCGGCGATGACCGGCTTGGGCAGCGCGTGGACGGCCAGCGTCACCTTCCCGCCGGTGTCGCGGACGCCGGCGTCGTACGGCGCCTGGTCGTACGCCGCGCGGAACGCCGCCGGGTCGGGGCGGACCGACTCGTCGAGCCCGAAGACGTTGCCCTCGGCCGAGAGGTCCATCCCCGCGCAGAACGCGCGGCCGGACCCGGTCACCACGACGGCGCGGACGTCGTCGGAGAGGGCCTCGGTGCGGAACACCTGCTCCAGCTCGCCGGCCATGGTTACGTCGAAGGCGTTGAGCTGGTCGGGTCGGTGCAGGGTGAGGGTCGCGACGCCGTGGTCGTCGACGTCCCACAGCAGGGTCTCGTAGGAGGTCATCCGGTCACTTCCTTCGGCAGCCCGGTCGGGGTGCACAGCTTGCGCGGGATCGAGTCGATGTCGTCCTCGATGATCGCCTGGAACATCTGCTCGGACCGCTCGGGGTCCCAGGTGACCGCGAGGTCGGAGATGGGGACGCCGCAGGTCAGCCCGGACTCGCCGTTCACCCGGGTCATCGCCATCGCCCACATGCCGGCGCGCAATGGGCCGGTGCCCTCGCCGAAGGCGAAGAAGCCGGGCACGGAGTGGTTGAGGTCCCAGTAGCGGAACGGGTTGAGCACGGTCCACGGCGAGACGACCTTCTTCCCGACCGCCGAGACCACCTCACGCTGGGCCTGGGCCCGCTGGGTGTCGCCGAACCGGGTGTAGGTCTTGCGCGAGCGTGCGTAGCCCAGCGCCGTCGGTCCGTCGGCCTCCTGGCAGCCGGCCTCGATGTCGAGCTTGGCCTGGGGGTCCTTCATCGCGTTCTCGGGGCAGATCTCGATCCCGCCCACCGCGTCGACGACCCCGGCGAGGCCGCCCATGCCGATCTCGACGTAGTCGTCGACACGGATGCCGGTGGACTGCTCGATCGTCTGCACCAGCAGCTTCGGGCCGCCGAACGCGTAGGCGGCGTTGATCTTGTTGAGCCCGCGCCCGGGGATCTCGACGTTGGAGTCGCGCGGGATCGACATCAGCAGGTTCGGCCCGGAGCCGGTGTGCAGCAGCATGATCGTGTCGGTGCGCTGCCCCTCCGCGCCGCCGGTGCCGAGCCGCTTGCGCTCCTCGGGGGAGAGGTCGCCGCGCGAGTCGCTGCCGACCATCAGGTACGTCGTGCCGGGCTGGTCGCCCGGGCGGTCGCCGTCGGGCTCGAAGTCGACCTTGTCCACGTCGTTCCACGCCATCACCGGCACGATCACCAGGTAGGCGATCCAGGCCAGCACCAGCAGGAACACCCACCGCAGCCGCGGTCGCGGGAACCGGAAGCCCCGCCGCTCGCGGGTCGCGGGGCTCGCGGGGCCCGACGGGACGCCCGCGCCCCGAGGTCGGGAGGTCGCAGGGCCCCCCGGGGGCGTGTCCCGTCCGACCGGCTGGGCCGGTCGGGGTGGCTGGGCCGGCTGCCCCGGCACGGCGCGCGACCGGCCGCCGTCGCGCGGCTGCACGGGCATGACGCGGGTCTCCTCGGGGCCGGGCTCACGGGGCTGCTTCCCGCCGTAGAGCCAGCCGTACTCTCGGGACCCGTCCTCGGGACCGCCGTTCCGGGGACGATCTGCCATGGGCCCGACGCTACCGTGCAGCCATGCCGGAACCCTCGGAGCGGCCGCTCGAGCCGCGGCCCCCGTCCTACGCGCGGGTGGCCCTGGGCCAGGTCGTCACCAGCCGCGAGGCCAACCTGCTCGGCAACATCCACGGTGGCGAGATCGTCAAGCTCGCCGACTCCGCCGCGGGCGTCGTCGCCCAGCGGCACAGCGGGGGACCGGCGGTCACCGCGGCGCTCGACGAGATGACGTTCCTCGAGCCCGTGCACGTCGGCGACATCGTCCGCACCTATTCCCAGGTGAACTGGGCCGGACGCTCGTCGATGGAGATCGGCGTGCGGATCGAGGCCCAGCCCTGGGACGACCCGACGGTCACCTCGCTGCACGTCGCCTCGGCGTACTTCGTCTTCGTCGCGATCACCGCCGAGGGCGGCTCGCGGCCGGTGCCGTCGCTGCGCCCCGAGACCCCCGACGAGCTCCGCCGCCAGCGGGAGGCCGAGATCCGGCGGGCGCACCGGCTGGCCCGCCGCGAGGAGATCGAGTCGGGCCGACGTGGCCCACGCGACACCTGAGCGGCGCCCCGATCCGGGCGACCGGCGCGTCGCGCGCGGCTGTGACGCCTGTGACTGGTGATACTGACCGGGCAGCACTGACCTTCCCCTTCAGTACTCACGGCAGTACCCAGCAGAAAGAGGCATGTCGATGCCACCCGTCTCTTCCCCCGGGTTGCTCGACGGCACGAGCCGCGTGCCGCGCACCCCCCTCGAGGAGCGCGCGGCACGCGTGCGCTTCCGTCGGGCGATCTCGCTGATGGTGATGACCCTCGTCCTCCCCGGCTCGGCGCAGCTGGTCGCCGGCAACCGCCGGGTCGGCGGCGTCGCCCTGGTCGTCTGGTTCGGGGCCGTCGTCTCCGGCGTCCTGCTCCTGCTCGTCGGACTGGTGCACCACCAGGCGCTGTTCACGCTCTTCTCCAGCACCGGTGTGCTGCTGGTGCTGCGCGCGCTGCTCGTGGTCGGGGCGATCGCGTGGGCCGCGCTGTTCATGGACGCCTGGCGCATCGGTCAGCCGCTGAGCCTCGGCCTGGCGCACCGCCGGGCCGTCGTCGGGGTGAACGGCGTGCTGTGCCTCTCCGTCATCGGCACCATGCTGTTCGGCGCGCACGTCGTCGGGGTCCAGCGCGACTTCATCCTCACGATGTTCGGCTCCGACAAGGTCGTCGGTGCGCACGACGGCCGCTTCAACGTCCTGCTCCTCGGCGGTGACTCCGGCGCCGGGCGCTGGGGCCTGCGCCCGGACTCGCTCACCGTCGCCTCGATCGACGCCGAGACCGGCCGCACCGTGCTGGTCGGCCTCCCGCGCAACATGGCGTCCTTCCCGTTCCGGCAGGGCTCGCCGATGGCGAAGGAGTTCCCCGACGGGTTCGACTGCGACGGCTGCTACCTCAACGGCGTCAGCACCTGGGCCCAGGACCACACCGAGCTCTTCCCCGACTCCGAGAACCCCGGCATCGACGCGACCGTCTCGGCCGTGGAGGGCATCACCGACCTGCGGATCAACTACTGGGCGATGGTCAACCTCGAGGGCTTCAAGGACCTGGTCGACGCGGTCGGTGGGGTCACCCTCAACGTCCGCCAGCCGATCCCGGTCGGCCTGCCGCACGAGTCGACGTTCCACTACATCGAGGCGGGCACGCGAAAGCTGAACGGCCACGACACGCTCTGGTACGCCCGCGCCCGGGAGGGCTCCGACGACTACTCGCGGATGGCGCGGCAGAAGTGCGTCATGAACGCGATGCTGCAGCAGGTCAGCCCGCAGGTCGCGGTCCGGAACTTCGAGAAGATCGCCACGGCCTCCACGGAGATGATCTCGACCAACCTCCCGGCCTCCGAGCTCGACACCTTCATGGACCTCGCGCTCAAGGCCCGCGGCCAGAAGGTCTCGACGCTCTCGCTGGTGCCGCCCATGATCGTCACCGCCGACCCCGACATCGACCTGGTCCGCTCCAAGGTCGCCCAGGCGATCGACCGGGCCGAGGGCGGGACCACCGCCAAGGCGGGGGGCGCCAAGCCCAAGCCCGCGCCCGACTCCGTCACCGGCGGGTCGCTCGGCTCGCTGTCGGAGGGGTACGCCGCGAACCAGGCCGAGGACCTCGGCTCCGCCTGCTGATCGCCCCACCCGCTGGTCGATCAGCGAGCGCCAGCGAGCGTCGTCGAGACCCGGTGAGTCGGGCTACGGCGTCGGTGGTGGGGGTAGGGGCCGCCGCTGGTCGAGCAGCGAGCGCCAGCGAGCGTCGTCGAGACCCGATGAGTGGGCTACGGCGTCGGTGCTGCGGTGTCGGTGGTGGGGGTCGGGGCCTGCGGTTCCCGCCGGGCGGGCAGGCCCGGTCTACCGGCCCTGCGCTCGTGCCTCGCTCCGGGCCGCCAGACCCGACCACGACCGGGCCTGCCCGCCCGTCGTCCACCTCCGGCCCCGACCCGCGGCAGCCGCTGGTCGAGCAGCGAGCGCGAGCGAGCGTCGTGGAGACCCGGTGAGGCGGGCTACGGCGTCGGTGGTGGGGGCCGGGTTCTGCGGTTCCCGCCGGACGGGCAGGCCCGGTCCACCGGCCCTGCGCTCGTGCCTCGCTCCGGGCTGCCAGGCCCGACCACGACCGGGCCTGCCCGCCCGTCGTCCACCTCAGGCCCCGACCCGCGCGGCAGCCGCTGGTCGAGCAGCGAGCGCCAGCGAGCGTCGTCGAGACCCGGTGAGGCGGGCTGCGGTGTCGGCTCCGCCGGCCTGATGACAGACCGGCCCGATCGTTCCTCAACCCGCCGACTTCTCAGGGATAACCAGCGCTTCTCAGGGAATGCGTCCCCTGAGAAGCGCCGGAATCCCCGGGGGGCCGGGGAAACCGACGCCCCACCCCCGCCACCCGCACCCACCACCACCGGGCTCGTAGGGTGACGCCCGTGACCGACCCCAGTGTGCCGTCGCCGCGGGTGGTGGCCGTCGTCGTGACGTACGACCGGATCGAGCTGCTGCAGCGGCTGGTCGAGCGGCTCGACGAGGTGGGTGCCCGCGAGGGGAGCCCGCTGGTCGAGGTGCTCGTCGTCGACAACGCCTCCTCCGACGGCACGGGGGAGTGGCTGGCCGGGCTGACGGACCGGGAGATGCCCGACGAGCACGCGAGCACGCCGGTGCTGGGGCGGACGCTGGCCGAGAACCTCGGCGGCGCCGGCGGGTTCCACGCCGGCCTGGCCTGGGCGGTCGAGCGCGGGGCGGACCTGGTCTGGCTGATGGACGACGACGGGCTGCCCGACGCCGGGTGCCTGGAGACGCTGCTGGAGCACCGCGGCGACCTGGACTTCTGGGGCCCGGTGGTCGTCGACGAGGACGACCCGGGCCGGCTGGTCTTCCCGATCCGGCTGCCCGGGGGCACCCGCGTGGTGCACCGGATGGCGGACGTCGCCGCGGCGGCGGACGGGGACGGGCTGATCCGCGACGTGGTGATCCCGTTCAACGGCGTGCTCGTGACGCGGGAGCTGGTCGAGCGGATCGGCCTGCCGCGAGAGGAGTTCTTCATCTGGGGCGACGACCACGAGTACCGCCTCCGCGCCGAGCGTGCCGGAGGACGGGTCGCGACGGTGGTCGACGCCCGGGTGCTCCACCCCTCGGTGGGCGAGCTCGGCACCCCGATGCTGGGCGGCCGGACGACGTACAACCACAGCCCCAGCGACCTCAAGCACTACTGCATGGCGCGCAACAACCTGCTCAACCTGCGGGAGTACCGCGGCTGGCCGCACGCCCTCGCGTTCGTCGCCAAGACCCTGTGGTTCTACACCGTCACCCGGCCCCGGCCGCGCCGCCTCGTGCTCAGCGCCCGGGCGTGGGTCGCCGCCCTGCGCGGCGACTTCACCGGCCACCGGCGGTACCTGCGGTGACCGGTCGCGAGAGCGTCGCGGTCGTCGTGGTGACCTACAACCGCGCCGACCTGCTCGACCGGATGCTCGACGGCCTGGCCGCGCTGACCACCCAGCCCGACGCGGTGCTGGTGGTCGACAACGCCAGCACCGACCACACCGCCCGGGTGCTGGCCGCGCGGACCGAGCCGTGGCTGCGGGTGACGCGGACCGAGGAGAACCTCGGCGGCGCCGGCGGCTTCTCCCTCGGCGTGCGCCAGGCCCACGCCGGCGGCTGGGACCGGATCTGGCTGATGGACGACGACGTGGTGCCCGCGCCGGACTGCCTCGACGTGCTGCTCGACCAGGACGAGGACTGCCTGATGGCCGTGCGCGAGGACACCTCGGGCCGGCTGTGCGAGAAGGCCGCCACCCGCTTCGACCTCCGCAACCCGCTGGCGATCAAGCCGAAGACGTCGATGGTCGAGACCGACTGGGGCACCCGGGCCGCGATGCCCGAGCGGGTCGAGCTGGAGAACGTCGCCTTCGAGGGCTTCATGTGCCGCCGCGGCGTGGTCGAGCGGATCGGGCTGCCCGACCCGTCGTACTTCATCTTCTACGACGACGTGGACTTCGCCGTCCGCGCGCGGCGGGCCGGCTTCCGGATCTGGGCGGTCCGCGACGCCGTGCTGGTGCGCCAGCTCGACTTCGACCAGCAGCACGACCTGGCCGGCTGGAAGGGGTTCTACATGTACCGGAACCTCTTCGCCGTGCACTTCCGGTACGGCGAGAACGCGCTCGTCCGGGCCAAGCCCTGGCTCGTCGCGCTGGCGGTCGTCGTGCTCAGCCCGCTGCGCGGCGGGCGGGCCGAGGCGGGCAACGTGATCCGGGCCATCGTCGCGGCGCGTGCGATGCGGACGCCTCCGCCGCTCTCCGTAGACTGACCCACCGTGTCCTCCCCTGATCCGGCTCCCGCGTCCGCACCCGACCTGGTCGTCGTCGGCTCCGGCTTCTTCGGCCTGACCGTCGCCGAGCGCTGCGCCAGCGAGCTGGGCCTGAAGGTGCTCGTCCTCGAGCGCCGCAGCCACATCGGCGGCAACGCCTACTCCGAGATCGACCCCGAGACCGGCATCGAGGTGCACGTCTACGGCACCCACCTGTTCCACACCTCCAACACCAAGGTGTGGGAGTACGTCAACAGGTTCACCGACTTCACCGACTACCAGCACCGGGTCTTCGCCAAGTACCAGGGGCAGGTCTACTCCTTCCCGATGAACCTGGGCCTGATCAACCAGTTCTTCGGCAAGTCCCACACGCCCGACGAGGCGCGCGCGCTGATCGCCGAGCAGGCCAGCGAGATCGCCACCGCGGACGCCACGAACCTCGAGGAGAAGGCGATCTCCCTCATCGGCCGTCCGCTCTACGAGGCGTTCGTGAAGGGCTACACCGCCAAGCAGTGGCAGACCGACCCCACGGAGCTCAGCGCGGACATCATCACGCGCCTCCCGGTCCGCTACACCTTCGACAACCGCTACTTCAACGACACCTACGAGGGCCTCCCGGTCGACGGCTACACCGCCTGGCTCGACCGGATGGCCGACCACCCGAACATCGAGGTCCGGCTCGAGACCGACTTCTTCGACGTGGCCGACGAGTGGAGGGGCACCGTCCCGATCGTCTACACCGGACCGGTCGACGAGTACTTCGGCAACTCCGAGGGCCGCCTGTCGTGGCGCACCATCGACCTCGAGCGGGAGACCGTCGACGTCGACGACTACCAGGGCACCGGCGTGGTCAACGCCAACGACCAGGACGTCCCGTGGACGCGCGTGCTGGAGTTCAAGCACCTGCACCCCGAGCGCACCTACCTGCCCGGCAAGTCGATCGTGGTCCACGAGTACAGCCGCTTCGCCGAGGAGGGCGACGAGCCGTACTACCCGGTCAACACCGCCGCCGACCGGGAGAAGCTGCTGAAGTACCGGGAGCTGGCCAAGAAGGAGCCGATGGTGCTCTTCGGGGGCCGCCTCGGGACCTACAAGTACCTCGACATGCACATGGCCATCGGGTCGGCCCTGTCGATGTTCGAGAACAAGCTGCGTCCGCACTTCGCGGACGGCACGCCGCTGACCAGCGGAGGAGTCGACGCATGACCACCACCAGCACGAGCACGGGCACGGCCACGAGCGGCACGGCCGGCACCGCCACCCGCCTGCTCCAGCGCCAGATCCTGCCGCTGGACCGCGACTCCGACGTCCTGGCGCTGTACGTCGACCCCGAGGACGCCAAGCTCGACGCCGACAAGTACGAGATCGGCGGCAACCGCTCGGCCAAGGCGCTCAACAACGCCGCGCTCCGGCAGTCGACGTCCACCGGCCGCGCCCTGCACCCCGACCAGATCGAGTCGCGCACCGCGCTGCGGGTCGAGTCCGGCGACCGGCTCTCGTTCGGCACCTACTTCAACGCGTTCCCCGCCAGCTACTGGCGCCGCTGGACGGTCGTCACCGAGGTGACGCTCACCGTCACGCTGCGGGGGAGCGGGGCGACCGTGATCGTCTACAAGTCCATGGCGCGCGGCAACGCGCAGCGCGTCGACGCGGCGGAGACGACCACGTCCGGCTCGGAGTCCTTCAGCTTCGACCTCACCCTCAAGCCCTTCGTCGACGGCGGCTGGTACTGGTACGACGTCATCGCGGGCGACGAGGACGTGGTGGTCGAGTCGGCCGAGTGGACCGCGGAGGTCCCCGCCGACCGCGCCCAGCACGGCACCGTCGACATCGCGATCACCACGATGAACCGGCCCGACTTCTGCGCCCAGCTGCTGACCCAGATCGGCGAGGACGAGGCGCTCCGGCCCTACCTCGACACCGTGATGGTGATGGAGCAGGGCACCGACAAGGTCACCGGCTCGGCGGACTTCGCGCGGGCGCAGGAGGCCCTCGGGGACGTGCTGCGGGTCATCGAGCAGGGCAACCTCGGTGGTTCCGGCGGCTACGCCCGGGGCCAGCTGGAGTCGGTGCGCAAGGGCACCGCGACGTACGCGCTGATGATGGACGACGACGTCGTCTGCGAGCCCGAGGGCATCGTCCGCGCCGTGACCTTCGGCGACCTGGCCCGCCGGCCCACGATCGTGGGCGGCCACATGTTCAACATCTACTCGCGCTCGCGGATGCACAGCTTCGGCGAGATCGTCCAGCCGTGGCGGTTCTGGTGGCAGTCGGCGCCCGACACCCAGACCGACTGGGACTTCGCGGGCCGCAACCTGCGCTCGAGCCGGTGGCTGCACAAGCGGATCGACGTCGACTACAACGGCTGGTTCATGTGCCTGGTCCCGCGGGTCGTGCTCGAGGAGGTCGGCCTCTCGCTGCCGCTCTTCATCAAGTGGGACGACTCGGAGTTCGGCCTGCGGGCCAAGCAGGCCGGCTTCCCGACCGTGACGTTCCCCGGCGCCGCCGTCTGGCACGTGCCGTGGACCGACAAGAACGACGCGCTGGACTGGCAGGCCTACTTCCACCACCGCAACCGCCTGGTGGCGGCGCTGCTGCACTCGGTCTACCCCAAGGGTGGCCGGATGATCCGGGAGAGCCTCAACCACCAGGTCGCCCACCTGGTCTCGATGCAGTACTCCACCGCCGAGCTCCGGCTGCTGGCGATGGAGGACGTGCTCGCCGGTCCCCACGGCCTGCACGAGATGCTGCCGACCCGGTTGGCGGAGGTCAACGCGCTGCGCAAGCAGTTCACCGACGCCCAGCTCCAGGTCGACCCCGACGCCTTCCCGTCGGTGCGCCGCAGCAAGCCGCCGCGCAAGGGCCGGGACAGCGCGGAGGTGCCGGGCCGGCTCTCGACCCTGGTCAGCGCCGGTCTCCAGCCGCTGCGCCAGCTGAAGAAGCCGCGTCCGCTGGCCCAGGAGCACCCGGAGGCCGAGATCCGCGCGATGGACGCCAAGTGGTACCGCCTCGGCACCCTGGACTCCGCGGTCGTCTCGATGAACGACGGCACCTCCGCGGCGTTCTACCGACGCGACCCCGACAAGTTCCGCGACCTGGTGAAGCGGACCGTCGAGATCCACGAGCGCTACCGCCGCGAGTGGCCGCGGCTGGCCCAGGACTACCGCGAGGCGCTCGGCGAGATCACCTCGCCCGAGGCCTGGGAGAAGACCTTCGGCCCGTGGCTGGACCGGACCGAGCCGACCGGGTCGCGGGCGACCCCGTCGGCGAGCGCGCAGCAGGGATCCGATGACTGAGGCCGACCGGCAGCGCGTGGTCGACGCGCCGCTGGCGTCGCCGGCCCCGGCGGCGGGACTGATCGACGTCCTCGGACGCCGCTACCTGCTCAAGCTGCTCGTGCGCCGCGAGATCAGCGCGCGCTACCAGGGGTCGTTCCTGGGCCTGGTGTGGTCCTACATCAACCCGCTCTCGCAGCTGTTCATCTACTGGTTCGTCTTCGGCTACATCATCGGCCGCGGGAACGTCGAGCGGTACGCCGTGCACGTCTTCTGCGGCCTGGTCGTCGTCCACTTCTTCACCGAGACCTTCAACGCCGGCACCCGCTCGATCGTGCGGAACAAGGCGCTGGTGCGGAAGATGGCGATGCCCAAGGAGATGTTCCCGGTCGCCTCGATGCTGGTCTCGCTCTACCACGTGGGACCGCAGGTGGTGATCCTGACGATCGTGTGCCTCTTCTGCGGGTGGGCACCCGACCCTGTGGGCGTGCTGGCCTTCGTCCTCGCCGTCGCGGTCATCGCGGTGCTCGGCACCGCGCTGGCCCTGATGTTCAGCGCCGCGAACGTGTTCTTCCGCGACTTCGCCAGCGCGGTCACGATCCTCACCAACTTCGTCCGCTTCGGCGTGCCGATGCTCTACCCCTACACGATGGTCGACGACCGGTTCGGCCGCTTCGCCGAGCTCTACCTGCTCAACCCGATCGCCGACGCGGTGCTGCTGGTGCAGCGCGCGTTCTGGGTGGGGTCCACCAGCGACCCGGAGCGGACCGCCGCCGAGCAGATCCCCGACCACCTCCTGCTGTACGGCCTCGGGTCGCTGGTCGGCTCGCTGGTCCTGCTGCTCCTCGCCCAGCTGCTCTTCAGCCGGCTCGAGAACAAGATCCCGGAGCGCCTGTCGTGACCGTCGACCCCTCGTCGTACCCGGCTGACGCCTCGATCGTGGTCGACCACGTCAGCAAGGACTTCACGCTGCGCTACCACCGCACCGCCAAGCAGATGGCGGTCGCGATGGTCAAGGGGCGCGACATCAGCGACTCCTTCACGGCGCTCGACGACGTGTCGTTCACGGTCCAGCAGGGCGAGTCGGTCGGCCTGATGGGCCTCAACGGCTCGGGCAAGAGCACGCTGCTCAAGCTGATCAACGGCGTGATGAAGCCCGACAGCGGCACCGTGCTCACGCGCGGCCGGATCGCCGGCCTGATCGCCACCGGGGCCGGTTTCCACCCCCAGCTCACCGGGCGCGAGAACGTCTACCTCAACGCCGCGATCCTGGGCATGTCCGAGGCCGAGACGCAGCGCAAGTTCGACTCGATCGTGGAGTTCGCCGACATCGGCCGCTTCCTGGAGACCCCGGTCGGCAACTACTCCTCCGGCATGTTCGCCCGCCTCGGCTTCGCGGTCGCCATCCACGTCGACTCCGACATCTTCCTCGCCGACGAGGTGCTCGCGGTGGGGGACCGGCCGTTCAAGCGCAAGTGCCTGGCCAAGATGCAGGAGATCCGCGAGTCCGGTCGCACCCTCGTCTACGTCAGCCACGCGGCGGGCTCGGTGCGCAAGATGTGCGACCGGGTGATCGTCCTCGAGGGCGGCCGGGTCGGCTTCGACGGCCCCGTCGACGCGGGCATCAAGTACGTGAAGTACGAGGAGGACGAGCCCACGGCCCTGGAGGACCGGGAGGACGACGAGCTCGGCTCGGACGTCTGACCGCTCGGTCCTCGAGGTCCGTCCTGGCCCGTCCGTCCCGAGGCGCTCGGCGCGCCCGGGCGGCCTGCGCGCGCGCCACGACGACCCCGGTCCGGGGTTGTCTGAGCCAGTTCCGGTGAACTTGACAAATCTCGGATCCACCGGCGTGTCGACTGGAAATTACAGCCTTGTAGTTACTCACGGACCCTTCCGTCGGCCTGTGACGCATGTGAAAGTTGCGCCTTGTGTGAACTTCCCCCGCACGAGAGCAGGCCGTCATGTCCAGGTCGAAGGACCGTTTCGTCACCGGTTGCCAGCAGCTGCTGGCCCTCGGTGCGGTGCTGGCCGTCCTGACCCCGGCAGCGCGGGTCCTCACCCTCGACGTCGTCCACGAAGCCCCGGGCACCCCGGCCCTCGGCCTGGGCGAGAGCAACGGCGTGGCGGTGACCGGGCGGCTCTCGACGTACGCCGCCGAGCAGGCCCAGCAGTCGGTGCTGCCGGCCGAGCCGGTCGACCCCGTCGTCACCGAGTACGCGCTGAGCGCGCCGGCGAACGGGCGACTGGCCAGGGGAGCCCTGCACGCCCGCACCCGGGTGCAGGGCCGGCAGGCCGTCGTGGTCGCCGAGCCGCAGCCGGTGCGCGGGTACGGCGCGGTCGGCGTCACCTGGCAGCACGGCGAGGAGGTCGCCGACGACGCGATCACCTTCCAGGTCCGCACGGAGACCGGCGGGGCCTGGACCGGCTGGTCGGCGATGGCCTACCACGACGAGCACGGGCCCGACCCCGACAGCGCCGAGGCGCGGCGCGCCCGGCCCGGCACCGACGAGCTGCTCGTCGGCGAGGTCGACCGGGTGCAGGTGCGCGTGCGCTCGGAGGCCGGCGTTCCGGACGACATGCGCCTCGCGGTGGTCGACCCCGGCGAGGCCGACGACCTGACCCGCGAGGCGCCCGCGCTGCACGCGACCGGCGGCGACGCCCCGGCCGCCACTGACAGGACTGACACGACTGACACGGCCGCCACGGCCGGCGGCGCGATGGCGCTCAGCGCGGCGGCGTACACCCCTCGCCCGGTCGTCTACTCCCGCGCGCAGTGGGGCGCCAACGAGAAGCTCCGGGGCGCGACCGCCCCGTCGTACTACGAGGTGCACGCCGGCTTCGTGCATCACACGGTCAACGCGAACGAGTACACCCGCGACGAGGTGCCGGGCATCCTCCGCAGCATCTACGCGTACCACACCCAGTCCCGCGGCTGGTCCGACGTGGGCTACAACTTCCTGGTCGACCGGTTCGGCCGGATCTGGGAGGGCCGCTACGGCGGCATCGACCGCCCGGTGGTCGGCGCGCACACCCTCGGCTACAACGAGAACTCCTTCGCCATGTCGGCGATCGGCAACTTCGACGTCAAGCAGCCGAGCAGCGCGATGGTCCAGGCCTACGGCGCGCTCTTCGCCTGGAAGCTGTCGCTGCACGGCGTCGACGCCTCCTCGCCGAGCCAGGTCGTCGGCAAGAAGTCCTTCCGCGCGATCAACGGGCACCGCGACGCGGGCTCGACCGCCTGCCCGGGCCGCTACCTCTACGCCAAGCTCGGCAAGATCCGCGCGCTGGCCGCGCAGGACCAGATCGGCTGGGCCGGCCGCGAGCGCGAGTCGGACCTGGTGGGCACCCCGCACCCCGACCTGCTGGTCCGGAACGCGACCGACGGCCTGGCCTACGTCCTGCCCCTCGTCGCCGACGAGGCCGGCACCGTGTCGACGGCGGCACCGGTGCCGACCGGCATCCGGGTCCGCGGCGCCGACGCGCTGCTCAGCGTGGGTGACTGGGACCGCGACGGCTTCGGCGACATGGTCGTGCGGACCAAGGCCACCGGCGTGCTCAAGCTCCGGCGCGGCGACGGCACGGGCCACTTCTCCAAGGCGGTGCCGATCGGCAGCGGCTTCGGCGGCGTCTCGCTGCTGTCGGCCGCCGGCGACATGACCGGCGACGGGTGGCCCGACCTCCTCGGCCAGCCCGCCGGCGGCGCGATGCGCGTCTACCCGGGCCGCGGCCTCGAGGGCCTCGCCGCGTCGTACGTCGTGCACTCGCGCGTCTCGGCGACCCAGCAGGTCGCGGTGGGCCGCTGGGACGCCGACGGTGCTCCGGACAGCCTGCTGCGGGTGGGGAACAAGCTCACGCTCTACCCGGGCAACGGGCCGGGCGGGCTGACCTCGCCCCGGGCGCTCGGCCTGGCCGTCTCGGCCTACGACTGGCTGGTCGGCGTCAGCGACGTGGGGCTGACCGGGCACGCCGACGTGGTCGCGCGCAGCAGGGCCGACGGACGGCTCTGGCTGCTGCCGGGCACGCCGACGGGGTTCGGCGCCCGCGTGCCCCTCGGCGAGGGCGCGAGCGCCTACGACCTGGTGGGCTGAGCAGGCAGAGCAGGCAGAGCAGCCCCAGGAGACCTGGTCCCGGTGGTCATGCGGGGAAGCGGGCGGTGGCGCGCTCGGCGGCGTACGTCGCCTCGAGCCGCTCCCGGTCGGCGCCGACCACCAGGACCAGCGAGCCGCCCCTCGCGAGCGGCTCGGTGACGGTGGCGATGCCCGGTGGGGAAGCCGGGTCCGCCTCCGAGAGGAGACGGCCGCCGTCGGTGAGGAGACTCCCGGCGGCGGCCGCGCTCCAGAGCGCGGCCTGGGTCACCTCGTCGCCGGCGAGCGCAAGCGCGAGGTCGTCGTCCTGCGGCGGGTCCCAGGGGATGAAGGAGTCCGGCTGGGACCACACCTCCACCCCGACGTCGTGCACGCCGGCCGGCAGCGGGTCGGCGAACCGCACCCCCAGCGGCAGCAGCGAGCAGGCCAGGACGGGCACGTCGCCCGCCCGGTCGGCCCACCGCCCGAGCCCGCCGGGACCGCAGACCACCGCGTCCGCGTCGTCGGCGTCGGTGACGACCAGGCCCGCGTTCCAGGCGGCGCCGAGGAACACCGGGGCGAGCCAGTGCGGGGGGAGGTCCACCCGCAGCGCGTCGCCGCGTGCCAGGTCGTGCTCCTCGACGAGGAGTGAGGAGACCTTCGCGACCCAGTTGGCGTACGTCGTGACCGACAGCTCCACCCGCTCGCCGGTCGCGTGGTCGTAGAAGGTCACCAGGGGCCGGCCCGGCTCCTTGCGGAGCAGGTCGGCGAGCACGGTCGCGAAGGTCGTCACAGCGCCTCACCCTAGACAGGGGCCGGACCCTAGGCTCACGCCCATGAGCTCCGCTGCCGCCGCTCCCGCGTCCACCGGCCCGTCCGCGCTCGAGGGCTTCTGGGCGGTGATCCCCGCCGGCGGCGCCGGGACCCGCCTCTGGCCGCTGTCGCGGCGCACCTCGCCGAAGTTCCTCCGCGACCTCACCGGCAGCGGCCGCTCCCTGCTGCAGGAGACCCACGACCGGCTCGAGCCGCTGGCCGAGGACCGGTTCCTGGTCGTCACCGGCCGGCCGCACCGCGACGCGGTGGGCGAGCAGCTGGCGACGCTGGCCGAGGAGGCCGTCATCGCCGAGCCGTCGGCCCGGGACTCGATGGCCGCCATCGGCCTCGCCGCCGCGGTCCTCGAGCGGCGGGACCCCGACGCCGTCATGGGCTCGTTCGCGGCCGACCACGTCATCGCCGACCCCGAGGCGTTCCGGGACTGCGTGCGCACGGCCGTGCGGGTCGCGCGGGAGGGCTGGCTGGTCACCCTCGGGATCGAGCCGACGTTCGCCTCCTCCGCCTTCGGCTACGTCCACCTCGGCGAGGAGCTGCCCGGCCACCCCGGCGTCGCGGCGGTGCGCGAGTTCGTGGAGAAGCCCTCGACGGAGGTGGCCGCGCAGTACCTCGCGACCGGTCGCTACCGCTGGAACGCCGGCATGTTCGTCGTGCGTCCCACGGTGCTCCTCGACCTGCTCGCCACCTGGCACCCGTCGTTCGCCGCGGCGCTGCGTGCCATCGCCGCCGAGCCGGGGCGGCTCGACGAGCTGTGGCCGGACCTGCCGAAGATCGCGCTGGACCACGCCGTCGCCGAGCCCGCGGCCGACGCCGGCCGCGTCGCCACGGTCCCCTCGACGTTCGGGTGGGACGACATCGGCGACTTCGACTCCCTCGCCACGCTGCTCGACGCGCTCCGGGACCCCGACGGGCAGGCCCGGGAGCGGGACCGGGGCGTGCTCGTGCTCGGGGAGGAGGGCCTGGTCCGTGCCGTCGACAGCACCGGGCTCGTGGTCCCGCGCTCGGAGCGCGTGGTCGCCGTGGTCGGCCTCGACGACGTGGTCGTCGTGGACACCCCCGACGCCCTGCTCGTCACCACGCGGGCCCGCGCGCAGGACGTCAAGGCCGTCGTCACGGGCCTCACCGAGGCCGGGCGCACCGACCTGACCTGACCGCGAAGCCACGCGGGACGCCCCGGGGGCGCATACTGGCGGTGATGTCACCTTCACACCGGGCGCGGCCACGCCATCTCGCCAGCAGCCCCTTCAAGCCCGAGCCCGAGCTGGTCGTCGAGCAGTACGACGTCGACGACCGCGTCTCCCACGACGCGCACGGGCTCGGCCGCGTGGTCGCCGTCGACTCCGCCGCGGTGATCGTGGACTTCGGCTCCACCAACATCCGGGTGCCGGCGCCGTTCACCCGGATGTCCAAGCTCTGACGTCCCCAGTCCCTTCATGACGACGGGCCGCCCTCCGTGATGGAGGGCGGCCCGTCGTCGTCGGAGCCGGTTCGCCGGGGTCAGGTCACCCGGCGTTGGGCTCGGGGGAGTCCATGTAGGGGTACTCGATCATGAAGTCCTCGAGCGCCTCGCCGGACGGCTCGGAGCAGTACTGCCAGACGCCCACCTGGGTGGAGGTGTCGGAGACGTCCTTGTCGGCGCCGCCGATCGACCAGTGGGTGTAGGCGATGTGCTGGCCCTCGGGGAACGGCTCGCCGTCCTCCTCGGTCCACGGGACGGCCTTGAACTTCAGGCGCAGGTTCGAGGTGCCCTTGAACTTGGTGGCGAGGCCCCGGATGTCGTCCATCATCGCGTCGTCCGCGGCGGCGGTCTCGTCGTACCAGAGGATCGTGTAGCCGTGCTCGAGGTTGTGCACGAGCGCCTCGACCTCGGGTCGGTCGTCGGCGGTGTAGAGCTTGCGCTCCATCGGGTCCGGCGCGACGTTCGCCTCGTTCCAGTGGGCGCCGTACGCCGGCGGGGCGTGGTCGTACTCCACCGGCGTGCCGGTGGGGACGTGCTCCTGGTTGCCGGTCGCCTTCTGGGTGGTGATCTTCTGGCAGGCCGACGCCGGGGCGCCGATGGAGGCGACGTCGATGTCGTTGAACTTGCGCAGGTCCCACCAGTCCTTGACGGGCTTGAACGCCGCGGCACCGATGAGCAGGACGGCGACCAGCGCGCAGACACCGACGATCGCGAAGCCCCGGCGCTTGTCGGCGCCCTTCTGCTTCTTGCGGATCTGGTCGATGACCGCTTGGCGGTCGGACTTGGCGGGCTTGGCCACGGTTCGGATTTCCTCGCGGTGGGTACGGCGGGCAGGGATGCGCGGCCGAGTCTAGGTCGTCGCTGGGCGCAGCCGTGCCTCGGCGGCGGAACCGGACGGCCCCGCCGCGGTCGCCGGCGCCAGGGCCCACCCGTGGGCGAAGGCGAGCGCGGCCAGCGCCTCGAGGCGCCCGGTGCGGACGACCAGGACCTGCGCCTCGTCGGTGGCTTCCTGCCTCGCCTCGACGCCGAGCACGCGACGGACCACGTCGGCGAGGTCCTCGGCCGCGACGGGAGCGCCGAACGGCGCCTGGTCGGCCGGGTCGCCGAGCAGCGCGCGCACGACGGCCTCGCGGGCGCCGTACCCGAACAGGTCGCCGCCCTCCGGCCGCACCAGCGCGCGGGCGCCGGGCCCGTCCTCGCCGGGCGGCAGCACCAGGTCGGCGCGGCCGCGGACGACCGCGAAGGGCCGGGCGCCGAGCTTGCCCGAGGCCAGCTCGGCCACGCCGGCGATCTCGTCGGCGACGGCCGGCGCGGTCACCACCAGCGGGTTGCCGTGGGCGTCGACCCGGCCACCGAAGTCCTCGGCGACCAGCAGCCCGGCGGCGCCGACCGCGATGTCGGTCTGGCCCTCCCGCCAGGCGCGGCCGGCGGTGTCGGTGACCACGACGCCGACGTTGCGGCCGGTCCGCTCCAGCAGCGTGGCGCGCAGGGCCCGGGCGGAGGCGTCGGGGTCGAGCGGGAGCAGCACGACCGAGCCGACCTCGACGTTGCTGGCGTCGATCCCGGCGGCGGCCATGGTGAGCCCGTGCCGGGTGCGCACGATGGTGGTGGGCCCGCGGCGGGCGACCACGCGGACCGTCTCGGCCGCGAGCTGCTCCTCGCGCGTCGTGCCGCTCACGACGCGGCCCTCGGCCTTGCTGACCACCTTGCTGGTCACGACGAGCACGTCGCCGTCGGCCAGGTCGACCAGCGGCAGCACCAGCGCAGCGAGGTCGTCCCCGGCGCGCACCTCACCGACGCCGTCGGGCGCCTCGACGGTGATCACGCGCTCACCCGGTGACGAGCCCGACGGCGGCCGCGGCCATCGCGGCGGTGGCGTCGTGGTCGGTCATCATCAGCGGCACCGCGGCGCAGGCGACGCCGCCCTCGCGCACCCGGGCGACCTGGGCGGCGTCGCCCTCGTCGACCAGCCAGCCGTCGAGGACCCCGCCGGCCGAGCGTGCGCCGTAGTGCAGCCCGACCGCCGCGGCGCTGACCTCGACACCGATCGAGGTCAGCATCTGCTCGGCCATGCCGTGGACGTGGCTAGGCCCGACGATGGGGGAGATCCCGACGACGGGGGCCTTCGTCACCCGCAGGACGTCGCGGACGTCGGGCACGCCGAGGATCGTGCCGACGGAGACGACCGGGTTCGACGGCGGGAGCACGACCAGGTCGGCGCCGGAGATCGCGTCGAGGACACCCGGGCCAGGGGTCGCCTGCTCGAGGCCGACGAAGACCACGGTCTCGGCGGGGACCGAGGCCCGGAGGCGGACCCAGTACTCCTGGAAGTGGACCACCCGGCGGCCGCTCGGGCTCTCCTCGTCGGTGATCGCGACGTGGGTCTCGACCCGGTCGTCGGTCATCGGGAGCAGCCGCACCCGGTCGCCGTACGTCGGGGCGAGCCAGCGCCGGCACAGGGCGGTGGTGACCTGCGAGAGCGGGAAGCCGGCCTCGAGCATCTGGGTGCGGACCAGGTGGGTGGCGACGTCGCGGTCGCCGAGCCCGAACCAGGTCGGCTCCACGCCGTACTCGGCCAGCTCGGTCCGGACGCTCCACGTCTCCTCGCGCCGGCCCCAGCGGCGGACGGGGTCGATGCCGTCGCCGAGGGTGTACATCACGGTGTCGAGGTCGGGGCAGACCTTGAGGCCGTGCACCCAGATGTCGTCGGCGGTGTTGGCCACCACGGTCACGACGGCTTCGGGCGCGACGCCCGGGAGCGTGCCCACCTCGATGCCGTGGAGGAGGCCCTGGAGGAACCGGGCCCCGCCGGTGCCCCCGGCCAGGACGGTGATGTCCCTGATCATGGAGCCATCATCGCGTGCCGCCCCCGGCCCCCGGCCCGCGCCCCGGCTCGCGGACGCCCGGCCCCGCGACACGCCGGGGGACGCTCCGCGGCGACACGCCGGGGTACCCGTGGTCCGTTCGGGTCATTGTGGCCGCGAACGGCGCCCATAGCAGATGCGGGCTTGACCGCAGGGGTACGACAGGCATGTAATTCCCACAGTGTTGTTCGAGTGGGACACATGCAGCATCACCGGGTCGAAAGGGCGAGTGCCGTGAGAGAACTCTTTCTCCTCGACGGAGACGCCGAAGATGCGGGTTGGCAGGAGCGCGCGCTGTGCGCTCAGACCGACCCCGAGGCGTTCTTCCCCGAGAAGGGTGGATCGACGAGGGAGGCCAAGAAGGTCTGCCTCACCTGCGAGGTGCGGACCGAGTGTCTGGAGTCCGCACTGATGAACGACGAGCGCTTTGGCATCTGGGGCGGTCTCTCCGAGAGGGAGCGCCGCAAGCTGAAGAAGAGCGCCGTCTGAGAAGGGAACCCCGGTCGGGAACGGCCGGGGTCCTTCTTTTCCAGCACCTCCCGCACCGCCCACCAGGCCCGGTCACCCGCGCCGCCGGTGGGCGCCGTCATTGGAGAACGGGGGAGGGACCCCCGTAGGGTCTTCCGACGTGTCTGCTCCCGGTCCGGTCGTCGCGCTGCTCGTCAGCCACGACGGAGCGCGGTGGCTGCCGGCGGTCCTCGAGGGGCTCCGCGGCCAGACCTGCCCCGTCGACGCGGTCGTCGCGGTCGACACCGGCAGCAAGGACGGCAGCGCCGACCTGGTCGAGTCCGCGCTCGGCGACCTCCTGGTCGGCGGGGTCGAGCGGGTCACCGGCGCCACGTCGTACCCCGCGGCGGTGCGGATCGGTCTGGACCGGTCGCCCGACGCCGAGTGGGTCTGGTTGCTGCACGACGACAGCAACCCCGACCCCGGCGCGCTGGAGGCGCTCCTCGCCGCCGCCGCGGCCGATCCCGAGGCCGACGTGCTCGGTCCCAAGCTGCGCGAGTGGCCCTCGCTGCGCCGGCTCCTCGAGCTGGGCGTCACCATCTCGGGCACGGGCCGGCGCGAGACCGGCCTCGAGCGCGGCGAGTACGACCAGGGCCAGCACGACGAGGTCCGCACCGTGCTCGCGGTCAACACCGCCGGCATGCTCGTGCGTCGCCGCGTGCTGGAGGAGCTCGACGGGTTCGACCGCCAGCTGCCGATCTTCGGCAACGACGTGGACTTCGGCTGGCGGGCCGCGACCGCCGGCCACCGCACCCTCGTGGTGCCGCAGGCGGTCGTCTTCCACGCCGAGGCGGCCCACCGCGGGATCCGGCGCACGCCGCTGACCGGCCGGCACACCCACTACCAGGAGCGCCGGGCGGCGCTCTACACGCTGCTGGCCAACTCCCGCGCGCGCACGCTGCCCTTCCAGCTGGTGCGGCTCACGCTCGGGACCGTGCTGCGCGTGATCGGCTTCCTGCTCGTCCGCTCCGTCGGCGAGGCGCTCGACGAGCTGGCCGCGCTGGTCTCCATCGTCTCCAGCCCCCGTGAGGTCCACGCCGCCCGCCGCGAGCGGCAGCAGCGGCAGGTCCGTGAGCCCGCCGACGTACGGCGCCTGCTCGCGCCCGCGTGGCTGCCCTACCGGCACGGCCTGGACTTCGTCAGCGACCTCGCCGCCGCGGCCACCAACCAGGCGGCCGACGTGGCCGAGCGCCGGCGCGCCGCCCAGGCCCGGCACGACCCCTCCTCGATGGCCGCGCGCCGCCAGGTGCTCGACGAGGACGAGGAGTACGCCGACACCGGCGTGGTGGCCCGCTTCCTCACCAACCCCGTGGCGGTCGCGCTCGCCGTGCTCGTGGTCGCCCTGCTCGTGGGCGCGCGCGAGGCGTACGGCGCGGTCGTCGGCGGCGGGCTCTCCCCGGTGCCGGCCGCCGTCGGGGACTGGTGGCGGCTGCACGTCGAGCACTGGCACCCGCTCGGCCAGGGGACCGGCGTGCCGGCCCCGCCGTACCTCCTCCCGCTCGCGCTGCTGGGCACCGTCCTCGGCACCACGACCGCGGTCAGCGCGCTGCTCGTGCTGTCCGCGCCCGTCGCGCTCTGGGGCGCGTGGCGCCTGCTGCGGGTGGTCGGGCGCTTCGTCTCGCCGCAGGGCGCGCCCCGCTGGCTGCTGCTGTGGGGGTCGGCGACCTGGTCGCTGGTGGCCGTGACCAGCGGCGCCTGGGGCGACGGCCGGCTCGGTCCCGTCGTCGCCGTCGCGGTGCTGCCCTGGCTGGCCCACGCGGCCCTGGGCTTCGCCGACCCCGAGCCGGACCGCCGCTGGCGCGCCGCCTGGCGCACCGGGGTGCTGCTCGCGCTGACCACCGCCTTCGCCCCGGTGGCGTGGCCGTTCGCGGTGCTGCTCGGGGCGGTCGTCCTGGCCGCGTCGTACGCCGTCGTGCGCGGCGGCCTGCGCGACCGCTCGGTCTGGGCCCCGCCGCTGGTGGCGCTCGGCGTCCCGCTGCTGCTCCTGGCGCCGTGGTGGCTGCCGAGCCTGCTCGAGCGCGCGGCCGCGGGGCTGCTCCTCGAGCCCGGCCGGCTCCCCGTGCCGACCGTCGACCCGCTCGACCTGGTCGCCGGCCGGCTCGGCGACCTCGGGGCGCCGTGGTGGCTCGGCGTCGTGGTCGCGGTCCTCGCCGTCGCCGCGCTCGTCCCGCGGGCGACGCGGATCCCGGTCCTGGTGTGCTGGATCGTCGCAGCCGTGGCCGCCGCGGTGGCCGCCCTGCTCGGCACCGTCACGCTCTCGCTGCCGTCGGTCTCCACCGGCCCCGCGCTCGGCTTCCTCGTGGTCGTCCTCCAGGGCGCGTTCGTCGTCGCCGCTGTCCTCGGCGGGCAGGGCGCACCGCGACGCCTCGCCGCCGTGCTCGCCGTCGTCGCGGCGGTCGTCCCGCTCGGCGGCCTCGTGTGGTTCGTCGCCGGCGCCGACGCCTCGTTCGACGAGGACCCACGGTCCGGCATCCCGGCGTACATGGTCCAGGCCGCCACCGAGGGCGACGACCACGGCATCCTGGTGGTCCGCGGCTCCGTCGAGGACGGGCTGACCTGGGTCGTCCGGCGCGGCGACGGCGTCACGCTCGGCGAGGACGAGGTCCTCGCCCTCGCACCCGAGGACACCGACCTCACCCGCGACGTCCAGCAGCTGGCCTCGCGGCCCACGCCGGCGCTGGTGACCGAGCTCGCGGACCGCGGGATCGAGTACGTCGTGCTCCCGGCCCCCGCCGACGGCTCGGTGGCTTCCCTGCTCGACGCCACCGGCGGCCTCGTCCAGGCCAGCGCGGCCGACCCCGGCACCCGGGCCTGGCAGGTCGACCGGCCGCTGTCCGACGACGCGCTCGACGGGCCGCGCTCGTGGCTGCGCACCGCGCTGCTCCTCGTGCAGGGCGTCGGGCTGGTGTGGGTCCTCGTCCTGTGCGCCCCGACGACCGAGCGGGCGACCGAGCGGAGGCGCCGATGAGCACGCCCTCGCGCCGGGCCACCCGGTCCACCCCGGGGGCCTCGCGCCGCGTGGCGCTCGACGTCACCGTCGTCCTCGCCGTGCTGCTCCCTCTGCTGACCGGCGGGGCGGTGCTGCTGACCCGCACCGAGGCGCCGTCGCAGCCGGACACGGCGCCCACCGAGACCGCCCTCGGTGCGGCCTCGGTGGTCTGCCCCGCGGCCGCCGCGCCGACCCTGGTCACGACGGCCTCCGGCAGCGCCGGCACGGTCACCGTCGGGCTGGGCCCCGACGGCCGCCAGCAGGAGGTGGACGTCGCCGAGGGCGCCGTCGCGACGGCGCCCGGCGCCGACGACGAACCGGTCGTCGTGCGCGCCGAGGACGACCTCGCCCCGGGACTCGTGGCCGGGCGGTACGACGAGCGCCCGCTGCGGGTCGCGGAGTGCGCCGCCCCCGCGCCCGAGCAGTGGTTCACCGGTGTCGGCGCCGGGACCGGGCACTCCTCGGTGCTGGAGCTGGTCAACCCCGACAACGGCCCGGCCGTCGCCGACGTCGTCGTCACCGGTCGGTCCGGCCTCGTCGACGCCCCCGCGCTGCGCGGTGTCGCGGTGCCGGGCGGGAGCAGCGTGCGGCTCGACCTCGGCGAGGTGGTGCCCCGGCGCGACGAGCTCTCGCTGCACGTCACCACGCAGCGGGGCCGCGTCTTCTCCGCGGTGCTGGACCGCGTCGACGAGCTCGGCGCTGGGCCCCGGGCCGAGGACTTCCTTCCGCCGCAGGCCGAGCCGGCCACCGCGCTCACGCTGCTGGGCCTGCCCGTCGGGTCCGGGAGGCGGACCCTCGTGCTGGCCAACCACGGCGACTCCGAAGTCCGGGCCGGGCTCCGGGTGGTCGACGAGCGCTCGGTCTTCGCACCGGAAGGGCTCGAGGAGGTGCGCATCGCGCCGCAGAGCGTCGCGCGCGTCCAGCTCGGCGCCACCCTCGGGCCGCTGGTCGGGGACGGGGCGCTTGGGCTGGTCGTCGAGGCCACCGGCCCGGTCACCGCGACGCTGCGGTCCTTCGTCGGGGGCGACCTCGCCCACGCGGTGCCCTCCGAGCCGGTCACGGAGCCGACCGTCGCGGTCGTGCCGCCGGGCCGCAAGCGGCTGGTGCTGTCCGGGGCCACCTCCACCGGCGTGGTCGAGGTGGTCGCCCGGGACGCCGCGGGCGAGGAGCTGGCCTCGAAGCGGGTGGAGGTCGCGCCGGACCGCGGGTTCGTCCTCGGCCTGCCGGCGCGGGCGGTGCACCTGACGGTCACCCCCGACCGCACGCCGGTCGTCGGGGCGGTCGTCGCCGCGACCGGCGGTGCCGGCGTCGTACGCCTCCACGAGCTGGTGCGCTCCGGGCTCGTCCCCGCCGTGCGCCCCGGGCTGCCCTAGTCGGACTCGTAGCGCGGGTCGATGACCTGGGGCTCGACGTTGAGCAGGTCGGCCACCTGCTCGACGACCACCGTCAGCACGAGCACGTCGAGCTCGGAGCGGGACTCCGCGCGTCGCTCGATCGGCCGGCGGAACACGACGACCCGCGAGGGCTCGCCGCCGGTGCCGCGGACGGCGGAGCCGAGGGGGATCTCCGTGGGGTCCCAGTCGTCGGGGAGGTCAGGGGTGTCCTCGACGGCGTACTCGACGGTGCCGAGGCGGTCGGCCCACTGGGCGTCGACCTCGGTGACCACGGCGAGCACCAGGTCGTCGAAGCGCTCGCGACGGGTGCGCGTCTCGGGCCGCCCGGGGGTCCGGGGGAGCACCCCGGGGCCGCGCATGCCGCGCCCGCGCCGGTCGCGGCGGCGGGGCCCGGGAGCGCGGTCGGTCATGCCGCGAGCCTAAGCCGGGCGGTCGGGGCCGAGGGGTACGGTCTGCTCGTGAGTCCCGCCCGTCGCTGTTCGCGCACCGCGTGCGGCCGTCCCGCGACCAGCACGCTCACCTACGTCTACGCCGACCAGACCGCCGTGCTCGGCCCGCTGGCGACGTACGCCGAGCCGCACGCCTACGACCTGTGCGAGGTCCACAGCGAGCGGCTCTCGGCCCCGCGGGGCTGGGAGGTCCTGCGGCTGGTGCGCGACCAGGCGGCCCAGGGGCCCTCGACCGACGACCTGCTCGCCCTCGCCGACGCGGTCCGCGAGGCCGCCCGCCCGGTGCAGCAGGTGGTGCGGCTGCCACCCGCGGAGGAGAACGTCCGCGAGCGCGGGCGGCGCGGCCACCTCCGCGTGCTCTCCACCGACTGACCTCGTTACTGTCTGGCCCATGCCCGACACCCTCGACGCCGCGAACGTCGCCGCGATCTTCAAGGCGTACGACGTGCGCGGCACCGTCCCCGACCAGCTCGACGACGAGCTCGCCCGCGCGACGGGCCGCGCCTACGTGCAGGTCGTCGGCGCGGGGACGGTCGTCGTGGGGCACGACATGCGGCCCAGCAGCCCCGGGATGGCGCGGGCCTTCGCCGAGGGTGCGACGGCGGCCGGTGCGGACGTGGTGATGATCGGTCTCGCCTCGACCGACCAGCTCTACTTCGCCTCCGGGCACCTCGGCGTCCCCGGAGCGATGTTCACCGCGAGCCACAACCCCGCGCGGTACAACGGCATCAAGATGTGCCGCGCCCACGCCCAGCCGATCGGCATGGAGACCGGGCTGGCCGAGATCCGCGACCTCGTGGCCGGCGGCGTGCCGTCCGCCACGCCGGCCGAGGGCGCCCGGACCGGCACCGTGACCGAGCAGGACGTCCTCGCGGCGTACGCCGACCACCTGCTCTCCCTCGCCCCGGTGAGCGGCCGACGGCTGAAGGTCGTCGTCGACGCCGGCAACGGCATGGCCGGGCACACCGCGCCGGCGGTCTTCGAGCGCCTGGGCAGCGACCGGGTCGAGCTCGTCCCGATGTACTTCGACCTCGACGGCACCTTCCCGAACCACGAGGCGAACCCGATCGAGGCGGAGAACCTGCGCGACCTGCAGGCGAAGGTCGTCGAGACCGGTGCCGACATCGGCCTGGCCTTCGACGGCGACGCCGACCGCTGCTTCCTCGTCGACGAGACCGGGCGCAACGTCTCCCCGTCGACCCTGACCGCGCTGATCGCGGCGCGCGAGCTGGCCAAGGAGCCCGGCGCGACGATCATCCACAACCTGATCACCAGCCGGGCGGTCCCCGAGCTGGTCACCGAGCTCGGTGGCACGCCGGTCCGGACCCGGGTCGGCCACTCCTACATCAAGGCGCGGATGGCCGAGACCGACGCGGTCTTCGGCGGCGAGCACAGCGGCCACTTCTACTTCCGCGACTTCTGGCGCGCCGACTCCGGCATGCTTGCGGCGCTGCACGCCCTCGCGGCGCTCGCCGGCGCCGACGTCCCCCTGTCCGAGCTGCTCGCGGAGTACGAGCGCTACCCGGTCAGCGGCGAGATCAACTCCACCGTCGCCGACCAGCAGGCCGCCGTCGCCCGCATCGAGCGGCAGTACGCCGCGCGCGACGGCGTCACGACCGACCGGCTCGACGGGCTGACCGTCAGCCACGCCGACTGGACCTTCAACGTGCGGCCCTCGAACACCGAGCCGCTGCTCCGCCTCAACGCCGAGGGCCGGGACGAGGCCACCATGGCCGCGATCCGCGACGAGGTCCTCACGACGATCCGCCAGGAGAGCTGATGAACATCGACCAGGGGCTGCTGGACATCATCGTCTGCCCGAACTGCCACGGGGACCTGCTCCCGGTGCCGGGCCAGGACCAGGGCGACGAGCTCGTCTGCCAGGGGGAGTGCGGCTACGCCTACCCCGTCCGCGACGACATCCCGGTCCTGCTCGTCGACGAGGCCCGGAAGCCCTGAGGCCATGACCTGGTTCGACGAGTCCCGCCTGGACGACGAGACCGCGATCGGCGCGGCCGACCTGCGGTTCCGCACGCTCGCCGAGTCCGGCTCGCGCGTGCGCCGGGAGTGCATCGACGCCGCGGACGCGATCCGGGAGGCGGTGGGCAGGCTCGAGGGCCAGGCCCGGCCGCGCGCGATCATCGCCGCCGGCCCCGACTCCCGCCTGCTGCGGGCGGTGCTCGAGCCCTGGTGCCCGGTGCCGTTCGTGGCCTGGCCCGGGCCGACGCTGCCGGGCTGGGCGGGCTCGCTGGACCTCGTCGTCGTGTTGGCCCCCGACGGCGCCGACGCCGGGACCGCGTCGGCCGTCGCCGAGGCGGTGCGCCGCGGCTGCCAGGTGGTCGTCGCCTGCCCGCCCACCTCGATGGTCGCCGACCACGCGGCGGGCCGGTGGAGCACGATCTTCCCGATCGCCACGCAGGACCAGCTCGCCACGGCCACGGTGGTGCTCTCCTTCCTCGACCAGGTGGCGCTCGGTCCGAGCGCCGACCCCGAGGTCGTGGCGACCGCCCTCGACGAGGTCGCGATCGCCTGCTCGCCGTACCGCGACCTCTCGATCAACCCCGCCAAGATGCTCGCGATCGCGCTGGCCGACGCCAACCCGCTGGTCTGGGGCGGCTCGGTGCTCGCGGCCCGCGCGGCGCGGCGCGTCGCCGAGTCGGTCCGCCGCGCCAGCGGCCGCACCGCCCTCGCCGGCGACGTCGAGCAGGTGCTGCCGGTCATCGAGGCCACCCGCCCGCGCGACGTCTTCGACGACCCCTTCGCCGAGGGCGGCGGCGAGCTCCGCCCGACGCTGCTCGTGCTCGACGACGGCAACGAGGAGCCCGTCCTCGGCGAGCACCGGCGTCGGCTCGAGGACGCCGCCGCCTCGCGCGGCGTACGCGTGGAGACCCTCACCACCGAGGCCCCCAGTGACGTCGCGCGGTACGCCTCGCTCCTCCTGCAGGGCACCTGGGCCGCGGAGTACCTCCGGCTCGGGCTCGTCGACGACTGAGCACGCATGTGACCGGTCGGTCACGTGTACGGCCGCTGGGCCCCGGGCACCGCACCGGGGTGCAGCGTGATCCCTGGTTCGACAACGCCAAGATGGCCCTGGTCACCCTGGTGGTGCTCGGCCACTCCTGGGTGCTGCTGCCCGACACCGACCTCGTCGGGCACGGCTACGACTTCCTCTACGCCTGGCACGTGCCGGCGTTCGTCTTCGTCACCGGGTACCTCTCGCGCTCCTTCACCTACACCCGCGCGCGCATGTGGCAGCTCGTCCGCACGGTCGCGGTGCCCTACGTCGTGTTCGAGGCGGCGATCGCGGCCTTCCGGATCCTCGTGGGCGGCGAGCAGATCGAGGACCTCTGGCGCGATCCGCACTGGCCGATGTGGTACCTCGCCGCACTGTTCTTCTGGCGCCTGCTGACCCCGGTGTTCCGGCCGATGTGGGGCGGGCTCGCGGTCGCCGTCGCGGTCAGCATCGTGGCCGGGCTCTACGCGGGGGACACCCTCGACATGGCCCGGGTGCTGGGCCTCCTGCCGTTCTTCGTGATGGGCCTCAAGGCGACCCCCGAGCGGCTCGAGCGGCTGCGCGCCCGCTGGGTCCGGGTGAGCGCCGTGCTGGTCCTCGCCGCGATCTGGGTGCTGACCTCGCGCACCGACGACTGGGCCGGCACGGAGTGGCTGTACTACCGGGCCCGCTACGAGGACCTCGACGTCAGCGACTCCCAGGCGTTCCTGACCCGGGCCTGCCTGCTGGTCCTGGGCACCCTGGGTGCGTGGGCGTTCCTCGCGCTCGTCCCCCGCGTCGGCGGCTGGTTCGCCCGGATGGGCGCCGCGACGCTGGTCGTCTACCTCTTCCACGGCTTCTTCGTGAAGGGCGCGGAGTACGCCGGGTTCCCCGAGTGGGCCGTGGACCACTACGCCCTGTCCATCCTCGTCACGTCGGCGGCTGCCGTCGGGCTCAGCCTCCTGCTCGCCTGGGAGCCGGTGTCCTCGCGGCTGCAGCACCTGGTCGACCCGTTCGGCTTCGCCGAGCAGCGGGTCGACCACGCCCACGGGCTGCGCGACGCGACCGTCGAGGCCGACGTGCTGGCCGGGGCGGTCCAGGAGGCCGCCGAGGAGCGCGCCGAGGACGAGGCCCGCCGGGCGGCGGCGGGCCGCCGCTAGGGTTCAGGCCGTGTCGCGCGCCGTGCCGACAACCGTGACGACCGCAGGAGTGACCGCCCCGTGAGCGCTGGACTTTTCGGACTGCTCGACGACGTCGCCGCGCTGGCGCGCCTCGCCGCTGCGTCGGTCGACGACGTCGGTGCCGCTGCCGGGCGGGCGACGACCAAGGCCGCCGGCGTGGTCGTCGACGACACCGCGGTGACCCCGCAGTACGTCCACGGCGTGACCGCCGACCGCGAGCTGCCCATGATCAAGCGGATCGCCATCGGCTCGATCCGCAACAAGCTGCTGATCATCCTCCCGGTGGCGCTGCTCCTGAGCCAGTTCGCCGAGTTCCTGCTGACCCCGATCCTCATGCTGGGCGGCGCCTACCTGTGCTTCGAGGGTGCCGAGAAGATCTGGGGCAAGATCCGCGGGCACGACTCCCACGCCGCCCCGGTGGGCGGCACGGGCGCCGACGCGGAGAAGGCGATGGTCGGCGGCGCGATCCGGACCGACCTCATCCTCTCGGCCGAGATCATGGTGATCTCGCTCAACGAGGTCGCCGACGAGGGCTTCTGGAGCCGCGCGGTCATCCTCGTCGTGGTGGCCGTCGCCATCACCGTCGCCGTGTACGGCGTGGTCGCGCTCATCGTGAAGATGGACGACATCGGGCTCAAGCTGGCCCAGCGCAGCTCGGCCGCCGCGCAGAAGATCGGCCGCGGCCTGGTCAACGGCATGCCCAAGCTGCTCACCGTCATCTCGGTCGTCGGCACGGTCGCCATGCTGTGGGTCGGCGGCCACATCGAACTGGTCGGCCTCGACGAGCTCGGCTGGCACGCGCCGTACGACTTCGTGCACCACCTCGAGGAGGAGGTCCACCACGCTACCGGCGCCCTCGGCGGTGTCCTGGGCTGGCTGGTCAACACCGCCTGCTCCGCCGTCTTCGGCCTGGTCCTCGGCGCGATCATCGTCGCCGTCGTGCACGTCCTCCCCTTCGGCAAGAAGGACGACCAGGAGCACGCCGCCGCCCACTGATCCCGCCGCTGGTCGAGCAGCGAGCGCGAGCGAGCGTCGTCGAGACCTGGACCTGCTGGTCGAGCAGCGAGCCCTGGCGAGCGTCGTCGAGACCCGGGCCTGCTGGTCGAGCAGCGAGCGCTGGCGAGCGTCGTCGAGACCCGGACCTGCTGGTCGAGCAGCGAGCGCTGGCGAGCGTCGTCGAGACCCGGACCTGCTGGTCGAGCAGCGAGCCCTGGCGAGCGTCGTCGAGACCCGGTGAGGTGTGCAGGGCCTGGGGGTGGTCGTCGGGCCGCCGGGCGCGCTTGGGGCGGGGTCCGTTTTTCGAGTCGTGTGGTTGCGCGCCGCTGGGGTCGAGGTCCTGGGCGCGGCTGCGTGTCGCCTCACGGCCGGCGGGGGTCGACCGCTGTGGTTGCGGTGGACAAGGTGTGTCCGTTGGGTCGGCCTATGTCCGGTGGTGGAAGGCGACCTTCCCGCCGGGCAGGTGGGTGGTCTCGTACGCGGGGTCGTGGTGCCTGGGGCAGAGGTTGCGGGCGTTGACGAGGTCGGTGGTGCCGCCGGTGGACCAGGGTTGGTCGTGGTGGGCGTGGCAGAGGTGGGCGGGCCAGTCGCAGCCTTCTGCGGTGCAGGTCGGCTGGGTGAGGTTCAGCGCCCTGCGTTGGGCGCCGGTGAACAACCGGGTGGTGCGCCCGAGGTCCAGGAGCTCTGACTTGCTGCCGAGGACGGCGGGGACGAGGCCCGCTTCGCAGGCCAGTCTCCGTGCGGTGGCTGCGGAGATGGTGGCGCCGTCGTCGAGGACACCTGGCGCGAGGCCACCCATCAACGAGGCGATGTCCATGGTGACGACGACGGTGGCGTTGAGGCCGCCGAGCTTCGGGACGGAAGCGGTGGGGAGGCGTTCGAGGAGCTCGCAGAACGCGTCACCCATCCGATCCGGCCACGGACGCCGCTCCACGGGCTCGGGCGCGCCTGCTTCCTGGGTGGCGGCTTGGTGCTTCGGCGCAGCGAACGCGAGGAGCGTCTTCTTCAGCATGGCGCCGTGCAGTTCGGGGATCTTGAACTTCCCGACCACCGACCCGCGCCCGTCGGGGCTCATCGTCAGCCACGCGGTCTCCCGGGCGAGGCGCTCCTCGGCCTCGAGGGCCTTCGCGTCGCGGGCCTCGCCGATCTCGGGTGCTACGACGGTGAGGACGTGCTTGGCGAGGATGCGCAACGTTTTCGGGTCCCGGTGCCGCGCCTCGGCGAGCAGGTGCTGCTCCGCGCGGAGGGGGATGGTCGGGTCGTCGAGGTCGGTGGGGAGCTTGTCGAGGCACTCGGTGATCACCCGGGCGTGGTCGACCGACACGTCACCGTCGGTGAGGACTGCCGCGGTGAGGTCGTGGCGGTTGAGGGACTCGGCCAGCCGCATGCGGTGCTTCGCAGCGGGACGGGTCTGATGCGTTTCGGTCGCCCACCAGGCGGCGGTGTCGGTGGCACCGACCCGCTCGCCGGCGTGCCGGCGGTCGGCTTCCGCGGCGAGCCGCAGCTCTAGGGCCTCGACCCGGGCGCGGAGGCGGGCAGCCTCGAGAAGGGTCGCCGCGACGTCGTCGTCGGACATCGACCACAGGTGCGACTCGTGCGCACGGTCGAGCCTGGCGTGGGACTTCGCGACAGCGCGGCACACCAGGTGCGCGCTGCGTCGGGAGTCCTTGGCCATGGGTCTACTCAAGCACCGACCACCGACAGTCCCGCCCCTGTTTCCCCAGGTCAGACTACATCGTGGACGACAAGTTCGGTGACTTTCTCGCCGGCCGATGGGAGTGGCCGAGGCCCTGCGCACCTCACTAGTCTCGACGACGCCTCGCCAGGGCTCGGCTGCTCGACCAGCGGAGCCCACCTGGCAGCCGAAGGCGAGTACCCGAGGCCGAGGCCCTGCGCACCTCACCGGGTCTCGACGACGCCTCGCCAGGGCTCGGCTGCTCGACCAGCGGAGCCCACCTGGCAGCCGGAGGCGAGTACCCGAGGCCGAGGCCCTGCGCACCTCACCGGGTCTCGACGACGCCTCGCCAGGGCTCGGCTGCTCGACCAGCGGCGGCGCCTGCACCGGGTCTCGACGACGCCTCGCCAGGGCTCGGCTGGTCGACCGGCGGTGGCCCGACCCGTGCCCGGACCGGTCTCGACCGCGGTGCCGCGAGGATTGCCGCCTCCGCGCGCGGGCGTCCTACTCTCGAGGAGATGTCCGCCGCACTCCCAGGAGCACCCATGGACCACAAGGTCGCCGACCTCAGCCTGGCCGACTTCGGCCGCACCGAGATCCAGCTCGCCGAGCACGAGATGCCCGGCCTGATGGCCATGCGTGAGCGGTACGGCGCGGAGCAGCCGCTCGCCGGCGCGCGGATCGCGGGCTCGCTGCACATGACCATCCAGACCGCGGTCCTCATCGAGACCCTGGTCGCGCTCGGCGCCGAGGTCCGCTGGGCCTCCTGCAACATCTTCTCCACCCAGGACCACGCCGCGGCCGCCATCGCGGTGGGCCCGAACGGCACGCCGGAGGACCCCCAGGGCGTCCCGGTCTTCGCCTGGAAGGGCGAGACGCTCGAGGAGTACTGGTGGTGCACCCAGCAGATCCTCCAGTGGCCGGACGTGGACGGCGAGAAGCGCTTCGCCAACATGATCCTGGACGACGGCGGCGACGCGACCCTCTTCGTCCACCTCGGTGTCGAGGCGGAGAAGAAGGGCGAGGCCCCTGACCCGGCCACCGCCACCAGCACCGAGCAGCGGATCATCTTCGAGGCGCTGAACGCGTCGCTGGCGGAGAGCCAGGACCGCTGGACCCAGATCGCGGCGGAGATCAAGGGCGTCACCGAGGAGACCACCACCGGTGTGCTCCGCCTCTACGACATGATGCGCGAGGGTTCGCTCCTCGTCCCGGCCATCAACGTCAACGACTCGGTCACCAAGTCGAAGTTCGACAACAAGTACGGCTGCCGCCACTCGCTCATCGACGGCATCAACCGCGCGACCGACGTCCTCATGGGCGGCAAGGTCGCCGTCGTCTGCGGCTACGGCGACGTCGGCAAGGGCTGCGCGGAGTCGCTGCGCGGCCAGGGCGCCCGCGTCATCGTGACCGAGATCGACCCGATCTGCGCGCTGCAGGCGGCCATGGACGGCTACCAGGTCTCCACCCTCGACGACGTCGTGGAGACCGCCGACATCATCATCACCGCGACCGGCAACAAGGACGTCGTGACGCTGGACCAGATGCGCCGGATGAAGCAGAACGCGATCCTCGGCAACATCGGCCACTTCGACAACGAGATCGACATGGCCGGCCTCGAGACCTACCCCGGCGTCGTCCGCAAGAACGTCAAGCCGCAGGTCGACCTCTGGACGTTCCCCGAGGGCGAGGGCAACGCGATCATCGTGCTCTCCGAGGGCCGCCTGATGAACCTCGGCAACGCGACCGGTCACCCGTCGTTCGTGATGTCGAACTCCTTCACCAACCAAGTCCTCGCCCAGATCGAGCTGTTCACCAAGCCCGAGGAGTACCCGGTCGGCGTCTACGTGCTGCCCAAGCACCTCGACGAGGAGGTCGCCCGCCTCCACCTCGACGCCCTCGGCGTCAAGCTCACCACCCTGTCGGACTCCCAGGCCTCCTACCTCGGCGTCGACGTGGCGGGCCCCTACAAGTCCGACCAGTACCGCTACTGACGCGTAGCCCGGGCGCCGCCTGAGCGCCGCCCGGCAGCGCCACCAGCAGCACCCCCAGCAGCACCACGGCAGCAGCCCCCGGCTCGAGGAGTCGGGGGCTGCTCCGTCGTGCTGGCAGGATTGGTGCCATGAGCCAGTCCGGCACCGGGAACGACCTCACCGCGAAGGGGCGCATCCTCGTCGTCGACGACGACGCCTCCCTCGCGGAGATGCTCACCATCGTGCTGCGCCAGGAGGGCTTCGACAGCGCGATGGTGACTCGCGGCGACGAGGCGCTGGGGGCCTTCCGCGACTACCGGCCCGACCTGGTCCTGCTCGACCTGATGCTCCCCGGGCGGGACGGCATCGACGTGTGCAAGGAGATCCGGGCCGAGTCCGGGGTGCCGATCGTGATGCTCACCGCCAAGGGCGACACCGTCGACGTGGTGGTGGGCCTGGAGTCCGGAGCCGACGACTACGTCGTCAAGCCGTTCAAGCCCAAGGAGCTGATCGCGCGGATCCGGGCACGGGTACGCCGCTTCGACTCGACGTCGCAGGCCGAGACGCTGACCATCGGTGACCTGGTGATCGACGTGGCCGGCCACTCGGTGACCCGCGGCGGCGCGCCGATCAGCCTGACCCCGCTGGAGTTCGACCTGCTCGTCGCGCTGGCCCGCAAGCCGTGGCAGGTCTTCAGTCGCGAGGTGCTCCTGGAGCAGGTCTGGGGCTACCGGCACGCCGCGGACACCCGCCTGGTCAACGTGCACGTGCAGCGCCTGCGCTCCAAGGTCGAGCACGACCCCGAGAACCCTGAGATCGTGGTGACCGTCCGTGGCGTCGGGTACAAGGCCGGCAACGCCTGAGCGCGGCCCGTCGGCCCGGCGCAGCGTCCCTGCCACCGTCCGGCGCGGCCTGACGTTCTGGCGCCGGTCCATCCAGGCCCGCGTGGTGGCCTCCACGCTGGTCCTCTCCGCGGTCGTCGTCAGCGTCGTCGGCTGGTTCCTGCTCCAGCAGACCCGAGACGGCCTGCTGGAGAACCGCGTCGCCGCGGTCGTCGCCGAGGCCGACAACGAGTCGGCGGAGGCGGTCGCCCGCCTGGTCGCCGTCCCCGGCGCCGACACCGACGCCAGCGCGCAGGCCTCCGACCTGGCCACGCCGATCATCGCCCGCGGCCAGTCCCGCGGGTTCGACGTCGTCCTCGGCGGGCCGGGGAGCTCGACCGACGGCCTGGAGGCGGCCGGCAGCGTCTACACCCCGGGCCTGGACACCACCAGCGTGCCGCAGACGCTGCTGGACCACTTCGCCGAGGACTCCGGCACCGCGTGGACCTACGCGCCGATCCGGACCCTCGACGAGGCCGGTCGGGTGGCCTCCACCCAGCCCGGGATCGTCGTGGGCTCCCAGGTGCGGCTGCCCTCCGACGGGCGGGCGTGGACGCTGTACTTCCTCTTCCCGCTGGAGGAGGAGCAGGACACCCTCGCGCTGGTGACCCGGGCCCTGCTCACCGCCGGCGGGCTCCTCCTCGTGCTCGTGGCCGGGCTCGCCTGGCTCGTGACCCGCCAGGTGGTGACCCCCATCCGGCACGCCCGCCGCGTCGCCGAGCGGCTCGCGGCCGGCCACCTGCAGGAGCGGGTCCGGGTCTCCGGCGAGGACGACCTGGCGCGCCTCGCGCTGTCGTTCAACCAGATGGCCAGCAGCCTGCAGCGCCAGATCCGGCAGCTCGAGGAGCTCAGCCGGGTCCAGCGGCGGTTCGTCTCCGACGTCTCCCACGAGCTGCGCACCCCGCTGACCACGGTGCGGATGGCCGGCGACGTCCTCTTCGACGCCCGCGCCGACTTCGACCCGGTCACCGCGCGGGCCGCCGAGCTGCTGCAGACCGAGCTGGACCGGTTCGAGACGCTGCTGGTCGACCTGCTCGAGATCAGCCGCTTCGACGCGGGGGCCGCGGTGCTCGAGCTCGACGACGTCAACCTCGTCGACGTCGCCCACCGGGTCGTGGAGCGGAACCGGGCCCTCGCCGAGCAGCGCGGCGTCACCCTGGTCGTGCGGGCCCCGGCGCGACCCGCGCTCGCGGAGGCCGACGTACGCCGCGTCGAGCGCATCGTGCGCAACCTCGTCACCAACGCCATCGACCACGCCGGGCCGCCCGAGCGCGGCCGGTCCCGGGTGGTCGTGCAGGTCGCCGGGGACGACCACGCCGCCGCCATCGCCGTCCGCGACTACGGCGTCGGCCTGGCACCGGGGGAGTCCGCGCTGGTCTTCAACCGGTTCTGGCGTGCCGACCCGGCCCGGGCCCGCACGAGCGGTGGTACCGGCCTGGGCCTGTCGATCTCACTGGAGGACACCCACCTGCACGGCGGCTGGCTGCAGGCATGGGGCCGTCCGGACGAGGGGGCGCAGTTCCGCCTGACCCTGCCGCGTCGGGCAGGCACCCCGCTGCGGCAGAGCCCGCTGCCGCTCGTGCCGATGGACGCCCGCGAGCGGACCAGTGGTGCCGGGGCGGCGGTGGGCGCCGGCCTCACCGGCCCGCCCGCCGGCCCCGGCGCGGAGTCGGTGAACGGCTCGGTGAACAGCCCGGTGAACAGCCCGGTGAACAGCTCGGTGACCGGGACCCCGACGGACCCGCCGGCCGGATCGACCACCGGGCCCACGACCGGGCCCACGACCGGGCCCACCACCGGGAAGGGGGCGGGCTCGTGACCGCCCGGCGCGCCGCGGTCCTCGCCCCGGTCCTCGCGCTCGTCCTGGCGCTCGGTGGCTGCGTCTCGCTGCCCGAGGGCGGCCCGGTCGTCGAGACCGGTCCGCGCAGCGGCGACGGCGAGGAGGCCGGCCAGTACTACTTCGACCCGCCGCCGCCGCCCGACGGCGCCTCGCCGGCCGAGATCGTCGACCGGTTCCTCGACGCGATGACGGCCTTCCCGATCAGCACGTCGGTGGCGCGGCAGTACCTCACGCCGGAGTTCCGCGAGTCCTGGAGCCCCAAGGACGGGATCATCACCTACGACGACTTCCTGTCGCCCCGCGGCAGCTCGCAGGTCCGGGTGACCCTCGTCGGAGGCGAGCGGCTCGACGGCAGCGGGCGGTGGCGCGGCCGCCTGCCGACGTACGACGAGTCGCTGACCTTCCCGGTGGAGCTGGTCGACGGGCAGTACCGCATCGCCTCGGCGCCGGACGCGCTGGTCGTGCCGCAGTCCTGGTTCGAGCAGCGCTACCAGCGGGTGACGCTCTACTTCTTCGACCCCAACGCGCGGGTGCTCGTGCCCGAGCCGGCGTTCGTGCCGCGCGGGGACCAGCGGGTCAGCAACCTGGTGTCGGCGCTGCTCGCCGGGCCGGGCCCGGAGCTCTCGCGGGTCGCGACGACGTTCCTGCCCGCCGGCTCCAGCGTCGAGCTGTCGGTGCCGGTCGGCGACGTCGTCGACATCGCGATCGACGCCTCCGGCGGGGCGCCGGCGCCCACTCCCGAGGCGGTCCGCCTGGTCGTCGCCCAGTTGGCCTGGACGCTGCGCCAGGTGCCCACGATCGAGCGGTTCCGCGTCTCCATCGACGGTCGGCCGGTCCAGCTGCCCGGCGGTGTCACCGAGTTCGAGGTCACCGAGGGGTCGGCGTACGACCCGGCGGGCTACCAGGCGACGGACCTGGTCTACGCGCTGCGCGAGGGCGTGCTCGTCTCCGGCGACGCCGATGCCCTCGAGGCGACCGACGGGCCGCTCGGCACCCGCGACCTCGGCGTCCGGTCGTTCGCGGTCGACCTCACCTCGACCACCGTGGCAGCCGTCGCCGACAGCGGCCGCACCCTGCTGCGGGCGCCGGTGCGCGGGGTGGAGGCGACCGCCGAGCCGGTCCTCAGCGGCGCCACGAACCTGCTCCCGCCCGCCTGGGACGTCAGCGGCCGGCTGTGGGTCGTCGACCGGGCCGGTGGCGGTGCCCGGGTCACGACCGTCCTCGAGGACGGTGCCCCGGTCCAGCTGAGGGTGCCAGGGATCAGCGGGTCGGACGTGCGGTCGTTCCTCGTGTCGCGCGACGGCTCGCGGATGGTGGCCGTCGTGCGGACCGCCTCCGGCGACCAGGTGCGCGTGAGCCGGATCCGCTACGACCAGAAGGGCCTCGTCTCGGCCACCCCGGCGCGCCGGCTGGTGTGGGAGGGCGGGGACGACGTGCGCATCCGCGACCTCGCCTGGCGCTCGCCGACCTCGGTCGCGGTGCTGCACCGCCTCGCCGACGAGCTCTTCGAGGTCCGCACGCTCTCCGTCGACGGCGCTCCGGCCGGGATGGAGTCGGTGGCCACGACGCTGCGGGGCCGCTACCTCGCGCTGGCCGGGACCCCGGTCACCACCGACAGCGTCTGGGCGGTCACCCAGGGCGGCCTCGTGGACGCCAGCAACCAGATGCGGGACGTCGTCGACCTCGACGACGGCGTCACCTCCGTGCGGTACGTCGGCTGACGGCTCGTCCACAGGCGGGCCCCGCCCCGGTTGCCCGGCCGCGCCGGTCCGGTGAGGCTCGGACGGTGCTCGACGCCGCGGCCGACCTGCTTCTCGGTGGCCGCTGCGCCGGCTGCGAGCGACCGGGTCGCGTGCTGTGCCGGGACTGCGCGGCCGCCCTGCCGGACTCGGCGCGCCCCGCCTGGCCGACCCCGGTGCCCGCCGGCCTGGTCGAGCCGTGGGCCGCGGCGGCGTACGACGGGCTGGTCCGGAGCCTGGTCCTGGGGCTGAAGGAGCGCCGGCTGCTGGGACTCCGGCGACCGCTGGCCGACCTGCTGGCCACCGCGGCGTCCGCGGCGGTGGGCAGTGCGGTGCCGGCGGGCTCGGTGGCGCTCGTGCCGGTGCCGTCGCGGACGGCGACGGTCCGCGAGCGCGGCCACGACCCGACGTACGCCGTGACGGCGGGCGCGGCCGCCCGGCTGCGGGCCGCAGGGGTCGACGCGGTGGCCGTCCGGATGCTGCGCACCCGGCCCGGCGTCGTGGACCAGGCGGGGCTCGACGCGGTCGCGCGGTCGGCCAACCTCACCGGCTCGATGGCGTGCACCGACGCCTCGCTCCGGCGGCTCGCCCGCCGCCGGCCCCGCGTGTCGGTCGTTGTCTGCGACGACGTGCTGACCACCGGTTCCACGGCCCGCGAGGCCCAGCGCGCCCTCGAGGCGGTCGGGCTGCACGTGGCCGCCGTCGCGGCGGTCGCGGCGACGCGACGGCGGTTCCCCGCGCCGCGGCAGGGGCCCTCACCCGGTCGGGCGGAGGCGCCCTACCGGTGACTTGGGTCACGGACTAACGTCTCCACATGGAGTCCGTCCGGGTCCGTGGTTGCACCGTCTGGGTGCCGGCCTCGACACGGGGTGCGGTGCGCAGGCGGCTAGCCGATGCCAGTCGCAGGCGAAACGGTCCACGTAAGGCGCGGTCCGGGGAGACCCGGGCCCGCCGATCACGGTGCGGCTTAGAGGTAAGACCTGCCTCGCCCCGGCCACCAGATGTGGCCGACGGCGGGAGAGGGCCGGTAGTGGCGGAGAAGCTGCGGAAGCCCCAGCAGGCGGTTGTGGGGTCGAAGACCAGGTCGGCCGGACGGACTCCTCCCCGCCACGTCACGCCAGGCGCGCCCGGTGCGCGCCCTCCGGCGTGCGTGTCGTGCTGCCCGCAGGTGGGCACGAGTGGGGCCTGAGGAAACCAACTGATCACCAGGAGGTTCACATGGAAGTTGTCGTCACGGCTCGGAACTGCGAGATCTCGGACCGCTACCGCGAGCACGCCGCGGAGAAGCTGGCCCGGCTCGAGAAGCACGACCACCGCATCATGCGGGTGCACGTCGAGGTCGACTGCGAGGCGAACCCGCGCCAGCACGACCGCGCGGTGCACGTGGAGCTGACGGCCTTCTCCAAGGGTCCGGTGATCCGTGCCGAGGCCGCCGCCGACGACAAGATGGGCGCCCTGGACCTCGCCGTGGACAAGATGGCGGCGCAGATGCGGCGCGCCGCGGACCGCCGCCGCGTCCACCGCGGCCAGAAGACCCCGGTCTCGGTCGGCCAGGCGCTCGCCGAGGTCGACGCGCTCGCGGCCGCGGCGGAGGCCCCCGAGGACGACGCGCCACTCGAGCGGAAGGTCGGGCCGATCGCCGTCGTGGGCGACGGGCCGCTGGTGGTCCGGGAGAAGACCCACCCGGCCAGCCCCATGACCCTCGACCAGGCGCTCTACGAGATGGAGCTGGTCGGTCACGACTTCTACCTGTTCGTCGACAAGGACAGCGAGCGGCCCTCGGTGGTCTACCGCCGGCGCGGCTACGACTACGGCGTGATCGCGCTCGACCTCGGCGCCCAGGAGTAGCCGGGTCGGAGGCGACGTACGGCGGGGTGGTCCGGTCACGGGCCACCCCGCCGCCGTGTCCGGCCCGCGAGCCGGGCGCCGCCGCGCTTCCGCCAGCCGGACGGGCGCACCCAGCCCCCTGCGCGTGCCATGATGCCCCGGTGACAGGACAGAGCACGGCCGCAGCCGGCGGGGCTGCCGAGCCGATCCGGGTCCTGGTCGTCGACGACCAGGAGCTCTTCCGCCGCGGACTGACCATGCTGCTCACCGTCGAGGAGGGCATCGAGGTCGTCGGTGAGGCCGGCGACGGCGTCGAGGGCACCAACCTGGCGACGAGCGCGGCGCCCGACGTGGTGCTGCTGGACATCCGGATGCCCAAGCGCACCGGCATCGAGGCGTGCCGGGCCATCAAGGAGGCCGTGCCCTCGGCCAAGATCATCATGCTCACCGTCTCCGACGAGGAGGCCGACCTCTACGAGGCGGTCAAGTCCGGCGCCTCCGGCTACCTGCTCAAGGACTCCTCGATCGAGGAGGTCGCCCAGGCGGTCCGCGTGGTCGCCGACGGCCAGTCGCTGATCAGCCCGTCGATGGCGGTCAAGCTGATCGACGAGTTCAAGCAGATGTCGCGGCCCGAGCGGGAGCACGTCCCCGGCCTGCGGCTCACCGAGCGCGAGCTGGAGGTCCTCCGGCTGGTCGCCCGCGGGATGAACAACCGCGAGATCGCCAAGCAGCTCTTCATCTCCGAGAACACCGTCAAGAACCACGTCCGCAACATCCTCGAGAAGCTCCAGCTCCACTCCCGCATGGAGGCCGTGATGTACGCGGTCAAGGAGAAGCTGCTCGACCTGCCGTAGGCCGACCGGTTCCCGCCGGTCGAGCGGCGGGGCCGTTGGTGGTGGGGGTCGGGGCCTGCGGTTCCCACTGGGCGGGCAGGGCCCGGTCTACCGGCCCTGCGCTCGTGCCTCGCTCCGGGCTGCCAGACCCGACCACGACCGGGCCTGCCCGCCCGTCGTCCACCTCCGGCCCCGACCCGCGCGGCAGCCGCTGGTCGAGCGGCGAGCGCTAGCGAGCGTCGTCGCGACCCGGTGAGCCGGGCTACGGCGTCGGTGGTGGGGGTCGGGGGCTGCGGTTCCCGCCGGGCGGGCAGGGCCCGGTCTACCGGCCCTGCGCTCGTGCCTCGCTCCGGGCTGCCAGACCCGACCACGACCGGGCCTGCCCGCCCGTCGTCCACCTCCGGCCCCGACCCGCGCGGCAGCCGCTGGTCGAGCAGCGAGCGCGAGCGAGCGTCGTCGAGACCCGGCGAGCCGAGCCGCGGCCCCGACCCGCGCGGCGTACCCGCCCCCCGGTCGCAGAGGCCCCCGGAAGGCTGCTGACCGGGGAAGTCCCTTGCTCACCGGGGCAGATCTACCCCGGTAAGCGAGGGAGTCCCCGGTTGACCGGGGACTCCAGCGACCGCGCCCGCAGCGCCGGGAAGGCAGGCGTCGGCGGCGGGCCCTACCCTCCAACGCGTGACCGAGCACCTGTCCCGCGCGCAGGCCCGGCGAGTGGCGCTGGCGGCGCAGGGGTTCCTGGACCCGCGCCACACCGTGCCGACCATGCGGACGTTCACCCGCACCCTGGAGCGCACCGGCGTGCTGCAGGTCGACTCCGTCAACGTGCTGCAGCGGGCGCACTACGTGCCGCTCTACTCGCGCATGGGGCCGTACGACACCGAGCTGCTCCGCCGGGCGGCGGAGCAGCGGCCGCGGCGCGTGGTGGAGTACTGGGCGCACGTCCAGGCGTTCATGCCGGTCGACCTGTGGCCGCACATGCAGCACCGGATGGCGGACTACCGCGAGCGGCGGGGCAAGTGGTGGCGCGACCTGCCCGAGGAGCTCACCGCCTCCGTGCTGGCCGAGGTGCGCGCCCGCGGCGCGTCGACGGCCCGCGAGCTGGAGCCGGCCCTGGGTGCGGACGGGCCGCGCAGCAAGGAGCACTGGGGCTGGAACTGGTCGGAGGCGCGCAAGGCGCTGGACCTGTTGTTCATGACCGGTGAGCTGGCCGTCGCGGCGCGCACGCCGTCCTTCGAGCCGGTCTACGACCTGCCCGAGCGGGTGCTGCCGGCCGAGGTGCTCGCACGCCCCGTGCCGACGCCCGCGGAGGCGGCGCGCGAGCTGGTCCGGCGGGCTGCCCGCTCGCACGGGGTCGCCAGCGCCCCCTGCCTGCGCGACTACTACCGGATGGGCGTCGACGAGACGCGCCGGGCGGTCGCTGAGCTGGTCGAGGCCGGCGAGCTGCTCCCGGCCCGCGTCGAGGGGTGGGACCGGCCGGTCTACCTCCACCGCGACGCCCGCCGGCCGCGCCGGGTCGACGCCCGCGCGCTGCTGAGCCCCTTCGACCCGGTCGTGTGGGAGCGCGAGCGCACCGAGCGGATCTTCGGGTTCCGCTACCGCATCGAGATCTACGTGCCGGCCGACAAGCGGGTGCACGGCTACTACGTGCTGCCGTTCCTGCTCGGCGACCGCCTGGTGGCGCGCGTCGACCTCAAGGCCGACCGGGCGGCGGGGCGGCTCCTCGTGCGCGGGGCGTACGCCGAGCCCGGCGCGCCGCCGGAGACCGCGCCCGAGCTGGTCCTCGAGCTGCGCCGGCTGGCCGGCTGGCTCGGGCTCGTCGCCGACGAGCCGCTCGTCGTGGAGCCCCGGGGCGACCTGGCGCCGGTGCTGGAGGAGCTGCTCCGATCCGGTTAGGGCCGCCTCGACCCGCTGGGTAGAGTGGCGGCGCCGCCCGTCCGGCTTCCCATCGCTAGGAGTTGTACCCCCGTGCCCGTGATCATCGACAAGCTCCTCCGCATCGGCGAGGGCAAGATCGTGCGCCAGCTGGAGACCATCGCCAAGGCCGTCAACGCCATCGAGGACGACTTCGTCGCGATGACCGACGAGCAGCTCCAGGCGATGACCGGCGAGCTCAAGCAGCGCCATGAGGACGGCGAGTCCCTCGACGACCTGATGCCGGAGGCGTTCGCGACCGTCCGCGAGGCCGCCAAGCGCGTCAGCGGCCAGCGCCACTACGACGTCCAGCTCATGGGTGGCGCGGCGCTGCACCTGGGCAACATCGCCGAGATGAAGACCGGTGAGGGCAAGACGCTGGTCGCGACCCTGCCGGCGTACCTCAACGCGCTGACCGGCAAGGGCGTCCACGTCGTCACCGTCAACGACTACCTGGCCAAGTACCAGTCCGAGATGATGGGCCGCATCCACCACTTCCTCGGTCTCACGACCGGGGTGATCCTGCCGGAGATGCGCCCGGCGGAGCGGCGCGCGGCGTACGCCTGCGACATCACCTACGGCACCAACAACGAGCTCGGCTTCGACTACCTGCGCGACAACATGGCCTCCTCGCTGGAGGACTGCGTGCAGCGCGGCCACAACTTCGCCGTGGTCGACGAGGTCGACTCGATCCTCATCGACGAGGCGCGGACCCCGCTGATCATCAGCGGTCCCACCCAGGACGAGGTCAAGTGGTACGGCGAGTTCGCCAAGATCGCGCGCCGCCTGGAGAAGGACGTCGACTACGAGGTCGACGAGAAGAAGCGGACGATCTCGGTGCTTGAGCCGGGCATCACCAAGGTCGAGGACTACCTCGGCATCGAGAACCTCTACGACTCGGTGAACACCCCGCTCATCTCCTTCATGAACAACTGCATCAAGGCCAAGGAGCTGTTCCGGCGCGACAAGGAGTACGTCGTGCAGGGCGGCGAGGTGCTCATCGTCGACGAGCACACCGGCCGCATGCTCGCCGGCCGCCGCTACAACGACGGCCTGCACCAGGCGATCGAGGCCAAGGAGGGCGTCGAGGTCCGCGAGGAGTACCAGACGCTCGCGACCGTCACGCTGCAGAACTACTTCCGCCTCTACGACAAGCTCTCCGGCATGACCGGCACGGCGATGACCGAGGCCAGCGAGTTCGACAAGATCTACAAGCTCGGCGTGGTCCCGATCCCGACCAACAAGCCGATGGCCCGCATCGACCAGCCCGACCTCGTCTACCGGACCGAGGAGGCGAAGTACGACGCGGTCGTGGAGGACATCGCCACCCGCAACGAGAAGGGCCAGCCGATCCTGGTCGGCACCGTCTCGGTCGAGAAGTCCGAGCACCTCTCCGAGAAGCTCAAGCGCCGCGGCATCCCGCACACCGTGCTGAACGCGAAGGTCCACGCCGACGAGGCCAAGATCGTCGCGATGGCCGGTCACAAGGGCGCGGTCACCGTCGCGACCAACATGGCCGGTCGAGGCACCGACATCATGCTCGGTGGCTCGGTGGAGTTCCTCGCCGACCAGGAGCTCCGCAAGCGCGGCCTCGAGCCGGGCGGCGAGACGGGCGAGGCGTACGACGAGGCGTGGCCCGAGACGATCGAGCGCATCAAGCGCCAGGTCGGGACCGAGCACGACGAGGTCAAGGACCTCGGCGGCCTCTACGTCATCGGCACCGAGCGCCACGAGTCGCGCCGCATCGACAACCAGCTGCGTGGTCGCTCCGGCCGCCAGGGCGACCCGGGCGAGTCCAGGTTCTACCTGTCGCTGCAGGACGAGCTGATGCGGCTGTTCAAGTCCGAGTGGGTCGACCGGGTGCTCCAGGTCCTCAAGATCCCCGACGACGTCCCGATCGAGAACAAGCGGGTCACGAACGCGATCGCCAACGCCCAGGGCCAGGTCGAGTCGCAGAACTTCGAGTCCCGCAAGAACGTCCTGAAGTACGACGACGTCATGGACCGCCAGCGCAAGGTCATCTACGGCGAGCGCCGCGCGGTCCTCGAGGGCGCCGACCTGCAGCAGCAGATCCGGACCTTCATCGACGACGTCGTCGAGGGGTACGTCGCCGGCTCGCTGGTCGACTTCGCCGAGGAGTGGGACCTCGAGCAGCTCTGGACCGACCTCGGCCAATTGTGGCCGGTCTCGCTGGACCACGAGAAGCTCGTCGATGAGGCCGGCGGCAAGTCCGCGCTGGACCGCGACGACCTGGTCAAGCTGCTCCGCGAGGACGCGCACGCGGCGTACGACCATCGCGAGGCGGAGGTCGGCGCGGAGGTGATGCGCGAGCTCGAGCGCCGCGTGCTGCTCTCGGTGCTCGACCGCAAGTGGCGCGAGCACCTCTACGAGATGGACTACCTGCGCGAGGGCATCTACCTGCGGGCCTACTCGCAGCGCGACCCGCTGGTGGAGTACCAGCGCGAGGGCTTCGACATGTTCGCCGCGATGATGGACGGGATCAAGGAGGAGGCCGTCGGCTTCCTGTTCAACCTCGACGTCCAGGTCGAGGAGGAGCCGGCGCCCACGCTGTCGGTCGCCGAGGGCCTGCAGTCCCCGGTCGGCCAGGTCGACGGCGCCGCCGCGGCCCCGGTCGAGCACGCGCCGCAGATCCGGGCCAAGGGCCTGGACGCGCCGCAGCGCCCGCAGCAGCTGGCCTACTCCGCCCCCACCGTCGACGGCGAGGCCGAGGTGGCCACGCGGGTCGAGCAGGAGGACGAGGACGAGTTCGCCGGCACCGGCCGCAACACCAAGTGCCCCTGCGGCTCGGGCAAGAAGTACAAGCAGTGCCACGGCGCACCGGGCGGCCCCACCGGGCACGCCGCGCGCGTCAACGGCTGAGGCGCCTCAGCACCCACGAACGCCGGCCGGTCCCCCCAGGACCGGCCGGCGTTCGCCGTCCGTGCGCTTCCGTCGGTCGGGCATCGCGCGTCGACGAGCGTCGGCGAGGCCCCGTGACCGTGTAGTGGCCCGAGGCCCTGCGCACCTCACCGGGTCTCGACCCGGCCGTCGCGACCTCGTTCCTCGCTCGCGGGCCCCGCTCGACCCGCCTTCGCGACGGACCGGCCTCGTTCCTCGGCCGGTCCTGCTCAGGCGACTCAGGCGAAGTCGAGAGCGGTGCAGACCCAGCGGGCCGGGGTGCCCTTGCCGGCGCGCTCCTCGAACCGGACGGCGAGGGCGCGGGAGCGCTCGCCGTACCGCACGTGCACGCTGGTCTCGACCACGACGGCGGACACGAAACAGCTGTGCACGCTGAGCACCTTGGGGCCGACCGGCTGTGCGCGGCCGGCGCCCGGGCGGTGACCGCCGGCGCGGGCGACCAGGCAGGCGCGGCGGTCGAGGTCGGCGTACACCTCCGGTGAGGTCCACCGCAGCAGCTGGCTGACCGGGCGGTCGCCACCGACGATCTCGACGGCGGCCTGGGCGAACCGGCGCGACCACTGCTCGAGACCCCTGCGGCGGCGGAGGTCGACCGGGACCACCCCGGCGCTCGTGGCGCCGTCGGGGCCCTGGGCCGGCGGCGGGTCGAGCCGCGGGCTCAGGTCGAGGGCCAGGGTGCCCTGGACGCTCGTCGGCTCGGGCGGGCGCGGGAAGCGCAGGACGTTGCGGCGCTGGGCGTCGAGGGGCGGTGTGGTCATGAGCGGTCTCCTCGGTCAGCGGCCGGCGGCAGCAGCAGCCGCTGGCCGGGTCGGATGAGGTCAGGGTCGTCGCCGATGACGGCCCGGTTGAGGTCGTGGACGTGGTGCCAGCGCCGGGTGACGGCGGCGGGGGCGGCAGTGGGGGAGACGTCCGCCGCGGCGATGGCCCACAGCGTGTCCCCGGGACGTACGACGTGGGTCCGCGCCGCGGGCTGCGGGTGCGCGAGGGCGCCGGAGATCCAGGCGGCCGTCGAGGTGGCCCGGTCCGGCATCGGCAGCCCGTGCAGGGGGTGCGGCTGGTCCGCCGAGGCCAGTGCCGGTGCGCACGGCACCACGAGGGCGACGCCGCAGGCACCCAGGACCGCGGCGCGGACGACCCGGGGGACGCCCCGGCCGCCCGACCCGGGGCCGCCACCCCGGAGGGCCTCGACCACGACCGCGGTCGTCACGAGCCACAGCCAGGAGGCGGCCACGAGCGCCACCACCGCGCAGGCGCCGACCAGCAGGTCGTCGAACGCGCTCCCCGAGGAGCGCGCGACGCTCCCGGCGGCGGGGACCGCCAGCGCGGCGAGCCCGGCGAGGGCGGCTGTCGCGGCGACCTCCACCAGGAGGCAGCGCGGCACGGAGCCGCGTGGGGTGTGGTCCATCCCGAGATCCATTCGTGCGCCGATCCTTGCGTTTGCGTCCGTTTGCGTCCGCATGGACCACACAACGCCGATCTCGCGCAGGCGTCAACCGCCCGTCCACAGGTCGCGTGGGCGGCATCACGGCGATCGGGGCGCACGCCGGGGCATGCGGACGCCCGGGGGATCGTTGTGCCGGGTGGACGAGAAGACCTACTGCCTCTGGAGAGACATGCTCATCCCGCCCCCCGTTCGGATCAGCCTCGGATCGCCGCGTGAGTGGCTGCGGTCGCTGGACGCCTACACGCTGTGGGCGTTCAACCCCCAGCACGTGCACGCGCGGCGCACCGCCGACAGCTGACGGAGCTCCTACGACGACCGCCCCGACCGCACTGCGGTCGGGGCGGTCGTGCGTCTGCCGCGTGCGTCTGCCGCGTGCGCCTGTGGCGTGCGTCGGGCGGCTCAGCCGGTGGGCTTGACGACCGTCGTGTCGCTGGCCGTGGCGCGGGTGGAGGTCGCCGTGGACCGGACGACCGCGCTGACGTCGTGCCGGCCCGCGGGCAGGTCGCGGACGAGCCCGGAGGCGCGGCCGTCCTTCAGCCTGAACGTCTGGGTCCTCCCGGCGACCCGTACGACGACCTCGGTGGCCGGGTGCCCGGCGGCGAGCCCGGCGGCCGTGGCCACCACCGTGATGAGCGCGCGTCCCTTGCGGCCGGCGGCCCGGACGGTGAGCGAGGTGGCGGCACGACCCCGCCCCGGCCACGAGACCGTCTGCGACGCGGTGGCGGCGCCCTCGGCCGCGACGTCGACGCGGCAGGTGATCCGGGAGCCGATGTCGGCCCGGCGGATGTTGTAGTCCGACCCGCGGGCGCCGCCGATGGGCTTGCCGTCGCGCAGCCAGGTGTAGGTGGGGGTGGCCCCCGCGGGGGTCCACGTCCCTGGCCGGACCTCGACCTTGGTCCCGAAGACGACCTTGCCGGACCTGGTGAACGGCGCCGTGATCGTGACGGCGGAGCCCTGCCCGCGGAAGTTGTCGATGCGCTTCTTCGTCTTCTGCCGGATCGCGGGCAGCGCGGCGTAGAGGTTCGAGCCGGGGCAGGAGGTGTCGTTGGTGTCGCGGTGGCCGTCGATGACCGGCAGCGTCACCGACCGCCCCGCGCCGTACTTGTCGCTGCCCTCGCTGCGCACGGTGGTCCTGCCCAGCGGGTCGCGCCCGTACTGGTCGAGCTTCCAGGCCGCGACCCGGGCGATGGCGTCGATGACCGCCTGGGGCGGCTTGACCTGGTCGAAGTTGCCGATGACCGAGATGCCGGCCGAGGTGGCGTTGAAGCCGAGGGTGTGGGCGCCGCGGACGTTCTTCGAGGCCCCGCCGGCGCGACCCGTCCAGACCCGGCCGAAGCGGTCGACGAGGAAGTTGTAGCCGAGGTCGGACCAGCCCAGGCTCTGGGTGTGGTACGCGTACATCCCGCGGATGAGCGCCGGCACCTCGCCCTCGCCGTAGGTGTTGCTGTTGACCGTGTGGTGCACGTGCACCTGCTGGATCGTCGAGATGTACGACGGCGGCTTGTCGCGCAGGTCCTCGTTCGCACCCCAGGCCTGGCGGTTGCGGATGTTGGGTCGGGGGACGCCGGCGGCGGCCCGGGCCGAGGTGCGGCCGAGCGGCAGGACCTCGGAGTCGTCGGCGTCGTCGAGCGCGGCCTCGTCGCCGGGGAGCGGGGTCGGGTGGAGCAGCACGAGCGCGAGGTCGGCCGGGCGCTCGCCGACGACCCGCACGCGGATGCCGTCGGTCGGGCCCACCCAGACCAGGTCGCTGCCGACCGTGGAGCCGACCTCGCCGGTCCCGGGGTCCGGGGACTCGTGCGACTGCGGGGCGCGCGACCAGGGCTCCCAGGCGGACCCGCGTCGCACGCTCAGCTCGAGGGTCGGCTCGGTCGCCCCCCGGGTCCAGGTGAAGCCGACCATCGAGTACGTCGTGGTCGCCAGCTTGCCGGTGCCGCGGCGGGCCGTGGGCGCGCCGGGGGTCGGGGAGGTGCCCGGTGCTCCCTCGACCAGCACCTCGTCGTCCAGCGGCAGCGTGAGGGACTCCACGCCCATGTCGCCGGCGCTCAGCTCCAACCGGCCGCCGCGCGGCCCGTCGTCACCGCCTCCTCCGATCAGCCCGGTGCGGGCTGCCGTGCCGATGCCGGCGACGGCTGCGGTTCCCCCGGCGAGGGCCAGGAGGAGCGGGCGGCGTCGGGTCGTCGTCACCCGGACATCATCCGTCACTCCTGCCCCCGAAATCACGTTCCGGCGATCGTGGGCCTGTCGCTCGGGCCCGGCCGAAGGACTTCGTGAAAACATTCACAAAGTCTTCGCTCCCCGGCGCTCCCGGCCTACCGTCGAGGTGTGGTGCCCATCGACGTGCTCCAGTCCCTGCCCGACGCGCTGACGACCCTCGCGGCCGAGCCTTCCGACCCCGCCGGGCTCCTGCCCGCCCGCCAGCAGATGGCGCTCTCGCTGGGTTGGCACATCATCCTGGCCTGCTTCGGCGTCGCCTTCCCGGCGATCATCTTCACGATGCACCTGATCGGCCTGCGCCGGGGCGACCAGGACGCGCTGACCCTCGCGCAGCGCTGGGCGAAGGTGTCGGCGGTGCTCTTCGCCATCGGCGCGGTCTCCGGCACCGTGCTGAGCTTCGAGATGGGCCTGCTCTGGCCCGGCCTGATGGGGACCTACGGCGACGTGCTCGGCCTCCCGTTCGCCTTCGAGGGCCTGGCGTTCTTCCTCGAGGCGATCTTCCTCGGCATCTACCTCTACGGCTGGGGCCGGATGCCGGCCAAGCAGCACCTGCTGATGATCCTGCCGATGGCGGTGACCGGCGTGGTCGGCACCTACTGCGTGATCGCGGTCAACGCCTGGATGAACGTCCCCACCGGCTTCCGCGTCGTCGACGGCGAGGTCACCGACATCGAGCCGTGGGCGGTGCTGTTCAACCCCGCGGGCTTCTGGCAGTTCCTGCACATGTGGGTGGCGGCGTACATGGTCGCCGGCTTCGCCATCGCCGCGGTCTACGCCGTGGGCATGCTCCGCGGCCGTCGCGACCGGCGCCACCGCCTGGGCTTCACCGTGGCGTTCGCCTTCGCGAGCGTCTCGGCGGTCGTCCAGCCGGTCGTGGGCCACCTGCTCGGCGGTCGGCTGGCGGAGTGGCAGCCGGCGAAGCTCGCGGCCTTCGAGCTGGCGACCGAGACCGAGAGCCCCTCTCCGCTGCGGCTCGGCGGGTTCCTCGTCGACGGCGAGGTGAAGTGGGCCATCGACATTCCCTACCTCGGGTCGATCATCGCCCGGAACTCCCTCACCGAGCCCGTCGTCGGGCTCGACGCCTTCCCGGCCGACACCCACCCGCCGGTCAACCTCACCCACTGGGCCTTCCAGGTCATGGTCGGCATCGGGACCCTGCTGGCGCTGGCGGCCGTCGCCTACTGGGTGGCGCGCTGGCGCGGGCGCGACCTCCTCGACAACCGGTGGTTCCTCCGGTTCGCCGCGACCGGCGGCGTGCTGGCGGTGATCGCCATGGAGGCCGGCTGGATCGCCACCGAGGTGGGCCGCCAGCCGTGGATCGTGCAGGGCTTCATGCGCACGCCCGAGGCCGCGGGGGACAACTCGGGGCTGTGGTGGCTGCTCGGCGCGACGACGGTGGTGTACGTCGCGATGACCACCGGCGCGGTCGTCGTGCTGCGCTCGATGGCGCGGCGCTGGCGGGCCGGCGAGGACGACCTGCCGAGCCCCTACGCCCCCGACCCGCCCGGCTCCGAGGACTCGGGCACGCCAACCGCGGGGGCGGTGCACTGATGCTCGAGGTGACCGTCGCCGCGGCGCTGTTCGTCGGCGTGCTGGCGTACGCCGTGTTCGCCGGAGCCGACTTCGGGTCGGGCTTCTACGACCTGACGGCCGGCGGCAGCCGTCGCGGGGCGGAGCTGCGGACGCTGGTCGACCACAGCATCGGCCCGGTGTGGGAGGCCAACCACGTGTGGCTGATCTACGTGCTGGTGACGTGGTGGACGGCGTTCCCGGAGTCCTTCGCCGCCGCCATGAACACCCTGATCGTGCCGATGCTGCTCGCGCTGCTCGGCATCGTCCTGCGCGGCGCCAGCTTCGCCTTCCGCAAGTACGCCGCGTCCCTGGCGCAGGCGCGGCTGTTCGGCGCGGTCTTCGCGACCTCCTCGCTGGTGACGCCGTTCTTCCTGGGGGCCGTGGCCGGGGGGATCGCCTCGGGGCGGGTGCCGGCCGAGGGACGTGGCGACCTGTGGAGCTCCTGGCTCAACCCCACCTCTGCCTTTGGCGGGGTGATCGCGATCGGCACCTGCGCCTTCCTGGCCGGGTGCTTCCTGTGCTCCGACGCCGCCCGCGGCGGGCACGAGCGGCTCGCCGAGCAGCTGCGGCGTCGCACGATCGGGGTCGGCGTGGTCACCGGGGCGGTGGTGCTCGCGGCGCTCGTGCCGCTCGAGCGGGACGCGCCGACGCTGGCCGACGGCCTGGAGACCCAGGCGGCGCCGCTGGTGGTGGCCTCGGCGCTCGCCGGGATCGCGACGCTGGTGCTGCTGGCGCGCCGCAGGTTCGGCCTGGCGCGCGTGACGGCCGTCGTCGCGGTCGCCGCGGTGGTCTCCGGCTGGGGCGTCGGTCAGTACCCGTGGATCCTGGTCGACCAGCTCACCGTCGCCGAGGCGGCCGGCGCGGACGCGACGCTGCAGGCGCTGCTGGTGGCGGTGGGCCTGGCGGCGGTGATCGTGCTGCCGGCGCTGGCCTACCTCTTCCGCCTCACGCAGACGGAGGCGTGGTCACGCCCCGAGCACTAGCCCGGGGGTGACCACGCCTCCGGCGTGGTGCGTGCTGCTCGTGCAGCGCTGGGTCAGCGGTGCGCGGCGCGGCCGTGCGTCTTGTTGCGACCGGTCAGCGTCGAGGCCAGGACCACGAGCACCGCGGCGATCGCGATGGAGACGATCCAGCGGGTCCAGTCGATGCCGTTGGAGCCGTTGCCGCCGAAGGCCTGGTAGACGCCCAGGCCGATCAGGACGCCGCCGATGCCGCAGAGCACCGTGAGCCACAGCGGGATGTTGTCCTTGTCGCCGGGGGCGACGAGCTTGCCGAGCAGGCCGATGATCAGACCGGCGATGATGATGCCCACGATCTCCATGGGTGTCTCCTTCGATGCAGGGAATGCCGTGCGGGGGAAAGGCGCGGTGAGCGCCGTGTCGACCCGGTACCCGGCATCGGTGCAGGTCAGCCCTCTGCGGGTGGCGGCGTGACCGTGCTCACCGCTCCGCCCGCGCGCGGGGACCCGGCTCCGGGGCCGCCTCGCCGGTGTGTGTGCGTGCCCGTGCGGCCCGCGCCCAGGGGACGGTTCCGCCCGCCGGGTGCGCAGGGCGGCTAACGTGCGCCGGCATGGGCTGGGAGCGCGAGCTGTTCGCCGTCCTCGACGACCTGGAGCAGCAGGCGGAGGCGGCGTACGACCTCGAGCGCGCCGCCGAGCTGGCCGACCGCAGCCGGGCGGAGTACCAGCAGGTCACGCTCGCCTCGCGGCTCGTCGCCTCCCTCGACACCGACCTCGCCCTCGACGTGCGCGGGGCGGGCCTGCTCGCCGGGACGCTCGAGCGCGTGGGCACCGGCTGGTGCCACCTGCGGGCGCCCGCCCAGGACTGGGTGGTCCACCTGCCGGCCGTGACCGCGGTCCACGGGGCCTCGTCGCGGTCGGTCCCGGAGGTGGCGTGGCCGGTCACGTCCCGGCTCGGGATCACCTCGGCGCTGCGCCGCCTCGCCGACGCGGGGGAGCGGTGCGTGGTGCGCGTGGTCGACGGGTCCGGCCACGACGGCACCCTGGCCCGGGTCGGGGCGGACTTCGTCGAGGTGCGCACCGGCGCGTCCGGGCGCGCGGTCCTGGTGGCGACGGCCGCGGTCGCCGCTGTCCAGAGCCGCGAGGACTGACCCGGGAGGGGTCAGGTGGCGTCGACGTCGTACGGCGGGACCTCGCCGTCGACCAGCGGGCGCAGGCCGCGGCGCTTGGGACGGGCGGCCTCCTCCTCGGCGTCGGCCATCGCCTCCATCACGTGCTTGCGCACGATCGCGCGGGGGTCGAGGTCGCGCAGCTCGAGGTCGGCGTACTCCGGGCCGAGCTCGCTGCGCAGCTCGTCACGCGCGGAGTTGGCGAACTGCTTGGCCTTGCGGAGGAACTGACCGGCCTGCTTGGCCAGGTCGGGCAGCCGGTCGGGGCCGAACACGAGCACGGCGACGAACGCGATGACCGCGAACTCCGGCAGCCCGACCCCGAACACAGGTCAGAACCTAGCGGCAGGCGTGAGCCCCAGCTGCATGCCGGCCAGGCCGCGGCCGCGGCCGGAGAGCGTCGAGGCCACCTGGAGCAGCTGACGCGCGGCCGGGGCGGTCGGGTCCACCTCGACGATCGGCTTGCCGACGTCACCGCCCTCGCGCAGCGAGATGTCGAGCGGGATCCGGCCCAGCACGGGCACGTCGTACCCGAAGCGGGACGACAGCGTCTCGGCCACCCGGTCGCCGCCGCCGGCGCCGAACACCTCGAGGCGGTGCTCCTTGCCCTCGGGGGTGCAGTGCGGGCAGGGGAGGTAGCTCATGTTCTCGACGACGCCCACGACGCGCTGGTGCATCATCGAGGCCATCGTGCCGGCGCGCTCGGCGACCTCGGCGGCGGCCTCCTGCGGGGTCGTCACGACGACCACCTCAGCGCCGGGCAGGTGCTGGCCCAGCGAGATGGCCACGTCGCCGGTGCCCGGCGGCAGGTCGAGCAGGAGGACGTCGAGGTCGCCCCAGTAGACGTCGGCGAGCATCTGGACCAGGGCGCGGTCGAGCATCGGGCCACGCCAGGCGACGACCTGGTCGCGGCGTGGCTTGAGCATCCCGATGGAGATGACCGAGACGCCGCTGGCGGTGGGGACCGGCATGATCAGGTCCTCGACCTGGGTCGGTCGCGAGTCCGCGACGCCCAGCATCGCCGGCACCGAGTGGCCGTAGATGTCGGCGTCGACGATGCCGACCTTCATGCCCTGGCCGGCCATGGCCAGCGCCAGGTTCACGGTCACCGAGGACTTGCCGACCCCGCCCTTGCCGCTGGCGATCGCGAAGACCTTCGTGAGGTTGCCGGGCTGGGCGAAGGGGATCTCGCGCTGCGCCTTGCCGTCGCTGAGGACGTCCTTGAGGCCGGCGCGCTGCTCGGGCGTCATGACGCCCAGGGAGAGGTCCACGCCGGTGATCCCGGGGACCTGGCCGACCGCGGCGGTGACGTCGCGGTTGATGGTGTCCTTCAGCGGGCAGCCGGCGACCGTGAGGAGGACGTGGACCCGGGCGAGGCCCGCGCCGTCGACCTCGACGGAGTCGACCATGCCCAGCTCGGTGATCGGCCGCTTGATCTCGGGGTCGTTGACCGTCGCGAGAGCTGCGTTGACCTTGTCGACAAGCCCGGTGCTCATGATGTCCGAGTCTAGGTCGCGGGTGTGCCGGACCCGTCATCCGGAGCAGGGGTGGGACGAGCCTCACGCGCCTGGCGCCGGTCGGCGTGCTCGTCGGCACGGTCCAGCGCCCCCGCCTCGGCCCGCTCGTCGAGCTCCTGGAGCAGCGCCCGCAGCTCCGAGCGCAGGAAGTCGCGGGTGGCCATCTCGCCGACCGACATCCGCAGCGAGGCGACCTCGCGGGCGAGGAACTCCATGTCGGCGTGCGCGCGGGCGTTGGCCTGGCGGTCCTGCTCGGCGATCACCTTGTCGCGCTGCTCCTGCCGGTTCTGGGCCAGCAGGATCAGCGGTGCGGCGTACGACGCCTGGAGGCTGAGCATCAGCGTCAGGAAGATGAAGGCGTAGGGGTCGTAGCGCCAGTCCTCGGGCGCCAGGCTGTTCCACAGCACCCACGCGATCACGAACCCCGTCATGTAGATGAGGAACCGGGCGGTGCCCATGAACCGGGCGAACTGCTCGGCGAAGACCCCGAACGTGTCCGCGTCGTACGACGGGCGCCGGGTGAAGAAGGAGCGGCGCCGGACCTCGCGGGGCGTGTCCAGCCGGCTGGTGGCGCGCTGCTCAGGCACGGCGCACCGCCCGGTCCCGCCAGCCCTCCGGCAGCATGTGGTCGAGCAGGTCGTCGACCGTGACGGCGCCGAGCAGGTGGCCGTTCTCGTCGACGACCGGCGCCGCGACGAGGTTGTACGTCGCCAGGTGCGCCGCGACCTGGTCGATGGTGGCCTCGGGCTTGAGGTTCTCCATCGAGTCGTCGAGGGCGCCGGCGACCAGCGTCGAGGGCGGCTCGCGCAGCAGCCGCTGGATGTGGGCGACGCCGAGGAACCGGCCGGTCGGGGTCTCCAGCGGCTGGCGGCAGACGTAGACCAGCGCGGCCAGGGCCGGGGTCAGCTCGGGGTTGCGCACGTGCGCCAGCGCGTCCGCGATGGTCGCGTCCGGGCCGAGGATCACCGGCTCGGGCGTCATCATCGCGCCGGCGGTGTTCTCGACGTACGACATCAGGCGGCGCACGTCCTCGGCCTCGGCCGGCTCCATCAGGTCCAGCAGCACCTCGGCGGTCTCGGGGGAGAGGTCGGCGATCAGGTCGGCCGCGTCGTCGGCCGACATCTCCTCCAGGACGTCGGCCGCGCGCTCGGAGTCGAGGTCGCTGAGGATCTCGACCTGGTCCTCCTCGGGCAGCTCCTCGAGGACGTCGGCCAGGCGCTCGTCGTCCAGCGCGGCCACCACGGCGGTGCGCCGCTCCTTGGGCAGGTCGTGGATCATGCTCGCCGCGTCGGCCGGGCGCATCTCGTTGAGCGCGTGCACCAGGTGGGTGGCACCCTGCGTCTCCTCGCGGCGGGTCAGCCCGAGGACGTCGCGCCACTCGACCACGTGGGTCTGGCCGCGGCGGCGCAGCCCCTTGGACGGCTCCTGCACCGCGACGCGGCTCAGCACCCAGTCGCGGTTGCGCGCCTGCTCCATCGCGACGTCGTAGACGGTGCCGCGCACGCCGCTGGAGGGGATGGTGACCTCGCGGTCGAGCATCTCGCCGATCACGAGCGTCTCGGTGGAGCGCTGCTCGAAGCGCCGCATGTTCAGCAGGCCGGTCGTGTAGACCTGCCCGGCGTCGATGTGGGTGACCCGCGTCATCGGCACGAAGATCCGCCGCCGCCCGAACACCTCGGCCACCATGCCGAGGACCCGCGGCTGGTTGACCTCCGAGCGGACGGCCGCCACCAGGTCGCGCACCTTGGCCACCTGGTCGCCCTGCGGGTCGAAGATCGGCAGCCCGACGAGTCGGGCTGCGTAGACGCGCGCGGGGGTGGTGCTCACGAGGCGAGGTTAGTGGCTCGCCGAGGGCGCGGGCGCCCGGCTGCGCGCGGTGGGAGGATGCGCTCCGTGCGCGTCGTCCTCCACGTCGGGTTGCCCAAGACCGGTACGACGTACCTCCAGTCGCTGCTCGCGACCCAGCGCGACGCCCTGCGCGCCGGCGGCGTGCTCCACCCGTTCCTACGGCCCGGCGCGATGTTCCAGGCGGCGGTCGAGCTGCGCGGCTCCGCCGCCAAGTTCGGCCTCGCCGAGCAGCAGGTGGCCGGAACCTGGGCCGCCCTCTGCGACCGCGCCCGCGCCCACGACGGGCCGGTCCTCCTCGGCCACGAGGTGCTCGCCGGCGCCACCCCCGAGCAGGTCGCGGCCGCGCTCGCGCCGCTGGCCGGGGTGGAGGTCGACGTCGTGGTCACGGCCCGCGACCTGGGCCGCCAGGCCACCGCGCACTGGCAGGAGGAGGTCAAGCTCGGCGACACCCGCTCCTTCGCCGAGGTCGAGGCCGGCGAGCTGCGGGCCGACACCGGCCGCGACGCCGGGCCGGACGCCGGCGGGCGGCGCCCGCACTTCTGGCACGCCCAGGACTGGGGCTGGGCGCTCGAGCGCTGGTCCACCGCCGTCCCCGCCTCCCGCGTGCACCTCGTCGTCTGCCCCGAGCCGGGCGCCGCGCCTGCCGAGCTGTGGCGGCGGTTCGCCGCGGCCGCGCGGATCGACCCCGGCCTCGTGGACGCGGACGCCGTGCCCGTGGCCAACCCCTCGCTCGGCCGCTCGGAGGTCGCGCTGCTGCGCGCGGTCAACCGCGAGCTGGCCGGCCGGCTCGACCGCGACACCTACCTGCGCGTGGTCAAGCGGGAGTACGCCGAGGGCGTGCTCGCCGCGGACGGCCGCGGCGCCGCGGACCGGCCGCGGACGCCGTACCGGCTCGCCGGCCTGCTCGAGGAGGCGACCGGCCGCTGGACCGCCGACCTCGCGCGGAGCGCGCACCCGGTGCACGGCGATCCCGCCGGGCTGCGGCCGGTCGTCGGCGGGCCCGACGACCCCGACCCGGACGCCCCCGTGCCGGCGGGCGTGGACCCCGCGGCCGTCGCCGCCGGGCTCCTGGCGCAGGCCGGCGCCGCTCCCCGCCGGCGGGGCCTGCTGCGGCGTAGGGTGCGGGGATGACCCGACGGAGGACCGCAGCCCTGCTCGCGCCGCTGGTGCTGACCGGCGCCCTCCTCGCCGGCTGCGGCGGGGACGAGGGCGCGACGGCCACCGATCCCTCGGCCCCGACCGGCTCGGGTGCCTCCGCGAGCGGCTCGAGCACCCCCAGCGCGCCGGCCGCCGACGGTCCGGACTGCGCGGAGGTCTGGGTCGCGGGCGAGCAGCTCCCCGGCGGCTACCAGGAGTGCTGGTCCGACGGGCAGCGCGTGAAGGCCGACGGTCGCTACTGCGAGTTCGGCAAGCCGCTCATCACCTACGACGACCGCTTCTGGGCCGTCCCGGGCGGCCGCATCGGCGAGGCGGAGGGCGGCCTGCTCCAGGACGCCGCGTACAAGGACGCCCTGCGCAAGTGCGGTGGCTGACCGAGCCGCGGGGTAGCCTGCCGGAACGGGAGCGGGACGGTCATCGTCGCCACCCGTCGTCCGTCTCCTCGATCCCCGGAGTGTGAACCCGCGTGCGTCGTCTCTCCGCCGCGACCGTGCTGACGACCAGCCTGCTGCTGGTCGCCGGCCTGCTCGGTGCCCTGCCCACCTCCGCCAGCGCCGCGCCCGACCGGGCGCGCGCCGCGACGGCCGCCGCGCCCGCGGCGAAGCCCAAGCCGGCGCCGCTGCGCTACACCCCCGACCAGGGGGTCCGGGTCAACAACCCCCTCGGTGACGCCGCGGCCCGCCGCCGGATCATCGGCCACCTGCTCCGCACCATCCAGAGCGTCCCGGGCCAGGAGAAGATCCGGGTCGCGAGCTGGAACGTCCGCAGCGACGACATCGCCAACGCCCTCATCGCGGCACACCGCCGCGGCGTGTCGGTCCGGGTCGTCATGGACCGGCTCAACGCCAACAAGAGCAACGTCAACGAGGGCGTCAACCGGATGCAGGCCGCGTTCAAGAAGAACGAGGCCAACCGCTCGGCGGCCATGAGGAGCGACGTGCGCAAGTGCGTGAGCTCGTGCCGCAACCGCGGCGGCATCGCGCACACCAAGTTCTTCCTGTTCAGCAAGGCCGGCAAGGCCAAGAACGTCGTGATCTACGGCTCGAACAACGCCACCGACCTCGCGGCGTACGGCCAGTGGAACGACGTCTACACGATCACCGGCAAGGCCGGCATCTACGGCGAGTTCGAGCACGTCTTCGACCAGATGCGCCGGGACAAGCCGGTCAAGCAGGCCTACGAGTCCCACGAGCACGGCAAGTACACCTCGTACTTCTACCCCTACCGGGGCAAGGGCGCCGAGGCCGACCCGCTGCTGCGCGACCTCGACGACATCGTCTGCGCCGGCGCCACCGGCGGGACCGGGACCAACGGCCGGACGAAGATCCGCATCGCCCAGACCTCCATGCACGGCGACCGCGGCAAGGCCATCGCCGAGCGGCTGCGGACGATGTGGCAGCGCGGCTGCGACATCAAGATCGTCTACGCCGTCTTCGGCAACAACGTGCTGCAGATCCTCCGCAACACCAGCCGCGGCCCGGTCCCGATCAAGCAGATCGCCCAGGACTTCAACCTCGACGGGGTCTACGACCGCTACCTGCACATGAAGACGATGGCGGTCAGCGGGCACTACCGCGGCAACACCGCCGCCCAGGTCACCTGGAACGGCTCGGCCAACTGGACCAGCGTCGCGCTGGCCAGCGACGAGATCGTCATGCGGATCTTCGACGGCGGCGTGCGCAAGCAGTACGCCGACTGGGTCGACTATCTCTACGCGCACCCGCCGAAGTACTCCAACAACCCGGTGGTGCAGGACCAGATGGAGACCCGCTCGCTCCTCGCCCGCCGCTCCCTCGTGGCGCGCGGCGGCAACCCCTACGCGGGCATCCAGGTCAACTGACCCTCGCGGTCCCCAGGCGGCGGCGCGGCTCCCGTGGCGGAGCGGCGTCGCCGCCTACCGTGTCCCCGTGCGACGTCGGGGCAGCCAGGCCCTCCTGCTGGTCGCCGCCGCGCTCGTCTCGGTGGCGGTGGTCGCGGCGCTCCTGCACACCGGCTCCGAGCCCGGCCCCGGTGAGGACCGCGGCCGCGTCGTCCTGGGCGCCGCGACCGCCGCGACCGTCGACGAGTGCGCCGACCTGCTGCTGCTCGGCGTGGACGGCGCCGGCGAGGCGCCCAGCGGTGGCGCGACGTACGGCCGCACGGTCGGCGCCTTCGCGGCGAGGCTGACCCGGCTCGCCCGGCGGGCCGACCGCAGCGTGGAGCAGGTGCGCGTGCCGATGGCGTCGCGGCCGACCGCCGACCTCCTGGGGAAGCGCCCGGACCGGCGCAAGGCGCTGCGCAGCGTCACGGTCGCGCGGGCACGGACCTGGATGCGCCCGGTCGACACGGCGACGCAGCGGATGCTCGCCCTGCTCGACCAGCACGCGTTCGACTGCCCCGACCAGCAGGTCGTGCTGGCCGGCCACGCGCAGGGCGCCGCCGTCGCCCACCGGGCCGTCACGACGCTCGCCTCCCGCCCCGACGGCCTCCTCGACGTCGTCGGCGCCGCGCTGGTCGCCGACCCCGACCGGCGGCCCCGTACCGCGGCCACCCGCCTGGGTGCCCCCGCGGCCGCGGGCCGGAGCAGCGGTGTCGCGGCACGCCGGCTCGGCCGGGTGCGCGACGTGCCGGCCCGCTCCGCGACGTACGCCGCCTGGAGCGTGTGCACCGCCGGCGACCTGGTCTGCGACCCGCGGAACATCGCCACCACCAAGGCCCTGCAGAAGAACCGCTCCTACGCGTACGGCGCCGGCGCAGCCGTCCTGCGCCGGGTCGCGGCCGGTCTCGTGGCGAGCGCCCGGCTGCGTCCCGTGCCGCGCCCCGAGGTGCAGGTGGCGACGGCGCCGGTGCGCCAGCCGTTCAGCCTGCGGCTCGCCGCGTCCACCTCGGCCACCCGCGGGGTGGTCTGGCAGGAGCCGCGCAACCTCCCGCCGGGGCTGACGCTCGACGCCTCCGGCCTGCTCGCGGGCACACCGACCGAGCCGGGCACCTGGAACATCTCCTACGTCGTGCGCGGCACCAGCCCCGCGACCGCCGGCGCGACCGGCGTGGTCGTGCTGACGGTCCCCGCGGGGCCCGCGTCGGTCAGTGCCGGCGGCCAGGTCTCCTGCCAGGTCCGCGACGGCGGCAGCGCCTGGTGCTGGGGCCGCAACAGCTTCGGCCAGCTCGGCGACGGCACGACCGCGAACCGCGCCCGGCCCGTCGCCGTGGCCGGCGGCGGTGACTGGTCGACGATCAGCACCAGCGGTGCCACGACCTGCGGGGTGCGCACCGACGGCACCCTGTGGTGCTGGGGGCTGGACAACTTCGGGCAGCTCGGCGTCGGGCGCGGCGAGGCACGCCGCACGCCGGTGCAGGTCGGCGCCAACGCGACCTGGACCTCGGTGAGCACCAGCTGGTTCCACACCTGCGGCACGCGCGGCAACGGCAGCCTGTGGTGCTGGGGGCAGAACCTCCGCGGCCAGCTCGGGGACGGCACCTTCTCCCACCGGGGCCGCCCGACCCGGGTCGGCAAGGACACCGGCTGGGCGGACGTGAGCGCGGGCGGCTTCTTCACCTGCGCGACCCGGACCAGCGGCACGGCCTGGTGCTGGGGCCAGAACACCTTCGGCCAGCTGGGCAACACCGACGGCGACCCGCAGCCCTCCCCGGTGCAGGTCGGCACCGGCACCACCTGGGCGTCGATCGACGCCGGCTGGGCCCACACCTGCGGCACGACCGTCGGCGGGGAGGCGTCGTGCTGGGGGCTCAACGACCGCGGCCAGCTCGGCGACGGCGGGCGCACGCTGCGGCGTGCACCGAAGGCCGTCTCCGGCGGGCGGATCTGGACTAGCATCACGACCGGCGACGCCACCACGTGCGGCGTCGACAACACCGGCAGTGCCTGGTGCTGGGGGAGCGGTCGCTACGGGCAGGTCGGCGACGGGTCCCGCAAGGACCGGACGGTGCCGACGCTGGTCGCCGGCGAGCGCCCCTGGCTCTCCCTGGACGCCGGCTGGTTCCACGCCTGCGGAGGCCTCGACACCGGGGCGACCGCCTGCTGGGGCAACAACGAGGTGGGCCAGGTGGGCGACGGCTCCACCACCGACCAACCGCTGCCGGAGGGACTCCCGTGAGCAGGCCACCCGAGGAGCAGGGCAGCGAGCGGCGGGCAGCGCTCGCCACCGTCGGTGCCGTCGTCGCGATCGTCCTGGTCGTCGTCGGCGCCAACCTGCTCACCCGCGGTGCCGGCGGGGGCGCCGACCCGGCTCCCGGGGCGCCGGCCGCCGCGGAGCCGAGCACGCCCACCGCCGCGGAGCTGGAGACGATGAGCCCGCAGGAGGTCGCCGACGCCGCGCTCCTCGACCGCGGCGAGGTCGCCCCGCAGGCGCTGCCCAGCGGTGCCGGCCGCCTGCGCAACCGGGTGCAGGACCTGGTCACCGCGCAGCCGTACTCCTTCACGCTGACCACCTTCAACATCCTGGGCAGCCAGCACACGGCTCCCGGCGGCGCCGCCGCGGAGTACGCCCCAGGACGGGTCCGCACCGAGTGGGCGGCCGCCCTCGTGGCGTCGTACGGCTCGAGCATCGTGGGCCTGCAGGAGCTCCAGTCCGACCAGCTCAGCGCGCTGGGCCGCGCCACCGACGGCCGGTTCGCGTTCTGGCCCGGCACCGCGCTGGGCGGGACGGGCGTACCGCAGTCGCTGATGTGGGACTCCTCGGTGTGGACCCCGACCTACCAGGACTCCATCACCGTGCCGTTCATGGGCGGCACCCGTCCGCAGCCGATCGTCCGGCTCCAGCACGTCGCGAGCGGTCGGGAGGTCTACGTGCTGAACATCCACAACTCGCCCAAGGACGCGCAGGGCCGCGAGGACGAGCGGGACAAGGCCGAGCAGATCGAGGTCGCGGCGGTCAATACCCTGAGGAAGGACGGCATCCCAGTCTTCATCCTGGGTGACTTCAACGAGCACGAGGACGCGTTCTGCCGGTTCACCGGCCAGGCCGGCATGCAGGCGGCGAACGGCGGCTCCCACAGCGGCGCCTGCCGCCCGCCGCGCCCGATGCGGGTGGACTGGATCTTCGGCACGCCCGACGTGCAGTTCTCCGGGTTCCGGATGGACACCGGTCCCGCGGTACGACGGATCACCGACCACGCGGTCATCACGACCCAGGTCACGGTGCCGTAGCCTCACCCCTCGTGGTGGACGACGGCACGGACGCGCGCCCGCGCGTCGACGACGCCGGGGTGCACCTGCCCGACGGGTTCGCCGGGTCCGGGGACGTGCTCTTCGACGGCCACCACGCCTGGTCGTTCACCGCCGAGGCGGGCTCCTCCCTCGTGCCGTGGCCCAAGCGGATGACACGCTGGCTCGACGGCGTCTCCCACGTGCGGGTCGTCTCCGGGGACACCGAGGTGTACGCCGGGGACGTGTCGTTCGGCAGCGGCGAGGGCCGGGTGCGCTTCGTCGACAAGGACGGCATCCCGGTCATGATCGACAAGTGGGGGCTGCTGCAGCGCCCCTTCTCGGGGCGCGACACCCGCGTCATCGAGCAGATGGTCGACATGACCGAGCGGATCCTCGACGTCATGGAGGCCGAGTGCGGCGTCCGCGGCTGGATCGCGTTCGGCACGCTGCTCGGCGCCGCCCGCGAGGGTGCGGTCATCGGGCACGACTCGGACGTCGACCTCGCCTACCTCTCGGAGAAGACCACGCCCGCGGAGATGGCGGTCGAGCTGTGGGACATCGCCCGCGCGCTGCGCCGCCACGACCTGCGGGTGCTGCACAAGTCCGCGGCGTTCATCACCGTGCTCTTCACCTCGCCCGACGGCGGCATGTCGAGCATCGACGTCTACACCTGCTTCTACGTCGGCGACCTGCTCCACGAGACCGCCACCGTGCGCCAGCGGGTGCCGCGCGAGGCGATCCTCCCGCTCACCGAGCTGTCCTTCGAGGGCCGGATGCTGCCGGCGCCGGCCGACCCCGACGCCATGCTCGCCGTGTCGTACGGCGAGGGCTGGCGCGTCCCGGACCCCTCCTTCCGCCACGAGCCGGGGCCGGAGGTCACCGAGCGCTTCGACGGGTGGTTCTCCTCCCTCATGCGGCAGCGCCGGGACTGGGAGCGCTACCTCTCCGACCTGGTCCAGGACGACCTGCACGGGCCCTCGGCCACCGCCGACTGGGTCGCCGACCACCTCGTGGACCGCCTGGCGCAGGAGCCGGACCTGCGCGTCGTCGAGCTCGGCGCCGGCACCGGCGAGGACGCCCTGCGCCTGGCCGAGCGCGGCCTGTCCGTGCTGGCCCTCGACTACGCCCGCCAGAGCCTGCGGGCCCCGGCCCGCCGCGCGCGCCGCGAGGAGCTGCCGGCGGAGTTCGACCACCTCAACCTCTACGACCTGCGCGACGTGCTCACCCGCGGCGCGCTGGTCGCCCGGCGACGCTCCCGCCAGGCGCTCTACGCCCGCGACCTGCTCGAGGCCCTCGAGCCCGACGGCCTGGAGAACTTCTGGCGCTTCGCGTCGATGACGATGCGCGACGGCGGCACGGCGTACCTCGAGGGCCAGGCGCTCTCCCGCGCCGACGCCGCCGAGCAGCGCGCCGAGCGCGGCGGCGGCCGGCTGCGTCCGGTCGACCCGCGCGTGCTCGAGGGGCGGGCCGTGCGCACCGGCGGCCGGGTCGTGCACCGCGAGGGGTTCCTCGACGCCGCGGCCGCGGTCGCCGGGGGAGCACCGGCACGCTGGAGGATGATCGTCGAGTGGCCCACCAGGGAGGACCAGTGACCGAGCGCGTCTACCTGCACGTCGGAGCGCCGAAGTCCGGCACGACGTACCTGCAGCGGATCCTGGAGGCCAACCGGGGACCCCTGGCCGACGCCGGGATCCTCGTGGTCGGGGACACCCACCTCGACCGCATCCACGCCGCGATGGTGGTGCGCGAGGACCCGCGGCTCGACTCGCTGCCCGCCCGCGCGTCGACCGCCTGGGACCGCCTGGTCGCCCAGGTCCGCGGCTGGCGGGGACCGGTGGCAATCCTGTCCTACGAGCTGTTCGCCGGGGCCTCGGCCGACCAGGTGGCCCGGGTGCTGCGCGACCTCGACGGCATCGAGGTGCACGTGGTGATCACCGCCCGCGACCTCGGCCGCGCGGTGCCGTCGGCGTGGCAGGAGCGCCTGAAGTTCGCGCTCACGACCCCGCTGGAGAAGTGGCGGCCGCGCCCGGAGTCCGCCGGCGTCCGCGCCGAGTGGGGCTGGCGCACGATGGACCCCGCCGGCGTCGCCGCCCGCTGGGGCGCCGAGCTGCCGCCCGAGCGTGTGCACGTGGTGACCGTCCCGACGACCCCCGGCGACGAGCACGAGCTGTGGCGCCGCTTCGCCGCCGCCTGCGCGATCGACCCGGCCGGGCTGCGGCTCGACGTCGAGCGCGCGAACGAGTCGATGGGGCTGGTCGCCGCCGAGCTGCTGCGCCGCGTCAACGAGCGGGTCCGCGAGCCGATCACCGGCAACCGCGAGCAGGCGGTGTGGCTGCGCGACACCCTCGCGCACGGCATCCTCGCCCAGCTGGGGCGCGAGCCGATCGGCCTGACCGACGCGCAGTACGCCGACGCCACCCAGCGTGCCGACGCGGCCGTCGGGGCGATCGCCGAGGCCGGGTACGACGTGCGCGGCGACCTCGAGGACCTGCGCGCCACCCGCCCCGAGGCGCGGACGCCCGGGGAGGCCAGCGACGGCGAGCTGCTCGAGACCGCGGTCGAGACGATCGTCCGGCTGCTCGTCCTCGTGCGGGAGCGCACCCGGGAGCGCGACGCGGCCCGCACCACGCTCGCCCGGGACCCCGACGAGTCCAAGGTCGTGGCGCTCGGGAAGGGCGTCGTGCGCCGGATCACCGCGCCGCGGGTCGAGAGCCGTGCCGAGGACCTCCGCGCCCGGATCGCGGAGCTCGAGCAGGAGGTCGCGCGCAGCCGCGAGCTCCAGCTGCGCGTCGCCGAGCTGTCCGACGTGGTCACCGAGCTGCTGCTCCCGCCGCGCTCGAGCGACGGCCGGGTGACCGCCAAGGCGCTCAACGCCTACCGGACCCGGTCGCTGTGAGGGAGTCGCTGTGAGGGAGTCGCTGTGAGGGGGCTGCCGCGCCGCTCCGACGTGCTCGGCCGGGTGGCCGCCGGCACGGGCGTCGAGGAGGTGCTGGCGCTGGAGCAGAAGGTCGAGGAGCTCGCCGAGGCCGTCGCCGAGAACGCCGCCCTCGAGGTCCCGCTGGCCGTGATCGTCGCCGAGCTCGAGCAGGCCCTCGTCGGGCCGCTGGAGCACCGCGCCCGTCTGGCGGCGGAGCAGAGCGGGCGGTGACGCCGGTGTGAGCCGGTGTGAGCCGGGGCATACCGCGCCTCCCTACCGGGCGGTAACCTCGCCGACACATCCCCGCCGTACCGTCCCCACCACACGAGGAGCAGTCCATGGGCCGCCTGTGCGAGACCGAGGGTCTCACCGAGGAGCAGACCGAGATCATCAAGGCGGTCCGCACGTTCGTCGACGAGAAGATCCTGCCGGTCGCGACCGAGCTGGAGCACGCCGATGAGTACCCCCAAGAGATCGTCGACGGGCTCAAGGAGCTCGGCATCTTCGGGCTGATGATCCCTGAGGAGTACGACGGGCTGGGTGAGTCGCTGCTGACCTACGCGCTGTGCGTGGAGGAGATCGCGCGCGGCTGGATGAGCGTCTCGGGCGTCATCAACACCCACTTCATCGTGGCCTACATGCTGATGAGGCACGGGACCGAGGAGCAGAAGCAGAAGTACCTGCCGAAGATGGCCACCGGCGAGATCCGGGGGTCGTTCTCGATGTCGGAGCCGGGCCTGGGCTCGGACGTCTCGGCGATCAAGACCAAGGCGGTCAAGAACGACGCCGGCGGCTACACCATCGACGGCCAGAAGATGTGGCTGACCAACGGTGGCACCTCGAACCTGATCGCGGTGCTGGTCAAGACCGACGAGGGCGCGGACTCGGTCTACAAGAACATGACGACCTTCCTGGTGGAGAAGGAGCCCGGCTTCGGCGAGACCGCGCCGGGCCTGACCATCCCCGGCAAGATCGACAAGATGGGCTACAAGGGCGTCGACACCACCGAGGCGGTCTTCGAGGGCCACCAGGTCGGTGCCGAGCAGGTCCTGGGCGGGGAGACCGGCCAGGGCTTCTACCAGATGATGGACGGCGTCGAGGTCGGCCGCGTGAACGTCGCGGCCCGTGCGTGCGGCATCGCGCTGCGCGCCTTCGAGCTGGCCATCGCCTACGCCCAGCAGCGGGAGACGTTCGGCAAGCAGATCGCCGACCACCAGGCGATCCTGTTCCGGCTCGCGGAGATGGCGACCAAGGTCGAGGCCTCGCACGCGATGATGGTGAAGGCCGCGCGGCTCAAGGACTCCGGCAAGCGGATGGACGTCGAGGCCGGCATGGCCAAGATGCTCGCCGCGGAGTACTGCAACGAGGTCGTGCAGGACTCCTTCCGCATCCACGGCGGCTACGGCTACTCCAAGGAGTACGAGATCGAGCGCCTCTACCGCGAGGCCGCGTTCATGCTGATCGGCGAGGGCACCTCCGACATCCAGAAGATGATCATCGGCCGCTCCCTGCTCAAGGACTACAAGCTCAAGGCCTGACCCTGCTCGGACCCGCACCACCTCGGACCACCCGGTCCGCCACGGATAGCCTTCGGGACGTGGCGAGCCGGGTGGTCCTGCACGTGGGGCTGATGAAGTCCGGCACCTCCTACCTCCAGCAGCGGCTCGGCGCCAACCGCGCGCTCCTGCTCGAGCGGGGCGTGCTCTTCCCCGGCGGGACCTGGCGCGACCAGGTGCTGGCGGTCTCCGACGTGCTGGGCCGCAAGCAGGCCGGGCCCGCGGCCCGCGGCCGGTGGGCCGCGCTGGTCGCCGAGGCGGCGGCGTACGACGGCGTCGTGGTGGTCAGCATGGAGTTCCTCGGCCCCGCGCCGCCGGAGCGGGTCGCCGAGGTCGTCGGGTCCTTCGGCGAGGTCCCCGTCGAGGTCGTGCTGACGCTGCGCGACCTCGGCCGCGGGGTGCCGGCCATGTGGCAGGAGAGCCTGCAGAACGGCGGCACGACCGACTGGGCGACGTACGTCGCGGGGCTGGACGGCAAGCGCAAGCCCGCGCGGTCGTTCTGGCGGCAGCAGGGGATGGGCCGGATCGTGCGCAACTGGGCCGAGGCGGTGGGGCCGCAGCGGACCGCCGTAGTGACCGTGCCGCCCCCGGGGGCGGCCGCGGGGCTGCTCTGGGACCGGTTCGGCGTGGCTGCCGGGATCGACGTCGCCGGCGCGGTCGAGGTCGAGCCGGCGAACACCTCCCTCGACGCCGCCTCGGCCCTCGTGCTGCTCGAGCTGAACCGCCGGCTGGAGGCCGCCGAGCTGTCGGCGGACGACTACCACACGCTCGTGAAGTTCGGCCTGGCCAAGCGGGTGATGGCCGGGCGCGGCGGAGGGGCGATCGGGTTCACCCCGCCGCCGTGGCTGGTCGCGCGCTCCGCCGAGGTCGTCGACCGGGTCGCCGCGACCGGCGCCCGGGTGGTCGGTGACCTCGACGAGCTCGCGCCGGTCGCCGTCCCCGGCGTCGACCCCGACGCCGTGCCGGCCGAGGAGCGGCTCGCGGCCGCGGTCGACGTCCTCGCCGGGCTCACCGTCCAGCGTGCGGACCAGCGACGCGCGGGCTCCGCGGCGGCTAGGTTGCGGACATGAAGACACGACTCACCTGCCCCTGCGGCGAGGTCGTCAAGGGCACCGACGAGGACGAGCTGGTCGAGAAGGCGCAGGCCCACCTCGCCGCGCAGCACCCCGGCCGGGAGTACGAGCGGGAGATGATCCTGTTCATGGCGACGTAGGTCGCCTGCTGGTCGACCAGCGAGCGTTGCTGGTTGAGCAGCGAGCGCCAGCGAGCGTCGTCGAAACCCCCGCCTGGCGACCGGTGCCCACCTTCCCGGGGCAGTCCCCCGCTTCCCGGGGCAGATCTGCCCCGGTAAGCGGGGGAGTCACCGGTGGACCGGGGACTCCGACGCCCCGGGCCGAGCCGGGGCCGAATCCGTTCGACACCGGAGCCGGCGAGTGTCACGGTGGGGGTCCAACGCGACCCTCGGAGGATCCATGACGGCGAACGGCAACGACGACCTCAAGGCGCGGATGAAGGAGGCGCTGGAGCACAAGCAGGCCAACGACCGCGGGGTGCCGAAGGACCGCCCGGCGAAGTCGAAGGCCAACGGGCCCGAGGTGGTGGGCTCCGCACCGAGGATGCACCGGCGCAAGGCCGGCGGCGGCGGTTCGTGAACCTACCGTGAGGTAACCCACGCGGACCAGCAGTGACGGAGGGGACGGCGCCCGGGCAGGATGTCCGGGTCCCGTCCCCGAGTCGTTCAAGGAGCCCCCGTGCAGTTCGGTCGCAGCTATGAGGAGTTCGAGGTCGGTGCGACGTACAAGCACTGGCCCGGCAAGACGGTCACCGAGTTCGACGACCACATGTTCTGCCTGCTGACGATGAACCACCACCCGCTCCACCTCGACAGCAACTACGCCGAGGAGACGACTCAGTTCGGCAAGAACGTCGTGGTCGGCAACTACGTCTACTCGATCCTCCTCGGCATGTCGGTCCCCGACATCTCCGGCAAGGCGATCGCCAACCTGGAGATCGAGTCGCTGCGCCACGTCGCGCCGACCTTCCACGGCGACACGCTGTACGGCGAGACGCGGGTGCTGGACAAGTGGGAGTCGACGTCGAAGGACGACCGCGGCGTCGTCCACGTCGAGACCGTCGGCTACAACCAGGACGGCAAGGTGGTGTGCATCTTCCGCCGCAAGGTGATGGTGCCCAAGGACAGCTACCTCGAAGCGCGCGGCGGCGAGCAGCCCGGCCGGCCCGTCCCGCAGCCGGACAAGAACTGGCCCGGCCCCGACGCCACCGAGTGACCGGGTGACCGGGCGACCGGGTGCTCGTGACCTGGTGCCCGTGACCTAGGGCTCAGGACTGACCACGGCGGGTCCGGGGCACCGGACCCGCCGTGACTTCTCCCGCTTCCCCCGAGCCGGACACGACCGCACGGGTCGAGGACCGGGGGTTCCTCGGCCAGCCGCGCCCGCTGGCCAACCTCTTCGGCGTGGAGCTGTGGGAGCGGTTCAGCTTCTACGGCATGCAGGGGATCCTGCTGATCTACCTGTACTACTCCGCCACCGACGGCGGCCTCGGCATGGACCGGGGCACCGCGACCGGCATCGTCGGTGCGTACGGCGGCTCGGTCTACCTCTCCACGATCCTCGGCGCCTGGCTCGCCGACCGGGTGCTCGGGCCCGAGCGGACGCTGTTCGGCTCCGCGGTCGTCGTGATGCTCGGCCACGTCGCGCTGGCGCTCGTGCCGGGCTTCGCCGGCGTCGGGATCGGGTGCGTGCTCATCGCCCTGGGCAGCGGCGGCGTCAAGGCCACCGCGACCAGCCTGGTCGGGGCGCTCTACGCCGAGGGCGACGAGCGCCGCGACGCCGGGTTCTCGCTGTTCTACATGGGCATCAACATCGGCGCGCTGGTCGGGCCGCTGCTCACCGGCCTGCTCCAGGAGGAGGCCGGCTTCCACTGGGGGTTCGGGCTGGCCGCGGTCGGCATGGCCGCCGGCCTGGCGCAGTACGCCGTGGGCCGGCGCCGGCTGCCTCCCGAGACCGCCGTGGTCCCGAACCCGCTGCCCCGCCCGCTCGTGGTGCGGTACGCCGCGGCGGCGGCCGGTGTGGTCGTCGTCGCCGCCGTCCTCGCGCTCACCGGGCTGGTGACGGTCGACAACCTCGACGACTGGGTCGCCGCGGTGACCCTGCTGGCGGCCGTGGCGTACTTCGCCGTGATCCTCACCAGCAGCAGCGTCGACGCGACCGAGCGCAGCCGGGTGTGGTCCTTCGTGCCGCTCTTCGTCGTCAACGCGGTCTTCTGGTCGCTCTACCAGCAGCAGTTCACCGTCGTCACGATCTACTCCGACGAGCGCTTGGACCGGGACCTGTTCGGCTGGGAGATGCCGGTCTCCTGGGTGCAGTCGATCAACCCGGTCTTCATCATCGCGCTGGCCGGTGGGTTCGCGGCGCTGTGGACGCGGCTGGGTCCCCGCCAGCCCTCGACCCCGGTCAAGTTCGGCCTCGGCACCGTCACGATGGGCGTGGCGTTCCTGCTCTTCCTGCTCACACCGCAGGGGGCGGGCTCCGTGCCGCTGCTCGCGCTGGCAGGGATCCTGCTGGTCTTCACCGTCGCCGAGCTGCTGATCTCCCCGGTCGGGCTGTCGCTGTCGACGAAGCTCGCGCCACGCCAGTTCCGCACCCAGATGGTCGCGCTGTACTTCCTCTCGGTCTCCCTCGGCACGACGATGGCCGGGCGGCTGGGGGAGTACTACGACCCCGAGGACGAGGGCGGCTACTTCCTCGTCATCGGCCTCGTCGCGATCGTGGTCGGCGGCCTGCTGCTGGTCGCTACGAAGCCGATCCGGAGGCTGATGGCCGGGGTGCACTGACCCCGGACGCCCCCGACGAACCAGTCAGCCCCGACGCGGCGGCGAAGGTCCGGGCCAGCGGCACGAGCGCCAGCACGAGCACCATGGGCACCGCGAACCCGACGCGCAGCGACCCGGCACCGGCGAGGCCGGTCAGCACCGACCCGAGCAGCGCACCGAGGTAGTTGAACTGGTTGAACCGGGCGACGACCGCGTCCACGCGAGCCTGTTCGCCGCCGGCGATGCGGGCGGCCGCGGAGAAGCTCAGCGGCGCGATGACCGCCACGCCGGCGCCGAGCAGCGTGAAGCCGGCGACCGCGACCTGCCAGGTCGGCGCCAGCACGACCACGCCGAGCGCGACCGACGCGACCACGGCCCCCACCCGCAGCACCCGCACGGCGCCGTACGCCGCCACCAGCCGGTCGCCGGCGAGCCGCACGACCAGGCTCGCCAGCAGGTAGGGGAACGTCGCCAGCGCGACCAGCCGCTCGGGAGCCGCGACGACGTCCTCGAGGTAGAGCGGGCCCCACGCCGCCGAGGCGCTGTCGACCATGTAGAAGACCACCATCGCGACGCCGACCATGACGATCGGGCGCCAGGGGACGGCCACGGCCTCGGGAGCCGGGCCGGGGCCGGCGGGGCCCTGCGTGCGGGCGAGGTACGGCGCCGCCGCCACCAGCACCGGCACCACGGCCAGCGCCGCGGTCGCCCCAAGCGGGAGCCCGGCCGTCGCCAGGGTGGTGGCCGCCCCGAGAAGGCCGCCGAGGGTCCAGCAGCCGTGCAGCGAGGGGAGCAGCGGCCGGCCGTACCGCTGCTCCACGGCGACCCCCTGCATGTTCGTCGCGGCGTCGACCAGCCCCAGCGCGAGCCCGTAGCCGGCGATCCCGACGACGAGCACGCCGAGCGACCCCGCCAGGACCAGGACGGGCAGGGCGACCGCCATGGCCAGCAGCCCGACGCGCAGCAGCACCGCGCTGTCGTGGCGTGCGGCCACCCGCTCGGCCAGGACCGAGCCGACGCCGGCCAGGACGACGAGCAGGAGCAGCAGCCCCGAGATCGCCACCTCCGAGAGGTCCCAGCGGTCGGCGATGTCGGGCAGCCGCGTCGTGAGGCTGATGAAGACCAGCCCCTGCGTCGCGAAGGCGGCCGCGGTCGCGGCGCGGGCCCGGGTCGGTGGCACGGGACCGACTCTCGCACTGTCCGCGGGAGCCCGCTGGGAGACTGCTGACATGACCCGGTGGGAACGAAGGGCCGAGCTCCCGCTCGCCGTGCTGGCGATCGTCTTCCTCGCTGGCTACGCGTGGCCGATCCTCGACCCGGGGCTCGCTGCCGGTTCACCACGATGACGACGGTCGGGTACGGGGACGAGGTGCCGGTCACCACTGGTGGGCGACTCGTAGGGCTCGGGCTGATGATCGCGGGCGTGGCGCTCCTGGGCAGCGTGACCGCGACCCTGGCGAGCTGGCTCGTGCACGCGGTGGCACGGGAGGACGCGGCCCAGGAGGTCGGGGTGCGGGACGAGACGCAGGCGCTGCGGGCGGAGATCGCGGGGCTGCGGCACCAGGTCACCGAGCTGGTCGACCTGCTGCGGCCGGCGGGTGTGCCGGACCCTGCCGATCCCGATCGTCCTGTCCACGTCGCGGCTCGAACGACTCCTCGTGAGTGAAGCACGCGCCGATCGGCAACATGGCCGAGCATGAGTGAGCTGTGGCTGGTCCGGCACGGGCAGACAGAGTGGAGCCGGGACTCCCGGCACACCTCGGTGACCGACCTCCCCCTCCTTCCCGAGGGCGAGGAGGTGGCGCGCACGCTGCGCGACCGGCTCGACCCGGCCGACTTCGAGGTCGTGCGCACCAGCCCGCGCCGCCGGGCGCGGCGTACCGCCGAGCTCGCTGGGTTCCCTGACGCCGAGGTCGACGAGGACCTCGTGGAGTGGGCCTACGGCGAGTACGAGGGCGTCACCACCGAGGAGATCCGGGAGACCGTGCCGGACTGGACGGTCTGGACCCACGACTCTCCCGGCGGCGAGAGCGCCGCGCAGGTCACCGAGCGGCTCGACCGGGTCGTCGAGCGGGCACGCGCGGTCGAGGGGCGCACCCTGGTCTTCGCCCACGGGCACTGCCTGCGCGCGCTCGCCGCGCGCTGGCTGGGGCTGCCGGTCACCGACGGGCGCCACCTGAAGCTGGGCACGGCGACGGTCTCGGCGCTCGGGTGGGAGCGGGAGACGCCGGTCGTGGAGCGGTGGAACGCCTGAGCCGCTTGACGAGCCCCGGCTGATCGGCGTATCTGGACCCATGGCGTTGACGGCAGGCTGCCCCCGCTGCCCGACCCCCGTGGGCCCGGTGGGACCCGACGGCGCGTGGTCCTGCCCCGACCACGGGCCGATCGAGCCGCTGTGGCGGCCGGGCGAGGCGTCGTACGACGGGTTCGCGGCGCACCTGCTGGCGGCGAGTGGCTTCCCGACGTACCTCCCGTGGCCGATGAGTCCCGGCTGGTCGGTCACCGACTTCGGGGTCGTCGGCAGCGCCCCCGACCGGGTGCGCGCGACGATGACCTGCTGCTCGGGCACCAGCGAGCTCGACGGGCCGGTGGACGTGCTGGTGGTCACCGAGGAGGCCGGCACCGGGCTCGGCGCCCGGTGCGCCGGGACGACCTACCTCGACCCGGGCGCGGAGATCGGCGAGGGCCCGCCCTCGGTCAAGGTGCGCCTGGACAACCAGGCCGTCGGGCTGTGGCCGGTGTCCACGAGCGCCGCGACGGGGGAGTGGGACCGCTCCGTGGTCGCCGGGGAGGCGCGGGGCCGGTGGCTGTGGATCGTGCTGCGGCCGGCCTCGGCGATCCTGCTGCTGCGCGACGACTGGATCCTGCGCGACGTCTCCGACGTGGGACCGCCGCTGGTCGAGATGGCCTTCGGAGGGCCGCGCCCGTCCTGGTGAGTGGGTACCTGCCGGACGTGTACCAGGACAACCGACCCTGCGACGTGTGCGGCTCCGAGGTGCGCCTGCGCGCGCACGAGGCCACCGAGGACCCCGCCGACGCGACCGTGCACGGCGACAACGACAGCACCGTCGACGAGCGGGTGTGCACGAACCCCGACTGCCCTACCAACGCCGGCGGTGCGGACGCCCCGCGGCCCTGACGGCGCCCGTGCCTAGGCTGGGCCCCGTGCGCATCGACCTCCACACCCACTCGCGGGCCAGCGACGGCACGCAGCGCCCGGGTGACCTCGTCCGCGCGGCCGCGGCCGCCGGGCTGGACGCGCTCGCGATCACCGACCACGACACCGCCGACGGCTGGGCCCAGGCCGAGCGCGCCGCCACCGAGGTCGGCATCGAGCTGGTCCGCGGGATGGAGGTGAGCACGCGCCACCGGGGCCGCGGCGTGCACCTGCTGGCCTACCTGCCCGACCCGACGTACCCGCCGCTGGTCGAGCAGCTCGGCCGCGTGCTGGAGGGCCGCCAGGCGCGCGTGCCCGACATGCTCGAGCGCCTGCACGCGCTCGGGATCGAGGTCTCCGACGCCGACGTGGCCAGGGCCGCCGACGGCACCGCCGCGACCGGCCGGCCCCACGTCGCCGACGCGCTCGTCGCCGTCGGCGCGGTGCGGGACCGGACCGAGGCGTTCGACCGCTACCTGGGGGCCGGGCGGCCGGCGTACGTCGACCGGTACGCCGCCCCGCTCGCCGAGACCATCCGGCTCGTCACCGAGGCCGGCGGCGTCACCGTCGTGGCCCACCCGTGGGGCCGCTCCCAGCGCGAGTGGCCCGGCGAGCCGGAGCTGGCCGAGCTGCAGGCGGCGGGGCTGAGTGGCATCGAGGTCGACCACGAGGACCACACGCCCTCGAGCCGCGACAAGCTGCGCGCGATCGCCCGGAACCTCGACCTCGTCGTCACCGGGTCCAGCGACCACCACGGCACCGGCAAGATCGACCACGAGCTCGGGTGCAACACCACCGCGCCGGAGCAGTACGACCGGCTCCTCGCCGAGGCGGCTGCCGCTGCGGTGACCGCCCGGGCGGCGGGCCGCACGCCGCCCGGCGTCGTCCGTCCCTGAGCGCCGCCGGCGGGTGCTACTTCCGCCCGAGCGACTGGAAGCGCTGCAGCACCGGGCTGGGGACCACGCGCGCGAGCGTGGCGATGGCCTTGTAGCGCGCGCTCGGGATCGAGAAGACCTTGCCCGCCTCGTGGTCGGCCAGGGCGGTGCGGACCAGCTCGTCGGCGTCGAGCCAGAGGAACGAGGGCGCCGAGGACCGGCTGACGTCCATCCGCTCGTGGAACTCGGTGCGGGTGAAGCCGGGCAGCAGCGCGGTGACCCGCACGCCCTGCGGGCGGTACTCGTCGGCCGCCCACTCGCTGAAGCTGTTGACCCACGCCTTGGCCGCCGAGTACGTCCCGCGCGGGAGGTAGGAGGCGACGCTGGAGACGTTGATGACGCCGCCGCTGCCCCGCTCGGTCATCGGTCCGAGCGCGGCGTGGGTGAGCCGCAGGACCGCCGTCACGAGCACGTCGAGCATCGCCGTCTCGAGGTCGACGGGGTTGTCGAGGAACCGCTCCTTGAGGCCGAAGCCGGCGTTGTTGACCAGCAGGTCGACCGGGCGGTCGCGGTCGGCGAGCCGGGCCTCGACCAGCGCCATGCCGTCCCGGTCGGCCAGGTCGGCGGCCAGGACCTCGACGCCCACGCCGTGGGCGGCGGTCAGCTCGGCTGCGACGGCCTCGAGCCGGGCGGTGTCGCGGGCGACGAGCACGAGGTCGTCACCCCGGGCGGCGAGCTGCTGGGCGAAGGAGTGGCCGATGCCGGCGGTCGCGCCGGTGACGAGGGCGGTGGGCACGGGCACCAGTGAAACAGCCGGGCGCAACAGCGGTGTCGCCAGGATCGCGGGCCGGGTCTCGGGCATGATGAACGGCGATGACCACCACGCTCGCGATCGCCAACCAGAAGGGCGGCGTCGCCAAGACGACGACCGTCGCCTCGCTCGGTGCCGCGCTCGCCGAGCTGGGCCACTCGGTCCTCCTCGTCGACCTCGACCCGCAGGCGTGCCTGACCTTCTCCCTCGGCATCGACCCCGAGGACGTCGAGACCTCGGTGCACCACGTGCTGACCCGGGGCGTCGACGCCACCGAGGTGATCATCGCGACCGAGGACGGCGTCGACCTGCTGCCGGCGACCATCGAGCTGGCCCGGGCGGAGGCCGACCTGCTCACCCGCACCGGCCGCGAGCACGTGGTGAAGGGTGTCGTCGAGGAGCTCGGGGACACCTACGACTGGGTGCTGCTGGACTGCCCGCCGTCGCTGGGGGTGCTGACCGTCGCCGCGCTCACCGCCGCGGACGGCGTGCTCGTGCCGCTGCAGTGCGAGACCCTCTCCCACCGCGGGGTGGGCCAGCTGCTCGACACCGTCCACGACGTCCGCCGGTTCACCAACAAGCGGCTCGAGGTGTGGGGCGTGCTGCCGACGCTGTACGACGGGCGCACCACCCACTCGCGCACGGTGCTCGAGACGATCGCCGGGACCTACTCCCTCGACGTGGTCGAGCCGCCGATCCCCAAGACGATCAAGTTCGCCGAGGCGCCCGCCGCCGGGCGCTCGATCCTCGCCACCAGCCGCACCAGCAAGGGCGCGCAGGCCTACCGCGAGGTCGCCGCCAACCTGGTGCGGCGAGCGGCCCGCCCGCGCGGGCAGGCCTGACGTGGGCAGCCACCGCGCCACGGAGGTCCGGCCGAGGTACGGCCGGATCGGGATGCTGGCCGCCTCGGTGGTCGTCACGGTCGTCGCGGTCCTGGGCGGCACCGGCGTGCTGCCCGGTGCGACCCCGGCCGACGCCGGCTCCGGGACGCTCGTCGCGGTCGACCCGGCCGCCTCCGCCCCCAGCCCCTCCGCCCCCAGCCCCTCCACCGAGGCCGACGACCCGCTCGGGCAGGCGACCAGCAGCAGCTCCGCCGAGGACGTCGCGGTCGACCCGCGCGAGGACACGACGCTGCCGACCGGCACCGGCCGCGGCAAGCGGGTCGTCTTCAGCGAGGGGCGCCAGCGGGTGTGGCTCGTCGAGGGCCGCGCGAAGGTCGTGCGCACCTACCTCGTCTCCGGCAGCGTCGAGGACAACCTCGACCCGGGCACGTACGCGGTGTACTCCCGCTCCGAGCAGGCCTACGGCATCGACGACTCCGGCACGATGAAGTACTTCGTCCGCTTCACCCAGGGCGAGCGGGCCGCGATCGGCTTCCACGACATCCCGGTCGACGAGGGCGAGAAGGTGCAGACCGTCGAGGAGCTCGGCACCCCGCAGTCGCACGGCTGCATCCGCCAGAAGCGGGCCGACGCGATCGCCCTGTGGGACTTCGCCCCGCTCGGCACCACCGTCGTCGTCACCGCCTGACGCAGACCCGCGAGCGCCGCGGCGGCCGGCGATGGGCGCCCGGGGCGCGTGCTTCCCGGGGCAGTCCCTCGCTTTCCGGGGCAGATCTGCCCCGGGAACCGAGGGAGTCCCCGGTGCACCGGGGACCCTGACGCCCCCGTGCGCCACCCACCACCTGCAACCGATACGTTGTTGCGAGTGATGTGCAACAAGGCCGACCGGTGAGCACGCAGGTGGCCCCGGCCGGGCTCGCCGCGGCGGAGCGCACCCAGGCCCGTCGCTCGTCGGCCTGGCTGGCCGGCCTCGCCGCGCTGCTCGTCGTCACCGTCGTGGCCGGGGTCGGCGCCGGGGCGGTGGGCGTGCCGCCGGGGACCGTCGCCCGCGTGCTGGGGCACCACCTGCTGGGCGTGCCCGGCGAGGTGACCTGGAGCCTGCCGCAGGACGCCATCGTCTGGCAGGTCCGGCTGCCGAGGGTCGTCCTCGGGCTGCTGGTCGGTGCGGGCCTCGCGGTGTGCGGGGTCGCCCTGCAGGCGATGGTCCGCAACGTCCTGGCCGACCCCTACCTGCTCGGCGTCAACTCCGGTGCCTCCAGCGGCGCCGCCGCAGCGATCCTCTTCGGCGTGGGGTCCGGCCTCGGCCAGCACGCGCTCCCGGTCAGCGCGTTCCTCGGGGCGCTGGCCGCCTCGGCGCTGGTCTTCCTCGTCGCGCGGTCCGCGGGCCGGGTCACCTCCGTGCGGCTGCTGCTCGCCGGCGTCGCGGTGGGCTACGCGCTCTACGCCACGACGAGCTTCCTGATCTTCGCCTCCGGCTCCGCCGAGGGCGCCCGCTCGGTGATGTTCTGGCTGCTCGGCTCGCTCGGGCTCGCGCAGTGGGACGCACCGCTGGCCGTCGTGGCGGTCGTGGTGCTCGCGACGGTCGCGCTCCTGGCCACGTGGGGGCGGCGCCTCGACGTCCTCGCGCTGGGCGACGAGACGGCCCACGCCCTCGGGACGTCCCCGGACCGGTTCCGCACGGTGCTGCTCCTCGTGGTCGCGCTGTGCGTCGGCGTGCTCGTCTCGGCCGCCGGCAGCATCGGGTTCGTCGGCCTCGTGGTCCCGCACCTGGCCCGCCGGGTCGTCGGCGGCCGCCACGTGCGCGTCGTGCCCGTCGCCGCGCTGATGGGCGCGGTCCTGCTCGTGTGGGCCGACGTGGTCGCCCGCGTGCTGCTCCAGCCGCAGGAGATCCCGATCGGGATCATCACCTCCCTCGTCGGCGCCCCCTTCCTGCTCCTGCTGGTCCGCCGCCTCCACGCCACCACCGCCTGAGGAGTCCCTCGTGAAGCGACTGCTGCTCCTGCCCGCCGCCCTGCCGGTCCTGCTGCTCACCGCCTGCGGTGCCGGCCCCGGCGAAGGTGCCACCCCGGCCGCCGCCGGCGACGCCGCGGCGGGTGCCTACCCGGTCACGGTCGAGAACTGCGGCGCGGAGGTGACGTTCACCGAGCAGCCCGAGCGGGTCGTCCTGCTCAAGAGCGCCTCGGTGCCGTTCCTCCACGACCTCGGCGTGCTCGACCGCGTGACCGCCCGCGCCGGGCAGTACCCGCCCGGCTACTACGACGAGGAGACCCTCGCCGAGCTCGACGGGATCCCGCTGCTCACCGACCGCACCGACACCAGCGGCCACCTCCAGATCTCGCGGGAGACCGTGATCGGCCAGGAGCCCGACCTGGTGCTCGGCGAGGTCGACAACCTCTCGCGCGCCTCGCTCGAGGCGGTCGGCATCCCGCTGGTCGAGGAGCCCGGGCTCTGCGACGAGGGGCTGGCCGACCCGGGCTTCGACGACGTCGAGGACCAGATGCGCACCTACGGCCGGGTCTTCGGCCGCACCGAGGAGGCCGACCGCGCGGTCGCCTCGCTGCGCGACCGCGTCGAGGCCGTCGAGGAGCGCGTCGGCGAGGGCTCGGGTCTGCGCGCCGCGGTGCTCTACCCCACGGTCGGCGGCGGCACGACGTACGCCTACGGCACCCGCAGCATGGCCCAGCCGCAGGTGGAGGCGGCGGGCCTGGTCAACGTCTTCGACGACGTCGACGAGCGGGTCTTCGAGGTGACGCTGGAGGAGCTGCTCGGTCGCGACCCGGAGGTCCTGGTCCTGCTCCACGGCGACGGCGACCCCGCCGAGGTGGAGCGCGCACTGACCGACCTGCCCGGCGCCGAGCGGCTCACCGCCGTCCGGGAGGGCAGGATCGTCACCCAGCTGTTCAACTTCACCGAGCCGCCGACCCCGTTGTCGGTCACCGGTCTCGAGCGCCTCGTCGACCGGCTCGCGGAGCTCGAGCGGTGATCACCGCCGAGGACGTGTCCTGGTCGTACGGCGCCACGCCGGTCGTCGCCGGGGTGCACCTGCGCACCGAGCCCGGCCGCGTCCTGGGCCTGATCGGCCCCAACGGCAGCGGCAAGACCACCCTGCTCCGGCTGCTGCACGGCGCCCTGCGCGGCCGGAGCGGGCGGGTCAGCGTCGACGGCGACGACCTCGTCGGACTCGGGCCCCGCGAGGCCGCGCGCCGGCTCGCCGTCGTCGTCCAGGAGGGAGCGGGGGAGTCCACCCTGACGGTCGCGGAGATGGTCCTGCTCGGCCGCAGCCCGCGTCTGGGCACCTTCCAGCGCACCGGGGCGCGCGACCACGCCGTCGCGGCGGCGTGCCTGGAACGGGTGGGCGCGACGCACCTGGCCGGACGGTCCTTCGCGGGACTCTCCGGCGGCGAGCGGCAGCGGGTCCTGATCGCCCGCGCGCTCGCGCAGGAGGCCACGCACCTGCTGCTCGACGAGCCCACCAACCACCTCGACATCCGCTACCAGCACGAGGTCCTGCGCCTCGTCGCCCACCTGGCCCACCGCTCCGAGGCCTGCGCCGTGGTCGTCCTGCACGACCTCAACCTCGCCGCCCGGTACTGCGACGACCTGGTCCTGCTGGGCGGCGGCCCCCACGGCGGCGGCGTCGTCGCGGCCGGCCCCGCCGAGGAGGTCCTCGACCCGGCCCTGCTCGAGCCGGTCTACGGCATCGGCGTCCGCCCGGTCCGGCTCGAGGACCGGCTGCACCTGCTGTTCGAACCGTTCACCCACCTGACCGAGGAGCCCGCATGACCGTCCCGTCCGTCCAGGACCGCATCGACGCCTACTGGACGCGTCGCGCGCCGGCGTACGACGACCACCAGCAGCGGCCGGACCGCCGCGAGCTCGACCGGGCCGCGTGGGCCGACGTGTGGACGGCGGCCCTGCCCCTGGCGCCCGCCGACGTGCTCGACGTCGGCACCGGCAGCGGCCACGTCGCCTGCCTGCTCGCCGCGCTCGGCCACCGCGTGACCGGGATCGACCTGGCGGAGGGGATGCTCGAGCGGGCCCGGGAGCACGCCGCCTCCCTGGGCGTCGCGCAGCCGCCGCGGTTCCTGCGCGGGGACGCCGTCGACCCCGACCTGCCGGCCGGCTCCGTCGACGCCGTCACCGGCCGCTACGTGATGTGGACGCTCCGCGAGCCCGTGGCCGCCGTGCGGCGCTGGGCCGCGCTGCTGCGGCCGGGCGGCGTCGTGGCGGTCGTGGACAGCACGTGGTTCCCCGAGGGCGTCGCGACCGGGGGAGAGGCCTTCACCGCGGCGTACGACGACGACGTGGTCGCCGCCCTCCCGCTGGCCGAGGCGCGCAGCATCGACGCCACAGCCGACGTGCTGCGCGCCGCCGGGCTCCTCGACGTCACCGTCACCCCGCTCACCGCCGTGCTCGACCTCGACCGGGCCCACGGCGTCGCGCCGGGCCACGAGGTGCGCCCGCAGCACCTGGTCACCGGCCGGGTCGCCGGCTGAGCCCCCGCCCCGAGGCGCCGGGTACGACGCAGGGCCGCCCGATCTCGGATCGGGCGGCCCTGCGTCGTGCTGGTCCTGCGGCTGGCGCCGGGGAGCGGAGGTCAGTCCTCGGCGCCGCTGCCGGCGGTGGCCGGCTGGCCCTCGCCCGCACCCTGGCCGGACCCGCCGCCCGAGCCGCCACGGCGGCGGCGGCGACGGTTGCGGCTCGGTGCCGCGTCACCCTCGCCGCTCGCGGGGGCAGCGGCCGGTGCGGTGGTCTCGGCGCCCTCGGCGACGGTCTCGCCGCTGCGGGTGCGCGTCCGGCTGCGGTTGCGGTTCCGCGAGGGACGCTCGCCGCCGCGCTCGCCCCCGCGCTCGCCCCCGCGACCGCCGCGCTCGGGGCGGTCGGAGCGCTCCTTCTTCTCGACCGGCTTGGGGTCGACGATGCGGCCCTTGGTGCCCGGGGCGATGCCCTGGTCGGTGAAGAGGTGCTCGGAGGTGGAGTAGGTCTCGACCGGCTCGTCGAAGGGCAGGTCGAGGGTCTTGTTGATCATCTTCCAGCGGTGCAGGTCCGCCCAGTCGACGAAGGTGATCGCGGTGCCCGTCGCGCCCGCGCGGCCAGTGCGGCCGATGCGGTGGACGTAGGTCTTGTCGTCCTCGGGGCAGGTGTAGTTGATGACGTGCGAGACACCGCGGACGTCGATGCCGCGGGCGGCGACGTCGGTGGCGACCAGGACGCGGATCTTGTCCTCGCGGAACTTCGCGAGCGCCTTCTCGCGGGCCACCTGGGCCATGTCGCCGTGCAGCGGGCTGGCGCTGAAGCCGCGCTCGGCCAGGTCGTCGGCGACGCGCTGCGACTGCCGCTTGGTGCGGGTGAAGACGATGATCTTCTCGGCGTCCTCGGCCTGCAGGATCCGGCCGATGATCTCGGGCTTGTCGAGGTCGTGGGCCTGGTAGATGAACTGCGCGGTCGCCGGGACCATCGTGGTGTCGTAGGACGACTCGGCGCGGATGTTCATCGGGTGGCGCATGTGCATGCGGGCCAGCGCGACGATCGCCGAGGGCATCGTCGCCGAGAACAGCATCGTCTGCCGGGTCTCGGGGGTCAGCTTGAGGATCCGCTCGACGTCGGGCAGGAAGCCCAGGTCCAGCATCTCGTCGGCCTCGTCGAGCACGAGCGCGTGCACGTGGGAGAGGTCCAGCGCCTTGCGGTTGGCCAGGTCGATGAGCCGGCCCGGGGTGCCGACGACGATGTCGACGCCCTCCTCGAGCGCGTCGAGCTGGGTGTCGTACCCGACGCCGCCGTACACCGTCAGCACACGGAGGCCGACGTCCTTGCTGGCCAGGTGGAGGTCGTTGGAGACCTGGAGGGCCAGCTCGCGGGTCGGGGCGACGATGAGCGCCTGGGGCTTGCCCTGCGGCAGGTCGGCGTACGCCGGGTCGCTCGGCGCGACGCTGCGCTGCAGCACCGGGATGCCGAAGGCGAGGGTCTTGCCGGTGCCGGTGCGGGCCTGCCCGATCAGGTCGGTGCCCATCAGGGCGACGGAGAGGGTCATCTCCTGGATGGCGAACGGGGTGGTGATGCCGGCGCGCTCGAGCGCGTCGCAGATCTCGGGAAGCACCCCGAGCTCTCGGAAGGTGGTGGTCAGAGTCTTGTCGCTTTCGTGAGTTCAGCCGGTTCGACCGAAGAAGGTTCGAGTGCGGCGGTCTCACGGAGGTCCGGGGACGCTGTCAGGAGGTCAGCCGCGCACATACTGCGGGCCGCCGGCGGGGCGCTCGACCGAGCGGGACGAGCGCCGGAGGCAGCCTCGTACTCCTTCACCTTATCGGTAGGGTGCGCACGTGACGGCATCGACGGACGGACCGGTGGAGGACGACGCGCCGCTGGCGCTGCAGGACCCGGAGTACCGCGAGGCCGTCGTCGACCTCCTCGGTGCGATCGCCTACGGCGAGATCTCCGCCTTCGAGCGGCTCGCCGAGGACGCCGGGCTGGCCCCCTCGCTGGAGGACAAGGTCGCCATCGCCGGGATGGCCAGCGCGGAGTTCGGCAAGGTCGCCGGCATCCACGCCCGGATCACCGAGCTCGGCTCGGACCCGTTCGCCGCGATGGCGCCGTTCCGCTCCGCGATCGACCGCTTCCACGAGCACACGGCGCCCGCCGACTGGTACGAGAGCCTGGTCAAGGCGTACGTCGGCGACGGGCTCGCCAACGACTTCTACCGCGAGATCGCGGCCTACCTCGACGCCACCACCCGCGACCTGGTCGTGTCCTCGCTCGAGGACGCCGGCCACTCGGCGTTCGTCGTCGAGCGGGTCCGCGCCGCGATCGCCGCGGACCACCGGCTCGGCGGGCGGCTGGCCCTGTGGGGCCGCCGGCTGATGGGGGAGGCGCTCACCCAGGCCCAGCGGGTCGCCGCCGAGCGGGACGCGCTCTCCGCGCTGCTGGCCGGCGGCGTCGACCGGCCCGGTCTGGACCTCGCTGCCATCGGCCGGATGTTCGCCCGGATCACCGAGCGGCACGCCGACCGGATGGCCGAGCTCGGCCTCGCGCACTGACCCTGACCGGCTCCTGTTCGGGGAGTGCCCGGTGCCGGGGCGCGAGCGACCGAGGGTGCGGAGGATCAGTGCGCGCGCCGACGGGCGGTGAGGTTCGCGACAGCGACGACGAGCGCGGCGGCGACGGCGATCTGCCAGGCGTGGCGCCACCAGTCCAGGCCGGGGGTGTAGGCGTCCCAGACGCGGGTGTAGAGCCAGTCGCCGAGGTAGACCCCGGCGACGCCGCACAGCACCGTCAGCCACACCGGGACGTCGTCGGGGTCGCCCGGTGCGAGCAGCTTGCCGAGGAGGCCGACGACCGCGCCGCCGACCAGCGCCCACAGCAGCGTGAGCAAGCTCAGCTCCGGAAGCCCACCTGGCCGACGACGCCGCCACCGATCTCGACGTAGGCGATCTTCGCGGCCGGGACGACGAGCTTGCGGCCCTTGCTGTCCGAGAGCGTCAGCACCGTGCCGGCCTCGACGGCCTCGGCGACGAGCTGCTGGACGGAGTCGGCGGACTCGTTGGTGTCGACGACGAGCTCACGGGGGGCGTGCTGGACACCGATCTTGACCTCCACGAGGTCCTCCTTCAGTCAGGTCCCGCAGCGGGTGCGGGGGCGGGTCGTACGAGGTGGTGCAGGGACGAGGGTCAGTGATCGAGCGGGTACCCACCGATGCCGCGCCACGCCAGCCCGGAGACCAGTGCCGCGGCGTCGGCGCGGCTGATGCCGCCGCCCTCGGAGAGCCAGAACCGCGAGCTGACCTGGGCCATTCCCACGAGCGAGACGGCGAGCAGGCGGGCGGCGGGGTCGGAGAGGCCGGTGTCCTGCTGGATGACCTCGGCGATCATCGCGGCGCACTCGCTGGTGACGCGGTCGACGTGCTCGCGCACGGCCGGCTCGTTGGTCAGGTCGGACTCGAACACCAGGCGGAACGCCCCGGACTCCTGAGCGACGTACGCGTAGAAGGCGTCGACCGCGGCGGCGACGCGGAGCTTGTTGTCCTGCGTGGAGGCCAGCGCCTGGCGGCAGCTGTCGATGATCGCGTCGCAGGAGCTGTCGAGCAGCGCGAGGTAGAGGTCGAGCTTGCCGGGGAAGTGCTGGTACAGCACCGGCTTGGAGACGCCCGCGCGGTCGGCGATGTCGTCCATCGCAGCGGCGTGGTAGCCCTGGGCCACGAAGACCTCGAGAGCGGACTCGAGCAGCTGGGCGCGTCGCTCACGCCGCGGCATCCGCCCGCCCCGGGGCCGAGCGTTGTCGACGTCGTACTGGCCTGCGCTCACGATCCCGCTCTCCTCCCGTCCCTCCGGTGCACCCACCGGCGGACCGGCGCTGCGTGCCGGGACTCTACCCGTCGGTCACCCCGGTCCGGATGACGGGACGCCGCGCCGACGCCGTGCCGTCGCGGAGGGACCATGGAGGGAACATCGTGAGGTGCCCCGGTGTTCACCGGGGACTGATCGACGAACCGCTACGAGGAGCGTGACGTGAGCTTTCCCCCGCTGGTCGAGCCGGCCGACGAGCTGACCATCGACGAGGTACGGCGCTACAGCCGCCACCTGATCATCCCCGACGTGGGCATGACCGGGCAGAAGCGGCTGAAGAACGCCAAGGTGCTCGTCATCGGCGCCGGCGGCCTCGGCAGCCCCGCCCTGCTCTACCTGGCCGCTGCCGGTGTCGGCACGCTCGGCATCGCGGAGTTCGACGAGGTCGACGAGTCGAACCTGCAGCGCCAGATCATCCACGGCCAGTCCGACATCGGTAAGTCCAAGGCGGTCTCGGCCCAGGAGTCGATCGCCGAGGCGAACCCCTACGTCGAGGTCGTGCTGCACGAGGAGCGCCTCGACAACGACAACGTCATGGACGTCTTCCGGGGCTACGACCTCATCGTCGACGGCACCGACAACTTCGCGACCCGCTACATGGTCAACGACGCGGCGTACTTCCTCGGGATCCCCTACGTGTGGGGCTCGATCTACCGCTTCGACGGCCAGGCCTCGGTCTTCGCGCCGACCATGGCCGACGACGCGCCGTGCTACCGCTGCCTCTACCCCGAGCCCCCGCCGCCGGGCATGGTCCCCAGCTGCGCCGAGGGCGGCGTCCTGGGCGTGCTGTGCGCGGCCATCGGCTCGATCCAGGTCAACGAGGCCATCAAGGTGCTCACCGGCATCGGCGACCCGGCCATCGGCAAGCTGGTCATCTACGACGCACTCGAGCTGGAGTGGCGCAAGCTGAAGGTCCGCAAGGACCCCAACTGCGCGCTCTGCGGCGAGAACCCGACCGTCACCGGCCTCATCGACTACGACGCCTTCTGCGGCGCGATCTCCGACGAGGCCGCCGACGCCGCCGCCGGGTCGACGATCTCGGTGACCCAGCTCGAGCACATGCTCAAGGAGCGCGAGGAGGGCACCCGCGACTTCGTCCTCGTCGACGTGCGCGAGCCCAACGAGTACGAGATCAACAAGATCCCCGGCTCGGTGCTGATCCCCAAGGGCGAGTTCCTCAACGGCTCGGCCCTGGAGAAGCTGCCCGCCGACAAGCAGGTCGTCATGCACTGCAAGTCGGGCGTCCGCTCGGCCGAGACGCTCGCGATCGTCAAGGGCGCGGGGTACGCCGACGCGGTGCACGTGGGCGGCGGCGTGGTCGCCTGGGTCAACCAGATCGACCCCAGCCAGCCGTCGTACTGAGGCGTTCCTGACCGGCGTCCCGCCGGTCCCGACCGGACGACCCGAGGTAAAACCTCGGGTCGTCCGGTCATTTCGGGCCATGCCGACGTAACCCCGTCGGTTGCACCCGCGTTGTGCCTGTCGTCACACCGGCGCCCTCCCGCGTCGCCGGTCCCTCTCGGAAAGGCAGAACTCGATGAAGGCTCGTCCCACCACGGTCCGGTCCGCCCGACGGCTCACCGGCGCGCTCGCCGTCCTCGGCAGCGCGGTCCTCGGCACGGCGATGATCACCAGCGCCCCTGCCTCGGCGGCGCCGCAGTGGGCGCCCGCGGGCGAGGCGGCGATCCACCCGGGCGTGCAGATGTACACCGAGGGCGCCCAGTGCACGAGCAACTTCGTCTTCACCGACGCCGCGAGCAACGTCTACGTCGGGTACGCCGCGCACTGCGCCGGCACCGGCGCGGCCACCGACACCGACGGCTGCCTCTCCGACTCCCTCCCGCTCGGCACGCGCGTCTCGTTCAACGAGGGCGGCAGCCTGCTCTCCGAGGGCACCCGGGTCGGCGGCGGGACCCTCGTCTACTCCTCGTGGGCCGCCATGGACGAGGTCGGCACGACCGACCCGAACACCTGCGCCTACAACGACTTCGCGCTGGTGCAGGTCGACGCCGCCGACGCCGGCAAGGTCAACCCCTCGATCCCGCTGTGGGGCGGCCCGACCGGCATCGACACCGACGGCACCACCGCCGGCGAGCGGGTCTACTCCTACGGCAACTCCAGCCTGCGCTTCGGCGTCGAGCTGCTCTCGCCGAAGACCGGCATCAGCCTCGGCGACGCCACGGACGACGGCGGCTGGAGCCACCCGCTCTACACGCTGACCCCGGGCGTCCCCGGCGACTCCGGCTCGGCGTTCGTCGACCGGGACGGCGAGGCGATCGGCACGCTGTCCACCCTCGGCCTGGCGCCGCTGCCGGCCTCCAACAACATCGGCGACCTCGCCCGGGAGCTCGCCTTCGCCCAGCAGCACTCCGGCATCGACGGCCTTCGCCTGGTCGAGGGCACCGAGCCGTTCTCGCCGGTCCTCTGACTGCCTGACCTCACCGACTCGGGGGTGGGGATGGGCCACGGGCCCGACGCGACGCCGTCCGCGGCTAGCGTCGGGCCCGTGCGGCATCCCGAGGAGTACGTCGAGGCGGTGCTGGCGTGCGTCGAGTCGGTGCCGCGCGGCCGGGTCACGACGTACGGCGCGGTCGCCGACGCGGTGGGCCGGTTCGGTCCCCGCCGGGTCGGCAACGTGATGGCCGAGCACGGCGCTGCGGTGCCCTGGTGGCGGGTCGTGCGGGCGGACGGCTCGCTGCCGCCGAGCCACCAGGGCGAGGCACGGCAGGCCTACCTCGAGGAGGGCACGCCGCTGCGTCCCTCGGGGAACGTCGACATCGTCGCGGCCTTCTTCCAGCCGCCGCCGCTCGCCTGAGCCGGCGGGGTCGGCGGGTGGTCGCGGGCCGTCGCAATCGTTCAATTGCGCGGAAACGGTGGTGGGCAAGCGCTTGCGCACCGTCGCAACCCAGCAATTGAACGATGGGTGTGCCCCCGACCGGGCCGAACGTCAGCGCAGCCGGCCGACGTACGCCTGCGCACGACGCAGCTCGTCCAGCCGGCGCTCCCACGTGACGCCCACGACGGTGAGGGCGGTGCCGGCGGCGCCGATGAGGATCCACTGCGGGGTGGCGGCGGCGTACGGCGCGAGCTCGCGGACCACGAGCAGGGAACCGACGACCCAGCCGACGGCGACCGGTGCGCTCCACCGCAGCGCCGTGCCGCCGAGCACCAGCGCCAGGCAGGCCAGCCCGAGGAGGGCCGCTCGCAGGGACACCGGGTCCATGGCCAGCACCCACAGCAACGTCGGCACGGTCGCGAGCAGGAGGCCGGGGGTCAGGACGGGCCCGGTCGGCGCGGCGGGGTCGCGGCGCAGCGTCGCCGCGCCGACGAGCAGCAGCGCGAGGGCGGAGGGGAGCGTGTAGGCCTCGGGCTGGCTGACGCCGAGGTCGGCCAGCCGGACCCAGGTGGCGGCGGCGAGCAGGAGCCCGCCGGCCCACGCGACCACCCGTCGCTGCGCCACCAGCAGGGCGTGGACGGTGACGAGCGCGCCACCGACGGTGAGGTGGGCCGCCAGCGAGGTCGGCCCGGTGACCGCGAGGGCCGCGGCGAGGGTGCCGGTCACGGCGGCGACGGCCTCCACCTCCGGGCGGGGGCGGAGCAGCGCGAGGGCCGCGAGGGCGAGGAGCACCGGCACGCCGCGGAAGGCCGGGTCGACGTCCGCCACGGCGAGCGCCGTCCAGACGGACGCGCCGAGCGCGGCGGGGAGCACGGCGGCGGCCTCGGTGCGGTCCCGGACGAGCCAGCAGCCCGCGACGAGCGCGACCAAGGCGCCCAGGGTGAGGACCTGGCTCGGCAGCGCCACGAGCACTGCGGCGAGGAGCAGCACCCCGGCGACCGGCCGGGAGCCGATGCCCACCAGCCCGATGCCCACCAGCCCGGCGGCCGCCAGCACGGCGACCACCACGGCGAGCGGCGCCGGGAGCAGGGCCGCCGTGGTGGTCGCGCCGAGGACACCTGCCGCCACCCAGGCGGCGGGCGGCACCGGGCGGCCCGTCCCGGCGACGTACGCCACCACGAGCGCGAGCGCCGAGGCGGCCGCGAGCGCGGGGTGCGCGAGAGCCGTCGTGGCCGGCAGGCGGACCGCGGCGCCGGCGGTGCCCGGTGCCGCGACCAGCAGGAGCCGGTCCAGGGCCTCGGCGACCAGCACCACCAGGACGCAGGTGCTGGCGACCGCCGAGGCGGCGAGGGGCACGCGGACCACGGTGGCGCCGCCGGAACGGGTCGCCAGCCCCAGGAGCGCCCACCCGAGCACGGCGGCGAGTGCCGCCGCACCGAACGACGTGCCGCCCTCGTCGAGCGCGGGCAGCACCGCGACGAGCGTCAGGATGCTCGTCGTGCCGGCCAGCGCCGGCCGCCACAGCACGGCCACCGCGGCGAGCAGGAGCGCCGCGGTCAGCAGGGGGAGGGCGTGGCCCTCGGCCCACAGCCCGGCCAGGGTCGGGTACGACGCGGCGTCGACCAGCCCGCCCAGCGCGAGCCAGCCCCAGCACAGCGCGGCGCCGGAGCCCGCGGCCCAGGGCAGCAGGCGCGCGCCGGCGACGACGCCGAGCGCGACGAGGGCGGCCATCAGCAGCGTGGCGGTGGTGGCGACGACGTGCGGGTGGGCGGTGAGGTCGACCGCGGCGACCGCCGCGAGGCCCAGGCCCAGGGGTGCGACGAGCTGGGGAGCGCCCAGCCCGGTGCGCAGCCACGCGAGCGAGGCCAGGGCGACCACGACGCCGACGACGCACGCGAGGCCCGCACCGGAGGCCTCGCCCAGCCAGCCGGCGCCGGCGGCACCGACCAGGTCGAGCACCAGCAGGCCGAGGGAGACGACCGACAGGGACTCGCCGGCCACCCGCAGCCCGCGCCCGGCGAGGACGGCGCCGAGCGCGGCGGTCGCGCCGGTCAGCCCGACCAGCACCGCCGTGCGCCCACCGACCCCGAGCGCGGACCAGGCCACCGCGAGGAAGGCCACCGCCGCGACGAGCAGGCAGAGCGCGCCGAGGCCGAGGAGCAGCGCGGGGACCGAGGGGACCGGCAGGCCGCGCGCGGGTCGGGCCGGCCGCGCGGGGGCGGCCGGCGGGGGAGCGACGGGGTACGTCGGCAGCGGCGCGGGCTGCTGGACGGGCTGCACGTGCTGCTGGACCGGCACGCGCGAGCCGCAGGTCGGGCAGGTGCCGAGGACGGTCGGGGTCATGCCGCCCATCGGACCGCGGCGGGCGGGTCGGCCGGATCGGGACGACGGCTCAACCGCGCTGAGCACGGGTACTCACCGGCGCTCGGGCGGAGCGTCCGCGATCGGGGGATGCCGGGTACCTGACGGCGTGACCTCCGATCTCGTCTACGTCGTCGCCGGCGGAGCCCTGCTCCTGGCGATCGTCCTCCCGGAGCTGCTGAGCCGCTGGGCGGTCTCCTCGCCGATGGTGCTGGTCGGGGTCGGGATGCTCCTCGGGCTGACGTCGCTGCCCGACGGACTGCCGCTGGACCCGCAGGCCAACCGCGCGGTGATCGAGCACGTGACCGAGCTCGTCGTGATCGTCGCGCTGATGGGTGTCGGGCTGGCCATCGACCGCCCGCTGCTCGTGCGGCGGGTGCGCTCGTGGCGGCCGTGGGGGCCGACCTGGCGGCTGCTGGGCATCGGGATGCCGCTGTCCATCGCCGGCGTCGCGCTGCTGGGCTGGTGGTGGGCGGGGCTGCCGCTGGCCGCCGCGGTCCTGCTCGGCGGCGTCCTGGCACCGACCGACCCGGTGCTCGCCTCGGACGTGCAGGTCGCCGGTCCGCGGACCGGCGAGGAGCACGAGGTCGACGAGGAGGACGAGCTGCGGTTCACCCTCACCTCGGAGGCGGGCCTCAACGACGGGCTGGCGTTCCCGTTCGTCTACCTCGCGATCCTCATCGCCACCGAGGGGCTCAGCCTGGCGCTGGTCCCGACCTGGGTCGGGTTCTACCTGGTCGGCAAGATCGTGATCGGCGTGGCCGCCGGGATCCTGGTGGGACGGGTGCTGGCCTACCTCGCCTTCCGGTCGCAGTCGGCCTCGCTGCGGGTCGCGGAGCGGGGGGAGTCGCTGCTGGCGCTGGCGGCGCTGGTGGCGGCGTACGGCGTGGGGGAGGTGGCGCACGGCTACGGCTTCCTCGCCGTCTTCGCGTGCGCCATGACGTTCCGCTCCGCGGAGCGCTCGCACGACTACCACGCCGCCATGCACGACGTCGCGGAGCGGCTGGAGCGGCTGCTCACCCTCTTCGTCCTCCTGGTGCTGGGCATCGCGCTGACCCGCGGCCTGCTGGAGAGCCTGGACCTGCGCGGCGTCGCCATCGGCCTGGGCCTGATCTTCGTGATCCGCCCGCTCGCGGGGGCCCTGTCGCTCGGCGCGTGGCGCGCGGCGCCGGGGCCCGGCCTGACCAAGGGCGAGAAGTGGGCGGCGGCCTTCTTCGGAGTGCGTGGGATCGGCTCGATCTACTACCTGGCCTACGCCGCGGGCGAGGCCGACGAGCTCGGCACCGACTGGCTGTGGTCGACCGTCGGGTTCACCGTGGTCGCCTCGGTCTTCGTCCACGGGGTCCTCGCCACACCGGTCATGTCGCGGATCGGGCGGGACCGCGACCGGGCGGCCGAGGAGCAGGCCGACGAGGAGGAGGCGGCCGAGCGCTCGGGCTAGCGGCCGCCGCTCGCCGCGATCACGGCCGCGCCCACGGGGTGCGGTTGGATGGGACCGTGCTCGAGGACCTGCCGTACCGCGACGCGGGCTCGTTGCGCGCGACGTACGACGCGGTGGACTGGGCGGCGACGCCGCTGGGCGATCCGTCGGGCTGGTCGCCGACGCTGCGCGCGACGCTCGACATCGCGCTGAACACGCGGTACGCCGTCACCTTGATGTGGGGCCCGGAGATGGTGCTGCTCTACAACGAGGCCTACGCCGGGCTGATCGGCCAGAAGCACCCCGACGCGCTCGGCCGACCCGCGCAGGAGGTCTTCCCCGAGGCGTGGTCGGTCATCGGGCCGATGCTCCAGTCGGTGCTGGACGGCGAGGGCCCGACGTACGTGCGCGACCAGCCGCTGCCCCTGGTCCGGGCCGGCTTCCTCGAGGAGTGCCACTTCACCTACTCCTACTCGCCGGTGCACGGCCCCGACGGCCGGGTGCAAGGGGCCTTCGACATCGTCAGCGAGACCACCGGGCAGGTGGTCGCCGAGCGCCGGCTGCGCCTGCTGGGGCGGCTCAAGGACGCGCTGGGCACCGTGGAGTCCGCCGACCAGGTGCGCTCCCGGGCGCACGCCCTGCTCGCGGACGCCACGGCCGACCTCGCCGCGGTGCGCATCGAGGTCGTGGCGGCCCACGGCGGCGCCGGCTCCCGCGCCGGGCAGTCGCTGGGCCAGCACGACATGGTCGTGCAGGAGGACCAGGACGGTCACCGGGCCCGGCTCGGCATCGGCACCGGCACGCCGTACGCCGGGTCGGTCCTCGAGGTGGTGCTCAGCCCGCGGGTCCCGCTGGGTGCGCCGGTCCTCGACTTCCTCCGCCTCGTCGGTGCGACGCTGAGCCGCTCGCTCGAGCAGGTCGCACGCATCCAGGCGGAGCGCTCGATCTCCGCAGCCCTGCAGCGCAGCCTGCTCGCGGACCCGCCGCAGCGGCCCGGCATGACCGTCGCGGTGCGCTACCAGCCGGCCGCCAACGACGCGCAGGTGGGCGGGGACTGGTACGACGCCTTCGTGCTGCCCGGCGGGTCGCTGCTGGTGGCGGTGGGCGACGTGGCCGGGCACGACGAGGGCGCGGCGGCGTCGATGGCGCAGCTGCGCAACCTGGTCCGGGGCATCGGGTGGACGGCCCACGGAACGCCCGCGGAGGTGCTGCGCCGGCTGGACAGCACGATGGACGGCCTCGCGCTCGACGTGGTCGCGACCGCCCAGCTGGTCCAGGCCGAGCGGGACGGCGAGCGGCTGGTGCTCACCTGGTCCAGCGCGGGCCACCCGCCGCCGGTGCACGTCCGCGCCGAGGGCCGCGCGGAGGTGCTGCTGCGCAAGCCCGACCTGCTCCTGGGGATCGACCACGCCACCGACCGCACCGACCACCGCACGGTGCTCGAGCCGGGCGACAGCGTGGTGCTCTACACCGACGGGCTCGTCGAGCGTCGCGGGGCGCCGATCACCGAGGGCCTGGACTGGCTCGAGACCGAGCTCACCGGGTGCGCCCACCTCACCCCCGAGCAGGTCTGCGACCACCTGCTCGACATGGTCGGCGACGACGTCGAGGACGACGTCGCGCTGCTCGTGCTGCACCACGGCTGAGCCCGCCCCGGCTCCCGCCGACCGGTCCGCGGGAGCCGATGAGGCTGACCCGCGGGTAACCGCCATGCTGGCGGTCATGCCCAGCACACCGTCGGTGTACGGCGTCCTCCACGCGGTCGTGCCGCCCCTCGCGCGAGCCGTCTGGCGGCCGACGATCACGGGTCTCGAGCACGTGCCGGAGACCGGCCCGGTCATCCTGGCCAGCAACCACCGCAGCTTCGCCGACTCCGTGGTGATCCCCGTCGTGGTGCCGCGCAAGGTCGTCTTCCTCGCCAAGTCCGACTACTTCACCGGCACCGGCGTGCGGGGCCGGCTGCAGCGGGCGTGGTTCGAGGGGCTCGGGATGCTGCCGGTCGACCGGGACGACACCAAGGCCGCGATGGCCAGCCTCGACGTCGCCCTCGACGTGCTGGCCCGCGGCGAGGCGTTCGGGATCTACCCCGAGGGCACCCGCTCGCGCGACGGCCGCCTCCACCGCGGGCGCACCGGGGCGGCCCACCTCGCGCTCACCGCCGGCGTCCCGGTCGTCCCGGTCGGGCTCCGGGGCACCGAGCAGCTGCAGCCGGTCGGGGCCCGCTGGCCGCGGCTGGCCCGCGTCTCGGTCGCCTTCGGCGAGCCGATCGACCCGCGCGGGCGGTACGACGGCGTACCCCTCGGGCGGGCGCGGCGGCTGCTCACCGACGAGGTGATGGCGGCCGTGCAGCGCCTGTCGGGGCAGGAGCAGAGCGGCGTCTACAACGACCGGGCACCCGACGCCTGACCCTGAGGCCCCCGACGCCGTGCGGGCGGCCGTCAGGCAGCGCCCAGCCCCCACCGGTCGTGGAACTCCTCGACGGGGAGGGTCGCGAGCTGGTCGTCGAGGGCCTGGCGCGTGATCGCGGCCTCCTCCTCGCCGCCGGCCTCGACGCGCAGGACCTCGGTGCCGTCGTCGCGCCGCCGGACCACCCACTGCCCGACCGACGGGGCGTCGAGATGGCCCAGGGTCGCGGCGCTCGCCAGCGACCAGGCCGCGACGGCGAGGCGGCGCCAGCGGTGCCGCTCGTGGCGCTCCAGCCCGACGACGTACACGTCTCCCGCGGTGGTCACGCCCGACCAACGAGCGGTGCGGGCCGTGGGGTTCCCGCCGGGCCCCCTCGACAGGTCACCGCACCGCCTCGGACGTGTTGCGGGCAGGTGACAGTCCGTTCGGCCCCTGCCGCTCGGGCCGGATCTGCGCCATATTCAGCCCTCACGGTGCCGTCTCTCCGCGGCGTCGCCCCCACCGGATAAGAGGACGTCCTTGAGGAACACACGCGTAGTCGCGGGCGCGACCGGTCTCGGTCTCGCCGCAACGGTGCTGGCCTGGTCGGGCACCACCGCCGCGGCGGAGCCCGGCACCCCCACCCCCACCCGCGCCGAGGCCGGCGGCGACGCCGGTCGCGGGCCCGGCACCGCGAAGCGGGTCGGTCCGGTCGAGCGGGCCCAGGTGGCCCGCGCGGCCGCCGCGGCCCCGGCCGTCGGCGACCCGGTCCAGATGCCCACGTCGTACCCCTCCCAGCCCGAGCTGCGCGTCTACGACGCCAACCCCGACGACGCCGCGCACACCGCCGAGCTGCTGGGCCACCCCGACCTGGCCCCTCGGCTCCAGGCGCTGATGGAGCGCAGCGACCGGATCTCGGTCCAGGTCGTCGGCCAGTCCACCGAGGGCCGCGACCTGTACCTGGTCACGCTGACCGCCCCGGAGACCGCGGCCCAGACGGCCGAGCAGACGGCCTGGCGCCGCAAGATCAAGGAGGCCCCCGCCGCGGCGGCGGCCGACCGGGCGCTGCTCGCCGGCTACAAGACGCCGGTGTGGATCAGCAACAACATCCACGGCAACGAGTGGGAGGGCACCGACGCCGCGATGCGGTACATCGAGCACCTCGCCACCGCGCCGCTGGCCGAGGTCGGCGACGTGCTCAGCAGCCACCGGCTGTACTTCTCCCCGTCGCTGAACCCCGACGGCCGCACGAAGGCCACCCGCGCCACCGCGCTCGGCCTCGACCCCAACCGCGACATGATCACCAGCACCACTCCGGAGTCCCGCTCGTTCGTGCGGACCGCGCAGGCGATCCAGCCGATCTACGCCGCCGACTTCCACGGCTACACCGGCGTGCTGCAGATGGAGCCCTGCGGCCCGCCGCACGGCTCGAACTACGAGTACGACCTGTACCTCCCGCACAACTACGCGCTCGCGCTCAAGGTCGAGCAGGACGTCGTCGCCGCGGAGATCCCCGGCAACACCTACTACGACGCCGCCACCGACGACGCGGTCACCGAGAACACCGGCAGGATCAAGATCCCCTACCGCGACACCCCCGACGGCTGGGACGACTTCCCGCCGATCTTCACCGCGCAGTACGCCGCCTACTACGGCGCCGCGACCGCGACGGTCGAGCTGCCGCTGTCGCGCAACGCCCCGGGCGGGCGGCAGAGCCCGGCGAACGCCAAGGTCAACGTGGCGGTGGCGCAGCAGACGATGGAGAGCATCGTCGGCTACCTCGAGGAGGGCACCAACGCCCGCGAGATGCTGCGCAACCAGATCGAGGTCTTCCGCCGCGGCACCACCGGCGCGGCCAAGGAGTCGCTGACGACCGAGGACGTCGCCGCCGTGCCGGGCCCCTCGCAGTGGAAGGAGCACTGGGACGTCGCCGACGACCAGGAGCCCGTCTCGCTGCCGCGCGCCTACGTCATCCCGGTCGGTGCCGGCCAGCGCTCGACCAGCGACGCGACCCGCTTGGTGCGGCACCTGATCGACCACGAGATCGAGGTCGGCACGCTGCGCGCGCCCGCGCGGATCGGCGGCACGACGTACCCCCGCGGCTCCTACGTCGTCGACCTGCACCAGCCGCTCCGCGGCCTCGCCAACGCGCTCCTCGCGGTCGGAGACGACATCTCCGACAAGGTGCCGTCGATGTACGACATCTCCGCCTGGAGCCTCGGCGAGCTCTGGGGCGCGACGGTCGAGCCGGTCGGGTCCACGACCGGCCGCCCGATCGGGAAGGTGACGCCGCTGAAGGCGCTCCCGCTGCCCGGCCGCGTGCCGGCCGCCCGCGGGCCGCTGACCTTCGACGTCGCCGGCGTGCCGGACTTCCAGGCCCTCAACGCGCTGCTCGAGGACGACGTCGCGGTCTCGATGCTCGCCGACGGCTCCGCGGTCGTCGAGGCAGCCGGCTGGGACGAGGCGAAAGCCGTGGCGAAGCAGACCGGTGTCCGCTTCGCCGCCGCCGAGCGCAAGGACCTGCGGGCCCTGCGCACCGCCAAGGGCCTCGAGGACCTCACCGTCGGGTACGTCGGCACGCAGGACGACCGGCTCTCGCTGACCGAGCTGGGCTTCGACGACCTCACGGCGCTCACCGCCGCCGGCCTCGAGACCGACGCCTCGGCCCTCGCCGGGGTCGACGTGCTCTGGATCGGCTCGAGCTTCGCACCGGCGGTCGGGTCCGCCGCCCGCACCGCGGTGCAGGCGTGGGTCGACGCGGGCGGCTCGATCGCCGGTCGCGGCGCCGCCGGGTTCGACGCGGCCAAGGCGTTCGGCCTGCTGGAGGGCACGGCCGTCACCGGCAACCGCTCGGCCAACGGCATCGTCGCGGTCGACACCCCGGCCACCGGGGTGCTCTCGCCGTACGCCCAGGACACCTCGTTCATCTACCCGGCCACCTGGTTCACCGGGCTGGGCGAGGCCGTCACCGTCGAGCAGCGCTACGACGCCGCGAAGCCGTTCCTCGCCGGCCACTGGCTGCCGACGGAGACCGGCGGCGACGGCCCCGACGCGGCCGCGGGCCAGCCCTCGGCGGTCTCCGCGGAGGCGGCGTCCGGTGCCCGGGCGTTCGTCCTCGGCACCGCGGTGTTCTTCCGCACCCACCCCAAGGGCGGGCTCACCCAGGCGGCTCGCGGGCTGTTCTGGGCCGCTCCGGCCGGTGACGGCGTGGAGGCGCCGCAGCAGTCGCGCACGCGGCTGACCGCCGGCAAGGTCGGCGTGGTCCGCAGCGGCAAGGCCACGGTCCGGCTGACCGTCGCGCTCGAGGTCGCCGGCCGGCCCGCCACCGGGCGGGTCGTCCTCGCCGAGGGCGGCCGGACGCTGCGCACCGTCAAGGTCAGGGCCGCGGCGGACGGCCGCGCGGTCGTCCAGGTGCGGCTGCGCCGCGGCGTGCACACCCTGCGGGCGACGTACGCCGGGAACAGCGGTGCGCTCGGCAGCCGGGACTCGGTGACCGTCCGGGTCCGCTGAGGAGCTCCTCGCGAGCACGAGGGCCGGCGCCCCTGGGGGGTGCCGGCCCTCGTCGCGTGCTCCGCCGCGAACCGCGAAGCCGCTCCGGGCGTCACACGAGCCGGCCCCTCACCGGGGTCGCCCCTCGAGATGGAGACTCCCGTGCCGCACCACCCCCGCCTGCTGCTCCCTGCGCTCGCCCTGCTGGCGGCGGTCCCGGTGACCGCGGCCGCGACGCCACCGCACGTCGGTCCCGCGACGGCCGAGGCGCCGGCCGTCTCGGTGGCCTGGCGCGACGCGCCCGTGGAGCCCGCCCGGGTCGCGGTCGGGGACACCCTGGTCGCGCAGGTCGCTGTGGACTCGGTGCCCGACGCGGGCGTCCTGCGGGTGTCGGCGCGGGGAGGCCGCTTCACGGCCCTGCCCCGAGGCTGCGTCCCGAGCTCCATCGTGCGCCGGCGGTCGAGCATCTCCGCCGACGGGACGCGGCTGCGCTGCCTGGTGCGGCCCGGCCCCCGGGTGCTCCGGGCCCCGCTGGAGGTGACCGCGGGGCCGGGTCGCGCGGTCGGCGTGGTGGCGACGCTGGGCCGGGCGCAGGCGGCTGCGCCGCGGCTGACCTCCCTGGGTGGCCCGTCGGCGGCGCCGGCGTACCGCTTCCTGTCCAGCCCCGACTTCCTCAACGGCGACGTCGCGGACCTGCGTCGGGGACCGGGCGCGTGGGACCCGCGGCGCTCGCCGAACTCGATCAACGCCGCCTACCGCTCGGCGCTCGACCACGTGCTCGGCGCCTTCGCGGACGAGGCACCCGGCTCGGTCCTGGTGGCCGGAGACCTGGTCGAGGGCTGGTGGGGCACCGATCCGGGCCGGACCGGGACCTTCGGACCGGTCGGCACGCCGGCCGAGCGGCGGGCGGCCCTGCGCCGGGCGGCGGACACCTACTACCCGCAGTGGCTGCAGCGGTTCCGCTCCCGCGGCCTGGCGGTCCTCCCGGCGATGGGCGACCACGAGCTGGGCGACGACCCGTGGACCAGCCGCAAGCGGGCGCTCGCGCCGGCGTTCGAGCGGGCGTGGAGCCGGTGGTTCGGCCGCCGCGCCGACGGCTCCCCGCGGTTCGCGGACCGCCCGCGGGGCTCGCGCCACGAGCTCAGCGCGTACGCCGTCCGTCCCACGCCCGAGCTCCAGGTGGTGACCATCAACGTCTTCGACGTGACGCCCGACCGCGCCCGGGTCCAGGTCGACCCGGCCCAGCTGGCGTGGCTGCGCGACGTCCTGCGCCGGGCCCGGCGCGACGGGGTCGCGTGGGTGGTGGTCCAGGGCCATGCGCCCGTCCTGCGGACCGACCGGGCGCGCGGGTCGAGCGGCCTGCACGTCCGCGGCGGCGCCGGCTCGGCGCTGTGGCGGACCTTCGCCCGGTTCGGCGTCGACCTCTACCTGTGCGGTGAGGTGCACGACGTGTCCGTCGCCGAGCGCGACGGGGTGGTGCAGGTGACGCACGGCGGGATCTTCCAGTTCGGGCTCACCAACTACCTGCGGGCCGACGTGCGACCGGACCGGGTGGAGCTGGAGCTGCGCGACTTCGCCGCCCGGTGGGCCGACGCCGCGGACGGCTCCCGGCTGTGGGAGACCCGTCCGGCCGGGATGCCGGCGGTGGTCCGCGTCCGGCGCACGCCGTTCACGATCGGGACGATGACCCTCGGCCTCGACGGGGTGCAGCAGGCGAGCGGGGTCCTGCGGCCCCGGAGGTGAGGGCAGGATGCCGCCCATGGCCCCGACGACCGAGACGAACCCGACCACCCGTCCGCGCACCCTGGTCACCGGCGGCAGCCGCGGCATCGGTGCGGCCGTCGCCCGCCGCCTCGCCGAGGCGGGCCACGACCTGGTCCTGTCCTACCGCGCCGACGACGAGGCCGCCGCGCGCACGCGGGCCGAGGTCGAGGCCCTCGGCGCCGCCTGCGCGACGGTGCGCGCGGACGTGGTCGACCCGGGCCAGGTCGAGGAGCTGTTCGAGGCGGCCGGTGCGCTGACCGGCGTCGTGTCGAACGCCGGCGCCACCCTGCACATCGGACCGCTGGCCGACACCCCGGTCGAGGTCGTGGCGCGGACGGTCGAGCTCAACCTCACCGCCGCGCTGTACGTCGCCCGGGCGGCCGTCCGGACGATGGCGGTGAGCCGCGGCGGCTCCGGCGGCGTGCTGGTGACCATCGGCTCCGTCGCCGCGGCGACGGGCGCGCCGGGGGAGTACGTGCAGTACGCCGCGGCCAAGGCCGGGGTGGAGGCGATGACCGTGGGGCTCGCGCACGAGGTCGCCGCGGACGGGGTGCGGGTGGTCGCCGTCGCGCCGGGGATCATCGAGACCACGATCCACGCCGACGCCGGCGAGCCGGGTCGGCTGGCGCGGGTGGGCCCGACCGTGCCGCTGGGGCGCGCGGGCGAGCCCGCCGAGGTCGCCCACGCCGTGGCCTGGCTGCTCTCGGCGGAGGCGTCGTACGTCACCGGCACGACGCTGCGCGTCGGCGGCGGTCGCTGACCGGGGCTCCGGCCTGGGCACGCGCCTCCCCGGCCCGGGCGCCGCGCCGCAGCGGCGCCCGGTCAGGCCGCTAGGACCGCCACATCCACTCCATCTCGGCCACGGTGACGTCCTTGGTCGCCGTGCCGGCCAGCTCGTCGACCACCTTGAGCGCGAGGTCGACCCCCGCGGAGACGCCGGCGGAGGTCCACAGCCGCTCGGCGCTGCGGACGAAGCGCTGGCCCCGCTCGACCGTCAGGGTCGGGTCCAGCGCGGCCAGCTCGTCGAACGCCGTGTGGTGCGTCGTCGCGCGCCGGCGCGCGAGCAGCCCGGCACGGGCCAGCAGCAGCGAACCGGTGCAGACCGACATCAGCAGCTCGACCTCGGCCGCGCGCTCGCGCAGCCAGGCGAGCAGGCGCTCGTCCTCGAGCAGCGGGCGGACCCCGGCCCCGCCCGGGACCACGAGGACGTCCGGCGGCGGGCACTCCTCGAGCGCATGCGTCGGCAGGACGGTGAACCCGCCGCGGCCGACGACCGGCGCGCCGGTCAGGCCGACCGACCGCACCTCGAACGGGGTCCCGGCGCCGAGCTCGCCGGCCACGTTGAACACCTCGTAGGGGCCGGCGTAGTCGAGCACCTCCATGTCGTCGAAGGCGAGGATGGCGACGGTCCGCGGGCTCACGGGCCACATCCTGGCAGCACCGGCCGGTCGGCGCCGCGTGACGTCCGACCCTGGTCCTGCGCGTCTTCCCGTGCCGGATCCGGTGTCCGTCCCCGCGCTGTCGGTGCTCGATGTTGTGATGGGTCCATGACCACCACCGCTGCGAGGACGCCGGGCACGACGTACCGCCTCGCGCGCCGTCCGGTGGCGGGTGCGGTCCCGGTCCTCGACGAGCACCAGCAGCGCGTCGTCGACCACGCCGGTGGGCCGCTGCTCGTGCTGGCCGGCCCGGGGACGGGCAAGACCACGACGCTCGTCGAGGCGATCGTGCGCCGTGTCGAGGAGGGTGCGCGGCCCGACGAGGTGCTCGCGCTGACCTTCTCGCGCAAGGCCGCCGAGCAGCTGCGCGACCGGGTCACCGCGCGGCTGGGCCGCACGATGGCGACCGGGCTGTCCTCGACGTTCCACTCCTTCGCCTACGCGCTGGTGCGCCGCTACGCGCCCGCGGAGCTGTACGCCGCTCCGCTGCGGCTGCTGTCGGCGCCCGAGCAGGACGTCGTGCTGCAGGAGCTGTTGACCGACGCCCCGGAGTCGGTGCGCTGGCCCGACCACCTCAAGGCCGCCGTCGGCACCCGCGGGTTCGCCCGCGAGGTGCACGCCGTGCTGTCCCGCGCACGCGAGCGGGGCCTGGACCCCGTCGACCTCGCGGCCCTGGGGCGCGCGGAGCGGGTGCCGGAGCTGGAGGCGGCCGGGCTGTTCCTCGAGCAGTACCTCGACGTCCTGGGCGACCAGTCCGCGATCGACTACCCCGACCTGGTGGCACGGGCCGTGATCGAGGCACACGTGCACCGCGACGAGCTGCGCGCCCAGCTGCGCCACGTGTTCGTCGACGAGTACCAGGACACCGACCCCAGCCAGGTCGCGCTGCTGCGCGCCATCGCCGGCGACGGACGCGACCTCACGGTCGTGGGGGACCCCGACCAGTCGATCTACGGCTTCCGCGGCGCGGACGTCCGCGGGATCCTCGACTTCCCCCGGGAGTTCTCGACCCTGGGCGGGGACCCGGCGCCGGTGGTCGCGCTCGGCACCACCCGCCGCTTCGGCTCCCGGCTGCTGCGCGCCTCGCGCTCGATCGCCGCGTCGATCGGCGTGTCCGGCTCCATCCCGGTCGAGCAGTACGCCGCGTTCCGCAACCCGGTCCCCGCCGACAACGCCCACGGGCCGGGCAGCGTCGAGGTGCTGACCTTCGACACCCACCGCGCCGAGACCGAGCACACCGCCGACCTGTTGCGCCGCGCCCACCTCGAGGACGGCGTGCCGTGGTCGGAGATGGCCGTGCTGGTGCGCTCGGGCCGCGCCTCGATCCCCGGGCTGCGCCGGTCGCTCGCGGCCGCCGGGGTGCCGGTGGAGGTGGCCGCCGACGAGACGCCGCTGGTCCGGGAGCCGGCCGTGCTGCCGCTGCTCTCGGCGCTCGCGGTGGTCGTCGACGCCGGGGTCGAGGACCCCGCCGACGAGGACCACGTCGGCGCCGACCGCGCCGAGGCGCTGCTGACCTCCCCGCTCGGCGGTCTCGACGCGACCGACGTGCGCTCGCTGACCCGCGCCCTGCGCGCCGCCGCGCCGGGGTCCCCGGCGCGGGAGCTCGTCCGCAGCGCGGTGCTCGACCCCGGCGTCCTCGCCGGCATCGACGGGGAGCCGGCGCGCCGGGCGCTGCGGCTGGCCGACCTGCTGGCGCGGGCCCGGGAGGCGCTCGCCGACGGGGCGACCGCCGAGGAGGTGCTCTGGCTGCTCTGGGACGGCACCGACTGGGGCCGGCGGCTGCGCCAGGGCACGGCCGGCGGCGGACAGGCCGCCCGGCTGGCCCACCGCGACCTCGACGCGCTCTGCGCGCTGTTCGAGGTCGCCGCCCGGACCGAGGAGCAGCAGGGCCACCGCAGCGTCCGCAGCTTCCTGGAGACGCTGCGTGCCCAGGAGATCCCCGCCGACACCCTCGCCGACCGCGGCGTCCGGGGCGAGGCGGTGCGGCTGCTCACCGCGCACCGCTCGAAGGGCCTGGAGTGGCGCCTGGTCGTGGTCGCGCACGTGCAGGAGGGCGCCTGGCCCGACCTGCGCCGACGCGACTCGCTGCTGCAGGCCGACCGGATCGGCCGCGACGGGCTGCTCCCGCCGCTCACCCGCGGGGCGATGCTGGCCGAGGAGCGCCGGCTGTTCTACGTCGCGGCCACCCGCGCCAAGCAGCGGCTCGTCGTGACCGCCGTGAAGTCGCCCGACGACGAGGGCGAGCAGCCCTCGCGGTTCCTCTCCGAGCTCGGCCGCGAGCCGGTGCACCGCATCGGCCGGCCCCGCCGGCCGCTCTCGATGGCCGGGTTGGTCTCGGAGCTGCGCCGCACGCTCGCCGACCCCGGCGAGCCCGAGCCGCTGCGCCGCGCAGCAGCGCGCCGGCTGCGCGCGCTCTCCGAGCTCGACGTGCACGGACGCCCCGTCGCGCCGCAGGCGGACCCCGCGACCTGGTGGGGGCTGCGGGCGCCCAGCCGCTCCGAGCGCCCGATCCGTCCCGGCGAGGAGCCGCTCACCCTCTCCGCCAGCGCTCTCGACGGCCTGCTCACGTGCCCGGCCCAGTGGTTCCTCCAGCGCGAGGCCGGCGGCGAGGTCGTCAGCTCGAGCGGCCAGGGCTTCGGCAAGGTCGTCCACGCGGTCGCCGAGCGGCTCGCGAACGGCTCGCTCGGCGCCGCCTCGGGCGAGGGCATCGACGAGGTCGACGTCGAGCGGGACCTGATGCCGCTGGTCGACGAGGTCTGGGGACGGATGGAGTTCCGGACCCCGTGGTCACGTGCCCGCGAGCGGGAGGCCGTGGCCGCAGCACTGGAACGCTTCCTCACCTGGCACCGACGGCCCGGCGCCCGGACCGTGCTCGCCGTGGAGCCGAAGATCCGCGCCGAGGTCCAGCTCCCCGACGGCCAGGTCGTCCGGCTGCACGGGTACGCCGACCGCCTGGAGCTCGACGAGGACGGCCGGGTCGTGGTCGTGGACCTCAAGACCGGCAAGTACGCCCCGACCGGGCCGGAGGTCCAGCGCCACTCCCAGCTGGGCCTCTACCAGCTCGCCGTCGACCACGGCGCCGCGGACGAGCACCTGCGCGAGGCGGGCATGGAGGGGCCGGGCGTCTCCGGCGGGGCCGAGCTCGTCCAGCTCCGGCTCGGTGAGGTGCTGCCCAAGGTGCAGCACCAGCCGCCCGCCGCGGACGACGGGCCCCGCCTGGTCGAGCAGCAGCTGGCGGCCGCCGCGGCCGCCCTGCGCGCCGAGGAGTTCGTGGCGCGGCCGGGTTCGCACTGCGACCGCTGCGCCTTCCAGGCGATCTGCCCCACCAAGGCCTCAGGGACGGTGCTCTCATGACCTCGACCATGCCCGACCGGACCGCGGTGCCGGCCCGCGAGATCTCGACGCCGGAGCAGCTGCGCGAGCTGATGGGTGTCGACTGGACCTTCAGCGACCAGCAGTTCGCCGCGGTCACCGCTCCCTTGGAGCCGGCCGTCGTGATCGCGGGTGCGGGGTCCGGCAAGACGACGGTGATGGCAGCCCGGGTCGTCTGGCTGGTGGCCACCGGCCGCGTGGCGCCCGGCGAGATCCTCGGCCTCACGTTCACCACCAAGGCGACCGCCGAGCTGCAGACGCGGATCCGCGAGAGCCTGCGCCAGGCCGGCCTCCTGCCCGAGCGCGGCACCCGCGCCCCCGGGCCGGACGGGGAGGAGCAGGAGGTCGAGGAGCCGACCGTCGCGACGTACCACTCCTACGCCTCGGCGCTGCTCTCCGAGCACGGCCTGCGCATCGGCCACGAGCCCGACACCCGTCTGGTCGCCGACGCCAGCCGCTTCCAGCTGGCGGCCCGCGCCGTGCAGCGGTACGCGGCTCCGGTCGAGCAGCTGACCGACTCCCCGCGCCACGTCGTCCAGTACCTCCTCGCGCTCGACGCGGAGATGAGCGAGCACCTCGTGGGCCCCGCCGACGTCCGGGCCCACGACGAGCGGCTGCGCCCGCTGCTGGTCGACGGCATGGCCACCGAGCACCGCAAGACCTACCGCGCGCTGAACGAGAAGGCCGTCGCCGCGATCGACAAGCGGGCCGAGCTCCTCGGGCTGGTCGAGGCCTACCGCGCCCTCAAGCGGCACCACGGGCTGATGGACTTCTCCGACCAGATCGCCCTGGCCGCCCGGCTGGCCGAGGAGCGGCCGGAGGTGGGGGAGGCCGAGCGGGCGAAGTACCGGATCGTCCTGCTCGACGAGTACCAGGACACCTCGGTCGCCCAGGCGCTGATGCTGCGCCGGCTCTTCTCCGGGCCCGAGCCGGGGGCCGGTCGCGGCCACCCGGTGATGGCGGTCGGCGACCCGAACCAGGCGATCTACGGGTGGCGCGGCGCGTCGGTCTCGAACATCCTCGAGTTCACCCGCGAGTTCCCGACGGCGGACGGCGCCCCCGGCACGACGTACCCGCTCACGGTCAACCGCCGCTCCGACGCCCGCATCCTCGCCACCGCCAACCACCTGGCCGAGGAGCTGTACGCCAGCCGGCCCGACCTGCTGCCGCTCGAGGCCAAGCCGGGCGCCGACCCGGGCGAGGTCCGAGCGGTCGTGCACGAGACGTGGGACGACGAGCTGGCCTGGCTGGGGGACCGGGTGCTCGAGACCCACGCCGCGCTGTCGGCGACCACCGACGGTCCGTGCTGGAAGGAGATCGGGGTCCTCACCCGCGACAACGCCCACGCCGCAGCCGTCTTCGACGCGCTGAGCGAGCGGGAGGTCCCGGTCGAGATCGTGGGTCTCAAGGGCCTGCTCCGCCTGCCCGAGGTCTCGGAGGTGGTCGCGACGCTGACCCTGGTCCAGGACGTGACGGCCAACGCCGCGCTGCTGACCCTCCTGGCGGGGCCGCGCTGGGCGATCGGGCCGCGCGACCTCGCGCTGCTCGGCCGGCGGGCCCGGGAGCTCGCCGGCGACACCTCGGGCGGGGCGACGTTCACCGACGTCCGCGAGCAGCTGGCCGCCGCCGTCGAGGGCGCCGACCCCACCGAGATCGCCTCCCTGTGCGACGCGCTGGAGGACCCGGGCGACCTGGAGTACTCACCCGAGGCGCGCGAGCGGTTCGCGCTGCTCGCCACCGAGCTGCGCCGGCTCCGCGGAGCGCTCGGCGAGCCGATCCTCGACCTGGTGCGACGCATCGTCGACACGACCGGCATCGACGTCGAGCTGGCCTCCTCGGTCAGCCCCGCCGCCGCCGCGCGCCGCGACAACCTCGACCTGTTCGTCCAGGCGGTGGCGGAGTTCCAGGCCGTCGACGGCCAGGTCACGCTGCCGGCACTGCTCGCGTGGCTCGAGGCGGAGGACGAGTTCGGCCAGGGCCTCGACGTGGCGACACCGTCGGAGGCCGACTCGGTCAAGCTGCTGACGGTGCACCGCGCCAAGGGCCTGGAGTGGGACGCGGTGTTCCTCGTCGGGGTGACGGAGCGGAAGTTCCCGACCAACCGGACCCGGTCGAGCTGGCTGACCGTGCCGTTCGTGATGCCGACCGCGCTGCGCGGCGACGCCCGCGACCTGCCGCAGCTGGCCGGCCACGGCCCCGAGGACATCAAGGCGCTGGGCGAGGCGGTCAAGGCCCACGAGGCGCTCGAGGAGCTCCGGCTCGGGTACGTCGCCTGGACCCGCGCCCGTCACCAGATGTGGGTCTCGGCCTGGCGCTGGGCGCCGCACCTCAAGAGCGGCCTCGGGCCCTCGGCGTACCTCTGCGCCACCCGTGAGGCCATGGCGACCTGGGGCGCCGAGCCGGACCGGTGGGCCGACTGCGTCGCGAAGGGCGAGACCAACCCCTACGCCGACGCCTCGCCCGACCTGCCGTGGCCCATCTCGCACCGCACCGCCGAGGTCGAGCGGCGGATCGAGGCGGCGCGCCGGGTGCGAGAGGCTGACCCGGTGACCCCGGCCGAGCTGGAGGGCGGCTTCGACGACCGGATCGAGGACGTCCTGGAGCTCGAGCGCGTCCAGCAGTGGGACGACGAGATCGCCCGCCTGCTCGAGGAGGCCCGGCGGGACCGCTCACCCCACGTCGAGGTCGAGCTGCCCAGCAGCCTCTCGGCGACCTCGCTGGCCCGGCTCCGGGACGACCCCGAGGAGCTGGCCCGCGACCTGGCCCGGCCGATGCCGCGACGGCCGTCGTCGGCGGCACGCTTCGGCACCCGGTTCCACGCCTGGGTGGAGACCCGGTTCGGCCAGCAGCTGCTCCTCGACCCCGACGAGCTGCCGGGCCGTGCCGACCTCGACATCGACGACGACGCGGACCTGCAGGAGCTGGTCGCGCGCTTCGAGGAGGGCCCCTTCGCGGAGCGGGTCCCGCACGCGGTCGAGCCGTCCTTCGCGCTGGTCGTCGAGGGACAGGTGGTCCGGGGCCGCATCGACGCCGTCTACCGCGAGGACACCGAGGAGGGGGAGGGCTACCTCGTCGTGGACTGGAAGACCGGCCGCTCCGGCGAGGCCGACCCGCTCCAGCTCGCGATCTACCGCCAGGCGTGGGCCGAGCTGCACGACCTCCCGGTCGAGCGGGTGCGGGCTGCCTTCTACTTCGTGCGCAGCGGCCGCGTCGTCGAGCCGGCCGGGCTGCCGGACCGTCAGGAGCTGGCGGCGCTGCTGCGGCTCTGAGCGGAGGCGAGGTACCGCTGCACCGAACGGGCGGCCACGCGGCCGGCCCGGTTGGCACCGATGGTGCTCGCCGACGGCCCGTAGCCGACCAGCTGCACCCGCTGGTCGGCCACGGCGGTGGTGCCGTCCAGGCGGATGCCGCCGAGCTCCGAGCGCAGGTGGAGCGGCGCGAGGTGGGCGACGGCCGGCCGGAAGCCGGTGGCCCACAGGATCGCGTCGGCCGGCTCGAGGGTGCCGTCCGGCATCCGCACGCCGTCGGGCTCGACGGCGAGGAACATCGGGTGCCACTCGTAGGCGCCCAGCCGGGCCGCCTCCTGCTCCTGGGGCCGCAGCGCCAGCCCGGTCACGCTGACCACGCTGGCCGGCGGCAGCCCGCGGCGTACCCGCTCCTCGACCAGCGCGACGGCCTCGCGTCCACGGTCGGGGGTGAAGTCGTCGCTGCGCCACACCGGCTCCCGGCGCGTCACCCAGAAGGTGTCGGTGACGGGCGCGAGCTCGCCGAGGTGCTGGACCGCCGAGGCGCCGCCACCGACGACCACCACCCGGCGACCGCGGAAGTGCTCGGGGCCGGGGAAGGCGACCGTGTGCCACTGCTCGCCGCGGAACGTCTCCGTGCCGGGGTACCGCGGCACGAACGGCCGGCGCCAGGTGCCGGTGGCGTTGACGAGCGTGCGGGTCGTCCAGGACCGGGCCCCGGCCCGCACGACCAGCAGGTCGTCGGGCCCGTCCTCGACCGTCTCCACGGCCACCGGCCGCAGCACGGGGAGGTCGAGCTCGCGCTCGTAGGCGGCGAAGTACGCCGGCACCACGACGTTGGCGCGGCCGGCGTCGCCGGCGGGAGCGGCCGAGTCGGGCAGCGCCGCGACGCCGTGGACGTCGTGCATCGTCAGGGAGTCCCAGCGGTGCTGCCAGGCACCGCCCGCGGTGGCGTCCGCGTCGAGGACGACGTGGTCGAGCCCCAGCCGGCGCAGGTGGTACGACGCGGACAGGCCGGCCTGCCCGGCCCCGACCACCACCGCGTCGTACGTCCTCACGCCGGCACAACGCGGCACCGGCCCGGGATAGTCCGCGTCCCGTCGCGGGTGGTCGGCGCGGCCGCGGGGCGCACCGGCCGGTCCGGCTCAGGAGGCCGCGTCTAGCCTCCGGACGTGACCTCGTCCGACCGCACCGCCCCGCTCCCGCCGCACCTCCGGATGGCCCAGGAGGCCCACGACCGCGCTGCGCTGCGGCGCAAGGACGACGCCTGGCTGGCGCAGCGGTGGGCCGACGAGGAGAGCCGCGTGCTGGTCGTCTCCGGCACGCGCATCCGTCCGCGCGACGGGGCCGTGGAGTGGGTGGCGCCGTCGCAGGCGCCGGAGGGGCTGCGCGTCCTGCTGGGGGAGCGCGACGGCCGCGCCTGGTTCGCGGTGGTCACCGGTCCCGAGGTCGCCAAGGCGGGCGGCGACTGGCTGCCGCTCCGGGGCCTCCTGCCCACGCTGTCGGACGACAACCTGGCGGCCGCGCCGCTGGTCTTCCACGCGCTCGGCCTGGCCGAGTGGCTGTTCGTGACGCGCTACTGCCCGCGCTGCGGAGGGACGCTCGAGGCGCGCGCCTCCGGGCACGAGCTGGTCTGCACACAGTGCGGCAAGGCGCAGTTCCCGCGCACGGACCCGGCGGTGATCATGGTGGTGGCCTCGGGGGAGCCCGGGGCGGAGGACGAACGCTGCCTGCTCGGCCGGCAGGCGATCTGGCCGGAGGGGCGCTTCTCGACGCTCGCGGGCTTCTGCGAGCCGGGCGAGACGCTCGAGGACGCCGTACGTCGCGAGGTCGCTGAGGAGACCGGGGTGGTGGTCGGCGAGGTGGAGTACTTCGGCAACCAGCCCTGGCCGCTGCCGGCGAGCCTGATGCTCGGCTTCGTCGCCCGCGCGACCTCCACCGACATCACCGTCGACGAGGACGAGATCGAGGACGCCCGCTGGTTCACCCGCGCCGAGATGCGAGAGCAGGCCGAGTCCGGCCGGCTCGTGCTGCCCGGAGGCGTCTCCATCAGCCGCTCGCTCGTCGAGCACTGGTACGGCGGCCCGCTGCCCGGTCAGTGGTGACCGGGCGCGGGCGCCGGCTCAGGAGGCCAGCGCCGCCAGCTTCTCCTTGACCTGGGCCAGCGAGGGGTTGGTCTGCGCGGTCCCGTCGGAGTACACGAGGGTGGGGACGGTCTGGTTGCCGTTGTTGGCGGACTCCACGAGCTGGGCGGCCTCGGGCACCTGCTCGATGTCGACGACGTCGTAGGCGATCCCCTCGCGGTCGAGCTGGCTCTTCAGCCGGTGGCAGTAGCCGCACCACGGGGTCGTGTACATCGTGAACTGGCCGCTCATCTGGACTGTCGCCTCCGGCGTCTAGGGTCTGGAACCGTCACCGATCCAACCACCGGTCCCCAGGAGTTGTTCCCCGCATGTCCCGCCCCGACGACCTGCTCACCGCCCTCGACCCGGAGCAGCGCCGGGTCGCCGAGGCGCTCCGCGGGCCGGTGCGGGTGCTGGCCGGTGCGGGCACGGGCAAGACCCGGGCGATCACCCACCGCATCGCGTACGGCGTGGCGACCGGCACCTACGCCCCGACCGAGGTCCTCGCGGTCACCTTCACCACCCGCGCGGCCGGCGAGATGCGCGGCCGGCTGCGCACGCTGGGCGCCGGCGGCGTGCAGGCGCGCACGTTCCACTCCGCCGCGCTGCGCCAGCTGCGCTACTTCTGGCCGCACGTCCACGGCACCGAGCTGCCCCAGCTGATCGAGTCGAAGATCGGCCTGCTGGCCAGCGCCGCCCGCCGGCAGCGGATCTCGGCCGACCAGGCACTCCTGCGCGACCTGGCCTCCGAGGTCGAGTGGGCGAAGGTCAGCAACGTCCACCCCGACGACTACGCCCGGGTCGCGGCGGCCCGCGGCCGCAGCGTGACCAACCTCGACCACGACACCGTCGGGCGGCTGTTCGGCAGCTACGAGGACGCCAAGCGCGAGTCCGGCCGGATGGACATGGAGGACGTGCTGCTGCTCACCGCCGGCATGCTCGCCGAGGACGAGCGCGTCGCGGCGCAGGTGCGCCGGCAGTACAAGTGGTTCGTCGTCGACGAGTTCCAGGACGTCTCCCCGCTCCAGTCGGCCCTGCTCGACCTGTGGCTGGGTGGGCGCGACGAGCTCTGCGTCGTCGGCGACCCGGCGCAGACGATCTACTCCTTCGCCGGCGCCAACGCCGACTACCTGCGCGACTTCCCGAAGCGCTACGCCGGCACCACCTCGGTGGAGCTGGTCCGCAACTACCGCTCGACCCCGCAGGTCGTCGACGCCGCCAACACCCTGCTCGCCGGGACCACCAGCCAGGGCGTCGACCTGCGCGCCCAGCGTCCGTCCGGCCCTCCGGTGACCTACTCCGCCCGGCCCGACGAGGTCGCCGAGGCCGAGGACGTCGCCGCCCGGATCCTCAAGCTCCGCGACGCCGGCCGGCCGCTCGGCGAGGTGGCGATCCTGTTCCGCATCAACGCCCAGTCCGAGGCCTTCGAGGAGGCGCTGTCGGCGCGCCGGATCCCGTACGTCGTCCGCGGCGCGGCGCGGTTCTTCGACCGGCCCGAGGTCCGCGAGGCGGTCACCCGTATCCGTGGCGCCGCCCGGTCCGGCGAGGGCGTCGGCGTCGTCGACACCGTGACCGCCACGCTGGCCGGCATGGGCTGGACGTCCGAGGCGCCCAGCGCCCGCGGCCAGACCCGGGACCGGTGGGAGTCCTGGCAGGCGCTGGTCGACCAGGCGACCGAGTTCGAGGGCGGTGGGGGAGACCTCGAGGCGTTCGTCGCCGACCTCGACCGCCGCGCCTCCGAGCAGCACGCGCCCGTCGCCGACGGGGTCACGCTCGCGACGTTCCACGCCGCCAAGGGCCTGGAGTGGGACTCGGTGTTCCTCTGCGGCCTCCAGGACGGCACGCTCCCGATCACCTACGCCGACACCCCCGCGGCGGTGGAGGAGGAGCGTCGCCTCCTCTACGTCGGCATGACCCGCGCGCGGCTCGACCTCGCGCTGTCGTGGGCGGCCGCCCGGAACCCCGGTGGCCGGGCGTCGCGCCGTCCCTCGCGGTTCCTCGACCCGCTGCTGCCCGAGGAGACCCGGGCGCAGGACCAGCCGCGGCGTCGCAAGGTCGCCGGGTGCCGGGAGTGCGGCAAGCCGCTGACCAGCGCCGTCGAGAAGAAGCGCGGCCGCTGCCACGACTGCCCCGCGTCGTACGACGAGGAGCTGTTCGAGCGGCTGCGCACCTGGCGCAAGGAGCGCGCCGACACCGAGTCGGTGCCTGCGTTCGTCGTCTTCACCGACGCCACCCTGCAGCTGATCGCCGAGCACAAGCCGCGCACGCCCGAGGCGATGCTGCGCATCGCTGGTATAGGCCGCTCCAAGGTCGAGAAGTACGGCGAGGACGTCCTCGGCCTCGTCGGCTGAGTTCTCGCAGGTCAGCACGGGTCGGGGCCGGTCGCGACGGAGGACCGCGGGCGGCCGGTCCGGGCGCTCGGCGGGCCCGCCCGCAGGCCCTTGAAAAAGAAATCGGCGAAATGACCAGTAAATGGTTTGCCCCTTACCGAGCGGGGGCGCTAACTTCCTGTCACCAGTCAACGCGCACCACGGTCCTGACACGACCGGCGCCCGCACGCACCGAGGAGGTGTCCCGCATGTTCACGAACCTGACGATCTCGACGGCTCAGATCCCGTCCGGCTTCGCCCTGCCCATGTGCGGCCACGCCTCGTTCCGCGCCACCGGTGTCGTCCTCGGCGCCACCGAGGTCGTCGTGCGTGATCGGCAGGCCGACACCGCGATCCGCGCCGCCGCCGCCGACAAGCGCACGACCCGCACCACGGCCTACTTCCCGGGTACCACCGCCTGGAGACCACCGATCTGCTGAGACCACTCAGCACCGGCAGCCTCCAGGCCGCGGAACCCGACACCCCGGGATCCGCGGCCTTTCTGATTTCCCGCACACCCGCGATCAAGGAAACCGAGGAGGTGAAACATGACCATCAGCGTTCTCGACCGCAGTCCGGCACCGGAGTCCACCCTCGGCTCCCTGCACGACCAGGCGGCCCAGGTCGACGACGAGCTGCTGCCCTGCCGGGCGAACAACCCCGAGCTGTGGTTCGCCGAGTCCCCGTCCGACGTGGAGCACGCCAAGGCCCTCTGCCAGGAGTGCCCGGTCCAGGCCCTGTGCCTGGACGGGGCCCTCGACCGCCGGGAGCCCTGGGGTGTCTGGGGCGGACAGCTCTTCCTCCAGGGAGTGGTGATCCCCCGCAAGCGGCCCCGTGGCCGTCCCCGCAAGAACGACGCCGCCTGACCGGCGCGCGCCCGACCAGCACAGCAGCACCAGCACGACCGACCATCTCCATCACTCACGACAAGGACGTCGCGATGAACACCCTCACCGTCGATCTCGCCCGCGCGCACACGAGCGCGCGCCTGGCCGAGGCGAAGCAGGCCCGCCGGTCCCACCAGCTGGCCCGCTCCATCCGGATGCACCGCAAGGCCGAGACGGCCGCGCAGCAGGCCCGGACCGCCCTCGCCCGAGCGCTCTGACGCCGCCCACACGAAGGACCGGACACGGACCCATGAAGACCTCGAGCCCCACCACCCACACCCCGAACGGAAGCACCGACATGAATCTGATGCACGAAGAACTGGCCCGCGCACAAATGGCCGCGCGCCTGGGAGAGGCGCAACAGTCCCGCCGCGGCCACGAGCTGGCCCGTGCCCTCCGCCTGAGCCGCAAGGCCGAGCGGGCCGCGCAGCAGGCGCGTCTCGCCCTGGCCCGTGCACTCTGAGGCGGACCCGAGCTCACCCTGATCGCGGGTGATGCAGGAGGAGCCCGGCACCACAGCAGTGGTGTCGGGCTCCTTCACGTCCCGCTCGCGCCGGCGGGCCCATCCCCGGGGTGGCGTGCGTTCCAGCGGCCCACCGGGAGCTTCATCGGCTGGCCGCTGGAGCTCCTGGTTGGCCGATGAAGCTTCAGCGGCCAACCGACAGGTTCATCGGCTGGCCGCTGAATCTTCCGGCCGCCCGCTCCTCCCGCCGGCCCGGCTACCCTCGCCGGATGGAGCAGCGTGACCGGTCCGAGGAGCAGCAGGCGCGGACCTGCGCCTGGTGCGGTCGGCAGGAGTCCGACCCCGCCCGGACTCTCGCCTGGACGACCGCGGTGGAGCGCGGCCGGGCGGTGACGTTCTGCGACCGCTGCTCGCGCGAGCACCTGCGCGCGATGGAGGGCAAGCTCGACAGCGAGTTCTGGTGACCGCCAGCCGCTGACGTCCCGGCCGGACTAGCCGGCGCGCGCGGGCACGAGGTCCGCCCAGGAGCACCCGCAGTGCGGGTGCCGGGGGACGGGCGTGCGCACGGGGTTCCCCGCGCCGAGCGAGTACGCCGCGCCCCAGGTCGACGGCCGGTCGCCCTCGAGCCACGCCAGCAGGTCGCGGACCGCCCAGGCGAGCGCCAGCGCCAGCAGCACCGGGTCCCCGGCCGGCGCGGCCGCTCGCGCGACCTGCTCGAGCACCACCGCTCGGCGGGGGTCGGTCTCGGCGCGACGGGCGTCGTCGCACCGCAGGCACCCGGTCACCCCGGGCAGCACGAACGGCCCCACGACGTACGCCCCCTCGTGGCCGGCGACCGGGAGGTGCGGGACGCCCGCGCGCAGGCAGGGGTCCAGCCGGTCGCGGGCGAGCGTGCCGTGGCTGACGGCGAGGTGGACGTCGCCCTGCCCCGCGACGGTGACTCGCAGGCCGGACCCGGCGAGGAGCGGGGCGAGGTGGTCGGCGACGTCCCGCGGAGCGTCGAGCGACACGGTCGCGGCGGCCCGGGCCGCGAGGCGGCGGGCGGCGTCGTCGCCGTGCCGCGCCCAGGCGGCCCCGGTCGCGGGGGAGGAGCCCCGCGGCCGCGGCGCGGGCAGGTCGACCAGCAGGTCGGCGGCGGTCAGCGCCGCGACCACGCGGGCGGTGGCCCCGCCGGGGGCTGGTGGCTCGCCGCGCACGAGCGAGGCGAGCACGCGACGTACGTCCGGGGCCTCGCGCAGCACCACCCGGCGGGGCGGGTCGACCCCGACCTGCAGGTGCCCGTCGTCGCGGCGCACCACCAGCACTCCGGGACGCAGCGTGCGGCTCATGTCCAGCAGCGTCACACGGGGGCCGCCGGCGTGCAGCCGCTCATCCACAGGCCGCGGGCGGGAGACGACTCCGGCGGCGTCCCCGTCGAGGGGACGCCGCCGGGCAGTCGTGGGCAGTCGGTCGGGCCGGCTCAGGCCTTGCCGAGGATGCGGTTGAGGTTCGTGCTGCAGACGGGGCACACGGCCTTGGCCATGCGGGTGCCCTTGTCGTTGACCTTGACCTCGCCCTCCGCCTCGCGCTTCTCCTTGCACTTGACGCAGTAGAACTCGCCGCTCCAGGTCTCCGCCATGACGGCCTCCTTCTGATCTTCGCTCCGGACGTCGCGACGGGATGCAGGGGGCCCGCCGGAGCCCGGTGGCGGTCGCCGCCGGGCGGCTCGACCCTACGACAGGCGGCCGTTCCCGGCCCGCAGGCGCTCCGCGGCGCCTACGCCGGCCGTCGGTAGCCTGCCGCCCATGGCTGACCTCACCCACCTGCGCCTGGACCGCACCGACGACGGCGTGGCCGTCCTGACCCTGGACAACCCCGGCATGCGCAACGCCATGTCCGACGAGATGACCGCCTCCTGGGTGGCCGCGATCGACGAGCTCGCGGCCGACCGGTCGGTCCGCGCGGTCGTGGTGACCGGCGAGGGGACGGCGTTCTGCTCGGGCGGCAACACCGGCTGGATCGCCAGCGAGCCGGACGCGTCGGTGGACTACCTGCGCACGCGGATGATGGCGTTCTACCGGGCCTGGCTGTCCATCCGGAGGCTCGAGGTCCCCACGATCGCCGCGGTCAACGGCGCCGCGATCGGGGCCGGGCTGTGCCTGGCCCTGGCCTGCGACATCCGGTACGCCGCGCGTGGCGCGAAGCTCGGGGCGCCGTTCGTGAAGCTCGGGATGCACGCCGGCATGGCCGGCACCTACCTGCTGCCCAACGTGGTCGGCGAGGCGCACGCCCGCGACCTGCTGCTCACCGGCCGCGTCGTCGGCGCCGAGGAGGCGCTGGGCATGGGCATGGTCTCCCGCGTCATCGAGCCCGAGGGCTTCCTCGAGGAGGTGCTCGGGACCGCGCACGGCATCGCCGCCACCGCCCCCATCGCCAGCAGGCTGACCAAGCTGGCGCTCCTCGACGGCGGGCACCGCGACTTCGAGGCCTGCATCCAGTGGGAGGCCATGGCCCAGCCGATCACGCTGGCGACGGCCGACCTGCAGGAGGGGATCCGCGCCAGCCGTGAGAAGCGGTCGCCGGTCTTCACCGGCGAGTGACGGCGAGTGACGGCGGGTGACGTGGCGAGGCCCCCGGCCGCCGCGTGACACCCGCCTTCCCCTTGCGGATGTCGTGCGCCGGACCCGGGGGCCTCGTCTGCCTCCACGCTAGGTTCGGGCGGGGACGCGGTCAACGGCGGCGACCCCCAGCCTGTGGGCAAGCCTGTGGACAGACCTGTGGAGCAGGCGTCGTACCCGTGGAGGACACGCGGTGCGCACCGGGACAGCCCTGTGGAGGACACGCCCGGGCCCGGCAGTGGGCACCTGTCTGACCAGCACCGATGTCCGTCCACCGGCTGTGGACGGAAATGACTTCCGAGAGGTGGGCTGTGGGCGACGGAGCGGGCGACGGGATCGGGAGCGCGTACGCCGCGGGGCCGGTCGCCGCGCTGCGGCGGATCGCGTTCCTGCTGGAGCGGGCGCGGGAGGACACCTACAAGGTCAAGGCCTACCGCGGGGCCGCCGCCGCGATCCTGCCGTTGCCGGACGCCGAGGTGGCCCGGATGGTCGAGGACGGCACGCTGACCGACGTGCCGGGGGTCGGCAAGTCCTCGGGGCGGGTGATCGCGGAGGCCGTGGCCGGCACGACTCCGCGCCGGCTGGCCGAGCTCGAGGCCGAGCACGCCGGTCCGCTGACCGACGAGGGTCACGACCTGCACGCCGCGCTCCGCGGGGACTGCCACTCCCACTCCGACTGGTCCGACGGCGGCTCGCCGATCGAGGAGATGGCGGTGACCGCGATGGAGCTCGGCCACGAGTACCTCGTGCTGACCGACCACTCGCCGCGGCTGAAGGTGGCACGCGGGCTCAGCGCGGAGCGGCTGACCCGGCAGCTCGGCGTGGTCGAGGCCGTCAACGAGCACCTCGGCGGGTCCTTCACGCTGCTCAAGGGCATCGAGGTCGACATCCTCGACGACGGGGGACTGGACCAGACCGAGGAGATGCTCGACCGGCTCGACGTCCGGGTCGCGAGCGTCCACTCCAAGCTGCGGATGGACCGCGACGCCATGACCCGGCGGATGGTCGCGGCGACGCGCAACCGCCACGTCAACGTGCTGGGGCACTGCACCGGTCGGCTGGTCACGGGCGGCCGGGGCACGCGACCGCCCTCGGAGTTCGACGCCCGGGCGGTCTTCGAGTCCTGCGCGGAGCACGACGTGGCGGTCGAGATCAACTCCCGCCCGGAGCGGCGCGACCCGCCGACCGAGCTGCTGGAGCTGGCCCGCGACGTCGGCTGCGTCTTCTCCATCGACAGCGACGCCCACGCCCCGGGCCAGCTCGACTTCCTCTGGTACGGCGCGGAGCGGGCCGCCGCCGCCGGGATCGAGCCGGAGCGGATCGTCAACACGTGGCCCAAGGAGCGCCTGCTGGGGTGGGCGACGAAGTAGGTTCCCGCCATGGGTGCCCGGCCGGACGTGGAGGTGCGTCGCTCCAAGCGGCGGCGCCGCACCGTCTCGGCGTACCGCGACGGCGAGCGGATCGTCGTCCTCGTGCCCGCCACCCTCAGCCGCACCGAGGAGGCGGACTGGGTCGAGAAGATGGTCGCCCGGCTGGAGCGCTCCGAGCAGCGCCGCCGGCCCACCGACGAGGACCTGCTGGCCCGGGCGCGCCAGCTCAGCGACCGCTACCTCGGGGGGATCGCCGCTCCGGAGTCGGTCCGCTGGGTCGACAACCAGACCTCGCGCTGGGGGTCGTGCACGCCGCTGGACCGGACCATCCGGGTCTCGACGCGGCTGCAGGGCATGCCGTCGTGGGTGCTGGACTACGTGGTCGTCCATGAGCTGGCCCACCTGATCGAGCCGGGCCACGACGCCCGGTTCTGGGCCTGGGTCGACCGCTACCCCCAGTCCGAGCGGGCGAAGGGCTACCTGCTCGGCTGGTCGGCCGCCGCCCGGCTCGACCCACCGCCGGGCGAGGTCGTCGACTGACCCGGGCGGACGCGGGCGAGGCCCAGGGCGACCAGCTCGGCCAGGTCGGGGTTCGGCAGCGCGTCGACCGGCCACCAGGCCACGTCGACCGACTCCTCGCTCACGGCGTGCGCCGCGCCCGCGGGCGCGAGGGCCAGGAACCGCACGTCGAGGTGGTGGACCGGCCGGCCGTCCGGCAGCGGCCCGCCGCAGAACGGCACGGCGTGCTCGGAGAGGTGCACCGGCTGCGGGTCGACGACGAGCCCCGCGATGCCCGACTCCTCGGTGGCCTCGCGCAGCGCGGCGCCGGCCAACGTGGTGTCACCTGCTTCGCAGTGCCCACCGAGCTGGAACCACTGACGTGCCTTCGCGTGGAGGGTCAGCAGCACCCGCTCGCCGGCGCCGTCGAGGACGAGCGTGCTGGCCGTGACGTGGTCGGGCCGGCACGAGCGCTCCAGCCCGTCGGGGCGGGCGCGCAGGTGCGCGACGTACCGCTCGCGCAGCGCCTCCTGCTCCGCCCCCGGTGCCGACCAGCCGTCGAGCAGCGCGAGCGCGTCGGCGTGCAGGCTCACTCCGCGGAGGACCCGGGGTCGAGCAGCTTGCGGAGCTCGGCGTCGAAGTCCTCCTCGCTCAGCGACTCCGGGGCCGCGGCGTCCTCGCGGAAGCCCAGCGGGTCGTCGAGGTCGGCGGCCGAGGGCAGCAGGTCGGGGTGCATCCAGACCCCGTCGCGGCCCTCGATGCCCTGGCGGCTGCGCAGCGACCCCCACAGGGTGGAGGCGTCGCGCAGGCGGCGCGGCCGCAGCTCGAGCCCGACCAGGGTGGCGAAGGTCTGCTCGGCCGGACCGCCGGCGGCCCGGCGGCGGCGTACCGCCTCCTGCATCTTGGCCGCGGCCGGCATCCGCTCGGTGGTGGCCTGCCCGACGACCTCGTCGACCCAGCCCTCCACGAGCGCGAGCACGGTCTCGAGTCGCTGCAGCGCGGCCTCCTGGCGCGGGGACCGCGGCAGGTCGAACAGCCCGCCCTCGAGCAGCTGCTGCATCGATTCGGGGTTCGTCGGGTCCATCCCGCGCATCTGCTCCTCGATGCGCGACTGGATGGCCTCGGCGTTGATCTCGACGCCCTTGGCGTAGTCGGTGACCGCCGCGATGACGTGCTCGCGCAGCCACGGCACGTGGGCGAAGAGCCGCTGATGGGCGGCCTCGCGCAGCGCGAGGTAGAGCAGGACGTCGTCCTCGGTGACGTCGAGGCCCTCGGCGAACGCCGCCACGTTGGCCGGCAGCAGAGCAGCCTGTCCCGGTCGGGTGAGCGGCACCCCGACGTCGGAGCCGCTCAGCACCTCCCCGGCGAGGGCGCCGAGCCCGGAGCCGACCTGGCTGGCGAGCATCGCGCCCACGGCCTTGCCGAGGATGCCGAGGATCGGCCCCGCCTGGGCCTTGGCCTCGGGCGGAAGCGCGTCGGCGATGCCCTGGGTGGACTGGAGCGCGACGGGCTCGACGAGCACCTTCCAGACCTCGGCGGTGCCGACGACCCACTCGGCGCGGCTCCAGGCCGCGGTCGAGGTGACGCCGGAGGGGAAGGTGGTGGTCTCGTCGAGCCAGTGGTCGGCGAGCCGGAGTGCGTCGGCGACGGCGTCCTTCTGCCGCTGCGTCGGCGAGGGGTCGGGCTGCGCGACGGCCTTGCGGGCGGTGTCGAGCGCGAGGTCCCAGTTCAGCGGGCCGTCGTAGGGCTGCATCATCGCCTGGATCTGGCCGAACAGCTGGTTCAGGTCGGGCATCCCGCCCGGCAGGCCGCCGGGGAAGCCACCCGGCAGGCCACCCGGGAAGCCGCCGGCGCCACCGGAGAAGAACGCCTCGAAGGGCGTGCCCTGGAAGGGGTTCTGGCCGCGGTCCGGGCCGTCGTCCCGGCCGTCGTCGGGACCGTCCGACGGGTTGTTGGTCATGGGTCAACGGTACGCGGCGGGTCCAGGGCTAGGGTCGGCCCCATGACCCATCCGGCCGTCCGCCTCGTCGGCCTGCGCGAGACGCCCCTCAACGTCGACGAGGTCCTCCGCTCCCTCGACGACGACGCCGCCGGGGGGCTGGTCCTCTTCGTCGGACGCGTGCGCGACCACGACGGCGGCAAGGGCGTCACCGGGCTGGACTACTCCGCCCACCCGACCGCGCTCGACCGGCTCACCGCCGTCTGCGAGCAGGTGGCCGCGGACCACGACGTGCACGGCGTCGCCGCGGTCCACCGGGTGGGGACGTTGGCCATCGGCGACGCCGCGGTCGTCGTCGCGACCGCCTCCTCCCACCGCGGCACCGCCTTCGAGGCCTCCCGCGCGCTCATCGACACCCTCAAGGCCGAGGTGCCGATCTGGAAGCACCAGCGCTTCGGCGACGGCACCGAGGAGTGGGTCGGCGCTCCCTGAGCCTCTCCCGGGCACGCCGTGGGCGTGGCTCCCCGACGCGGGGCGCCCGGCTGCCTACCGTGGGCGACGTGGAGATCCTGCTCTGGCTCGTGCCGCCCGCCGTCGTCGCGGCCGTGGCGATGGTGTGGGTCTCGTGGCTCGGCCGCGAGGGGCGCGGCGAGGTCGACCGAGAGGTCGCCGTCCGCCGGATGGGTGCGGCCATGGAGCGCGGCCACCGCGCGACGTACGCCGCCCCGCCGCGTGAGCCCGACCGCAGCACCGGCGTCGCCGTGCGGCCCTCGCGCCGCGCCTCCTGACCTCGCGCCCGCCCACGCCGCCTGCTCCGCGCTCACGCTGCCGCCGGGCAGCGCGGCGGCGGTTGCAGGCGTTTGAGAAGGTGGCGGCATGACGCAGCGCACGATCGCCGCCCTCCTGGCGGTGCCGCTGGTGGTGGCGCTCCTCGTCGCCGCCGGTACCCAACCGCTGCCGTACGTCACCTACGAGCCCGGACTGACCGTCGACGTCCTCGGTGAGAGCGACGGCGGCGAGATCGTCGAGGTCGACGGGGAGCAGACCTACCGCGACGGCGACGGGCAGCTGCGGATGACCACGGTCTTCGTCTCCCGGCCCGACGCCGACGTGTCGCTGCTGGAGGTCATGAAGGGCTGGCTCAGCGACGAGGACGCGGTCTACCCCTACGACGCGGTCTACGAGGAGGGGACGACCGACGAGGAGAACGAGACCGAGGGCGCGGTCGACATGGTCACCTCCCAGGACGCCGCCACCGCCGTCGCGCTGACCGAGCTGGGCTACGACGTGGAGCCGGCGGTCGAGGTCCTCTACGTCACCGAAGACACCCCCGCCGACGGCCGGCTGCAGGCGCGGGACGTGTTCCTCTCCGCGAACGGGACCCCGATCGAGGAGCCGCAGGACCTCGTGGACGTCGTGCAGGCGACCGAGCCCGGCGAGCCGGTGACCTTCCGCGTGCTGCGCAAGGGGGAGGAGCGCACCGTGGAGGTCGTGCCGGAGGAGGTCGACGGCTCCCCGCAGGTCGGCGTCCGGCTCGGCACCGGCTTCACGTTCCCCTTCGACGTCTCGGTCAACATCGACCCGAACATCGGCGGCCCCAGCGCCGGGCTGATGTTCAGCCTGGCGATCTACGACACCCTGACCGAGGGCTCGCTGACCGGCGGCGAGGTCGTCGCCGGCACCGGCACGATCGACCCCGAGGGGAACGTGGGGCCCATCGGCGGCATCCAGCAGAAGGTGGTCGGCGCCCGTGACGCCGGCGCCCAGCTGTTCCTCGTGCCGCCCGACAACTGCGCGGACGCCCTCGGTGCCCCCAACGAGGACATGCGCCTCGTCCGCGCCGAGACCATGCACGACGCCGTCGAGGCGATCCAGGACTGGGTCGAGGACCCGGATGCGAAGCTCCCGAGCTGCGAGGACGTGAAGTGACCGACCCCACCCCCGACGAGCCCACCGAGGGCCGGACCACCGCAGGACTGCCCGCCGACGACCTGCCCGCCCCGGCCACCGACGCCGAGGGCGACGGGCTGCTCGACAACCTCGACACCGACCCGGCGCTCGCGGCGGCCGTCCTCGAGATCGAGCAGCACCTGGCCGGCGACGGCTGGGACCAGCCCTCGCGCCTCTACGCGCTGGTCGACACCGGGACGCTCGTGCGCCAGGAGCCCGCGCTCGCCGCGCAGATGGGCCTGGACGCGTCCTCCGAGCGAGGCTCGCTGACCGCCGTCGAGCAGGACCAGCTGCCGCCCGACGTACCGCTGGAGCAGGTGCTGGAGACGATCCTGTGGCCGCACGGCGTGGCCGGGTGCGCGGCGGTCGTCGAGCGGCTCGTGCTGCCGCCCGGCGTCGACGGCGAGGTGCCGGAGGACCCGGCCGAGGCCGAGGCCTTCGCCCGCGAGCACCCGGACCGCCAGGAGGTCCGCATCGTCGCGGGCGCCACCCGCGACGGGTCGACGTACTGCGCGCTGCGGATGAGGGCGCACGACGACGACCTCTCGGTCGTCGGCGGTGCCGACCTCGTGCCGGGGCTGGTCGCGCTGCTGCGCGCGACGCTGGAGGACGACGACGCGATGGCCGGGACCCCCGGCCCGAGCGACCAGGAGAACTCGATGGACCACACAGGAGACGACGCGTGAGCGAGCTGTTCGACGACGATCCGCGGGACACCCCGCCCCCCGGACGGGAGGTGCCGCGCCGGTCGCGGGCGCTGATCATCACCGCCGTCATCGTCGTGCTGGCCTTCTTCGGGCTCACGACGTTCGCGTCGTTCTACACCGACCGGCTCTGGTTCCGCGGCGCGGGCTTCGGGTCGGTCTTCACCACCCTGTTCTGGACGCGTGCCGGGCTCTTCCTCGTCTTCGGCGCCATCATGGCGATCGTCGTCGGGCTGAACATGTGGCTGGCCTACCGCCACCGGCCGGTCTTCCGCATGCCGTCGCCCGAGCAGAGCGGCCTGGACCGCTACCGCGAGGCGGTCACCCCCGTCCGCACCTGGCTGCTCGCCGGCATCGCGCTGGTCATGGGCGTCTTCGCGGGCACCTCCGGCTCGGGGGAGTGGCGCAACTACCTGCTGTGGCGCAACGGCACCTCGTTCGGTGACGAGGACGAGTACTTCGGCCGCGACATCGGCTTCTACGTCTTCGACCTGCCCTGGCTGCACTTCCTCGTCGACTTCACGATGGCGATGGTCGTCGTCGCGCTGCTCGCCGCGGCGGTCGTGCACTACCTGTACGGCGGCATCCGGCTGCAGGTCCCCCAGGACCGGCTCTCGGGCGCGGCGCAGGTCCAGCTCTCGGTGCTGCTGGGCGTCTTCGTGCTCGCCAAGGGCGTCGACTACTACCTCGACCGGTTCGACCTGGTCACCCAGAGCGGTGAGCTGTTCACCGGCATGAGCTACACCGATGACCACGCCGTGCTGCCGGCCAAGAACATCCTCATGGGCATCGCGGTCATCTGCGCGGTGCTGTTCTTCCTCAACGTGTGGCGCCGCACCTGGCTGCTGCCGTCGATGGGCCTCGCGCTGCTCGCGCTGTCGGCGGTCCTGCTCGGCCTGATCTGGCCCGGCATCGTCCAGCAGTTCCAGGTCAACCCCTCCCAGGCCGACAAGGAGGAGAGCTACCTCAAGGCCAACATCGACGCCACCCGCTCGGCGTACGACGTGGCCGACGTCGAGATGGAGGACTACACCGCCAGCGCCGACCTCTCCACGAGCCTGGCCGCGCTCGACGACCAGACCTCGTCGGTCCCGCTCGTCGACCCGCAGCTCGTGCGGGCCGCCTTCGAGCAGGAGCAGCAGGTCCGCGCGTACTACTCGGTCGCCGACGTCCTCGACGTCGACCGCTACCCGATCGACGAGGAGGAGCGCGCCCTCGTGCTCGCCGTGCGCGAGCTCGACCAGTCCGGCATCAACGAGGGCGACCGCAACTGGGGCAACCTGCACACGGTCTACACCCACGGCAACGGCATCATCGCGGCGTACGCGAACGCCCGCCCGCAGGACAACTCCGCGCAGGAGGAGGCCGAGGGCACCGAGGCCGAGGACGCCGGCATCGAGTGGGCCGAGGGCGACACCGAGCGGGAGCTCACCGCCGCGACCGGCGGGTTCGAGACGCGGGTCTACTACGGCGAGGAGAGCCCGGAGTACTCCATCGTCGGCAAGGCCGAGAGCGACGACCCCGACGTGGAGCTCAACCTGCCCACCGGCGAGGACGAGGCCGGCACCACCTCGACGACGTACGACGGCGACGGCGACGTCGCCATCGGCGGGTTCTTCAACCAGCTGATGTACGCGGTGAAGTACGGCGAGCCGAACTTCCTGCTCTCCGGCCGGGTCAACGAGAACAGCAAGATCCTCTACAACCGCGAGCCGCGCGAGCGCGTCCAGAAGGTCGCGCCGTGGCTGACGGTCGACGCCGACGCCTACCCGGCGATCATCGACGGGCGGATCCAGTGGATCCTCGACGGCTACACGACCACCGACCGCTACCCGCAGGCGCAGCGCGAGTCGCTGGACACGATGACCGACGACTCGCTGGACTCCCCGAGCGCGCTGCGGGCGATCCCGACCGACGAGATCAACTACATGCGCAACGCGGTGAAGGCGACCGTCGACGCCTACACCGGTGACGTCGTCCTCTACGCGTGGGACGAGGAGGACCCGATCCTCGAGGCGTGGAGCAACGCCTTCCCCGGGACCGTCGAGCCCCGCAGCGAGATCCCCGAAGAGCTCGAGGAGCACCTGCGCTACCCCGAGGACCTGTTCAAGGTCCAGCGCTACCAGTTCGCCCGCTACCACGTCACCGACCCGCGGGACTTCTACCAGGGCAACAACCGCTGGCAGGTCCCCGAGGACCCGTACTCCGGCGCTGCTGCCAAGCTCCAGCCGCCGTACCGGCTCTTCGTCCGCAACCCGGGCGACGCCGAGGAGACGTTCTCGCTCACCTCGACCTTCGTGCCGTTCGGCAAGAACAACCTCGCGTCGTTCGTGTCGGTGAACGCCGACGCCACCAGCGACGACTACGGCCGGATCCGGGTGCTCCAGCTGCCCAACGAGCAGACCGACGGCCCCGGCCTGGTCGCCAACGCCTTCACCTCCGACGAGGGCGTGCGGCAGGCGCTGCTCCCGCTGCAGTCCGGTGGCGCGAAGCCCGTGTACGGCAACCTGCTGACGCTGCCGGTCGACGACGGCCTGCTCTACGTCCAGCCGGTGTACACCACGCGCGAGCTCTCCGACGCCAGCTACCCGATCCTCCAGTACGTGCTGACCAAGTACGGCGAGGAGGTCGGCGTCGGCAACACGCTGACCGAGTCCCTGGGCAACCTGCTCGGCGCGGAGGCCGGCGGACCCTCGACCGGGGGCACCGGCGGCGGCGACGGCGGGAACGGCGGCGGTGACGGCAACGGTGACGGCGCCCCGACCGGCAGCCGGCAGGAGCAGATCGCCCAGCTGCTGGCCACCGCGGAGGACGCCTTCGCGGCCGCCCAGGACGCGCTGGCCGACCAGGACCTCGCGACGTACCAGGAGCAGGTCGAGATCGCCGAGGACGCCGTGGCCCGGGCGCTCGCGCTCTCCGGGCAGTCCGGTGCCACCGCGGGCGAGGGCGGCGACGCGGGCGGGGGCGCCTCGGAAGCGCCCTCGGGGTCGGGCTCGGAGGCGCCGGACCCCGCCGAGTAGACCCCGATTTGGTGGGTCTCCACCCTGTGTCGTAACGTTGGGTTCACCGACGCGGGGTGGAGCAGCTCGGTAGCTCGCTGGGCTCATAACCCAGAGGTCGCAGGTTCAAATCCTGCCCCCGCTACAAAGGAATCGAAAGATTCGCACCTTGGCCCCCACATCTTGTGGGGGCCAAGGTCATTTCGGGCCACATCTTGTGTCGGCCACGCCGTCCTGCCGAGGGTTTATCGGCGGGTTTATCGATCGGGCGCCCCCGGTGACCCTGGTCCCACCTGGTGTCTGCACGTCCGCCGCCACGCGTCGGCGGCCGGTCTGGACCTTCCGCGACCGGGGGCAACCGGGGGAGCCCGCCCGGCTGAGGTGACGAGCGTGGAACCTCCGCGCTCGAGGCGGTTGCGCGTATCGACGGCCACCGAACGGTGCCGCGCATGACCACTCCTATGCACGGGCCAGGCAACAGCCCTCTCAACCCACGTCAGCTGCTCACTCTCCTCGAGGTCGCCGACCTGCTCGGGAAGCACCTCGACACCGTCAAGGCATGGAACACCGCCGGGCGCTTTCCCAACCGGGTCCAGGACTCCACCGGGCGCAAGGCTTGGCGCATCCCCGTCTCCGACCTCGTCGCCGCCGGCCTGCTCGACCCGAGCCGAGTCGAGGACGTCGCCAACGCCGTCAAGGCCTCCCGCGAGTCACGCAAGGTCCAGCACCTGCGCGAAACCATCGTCCGCCTGGAGGAACGCCTCGCGGCCGAAAGGGCCATCTCCCAGGAGCGCGCCGGGATGATCGCGATCCTCAACAACGTGATCGCGCGCCGAGGTGGCGCGGCATGACCCGGCATGGACGTCCCCTGACGGGGTCGAAGAGGCAGACACCCTCCGGGTGGCGGGTGAGCCTGCCGACCAGGCGCGGGTCGACGAAGCGCCAGACCTGGCTGTTCCGCAACGAGGCGGCCGCCGATGCCTGGCTCGAGGCTGGCAAGCGCGCGCTCCACGCGGACCAGGCCCTACCCATGCCGGAGCCCGGCCTGCTGGTTCAGGGCCGCACCGGCGCCCGGGTCGCCAGCGGGACCTCCTTCCGCGTCATCGCCTCCCGGTGGAAGGAAGAGAGGTATGTCGAGATGGGGCTCGCCGGCCCCAGCCGGGAGGACACGGTCGATAGGCACATCAAGCGGATCGCCGACTGGATGGAGCACAAGGACTGCAGGCTCGTGATGGAGACGATGGTCCGTGACCGAGTCAAGGAGCTGCAGGAGTTCCTGATCCGCGGGGCTGAGAGGGCGCCGACCGTACCGATACCGACGGGCCTCGACCCTGAGCAGCTTGTCACCATCCTCGAGGCGGCCGCCCTGCCAGGTATGGCCTCCCTCTCGACGCTGAAGCGGCGAGTGAAGGCCGGCATCCTCACCGCCGGGCACACGGGCCCCGGCGCTCACCTCTACAAGGTGGGCGACCTGTACTGCGAGGAAGTCCTCGATGGGCCGGACGGTCTTCGCACAGGTCCAAGAACCGGCGGTGCACTCTCGCAGAACGTCGCCAGCGACGCCATGTGGATCTTCAATGAAGTCTGCCTCTTCGCTGACGACTACGGCGTGAACGTGCCGCAGGACCGCAAGAGCCTCCCCATGCACCGCAGCGACCGGGAGAGGAAGCCGAAGCACGAACCCGTCTCGATCGGACGCTGCGCTGACGTTGCGGCTCGACTTCACGTCGTCCACCAGCTCGCGCTGTGGCTGATGCGCCTCCTCGGGCTGCGAATCGGAGAGGCCTTCGGTGTTCGCGTCGGCAGCATCATCGACCGAGGTGAGGGTGAGCCGGGCGTGCTGCTCGTCAAGGAGCAGGGCGGGCGCAAGATGCGATCGCGCAAGCCGGGCGAGCGATACGTGACCATCGCCGACCAGACCGTGGTGCTCAAGACGCACAACTCCTATCGAGTCCTTGTCGTGCCTTCGGCCCTCATGGACCTGATCCGCACCACCATCGCGGTGTTCCACACCAACACCGACGGGTCGGTCCGCACCGCGGACCGACTCGTGCCGGGCCTCAAACGCCGCAACGCCGGCGGACAGCAGGCGTTCCGAGCAGCGCTCTCGGCGGCGGCCGCGGAAGTCGCGATAGAGCTGGAGCAGGACGAAGTCGACGCGACGTTCTCCCTCGCCCCGCATGACATGCGTCGATCGGTGCTCTCCGACCTCGACCGGTTCGAGGTCAAGGACACCCACGCTCGTCGCTTCGGCGGCCACGCCGCAGGCGCCGACGTCCACGGGCGCCACTACGTCCTGGACGACCCCAAGCTCCGGCCGATGAAGAAGATCGCGAAACGCATCCAGAAGGAGGTGACGGAGGCACTTCCGGCCGGCTTGCACATCCCGACGATGGTCTCGTGTACGACGAACAACCAGCCAGCCCTGGCACTAGAGGGACGGCGCATCGACGCCGAGCTCGCCGAACGCGGCTGGCTGCTCTTGCCCTCTGACGGTGACGACGTGCTGGTCGGCGCGGGCGAGGTGGCCGAGCTCCTCGGGATCGCGGTCCAGGAGGCTCGACGCCGCATGGCGGACGGCCGCATTCCCTCGACGGTCTGGTCCGAGCGCGCGCGAGGCTCCGAACGTCGCAGTCGCCTGTCGGATGTTCGAGCGATCAAGGCCCTGCAGGACTCGCACGTCAGCATTCGGTCCATCGCAGAGGAGTTCGGCACGACCTACCACACCGTGTACCAGTTCGTGCTGGCCCAGGGCTATGAGCGTCGGCGCATCAACGACCGGGAGTACGTGCTGACGACCGAGACAGCGCAGCGGGTGCGCGCGCACTACCAAACGCAGGCAGCCCTCCACGCGCGGGCCATTCCGTTCTCGGTCGCGGTGGAGGAGCTCGGAGCGACGTTGGCGACCGTCGAGCAGATGGTCCGCGACGGGATCCTGGACGCCGATGAGCCGGCGCACGACGGCAGGCGGATGGTCACCCGGGACAGTGTGCGCCTTGCTCTCGTGGCTCGCGCAGGTCCCGAGAGGGTGCGGCGATCTGACCTGTACTCCTGGCCAGAGGCGCTCGCGCTCACCGGCTGGTCCGACGCGCGGCTCACGGCACTCGCTCACGAGGGGAAGGTCAAACGCGTCGAGTTCAATCGCCGCCGACACGTGACGTGCGCAAGCCTGCTTCGCTACCTCGCGGCAGAGGACCCGGAACTGCTAGTTGTGGCGCTGAGCGCATCTGCGACGTGAGTTCAATCGGTGCTCGAACAACCTCCCGGACCCTCCTTACATGTCCGCCCCTGCCGAGATCACCCAGATCTACGAGTGCACCAACCAGGCCCAGCGGACCGTGCTGGCACGGCAGGTCCTTGCGGGCGTCCAGAGTCAGCTCTAAGCGCTCTGACCTGCGGTTTCTTCATGTCGGGACCACTAAGCCGGCAGTGCGACAGTGATCGGTCGAAGGAGCAAGATGCGCTGACTGGCACACGAGAACGTGTCCTGTGTGCCAGTTGTGCGCCACTCAGGAGCCGGCACAACTGACGGCGAGCGCGAGAGTGATGCGTCGGCGCGGCCATGTGTCGTAGTACCACCTGAACTCGCTCTCGTCGGGAGACCGAAAGTGCCTCTGGCCTGCAGTTTCTCACTTAGCAGCGACGGTGATCGGCGCACGTTTGGCAGAGAATCGGCGGCCCGTTGTGCGAATCCTGTGCGAAAGCTGGAGCGTCGTTACAGATCCCTTGCGGCCACCGGCCACGCCTGCCAGGCCGGCGAAACGACGCGAGGGTAGGTCTGGCGGTGGAGTGGACGCGGGACAGTCGCTCGGCTGCCTGACTGGTGAACTTCGGTATGGCTCGGCGCCTCGGGCTTTGACTCCTTTTGCGCTTTGATCGGTCAGAACGGCTCAAACCGGCAAAGACCGGCACCGCCTCGGCTAGCCTCCCGGCATGACCGAACCGTGGGTGTCTGCCGATGTGATCGCCGAGCACCTCGGCGTCACCAAGGACAGCATCTACACGTGGATCGCCACAAGGGACATGCCCGCCCACCGCGTTGGACGCCTGTGGAAGTTCAAAGTCACCGAGGTGGACTCCTGGGTCCGCGGCGACGACGAGGCCGCTGAAGAGGATGAGGGGGCGGTCGGCTCTTGAGGATCATCGACAACGTGAACGACCTGCTGGGCGACGACTTCAAGAGCGAAATCACGCCGGGCGCGAAGGTGCGCATCGCTGCCTCGACCTTCTCGATCTTCGCGTTCGAGGCCCTCCGCAAAGAGTTGGAACAGGTCGGGGAGCTGGAGTTCATGTTCACTGCCCCGTCCTTCGTGACGACGAGGGTGACCGACAAGCTCCGCAAGGAGCGGCGCGAGTTCTTCATCCCGGCTGCCGGGCGCACGGAGTCGAGCCTGTACGGCTCCGAGTTCGAGATCCGGCTACGCAACAAACTCACCCAGCGCGCCATCGCCCGCGAATGCGCCGACTGGGTGCGCCGCAAGGTCACATTCCGCTCGAACGCCACGGGCAACCCGATGCAGCAGTTCGCCGTTGTGGACGACCGCGCCGCCTACATGCCGCTCCAGGGCTTCACCACGGCCGACCTCGGCTACGAGCCCGGCAACGCCGTCTCCAACATGGTCCAGAAGATCAACGCCCCGATGGCGGCGCAGTTCCTCAGCCTCTTCGAGCAGATCTGGCACAACCCCGACCAGCTCGAGGATGTGACCGACGCCGTTCACGAGCACATTGCGAGCGTGTACGCCGAGAACTCGCCGGCACGCATCTACTTTCTCATTCTCTACAACCTCTTCAGCGAGTTCCTCGAAGACATCAGCGAGGATGTGCTGCCCAACGACCGGACCGGCTACCAGGACACGAAGGTTTGGCAGAGCCTCTACAACTTCCAGCGCGACGCCGCCGTCGGCATTATCAACAAGCTGGAGACCTACAGCGGCTGCATCCTTGCCGACAGCGTGGGACTGGGTAAGACGTTCACGGCCCTCGCCGTCATCAAGTACTACGAGTTGCGCAACAAGGCCGTCCTCGTGCTTGCGCCCAAGAAGTTGTCTGAGAACTGGACCAACTACAACGCCAACCTGACTACCAACATCTTCGCCGGCGACCGATTCAACTACGACGTGCTCGCCCACACCGATCTCTCGCGCACGCGCGGGGAGTCGATGGGCCTCCGGCTCGACCGGATCAACTGGGGCAACTACGACCTGGTCGTCATTGACGAGTCCCACAACTTCCGCAACGCGGACTACGCCGAGGAGAAGGAGTCGCGTTACCAGCGGCTCATGCGCCAGGTCATCAAGGAGGGCGTCAAGACCAAGGTGCTGATGCTCTCCGCCACCCCGGTCAACAACCGCTTCAACGACCTGAAGAACCAGCTGCAACTTGCGTACGAAGGAGAGTCGGAGAACCTCTCCCAGCACCTGAGCATCTCAACCAGTGTTGAGAAGGTCTTCCGGGATGCGCAGAAAGTCTTCAACGAGTGGTCCAAACTCGACCCTGAGGAGCGCACGACCGATCGCATCTTGAAGATGCTCGACTTCGACTTCTTCGAACTGCTCGACTCAGTCACAATCGCCCGGTCACGGAAGCACATCCAAGCGTTCTACGACACCTCGGAGATCGGCGCCTTCCCCGAGCGTCTCCCTCCGCAGTCGGTGCGGATGCCGTTATCGGACCTCCCGAACGTGCCGAGCTCCAACGAGATCTTCGAGCAGCTTCAGGTGCTCACGCTCGCCGTTTACACCCCTTTGGCTTACGTGTTCCCGAGCCGCCGGGAGAAGTACGAGGACCTCTACAACGTCAAGGGCGGCACCGCCCGAGACAATCTCGGCCAGTTCGGCCGCGAGCAGGGACTCAAGAAGCTCATGACGGTCAACCTGCTCAAACGGCTCGAGAGCTCAGTCGAGGCCTTCCGGATCACGCTCGACAAGATCGAGAGCGCCGTCAACCAGACCTTGACCCGTTTGGAGAAGCACTCCGGCGCCATGTCCGAACTCGACATCGACCTCGATGAAATCGACTTCGACGTCGATGACGCAGATGACGCCAACGTCGAGGCCCTCTCCATCGGGACGAAGATCAAGGTCGACCTCGCCGATGTCGACATCGAGTCCTGGCAGCGCGACCTTTGGAACGACCGCGAGACCCTGCGCGAACTGCTGGACGAGATGCGCAAGATCACCCCTGACCGCGACCTGAAGCTCCAGGAGCTCAAGCGCATCTTGCTCGCCAAGGTCGCTCATCCGATCAACCCCGGTAACAAGAAGTCGCTGGTCTTCTCCGCGTTCGCCGACACCGCGAACTACCTCTACCGCGAGCTCGCGCCAGCCTTCGAGCAGCACGGCCTCGCGAGCGCCATCGTCACCGGTGGCAGTCACGCTGCCATGACGACACTTGGCACGGGCTACGACTTCCAGCAGGTGCTGACGCTCTTCTCGCCCAGGTCCAAGCAGCGTCACCTGACCATGCCCAAGGAGACAGCTGAACTGGACGTGCTCATCGGTACCGACGTCATCAGCGAGGGCCAGAACCTCCAGGACGGCGACTACCTAGTCAACTACGACATCCACTGGAATCCCGTACGGATCATCCAGCGCTTCGGTCGCATCGACCGCATCGGGTCAACGAACAGCCAGATCCAGATGGTGAACTTTTGGCCCGACATCAGCCTCGACGAGTACATCAACCTCAAGGAACGCGTCGAGAACCGCATGGTGATTGCCGACCTTGCCGGCACCGCCGACGACAACGTGCTCACCCTCGAAGGGAGCGAGGCGGCCTTCCGCAAGGAGCAACTGCGAAAGCTCCAGGATGAGGTCATTGAACTCGAAGACGTGCGGACGGGCGTCTCAATCACTGATCTCGGGCTCAACGACTTCCGGATGGATCTCCTCGGCTACATGAAGGACAACGAAGCCGTGGCGACAGCGCCGAAGGGACTTCATGCCGTTGTGCCAGCAGACCCGGCCAAGGGGCTCCGTCCAGGAGTGATCTTCGCTCTCCACAACATCAATGCAGATGAGCACATCAACCGCGGAAACCGCCTCCATCCGCACTACCTCGTCTACCTCGACACCGACGGCAACGTGATCGCCGACCACACCGAGGCCAAGCACCTTCTCGACTTGCTGCGAGCGGGGTGCCGCCCGTACGACGCGCCCGTCAGCGAAGTCACCCGCATCTTCAATGACGCAACCAGCGAAGGCGCCGAGATGGGCAAGTACTCCGAGCTGCTCACCAGCGCGATCCGCACGATGATCGACGTCACCGACGAGCGCGACATCGACAGCCTCTTCACATCGGGGCCGACGACGGCTCTGACTCAGTCGATCGCTGGCATCGACGACTTCGAGCTCACCGCCTTCATCGCCGTGGTCGACCCTGCCGAAGATCACGCATGACGGACGTCCTGTACCGCTGGCCCGATGGCGCGAAGTTCGGCAGACCGGTCCCGAAGATCAAGTTCTACGAGAAAGGCGTGGTCTCGTCGTCCACCAAAGACAGGTTCGTCGCAGAGGTCGAGCGCATCACCTGGGCCTACAAGCTCGCACCGGCCACGATCAACCTGCCCGGCAGTGACTCAGTGCCCGAGATCCAGGTGTTCGTCCTCGACGCCAAGGGCACAGATGTCAGCGAGGTCGTGACAGTCGCCATCGACAAGGCCATCAAGCAGCCGATCATCTTCGAGATCGTCGGCGCTCTGGGCATCCGGACAACGGCGACACCCAAACAGGTAGACGGGGCGAACTCCAAGCTCGGCGCCTACTACTCAACAGGCTGGATTCCCACGGACTCCACGAGGGAACCGCTGCCGACGGCCATCAACCTCGCTGCCCTGTACGGGGCGTTGCTGGCGCCGCTCACGTCGGTCGCCGTGCACCCGGGGGAAGAAGTGTCGGATGTGGCCGCCAGACTGGATACCGTGCGCCGGCTCGAACGTGAGGTCGCATCACTTGAGCGGAAACTCCGCACCGAGCCGCAACTCAACCGCAAGGTCGAGCTGCGGCGTGCCCTGAAGACGAAGCAGGCCGAGCTCTCGGCGCTGAAGTGAAAGACGAAGGAAGAACGTGGAAAAGCTGACGATGACGTCCCCAGACCTGACCGGCCGCAACATCGACGCGATCGCTGGGCTCTTCCCTTCCGTCGTCACCGAGGTGCTCGATGATGAAGGTAACCCCAAGCGAGCGATCAACTTCGATCTTTTGCGTCAGGAGCTTTCGGACGACATCGTCGAGGGGCTCCAGGAGCGTTACCAGCTCGACTGGCCCGGCAAGGCGAAGGCGGCTGCGGCGGCGAACCAGCCCCTTGCCAAGACGCTGCGCCCCCTGAGGGAGGAGTCCGAGGATTTCCAGAGCACCAAGAACCTATTCATCGAAGGCGACAACCTCGAAGCCCTGAAACTTCTCCAAGAGTCCTACCTGGGGAAGATCAAGGTCATCTACATCGACCCGCCCTACAACACGGGCAACGACTTCGTGTACGCCGACTCCTTCGCCTCGACGAAGGACGAGGAACTCAAGGCATCGGGCCAGGTAAGCGAAGAAGGGGTTCCTCTCGTCTCTAATCCCAAGGCGAACGGCCGCTACCACTCCAACTGGCTCACCATGATGTACCCGCGTTTGAAGCTCGCGAGGAACCTGTTGGCCGACGATGGCGTGTTGATCGTGTCCATCGACGAGAACGAGCATGCGAACCTCGTGAACCTGGGCTCGGAGGTGCTCGGGACCGATTCGTACGTCGGGGAGATCGCACTAAAGAACAGCAGTAGAAGCGACCAACGATACATTTCGATGCAGCACGAGTACATCGTCTTCTTCGTGAAGAACAAGACCGCCAACCCCGGTGAATGGACAGAGAAGAAGGGGGGGCTGGACCGCATCTACGCCGCCTTCGATGGATTCAAGAAGCAGTTCGGCGAGGATTGGGCCGCGATTCACGAGGCTGCCAAGGATTGGTACAAGGGATTTGCCCCCTCGGACCCCGTCTACGCAAGCAAGCACTACAACCGGATGGACGAGCGGGGCATCTACTTCGCCGACAACATCTCGGGGCCGAACGACGGCCAATATGTGTACGAGGTCCTTCACCCAACTACGGGGGAGCCGTGCAAGGCACCGGCACGCGGCTGGGTCTTCCCTGAGGACTCTATGAAGCAACGCATTGCGGAGAACCGCATCCACTTCGGCCCGGACCACACCACCGTTCCCAACCTGAAGACGTACCTCCGCAACACTGAATACCAGAGCCTGACCAGCATTCGGTACGTGGACGGACGCGCCGCGTCGAAGCGTCTGGCGACGCTGTTCGGCGAGAAGGTGTTCACGAATCCCAAGGATGAACTCCTGCTGCGCGACATCTACCAGGCACTCGGAGTGGGCACCGGCGACATCATCCTCGACATGTTTGCCGGCTCCGGTTCCGCTCTCCACGCCGTCTGGGAACTCAATCTCGCCACGGGATCGGAAGCGTCCTTCATTGGGATGCAGGTGGCCGAGGACCTCAACGAGTCGGTCAAGACCGCCAAGGGTGCCGCGAAGCAGATCACAACCAATGCCATCAAGTCCCTGACTGCCCAGTGCAAGCCTGCAACCGTGGCGGAGATCGGCAAGGAACGCCTCCGGCTGGCGGGGGCGAAGGTCAGCGAGAAGGCAGCGACTCTCGACGTCGGTTTCCGAAGCTTCCGAATCGACACATCGAACCTGGCAGACGTGCTTCGCACCCCTGATGAAACCGACCAAGCCATGCTTGACGGTCTCGAAGACAGCGTGAAGCCAGGCCGGTCCGGCGAGGACCTGCTGTTCCAGGTGTTGCTGGATTGGGGTCTTGAACTGGCCATGCCGATCGCTGTGGAGACGATCGAGGGCATCGAGGTCTACGCGGTCGAGGAGGACGCCCTCATCGCGTGCTTCAGCAACAAGATTACCGACGCGCTCGTGCGGGCTATCGCAAAGCGTCAGCCACTCCGTGCGGTGTTCCTCGACTCGGCGTTCGCGTCGGACGATGCTCGCATCAACGTAGAGCAGGTCTTCCGCGAGCTGTCGCCTGCCACTGATGTGAAGGCGATCTGAACCTGTGAAGCTACAGTTCAAGGTTCAGCAGTATCAGACCGACGCCGTCGAGGCCATTGTCGAGGTGTTCGGCGGCCAGCCAAATCAGGGTGGCGTCTCATACCGCGTTGACCCTGGCAAGGCGACACCCAGCGCGGGCGCGGACCAGACCCTGTTTGCTGACTACGGCTTGCGAAATGCCGAGATTGCTCTGAGCCCCAAGCAGTTGCTGGAGAACATCCAACAGGTCCAGAAGATCCGAAACCTAGAACCATCGATGGCTCTGGCCACGAGTGCAGCAGCCCCCGGTGCTCCCAACCTCTCGATCGAGATGGAGACGGGGACCGGAAAGACTTACGTCTACATCAAGACGATGATGGAGCTGAACAAGCGCTACGGCTGGAGCAAGTTCATCGTCGTGGTGCCCTCCGTCGCGATCCGCGAGGGCGTGAAGAAGTCCTTCGACGTCACGGCCGAACACTTCCAGCAGGAGTACGGGACGAAGTCCAGGGCTTTCGTCTACAACTCGTCCCAGCTTCACGAACTGGAACGGTTCAGCTCCGACGCAGGTGTCCAGGTCATGATCATCAACATTCAGGCCTTCAACTCATCAGGCAAGGACAACCGGCGAATCTACGAAGTGCTCGACGACTTCCAGTCGCGCAAGCCGATCAATGTCATCGCAGCCAACCGGCCGATCCTGATCATTGACGAGCCACAGCGGTTCGGCGAGGAGTTCAACGTCAGCAACGGCAAGGCGAAGAAGGCATCGACTTCGTTGCAGTCACTTTCCAACTTCAAGGCATTGGCGGTGCTTCGCTACTCCGCGACGCACAAGCCGCACCACGAGTACAACAAGGTCCACCGCCTCGACGCCGTCGACGCGTACAACCAGAAGCTCGTGAAGAAGATCGCGGTACGAGGCATCAACGTCCGAGGACTCGCTGGCTCTTCTGCGTACCTCTACCTCGACGCAATCGAGATCGCCAAGGGTGCTAAGCCCAAGGCGCGGGTGGAGATCGAGGTGCAGACGAAGGGCGGCCCCATCAAGCGAGTCCTGAAGCGCCTCGACCACGGCGCCAACCTTCACGACGTCTCCGGTCGCATCGAGGCATACAAGGGCCTGTTCATCACGGCGATCAACGCCAACACGGACACGATCGAGCTCAGCAACGGCGACGTCATCAGCGCTGGTGACCTGTGCGACAAGGACGTCACGGAGCAAATGAAGCGCCGCATCCAGATCCGAGAAGTCATCCGCTCACACATCGATAAGGAGCGCGCCCTCCACGCCCAAGGAGTCAAGGTGCTCTCGCTGTTCTTCATCGACGAGGTGGTGAAGTACCGCGACTACAGCCGTGAGGACACCTTGGGAGAGTACGCACGCATCTTCGAGGAGGAGTACGCCGCAGCCGTCGACGAGGTGCTTGGCGAACTCGAACTCGACGCCGGGACCAAGGCCTTCCAGGACTACCTGTGTCGGGACAAAGTCCGAGAAGTGCACGGCGGCTACTTCTCCATCGACAAGAAGACCGGGCATCAGGTCGACCCCGAGACGACGAGCTCTAAGGACGAGGGAACGTCAGCGAAGAACGCCAGTGACTACGACCTGATCCTCAGGGACAAGGAGAGCTTGCTCTCCTTCGGCACGAAGTTGCGCTTCCTGTTCTCGCACTCAGCGCTACGCGAGGGGTGGGATAACCCCAACGTCTTCGTCATGGGCATGTTGAAGCGGAGCGACAATACTGTGTCTCGCCGACAGGAGATCGGCCGTGGCCTTCGTCTCTCAGTGGATCAGAGCGGCGAACGCATGGACAACCCCATCACCGTCCACGAGATCAACCAGCTAACCGTCGTGTGCGACGAGTCCTACGACGAGTTCGTCACCGGCCTTCAGAACGAAATCGCTGCGACCCTCTCGGCTCGCCCGCGCCAGGCGAGTGAGGGCTTCTTCAAGGGCAAGACCATCGAGACGCCCGACGGACCGACCCAGGTCGAGGAGAAGCTCGCCAAGGCGATCTACGCCTACCTCATCAAGAACGACTACATCGACGACGAGGGCCTGGTCTCTCAGCAGTACATCGACGACAAGGCGGCCGGCACCCTCGCCGAGCCGACATCGGAGGTTCTCAAGCCCGTCATCGATTACTGCTGGCCCTTGATCGACTCGCTCTACCTCGACCTGCCCAAGCCGACCGATGACCGCAAGCCGAAGAAGATTCCACTCAACGAGAAGAACTTCGCCAAGAAGGAATTCCAGGAACTCTGGAGCCGCATCAACCACAAGGCCGTGTACCAGGTCGAGTTCGACTCCGCCGAGCTCGTGAAGAAGTGCATCGCCGCTCTCGACAAACACCTGACGGTAGCCGCGCTCCAGTACGTCGTCCGCTCGGGCGAGCAGAAGGACGCGCTGGACGCGGGCGACCTCGCCCTGGGCGCGGGCTTTGACGTTTCCGCCTCGAAGACGCATACCGAGACAGTCTCGGCAGGGTCGCAGGTCGCATACGACCTTCTCGGCGAGATCACCGAGAAGACCCAACTCACCCGCCGGACCGCCTCTGCGATCCTCCGGGGCGTGCAATCCGGGACCTTCGCCAAGTTCAAGCTCAATCCTGAGCAGTTCATCACCGAGGCGGCTCGCATCATCAACGAGCAGAAGGCCACAGTGATTGTCGAGCACCTCACCTACGACGCTCTCGACGACCGTTTCGACTCTGCCATCTTTACCGAGAACCAGACGGCTCAGGACCTGACCAAGGCCGGCGACAAACTCAAGAACCACATCTACGACTACGTGGTGACCGACTCCAAGGTCGAGCGGGCCTTCGTCAGTGACCTCGACAAGGCCGATGAGGTCGCGGTCTATGCCAAGCTACCCCGAGGCTTCTTCATTCCGACGCCTGTAGGCGACTACAACCCTGACTGGGCGATCGCCTTCAAGGAGGGGTCTGTCAAGCACGTCTACTTCGTCGCCGAAACCAAAGGCTCGCTCTCCACCCTGCAACTCAAGGGGGCGGAGGAGGCCAAGATCGAGTGCGCGCGGCGCTTCTTCGCGTCGCTGGACCAAGGGGCCAGTCAGGACGTCAAGTACGACGTGGTGACCGACTTTGCCGAGCTGATGTCGCTCGTCACGGCGTAGGAAGTCAGACATGTCTGATGAGACGGCAGCGGTGGAAGATGCGCAGCGGGCCGCCGAACCCGACCCCCGTGAGGTGCTCGCGGCGTGGGCGAACGAGCAAGACGAATGGGTGCGGGCGACCGTTCGACGCGTCCTCGGCTCCGGACGTGCGTTGTCGGGGGATGACCTCGACGCGATCTACTCCCTGTTCCGCCAGGAAAAGGGAATCGACGACCGCACGCTTCCCACCGAGACGCCGCTGGCGGTCGACCTTGCGGAAGACGACGCCGAGCTTCCGCTGGTCCTGACGAGGCTTTCGGAGGTCACCGGGGTCAACGCGATCGTCCCCGGTTCGGTCATCGAGCCACACGCTGGCATCACGATCCTGTTCGGCGAGAACGGCACCGGCAAGACGGGCTACTCGCGGATATTCAAAGCGCTGGCTGGCAGCCGCACCGCTGACACGATCCTCGGGAACGTCGCCGTCGAAGAAGAGATCGCTCAGACCGCCAAGGTCGAGTACGCCCTCGGTCCCGACGCGAAGATCTTGGAGTGGGCGGGTGAGCAGGGAGTCGCCCCGTTCACGCGTATGTCGATCTTCGACAGCCCCGCGGTGAACTTCCACGTCGACGACGACCTGGAGTACGTCTACGTGCCGACGGTTCTCTCGTTGTTCAACCATGTGAACACCGCGTTGAAGGGCGTCCACGATCGGATCGACGAAGCGATTCGGGAGCTCGCAGCGGGCTCAACGACTCTCCTGAGCCGTTTTCCGAGAGAGTCAACCATCTACCCCCTCGTGGAGACGCTCGGCGCCTCAACCGATCTCGCGGCGCTCGACGCCCGGGCGGACCGTGGGTCCGACGTGGACCAGCGGATAGGCGTCCTGCGGCGCGCGGTTGCTGCGCTCGAAGCGGACACCCTCACGGCGCAGATCGCCGAGCGCGTGCGGGGTGAGCGAGTGCAGACTCAGGCAAGCAAGGCTGCCGCAACGCTCGAAGCGCTGGATGTGGAGAAGCTCAACTCGCTGTATGTGCGATTGGCTGAGTTGCAGCGGGACTACCGCACGTTCCGAACGGAGCTCTTCGCGGCCGCGGACCTTCCGACAGACCCCGAGGAGACGTGGGATGCGTTCGTGACAGCGGGCGAGGGGTATCGCGCGCACCTCGACGCCCTGGGTGTTCATGACTCGGGCAGGTGTCTCTACTGCCGTCAGCAACTGTCTGACCCAGCCAAGGCGCTGGTCGCCAAGTACAGCGAGTATCTGACGGACAAGATCAGCTCGGACATCGCAGAGGTTGAGGACGGCATCAGCACCCTCACCGGTCCGATCCTCGCCGTCGCCGTGCCCGACGTAACGACCTTCCTGGTTGAGCACCAGGACCAGCAGGAGAAGCCGCCGGCCTACGCCAATGTCTCGGCGATCCATGAGGCAGTCGCATCGGTTAGAGCCGCGATAGGAGCGGGAGCGCCGCTCGACGAATCCGTTGTCGAGGGCGTGCCCACCGTCCGGGCTGCCCTGAATGCGTCCCTCGCGCTCCTCGCCGAGGAGGTCGCTGACCTGAGGATGCAGTCTGAGAACCGATCCGACGCCCTCAAAGAGAAGAAGAACGAGCTGGCTGAGTTGATCGCCGCCGGGGAGTTGGGCAAGTCCTGGCCGACGATTCAGGCGCAGGTCGAACGCGCGAAGGAAGCCGATCGACTTCGGGTTCTCGGCGGGAAGTTCGCCGCCTTGGGGCGCTCGGTCACGGAACTCGCCAAGGCCGCCAGCGACCAACTCGTCAACCAGAACTTCGAGGTGCTGTTCACGGAGGAGTGCAAGGCCCTCCGCGCGCCGGAGCTCAGGGTCGAGTTCGTCGGCCGCCAAGGTCGTGCTCACCGACGCAAGACCCTTGGCGGACGGCACAAGCCGTCCAAGATTCTCTCCGAAGGAGAGCAAAAGGTCTTGGCGCTTGCCGACTTCCTCGCCGAGGCGCGGCTTGCAGGCATCACGGCACCCGTCATCTTCGATGATCCGGTCTCCAGCCTCGACCACCGTCGAATCAACGAGGTCGCGAGACGGATCGCGAGCCTCGCTGACGGCAACCAGGTCATCGTCTTCACGCATGACATCTTCTTCGCGGCGACCCTGCTGTCGCTGTTCGAGACGTCGAAGCGCTGCACGTACTTCCAGATCACTGACGACGAGGGCAAGGGTCAGGTAACGCGGGCCTCTGGGCCACGCTGGGACTCACTCGGCAACCTCAAGACCAATATCAACAAGACCATCGAGGCCGCGCGGGCGGTCGACGGCGAAGCCCGCGCTGCTTTGGTTCGTGAAGGCTACGACTGGATCAGGGCGTGGTGCGAGGTCTTCACGGAGATCGAGCTGCTCGCCGGCGTCTCCCAGCGGTATCAGCCGAACATCCGGATGACCACCCTCGCGAGCATCAAGGCTGGCGCGCTCCCTGCCGCGTCGGAGGTCGTGACCCGCATCTTCGAGGACGCGTGTCGCTACATCTCTGGACACTCCCAGCCCCTGCCGACCTTGGGCGTCGCACCCACGCTTCCTGGGCTGGAAGCGCACTGGAAGGAGCTCCAAGACGCCCGCAAGATGTACCTGGAGGCAACGGGATAGCGCGCGGGCGCGCAACCCTCGGCGGCCGATGCGAGATTCGAGGACGCCGTCATCGCTGCCCCAATGACTGAGATGTTGTCGTGGTTGCAGATGGTTTGCTCCCAAATAGGCCGGCGCTCCTGAGCTCGCGAGGCGCCCTCGTGGCTTCGATCTTCTGCTGTTGAAGTAACACGTGAGCGGGACGCCCGGACTCGGCAGGTCCCGAAGTCCCGCCCGCCGCGCGCGTGTTCGTCAGGACAACACTGATCCATTCCTCCGCTGCGCCGTTCGGGATACCGGCAGCCGGGTGCGATGAAGCCACGATCGCACGGCTACGGCCGCGGAAAGCCTGGCGCGTTTGCCGCCGCTCGTAGCCTCACTGAGCGGTTCGGCGAGGTCCGGACCGCCGACGGTCCGCACCCCGGCGGACACCGACGAGTTTCAAGGTGGCAGGAGGAAGAACCGTGATGGGAAGTCCTGACGCGTCCTCGCCCGACCGGCTCACCGGTCAGCGAGTCATGCGGCGTCTCTGGGAGATCGATGACCTCCTCCGGATCGAGGGCATGGTCGCTATCGCCCCAGCCGACGGCTCGTTCACGCCGAGGAATGACCGTCGTTTGAATATCTCGGGGGAGGCGCTGGCGTACCTGCTTGCGCTGGGTGTACTCCAGCGCGCGGCGTTCTTCGAGTACTTCGCTGGTCCGTTTCCTCCTCCGACCGAAGAGACGCCGAAATGAGGCCCGCCGCACGTCGCTGGTGCGACGCGCGGCGAGCTTGGCTGGGTCCGGCTGCCTCAGGCCGCGATCTCGACCTCTGACTCGACAAGGCGCTTCCAGGTCGGCCGCCCGGAGGCGAGCTGAGCCAGGACCCGTGCGACCACGTCTACAGGCTCGCCGAGGTCGACGGCCACGGTATCGACGTTACGGTCAGGGTCGACGGCCAGACGGCTGGCGATCCTGACGAGCCGGGGGTCCGGGCAGGTTGGGAGGCCGAAGTAGCGGCTGTCGAATCCGAGCCGCTCGGCGAGCGCCAGACGGACACCGCGGGCGTTGGTCTGCTGGATGGCAGCGAACGGGACGCCGTCGAGGAGCTGCTCGATGGTGTGGTCGACCTTGGCGTCGAGCTCGGCGGCTGCGCCGTCGCGGTACTCGCCGTGGAAGGGGGCGCTGAACTCTTGTCCGCCGCCCGATGTACGGATGGTGCCCTGCCAGTGGGTGATGGAGCCGGCCGTGTCGTGGACCCGGATGGGCGTGCGGGTGATCGTGTCGATGGTGATGGCGCCCTTCCAGAGGTCGTTGTAGGTCGTGTCCTCGGGGTTTCGGAGGCTCTCGACCATGCGCAGCAGCAGAGTGGAGTGCAGCGGCGCGTTAGTGCTACGAGCGGCGGTGATCGCGTTGTTGAGCTGGACGTTGAGCTGGGCCGCGGCGTCGCGGGCAGGCTGGACCTGCGTGGAGTCGTGCTCGTTGTACTGCCGGTTCACCGCCTCGAGGGCGGCGCCGGTCAGCAGCGACTGGCCCTGGTCGTTGGTGCGGGTGAGCTGAGCGAGGAGGTTCTGGCCGTGAGCCCGAGCTGCTCGACCTTGAGTTCGGCGGCGTAGTGCTTGCGGCGCAGCGCCTCGACCTCGGGAGGGTCGTGCTGGACCAGCGGGATCAGGAGCTGGTCGGCGTGCTCCGCGAGCGCCTCGGCGATGCTGTCGGCGAGCACCTCGTGCGGCAGCGCGGGGAGATTCACGCCACCGCTGATGCCGGCCTCGGCGGGACGGAAGACGTAGGCCGGGCCGCTTGCCCTGCGGCTGGCCGGAGCCGAGCGCAGGGGGACAGGGCCAGCCTCGGTGTTGACGGTCACCCCGGTGAGGCCCTGCGTGGCGGGACCGCCGCCGGTGGTGCCTTCGAGGAAGGCGTCGATGCGCTCGAAGTCCTCCTTACTGGCCCAGCGCAGCCCGTCGGGCGGGAAGCAGCCGGTGATGACCAGGTCCTCGACGTCCTTGACACCGAAGCGAATGTGGAGGTCGCCGGTGCGGTAGAACTCGAGACGCTCGATGATCGGACGCATCACCCGGCCGTACTCGCCTTTCACCAGCTCCGCAGTGAAGGTGGTGCTGGGGGTGTTGTCGAGCCGCAGGCGGTGGGTGGAGAACCCCTGTTCGCTGAGGGCGCGGCCGACGTCGCTGATGACCCAACCGGGGCGGCCAAGGTTGGCCAGCGCGAAGCGGACCAAGGCAACCTGGTCGACGCGGACCTTACGGTTCTTGAACCGCGGCTGGCCGTCCTTGCCCGGCTTCTTGCGGGGGACCTGGACGTCGGTGAAGACCTCGGGCAGGCCGAAGAGCACCTCGTCGGGCGTGGGGTAGGTCTCGGATGGGGTGTCGAAGTGCAGCTCGGCCTTGCCGCGTCCGCCGTTGCTGGCGCGGCGCCGCACGACCATCATCCCGGCGGGTGCGACCTGGGCGACGCCGTACTTCACGATGCCGTTGACTGACATGTCGGTGTCGGTGTTGTCGCGCTGACCGTCGCGCGTCTTCTTCGGGATCTTCCCGGCCTCCTCGGAGGAGTCCCGCGCCTTCAGCATCGCCATGATGGCCGCGAGGTCGCCGGCCTGGACGCCGTCGAGACCGTCGATCATGGTGATCTTGAGGTGCTTGCAGATGTGCAGGGTGTTTGCGACGAGGAGGTCGGTCCGGAAGATCCGGTCCAGCCGGTGGAAGACCAGCTGTCCGGGCCGGATTGTCTTGAGCTTCTCGTTGAGCTTCTCGTTGAGCTCGTCGAGGTAGGGCTGGGCGAGTTCCTCGTCGAGCTTCTTGCCGCTACCGGTGGAGACGAACAGGTAGACGTCGTGGGCCAGGCGCAGGGTGAGGTACTCGTTGGTGAACTTCTTGCCGGTCTCGGAGTCGAAGCTGTTGTGGCGGACCGCCTCGGTCTTGAGGAGCCGGACGATCTCGGGGACGGGCGGGATAAGGTGGCGGATGTCGCGGCCGGTGTGCTTGAAGACGTCCTCGGCGACGCGGTGGCACTCGTTGGCGACGTCGTTGCGGGCCTTGCGGCTTTGCTGCCCGGAGTTGCGGGCCGCCATCAGCAAGGGACGGTCGCTGATGAGTCCGGAGCTCGCGCTGGGCAGCGAGAAATCAGGTGCGGTGGGCTTGTGGAACACGGTCATTGCGGCTTCTTTCTGCTAGGAGGGTGAGGATTGTGCTGATTGGCACGTCTGGTGACGTTGATCGAGCAGAACGTCAGGAGGCGTCGTATTCGTCGGAGTCCTCGACGGGCGTGATGACGAGTTCGTAGGCGTCCGCAGGAAGCCGTCCCTTCCAGACGCCCCGGATCAGGTCGGCGGGCGAGAGTTCGGTGCTGGCGGCGCCCTCGGAGCCGACTGCGAACCGGAACTTCGTCCCCGGGACCGGAGCGTGGGGATGGCGGCTGTCGGTTTCGATGCCGTCGGTGGATGAGGGGAGCAGGCCGCTCGGGCGTTGGATGGAGGGGGTGTTGTCCATGCGAGGGCACCGTCCGGGGCGCGGCTCCAAGCGCAACCGTCTGCCACGGGCGACGCCTGACTCTTGAGCGGTGGCACGGCGGCGTCAGTGCTCCGAAGGGAATGAACGGGCGCTTAGGGAGACCCGCAGCCGCTCAGCTGCCGGCTGCTTGTGACCACCGCCGGGGCCCTCATTCCGCGCCTGTCTAGGTCGAGAGCCAAAGTTGCTGCCCCGGGCGTGCGCGATCGCTCGTGCCGTGCGGTCGACGTGGTGCCAACCGATCCGGGGGCATACGTCGCTACCTCATTGCGTGGGCCGCGGTCGCGTGCACGGTCCTTCGTGGGCCACCTGTGGCCTCCGCTGACGCGGGGGCATCCGGCCCTCAGCGCAGCGGAACACCTCTTGGAGTTCCACATGAGCAGCAATCGATCGCGGTCGCCCGAAGGGTCGACTGGGGACGGCCGCGACAGCGCCTGGTCGGGCCGCCGGTACACCGGCGTTCACACCCGGAGCGCGGAGGGTCAGCGATGACCCTCACTCACCTTGCCAAAGGGCTGCCCGAGATCCGGGTCGACGGCGACGTCGTCCACATCCGCGACCTCGTCGTGCCCCACCCCGAGGCCGCCGGTCTTCTTAGGGCACAGCTGAATGACGCCGGGCCGGAAGTCGCCGCTGACATCGTTCGGAGGGCTCTGCCGATCGGCCTGGTCGCGCTGAACCTCTCGAGCTCGGCGGTGGACTCGGGCGCCATCGCCAGGACGCTCAGTGGCTTCGCGGATCTGATCGACTCCCGGGCGACCGCGGCCATTCATGAGCTCGAGACAGCGATGGGCCGGGTCAGGCAGCAAGAGCAGGGAATCGCAGAGACCGCGCGTCTCGTCCTCGGTGGCCTGCCGAAGCAGGTCGACGCTGCCCTTGCCGGGCAGTCGGACAGCGTCCGAAGCGCCGTCGTGGAGGCGGCCCGGTCGGTCCAGGACAGCGGCCTGCAGCAACTGACCGCGGCATTGGGCCAGCACTCCGCAGCGATCCAGAAGGAGCTCTCCCTGGACCGCGAGGGACCACTGCGCAGCCTGCGGCAGGACCTGCTGAACCAGCTGGATGGCGCTCGCCGCGAGCTGAGTACGCAGCTGACCGAGGTCCGTGCTCTGGTCGAGGCGGCCCAGGCCGCGAAGGTCGCGGGAGCGAAGAGCAGTCGAGCCGTGGGCGCTGACATCGAACGCGATCTGATGGCGCTCTGCAACGAGGTCGTCACTGCGGCGGGGGACCTCTTCGAGGAGACCGGCAACCAAGCTGGCGTGAACGGCAGGCGCACCGGCGACGGGGTGGCCACGTTGTCTGAGCTCGTGTCCGGTCCTGGGCGAAGGGTCCGCATCGCGCTTGAGGCAAAGAGCCGAAGCCGGCCGATGTCGGTCAAGGCGCTCCGCCAGGAAGCGGCTAACGCATGCGCTACGCGCGAGGCGGACGGTGTTCTCATCGTCGTGCCTACCCGGGCCGAGGTGCCCGGGCAAGCATCGCTCTGTCGTCTCGACACCACTGCGTACGTCGTCAGTGCGGAGGACGGTGGGGAAGTCACGTCGTGGAGCTACCTGGTGCTTCGCGAACAGGTGGCGCTTCTGGCGCGCCGAAACACCGCCGACACCACGGTCGACCTGTCCGTCGTCGAGGCTCGCATCACCGCGGCTCTCACGAGCATCGGTGAACTCGACGAGGTCGGCAAGTACGCCAACCTCGCAAGACAGAACCTCGATAAGCTCATCGTCAGCGGCCGGGGCACCCAGCAGCGGGTCCGAGATGCACTAACGGACGTACTCGCCGCGCTACGGGCTTGAATGATGGGGAGGGACGCCGCAGCGTCCCTCCCCATTTGCTCATCGGACTAGGTGGGGTCGAGGCGCTGGGCTACCGCAGCCCGTCACCACAGCTCGAGTCGGGCCGCCTCCTCGAGGTGCCCGGGCGTTGACTGGCGGAGCGATCGCTCCGTTGTCGGCCCAATGGTGCACGCTTGCGGCGTGACGCAGCCGCCTCAAGACCATCGTCCAGAAGCAGGTGAGAACTCGACGGGCAGTTGGCACCCGATGTACGAGCGGATCGGTCCGTTCTACGACTCGAGTGGTGCGGCCGATCGGCTGGGCGTGGACGAGGAGGCCCTCGCGGCGCGCCGTGAGGAGAGAACCCTGCTGGCCATGCGCACTGGCTCGGGGGAGTGGCTTTATCCGGCTTGGCAGTTCACGGTGGAGGGGTCCGGTACATGAGCGACTAGGGCCTGTGCTCGCAGCCCTGCGTGGGCTCGATGGGTGGCTGGCGGGCACCTGGATCGTCAACGAGCATCCCGACCTCGGCGGCCTGTCCCCGCGGAAGGCGTTGGCCAGCGGCGTGAACGTGGCGACCGTCGCACGGCTGGCGCAGCACGATGCATCGGTCCTCAACGCGTGAATCCGTGCCCCAACTTGGGGCCGGGTTCGGGCGCGCTTCGGCCGGCGAGTGAGGCCTCGAGCCGCTTACTAGTGACTTCGATGTCGAGGTCATGGCCCTTCGCGGGAGTCGTCGGCCGCCGGTGTCAGGATGTCGTCGGTCGTGGCCAGGAGTTCGGCGAGCGTTCCTTCCCAGCTGCTAGCGATGGAGGTAGCCACCACACGCCGCAGACTCCCGACCTCCGTGAATAGGAGGGCGGCGAGCTCGGCGGCGTTGTGACGCGCCTCCGTTTCAATGTCGACGACAACGAGGCGCTTGAGCATTGGCGGAATGTTCGGGTCGAGATGATGAGCGAGGGCGGCGACGGCATCGCCGTACTCGCAGCACGCCCAGAGAAGACCGTCGAGTTCCTCGCCCATGGCAGCGATGAGCCAGTCCTGTAGAGCGGTGTTGGCCGCCTCGAGATGCCATCCCGTCAGCGCAGGCTGGGCCGCGGAGATCCAGATGGCCCCGCTTGGCATCACCCGCACGCCGGTCAGATCGTGGTCATGCACCTGCCCGGTGGGCCCCGCATAGGTGAATCGTCCGCGAATCAGTCGTGCTTGCCCGTCGAGGGTCAGTTCCACGGTCGCGCGGCCGTCGGAATGAGTTGAATCGCTGTTGGCAAGGGCGTTCACCACCTCGGTGCGGGTGATCCGGTCCAGCAGCCGGAAGAGGCGGCGCATCTCGGTGTGGCCGTCAGGGATCTCGAGTTGCTCCGCTGTGAGATCGACGAGCCAAGCCGACTCCGAGGGAGGCTCGATGACTGGTTCGGGCTCAGAGCTCATCGAAAGACCCGAGTGGATTTGCAGCTAGCAGGTCTCTAGCAGTTCGGATGAGTTCGTCCGGGCTGTGATGCCAGCCGCCATTCAACAGGTCGACAGCAACGCGGCGCAGCTCGTGGTCAGGGATGTCCAGCACGGCGACCTCCAATCGGGCCTGCGCCATGTACGTGTCGTGGCGAGCGTGCGCAACTTGATCCCGGAAGCGAACCAGCCTGCCTGACTCCAGGCGGTGTCGGGCATCCCGACGGCAGATCGAGAGCAGCTCCTCGCTGGATAGGGAGTCCACCGCCTACAGCACTGCCCGGCCGCTTGCGTCCAATCGGTAGGTCGGATCCTCGAACCAGCTCGCCGCTGACGCAGGATGGCTGCCCGGACTCATGCGCTGGGTACGGCTCGCCCACTGACGCGGCGCAGTACGCGATCCGCCTCTCGCGGAATGGGCCGGTGGGCGCGCCGCCACACGAAAGACACTTGATCAACCTGAGCTAGGTCTCGCTGCTCGACTTCGATAAACGCGCTGTCGTTTCCTTCGATCACCATCTGCTGCCGTCCAACGAATCCCCTTCCGTGTGGATTAGCAAGTTCAAGCATTTCTAGGAACTGGGTCGGCACGTGCACATGCGCAATATATGAACATCTTGCGACAGGGTGATCGCTCGAAGCTCTCGGCTACGGGCGGTCATGCGGCTAGACCCGGGCGCGGTGCGTAGCCATGTGTGGCAGCTCGCGCGATGGCTCTCCGTACCTAGGCTTGGATGCGACGGCTTGTTATCCGAATGCGCGTCAAATAGGGACGCACCCGAAGGGGTGTCAAGCCATGACTGCGACAGTGATGTCGACGGGACGACCGGCAGCACTACTCCAAGTAGGCGAATAGCGACCCTGCGGCTGGCCAGAGCGCCCGGCGAGTCTTCGTCGCAAACATAGGCGGTCGGGCTAGGAAAGCGTGGTGCCCCTGATCAGCGTCACTACGAAGAAGTTCGGTCCGCGCGTAGCGACCTCACACAAGATGGACGTACCCCTCGCCAAGCTTCTGTGGGCTGCCGCAACGGTGGGTGTATCACCCACAGCACCGTCAGTCGGGAAGCGGTCGATGCTCGAGCTGTGCTGGCGAGCAAAGCTGGTCGAGGCCAACCTGCAGGTCCAGGCGAACCGGTGGTGCCGCAGCGATGGATACGACCGCCTCGACGGCAGCGAGAAGGGCGCTGTCAGTTACTTCCACGGCATGACAATGGCGCAGGTTGCGTGCGACGAAATGCTCAACGTCCCCTCACTAGTCCATCTGGACCGAGTACTCGAAGCCCTCGGCAAGAAAACCAAAGCAAGCAGGCCAGACTTCCTCGGCGTGCACCCCTTGTTCAACACGCCCTCGGTCGCTGTTGAAGCCAAGGGGCGTACAAACGAAAAGGACCAGAAAGCTCTCGATAAGGCCAAGATTCAAGCCAAGAAACTCCCCGTGATTACAGGCGTGGGGGCCACCATGGCAGTGGCATCCATGTCCTACTTCGACGTCGAAGGAGGCTCCAGCGGCGTACCGGTTTGGCGCTGCCGGCTCGAGGACCCGCCACGACAACGCACACGGGATGAGATTGCAAGAACGGCTCTCATCGCGTTGCACTATCAGCCGCTCGTGCGGGCGGTCGCTGGATCCACTCGCGAGCAACGTGGAGAGTTCAGCCGCTGGGAACTACCCAGCCTCGACGCGTGGTTGTGGTTGCCGAGCGGTCTCGTGGAAGTCGGCGCGTCACTTGGCGACGCCGTAGACCTGAGCCAACTCGAAGCGACCGGGGCGGCACTCGAGGAGCAGCTCGCCGCCCTGTACCAACGGGAATCGCTCAATCAGTGGGCGGACGTCGACCCGGACAAGCGTTCGCGCAACATGCTCTACATGGGCGCCAATGGCGTGGGACTGGAACTAGGTGACTCGTGGGAAGACCGTGTCGCTCGTGACAACGATCGTGCCGCACCACGCACCGATGACGCTCTTGACGGCGGTGTGGATTGATCCTCCGCACTCCTACTCTTGGTAGGGCCCCGGTTGGCCTATCATGCGCCACCTGGGTCGATGGCAGTGTTCGCCCGCATCGCGGCTATGAGCGAGCGCTGAGATTCGGACGCTCGCGCAACTCCGCTCAGTCGCCGCCCATCTGGTACTCCAGCGCCTGCCGCACCAGGCCCATGACATATGCGAAGTCCGACGTCTCGTCCAGTCCGACCTCGGTCGGCCCGTTGCCCCAATGGCCTTTGTCGCTGACGTCCCAGGCGAGCCCGCGCTCGTCGCGCAGCGCCTCGAGGGGAATGTTTAGGCTGAGTCGCATCCGCGCCTTCTGCGGGACGACGTCCACAAAGTTGGTCTCCGCTTTGAAGGCGACGTAGAGCTTCAAGAACTGTCGCGTGATCCCCGGGTCGAGAGCCAGCGTCTCGGCGCTGAACTTGTTGAACAGCTCTCGGCGGGCGGCTGGTAGCAGGTGGGGGTGGTCCTCGATGGAGAAATCCGAGGCGGCTCGTTGCACCTGGAACTCGGCGCTCACGTGCTCGGGCAGCGAAGGTCGTGGCCAGATCTCCAGTGCATCGTCGGCCAGGCGCTCTGCCCGCTTCTCAATCTCAGTGGGCGTCCATGCCTCGAGTTGTCCGAGACCCTTGTTGAGCCGGAGAGGACTGTCCTTGAAGCCGCCCTCCATGTCGCGCTTCTTGGCGAAGGGGTGGTCCGAGTACTCCGAGTTGTAGCCCGTGAGTGTCAGGTTGCCAAGTGTGTGCAGGTAGCGCTGCTGCACGTCGGCCCAGTCCTCGCCGAGAGCGATCCGCCACCCCGTCGGCAGGTCCTCGTTCTGCGGGAGGATGTGCTCGATCGTGTAGTCCTCGACCGTGACGTGCTCCTTGCGGTTGTGGTTCTCGAGCAGCCGGAGGAAGTACGAGCGTCGACGGAAGTTGTAGAGGTCGGTCGTCACCAGGGAGTGCTTGAACTCCTTGTCTGTCGGGAAAGCCCGGTAGCTCTTGAGTGACAGGAAGTGCGCCTTGACGCTTTCGACGTAGCGATCCTTGCGGACGGCGGCGCTGAACCCGGCAAATGTCTTGTTGAGTGAGTTGGTCGGGACGCGACACACCGCCCGTCGGAAGATGTACGACGTCACCATCTGGACGATCTGGTGGAGGCCGTCGCGATCCAGCGTGCCGAGTTCGTAGTCTGTGTAGACCTCGAGCAGGAATGGGTAGACCACGTCCGCCTTGATCTGGTCCAGGTCCTGGAAGGCTGCGCGCAGTTTGGGGTCGTCTTCCTTGCCGAGGGCCATCGCGCAGTAGCGGTGGGCGTACTGCCGCAGCTCGATGACGAGCGAGGTGATCGTCTCGTCCGCGTCGGTGAAGGCGACAGCGTGGTCCTTGAAGGCCTCGTAGATGTCGTCCAGCCGAGGGATCTCCCCGGTCTTCACCGTTAGGTAGTGACGGACGAACTGGTCGAACTGGCTCTCCTCGGCGCCGGCGAACTCCAACTCCATCGGGCGCCAGTACGCCGTGTAGACCTTCTCCTGCTCCTTCGGCGGCAGGTCCATTAGGACGTAGTTCCGGATGAGGTCGGCCTGGGACAACTTCTTGCCGGTGGAGTTCATTGCCTCGAAGACGAGCTGGGGGTTGTCCACGCCTCGCTCGAGCTTGACGTCGACGACCACGAGCTTGTCGAGCCCCTTGCACACCGTCGCCAGGTTGACCGCCGGGTCGGCGAGCTTCTGCTGAAAGTAGGCGAAGTTGTCGATGACACGCGTGACCATGCCGCCTGACGGGGCGACCCCCTGGAGGAGAGAGATGAGAGCGGCCTTGTCGCTTTGCGACAGGATCAACTTGTACTGACGTTCGCCCTCTTCATCATCGTTGAGGAGGTAGCGGTTGCGGATCTTCTTCGGCGAGAAGCCGTCCCAGGGCTCTTGTTGATCGGCGGGTAGCTCCTCCAGCCGGGCGGCGAGAGCGGTGAGAATCAAGGTTACGGTGGTGACTCGCTGCTGGCCGTCGATGATCAGGTCTGGCTCGGCTGAGGTGTTCGTGGACTGGTCGCGGGCCACGTAGACGATCGAGCCGGTGAAGTGCGCTCCGAGCTTGGGATTGGAGCCCGCCCGCAGGATGTCAGCCCACAGTTGTGCGCACTCTGGCTCCTGCCAAGAGTACAGACGCTGGTAGATCGGGACGATGAACTGGCTGCTCGCCTTGAGCAGGGTGAGCAGGTGTGAGTCGACGGCCTTCATCAGTGTCCTTCCCGAGGGTCGTTTGGCAACCTATCCCGTCTTGATGACCGGCCCGGGCTCCGATCGCACTGACATCTGCTCCGGTGATCCTCCGCCGCCAATCGGAAGGACGTTCTGCTGCGGTGGAGAGGGATGCGTGTGACCGAGTTCGAGTCAGCGCACGCTAAAGTTCAACGCTTCTCGCAGGGCAAGCGGCCGCTGGATATTTCCCGCGCGGTCGGCGCCCTGCTACGCCGTCGACTTTGGGTGGGGGCGCTCTAGCCCTACGACAACCCAGGCGAGGTTGGCCAGGCGGTCGACGGCGAGGAGCGCATAGCTGCGACGCTCGCCGTTCATGGGTAGGGCGATCAGCATCAGCAGCACGGCGCCAATCACGAGGAGGACCGCGGGCGCGGCTCCGATGAGCACGCGGACCCCGAGGATGAGCGTGGCCATGTCAGGGCTCCTGGGTCCGCTTGCGGTTCGGCTTCTTCATCGGGCGACGCGGTGGGGTCACGGTGGCCGGAGGCGAGACGCGCTTGGCAGCCGCGGACTTCTTCGAGACGTTCTCCGGCGTCGATGCCTTCTCAGCGGGTGTCGAGGTCGTCGTCGGCGGCGACTCCTTTGCGGTCGTGGCCCGCGCCTTCCCGGCGCGCATCGCGCCGGCACGGCGGTACGACACCTTTTCGGCCCACAGCGTGGGCGACTTCATGTCCGGGATGTACCGCCGCGTCTCGACAAGCAGACCCTTTCCGACCAGCTCGGTCAGTCCGGCCCGGGCTGTCGTCGGACTGATTCCGAACCACTCTTTCGCGTACTCGCTCGGCAGCCACGCGTCGTCCTTCAGATGCAGGGCGACCAACAGCATCGCTTTCGCGGGCAGGGTGAGGGACTGGTCGTAGCCCTTCAGGAAGTAGGAGTGCGGCAGGGTGAACCAGGCGTCGGTCCTGGTCAGCGGTCGCGTGTAGGCGTCGCCCGTGCCGTCCTCCTTGAGCAGCACCACCGAGCTCCGACGTCCTACCCGGCCGACGGCCACCAGGTTGTGCGTCTTGGCCAAACGGGCGAACACTTTGGAGACAGCGGCCTTGGCCGAGTCGCCGGTCGTGGTGCTGGTCAAATCGAGCAGGTGCACCCACGTCTCCGAGGGCCACGTACAGTCCCAGGGTGCGGCAGACGCAGCCGCGTGCAGCAGTAGATATGCGTCCAGACCACGCTCGTCCCCGCGGCTCACCAGTCCGGCCAGCGGCCCTGGCTTGGTGTCGGCGCGCCCCCTGCCCTGCTGGACGAAGGTCTTTCGGATCGGTACGCCCTGCCGCTTTGCGCTGCGCAGCACAGTCGTCAATGCATCCAGGCGGGGCGGCGCGGCGGGGTGCGATCGCTTACTCCGCGATGGGGCGGCAGTGGTCGAGGGCATGCAGGAAGCATGACGCGAGGTGCCGCTAACTCCAACTGCGGCTACCCCCACCCACTTACCGCGTCAGCGCGGCCAATGCGATGACTGCTAGGTCCGTCGGAGTGCCGATGCAAGAGCCATCCGAGTACCCAAAGCCGCTTACCAGGCGGAGGAGCGTTCCTGACCGCGGCCAGCTCGACGCTGGGGCAGAAGAACGACTTGACTTACCGATTGATGTCGACAGGACGACCTCGTGGACATGCCGCCACGCCGAAGCAGCGCAAGTTAGCGCCTGGTGGGATGGGCGCCTCTGGCCGGCAGCTGGGGGTGCGCGACGACGGCTTGGGCTCGAGCGCGCATTCGCGGGTTCGGCGCGCTGCACTCCCAACCCAGTCGCGACGTGGTTTGACGTGGGGTCGCTGCTTACCCCGGCGAGACCCGGCACCGCCTTCCAAGCGGTGATCCTGTGTCGCGCACGTGTGGTTCGATCGTGAGAAGTCCCCGCCGCGCTCGGCATTCTCGACGCATTTATCCACGCCGCGTGGTGGAGAACCAGCTCAGGAGGGCGACATCAGGGGAGGACCAGGGGAGTGAGGCGGGAGTGAGGGCTGCTCAGATGCCAAGGTGCGCAGGTTCAAATCCTGCCCCCGCTACAAGACGAACGGCCCGTGGCCTGCGGAGACGCAGACCACGGGCCGTTCGGCATTCCAGAGGCGCTCTGCGCCCCGGTGCCGGGGGCTGGACCGGGGCCACAGGCATTCCCGGATTCCCGGCCGGGCGTCCCGATGCGCCGTAGCATCCGAGGCACGCACGCTGAGGGCCAGGTCTGCGGACCTGGCCCGCGGCGTCCCACCGGCGGCTGTCGCGGCCGAGACAGAAGGGTGCTCGGCACATGGGCTTCATGGACAAGGTCCGCGGACAGTTCATCGACATCGTCGAGCTCCTCGACGACACCCGGGACACGATCGTGTGGCGCTTCCCGCGCCAGGGCAACGAGATCAAGATGGGCGCCCAGCTCGTCGTCCGCGAGGGCCAGGTCGCGGTGTTCGTCGACGAGGGCCAGATCGCCGACGTCTTCACCCCCGGCACCTACGAGCTCACCACCGAGAACATCCCGATCCTCAGCACGCTCAAGGGCCGGAAGTACGGGTTCAGCTCGCCGTTCAAGGCCGAGGTCTACTTCGTCGGTACGCGCCAGTACACCGACCTCAAGTGGGGCACCCAGAACCCCTTCGCCGTCCGGGACGCGGAGTTCGGTCTCGTGCGGCTCCGCGCGTTCGGGACGTACGCGCTGCGCGTGACCGACCCCGCGACCCTGCTGCGGCAGCTCGTCGGCACGGACCCCGACTTCGTGACCGGGGAGGTCGCGGAGTTCCTGCGCCAGGTCATCGTCGAGGCGGTCACCACCGCGCTCGCCGGAGCCGGCATCCCGATGCTCGACCTCGCCGCCAACCAGGGCGAGCTCTCCAAGAAGCTCGTCGGGACGCTGTCCGCGAGCCTCGCCGAGTACGGCATCGCGCTGCCGCGCTTCGTCATCGAGAACATCTCCGTCCCGCCGGAGGTCGAGGAGGCCCTCGACAAGCGGAGCCGGATGGGCATCGTCGGCGACCTCGGCGCCTACACGCAGTTCCAGGCCGCGACCGCCCTCGAGGCCGCCGCGAACAACCCCGGGGCCGCCGGCTCCGGGGCCGGCATGGTCATCGGGGTGGGGCTCGGCCAGACCGCCGCCGGTGCCGTCGCGGGTGCCGGGCAGGCGCCTGCGGCCGGTGCCGGTGCCGCGCCGCCGCCGCTGCCGGGCGCGCAGTGGTACGTCGCCCTCGACGGCCAGCAGGCCGGCCCCTTAGCGGCCGCCAGCCTGCCCGAGAAGATCGCCTCGGGTCGGATGGGCGCGGACACGCTCGTGTGGCGCGACGGGATGAGCGCGTGGCAGCCCGCCGCGCAGGTCCCCGACCTTGCCCCGCTGTTCGCCGCGACCCCGCCGCCGCTTCCGCCGCAGGCCTGAGATGACGAGCACGCCACCGCCGGTCCCGCAGACCGGGCCCGGTGGCCCGCCGCCGCTGCCCCCGACGTCGCGCGCCGACGCCGGACCCGCCCGCGGGCCGGCACCGGCGGACGTGCTGTTCGCGTCCTGCCGCTCCTGCGGCTCCCAGGTCACCCATGCGCCGGGGACGGCCAGCGTGACGTGCGGGGCCTGCGGGGCCTCCCGCGAGATCGAGGCCGGTGCGGACACCACCGTCGACGAGCACTCCTTCGACGCCTGGGTCGCCGCGAACGCGGACGTCCGGGTGAGCGCGCTCAGCGGGCAGGTGCTGCGCTGCGAGGGCTGCGGCGCTCAGGTCGAGACCGCCGACCTGGCCCAGAAGTGCCAGTTCTGCACCGGCCACCTCGTGGTGCTCTCCACGCCCGACGGCCTGGTCCCGCCCGAGGCGGTCGTGCCCTTCGCGGTGGGGCAGGAGGGCGCGCAGGCGGCGTTCAGGACGTGGGTCACCTCGCGCTGGTTCGCGCCGGGCTCGCTGAAGGAGGTCGGGACGGCCCACTCCCTCCAGGGCACCTACGTGCCGCACTGGACCTTCGACGCCCGGACCCGGAGCGACTACACCGGCCAGCGCGGCGACCACTACTACGTCACCCGCACCCGGACCGTCTCCGACGGCAACGGCGGCACGCGCACGGGGACCTACCAGGAGCGCCAGACGCGCTGGTCCCGGGCGTCGGGGCAGGTCGCGCGGGACTTCGACGACGTGCTCGTGCGGGCGACCGGCCGGCTGGACGCCGACCGTCTCGACGAGATGGGGCCGTGGCGGCTCGAGACCGCGGTGCCCTACCAGCCGCAGTACCTCGCGGGGTACTCCGCACTGCGCTACGACGTCGACCCGCACGACGGGGCGCAGGCGGCGCGCGCCGAGATGGCGGAGGTCATCGAGGACGACGTACGCCGCGACATCGGCGGGGACGAGCAGCGTGTCGGCCAGGTGGACACCGCCTACGCGCGGGTGATGTTCAAGCTGGTGCTGCTCCCGCTGTGGCTGGCGACCTACACCCACGGTGGCAAGCAGTGGCAGGTGATGGTCAACGCCGGCACCGGCGAGGTCACCGGCGCCCGGCCGTACTCCGCGGTCAAGATCGCGTGCGCGGTCCTCGCCGCGCTCGCCCTGGTCGCGGTCGTGGTGCTGCTGGTCCTGCAGGCGCGGGACGGCTCGGGGAGCGGCTCCGGGCTGGGCACGACCCTCTCCGGGGGCCTCGCCGGTCTCCTGCCGTTCGGCGGTGCGGTGACCGCCGCCGGGGGCTGACCGCTACCGGGTCACCTGGGCCCTCCGGCCGTCGCGGGAACGGGCGCGGTGACCTCGCCGGCGAGGGCGGCGGCGAGGAGGACGAACCCGGCGGCGACGCCGGTCGCCGGGGCGGCGTCGCCGACGTCGGCGAGGACCGCTGCCGCACCGGCGAGGGCGACGACCACCAGGGCGACGGCGAGGCGGGCGAACACCGGCGCGGCGAAGGCGCGGGCGAAGGGCCAGAAGTGCAGGCCCACCACGCCCACCACCCAGGGGAGCGTGAGGTCGGAGGAGTCGAGGAGGGCGAGCAGCCGCGCCCCGAGCACGATGGCGACGACCATGAGGATCACGCACCAGCCGTAGGTCCGCACCGCGGACCGTGGGGGCGGAGCGACGTCGACCGTCGGGCGCCGCCCCGCGACGACCACCGCCACGAGCACGCCGACCGCTGCCGTGCGCAGCGCCCACGCACCGGGCAGGGCGCCGGCGTTGACCAGGACGAAGACGAGACCACCCACCGCACCGAGGAGACTGCCTGCCGTCCGCCGCTTCACGCCGAGCACTCAACCAGACCGCCCGGCCCAGCGGGGCGTCAAGTCGGCGTCAGCAGGCGTCAAGCCCGCGTCAGGACGGCCGCGGCCGGGGTCGGCGGGGGAGAGGCTCGGGACGTGAACAGAACCGCCGAGGTCGATGCCCTGCTGCGCCACGTCGCCGACGCCTTCCGGGCGACCCTCCACGCCACCCTGGACGGCGACCGCGACGGTGCTCGCGAGGTGGCAGACGGCACCGCGGGGCGACGGGGGCTCGCCGACGCCGCCCACGCCATGCTCACCGCCCGCCGCTGGGTGCCGGCCCCGCAGCTGGAGCGCGAGCGCGCCTTCGTCGACGGCGTCGACCGCATCGGCGAGCTGGTCGAGGACCTCGCCGCCGCGGTGGCGGACGGCGCGCTGCACGCCCTCACCCCGACGGCGCAGCTCGAGCTGACCGTGCTCCTCGACGTCGGCGACCGCCGCCTGCGCCAGCTGATCGACGGCGCCGTCACCCCCGAGGCGCACGCGACGTACCGCGGGTGCGCCGCCGCGCTGATCGACATCGCCGGGCACTCCGCAGGCGATCCGACCGGCCACCCCGCCCTGCGCACCGCTGGCGCATCGGTGACCGCGCGGTGCTCCCTGCTCGCCGCGGCGCTGCTCGTGGCCGGACGGCAGGCGGCGGCCGCGTAGCGGGGCAGCCGGTCGCGCGGGCGTTCAGCGGGGCTTCAGGTCCGGTGCCCGACAATGGCGGTCCCCGACCCTCCGGAGGCCGTCATGCGTGTGCTCGTCGTCGACGACGAGAGGCGGCTGGCCCGATCCCTGCGGGTGGGCCTGGAGGCGGAGGGGTTCGCGGTCGACGTGGCGCACGACGGCACCGACGGCCTGTGGCTGGCGCGGGAGAACACCTACGACGCGATCGTGCTGGACCTGATGCTGCCGGGCATCAACGGCTACCAGGTCTGCGCGACCCTGCGCGCCGAGGAGGACTGGACGCCGATCCTGATGCTGACGGCCAAGGACGGCGAGTGGGACCAGGTGGAGGGGCTCGACACCGGCGCCGACGACTACCTGACCAAGCCGTTCTCGTTCCCCGTGCTGGTGGCGCGGCTGCGCGCGGTGGCCAGGCGCGGCGCCCGGGAGCGGCCCACCGAGCTCCGGGTGGGGGACCTGCGGGTCGACCCGGCCGCCCGGCGCGTGTGGCGCGGCGAGGTGGAGGTCGCCCTGACGGCGCGGGAGTTCTCGCTGCTGGCCTTCCTGGCCCGGCACCCCGGCGACGTGGTCTCGAAGCGGCAGATCCTCGACGCGGTCTGGGACGTCGACTTCGACGGCGACCCGAACATCGTCGAGGTCTACGTCCGCCACCTGCGCAACAAGCTCGACCGCCCCTTCGACCGGCAGGCGATCCAGACCCTCCGCGGCGCCGGGTACCGACTGGCGAGCGACGGTGGCTGAGGTGGGCGGCGGCCGGGCGTCGGTGCGGCTGCGGACGACCGCGGCGGCGGTGCTGGTGGTCGCGGTCGCCCTCCTGGTCGGGGCGTTCGCGCTGGTGGCCCTGGTCCGGGGCTCGCTGCGCGACGGGCTGGAGAGCACCGCCGAGCAGCGTGCCTCCGAGCTGGCCGACCAGGTGAAGAGGTCCGGCCCGTCCGGGGTCGCTCCCGACGACGCCGGCGACGAGCCCGATGACGAGCCCGATGACGAGCCCGATGACGAGCCCGACGACGAGCCCGACGACGAGCCCGGGGAGCTCGTCTGGCAGGTGGTCGCTGCTGACGGCACCGTGGTGGCTGCCTCCCAGCCCCTCGCCGGGACCGTCCCGGCCGAGGACGGCGAGGAGGTGCGGCTGCCGGGCGCCGACCACGCCTACCTCGTGGTCACCGAGGACGCCCAGGCGGGCGGAGCGTCGTACGACGTCGTCGTCGCCGCGTCCCTGGAGGAGGTCGACGACTCCACCGACGCGCTGGTCCCGCCGCTCGCGCTCGGGCTGCCGCTCGTCCTGCTGCTGGTCGGCGGCACCACGTGGGTGGTCGCCGGCCGGGCGCTCGCGCCGGTCGAGCGGATCCGTCGCGAGGTCGAGCAGATCACCGGTGACCGGCTGGACCGGCGGGTGCCGGAGCCGCGGTCGCGCGACGAGGTGCGGCGGCTGGCGCGCACCATGAACGACATGCTCGGGCGGCTCCAGGAGTCCCGCGAGCGGCAGCAGCGCTTCGTGGGCGACGCCTCCCACGAGCTGCGCTCCCCGCTGGCGAGCATCCGGCAGACCGCGGAGGTGGCGCGGGCCCACCCGGGCGCCCTCCCGGAGGGCGAGCTGGCCGAGGCCGTGCTCGAGGAGTCCGCGCGGATGCAGCGGCTGGTCGAGCAGATGCTGGTGCTGACCCGGGCCGACGAGGGCGCGCTCGCGCGCGGCGACCACGAGGTCGACCTCGACGACCTGGTGCTGGCCGAGGCCCGCCGGGTGCGGCGGGCGGGCCTGGACGTCGAGGCCTCGGGGGTCGCGCGGGTGCGCGGTGACGCTCCGGCGCTTGCGCAGGTGGTGCGCAACCTCGTCGACAACGCCGCCCGGCACGCGCGCTCGGCCGTGGCCGTCTCGCTCCGCGAGGACGGTCCCTGGGTCGAGCTGGCCGTCGAGGACGACGGCGCCGGGATCCCCGAGGAGGACCGCGAACGCGTCCTGGAGCGGTTCGTGCGCCTCGACGAGGCGCGTGCCCGCGACACCGGTGGCAGCGGTCTCGGGCTGGCGATCGTGCGGGAGATCGTCGAGGCCCACGGCGGCTCGGTCGTCGTGTCGTCCTCCGGGCTCGGCGGCGCGCGGGTGGTGGTCCGGCTCCCCGCCGATGGTGGTCCGGACGGCGGTCCGGGTGGCGCCGTACGGCGTGGCTGAACGCGCCTTCAGGTGCGTTCAGGTGGGCTTCAGCGACCGGGGCGCAGGGTGGGACCACACCCCGCAACCGAACCGGAAGGCACTCCTGTGAACACCGCCAAGCTCCGCACCAAGCGCGTCCTCGTCCCCGCCGTCCCCGCCGTCGCCGTCGTCGCCGTCCTCGGCGTGGGCGGCACGGTCTGGACCGCCACCGCGAACGACGACGTCCGTGGCGGCGACCGTGACCGGGTCTCCGCCGCGGCCGTGGAGGCCGTCGGCGGCGGCGAGGCCGTCGACGTGGAGAAGAGCGGCGACCCCGGCGAGGCCTACGAGGTCGAGGTCCGCCTCGAGGACGGCAGCGAGGTCGACGTGGCGCTCGACGACGCGCTGGAGGTCGTCAGCGAGGACCGGGACGACGCCGACGACGCAGACGATGCCGACGACGTGGACGACGTGGACGACGTGGACGACGTGGACGAAACCGATGACAGGGACGACGTCGACGGGACCGACGGGTCCGACGCCGACGACCGCGCTCTCGGCACGGCGGAGCGCCGGGCGGCCGAGAAGGCGGCCCTGGCGGCCGTCGGCGGCGGCACGGTGCTGGACGTCGACGCCGGCGACGACCGCGGCGAGGCCTACGAGGTCGAGGTCCGCGACACCGACGGCACCGAGTGGGACGTCGAGCTCGACGCCGACCACCAGGTGCTGCGCAAGACCGCCGGCAGCTGACGCCGGCGCAGCGCGAGGACCAAGGTCCCGGGGTCGGAGGACCTCGGGACCTGCCTCGTGCTCCTCGCCCGGGCCAGGCTGGTGGCACACCCGAGGACGAGGAGATCCAATGACCACCAACTACGCGCAGCTCGACTGGAGCCCGGTGACCTGGGCGCTGTTCCTGGGCGGCATGGCCACCGCCGCGGTGGTCTGCATGTCGCTCGCCGTCCTCATGGCCTTCCGCGCCAGCCAGGCGACCTCCGCCCGGCCCGCCGTCGCCGCGGTGCCGACCCCCGAGCAGGCCCCGGCCGCCCCGGCCGCCCCGGCCGCCGTCGAGCACGCCACCGCCGCCTGAGACCGCTCCCGGGCGTCGACGTCCCATGTAACGCGCTGTTCGTTGCTCTACCCGCCTGGTGCAACGTGCCGACAGAGCAGCGAACAGCGCGTTACATGCGGCCAGGCCCGTTCGCGGACCACGGCAGAGGAGGTTTGCGGGCCGGCCCGGGCGAGCACAACGCCAGGACCATGGCAGACCGAACCACCCGCCCCAGCCGTGCCGGGGAGACCCCGCCGCTGCGCGGGTGGCGAGCGGTCGCGATGGGGGTGTTCTCAGTGCTCTGCGCCGTCGTCGGCGTCGTCGCGCTGGCGCTGCTGCCGGGGGCGTACGCGGAGAGCAGCGCGATCGCGGACGCCCCGGTCTGCGAGCCCACGCCGACCGCGCCGCAGCAGGACCCGACCTGCCTGGCCGAGGTGGGCGGCGCCGTCGACGACGTACGCCGGTCCTCGGGGCGCGGCGCGCGGAGCCCGGACTGGCACTTCGCGCCGGACGACCCCGCGTTCCCTGCCGCGTGGGTCGACTTCCGCGGCACGTCCGACGAGGACGACTGGTCGGCGGCGCAGCGCCACCTCTTCGCCGGCGAGCCGGTGACCGCGCGCTACTGGGGCGCCGAGCCGGTCGCGTTCGTGACTCCGGAGGGGCCGCTGCGCACCTCGAGCGGCCGCGACGGCGCCTGGACGGCCATGCTCTGGGTGGGCCTGGGCGGGCTCGCGCTGGGCGGGATGCAGCCGGCGACGGCGTACCTGCGGCGCCGCGCCACGCCCGGCGTCCCGCTCGGCACCCGGCTGCGCGCGACGCTCGTGGGGGCGACGCCGCTGTGGCTCCTCTTCGGCGTGGGCGCGGCGATCTTCCCCGAGCGCGTCTCCACGCAGGTGGTCGCGGCCGCCACGGTGCTCCTCGCCGGCCTCGCGCTCACCGCCGCCGGCGCGGTGTGGTCGGCTCGACGGGAGTCCCGGGCGCCGCGCTGAGTGCGAGCGCCGGGGACGCGGTGCTCAGAGGGTCGAGGCGCGCGCCACGAGCTCGGGAGTGAAGGTGACCTGCTGGTGCACGTGGTCGGGGTCGGTGGACTCCTCCAGCACCAGGGCGGCGGCGGTGCGGCCGAGCTGGTGGCGCGGCTGGCGGACCGACGTCAGCGGCACCGCCGCGGCGGCGGCGAACTCGATGTCGTCGTAGCCCACGATCGCCAGGTCGCCGGGCACCGACCGTCCGCTGCCGATCGACTGCTGCAGCAGTCCGAGGGCCAGCAGGTCGTTGACGCAGAACGCCGCGGTGGGGCGCCGCTTCGACGGCATCCCGACCAGCCGCTCGCCGGCCGAGCGGCCCTCCGCGACGGTCATCGCCTCGGTCGCGACCACCACGAGGTCCTCGGCGGGCAGGCCGGCGTCGGCCCAGGCGGCGCGCGCCCCGGCGTACCGGTCGCTGACCTGGCCGATGGAGGCGGGGCCGCCGACCACCGCGACCCGCCGGTGCCCGCGGTCGACGAGGTGCTCCACGGCGAGCCGGCCGCCCAGGACGTCGTCGACGGCGACGGTGCAGAAGTCCTCGAGCCGGCGCGTGCGGTCCACCACGACGATCGGCGTCCCGCGGCGCGCCACCTGCTCCAGGGCGGCGGCGTCGGCGTCGACGGGGGTGATCAGGATGCCCTGGACCCGCTGCTGCTCGAGGAGGGTCAGGTGCGCGGCCTCGCGGTCGGCCCGGTTCGCGCTGTTGCACAGGAACAGCGACAGCGCCGCGTCGTCTGCCGCGTCGTCGATGCCGGCGGCCACGTCGGTGAAGAACGGGTTGCCGGCGTCGAGCATCACGTAGGCCAGCGTCCGGCTCCCGCCGGCGCGGAGCTGGCGGGCCGACTCGTTGCGGACGAACCCCAGCTCCAGCATCACCCGCTCGACCCGCTCGCGGGTGGCCGGGCTGACCCGGTCGGGGCGGTTGAGCACGTTCGAGACCGTGCCGAGGGAGACGCCGGCCGCGGCCGCGACGTCCTTGACCGACGCACTGCGCACGGGCATCGGAGTCCTCCTCGGCGGCCGGGAAAGTAAAGCGGAGTGAAACGGTACACACATCCCGCCCCGAGGGCCGCACGCCGTCTCGCCGGATCAGACACGCGGCGGAAACTTTCCGGAAACGCTTGACGTCTGTGACGACAGCCACGTACGTTCCCGGCATCGCTTTTTGAAACCTTTCACTGACAGGAGGCTCCGTGGTCGAGCAGTCGTCCCGCGTGGCCCTCGAGCTGCGCGACGTGGGCAAGTCCTTCGGCGCCGTGGTCGCGCTGCGCAGCGGCACGCTCGTCGTCGAGCGCGGCTCCATCCACGCCCTCGTCGGCGAGAACGGCGCCGGCAAGTCGACGCTGGTCAAGATCGTCGCCGGCGTGCACCGCCGCGACTCGGGCACCTTCCGGCTCCACGGCAAGGACGTCGACTTCGGCTCGACCGCGGAGTCCAAGGCCGCCGGCGTCGCGGTGATCTACCAGGAGCCGACGCTCTTCCCGGACCTCTCGGTCACCGAGAACATCTTCATGGGCCGCCAGCCGCGTGGCCGGCTCGGCCGCATCGACCGGGCGGCGATGCACCGCGAGGCCACCGAGCTGTTCGCGCGCCTCGGGGTCGACATCGACCCGCGCCGTCCGGCCCTCGGGCTCTCGATCGCCGACCAGCAGATCATCGAGATCGCCAAGGCCATCTCGCTCGACGCCAGCCTGCTGATCATGGACGAGCCCACCGCGGCGCTCAGCGGCGTCGAGGTCGAGCGGCTCTTCGCCGTCGCCCGCAGCCTGCGCGACGAGGGTCGGGCGCTGGTCTTCATCTCCCACCGCTTCGACGAGGTCTTCGACCTCTGCGACACCGTCACCGTGATGCGCGACGGCGAGTACGTCTCGACCGACGCGATCGCCACGACCACGCCCGACGAGATCGTCTCCCGCATGGTCGGCCGCGAGGTCGCCGAGCTGTTCCCCAAGACCGCAGCCACCATCGGCGAGCCGGTGCTCGAGGTCGAGGGCCTGCAGCGCGCCGGCGTCTTCCACGACGTCAGCCTCACCGTCCGGGCGGGGGAGATCGTCGGTCTCGCCGGCCTCGTCGGCGCCGGCCGCAGCGAGATCGCCCGCGCCGTCTTCGGCGTGGACGCGTACGACGCCGGCTCGGTGCGCCTGGCCGGCCGGGCGGTCAGGCCGCGCAACCCGCGGGCCGCCATCCGCGCCGGCATGGCGTTCGTGCCCGAGGACCGCCGCAAGCAGGGGCTGGTCACCGAGGGCTCGGTCGCCCGCAACGTCGCCGGGGTGATCCGGCGCGGGCTGACCCGCGCCGGGCTGCTCACCTCCGGTGCCGAAAACCGCGCCGCCGGCCCGTGGGCCGCCAAGCTCGAGGTCAAGACCAGCGCGCTGGACATGCACGCCACCACGATGAGCGGCGGCAACCAGCAGAAGGTCGTCATCGCCAAGTGGCTCGCCACCGACCCCAAGCTCCTGATCATCGACGAGCCCACCCGCGGCATCGACGTCGGCACCAAGGCCGAGGTGCACCGCCTGCTCTCCGAGCTGGCCGGCCAGGGCCTGGCGATCCTGATGATCTCCAGCGAGCTGCCCGAGGTGCTCGGCATGGCCGACCGCGTCCTCGTCGTCTGCGAGGGCCGGATCACCGCCGAGCTCGACCGCGGCGAGGCGACGCCCGAGAACGTCATGCGCGCGGCGACCGCCTCGCACGCCACGTCCGCCGCGACCGGCCCGGCCACCGGGTCCGCGACGCCCGACTCCCAGGAGGTGCCGGCATGAGCGCCGTCCTCACGCCCCCGAGCGCGTCGCCGAGCGACGTCAACCCCAGCTCGGTCCCGCGCGGTCGCCGCCTCCTCGGCACGGTCCTGCGCTCGCGCGAGATCGCGGTGGCCGTCGTGCTGCTCGCGCTGATCGCGTTCACGACCGTCAAGAGCACCGGCTTCGTCTTCAGCTCCGACGGCTGGCGCAACCTGCTGGTGACCCCGTCGCTGCTCCTGCTGCTGGCGGTCGGGCAGACCGTCGTCATCGTCACCCGCAACGTCGACCTGTCCGTCGGCTCGGTGCTCGGCCTCACGGCGTACTTCACCGGCAAGCTGTTCTCCGACAACCCCGGTCTGCCGATCCCGGTCGTGTTCCTCGCCGGGATCGCCTTCGGTGCGGTGCTCGGGCTGGTCAACGGCGTCCTGGTGGCCTTCGGCAAGGTGCCGGCGCTGGTCATCACGCTGGGCACGCTCTACATCTACCGCGGGGTCTTCCTCAGCTGGGCCGGCAGCGACCGGATCAACGCCTCCGACCTGCCCGCAGGGTTCCTCGACCTCGGCACGAAGACCGTGCTGACCATCCCGGTCCTCACGATCATCGCGCTCGTCGTGCTGGCGGCGGTCGGCTACTACCTGCACACCGCCCGCGGCGGTCGCGAGCTCTACGCCATCGGCTCCGACCCCGACGCCGCGAAGCTCTACGGCCTCACCGTCACCCGCCGTGTGGTCGCCGCCTTCGTCGTGAGCGGCGCGCTCGCCGGCCTCGCCGGCGTCGTGTACGCCGCCCGCTACGGCACGGTCAGCTCCGGGGCCGGCTCCGGCATCGAGCTCCAGGCCGTCGGTGCGGCCGTCATCGGCGGCGTCGCGATCTTCGGCGGCAGCGGCACGGTGTGGGGCGCGGCCATCGGCGCGTTCCTGCTGGTCACCATCAACCGGGCCCTGCCCATCGTCGGCATCTCCGACTTCTGGCAGCGCGCCGTCGTCGGCGCCCTGATCATCGCCGCCATCGTCCTGGACCGCGTCCTCTCCGCCCGACGCGAGCGCCGCCTGGTGGCCGCCCGAGACGAAGCGAGGAAGAGCGCATGAGCGTCGACACCCGCACCCCGGCCGAGGCGGCCACGCCCGCGCCCACCCGCAGCTACGCGGCGTACTCCAGGCCGCTGTGGCGCCGCGCCCTGATGACCCGCGAGTTCGCCGTCATCGCGCTGCTGCTCGTGGTCTTCTTCTACTCCAACGCGCAGGTGCCGAACTTCGACGGCCCGCTGACGCTGTACTACCTCTTCCTCGACATCACGCCGATCCTGCTGATCGCGCTGCCGATGACGATGATCATCATCACCGGCGAGATCGACCTGTCGGTCGCCAGCACCGTCGGGCTGACCAGCGTGCTCACCGGCGTCCTGCACCAGGACGCGGGCATGTCGCTGCCGGCCGCCGCGCTGCTCGCCGTCGTGGTGGGCGCGGTGTGCGGCGCCTTCAACGGCTTCCTGGTCGGGTACGTCGGGCTGCCCTCGCTCGCGGTCACCATCGGCACGCTCGCGCTCTACCGCGGCATCGCGGTCGGCCTGCTGGGCACGACGGCGATCACCGACTTCCCCGACAAGTGGACCGACCTGGCCACCGAGCGGATCCAGGAGGGGTCGAGCTACCCGCTCGTCCTGCTGCCGATCATCGTGCTGATCGCGGTGTTCGCGCTGCTGCTCCACTTCTCCCCGTTCGGCCGCGGCGTCTTCGAGATCGGGCTCAACGACGAGGCGGCGCACTTCACCGGCGTCGACGTCGCGCGCACCAAGCTCATCCTCTTCGTCCTCTCCGGGGCGGTCTCGGCGCTCGCCGGGATCTACTTCACCCTCCGCTACGGCAGCGCCCGCGGCGACAACGCCACCGGCATGGAGCTGCAGGTCATCGCGGCGGTGCTCCTCGGCGGGGTGTCCATCTTCGGCGGCCGCGGCGCGCTCCACGGCGTCGTCGCCGGCGTCGTCCTGATCGGTGTCCTCTCCAGCGCGATGCGCCTGGAGGGCCAGACGGTCAACGTCATCAACATCGTCATCGGCCTCCTCCTGGTGGCCTCGGTGATGTCCACCAGCCTCCTCTCCTGGGTCTCGGCACGCACTGGAGGGAAGGGGGGCCCACGGGCCCTCGTCAGGCGCCGGCAGTCGGCGACCGAACCACGAAAGGCACAAGCATGAAGCTCCTCAACCGACGGCTCTCCGCCCTTGCGGCGGTCGGCCTGGCTGCCAGCCTCTCCCTGACCGCGTGCGGCAGCGACGACGGCGACTCCGGCTCGGGCTCCGGCTCGGGCGGTGGTGGCGGCGACGTCGCCATCACGATGCTGCCGAAGAACCTCGGCAACCCCTACTTCGACACCTCCACCAAGGGTGCGGAGGCCGCGGCGAAGGAGGTCGGCGCCACCCTCGAGGAGGTCGGCCCCGACACCGCGACCCCCGACGCCCAGGTGCCGTTCATCAACACCGCGGCCCAGCAGGGCGTCGACGCGCTGATCGTCTCGGCGAACGACCCGACCGCGATCTGCGACGCGCTCGAGGAGGCCAGCGGCGCCGGCACCAAGATCGTCACGTTCGACTCCGACACCGACCCCGAGTGCCGCGACCTCTACATCAGCCAGGCCGACGCCGCGGGCATCGCCAAGGCGCAGGTCGACCTGATCGCCGAGCAGATCGGTGACCAGGGCGAGATCGCCGTCCTCTCGGCCGCGGCCAACGCGACCAACCAGAACGAGTGGATCAAGCTGATGGAGGAGGAGCTCGAGGCCAACCACCCCGACATCGAGCTCGTCGACACCGTCTACGGCGACGACGACGACCAGACGTCGTTCGACAAGACCGCCGCGCTCCTCGAGTCGCACCCCGACCTCAAGGGCATCGTCTCGCCGACCACCGTCGGCATCGCGGCCGCCGCGCGCTACCTGTCCACCTCGGACGCCAAGGGCAAGGTCAAGCTGACCGGCCTGGGCACCCCGAACCAGATGCGCCAGTACGTCGAGGACGGCACCGTCGACGCCTTCGCCCTGTGGAACCCCGAGGACCTCGGCTACCTCGCGGCCTTCGCCGCGGACGCGCTGGCCTCCGGTGACATCGAGGGCGCGGAGGGCGACACCTTCACCGCCGGCGAGCTGGGCGACTACGAGGTCGGCGCCGACGGCGTCGTGCTCCTCGGCGAGCCCTTCGTCTTCGACAAGTCCAACATCGCCGACTTCGACTTCTGATCCTCGAGGTCGACGGCACCACCGGCAGCACCCGTTCCACGAGCAGCACCTGAGGTCCGCCGGGGCGTGCGACCCACGCCCCGGCGGCCCCCGCAGCAAGCAACCGCCAGCCAGCCAGCAGTCGAGGAGAGTCGCCGTGCACCGCGTGTGCTTCCAGCTCCAGGTCAAGCCCGACCGGATCGAGGAGTACAAGGAGCGCCACCGGGCCGTGTGGCCCGACATGCTCCGGGCGCTCCACGAGACCGGCTGGCACAACTACTCGCTCTTCCTGCGCCCCGACGGCCTCCTGGTCGGCTACCTCGAGACGCCGTCGCTGGAGCAGGCCCAGGCCGGCATGGACGCCACCGAGGTCAACGCCCGGTGGCAGGCCGAGATGGGGGAGCTGTTCGAGGAGCTCGACGGCGTCCCGCCCGACCAGGGCTTCCTGCAGCTCGAGGAGGTCTTCCACCTCGAGGACCAGCTCGACCGGCTCGGGGAGCCCGAGGCCTGATCCCCGCTCCGCCCGCACCACCCCCGCAGCCCCCGTGGCCTGCCCGCCACCCGCGGGCCTTCGCGCCGTTCGGCATGAAACGTTTCAATCGGAGATGAGATGACTGACTTCGCCCAGATCGCCCCCCAGCTCGAGGGGCAGGCCATCGAGCTGCCCTCGTGGGCGTTCGGCAACTCCGGCACCCGGTTCAAGGTGTTCGGCTCGCCCGGCACGGCCCGCACCGTGGAGGAGAAGGTCGCCGACGCCGCGACCGTGCACCGCTTCACCGGCCTCGCGCCGTCGGTCGCCCTCCACATCCCGTGGGACCTCGTCGACGACTACGCCGCGCTGCGCCGGTACGCCGAGGACCACGGCGTGCGGCTCGGGACGATCAACTCCAACACCTTCCAGGACGACGACTACAAGCTCGGCGCCCTGACCCACACCGACGCCAAGATCCGCCAGAAGGCGATCGACCACCACTTCGAGTGCATCGACGTCATGGACGCCACCGGATCGCGCGACCTGAAGATCTGGCTCGCCGAGGGCAGCAACTACCCCGGCCAGGCCGACCTGCGCGCGCGCCAGGACCGGCTGCACGAGTCGCTCTCGGCGATCTACGACCGGCTCGGCGAGGACCAGCGGCTGGTGCTGGAGTACAAGTTCTTCGAGCCGGCCTTCTACCACACCGACGTCCCGGACTGGGGCACGTCGTACGTCCAGGTCGCGGCTCTCGGCGACCGCGCCGTGGTCTGCCTCGACACCGGCCACCACGCGCCGGGCACGAACATCGAGTTCATCGTCATGCAGCTGCTGCGCCTGGGCCGGCTCGGCTCCTTCGACTTCAACAGCCGCTTCTACGCCGACGACGACCTCATCGTCGGGTCGGCCGACCCCTTCCAGCTCTTCCGCATCCTGTTCGAGGTGATCCGCGGCGGCGGCTACGGCCCCGCGAACCCCGACGGGCACAGCGACGTCGCGTTCATGCTCGACCAGTGCCACAACATCGAGGCGAAGATCCCCGGCCAGATCCGCTCGGTGCTCAACGTGCAGGAGATGACGGCGCGCGCGCTGCTCGTGGACCGCGCGGCGCTCACCGTCGCCCAGGAGGCCGGTGACGTGCTCGGCGCGAACGAGATCTTCATGGACGCCTTCTCCACCGACGTCCGCGCCGACCTCGCCGCCTGGCGCGAGCAGCGCGGCCTCCCCGCCAACCCGATGCGCGCGTACGCCGAGTCGGGCCACCAGCAGCAGATCGAGGCGGACCGCATCGGCGGCACGCAGGCAGGATGGAACTGAGGACATGACCGACTCCAGCACCGCGAAGCAGACCAACCCCGCGGCCGCCGCGCTGATCGAGCGGTCCAACCGCCTCGGCGCGGACCCCAAGAACACCAACTACGCGGGCGGCAACACCTCCGCCAAGGGCACCGAGACCGACCCGGTGACCGGCGAGCCGGTCGAGCTGCTGTGGGTCAAGGGCTCCGGCGGCGACCTCGGCACCCTCCGGGAGCCCGGCCTCGCCGTGCTCCGCCTGGACCGGATGCGCGCCCTCGTCGACGTCTACCCCGGCATCGACCGCGAGGACGAGATGGTCGCGGCCTTCGACTACTGCCTGCACGGCAAGGGCGGCGCCGCGCCGTCGATCGACACCGCCATGCACGGGCTCGTCGACGCCGCGCACGTCGACCACCTGCACCCCGACTCCGGCATCGCGATCGCGACCGCCGCCGACGGCGAGGCGCTCACCAAGGAGATCTTCGGCGGGAAGGTCGTCTGGGTCCCGTGGCGCCGACCGGGCTTCCAGCTCGGCCTCGACATCGCCGCGATCAAGGCGGCCAACCCCAACGCGGTCGGCTGCATCCTCGGCGGCCACGGCATCACCGCGTGGGGCGAGACCAGCGAGGAGGCCGAGGCCCGCTCGCTGTGGATCATCGACACCGCGGCCGACTACATCGCCGAGAACAGCACGGCCGAGCCGTTCGGCCCCGCGCTGGAGGGGTACGCAGCGCTGCCGAACGCCGAGCGCCGCGCCAAGGCCGCCGCCCTCGCCCCGACCATCCGGGGCATCGCCTCGGCGGACCGGCCCATGGTCGGCCACTTCACCGACGCCGACGTCGTCCTGGACTTCCTCGCGCACGCCGAGCACCCGCGGCTGGCCGCGCTGGGCACCTCCTGCCCCGACCACTTCCTGCGCACCAAGGTCAAGCCGCTCGTGCTGGACCTGCCCGCGGGCGCCTCGGTCGAGGACAGCATCGCCCGGCTCCGGGAGCTCGCGGTGTCCTACCGCGAGGACTACCAGGCCTACTACGACCGGCACGCGACCCCGGACAGCCCGGCGATCCGCGGCAAGGACCCGCTGATCGTGCTGGTGCCCGGCGTCGGCATGTTCTCCTTCGGCAAGGACAAGCAGACCGCGCGCGTGGCCGGCGAGTTCTACGTCAACGCCATCAACGTGATGCGCGGGGCCGAGGGCCTCTCGACGTACGCGCCGATCGACGAGGCGGAGAAGTTCCGCATCGAGTACTGGGCGCTGGAGGAGGCCAAGCTCCAGCGGATGCCGAAGCCCAAGCCGCTCGCCACCCGGATCGCGCTGGTCACCGGTGCCGCCGGCGGCATCGGCAAGGCCACCGCCAAGCGGCTCGCCGCCGAGGGTGCCTGCGTCGTCGTCGCCGACCTGTCGCTGGAGAAGGCCGAGGCCGCCGCGGCGGAGATCGGCGGCCCGGACGTGGCCGTCGGCGTCGCCGCCGACGTCAGCAAGGCCGACGCCGTCCAGGCCATGGTCGACGCGGCCGTGCTCGCCTTCGGCGGCCTCGACCTGGTCGTCAACAACGCCGGGCTCTCGCTGTCCAAGGCGCTGCTCGACACGACCGAGGCCGACTGGGACCTGCAGCACGACGTGATGGCCAAGGGCTCGTTCCTGGTGTCCAAGGCGACCGCGAGGGTGATGGTCGAGCAGGAGATGGGCGGCGACATCGTCTACATCTCCAGCAAGAACTCGATCTTCGCCGGCCCCAACAACATCGCCTACTCCGCCGCGAAGGCCGACCAGGCCCACCAGGTGCGCCTGCTCGCCGCCGAGCTGGGCGCCCACGGCATCAAGGTCAACGGCGTCAACCCCGACGGCGTCGTCCAGGGCTCGGGCATCTTCGCCAGCGGCTGGGGAGCCAACCGGGCCGCGGTCTACGGCGTGGAGGAGAAGGACCTGGGCAAGTTCTACGCCCAGCGCACCATCCTCAAGCGCGAGGTGCTGCCGGAGAACATCGCCAACGCGGTGTTCGTCCTGTGCACCTCCGACCTGTCGCACACCACCGGCCTGCACGTGCCGGTCGACGCCGGCGTCGCCGCCGCGTTCCTGCGGTGACGGCTCCGACCCGGCCGGTGCGCGTCGCGGCCGTCGACCTCGGGGCCACCAGCGGCCGCGTGATGGCCGGCCGGGTCGGGCCGCGCTCGCTCCACCTGGAGGAGGTGCACCGCTTCCCCAACGGGGGAGTGCGCGCGCACGGCTCGCTGTTCTGGGACGTGCTCGGCATCCACCGCGAGCTGCTCGCGGGTGTCCGGGAGGTGGCCCGCACCGGGCCGCTCGACGGCATCGGCATCGACTCCTGGGCGGTCGACTACGGCCTGCTGGACCGCGACGGCCACCTGCTCGGCAACCCCTACAGCCACCGCGACGCGCGCACCGACGGTGTCGCGGCGCGGGTGCTGCAGCAGGTGGGCGCGGCGGAGATGTACGCGACCACGGGCCTCCAGCAGCTGCCGTTCAACACCGTCTACCAGCTGGTCGCGGCGCGGGGGACCGCGGCCCTCGAGGCGGCCGAGACGCTGCTGCTGCTGCCGGACCTGCTCGGCTACTGGCTGACCGGGGCCGTCGGCGCCGAGCGCACCAACGCCTCCACCACCGGGCTGTACGACGTCCGCTCGGGCGGCTGGGCCACCGACCTCGCCGCCCGGGTCGGCCTGCCGTGGGCGGTCCTGCCGCCGCTGCGCGACCCCGGCGACCTGGTCGGCCGGGTCCTGCCCGAGGTGGCCGCCCAGCTCGGGACCACCACCGACCTGCCGGTGGTCGCGGTCGGCTCGCACGACACCGCCTCCGCGGTCGTCGGCGTGCCGGCCACCGAGGACGACTTCGCCTACATCTCCTCCGGCACCTGGTCGCTGGTCGGGCTGGAGCTGGACGAGCCGGTGCTCACCGAGGCGGCCCGGCTGGCCGACTTCACCAACGAGGGCGGCGTCGACGGGACCGTGCGGTTCCTCAAGAACGTCATGGGCCTGTGGGTGCTCTCGGAGTCGGTCCGCGCCTGGGCCGACGAGCGGATCGCCGGCGCCGACCTGCCCTCCCTGCTGGCCGGCGCCGCCGACGCCCCGGCCCTGCGCACCGTCGTGGACATCAACGACCCGCGCCTGCTGCCCCCGGGCACCTCCGCCGCCACGAGCATGCCGGCACGGATCGCCCGGCTCGCCGAGGAGGCCGGCGAGCCCGTCCCGCGCACGCCGGTCGCGGTGACCCGGTGCATCCTCGACAGCCTCGCCCTGGCCTACCGCCGCCACCTGCGCGTCGCGGCGGACCTCGCCGGCCGGGCGCCGACCGTCGTGCACGTGGTCGGCGGCGGCTCGCAGAACCACCTGCTCTGCCAGCTCACCGCCGACGCCACCGGCCTGCCGGTGCTCGCCGGGCCGTCGGAGGCCGCGGCGCTCGGCAACGTGCTGGTGCAGGCCCGCTCGCTGGGGGCCGGGCTGCCGGACCTGGCCGCCATGCGCGACCTCGTGCGGCGTACCCACGAGCTCCACCGCTTCGAGCCGCGCCCGGGGCTCGACTGGGACGGCGCCGAGGCGCGCGTCACCAGCGCCTGACCCCGCCGGGCACCTCCCCTCACCCACCACCCCTCACCTCTCGGAGAACCATGAGCCAGCCCCCCACGCTCGCCGTCCGCCGTCGTTCGCTCTTCGGTGCCGCCGCCGCGGCCGCCGGTGTCGCGGCCCTCGCCGACCCCGTCGCCTCCTCCGCCTCGGCGGCGCCCGGCAAGCCGCACCCGGGCTCCCTGCCCCGGGACCTGGTCCGCGCGTTCGCCGAGCCCGGCACCGGGACGGCCGCGGGCTTCCGCTGGTGGTGGCCGCACGGCCTCGTCGACCCGCGCGAGGTCGCCCGCGAGGTCGACCAGGTCGCCGACGCCGGCTTCGGCATCCTCGAGGTCGCCGACGTCACCCACTCGCTGCGGGCGCGCGACATCGAGATCGACCTCGAGCGCCACGGCTGGGGGAGCCCCTCGTGGGTCGCGGGCGTCAAGGCCGCGCTCGAGCGGGGCGCGAAGCGCGACGTGCGCATCGACATCACCGTCGGTCCGTCCTGGCCCGCCGCCGTCCCCACGATCACCCCCGACGACGACGCCGCCTGCACCGAGCTCGCCCACGGGCGCGCCGACGTCGCGGCCGGCTCGTCGTACGACGGCCCGGTCCCCGAGCCGGCTGTGCCGGCCGCGAGCGCCGCCACCCGCCGCGAGCTGGTCGCCGTCCAGGCCTTCCGGGACCTCGGCACGGTCAAGGCCGTCACGACCCTCGACCGGTCCTCGCTGGTCGACCTCACCGACCAGGTCCGTGACGGGAGGCTCACCTGGACCCCGCCCGCCGACGGTGCCTGGACGGTGCTGTCGTACTGGCGTCGCGGCTCCGCGCAGGAGCCCGAGGCGGGTCCGCACACCAACCCGCGGTCGTGGGTCGTCGACCACTTCAGCGCCGCCGGCTCCGACGCCGTCGTCGAGCTGTGGCAGGACCGCGTCCTCGACAAGGAGATGCGCCGCCTGCTGGCCAAGGCCGGCGGTTACCTCTTCGAGGACTCCCTCGAGATCGAGACCGACGCGACGATCTGGACGCCGCGCATGCTCGCGGAGTTCCGCGAGCGGGCCGGCTACGACCTGCTCCCGCACCTGCCCGCCGTCGTCGAGGCCCACGAGAAGTACCTGTTCGCCTTCACCGACGCCGTCGCCACCACGCGGGTGCGCGACGACTTCAACCAGGTGCTCAGCGACCTCTACCGCGACCACCACCTGCTGCCGCTGCAGCGGTTCGCGCGCAGCCTGGGCCTGGGCCTGCGGGTGCAGCCCTACGGGCTCGAGACCGACACCGTCGAGCACGCCGCCCTGCTCGACGTCCCGGAGACCGAGTCGCTGGGCTTCAAGAACCTCGACGACTACCGCGTCATGGCCGGTGGCCGGGACATGGCCGGCCACACGCTGCTCTCCTGCGAGGCGGCCTGCTACTTCGGCGCGGCCTACAACACCACGTGGGACCGCGCGCTGCAGACCCTCAACAGCATCTTCGCCGCCGGTGTGAACTCCGCCGTGCTGCACGGCTTCGCCTACGCCGACGCCCCGGGCGTCACCTGGCCGGGCTTCGCCGCGTTCTCGCCGTACTACGACGGTGCGGTGGGGTACGGCGAGGCCTGGGGCCCGCGGACCCCGCAGTGGCGGCACGTGCCCGACGTCGCGGCGTACCTCGCCCGCACCCAGCTGGTCCTGCAGACGGGCGTGCCGAAGTACGACGTGGTCTTCCTGCGGCAGAAGGGCTGGACCTCCACCGGAATCGGCGCCCCGTGGGCCACCAACGACGGCATCCCGCTCGGCTGGACCCACTCCTTCGCCACCCCGGCGCTGCTCGACCTCCCGCTGGCCACGGTCCGCGGGGGAGTGCTCGCGCCCGACGGGCCGACGTACAAGGCCGTCGTCGTGGGTCCCGACCAGTTCCGCGGCCAGGAGCGCACCATCGCCGTGGCCACCGCGCGCCGGCTCCTCGAGCTGGGCCGCGCCGGCCTGCCCGTCGTGCTCCGCGGGGACTGGACGACCGCCGAGCCGGTCGGGCTGCCGCAGGACGGCGAGACCGCGGAGGTCCGACGCCTGGTCGCCGAGCTCGCCGCCCTCCCGACCACGCGTGCCGCCGCCACCGACGCCGACATCCCGCTCGCCCTGGCCGCGCTCGGGGTGGTCCGCGACGTCGAGCACGAGCGCTCGACGGTGGCGCACGTGCGCCGGGTGGTCGGGGACACCGACCTGTACTACCTGGCCAACGCCAAGCACGCGGAGAACCGGCGCCTGGTGCGGGTCACCCAGGACGTCTGGCTCACCAGCACCCGCGGCGACGCGGTGCCGTACCTCCTCGACGCCTGGACCGGGACGATCACGCCGCTGGCGGCGTACGAGCGCCAGGGCCGGCGCGTCCGGGTCCGCGTCGACCTGCTCCCCGGCCAGTCGACCGTCGTCGCGCTCGGCGCGCCCCACCCGGGCGACCGCACCCCCGCCGTGGTCGCCTCGACCGGTGACGTGCGGCGCGACGACCGCGGGCTCCTGCTGCGGGCGGCCACGCCCGGCCGGCACACCGCGACGCTCGCCGGCGGCCGGCAGGTGGCCACCACGGTCGCCCGGGTGCACGAGCCGGTCGTCCCGGCCAGGTGGGAGCTGGTCGTCGAGGACTGGCAGCCGGGCCGGACGGCGACCGAGACCGTCCGGCCGCTGCGCCGCGCCGAGCTCACGACCCTCGTACCGTGGTCGCGCGTCCCGGGGCTGGAGGACGTCTCCGGCGTCGGCCGCTACCGCACCGTGGTCGAGCTCGACAGGTCCTGGGGGCCCGAGGACGGCGCCCTGCTCGAGCTCGGCGAGGTCAACGACACCTTCCGGGTGACCGTCAACGGCCGGGCGCTGCCGCCGTGCGACGTCCTCGACACCACCGTCGACCTGGGACACACGCTGCGAGCCGGTCGCAACGTGGTGGAGGTCGAGGTGACGAGTACACTGATCAATCGTTTGCGCACCGTCACGCCCGAGGTGTACGGCGTCGCAGCGCGGCAGGACTACGGCCTCGTCGGCCCGGTCCGGCTCGTCCCCTACGTCGAGAGGAAGCTGACCACCTGATGGATCCCCACGGGAGTGCGAGGGTAGAGCCATGCGCGTCGCACTGATGGTCACCTGCGTCAACGACGCGATGTTCCCCGAGACCGGCAAGGCGGTCGTCCGGCTGCTGCGCCGGCTCGGGGTGGACGTGGAGTTCCCCGCGGCCCAGACCTGCTGCGCGCAGCCGATGGTCAACACCGGCTACCTCGACGAGGCCGTGCCGGTGGTGCGGACCTTCGTCGACGCGTTCGCCGGGTACGACGCCGTCGTGACCCCCAGCGGGTCGTGCGCGGGGTCCGCGCGGCACCAGCACGGCCTCGTGGCGCGCCGCTCCGGTGACGCCGGGCTGGCCGCCGCGGTCGCGGAGACCTCGCCGAAGGTCTACGAGCTGAGCGAGTTCCTCGTCGACGTGCTCGGCGTGGTCGACGTGGGCGCCTACTTCCCGCACACCGTGACCTACCACCCGACCTGCCACTCGCTGCGGATGCTCGGCGTCGGCGACCGGCCCCGGCAGCTGCTGGAGAACGTCCGCGGCCTGCGCCTGCTGGACCTGCCGCAGGCCGAGCAGTGCTGCGGTTTCGGCGGGACGTTCGCGGTCAAGAACGCCGACACCTCGGTGGCGATGGGCGCGGACAAGGCGCGCCACGTCCGCGAGACCGGCGCGGAGGTGCTAGTGGCCGGGGACAACTCCTGCCTGATGCACGTCGGCGGCGTGCTGTCGCGCCAGCAGGCCGGCGTACGCGTCGTGCACCTCGCCGAGATCCTCGCCTCGACCGAGGAGGGCGCGAGCGGACCGCCTGGTGGGGCCTCGGCTCATCCCGAGGTCGAGCTGGCACGGGGGGAGCAGCGGTGAGCGCGACGTTCGTCGGGATGCCGGCGTTCCCGACCGCCGCGCGGTCCGCGCTGGCCGACACCCAGCTGCGCCACAACCTGGCCCACGCCACCTCGACGATCCGCGCCAAGCGGGCCGCCGTCGTCGGCGAGGTCGAGGAGTGGGAGGAGCTGCGGCTCGCGGGCGCGGCGGTCAAGGAGGCCGCCCTCCGTGACCTCGACACCCACCTGGTGCGGCTCGAGGAGTCGCTGACCGCCCGCGGCGCGACGGTCCACTGGGCCCGCGACGCCGCGGAGGCCAACGAGATCGTCGCCCGGGTCGCCCGCGACCACGGCGCCGACGAGGTCGTGAAGGTCAAGTCGATGGCCACCCAGGAGATCGGCCTGAACGAGGCGCTGGCCGAGCACGGCATCGCCGCGTGGGAGACCGACCTCGCCGAGCTCATCGTGCAGCTCGGCGACGACCTGCCCAGCCACATCCTGGTCCCGGCGATCCACCGGAACCGGGCCGAGGTGCGCGAGATCTTCCTGCGTGCGATGGGCGAGGTCGGGCGACCGGCGCCGGCCGACCTCACCGACGAGCCGGCCGTCCTGGCCGGCGCCGCCCGGGAGCACCTGCGCGAGAAGTTCCTGCGCGCCAAGGTCGCGGTCTCGGGGGCGAACTTCGCCGTCGCCGAGACCGGCACGCTGGTCGTGGTGGAGTCCGAGGGCAACGGCCGGATGTGCCTGACCCTGCCCGAGGTGCTCATCAGCGTCGTCGGCATCGAGAAGGTCGTGCCGACGTTCGCCGAGCTCGACCCGCTGCTGCGGCTGCTGCCGCGGTCCTCGACCGGTGAGCGGATGAACCCCTACACCTCGACCTGGACCGGCGTCACGGCCGGCGACGGGCCGCAGGAGGTGCACGTCGTCCTGCTCGACAACGGGCGCACCCGGGCGCTGGCCGACGACGTCGGGCGGCAGGCGCTGCGCTGCATCCGGTGCTCGGCCTGCCTCAACGCCTGCCCGGTCTACGAGCGGGCCGGGGGCCACGCCTACGGCTCGGTCTACCCCGGCCCGATCGGCGCGATCCTGAACCCGCTGATGAAGGGGACCGGCGACCCCCAGACCGACTCGCTGCCGTACGCCTCCTCGCTGTGCGGCGCGTGCTTCGAGGTCTGCCCCGTGCGCATCGACATCCCGGAGGTGCTGGTCCACCTGCGCTCGAAGGTGGTCGACAGCCACCGCGACGACACCGTCCCCAAGGCCGAGGCGGTGGCGATGAAGGCGGCGGCCTGGTCCTTCGGCGACAGCCGCCGGCTGGGCTGGGTCGAGAGGGCCTCCGGCGTCGCCGGGCGCGTGCTCACCCGCTTCGGACGCACGACGCTGCCGGGCGGCCGCTCCGCCGCCGGGCGCATCCCCGGCCCGGGTGCCGCCGCCTGGACCGGCGCCCGCGACCTGCCCGCCCCGCCGCGGGAGTCGTTCCGCGCGTGGTGGCGGCGGACCGACGGTGGCCGGGCCGATGGTGGCCGGACGGACGGAGGACGCTCATGACCAGCGCACGCGACGAGATCCTGGGCCGGGTGCGCTCGGCGCTGGACGGGGTGGACCGGACGGCGCCCGAGGCCCCGGCGCCGCGGATCACGCCGGCGGCGGACCTGGTCGGGCACTTCGCCGACCGGGTCGAGCACTACCGCGCCGTCGTCGAGCGCTGCGCCCCCGCCGACGTCGAGGCGACCGTCGTCGCCGCCCTCGCCCGGCACCTGCCGGGCGGGTCCGGCACGGTGGTCGTGCCGGCGGGCCTGTCGTTCGACGTGGCGGGTGCCGTGGTCGACACGGGCCTCACCGCCCTGCAGCTCGACCGGGTCGACGCCGTGGTCACCGAGGCGGCGGTCGGCGTCGCCGAGACCGGCACGATCGTGCTGGACCACGGCCCCGGCCAGGGCCGGCGCGCGGTCACGCTGGTGCCCGACCGGCACGTGTGCGTCGTCCGCGCCGAGCAGGTCGTGCCCGACGTGCCCGACGCGCTCGCCCGGCTCGACCCGCTGCGCCCGATGACCTGGATCAGCGGCCCCTCGGCCACCAGCGACATCGAGCTCGACCGGGTCGAGGGCGTCCACGGCCCGCGCACCCTGCACGTGGTCGTCGTCGACCCCGCCTGACCCGCCCGGCGTCGTCGCGGGTGACGGGGGAGCACCGCCGGCCGGGACGGCTCAGCCCATCGCGGACATGTCCATGTGCATGACCTCCCAGACGTGGCCGTCGGGGTCGCGGAAGGAGCCGCCGTACATCGGGCCCTCGCCGGTCCGCGCGTCGGCGTCGGTGGCGCCGGCCGCGGCGGCGCGGGTGCACAGCTCGTCGACCTCCTCGCGGCTCTCGGCGGAGAGGCAGACCAGCACCTCGGTGCCGCCCGCGGAGGTGGTGCCGTGGAAGGAGTGGAAGAACTCCTCCTGCAGCAGCATCGCGCTGCACTGCTCGTTGAGGACCAGGCACGCGGCCTTGCCGTCGCTGAACTGCTCGTCGAACGTGAGGCCGAGAGCGGTCCAGAAGTCGCGTGCGCGCTGGACGTCGGCGACGGGGAGGTTCAGGAAGATCATGCGGCTCATCGGGGTCTCCTGCGGGTCGGGGTGAGTGGCTGCCGGAGGAGACCGTGGCCGGACGCCGGACTCATCGGCGGCCAGGGAGCGGGGATTCCGCTACCCTCCCCAACAAACAGTCACGCCTGACTGTTTGTTGCCCCCGGGAGTCCGCATGAGCGAGTCCGACCTGCCCACCCAGCCCGCCGGCTACCCGCGCGTGGTGCGCGCGTCCGCGGACGTCGCCGCGCCGCTCGCCCTGGCGCAGGGCCTGGTCGCCGACCTCTCGCAGTACGCCGCGTGGCTGAGCCTGCACGCGTCGTTCCGCGGGTCGCCGCCGGAGGTGGCCAGCGTGGGGGACACCTTCGAGGAGCAGGTCACCTTGATGGGGATCCCGGCCGACATCGCCTGGACCGTCGTCGCGGCCGACGACGGCCTGGTCGGCCTCGAGGGCACCGGCCCGATGGACCTGGTGCTCGGGCTGCGGACCAGCGTCACCGGCACCGACGGGTCGGTCCGCGTCGCGGTGGAGGCCGGCATCGGCGGGGACCCGGTCGAGGGCCCGCTCGGCGCGACGGTCGCGGCCAGCGTCGAGGAGGCGCTGACGGAGTCCGCGACCCGGTTCGCCGGGCTCGCCGCCGAGCTCGCCGCGGACCCGGCCGTGGCCGCGGGCGGCCGGTTCCCGCGCCGTACCGTCGTCCACGAGCGCACCGGCGCCCGCCTCGACCCCAGCACGCCGGTCCTCGTCGGCGTCGGGCAGGTCACCCAGCGCGAGCCCGACCTCGGCGCGCCCGAGGACCCGGTCGCGCTCGCCGTCGAGGCGCTGCGCCGCGCGGGCGCGGACAGCGGCGTGGGCTCGGAGCTGCTGGCGGCGGCCGACGCGGTGTACGCCGTCGCGAGCGCGTCGTGGACCTACCGCGACGCCGCCGCCCTGGTCGCCGAGGCGCTCGGCGCCGAGCCGGACGAGACCGCGATGTCCGCGCCGTACGGCGGCGACGCCGGCCAGGTCCTCGTCAACACCGCCGGCCAGGCGGTCGCCGAGGGGCGCGCCGACGTCGTGCTGGTCTGCGGCGCGGAGGCCGGCGCCACCCTCGCCGCGGCGCAGAAGCGGGGCATCGACCTCGACTGGCCGACCCAGCCCGCCGACGTGGCGCCCGACCGGGTGATCGGCAGCGACCGCGAGGCCAACAACGGGCCGGAGTCGGCGGCCGGCCTGACCGTGCCGGTCTACACCTACGCGCTGATGGAGTCCGCCGTGCGGGCGAAGGCCGGCGAGTCCCCCGAGGAGCACCTGCGCACCATCACGGGCCTGTGGTCGCGCCTCTCCGAGGTCGCCGCGGGCAACGAGCACGCCTGGCTCCCGAAGGCGTTCACGCCCGAGGAGCTCGCGACGCCCGGCGGCGGCAACCGGATGATCAGCGAGCCCTACCCGAAGCTGCTGTGCGCGAACCTCACCGTCGACCTCGCCGCCGGCGTCGTCGTCACCAGCGTCGCGGCCGCCGACGCGCTCGGCATCCCCCAGGACAAGTGGGTCTTCCTGCACGCCGGGGCCGCGGCGTACGACGAGTGGTTCGTCTCCGAGCGGCGCGACCTCGCAGCCTCGCCGGCGATCCGGGCGATCGGCGAGGCGGCGTTCGCGCACGCCGGCATCGGTCCCGACGACGTCGACCACGTCGACCTCTACTCCTGCTTCCCGGCGGCGGTGCAGATCGCGGCGGGCGAGCTCGGGTTCCCGCTCGACGACCCGCGGCGGCCGCTGTCGGTGACCGGCGGGCTGACCTTCGCGGGGGGCCCGGGGAACAACTACGGCACCCACGCGGTCGCGACGCTCGTCGGCCGGCTGCGCGAGGACCCCGAGGCCTACGGGCTGTCGACCTCGCTCGGCTGGTTCGTGACCAAGCACGCGCTGGGCATCTACTCCGCGACGCCGCCGCGCGCGCCGTACCGCGCCCTCGCCCCGGTCCTGCTCCCCGAGCGCTCCCGCCCGGCGCTGGACACCTGGTCCGGTCCGGGCGTCGTGGAGGCGGCGACCGCGCAGTACGACCGGTCGGGTGCGCCCGAGCACGCGATCCTCAGCGTGGTGACCCCCGACGGCTCCCGGGTGCTGGTGCGCTCCGCGCAGCCCGAGGTGCTGGCGCAGGTCGTGGGCGGCGACCCGCTGCGCCGCCCGGTCGAGGTGGCCGACGCCAAGACCCTGCGCTTCACCGGCGCCGAGCGCCACGAGCTGCCCGAGCCGCCGGAGCCGCCGCTGCTGACCGAGCGCCGCGGCCCGGTGCTGGTCATCACGATCAACCGCCCCCACCGCCGCAACGCCATCGACCTGCAGACCGCCCAGCTGCTCGAGCGGGTCATCGACGCCTTCGAGGCCGACGACGAGGCGCGGGTCGCGGTGCTGACCGGGGCGGGCGGGACGTTCTCGGCCGGGATGGACCTCAAGGCCGCGGCGGGCGGCTCGTTCGCGCTGACCGACCGGCGCGGGCCGCTCGGCATCGCCGGGCTGCCGATCAGCAAGCCGGTCATCGCCGCGGTGGAGGGGCACGCGCTCGCCGGCGGCTGCGAGCTGGCCCTGGTCGCCGACCTGATCGTGGCCGCCGACGACTCCCAGTTCGGAATCCCGGAGCCCAAGCGGGGCCTCGTGGCGGCCGCCGGCGGCGTCCTGCGGCTGGCCGAGCGGCTGCCCCGGAACGTCGCCATGGAGCTCGCGCTCACCGGCAACCCGATGCCGGCGACGCGGATGGCCGAGCTCGGCCTGGTCAACCGGCTGGCCGCGCCCGGCGCCGTCCTCGACACGGCGCTCGCCCTGGCCGACGAGATCGTCGCCAACGCCCCGCTCTCGGTCGCCGCGAGCCGCCGGATCGTGCTCGAGTCGCCCGGCTGGGCGCCCGAGGAGGCCTTCGCCCGGCAGAGCGACCTCGCGGCCGTCGCGGTCATGTCCGAGGACGCCGCCGAGGGCATCGCCGCCTTCGCCGAGCACCGGGACCCGGTGTGGCGGGGTCGCTGACCGCGGCTGCGGCGTACGGGCTCATGTAACGCGCCGTTCGGTGCACTACCCGCACGTTGCAACGGGTGGGTAGATCACCGAACAGCGCGTTACATGCCGCGACACCCGCCCGCCGGCCCCGCGAGGCCCGGTCACGACCACGCCTCGACGGCCCGCTCCAGGTTCACCCACACAGCAGCCGCGGACAGGTGCTTGTCATCGGTGGTGGCGAGCCGGGCGACGAGCAGGCCGAGCTCCTCGACGGCACGTTCGGCGTCGGCGGTGGGGACGGTGGCGGCGTCCTCCTCGCGCGGGTCCTCCTCGGCGCTGCGCAGCATCGTCGCCACGGCGCGCATCGCCCGGGCCATCGTGTCGCGCAGGTCCTGCGACGGCTCGTCGTCGCGGTGCACGGCGGCGCGCTGGTCGGTGACGAGCGCGGAGACCTCGTCCACGCAGCCGGCCAGCCGTTCCAGCGCCCGCGCCTGGTCGTAGCGCCGGTCCGCGGTCTGGGTCCAGTGGCCGGCGCGCCAGTTCGCCCGCCGCGCGTCGTTGGCCTCGGCGACGAGCGCCCGCAGCTCCTCGACGTGCGGCTCGAGCCGGCGGCGCTGCTCCTCCCAGAACGAGGTGTCGAGCAGCTCCTCGGCGAGCAGACCGTCGGCCAGGCCGTCCAGCTCGTCGGCGAGCCGGTGGCGCAGGCGCGCCTGGGCCCGCGCCACGGGGGCGAGCGGCAGCTGCGGGACGAGCGCGTTGACGACGGTGGCCACGACGGCGCCGAACGCCGTCAGGCCGACGTACGCCGCGACGTACGCCTCCGGGTCGTGGCCGCCGATGATCAGCACGAACAACGCCGCGACCAGGACCCAGCCACCCATCGCGCCGAGCAGCCGGATCCCGGCGAGCAGCGTCGCGACCGCGATGGTCAGGGTCAGCGCGAGCCAGCCGGGGGCGTCGAGGAGGCCGGCCCCGGCGGCGATGAGGGCGCCGAGCGCGATCGCGCCGACGGCCTGGACGGAGGTGCGGATGGAGCCGGCGACCGTCGTCGACATCACGGCGGCGGCGCCCATGGGCGCGTAGTAGGGGTAGTCGCCGATCGGGCCGTCGAGCGGTTGCACGAGCAGCCAGGCGGCGCCCGCGGCGAGAGCTGTCTTGACCGCCAGGAGCCATCGGGGGTGCTCCCAGGAGGCGGTCCGCAGTCGTCGCCAGGGGTGGGCGGCGGGGGAGGGGGACATCGTCTGGCCCCGTACCCGCTCCACCAACGCGCGTCACCCCCTGGGGTGAGCATGGTCACAGGCGCCGGCAGGCACCGTAGGAGCATGGACATGGGGCTGGCCTCGAGCGGAGCTGGGACGGTCGCGCTGCGGACCGTCGAGCGCGGGGAGCGGCGCGACCGTCCCGCCTTCTGGTACGACGACGCGGGGACGCCACGTGACGACGTCGAGGCCGTGGCCGCGGTGCTGGCCGACCAGGGCTACGACCTGGACGCGATCGCCGGCTGGTTCACCGAGCCGAACCCCGGGCTCCCCGGCCGTGCGGCACCGGTCGACCTGCTGCCCGCCCACGTCGGCCGCGTCCTCGCGCTGGCCGGCTCCGACCGGCCCTGCGGCACCTGACCCGGGTGGCCCGGCCACGCCGCTGACGGCTCCGCCGGGTCTGCGACCGGCCGGGGCGGGGGACCGAGCGGCGGAGATGCCGACGACGTACCCAGGCCACCTGTTCCTCGTCCGCGGCCGCATCGAGACGGTCGTCCACGACGCCGCCGTCGTGCCCACGAACGACTCCGGCGAGGTCGCCGACAGCTGGCGCCCCGTGCTCGACGGCGGCCCGTCGGTCTGGTTCGTCAGCGTCGGCTCCGGTGACGGCGTCCCGCCCGCGGAGCTGGTACGCCGCGTGCTGGCCGTCGTCGAGGAGGTGGCGGCCAGCGACCTCCCGCCGGCCGGCGGACGGGTCAAGCCCGTGCTCGCGGTGCCGGTGCTCGGCCTCGAGGGCGGCGGCCACGACCGGGACCGCGGCGAGGTGCTCCAGGAGCTGCTGGCCGGGCTGCTCGACGCCGTGCAGCGGGTCGACCTCGACGTCGCCGTCGTCGTCCCGGACGCCGCGGTGCACGCCGCGGCCCAGCACGTCCGGGCCGGCCTGGCGGCGCCGCCGCTCGAGGAGGGGCTGGCCGCCGAGGCCGACCGGCTCGGCGCCCTCGCCCGTCGCGGGGACCTCGCGCTGTTCCTGGGGGCCGGCGTCAGCGTCCCGGCCGGCCTGCCGTCGTGGGGCCGGATGCTGCGGCTGCTCGCCGAGCGCACCGGCGGGCACGACGGCCCGGCGGTCGACCGGCTCACCCTCCTCGACCGGGCGCAGCTCCTCGAGCAGCGGGTGCCCGACCTCGGCGAGCGGGTCGCGGAGCTGTGCGGGGGTGCGGAGCGCGGGTCGCTGGCCCACGGGCTGCTGGCCGGCCTGGGGTGCCGGGCGACGGTGACGACGAACTACGACCGGCTCTACGAGACCGCCGTGCGCGCGGCCGGCGGGGACGTGGCGGTGCTGCCGTGGGCCAGCCCGCTCGAGGCGGCCGGCTGGGTGCTGAAGCTGCACGGCGACGTCGACCACCCCGAGAGCATCGTGCTGACCCGCCGCGACGTCGTCCGGTTCACCGCCGAGGTGGGGCCGACGGGGGCGATGCTGCAGAACCTCCTGCTCACCCGGCACCTGCTCGTCGTCGGCTCCTCGATGACCGACGACAACGTGGTCCGGCTGGCCCAGGAGGTCCAGGTGCACCGCGAGCAGCACGGCGTCGTCGGCGAGGTCGGCACGGTGCTCGACGTCGACGACGACGCCGCGCGCGGGCAGCTGTGGGGCGGGCAGCTGTCCTGGCTGACGCTCCCGGGCGGGCGGCTCGAGGAGCGGGCCCGGAACCTCGAGATCTTCCTCGACGCGGTCGCGGCACGCGCCTCCGACGACGCCCGGTGGCTGCTCGACCCCCGCTTCTCCGGCCTGCTCGACGAGGACGGGCAGGCCCTCGCCGCCGACGTACGACGCCTGCGGGCCGCGGCCGCCGAGCACGACGCGACCGGTGCCTGGCGCCCGCTGGTGGCCGCTCTCGACGCGCTGGGCGCCGGGGAGGAATGAGCGTCGTGCCCGTCGCGTAGGCTCCCGCCGCGGCACGGCGGAAGGAGGCCTGGTGGGCCAGCGGCGCGACCTGTTCGACGAGGGCACCCCCGTCGGGCGCCTGATGGCGCGCACGGACTGGTCCGCGACACCGGTCGGCGAGCCGGACACCTGGCCCGAGACGCTGCGGGTGCTGGTGCGCACGGCGCAGTCCTCGCGCTACCCGATGCTGATCCTCTGGGGCGAGCAGTTCACCCAGATCTACAACGACGCCTACTCCGCGCTCATCGGCGACCGCCACCCCGCCGCGATGGGCGGCGACTGCCGGGTGACCCTCTCGGAGGGCTGGCCCGTCCTCGGCCCGCTCATCGCCGAGGCCATGGCGACCGGGGTCGCGAGCTGGGTGCCGGCCCTGCAGCTGCTGCTCGAGCGGGCCGGCTACCGCGAGGAGGCGTACTTCAGCGTCAGCCACGCACCGGCCGAGGACGACGAGGGCGTGACCCGGGGCGTGCTCACGGTCTGCTCGGAGGTGACCGAGCAGGTGGTCGGCGAGCGGCGGCTGCGCCTGCTCCAGGCCGTCACGCTGGCCGACGACACCACCGTGCCCGTCGACGAGGTCGCCGGCCGGATCCTGGCCGCGGTCGAGGAGCGGCCCCTCGACGTGCCGTTCGTCGGTCTCTACCTGCGCTCGGGGGACCGCCTGCGCCGCGTCGCCGCCTCGATCGACGGTCTGCCCGAGGCGGCCGACCTGGCCGGGGACGACGACCCGTGGGGCCTCGGCGCCGCCGGCCGCGGCGCCGCCACGACCGTCGCGGTGCCGCCCGGCACGCAGGTCCTCGGCGGCGCGTTCTCCGAGCCGGTCACCGAGGCGGTGTCGATCCCGATCCCGTCGGCGGACCCCCGCACCCCGCTCGGCGTCCTGGTCGCCGGGGTCTCGCCGAGCCGGGCGCTCGACGACCTGTACCGCTCCTTCCTCGGTCTCCTCGCCCAGCAGGTCGGGACGGCGCTGCGCAACGCGCTGGCCTACGAGGAGGAGCGCGCCCGCGCGGAGGCGCTGGCCGAGCTGGACCGGGTGAAGACCGAGTTCTTCACCAACGTCAGCCACGAGTTCCGCACCCCGCTGACGCTGATGCTCGGACCGCTCGGCGACGCGCTGGAGGACCAGGAGGAACCGCTCGCTCCGGCGCAGCGCGACCGGGTCGGCACGGCCCTGCGGGCCTCGCGGCGGCTGCTCAAGCTCGTCAACAACCTGCTCACCTTCTCCTCCCTCGAGGCGGGGGCCGCCGCGAGCGAGCCCGAGGTCGTCGACCTGCCGGCGCTCACCTCCGACGTCGCCAGCGGCTTCAGGGCCGCGGTCGAGCGCGGCGGGCTGACCCTGGACGTCGCCTGCGCCGCCCTGCCGCCGACGCTCGTCGACCCGGTGCACTGGGAGACGATCGTGACGAACCTGCTCTCCAACGCGCTGAAGTTCACCTTCACCGGCGGCATCACGGTCCGGCTCGAGGGCGACGCGGAGGAGGTCCGGCTCGTCGTGGCCGACACCGGCGTCGGGGTCGCCGAGGAGGACCTGCCCCGGCTCTTCGACCGGTTCCACCGCGCCCGCGGCGCCCGCTCCCGCAGCCACGAGGGCTCGGGCATCGGCCTGGCGCTCGTCGGCGAGCTGGTGGCGCTGCACGGCGGCACGGTCGACGTCGACAGCCGGGTCGGCGCCGGCACGACCTTCACCGTGCGGCTGCCCGTCCGCTCCGCCCCGGCGCCGACCCGAGGTGCGCACGGCACGGACGGCACGCCCGGCACGTCCGGCCCGCGGCTGGCGGCCGCGGTCGAGGAGGCGGAGTCGTGGGTGTCGCTCGAGCGGTCCGCCGAGCCGGCCGGCCGGGCCGGCGACGTACCTCCCGGCGACCGGACGCGCGTCCTGGTCGCCGACGACAACGCCGACATGCGCGAGCACGTCACTCGGCTCCTGGAGGGCGAGGGGTGGGAGGTGACCGCCGTGGCCGACGGCCGGGTGGCCCTCGACCTGGCCCTGCGCGAGGTCCCGGACCTGCTGCTGACCGACGTGATGATGCCGCGGCTCGACGGGTTCGAGCTGGTCCGGGCGCTGCGCGCGGACCCGCGCACCGCGACGCTCCCGATCGTCGTGCTCTCCGCGCGGGCCGGTGAGGGCGCGTCGGCCGAGGGCCTGGACCTGGGCGCCGACGACTACGTCGTCAAGCCGTTCGCCAGCTCCGACCTGCTCGCGCGGCTGCGCACCACCCTGCGCCTGGCCCGCCAGCGCACCCAGCACGTCGCGCAGCTGCGCGAGCTGGCCGACGCCGCGGCGCTGATCACCTCCGGCCGGCGGCTCGACGACGCGCTGGGCAGCCTGGTCGAGCAGGTCCGCGCGCTGCTCCCGGCCGACGAGGTGGTGCTGACGCTGGCCGCCGAGGACGGCGGGCCCGACGTGACCTTCCGCGCCGGTGCGCCGAGCGCGTCGGCCGAGCTGATCTCCGCGACCGTGCGGGGCCGGGGCGACCGCCGGCTCGGCACCCTCGAGGTCCGGCTGCCCGCCGCGGCGGCGCTGCGCCCGCAGAGCCGGGCCCTCCTGGAGCCGGTGACCCGCGTGCTCGCCGCGGTCGTCGAGGAGGGCTGGCACGCCGAGCGCGACGTGGTCGTCGCCTCCACGCTGCAGCGGGCCCTGCTGCCCGAGCGGCTCCCCGACGTCGCCGGGCTGCGGCTCGCCGCGGCGTACCGTCCCGCCGAGCGCTCGGTCCAGGTCGGCGGCGACTGGTACGACGTGCTCGCGCTGCCCGACGGCCGGGTGGCGCTGTGCATGGGCGACGTGGCCGGGCAGGGGCTGACCAGCGCGCTGGTCATGGGCCAGCTGCGGACCGCCGTCCGCGCCTACGCGCTGGAGGGGCTGAGCCCCACCGAGAGCGTCGCCGCCCTCGACGAGCTGATGGACCGGATGCCCGGGGCGTCGTTCACGACGATGTTCCTGGGTCACCTCGACGTCGTCTCCGGCACGCTGAGCTGGTGCAACGCCGGGCACCCGCCTCCGGTGCTGCTCGGCCCCGACGGCGGCGCGGAGCTGCTCGGCGGCGAGGTCACCCCGCCGCTCGGCGCGGCCTTCGGCCTGGCCCCGTCCGCGGGGAGCACGCAGGTGCCGGCCGGCGCGACCCTGGTCGCCTACACCGACGGGCTGGTCGAGGACCGCGCGACCCAGCTGGAGGGCGGCCCCGAGCGGCTCGTGCAGCTGCTCGCGAGCCGGGCAGGAGACGACGTGCACGCGATCGTCGACGACGTGCTCGGGCTGGTGGCCGGCCGGGAGCGCACCGACGACGTCGCGGTGCTGGTCCTGCAGCGACCGCCGGGCGCGCCGCCGCAGTCGGTGCTGGTGCCGCTGGAGCTCGAGCTCGACCTCCCGCTGGCGCTCGAGGCCGCCGGCCGCGCGCGGCGCGAGGTCGGTCCCCGCCTGCTGGCCGCGGGGCTGACCGAGCGCGACGTGTTCGAGGTGCTGATCAGCCTCTCCGAGGCGGTCAACAACTCCGTCGAGCACGCCGTGGCGCCGACGCGCGACCGCGTGCTCGTCCGGGTCGAGGTCGACGACGTCCAGCGCCGGGTCCGCGTCGAGGTGCAGGACTTCGGCCGCTGGCGCGAGCGCCGGGCGAGCATGGACCGGGGCCACGGCGCCGCGCTGATGAGCGCCGCCGGCGAGGTCCGGGTGGTCCCGAGCGAGAGCGGCACGACCGTCGTCCTGGAGCGGTCGGTCTGATCGCCGGACGCGCGCGACGCGACCGGGCAGGATCGGTCGGGTGACCACGCTGACGCCCCTCCCGCCCGGCGAGCACGGCCTGCTGGCCGCCCGGCCCGGCCCCGACCTCGCCGCGGCGGGGTACGTCGAGTCCGAGCTGGTCGCGAGCGGCACCGCCCGCTCGTGGAGCGCGGCCGAGCTGCCCCAGGACGGACGGTGGGCGCTGGCCGAGCGCGACCGCGCCGACTTCGCCACCCGGGTCGTGCTGCGCGCGCCGGCCGACCCGGCGACGTTCAGCGGCACCCTGCTGGTGGAGTGGCTCAACGTCAGCTCCGGCACCGATGCCGCCCCGGACTGGACCTACCTGGCCGAGGAGGTCGTCCGTCGCGGCCACGCCTGGGCCGGGGTCTCCGCCCAGCACATCGGCGTGATGGGCGGGGTTTCCGCGGTCGGGCTCGGAGCCCCGAGCGCGGGCCTGCGCGGGCAGGAGCGGTACGCCGCGCTGCACCACCCGGGCGACGCGTACGCCTACGACGTCTACACCGAGGTGGCCGGCGCGCTGGTGGACCACCTCGCCGGCGGGCCCGGCCCGGTCACCTGCCTGCTCGCGGTGGGGGAGTCGCAGTCGGCGTACGCGCTGACGACCTACGCCAACGGCCTTCAGCCGCTCACCGGCCGGTTCGACGGGTTCCTCGTGCACTCCCGCGGCGGCGCCGCGATGCCGCTGGGGGAGCCGGGCGCCGCGGTGGACATCGGCGTCTTCCGCTGCGACCCGCCGGTGCGCGTCCGCGACGACCTCGACGTGCCGGTCGTCATGGTGCAGACCGAGACCGACCTGACCGGCCGCCTGGCCTACCTGCCCGCGCGGCAGCCGGACGCCGACCGCGTGCGGCTGTGGGAGGTCGCGGGCACCGCGCACGCCGACAAGTTCCAGATCGGCGACTTCGAGCAGTACCTCGCCTGCCCGCGGCCGGTGAACCGCGGCCAGCAGGCCTACGTCGTCCGCGCGGCCGTCCGGCACCTCGAGGCGTGGGCGCGCGGCGGACCGGCCGCACCCGCGGCCGAGCGGCTCGAGGTCGAGGACGGCCGGTTCGTGACCGACGAGGTCGGCAACGCCCGCGGCGGGGTCCGCACGCCCGCGGTCGACGCGGCCCTGGAGGTGCTCTCCGGCGACACCGAGCCGGGCGCGCCGGTCATCTGCGAGCTGTTCGGCAGCACGCTGCCGGTCGAGCCCGAGCGGCTGGCGGCGGCGTACCCCGACGTGGCCGCCTACCTCGCGGCGTACGAGCGGGCCACCGACGCCGCGGTCGCGGCCGGGTTCGTCCTCGCCGAGGACCGCGACGAGGTGCTCGCCGAGGCCCGGCCCGACCTCGTCGAGGAGGCGCTGCGGGGGTGAGCCTCAGGTGGCCCAGCGGGGGACGATGAAGACGCCGTCGGCCTCGACGGTCACCCCGTCGGGGTCGCCGATCGTCGCGACGACGAACACCTTGCGTCCCTCCTCGCGGGCGATGCGGCTCTCGATCCGCACCGGCCCGAGCGGCGTGCTCCGGACGTAGCGCATGGTGAGCGTCCCGGTGAAGGTCACCCGCTTGGACGCGCTCGCCGTCTCGCCCATGACGTGGTCGAGCAGCATCGCGGCGACGCCGCCGTGGACCATGCCGGGCGGTCCCTCGTACGCCGCGCCGAGCACGGTCTCGGCGTGGGCCAGCCCGTCGGGCTCGTGGACGACCCGCAGCGGCGGCGCGACCGCGTTGCGCTGGCCGACCACGGCGTTGCCCCAGCTCCAGCTGCGGGCCTCGGAGTTGTAGCGGACGCCGGCGGGGCCGTCGAGCTGGCGGGCGCGCAACCGGGCGACGAGGGCGTCGACCTCCGCGCGGACCGCGTGCACCTCCTCGTCGTCGACGGTGGTGCGGATAGTGGCGTCGACGAGCTCGCGGACGCTGTCGGCGAGCGGCCGGTGCAGCGCCTCGAGCCGGTCGACCTCGGCGGTGGGGACGTCCTCGTGGACGAAGACCGGGTGGCTCACGCGTGCGCCGGGTGGACCGGGGTGATCGGCAGCGAGCGCCGCGGCTGGAACTCGAAGGAGGCGCCCGTGCTGATCCGGGTCACCGCGACCTCGTCGGGCTCCTCGGCCGGCTCCTCGCGGGTGACGACGGTGGCCGTCCAGTGCTCGGCGGTGCCCGTGACCTCGACGTCGAGGTAGGGGCTGACGGCGCGCACGGCCGCCTGCAGCGGACCGGTGCTGCCCGGGCCGACCAGCGTGACCCACGCGCCGTCCGCGTGCGCGGCCGACGGGGCGACGGTGACCGACCGGGTGCCGACCGACGCCTCGACGTACGCCGCCGGGTTGAGCAGCGGGTGCAGCCGGAGCACCTCGGTGGCCCCGTCGGCGTCGGCGGGCAGGTCGAGCGCGCGCCGGATCCGGTCCGCGGCGACACCGGCGATGCCGGTGAGCTGCTTGGTCGCGATGGTGCGGTGCTGGGCGGCGCCGGCCCCGTCGTCCCCGGTGCGCGCCCGCAGCGCGAGGAGGAACGCGAGGTTCAGCAGGTGCATCTGCAGGCAGACCTCGTCGGCGATCCGCACCAGCGCGGAGCGGCTGAAGGCGGTGAGGTCGAGGTCGTCGAGCAGCGGCCCGGCGTAGTCGGCCGCCCCCTCGTCGAGGGGGTCCACCGGGTCCAGCTCCGTGGTGGCCGCGCGGGAGCGCTCGACGAGGGCGAGGGCGGGAATGCCCTCGACCGGCGGGTACGACGCGTCGATCCGCACCGTCCAGGCGCAGTGCGGGGTGCGGCCGGCGGGGACCCGCGGGGGCCGGTGGACCGGTCGCACCTGCGCCTGCGGATTCGTCGCGACGGCGGTGGCGTCGAAGGTCGGGTCCTCGATCGTGTGGCACATCGAGCGGACGTAGTCGGGGCCCATCGGCTCGACGTCCATCAGCGCGCCGCAGTGGTCGAGGTGGAACTCGCCGTGCCACCGGTCGTGGACGGTGTAGCGGAAGTCCATGAACTGCGGGGGAGCGCCGATGTCGAGCTGCAGGCCCTTGAAGATCGTCACGACGTCGCCCTCGCCGGGCTCCGCGGCGTACCCCAGCGCCCGCTGCATCCGGCGGGTGTAGACCGGCGAGGACGCCGCCCACTCCTCGATGGCGATCTGGGCCATCTCCTCGCGGCCGAACGCGGCGATGCACCACGCCATGCCCGAGCGGTCGATGAGCTGGCCGATCAGCAGCAGCTCGCGCACGAGCGTCGCGAGCTGGGCGCGCGAGAGGTCGGCGTACCGGCTGGTCATGCGGGCATCGTCAGCCACCACCGCCGAGGTGTCAACAGTGTTGACACCTTCGGACTCTTTGCCCGGAAACGGTTGACGTACGTCACACCAGGGGCCATGTTGACGCGCGTCGAGTGATCTGGAACACGTTCCAGTTCGGTGGGAGCAGAAGCGAGCCGGAGGGCGAGGGCAATGGCGGAGAACGTGCAGCAGCTGGTGCGGGAGCGGGCCGAGGACGACGGGGTCGCGGTCAAGCACGGCGACCGCACCTGGACGTGGCGCGAGCACGTCGCGGAGGCCTCGGCGGAGGCGTCGGCGCTGCTGGGGCTCGTCGACCCCGAGCGCCCGGTCCACGTGGCGGTCCTGCTCGGCAACACCCCCGACATGCTGCGGTCGATGGCCGCGGCCGCCCTGGGCGGCTACGTGCTGTGCGGGGTCAACAACACCCGGCGCGGGGCCGGGCTGGCCGCCGATGTACGCCGCTGCGACGCGCAGGTGCTGCTCACCGACGCCGAGCACCGGCCGCTGCTCGAGGGGCTCGACCTCGACGGGGTGCGCGTGCTCGAGGTGGGCACGCCGGAGTACGACGAGCTCGTCGCCGGCGCCGGGCCGCTCGTGCCGCACCGCGAGGTCGAGGCCATGGACACCTTCATGATGATCTTCACCTCCGGGACGAGCGGTGACCCCAAGGCCGTGCAGGTGGCGCACCTGATGGTGCTCTTCGCCGGCATCACGCTCATCGACAAGTACGCCGTCACCGCGGACGACACCTGCTACCTCTCGATGCCGCTGTTCCACTCCAACGCGGTCCTCGCCGGGTGGTCGGTCGCGATCGGGTCCGGTGCCGCGATGGCGCCGGCGAAGTTCTCGGCCTCGCACTTCCTCGACGACGTGCGCCACTACGGCGCGACGTACATGAACTACGTCGGCAAGCCGCTCGCCTACGTCCTCGCGACACCGGAACAGCCCGATGACGCCGACAACCCGCTGCGCGTGGCGTTCGGCAACGAGGCCAGCGACCGCGACATCGAGGAGTTCTCGCGCCGGTTCGGCTGCACCGTCTGGGACGGCTTCGGCTCGACCGAGAGCGCGGTGATCATCACCCGTGAGCCCGGGACGCCCAAGGGCTCGATCGGCAAGGGCTTCGACGGCGTCGCGATCTACGACCCCGAGACCGTCACCGAGTGCGAGCCGGCGGTCTTCGACGAGCACGGCGCGCTGGCCAACGCCGACCGGGCCGTCGGGGAGTTGGTCAACACCCAGGGCGCCGGCTACTTCTCCGGCTACTACAACGACCAGGCGGCCAACGACGAGCGGATGCGCCACGGGATGTTCTGGTCGGGGGACCTGGCCTACCGCGACGCCGACGGCTGGATCTACCTCGCCGGCCGGACCGCGGACTGGATGCGGGTCGACGGCGAGAACCTCGCCGCAGCCCCGATCGAGCGGATCTTCCTGCGCCTGCCGCAGCTCAACCGGGTCGCGGTGTATGCCGTCCCCGACGGCAACGTCGGCGACCAGGTGATGGCCGCAATCGTGCTGCAGGACGACGCCGTGCTGACCCCGGCCGAGCTCGAGGCGTTCCTCGCCGAGCAGCAGGACCTCTCGCCGAAGGCCTGGCCGCGCTACGTCCGCGTGGCCCCCGACCTCCCCTCCACGGCCACCAACAAGGTCGTCAAGCGCGAGCTGATCGCCCAGGGCCCCACGCCCGGCGACGGCGAGCTGTGGGTGCGCGAGGAGCGAGGTCGCACCTACGCCCCCGCCGGCGCCCCCGTCCCCGCCTGACCCCGCGCCCTGCTGGTCGAGCAGGGGGGTCGCCAGCGCCGAGCGTCGTCGAGACCCGGTGAGGTGGCTACGGCGCTGGGGACGCTTGCGGGGTCTCGACGACGGCTCGCTTGCGCTCGCCTGCTCGACCAGCGGGCGGGCTCTGCTGGTCGAGCAGGGAGGCGCGCCAGCGCCGAGCGTCGTCGAGACCCGGTGAGGTGCCCACGGCGCTGGGGACGGTTGCGGGGTCTCGACGACGGCTCGCCAGGGCTCGCCTGCTCGACCAGCGGGCGGCTCTGCTAGTCGAGCAGGGAGGCGCGCCAGCGCCGAGCGTCGTCGAGACCCGGTGAGGTGCCCACGGTGCTGGGGACGGTTGCGGGGTCTCGACGACGGCTCGCCAGGGCTCGCCTGCTCGACCAGCGGGCGGGCTCTGTTGGTCGAGCAGGGAGGCGCGCCAGCGCCGAGCGTCGTCGAGGCCCGGTGAGGTGCGTGCGGCGCTGGGGACGGTCGCGGGGTCTCGACGACGGCTCGCTGGCGCTCGCCTGCTCGACCAGCGGGTACGCCGCGTCCTGCTGGTCGAGCAGGGAGGCGCGCCAGCGCCGAGCGTCGTCGAGACCCGGTGAGGTGCTTCCGGTGTTGGGGACGGTCGCGGGGTCTCGACGACGGCTCGCCAGGGCTCGCCTGCTCGACCAGCGGGTACGCCGCGTCCTGCTGGTCGAGCAGGGAGGCGCGCCAGCGCCGAGCGTCGTCGAGACCCGGTGAGGTGCCCAGGGCCGCAGGGACGGTCGCCGGGTCTCGACGACGGCTCGCTGGCGCTCGCCTGCTCGACTAGCGGTGCGGTGAGGTGCCCACGGCGCTGGGGACGGTCGCGGGGTCTCGACGACGGCTCGCTGGCGCTCGCCTGCTCGACCAGCGGGTAGGCCGCAGCCTCGACCAGCGGTCCAGAAGTGCTTGCGGTCGCACGAGAACACGTTCTAGGTTGGACACGTGTCCAGTTATGTGTCCAACGCCCCGCGGCAGGAGCTCGGGTCGCGCCGGGCGGAGACCGTGGAGCGGCTCTTCACGGCCGGCGCCGAGGAGCTCGACGAGGTGGGGCACGAGGCGCTGACGATCCGGTCGGTGGCCAGCCGGGCGGGGGTGTCGGCGGCGACGGCGTACACCTACTTCGCCTCCAAGAACCACCTCTTCGCCGAGCTGTTCTGGCGCCACCTCGCCGAGGACGCCGACGTGGTGGCGCAGGGGGCGACCCCGGTCGAGCGGGTCCAGGACGTGACCCGTCGGATGGCGGCGCGGCTGGCCGCCAGCCCGGCGCTCGCCGCGGCGGTCACCCCGGCGCTGCTGAGCTCCGACGCCGACGTCGCCCGGCTGCGGCTGCGGATCGGCGGGGAGTTCCTCGACCGGTTCTCCCGGGCGCTGGGGGAGCACGCGGAGCCGGCCGTGCTGGAGGCGCTGGTGCTGGCGTTCTCCGGGGCGCTGCTGCAGGCCGGCATGGGCGTCCTGACCTACACCGACATGGGCGAGCGGCTCGACGCCGTCGTCGCCGCGATCCTGGAGGGACACGCATGAGCACGACGTTCGAGCCGGCGGCCGCGCCCGTGGTCTTCGACCCCTACGACTACGACTTCCACGAGGACCCCTACCCGGTCTACGCCCGGCTCCGCGCCGAGGCGCCGCTGCACCACAACGCCGAGCACGACTTCTGGTCGCTGAGCCGGCACGCCGACATCGCGGCCGCGGTGCGCGACGACGACACCTTCTCCAACGCCATGGGCGTCTCGCTCGACAAGAGCGCGTGGGGTCCGCACGCGCACAAGGTCATGTCGTTCCTGGCGATGGACGCCCCGCACCAGGCGCGGCTCCGGTCGCTGGTCTCGCGTGCGTTCACCCCGCGCCGGGTCCGCGGGCTGGAGCCGCGGGTGCAGGCGCTCACCGAGCACTACCTCGGGTTCGCCCTCGAGGGCGCCGGCAGCGGCGACGAGGTCGACCTGGACTGGATCGCCGCCTTCGCCGGCAAGCTCCCGATGGACGTCATCTCCGAGATGATGGGCGTCCCGGAGGCCGACCGCGACGAGGTACGCCGCCTGGCCGACCTGGTCGTCCACCGCGAGGAGGGCGTGCGCGACGTGCCGCCGGCCGGCATGGAGGCCGCGCTCACGCTCGTCGGCTACTACGCCGAGATGCTCGCCGAGCGCCGCCGGCAGCCGACCGAGGACCTCACCAGCGCGCTGCTCGCGGTCCGCCTGGACGACGAGGCCGGCGGGAGCGGCGCGGGGGACCGGCTCGGCGACGACGAGATCATCGCCTTCCTCTTCCTCATGGTGGTCGCGGGCAACGAGACGACCACCAAGCTCCTCGGCAACGCGCTCTTCCACCTCACCGCCCACCCCGAGCAGCTCGCCGACGTCCTCGACGCCGGACCTGGCCCCGACGGGCTCGTCGGTCCGTGGATCGAGGAGACGCTGCGCCACGACACCTCCAGCCAGATGGTCGCCCGGCACCTCAAGCGCGACCTGGCCCTGCACGGCACCGTCGCGCCGGCCGGCTCCAAGCTGCTGCTGCTGCTCGGCTCGGCCAACCGCGACGAGACGGTGTTCACCGAGCCGACCGTCTTCGACCTGCACCGCGAGCGGGCCGAGCTCTCCCAGATCCTCAGCTTCGGCGGCGGCCGGCACTTCTGCCTGGGCGCCAACCTGGCCCGGCTCGAGGCCCGGGTCGCCCTCGCGCACCTGGTGGGGGTCGCCGACGGCCTCGAGGTCGACCACGGCGCCGCCGTACGGGTGCACTCCACGAGCGTGCGCGGGTTCGCCTCGCTCCCGACCCGGGTGCGCCTCCGGTGAGCCGGGGCAGGTACGCCCAGCCCGAGCGCCGCCCCGCGGTGGTCGCCGGCGCCTCCTCGGGCATCGGTGCGGAGACGGCCCGGGCCCTCGCGGCCGCCGGCTTCCCCGTCGCGCTCGGTGCGCGGCGTACCGACCGCTGCGAGGAGCTCGCCGCCGCCATCCGCGCCGAGGGCGGCGAGGCCGTCGCCCACCCCCTCGACGTCAGCTCGGAGGAGTCGGTCGCGGACTTCGCCGCGAAGGTGACCGCCGATATCGGCGACGTCGAGGTCGTCATCAGCAACGCCGGCCTCGTCGGGCCGGGCCGCCTGCTCGAGGTCGGCACCGAGCGGTTCGCCCGCGAGCTCGACGTCAACCTGGTGGGCCCCTACCGGCTGGTCCGGACGTTCGTGCCCCCAATGGTCGAGCGCCGCCGCGGTGACGTCCTCTTCGTCTCCTCCGACGTCGCGCTGCGGGCCCGGCCGTTCATGTCGGCCTACACCGCCGGCAAGTCCGGGCTCGAGGGGCTCGTGGAGTCGCTGCAGATGGAGCTCGAGGGCACCGGCGTCCGCGCCTCGGTCGTGCGCCCCGGGCCGACCTGGAGCGAGATGGGCGGCGACTGGGAGGCCGAGCAGGCGGCGTTCGTGCTCGAGCAGTGGGTCCGGTTCGGGCTGGCCCGCCACCCGCACTTCCTCAAGGCCCGCGCCATCGCCGACGCCATCACCACGGTCGTCAGCGCGCCCCGCGGCGTCCACATCAGCCCCGTCGACGTCAACCCCGAAGCACCCGTGGAGGACCCGTCATGACCACCACCGCCCCGCGCGACCTGCTCGCCGACATCCCGGAGGTCTCCACGGTCCTCGACGACCAGGCGGCCGAGGTGCCCGAGATCATCCGCGGCACCGGCCACCTCCCGGAGATGCGGGTCGACCCGATCGGCCTGTTCCACCGGGTGCGCGAGGAGTGCGGCGACGTCGGCCGCTTCCGGCTCGCCGACAAGGACGTCGTGCTGGTGACCGGAGCGGAGGCCAATGAGGCGTTCTTCCGCGCGCCGGACTCCACGCTCGACCAGGCCGCGGCGTACCCCTTCATGACCCCGATCTTCGGCCAGGGCGTCGTCTTCGACGCCAGCCCCGAGGAGCGCCAGCAGATGCTGAAGAACCAGGCCCTGCGCGGCGACATGATGCGCGGCCACGCGCAGACCATCGAGGCCGAGATCCGCCGGATAGTCGCCGACTGGGGCGACGAGGGCGAGATCGACCTGCTCGACTTCTTCGCCGAGCTGACGATCTACACCACCTCCTCCTGCCTGATCGGCAAGCCGTTCCGCGAGGAGCTCGACGGCCGCTTCGCGCGGCTCTACCACGAGCTCGAGCACGGCACCGACGCCATCGCGTACGTCGACGCGTACGCCGACATCGACAGCTTCCGCCGCCGCGACGCCGCCCGCGAGGAGCTCGTGGCCCTGGTGCAGGCGATCATCGACCGGCGGGTCGCCCGCGGCCCGGTCCCGCGCGAGGAGCGCGACCTGCTCGACGTGCTGGTCTCGCTGGAGATGTCGGCCGACTACGTGACCGGGATCTTCATCTCGATGATGTTCGCCGGGCACCACACCAGCAGCGGCACCGCCTCCTGGGCGATGATCGAGCTGCTGCGCCACCCCGACGTGATGGCCGACGTCGTGACCGAGCTCGACGGCCTCTACGCGGACGGCTCGGAGGTGTCGTTCCAGGCGCTGCGGTCGATCCCGGTGCTGGAGTCGGTGCTCAAGGAGACCCTGCGCCTGCACCCGCCGCTGATCGTGCTGATGCGGCTGGTCCAGGAGGACTTCGAGCTGGCCGGCCGCACCATCCCCGCCGGCGCCGTCGTGGCGTCCTCGCCGCGGGTGTCGAACCGGATCGAGGAGGACTTCCCCGACGCCGAGCGGTTCGACCCGGCCCGCTACATCGACCCGCGCCAGGAGGACCTGCAGAACCGCTGGACCTGGATCCCCTTCGGCGCCGGCCGGCACCGCTGCGTGGGCAACGCGTTCGCGATGATGCAGATGAAGGCGATCTTCTCCGTCGTCCTGCGCGACTTCGAGTTCGAGGCGGCCCAGCCGCTGGACTCCTACCGCGACGACTTCACCAAGATGGTCATCCAGCTCGAGCAGCCCTGCCGCGTGCGCTACCGCCGCCGGGACGCGTGATGCGGGTCGTCGCCGACCTCGACCTGTGCCAGGGCCACCAGGTGTGCCTCGGCGAGGCACCCCAGGTCTTCGCCTTCGACGACGACGCCGACCGGGTGGTCGTGCTCGAGGAGCACCCCGACGAGTCCCTGCGCCCGCAGGTGGCCGATGCCGTGAAGTACTGCCCAGCGATGGCGCTGGCTCTCCAGGAGGACCGAGATGAGTGACCTGACCCGCGCCGAGCTCGAGGAGTTCTGGGACGGCTGGCTGGCCGTCAACCGCGAGGCCGAGCGACTGGGCGACTGGCGCGTGCTGGCCGAGGAGTACGCCGAGGACGCCAGCTACGGGTGGATGTACTCCGTCGACGAGCACTTCATGGCCGTCGGTCGCGACCAGATCCGCGACTGGGCCATCGGCATCGAGATGGACGGCTTCGACGGCTGGCACTACGACTACGTCGCCACCGTGATGGACGAGAAGGCCGGGATGGTCGTCGGCTTCTGGAAGCAGCGCTCGGGCATCACCGACGACGCCACCGGCCAGGAGTACGAGATCCTCGGCATCGGCGGCTCGTGGTTCGGCGTCGAGCGGCAGACCAGCGGCGCGGACGCCGGGCAGCTGAAGATCGCCTGGCAGCGCGACTGGTTCGACATGCCCTCGACCGCCCAGACGTTCATGGAGATCCTGGGGTCGGGCAAGGCGCCGGAGCGGCTGCTGGAGCGGATGAAGGTCGCCGGCCACGGCGTCCCCGGGCACTACCACCTCGCCGACATCCCCTCGCCGGTCTGGCCGCCGCCGGTCGAGGCCGGGCTGCACGTGCGGCCCGAGCCCACCACGACGGAGCCGACGACGGAGCCGACCGCCGGGACCACCGCATGAGCGGGCTGACCAACCCGCCGGCCCAGCAGCTGGTCGACGGCAAGCTGGTCGCGGCGAGCGACGGCGCGACGTACCCGATCCGCAACCCGGCCACCGGCGAGGTCATCGGGCACGCCCCGGACGGCACCGCGGACGACGTCGAGGCGGCGATCGCCGCGGCGCGGCGCGCCTTCGACGAGAGCGGCTGGGCCACCGACGTGGCGCTGCGGGTGCGCTGCCTGCGCCAGCTGCACGCCGCGCTGCTGGAGGAGGGCGAGGCGTTCAAGGCGCTGACCACCGCCGAGGTCGGCATGCCGGGGTTCATGATGGGCGCCGCCGGGTTCGACGTGCCGGTCGACGGGCTGCGGTGGGTGACCGACCTGCTGGAGTCCTACGAGTTCGAGACCGACCTCGGCGTCGCCAGGCCGATGGGCATCCCCTCGCGCCGGACCGTGCGCCGCGAGCCGGTCGGCGTCGTCGCCGCGATCAGCCCGTGGAACGTCCCCACCCAGATCAACCTCGCCAAGATCGGCCCCGCGCTGGCGGCCGGCTGCACGGTCGTGCTCAAGCCGGCCCCCGACACCCCGTGGGTCGCCGCCGAGCTGGGCCGGCTCGCCGCGGAGCGCACCGACATGCCCGCCGGCGTGCTCAACGTCGTCACGCCGCGGTCCAACGAGGTCGCCTCGGTCCTGGCCAGCGACCCGCGGGTCGACATGGTCTCCTTCACCGGCTCGACGGCCACCGGCCGCGCGATCATGGCGGCGGCGGCGCCGACCCTGAAGAAGGTGTTCCTCGAGCTCGGCGGCAAGTCCGCCGCGATCGCCCTCGACGACGCCGACGTCGCCTCGGTCGCCGGCGCCACGGCGTTCACCGCCTGCATCCACGCCGGCCAGGGCTGCGCGATCACGACCCGGCTCGTGGTGCCCCGGGAGAAGTACGACGAGGCCGTCCAGGTCGCCGCCGCGACGATGGAGTCGATCGGCGCCAAGGACCCGGCCGACCCCGGAGCGATCTGCGGGCCGGTGATCTCCCAGGTGCAGCGCGACCGGGTGGAGTCCTACCTGCGGCTGGCCGAGGACGAGGGCGGCACGTTCGCCACCGGCGGCCACGTGATCGACCAGCCCGGCTACTGGGTCGCCCCGACCGTCGTCGCCGGCCTCGACAACTCCTCGCGGCTGGCCCAGGAGGAGATCTTCGGGCCGGTGCTGGTCGTCATCCCGCACGACGGGGACGACGACGCCGTGCGGATCGCCAACGACTCGGCGTACGGCCTCTCGGGGTCGGTGGACTCCGGCTCGCTGGAGCGGGCCAAGGCCGTCGCCGACCGGATCCGCACCGGCACGCTCGCCGTGAACGGCGGCGTGTGGTTCAGCCCCGACGCGCCGTTCGGCGGCTACAAGCAGTCCGGCCTCGGCCGGGAGATGGGCGTCGCCGGCTTCGAGGAGTACCTGGAAGTCAAGACGCTGGCGTTCCCGGCATGAGCCTGCGAAGGCCGGGACCGGTCAGCGGGTCGAGCAAGCCCGCGACCGAGGAACGAGGTCGCGACGGCGTGTCGAGACCCAGTGAGACGAGAGGCAGCCGTAACCCATGAACAGACTGCAGGACAAGGTCGTCGTCGTGACCGGCGCGGCGCAGGGCATCGGCGAGGTGTACGCCCGCTCGATCGCCGCGGAGGGTGCGGCGGTCGTCGTGGCCGACCTCAACGAGGAGTCGGGGGAGAAGGTCGCGGCCGCGATCGCCGAGAGCGGCGGCCGGGCGACGTTCGTGCGCACCGACGTCAGCTCGCACGAGTCGGCGGCCGCGCTGGTCGAGCGCACCGTCGCCGAGCACGGCGGCATCGACGGGCTGGTCAACAACGCCGCGATCTACGGCGACATGCAGTTCGACCTGCTGATCAGCGTCGACTGGGACTACTACCGGAAGTTCATGAGCGTCAACATGGACGGCGCCCTGGTGATGACCCGCGCGGTCCATCCCGTCATGCAGCAGCGCGGGGGCGGCTCGATCGTCAACCAGAGCTCGACCGCGGCGTACCTCTACTCCGGCTTCTACGGACTGGCCAAGGTCGGCGTGAACGGCCTGACCCAGCAGCTGGCCCACGAGGTCGGCGGCATGGGCATCCGGGTCAACGCGATCGCGCCCGGCCCCACCGACACCGAGGCCACCCGCACCCAGGCCGGCGGGGCGTCCAAGGAACTGGTCAAGGCGCTGGCGATCAAGCGGATGGGCCAGCCCGAGGACATGGTCGGCGCGTGCGTCTTCCTGCTCTCCGACGAGGCGTCCTGGGTGACCGGGCAGATCCTCGCCGTCGATGGCGGACAGACGTTCCGTGGCTGAGCCTGCTCCCGGCCCGGTCGTCGGGTTCGTCGGGCTGGGCAACATCGGGAAGCCGATGGCGCTGCGGCTCGCGGCCTCGGACCTGCCCCTGCACGTGTACGACGTCGCGCCGGAGCCGCTGGCCGAGCTCAGGGACGCGGGTGCCGAGGTCACGGGGAGCGTGGCCGCGCTGTCCGGCGCGGTCGACGTGCTGTGCGTGATGGTCCGCGACGACGAGCAGGTGCGCGACGTGCTGCTCGAGGCGCTCACCACCGCCCGGGCCGGGCTCACGGTCGTGGTGCACTCGACGGTCGCGCCGGACACCCCCGGCGACCTGGCCGACGTCGCCGCGCGCCACGACGTACGACTCCTCGACGCGCCGGTCAGCGGCGGCGCCATGGGCGCGGCCGACGGCACGCTGGCGATCATGGTCGGCGGCGACGACGAGGCGTTCGCGGCGGCCCGGCCGGCGCTGGACGTGATGGGCGCCAAGGTGGTGCACGCGGGTCCGGTCGGCGCCGGGACGCGCTTCAAGCTGGCGCGGAACCTCATGCACTTCGTTGCCTTCACCGCCGCCACCGAGGCGCAGCGGCTGGCCGAGGCTGCCGGCCTCGACATCAGGGCGCTGGGCGACGTGGTGCGCCACACCGACGCGATCACCGGCGGGCCGGGCGCGATCATGCACCGCGACACCACCGCGCCGATCGCGCCGGACGACTTCTGGCACGGGGTGTTCGGCCACGTCGTCGCGCTGGGGGAGAAGGACCTCGGGTTCGCGGTCGCCCTGGCCGACGAGCTCGGGGTCGACGTGCCGCTCGCGCGGCTGGCCGAGGGTCGACTGCGGAAGGGGCTGGGGTTGTGAGCGAGGACCGTGCCGGGAGGTTCGACGACCTCCCGGAGACCCGTCGTCGCGGGCTGGAGAAGATGGAGGAGGTCTACGGCTTCGAGATGTCCGACGGCACCGGCGACTTCTTCCGCTACACCGCCGACCACCTCTTCGCCGACATCTGGAACCGGCCGGGCCTCTCCGACCGCGACCGGCGGCTGCTGCTCATCGGGATGCTCGCCGGCCAGGGCGCCGCGGACGTGCTGGGCATCCAGGTCCCGGCGGCGTACGCCAACGGGGAGCTCGACGACGAGGCGCTCCGTGAGATCGTGGTCTTCGTGTGTCACTACGCCGGATGGCCCCAGGGGGCCCGACTGAACTCCATCGTCGAGGAGACGATCGCGAAGGCGGCCCGCCGGGCCGCGCGCGCCGCCGACCAGGCGGGGGAGTCGTCCTGAGCGCTGCGACCGCCGTCCGGCCGCTCGGCCCCACCGACCTCGACCGGGTCGTGGGACTGCTCGAGCGGCGCAGCGCCCGCATGGCCGACTGGGCCCCGCGCCTGTGGCGGCCCAGCGACCAGGCCTCCGCGGTGCTGCGGGCGATGGCGGAGCGGATGCTCGCCGCGCCCGACGCCGTCTGCCTCGGCACCGACGACGCTGTGCTCCTGGGGGTACGCCGCGGCGCCGGCGTCGTCGTGGACCACCTCGAGTCCGCGGCCGACGACCCCGACGCCCTGGCCCGGCTGCTGACCAGCGTGCCGGCCGACGCGGGGGAGGTGCGCGTCTTCACCCCGCTCGCCGACGAGGTGCGGCTCCGCGCGACCGACGCCGCCGGGCTGGTGGCGACGGGCCGCTGGTGGGTCCGCGACCTCCCGGTCACCCTCGCGGTCGCGGCCAACCTGGCCGCGCCGCGACCCGGCTACTCCCTCGCCCCGGCCCCGCCCTTCCACGACCCCGGCGGCCCGATCGCCGTCATCGGCAAGGCCACCTCCGCCCAGGAGCTGGTGGAGCTCGGCGTCGACGCCGCCGCCCGCGACGCCCGCGTCGCCGTCGTCATCGCCGACGCCGGCTCGCCGTTGGAAGCGCTTGCTGCTGACGCGGCGTACCGGCCGGTCGCGGAGCTGCGGGCCCGCTGAGAGAGCTGGTCCCGTGTTTGCTCAGCGTCCACGGGTGCGTGCCTCACGTCGCCGGGCTCCCGGCCCATCCCGCCACGACGCTGGACTGTCCACCGCGCCGTCGGGGACCACCTACTTCCATCCTGCGCGTCTCAGATCCAACGCGAACCGATCTCGTCGTGGAGCTGCTGGGTCTTCTCCACCTTGAGGACGCCGCTCTCGACGAAGGCCCGCAGGCCACAGGCCGTGGCGGTCGCGACGATGGCGTCCCGTTCCTCCGGGTGGGCGTCGGCATCGCCGCCGTCCCACAGCTGCAGCCACCGGTCCGCAGGGTCATCACTTCCCTCGGCTGCCCACACCCGGCAGATCAGGTCGAGTTCGTCCTGCGTCATCGGTCGCGTGGGTGTCGCGTACATGAGGCTCCCAGCTCCAAGGGTGAGGGCGCGACCATCCGGCCCTCTGCCCGCCATCATCCCCGCACGTGTCCGTCGGGCAACCCGGGACGGATCGCCGATCGCACGGCTGGCACGTCTCGACGACGCTGGTGGACCGTGCCCGCTCCGGAGGCCGGACCGCGACGGCGGCCCGGGCGAGGCAGCCCGGCGCACGGCGGCGGCCCGGATAGCGTCCGGGGGTGGCCAGCTCTCGTCGATCCAGTGCCGGTCGGCGCAGCGCGTCACCCCGCCGCAAGGGGACGCGTCAGCCGCAGCGGCCGCTGCCGTCCGTCGGGCCGGGGGAGCGGCTGTGGGTCCTCGACGTGCCGTACGGGACGCAGGTCGACGGCGCCACGTGGCACCCGGCGGTCAGGACCCACCTGTACGTCGGGCGCGCGCTGCCCGCGCACCTCGCGCCGTACTCCCCGGGACCGCACACGCTCGGTCGGTTCATCGAGAACACCCTGAAACCCCGACGACCCGACACCTGCTCCGGAGGCGACAGGTGATCTCGAGCCCAGGAGGATCCAGTTCGAGGCGGCCGACGCGATCGCGGAGCGGGCCGCGGCGGGCGGACGCCTGTTCCTGCTGGCCGACGAGCCGGGCGTGGGCAAGACGATCTCCGCGGTCCTCGGAGCGACGGCCGTGGGCGACCTCCGTGGCGCGCAGCGGGTGCTCGTCGTGGCCGACCGGCCCGCCGCGATCACCATCGGCCACTGGTGCCGCACGATCACCGACCTGGGCGACGGCGGGCTGGAGTGGGTCGTCATCACGTGGGACCGGCTCGAGAAGGTCAAGGACCACCAGTGGGACGTGATCATCGCGGACGAGGCCCATGCGCTGCGCCGTACGACGACGAAGCGGTGGAAGCTCTGGGCGTCGATCTCCGGGCACGGTCGGCCGCACGACAAGGCGCCGTTCGTCATCGCGACGACCGCGACGCCCGGGCACACACCGCTCGAGCTGCCGTACCTCGCCCCCGCCTACGCGCAGGTGCGCGGCGAGCCGATGCGGGAGTGGACCTCGGCGACACAGCCCGGGGCCACCTTCGCCACCGCGCTCGAGCGGCACGGCGTCGGCGTGGAGCAGGGCCGGTACGGCGCGAGCTGGACCACCGACCCGGCGCGGCGGGCCGCCGACCTCAAACTGGTGCGCGGCTGGCTCGCCGACGAACGGCCCCCGGCGATGCTGCACCGCGCGGCGCCGTGGGGGCCGGTGCCGATCTCCGGCATGCCGGTGACGCTCACCCCGGCGGAGCGGACCGCCTACGAGGCCGAGTGGGGCGAGTTCTGCCGCGAGATGGACATCGCGCGCCGCGGCCGCAACGTCGCGAAGGGCCGTGCCGCGCTGCTGCGCTTCCGGCAGAAGGCCGGGCTGATCCGCGTCGACTCGACCGTCGACTGGATCGCCCAGCAGATCCAGTCCGAGCGGCAGGTGGCGTGCTCGGTCGAGTTCGTCGCGACCGCCGCCGACCCCATCGCCGACCGGCTGCGTGACGCGGGGATCGAGGTGGCCACGATCTACGGCCGCGACCGGTTCGACGCCGAGGCCGAGCGGTTCCGGTTCCAGACCGGGCAGGCGAAGGTCTGCGTCTTCACCACGGTCGCCTCGATCAGCCTGCACGCCGGCGAGACCCTCGCCGACGGCCGCCAGGCGAGCACCGATCCGCGCGTCGGCGTCTTCCACCAGGCCCGCTTCTCGGGCATCGCCGGGCGGCAGGTGACCGGCCGCACCCACCGCGACCACCAGGTCTCGCCGTGGCACATCGCGTACGCCGAGGGCACCGTCGAGGAGCAGGTCGGCAAGGTGATGGTGGAGCGGATCGCCGCAGCGTCCGACACGGTCGGGAGCGACACCGCCGGGCTTGCCGACCTCGCGCAGCTCCTCGGCGCCGACTGGCTGCCGGCCACGAGCCTGACCGAGGACGGCGCCTGACCGACGCGGGTGTCGATCGACGGCGATGAGTCCGGCGCTGACGACCGGTCAGTACGACGCCTCGTCCATCGCCCACTGCCCAGGAGGAACCGTGAAGCTCCTGCTCACCTCCGGAGGCGTCACGAACCCGAGCATCCGCCGGGCGTTGGTGGACCTGCTGGGCAAGCCGATCGCCGAGTCCACTGCCCTTTGCATCCCGACGGCGCTGTACGGACATCCCGGGGTCGGGCCCGGCGCCAGGGCCTGGCAGTTCATCAGCGGCCACTCCGACAACCCCATGGTCGACCTGGGCTGGGAGTCCGTCGGCGTGCTGGAGCTCACCGCGCTGCCCAGCATCGACGCCGAGCAGTGGGTGCCCCTGGTCAGGGAGACCGACGTCCTGCTGGCGGCGGGCGGCGACGTCCTCTACCTGTGCCACTGGATGCGGCAGTCCGGGCTCGCCGACCTGCTCCCGGCGCTGAGCAGGACGACCTGGGTCGGCCTGAGCGCCGGGAGCATGGTGATGACCCCCGAGGTCGGGGACGACTTCATCCAGTGGCGACCGCCGACCGGTGACGACAGCGCGCTGGGGCTCGTCGACTTCTCGATCTGCCCCCACCTGGCCGAGGACGGCCTGCCGGGCAACTCCCTGGCCGAGGCGGAGCAGTGGGCCGCCGGCATCTCCGGCCCCGCCTACGCGATCGACGACCAGACCGCCATCACGGTGGTCGACGGCACCGTCGAGGTCGTCTCCGAGGGGCGCTGGAGGCTGCTGCACGACTAACCGCTTGTCGTCCATGGCAGAAAGGCCTTCTAGCGACAACATCGCCAGCTAGCGTCGATCCATGTCGACGCAGCCCGACGAGAAGCGGATGCGGCTCCGCTATGCCGGGTCCTGCCGCGCATGCGGCACGGTGCTCGAGGCTCGAACCGAGGCCGTCTACGAGCGAGCCACCAAGACCGTTCGCTGCCTGACTTGCGTAGCAGCGACCGCGCACGCTGGTCGGGAGGATCCGCTGTCCGGTACCGATGCAGCTCGTCCAGCCGCCGACCCGCTCGATGCCGGTACCGCCGGTGCCTCCGCCCGCCGCGAGCACGAGCGCCGCCGGGCCAGGCGTGAGGAGCGCATCCGCACCGCGCACCCCAAGCTGGGTGGCCTGATCCTGGCGCTGAGCGACGACCCGCAGTCGACGACTGCCTGGGGCACCGGCGCTGTGGGGGAGGAGCGGCTCGGCCGACGACTCGACGAGCTCTCCTCGGCCACGCTCCGGCTCCTCCACGACCGACGCATCCCTGGGTCGCCCGCCAACATCGACCACCTGGCCGTCACGCCGACGGGTGTCTACGTCATCGACGCCAAGCGGTACGTCGGCAAGCGGCCGTCGCTCCGCGTCGAGGGAGGGATCCTCCGGCCCCGGGTCGGAAAGCTGCTGGTCGGGTCGCGCGACCAGACGAAGCTTGTCGACGGCGCCCTCAAGCAGGTGGAGCTCGTGCGGTCCGTCGTCGGCGAGGACGTGCCTGTCGTCGGCGTCCTGTGCTTCATCGAATCGGACTGGCCCTTGGTCGGAGGTGCGTTCGCCACCCGCGGGGTCGACGTGCTGTGGCCGAGGAAGCTCTACCCCCGGCTCACGGCCGACGGACCGCACGCCTCCTGTGTCGGCGACGTCCACGCGCGCCTGGCCCGAGCCCTGCCACCGGCCTGATGCTTGGGGCGACCGCGGGCTGACCGGTCAGCTCAGCCGATCCGCCGAGCGCCCGGAGCCACCTGCGGCGCAGGTGCAGCCGTGGAAGGATCGGCCCATGTCGGCCGCAACGGATGTCTCCACGACCGATGCGAGCGCGCAGCCACGGCGCCCGCGCCGCAAGGTCGTGCTGACCTGGGTACTCGTCGGCGCTCTCGTGCTGGCGGCCCTCTTCACCTGGCGCTGGTGGACCCACCCGACGGCGTTCGACGACCTGGGTGACTCCGGTCGTCTTGACCCCCTGCCGGTGGCCGATGCAGCCCTCTCGACCACCGTCATCTACCCGAAGGCCAGCGGCTCGGCCGAGACGGTCACGATCGACGGCCTGGACGCCACGTTCTCGGAGAACAGTGCGGCCGCCACGGCAACGTTCTGGGTCTGCCACCTGGCGCCGGACGAGGACCCCATCGGCGCCGTCCACGACCCTTCCTCGGTGTGCGGAGACATCGAGAGCTTCGAGCCGCCCATGCGTTTCGAGCACGGCGTCGCCCCCGACAGCGACTACCTCTTCGTCACCATCACCCCGAGCCGGCCAGGCGTCGCGCGGCTGCAGTCGGTCGACATCGAGTACCGACGCTCGGGCGAGCACTTCTACCAGCGCGGCACCCAGACCATCCACGTCGATCGGAAGCTCACCGCGCGCTGACGCGGGACAGCCGGCTCGGCACTCCGACGAGCACCGACGTCCCTGGCTCCCGCCCGCACGGCGCGGACGCATCAACGCCATCCGCTCAGCCCGGCGATGTCCAGGGCCGCGGTCAGGCTCGCGCTCTTCCCCCGTGAGGGAGGTCAGTAGCGTCGGATCGGCTTGTGGGAGCCGAACGCCATGACGACGGCGACGATCCACAGGACCACCGTCCAGCCGCCGAGCAGGTTGATCCAGAAGATCGTCCAGTGGTTCGACTTGCCGCGCAGGGCTGCAACCGCCCACGGCAGCATGTAGCCGCCGCTGAGGAGAGCCACGACGACGGCGACGAACGCGCTGACCGGACGATCACGCTGATCGGTCAGATGGCTGGTCACCTCTCCAGCCTACGGGAGCACGGTCGCCGGCGCCGGACGCTCCGCACCGGGACCTCGCGCGGCGGCTGCCCATCAAGGTATGTCGCCGAGCGGTCACGTCCCCGGGTGAGCTCCGCGGGGGGAGTGACAGTTCGTCTGCATACCTTGATGAAGCGACGGCGCCCCGGGCGAGCACCCACCGGCTCACACCAGGCCGAGCGTCCCCAGCTCCCGCACGGCAGCGGCGGTCCGCTCGACCATGACCGCGAACATCCGGTCACCCCGGTCGGTGCGGGCGCCGTACGCGCAGCCGAAGACGGAGACGAGGATCCCCTGCAGCATCGCGAAGCGGTAGTCGTCCCAGCACTCCTCGAGCGGGTGGCCGGTGACGCCGTGAGCGAGCAGCCGCCGGTGGTACGCCGCGACGACGGCCTCCTCGCAGGCGCGGCGCGCGGGGGCGTCGAGGCTGGTGGCGACGAGGTAGGCGAGGTCCTTGGCGGGCAGCCCGAGGCTGAGGGTCTGCCAGTCGACGGCCTTCACCTGGACGGCGGGGTCGGGGGAGAACATCAGGTTGTCGAGGCGGTAGTCGCCGTGGACGATCCCGAACCGCTCCGCCCGCGCCAGCGACCAGTCGACGACCACGTCCTGGGTCTCGCGGACGGTCGTGGCCGCCTCGGACGACATCAGCGGGCCGGTGATCTCCAGGAACGTGTCGATGGCGGGGCCGTAGACCGACGCGAGCAGGTCCGCGCCCTCGGCGTCCTGCATCGTGATCCGGCCCAGGTCGAGGAGGGCGGGGTCGCACCAGCGCGGACCGTGCAGCCCGGCGAGGTTCTCCGCCGCGCCGCGCACCTGCTCCGGAGTGCCGCCGCGCAGCTGGTCGCCCTGCTCGGCCGGCGCGAGGTCCTCCAGGACGAGCGTGAAGCGCCCGTCGTCGGTGACGTCGGTGGCCAGGTGGCAGCGCGGCACGTCGACGGCGACGGTCGGCTCGAGCTCGCGGTAGAAGCTGACCTCGGACCGGTAGGCGCCGACGAGCATGCCGCGGGTTCCGGCGTCGGCCGTCGGCAGCTTCACCAGCACGCTCGGCGGCAACCCGTCCCCGGCGAGCGAGACCCGCAGGCAGGACCCGATCTGGCCGAAGCCGACCGGGGCCACCCGCACCGAGTCCGGCACGGCGCCCAGCGCCTCGCCGACCCACTCGGCGGTGATCTCCTCAGGGGTGTCGATCGTCGGCGCGGTCATGACATCCATCCCGGGTTGGCCGGGAGCCCGGCGAAGGTGGCGTCGTCGCGGGCCGCGGCGTACGCCGTCAGCACGGGCGCCAGCTCGGCGGGCGTCGCCCCGTGGAGCACGACGCTGTCGGCGCCGAGCGCGAGCTGCTCCAGCACTCGGGCGGCGCACTGCTCCGCGCTGCCGGTCGCCGAGGCGGCGAGCCACTCCGCGGGCAGGACGTCGTCGCGCAGGTGGGTCAGCTCCTCGACGGTGCCGATCGCGTCGAACGCACCGGGATAGCCCTGCACGAGCGGGTCGGTGCGGAACCGGTCGAGCACGGCGGGGTCCCAGCCGTTCGCGGCGACCAGCACGTCGCCGTACCCCTGCAGGTACGTCGCCAGCCGGCCCACCAGCTTGCGCAGCCGCAGGTCCTCGGGCAGCGAGTCCTCGACGGTCGCCAGCACCGCCCAGACCCGCACCGACGCCGGGTCGCGCCCGGCCTCCTCGGCCGCGGAGCGGATCGTGGCGACCGACCGCGCCAGCGCCTCGTCGGTGAGGAACGTGTGCAGCACGACCCCGTCGGCCAGCCGGCCGGCCAGCGCGAGCGACCGCGGGCCGATGGCGGTCATCAGCACCGGGACCCGCTCGTCGAACGAGCCGTCCTGGGAGAGGTAGGGGTAGGAGCCGGCCGGCCCCTCGTGGCCGAGCACCGCCTCGCCCCGCCACAGCGAGCGGTAGATGCCGATCGCGTCCTCGAGCTGCGCACCGGTCACCCGCGGCAGCCCCATCACGTCGAACAGCGCGCCGAACCCGCGGCCCAGGCCCAGGGCGTACCGCCCGCCGGACAGCCGGTGCGCGGTGGTCGCCAGCGTCGCGGTGACCAGCGGGTGCCGGGTGTTGTGGTTGGTCGCCGCGGTGGCGATGCCGACGTGCTCGGTGGCGGCCGCGACCGCCCCGGCCAGCACGCCGGCGTCCTTGAGGTTGAACCGCTCGGAGAGGAACACCGAGCCCAGGCCCAGCTCCTCGGCCAGCCGCGCCTCGGCGAGCAGGTCGCGGGGCTGGTCGGTGTGCCCGGCGAGGCCGTAGCAGGCCAGCTCGGTGAGGCGCTGGCTCACCCGAAGGCCCGCGTCACGTGGCCGACGAGGTCGGGGTAGCGCATAAGGTGCGCGCCGCCGTTGAGGTCGAGCACCTCGCCGGTGAGCCAACGTGCGGTGGCCAGGTAGACGACCGCCTCGGCCACCTCCTCGGGCGTGCCGGCCCGGCCGAGCGGCGTGTTCTCGACGTAGTCCTCCTGCACGCCGGGGATGTCCATCGCCGGCGCGGTCAGCGGGGTGACGACCAGGCCGGGGGAGACGGCGTTGACGCGCACGCCGCGCGGCCCGAGCTCCAACGCGGCCACCTGGGTGAGCATCGCCAGGCCCGCCTTGGCCGAGCAGTACGCCGCCATGCCGGTGCCCGGCTGGCGGGCGTTGAGCGAGGCGATCGAGACGACCGCGCCGCCGGCGCCGTCCGGGGTGGCCATCACCCGGGCCGCGTGCTTGAGCACGAGCATCCCGCCGGTGAGGTTGACGTCCAGCACGCGCCGGAACTCCTGCACGTCGTGGTCGACCACCTGCATCAGCGTGCTGACACCGGCGCTGTTGACCACCACGTCGAGCCGGCCGTGCTCGGCGACGACCGTGTCGACCGCGGCCGCGACGGCCGCCTCCTCGGTGACGTCGACGACCAGGTCGGCCGCCGCGCCCTCCAGGTCGCCGGTGACGACGGTGTGGCCGGCCGCCCGCAGCGCCGCGGCGGACGCGGCACCGAGCCCGGAGGCACCACCGACCACGAGCGCGACGGGCTGTCCTGCGGGGCTGGTGCTGGTCATGCGGGGCCTCCTGACGTGGCGCGCCGGGCCTGGAGCCGGCGCTGCTTGGCGACGAACCGGGTCGCGGCCCGGTTGGCGAACGAGGGGGCGAGCCGGCCCACGCGCCACGCGACCCGCGCCGGGCGCGGGGTGACGAGCATCGGCCGGTCGGCGGCCACGGCGGCGAGCGCCTGCGCGGCCAGCACGTCGGCGTCGAGCGGGCGGCGTACGCCCTGGCCCTTGAGGTAGTAGTCGCGACCGTGGAACCGGCCGAGGTGGCCCTTGTCGAGGATCGGCGTCTCGACCGCCGCGGGGCACAGCACGGTGACGCCGACGCCCTTGGCGGCCGCCTCGGTGCGCAGGGCGAGGGACAGGCCGACGACCGCGTGCTTGGTCATCACGTAGCTGGTGATCAGCCCGGCGGCCATGATCCCGCCCATCGAGGCGGTGTTGACGATGTGCCCGCCCGGGCCGCCGGTGGCGCCCTGCCGGACCATGTGCGGGTACGCCGCGGCGACGCCGTGCACCACGCCGCGGATGTTGACGTCGATGATCGCGTCCCAGTGCTCCAGCGAGAGGTCCTCGGTCTCGCCGCCGAAGGTGATGCCGGCGTTGTTGAACAGCAGGTCGATCCGGCCGGCCCGCTCGACCACCTCGTCGACCGCGGCCTGCACCGCCGCCGCGTCGGTCACGTCGAGCTGCACCGCCCGCGCGGTCCCGGGACCGGTCACGGCACCGGCGACGCGCTGCGCGGCGGCCTCGTCGAGGTCGGCGACCACGACGTCCGCGCCGGCGGCGACGAGCGCGCGCACCAGCGCTGCGCCGATGCCCGAGCCGCCTCCGGTGACGAGGGCCTGGCGGCCGGCGAACCGGTCCTGCGGCGGGTCCTGCTGGGTCATGCGTGCTCCTCGACCGGGGGTGCGGGCGTGACGGGTGTGAGGGGGATCAGCCGGAGCGCGCCCGGGGCGGTGGCCGGCACGGCGGGGGAGCGCGGGGGCACCGGGTCCAGCCGCTGGTACGCCGCACGGAGCGGCGGGCGGGGATCGGGCTCGCCGCGGTTGGGCCAGAACGACATCGCCCGCTCCGCCATCGCGGTGATGGTCAGCGAGGGGTTCACCCCGAGGTTGGCCGCGACGGCCGAGCCGTCGACGACGTGGAGGCCCGGGTGGCCGTGCAGCCGGTGCCAGGGGTCGATCACGCCGGTGGCCGGCCCGGTCCCCATCGGACAGCCGCCGAGGAAGTGCGCGGTGGTCGGCACGTCGAGGACCTCGGTCCACCCTGCGCCGGGGATGCCGTCCATCCGCGCGGCCATCGCCCGGCCGATGGCGTTGGCCTCGGGGATGTGGGTGGGGTTCGGCTCGCCGATGCCCTGCCGGGTCGTCATCACCCGGCCCCGGCCCAGGCGACGGCGCCGGGTGTAGGTGGTCAGCGAGTTGTCGATGCTCTGCATGACCAGGACCCCGATCGACTGCTCGGACCACCGGCGCGGCACGTGCAGCCGCCGCAGGTCGCGCCGCCCGCGCCACATCTCCCGCGCCATCACCAGCACGCGGCTGCGCCCGGGCACCGGGTCGGTCATCGTCGCCATCGCCATGCCCATCGCGTTGCTGCCCCGGCCGTAGCGGCACGGCTCCACGTGGGTCCGCTCGTCGAGGTGCACCGAGGAGGTGATCGCGACCCCCTCGGTGTAGTCCACGTCGTCGCCGCGGGCGCGCACCGCAAGGCCCGCCTCGGAGTTGGTCCGGGTCAGCTCGCCGAGCCGGGGTGAGACGTGCGGCAGGCTGCCGGAGTCGCGCAGGTGGTGCAGCAGCCGCTGGGTCCCCAGTGCGGCGGCCGAGAGCACCACCTGCTCGGCGGTGAAGGTGCGCCCGCGCCGCCGCAGCGGACCCGTGCGCCGCGTGGACACGGCGTACCCACCTCCGGGCAGGGGCCGCACGTCGGTGACCGTCGTCAGCGGGTGGACGACGGCGCCGGCGGCCTCGGCGAGGTGGAGGTAGTTCTTGGGGAGGGTGTTCTTGGCGTTGTGCCGGCAGCCGGTCATGCACTCCCCGCAGTGCAGGCAGGCGTTGCGGTCCGGGCCGGCGCCGCCGAAGAACGGGTCCGGGACGCTGCGGCCGGGCACCGGGTCGAGCAGCACCCCGACGTCGGTGGGCCGCCAGGTGCCGCCCGCGCCCAGGTCGGCGGCCGCGTCGCGCAGCACGCGGTCGGCCGGCGTCACCCGGTCGTACGTCGTCACGCCGAGCATCCGGCGGGCCTGGTCGAAGTACGGCGCCAGCTCGCCGCGCCAGTCGGTCAGGTCGCGCCAGTGCGGGTCGTCGTAGAAGGCGTCCGTCGGCTCGTAGAGGGTGCCGCCGTAGACCAGCGAGCCGCCGCCGACGCCGGCGCCGCTGATCACCAGCGCGTTGCGCAGCAGGGTCACCCGCTGGATGCCGAGCAGGCCGAGCGCCGGTGCGAAGACGTAGCGGCCCAGCCGCCACGACGTCCGCGGCAGGTCGGCGTCGGTGAACCGCCGACCGGCCTCGAGGACGGCGACGTCGTACCCCTTCTCGACCAGGCGCAGCGCGCTCACGCTCCCGCCGAAGCCCGAACCGACGACCACGACGTCGTGGTCGAAGCCGCGCTCGCCGCTCCGCCGGTCAGGCCGGGCCTGTGTCGTCCGCCACACGAGGTCAACAGTGTTGACAGGCGTCAGGTCTGTCAATGGCCCGGGCGGGCCGGTCCTCCGCCCACTAGGGTCCGCTGGTGTGGAGCTCGACGTGACCGGACCGGTCTTCGAGTGGCGCGGCCCGGCGCCGCACCACTTCGTGGCGCTGCCCGAGGACGACGCCGCCGTCGTGCGCGACGTCGCCGCCGCGGTGACCTAAGGCTGGGGGATGGTCCCGGTCGCGGTGCGGATGGGCGAGGCGCGGTGGACGACCTCGCTGTGGCCCAAGGACGGCACGTACGTCGTGCCGCTCAAGCTCGCCGCCCGCCGTACCGAGGGCGTCGTCACCGGCGACGTCGTCGACCTGGTGGTGACCATCGACGTCTGATCCGTGACCACCGCCGGCCGGTGTCCCCGCGGCGGTCTCTTAGATCCCGCCAGGCAGGCCCGCGCCAGCCAGTCGCTAGTCAGTCGCCGATCAGTCGGCGAGCGTCGTGCGCACGCACGCGACGACCGCCGCCAGGTCGAGGTCGTACGTCGGCCCGCCGCCGCGCTCGTGGCTCGCCAGCCGGCCGGCCGCCCGGTCCAGCAGCCGCGCCGCGCCGACGGTGTTGCCGCGGGCGTGGTGGGTGAGCGCCACGCACAGCTGCGCCAGCCCCTGCCAGAGCTCGCGCTCGTCGGCCGGGCAGGACTTCCACCGGACCTCGAGCGCCTCGTGCGCGGCGAACGGCCGCCCCGCGTCGAGCAGCTCCCGGGCGTAGGCGAGGGTCCCGGCCGGCGGCAGCGGCTCCTCGGAGATCGGCTCGACCCCGGTGGCGCCGTACGGCAGCGGGCGGCCGAGCTCGTCGCGCGGTCGCGCCTGCTCGGCGCGGCCCAGGTGGTTGCGGTCGCGGTCGACCACGGCGGCCTCCTTCGGGACGTGGGGGTGCCCGTCTCGGGGCGGTGGGGAGTCAGCGGAAGACGCCGACGAAGATCCGGGTCGCGGTCTCGACCAGCTCCTGCGGCGTCGCGTCGAGCGCACCGTCGAGCCAGGCGGTGATCAGCTCGGCCATCCCGCCGATGAAGAGCAGGCCGACCAGCTCGCCCTCCCGGGTGCCCCAGTCGACGCCGTGCTCGCGCGCCTCCTCGGCCGCCCGGTGCGCGAAGTGGCGCAGCAGCTGGGTGCGCCGGGGCCGCAGCGCGGGCATCGCGCCGGCCTCGATGATCGCCACGCGACCCTTGCGCGGGTCGGCCTCGATCAGCTCGACGAAGGCCAGCACCGACGCGCGGACCCGGGCGGTGGGGTCGTCGCCCGCGGCGTCGGCCGCCGCCAGGCTGACCTGCTCGATCTCGGTCGCGATCGACTCCACCACCGCCGTCAGAGCGTCGTCGAGGGAGCGGAACGACTCGTAGAAGTAGCGCTCGGTGAGGCCGGCGGCCGCGCAGATCCGGGTCATCGTCGGCCGGGCGCCGGCCGGGTCGGCCCAGACCGCCAGGGTGGCCTCGAGCAGCCGCTCGCGGCGCTCGGCGGCGCGGTCCTCGGCGCTGACGCCGCGGTAGGTGCCCGACTGCACAGCCATGTCGCCACCCTCTCACAGAAGGTTGACAGGGTGTCCTGTCTGAATGATGCTGGCGGGACCGCCGTGCCCGTCACCCACCCCAGGGGGCCATCCGTGTCGCTCGACCTCAGCAGTGCGCCCGCCCGGCCCGGCCGCCCCGCGCCCGACCCCGCGGAGGTCCGCGACCTCCCGCCGATCCGCCGCGAGGACCGCGGGAAGCCGCTGCTCGGGCGGGCGTTCGAGTACGCCAAGGACCCCTTCGCGCTCTTCCGCCGGCAGTGGGACCACTACGGTCCGGTCGCGCCGATCTCGATGCTCGGCCAGCGCTGGGTGATGCTGCTCGGCCCCGACGCCTGCGAGGAGGCGTTCCGCAACAAGGACAAGGCCTTCGCGAACGGTCCGGCCTGGACCTACCTCGTCGGCCCGTTCTTCGACCGGGGACTGATGCTGCTCGACTTCGAGGAGCACCACATGCACCGCCGGATCATGCAGCAGGCGTTCACCCGCGACCGGCTCGAGGCGTACGCCGCGCGGATGCACGCCCCGATCGAGGCCGGCCTCGCCGGCTGGGCCGCGAGTGGCGGGCGCGCCGGCCGCGACCGCGGCCGCGACCGGGACTTCCGGGCGTACCCCGCCCTCAAGCAGCTCACCCTCGACGTCGCCGCCGACATCTTCATGGGCGGGGCGGAGGACACCACGCCCGAGCAGATGGTCGAGGTCAACCGGGCGTTCATCGCCTGCGTCCAGGCCGCCGCAGCGGTCGTGCGCAAGGACCTGCCGCTCACCCGCTGGGGTCGGGGCCACCGCGGGCGCGAGGTGCTCGAGGAGTTCCTGCGTCACTACCTGCCCTCGCGCCGCGCGACCGAGACCGACGACCTGTTCTCCCAGCTGTGCCACATCGAGAGCGACGAGGGGGAGCGGTTCAGCGACGAAGACGTCGTCAACCACATGATCTTCCTGATGATGGCGGCGCACGACACCTCCACCATCACCCTCTCCACCATGCTGCAGCTGCTCGGCCAGCACCCGGCCTGGCAGGACCGCTGCCGTGCCGAGTCCGAGGCGCTCGGCCCGCGGCCCACGCTGGCCGAGCTCGAGGGGCCGGAGTCGCTGGACCTGGTGATGAAGGAGTGCCTGCGCCTGCGCGCCCCCGTCCCGGTCGTGCTGCGCAAGGTCGTCAAGGACACCGTCGTCCAGGGCGTCCGGATACCCGCGGGCACCTTCGTCACCGTCGCGCCGCAGTTCGCGCAGGTGATGGAGGAGCTGTGGACCAACCCGCTCGTCTTCGACCCCGAGCGGTTCTCGCCCGAGCGCCGCGAGGACAAGTCGCACCGCTACGCCTGGAACCCCTTCGGCGGCGGCGTCCACAAGTGCCTCGGCATGTACTTCGCCGGAGCCGAGGTCAAGGCCGTCATGCACCACCTGCTGCGCGGGTGGGAGTGGAGCGTCGACCCCGGGTACGTCGCCCCGATGAACAACCACTCGCTGCCCTTCCCCCAGGACGGCCAGCCCATCGACCTGCGGAGGACCCGATGACCGCCACGCTCGAGCCCACCGCCGGCCCGGGTGGCGGCGCCCCCGGCGCGGGTGCCTCGGTCCGGCCCGCCTGGGTCACCGGGGCCAGGCTCGCGTCGTGGAACCGGTGGGTCTCGGTCCCCGTCTCCGGCGGCGACGGCACGCTCACCGCGACCGCGCCGTACGACGCACAGCCCACCGCGCCGGTCCCCGCGTGCACCGCCGACGACGTGGCCGCGACCGTCGTCCGCTCGCGCGCGGCGCAGCCGGGCTGGGCCGGCCTGACCGTGGCGGCCCGGGCCGAGGTGCTGATGCGCTTCCACGACCTGCTGCTCGAGCGGCAGGACGAGGTCCTCGACCTCGTGCAGTGGGAGATGGGCAAGGCCCGCTACCACGCGTGGATGGAGGTCCTCCAGGTCGCCAACCTGACCCGGCACTACGCCAAGCGGGCCGCGGCGTACCTCGCCGACCGCCCGGTGCGCGGCGCGCTGCCGCTGCTCACCAAGGTCCGCGAGGTGCGCGTGCCCCGCGGGGTCGTCGGCGTCGTCTCGCCGTGGAACTACCCGCTCTACCTCGGCGTCGGCGACGCCGTCCCCGCCCTGCTCGCCGGCTGCACCGTGGTCAGCAAGGCCGACCCGCAGACGCCGCTGACCCTGCTGTGGACCCGCGCGCTCATGGCCGAGGCCGGGCTGCCGGCCCACGTGTGGGACGTCGTCGCCGGTCCCGGCGCCGAGGTCGGGACCGCGCTGGTCGGGGCCGCCGACTACGTCTGCTTCACCGGCTCCACCGCCACCGGGCGGGTCGTCAGCGAGGCCGCGGCCCGCCGCCTGGTCGGCGCGTCGCTGGAGCTCGGTGGCAAGAACCCGCTTCTCGTCCGTGCCGACGCCGACCTCGACAAGGCCGCCGCCGGAGCCGTCGACGCGGTCTTCACCAACACCGGCCAGATGTGCATCCACGTCGAGCGCGTCATCGTCCACGAGGGGGTGTACGCCGCGTTCCGCGACCGGCTCGTCGCCGCCACGCGCGCGCTCGCCGTCGGCCAGGCGTTCGACTTCTCCTGCCAGGTGGGCTCCCTGGCCAGCGCGGCCCAGCTCGCCACGGTGGCCGCGCACGTCGAGGACGCCGTCGCGAAGGGCGCGACCGTGCTCTGCGGTGGCCGCGCCCGGCCGGACCTGGGCCCCTACGTCTACGAGCCGACCGTCCTGGAGGGCGTCACCGACGACATGGACGTCTGCCTCGGTGAGACCTTCGGACCGGTCGTCGCCCTGCACCGGGTCGGCAGCGACGACGAGGCGGTCGCCCTGGCCAACCAGGGCACCTACGGCCTGTCGGCCGGCATCTTCAGCCGCGACACCGCCACCGCCGAGCGGCTGGCCCGGCGCATCCGCGCCGGCTCGGTCGGCATCAACGACGGTGCCGCGCTCGCCGCCGGGTCCGTCGAGGCCGGGATGGGCGGCATGGGCGACAGCGGCCTCGGCCGCCGCCACGGCGTCCAGGGCATCCAGCGCTTCACCGAGACCCAGACCATCGCCCTGTCCCGGATCGGCCCGGTCGGCCCGCCCCCGGGCATGCCCCTGGAACGCTTCGTCCGGCTCGGCAACGCCCAGCTGCGCGTGCTCCGTCGGCTGCGCGCGCGCTGAGGCCTGCGCTCGCACCACCACGATCGTTCAATTGCGCCATTCGTGTGGGCCTGGTGCCGCCGTCCCGCGCCGGGCGCCACCACAGCCGTTCAATTGAACGATCCGGGTGCCCCGCGACCACCTCCACCGTTGACACACCCACCGCCACTGCCCAGACTGACAGGAAGCCCTGTCAGAATCGAGAGGATCCCCGTCATGCCCCGTGAGATCTCCGGCCTGTCCGTCATCGTCACCGGCGGTGCCCGCGGCATCGGGCGGGCGACCGTCGAGCGCTTCGCCCGCCAGGGCGCCAAGGTCGCCATCGGTGACCGCGACGTCGACCTCGCCACGTCCGTCGCTGCGCCGTACGGCGACCGCGTCACAGCCGCGGCGCTCGACGTGACCGACCCGGCGTCGTGGCGGGAGTTCCTCGACGCGGTCGCCGCGCTCGGGCCCTTCGACGTGCTGGTCAACAACGCGGGGATCATGCCGCTCGGGTCGGTGCTCAAGGAGCCGGACGCCGTGGCCAGGGCGATCGTCGACGTCAACCTGCACGGGGTCATCAACGGGACCAAGGCGGTCGCCCCCGGCATGGTCGAGCGGGGGACCGGCCACATCGTCAACGTCGCCTCGGCGGTCGGCCGGCTTGCGGTGGCCGACGGGGCGACGTACTCCGCCTCGAAGTTCGCCACCGTCGGCTTCAGCGAGGCCACCCGCTCCGAGCTGCGCCCGCACGGCATCGACGTCACCGTCGTCCTGCCGACCGTCGTGCAGACCGAGCTGGCCGCCGGCGTCCCGGCGGCCAGGGGCGTGAAGCCGGTGACGGCCGACGACGTCGCGAAGGTGATCGAGCAGGCCGTGCGCTCGCCCAAGGCCGAGATGTGGGTGCCGCGCTGGTCCCAGGGCCTGGTCAAGGTGACCTCGATGCTCCCGCGCAAGGTGCAGGACGCGATGGCGAGGATGACCCACGCCGACTCGGTGCTGGCCGAGGCCGACCCGGCGGCCCGGGCGGCGTACGAGGAGCGCGCGCGCCGCTCCGCCGGCCCGCAGGTCTAGACGGCGCGGCCCCGGGGGACCGGGACCGCGGCGTGCGCGTCGTGCGCCCCGGAACCGGAGGTGCCCATGGGTGGCGCGATCCCCCTCCTGATCTTCCTCGTCATCGCCCTGGTGGTGCTGTACTTCCTCAGCACCAGCGGTGTCGTCGCGCTCGGCGGTCGCCGCGCCGGCGGGACGCGGGTGCCCGAGGAGATGCCGGCCGCCCGGCTCGGCTACGCGGTCCCGCTCGGCCAGGACCCGGCGGCGGTGGTGGCCGCCCTCACCCGCCAGGGGTACGACGCGGCGCTGGCGCCCGACGAGGAGGTCGACGGCCGGCAGGTCATCCACGTCGCGCGCCCAGACGACGCCCGGCCCGACCGCGAGGACGTCCGTCGCGTGATCCGGGAGGACGCCACGCTGAACCTCGAGGTGCACCGGCCCGGCACCGGGCCGGTGCGCTTCGTCGACGAGACGTAGCCCAGCAGCGTCAGCCCAGCGCCGCGAGCAGGTCGCGGCAGGCCCGCTCGCACCGGCGGCAGGTCTCGGCGCAGGCCCGGCAGTGCTCGTGCATGCCGGCGTGCCGCTCGCACTCGGTGGCGCACGCGCCGCAGGCGGCGGCGCACGCCTCCACCAGCGACCGGACGAGCGAGGGGTCGGTCGGGCGGCGGACCAGCACCGCGGCGGTCGTCGCGCACACGTCGGCACAGGTCAGGTCGGTCCGGATGCACGCGACGAGCTCGGCGACCATCTCCTCGTCGAGGCAGGCGTCGGCGCACGCCCGGCAGGCCGCGGCGCACTCGGTGAGCGCCTCGACGGCGTCGGTGAGCACGGTGAGGTCCACGTCGTGCTCGCCGGGGTGGCTGCGGAGGACGGCGGTCAGGCCGGTCCCGGTCGGGTCGGTCGGGTCGGTGGTCATGGTCGCCGGGTAGCCCCGGCCGCCCCGGTCCATACGGCTGCGCGGCTCGGGCTCCGGCCGTTACCGTGGTCGGGCTCGGTCGTTGTCGGCTTCGGGCAACGGGGGAGACGCACGACGACCAGGAGGACCGGTGGGCTTCAGCGCGCCGCTGAGCAGGACCCAGCGCGACCTGCGGCTGGGGTACGGCGCCGTCGGGATCGGCGCCCTGGCCTTCGTCGCGATGACGGTGACGACGCTCGTGGTCACCGACGCCGACCTCCCGGGCCTGCCGGTCGCGCAGCCGCCGTCGGCCGGTGCCCCGGACGCCCAGCAGGTCGCCGGCGCGCGGGTGCTCGTGCGCGCCGACCCGGCGCCGACCGCGGGGACCGCGGGACCGACCGCCACCGGCGGCCCCGCAGCGGGCGGCCTCGCCGCGACCGGCGGCGTCGTACCGGTCGCCGGCCCCGGAGCCGGGACCTCCGCCGAGGACGGCACCTCCCCGACCGGTGGACCGTCCGCCCCGACCGGCGGCACCGGCGGCACCGGCGGCACCGGCCCCTCGGACCCGCCCGGCACCCCGCCGAGCGGGCCGGGCCCCACCGGCCCCGGCCCGCAGGGACCGGTCCGCGGCCCGGTCTCCGCCCTCGTGGACCCCGTCGTGGCAGGTGTCGTCACCGCCGTCGACGGCCTGACCGGCGGCGGGCTCGCCCCGGTCACCGGCACCGTGCAGGGGACCACCGACGGCCTCACCGACACGGTGGACGGCCTGCTGGGCAGCGCCCTGCTCGGCGGTCGTCACTAGCCACCGCCCCACCCGAGCCGGCCGCAGCCCCACCCCGGGACGCCGGCCCACCCCGGGACGCCGCCGGCCCGGCACCCACGCCACGAGGGCGTCGGTGCCGGGCCGGTGAGGCCGGTGAGGGCCGTGCAAGGGGTCAGCGCTTGCGCTTGACCGCCTTGACCTTGACCTTGAAGGACTTCTTCTGGTCCACGGCCTTGCCGCGGCACGACAGGTTCGTGCCGCGCGAGCACCGGTAGCGGGTGGAGGCGTTGGCCAGGGTGATCGTCACGCCGGCGACCTTCGCGCCGTTGAAGCTCAGGACCTTCTTGCCGTGGCCCTTCGCGCTCAGGGCGATGGTCTTGCGCGACCAGGCCCCCTTCTTGTTGCGCACCAGCACGTGCACGGCCGGGCTGGAGGAGCGGTTCGGGGCGTTGACGACGACCCGCAGCCGCCACTTCTTCCCGCGGAGGTCCGAGCCGGGCTTGACCGCGATGCTGCGCGAGGCGAGGTGGTTGATCCGCACCGACGCCGAGCCCTTGCGGTCACCCTTGGTGAGCCGGATCTTCTTGCTCATCGGGGACTTCGGCCACGCCGAGCCCTCGGGGTAGTACCTGGCCGGCACGGTGTTGGAGGCGGCGTACGCCGCGAAGACCGAGGCGAACCCGCCGCCCTTGCCGCCGACGGCCTTCTTCAGCGCCTTGGCGGAGTACATGTTCGGGGCGCCCTTGAACGCACCGGCCTTGTTCCACACCGACTTCACGATGCCGTTGCCGAAGCGGCGGCTGAGGTACTCCCAGAACGTCCAGTTGCCGTACTGCGCGAAGCCGGAGGGCTGGAAGACGTCCAGCGAGCTGCTCGGGTCGGCGACCTGGCTGGCGGAGAGGTACTGGCGGTTGTCGTTGATGTCGTCGGCGACCCGCTCCTCCATCCACGTGGCGGTGGACTCCAGGAGCCACGGGTCCTCGTGGTAGTCGTAGGCGAACTGGACCGCGTGGAAGAACTCGTGCGCGGCCGTCACCTTCAGGCTCTTGGCCGGGGGCGCGCCGTACTGGGCCTGCGCGAAGTCGTTGTCGAGCACGCAGTAGCCGGAGGCCACCCACTTGGTGCCCTTCTTGCGGTACTCCGGGGCGCAGTAGCCGTAGAGCCGCTTGGCGCCCAGCTCCTTGAGGTAGACGTCGAACTTGCCGTTGCCGCCGTGGTTGCCGTCCTTGACCGGCGGGCGGAAGCCCATCTTGCCGACCTCGGTGCGCCAGACCTTGTCGAGCACCTTGAGGTTCTTCTTCACCCACGCCTTCGACGGCGGGGCGTCGGCGGTGCTGGTGACGTAGTGCAGGCAGAAGTGGCTCGAGCACTTCTTCCGGGAGCCGACGGTGTAGCCGTCGCCGTAAGGGTCGCGGCTGCCGTTGGTGGGCCGGGCGAGGAGGGCCTCGGCCCGCTCGCGCTCGGTGCCGCCGAGGGCGGGCACCGCCTCGAACAGGTCGCGCATCAGCAGGGTGGTGTCCGGCGCGTCGGTCACCGCCTCGGCGCCGCCGCCGGCCAGGACGTCGCTCGCCTGCGCCAGGGTGCGGCGGGCGGTCGCCGCGGTCACGGTCCCGTCGTCGACCGGGGTCACGGTGTCGACGACGGGAGCGCCCGGGTCGGTGGTGGCCGCGGACGTCGCCGTGGCGGGGAGCACCGCGAGACCGGTGCTCAGGGCGACCAGGGCGGCCGCGAGGGTACGACGCATGTGAGGGGTTCCTCTTCTCCGGGGTGAGGGGGCGGTGGAGCAAGCCTGCCCGTGGGTCCTGGGACGAAACCGGGGCGTCGAGCGGGTCAGGAGGTGGCGGAGATCTTCTCGATCAGCGCGGTCGTCGAGATGGCGGGCGTGCGCGGGAGGTAGACGACCTCGCACACGTCGTTGAGCTCGTCGAAGCGCCCGGCCCAGTCGTCGCCCATGACGAGGACGTCCGCTCCGTGCTCGAGGATGTAGTCGCGCTTCAGCTCGAGGCTCTCCTCGACGAAGACCGCGTCCACCGGCTTGAGCGCCGCGACGATCGCGAGCCGCTCGGCCTGGCTGAAGACGGGCTCACGGCCCTTCTTGCGCAGGTTCAGCGCATCGGCCGAGACGCCGACGACCAGCCGGTCGCCGAGGGCCGCCGCCCGCTCGATCACCCGGAGGTGGCCGACGTGGAAGACGTCGAACGTGCCGAAGGTGATCACCGTGCGAGACATGCGGGTGATTCTGGCACGTGGGTCCGTGGGCAAGGATGGCGGTGATGACCACGACGATGCCGATGATCACCGCCGACCCCGAGGCCGACGCCCTGCGACGCAAGGGCCTGCGCCAGATGCGGGCGATCGCGGTCGGGCTGCTCCTGCTCGCCGCCGCGGTGTACGCCGCCACCCTCGGCCAGGACGGGGTGCTCGGCTTCGTCAACGCCGGCGCGGAGGCCTCGATGGTGGGTGCCATTGCCGACTGGTTCGCGGTGACCGCGCTGTTCCGGCACCCGTTGGGGCTGCCGGTGCCGCACACGGCCCTGATCCCCAAGCGCAAGGACGAGCTCGGCCGGGGCCTGGAGGAGTTCGTCGGCGAGAACTTCCTGCAGGAGGACATCATCCGCGACCGGGTGACCGCCGCGACGATCTCGCTGCGGGTGGGTCGCTGGCTGGCCGAGCCGGCGCACGCCCAGCGGGTGGTCGACGAGGTGGCCGACGTCGCGGTGATCGCGCTGGGCAAGGTCCGCGACGACCACGTCGAGGGGCTGATCCGCGAGGCGCTCGTGCCGCGGTTCCGCGAGGAGCCGATCTCGCCGCTGCTCGGTGGGCTGCTGAGCGAGACGCTGCGCGACGACCTGCACCACGGGCTGGTCGACCTGGCCCTCACCGAGCTGCACGACTGGCTCGTCGACAACCCCGACACGGTCACCGAGATCCTCGGCGAGCGGGCGCCGTGGTGGTCGCCGCCGAGCGTCAACGACCGGGTCAGCGCGCGCGTCCACCTCGAGCTGGTGCGCTGGGTGGCCGACATCCGCGACGACCCCCGCCACCACGCCCGACGCGCCCTGGACTCGATGCTCGAGCAGCTCGCGCACGACCTGCTCGAGGACCCCAGCACCCAGGAGCGCACCGAGCGGCTCAAGGAGCGGCTGCTGGACCACCCGCAGGTGCTGGCCTCGAGCGTCTCCCTGTGGAACGCGCTGCGCCGCGGGCTCACCGGCTCCCTGCGCGACCCCGAGGGCGCGGTCCGTCAGCGGCTGCTGACCGAGGCGGCCGCCTTCGCCGACCGGCTGCTGGCCGAGGAGGAGCTGCGCGCGCGGCTCGACGGGCTCGCCGCCGACGCCGCCGTCTTCGCCGTCGGTCGGTACGGCGCGGAGCTGACGACCGTCATCACCAGCACCATCGAGCGGTGGGACGGCAAGGAGGCCGCGCGACGCATCGAGCTGCACGTCGGCCGGGACCTGCAGTTCATCCGGATCAACGGCACGATCGTCGGCGGGCTCGTCGGTGTGCTCATCCACGCGATCTCGGTCATCATCCACTGATGCGCCTGCCGTGGAAGAAGAGCCAGCCGGACCCGGAGCCGGACCCGACGCCCCAGCCGGTGGACGTCGCGATCCGCGACGAGATGATCCGGCTCGGGCAGTTCCTCAAGCTCGCGAACCTCGTCGAGACCGGGGCGGAGGCCAAGCCGGTCATCGCCGACGGGCTGGTGCGCGTCAACGGCGAGGTGGAGCTGCGCCGGGGGCGCCAGCTGCGCGTCGGTGACGTCGTCGAGCTGGCGGGGCAGGCCGCCCGGGTGTCCGACGAGGACGCCGCGGACGACCTGCCCTGGTGAAGCGGGTGCTGCGGGTCAGCTGACGCCGAGCAGGTCGACGACGAAGATCAGCGTCTCACCGGGCTTGATGGCGCCGCCTGCACCGCGGTCGCCGTACCCCAGGTGCGGCGGGATGACCAGCTTGCGGCGACCGCCGACCTTCATGCCCTGCACGCCGGTGTCCCACCCGGAGATGACCTGGCCGATGCCGAGGCGGAAGCGCAGGGGCTCGCCGCGGTTGTACGACGCGTCGAACTCCTCGCCGGTGGAGTGGGCGACGCCCACGTAGTGGACCTCCACCGTGTTGCCGGCGGCGGCCTCCGGGCCGTCGCCGACGGTGATGTCGGTGACCTGCAGGTCGGTGGGCGGTTCGAAGTCGGGGAAGTCGATCTCGGGCTTGTCCATGCCGCTCACCCTACGGCGGGGTGGCTCAGGCGAGGACGGCCGCCACGGCCGCGGCCAGGGCGAGCACGGAGGCGACGGCACGCACCCGGTCGGCGCGGAGCAGCCGCGCCACCAGCCGGTCGTCGCGCTCGGTGAGCCGGCCGTGCAGGGGAGCGGCGAGCGTCGCTGTGGTGCCCAGGGCCACGGCGCTCGCGGCCACGGCCGCCACGTCGGCCGGCCCCGGGTCGGCCAGCGCCGCCGCGCAGGCGGCCAGCACGGCGACGTACACGACGGCGACGAGGGGCGTGATCCGCCGGCTGTGCCGGCCGTGCACGCGGCGCCAGTCGGGGGCCGAGGTCTCGGCCAGCCGGGGGTAGACCAGGACCGTCACCGTCACCTGGAAGCCGGCGTGGAGGGCGGTCGCGCCGAGCAGCAGCGTCTCAGGAGTGCCGGGCACCGGCCCGGTCCCGGGAGGCCAGCACCGCGCGGGCGGCGCGCTGGCCGCTGACCAGGGCACCCTGGATCGAGGCGGTGTCGCGGTGGTCGCCGCACACGACGAGCCCGGGGGACAGCTCGACCGGCTGCCGCGCCGCGAAGGGCACCGGCTGGGCGGGCAGCGCCTGCGGCAGCTCGTGCCGCGCCACCTCCGTCCAGCCCTCGGCCCCGATGCCGAGCAGGTCCGCCGCGTGCCGGCGCATGCGTCCCTCCGAGGGCACGGTGGCGCCGGTCCCGAGCAGCGCGGAGGCCTGCACCAGGTGCCGGCCGGGCGGGGCGTAGGACGGTGCGGCCGAGGAGACCACCGCGGTGTTGACCACCGGGCCGCTGGGCCGGGTCCGGGCGTCCACGGCGAGCACGCCGGGCGCCTCGCGGTCACGACGGCCGGTGAGGTCGTCGACCGCCCACCACTGGGTGACGACGCCGCGGGGGACCGGCGTGGGCGTCCCGACGAGGCGGTGCGCGGTCGCCCCGTCGGTTGCCACGACCACGTGCCGGGTGCGGGTCGTCCCGGCGGCGGTCAGCAGCACCGGCTCGGGGCCGGTGGTGTCGACCGCCTCGACCGGCGTGCGCAGCAGGACCCGGTCGCCGAGCGCGGCCGCGAGCTGGGCCGGCAGCGCCTGCATGCCGGCCGCCGGCAGCGAGGGGGTCCCGGTCGCGAAGCTCCGGGCGAGCAGGAGGGCGTAGGCGTCGGCCGTCGACCCCGACGCGTCGAGGACGACGCCGGCCAGGAAGCGGTCGACGACGTTGCGCAGGAAGCCGTGGACACCGGCCCGGTCCAGCGAGTCGCGCAGCGTCACGTCGCCGCGCCGGGGCGTCACGCGGTCGGCCAGCCCGGTCCCGCGGCCCACGAGCGGCCGCGCCCAGCGCAGCACGGCGAGCACCTCGCGGGGCCGGACCGCGACCGAGCGCGCCGTGCGACCCGTGAGGCCGAGCTCGCGCAGCGGGTCAGCGAGCAGCTCGGCGTCCTCGGCGGTCCGGGCCAGCACGCCGGCCGGGAACGGCTGCAGGTCGAGCGCGTCGACGTCGACCCAGCGCCGGACGGCGGGGTAGGCGGGGTTGAGCAGCTGGAAGCCCTGGTCGACCAGGAAGCCGTCGACCCGGTCGGTCCGCACCCGGCCACCCACCCGGCCGGTGGCCTCGCAGACCACGACGTCCAGGCCGGCGTCCTGGAGCACGCGGGCGCAGCGCAGGCCGGCCAGGCCGGCTCCGACGACCACGACGTCGGCCTCGGTGCGTCCACCCACGGTGTCCCCTCCTGACGATCCGCGCGGCCTCAGCCGCGCCCGTAGCGGTCGACGTACCCGACGACCCGGTTGAACAGCGTCGACACGGTGGCGAGGTCGACGACTCCCGGTGCAGGGTCGTCGGCCAGCTCGAAGAGCACCGGACGCGCCGCGGCCACGCCGGCGTCGGCGGCCACCCGCGCGCAGACCCGCGCGGCGTCGCGCACCGCGCCGGGGTCCACGCCCCACACCGCCTCGAACACGCGCTCGCGGTCGGGTACGTCGTCCTGGCCCGGCAGCTCCCAGGCGGCCAGGACGGCCGGGAGGTCGACGGAGTCGCAGACGACCGTCCACTCGCGGCGCAGCGGGGAGTCCTCGGCGAGCGGCACGTGGTGGACGTGCGTCGCGCGCGGGTCCGGGCCGCCGGCGGCCAGCGCGAACGCCGCCCGCGAGACCCGGGCCAGCTCTTCCCATCGGGGCGCCGCCGGGGCGTAGAACCGCTCGTCCTGGAACGACCCGAAGATGGTGGCCCGGTCCGCGCGGGCGCAGAACTCGTCCTCGATCGCCCAGGACAGCGCCAGCAGCGTCGCCTTGCTCAGCCGCTGTGGCTGCAGCTGCGGGTGCCGCCGGCGCAGCTCGGCGAAGACCGAGTCGGGTGTCGGCGCCGCCGCGGCCCGCGCCTGCTCGACCGCGTGGCCGATCGCGCGGTCCAACCGCACGCCCTCCTCGCGCCGGCGGACCACCTCGCGGACCGCCTCCACGTCGGACTCGGCGTACCGCCGGTGGCCGGACTCGCGCCGGACCGGCTCGGGGAAGCCGTGCCGGGTCTCCCACATCCGCAGCGTCGCCGGCGACACCCCGGTGCGGTCGGCCAGGTCACCGATGGACAGGCCCGGCTCAGACTTCAACAGGTTGTTCACATTTCCCACTGTAGCCCTCGACGGCGTGATGCAAACCGTCCGCGGAAGTTTCATCGGCTGGCCGATGAAACTGTCGGTTGGCCGCTGAAGCTTCATCGGCCAACCGCGAGTTCCAGCGGCTGGCCGCTGGAGCTCCCGCGCGACCGCACGGACCCCGACCGGCACGACGCCCACGCCTCAGGTCTGGTGCACGTAGCTGTCGAGCTGGTCGCGCTCGAACTGGAGCTCGCCGATCTTGTGCTTGACCAGGTCGCCGATGCTGACGATGCCGACGAGCCGGCCGTCCTCGACGACGGGGACGTGCCGCACGCGTCGGTCGGTCATGGTCCGCATCAGCTCGTCGAGCGCGGAGGCGGGGGAGCAGGTGGTGACCTCGGGGGTCATGATCGCGGCGACCGGCACCTCGGCGACAGCGGCGTCGGCGTGCAGGCGGCGCACCACGTCGCGCTCGCTGACGATGCCGTCGACCGACGTGCCGTCGACGCTGACGACCAGCGCGCCCACGTTGTGCTCGGCCAGGAGGGCGACCAGCTCGCCCACGACGGCGTCCGGGCGGATGGTGACCACGTCGGAGCGCGGCTTGCGGCTGAGGACCTCACCGATGTGCACAGGACACCTCCGGTCGGACGGGTCCCTCGCACGGTACTCAGCCGGAGGGGTGCTGGATAGTGCTTCAGTCCAGCGGCAGGTCGCCGACCTCGGGGCGGCGGCGCGAGCGCAGGTCGGAGACGGAGCCCGGGCCGGTGCGCGGCCAGTCCGGGTCGTCGGGGTCGCCGCCGAGGTCGGGCAGCGCGCCGATGAACGACAGCGCCGCCTCGTGGAGGTGGCCGTTGGAGGCGAGCGCGTTGCCGCCGAACGGCCCGTCGACCCCGTCGAGGGAGGTGAATCGCCCGCCGGCCTCGCGCACGATCACGTCGAGTGCCGCCATGTCGTAGACCTCGAGCTCGGGCTCGGCGGCGATGTCGACCGCGCCCTCGGCGAGCAGCATGTAGGACCAGAAGTCGCCGTAGGCGCGGGTGCGCCAGACGCGCCGCATGAGGGCGAGCAGGTCCTCCAGCCGGCCGCGTTCGTCCCAGCCGGAGAGCGAGGAGTAGGACAGCGACGCGTCCTCGAGGCGACGTACGTCGGAGACGCGGCACTGGGTCGCCTTGAGCAGCGACCGGCCGGTCCAGGCGCCTCCGCCCACCGAGGCCCACCAGCGGCGCTGCAGCTGCGGGGCGGACACGACGCCGAGCACGACCTCGTCGTCGACGACGAGGGAGATGAGCGTCGCCCACACCGGCACGCCGCGCACGAAGTTCTTCGTGCCGTCGATCGGGTCGACGATCCAGCGCCGCTGGCTGTGCCCGGTCGAGCCCTGCTCCTCGCCGGTGACGGCGTCGCGCGAGCGGACCCGCGAGAGCGTGCGCCGGATCCCCTCCTCGACGGCCTGGTCGGCGTCGGTCACGGGGGTCAGGTCCGGCTTGCTCATGACGTGCAGGTCGAGCGCCTTGAACCTCGCCGTCGTGAGCGAGTCGGCGTCGTCGGCGAGCACGTGCGCGAGGCGCAGGTCGTCGGTGTAGTCGGGGTGCGGGGTGGCCACGAACGCACAGGCTACTTTCAGCCACCGCCGAGCGGGGTGGTGCAACATTCATCCATGGAGATCAACGGCCTGCCGCTGCACGCACTCGTCGTCCACGCCGCCGTCGTGCTGGGTCCGGTGGCGGCCCTGTTCGGCATCGCGTACGCCGCCGTGCCGCGCTGGCGGGACTGGATCCGGTGGCCCATGGTCGCCCTCGCCGTGCCGGCCGCGATCGCGGTCTGGGTGGCGTACCTCTCCGGCGAGCAGCTCACCGAGGCCAACCAGTACGGCGGCCCGCTGCTCGCCCTGGTCGAGACCCACGAGTCGCGCGCCGAGGTCTTCCGGCTGGTCGTGCTCGCCTTCGCCGTCGTCGCGGTGCTCGCCGCCGCGCTGCACCGCCGCGCGGGTGCCGTGCGGTGGGTCCTCGCCGCGCTGGTGGCCGTCTCCGGCGTCGCGACCGTCGTCTACGCGGTGCTCACCGGCGACGCCGGGGCGCAGGTCGCCTGGTACGGCGTGGAGGGCTGACCGGGCCGCCGTCCCAGGGCGGCAGGCCGGTCACGCGGCCAGCGCCACGCGCTCCCGGGCGAGCTCGAGGCACTCGCGGAAGGACCGCACGATGTACGGCGGCACCGCCAGCCCGGCCTCGGCCGCCCCGAGCAGCTCGGCCTCGGTCCGCGCGACCGTCTGCACGAACTCCTCGGACGCCTCGGGGGTGCCGATGCCGAGCGCGATCATCATGTCGCCGACGTCGGCCTTGCGCGTGTCGTCGCCGGCGGCGACCGGCGCGAACGACACCGCCCGCAGCCGCCGCACCAGCCAGCGCTGCCACTCCGAGAGTCGCGCCCAGAGCCCGCGGGCGGAGAGCTGGTAGAAGGCGAAGTGGCCCGGCTCCTGGCGCCGGATCGGCGCGATGACGGTCCGGACGACGGCAGTCTCGCCCATCTCGGTCAGGCCGTCCTGGAGCCGGTGGTAGGCCAGCAGCGCGGAGCGCTCGGTGGTCATGCCGGTCAGGTAGTAGAGCATCCGCACGACGTCCTGCAGCGCGCCGACGTGGGCGAGCGCGCCGACCGCGCGGATCTTCGGCGAGATCGTCGTGAGGTCGGTCAGCGCCGGCGGGAGCCCGAGCCGGACCTGCAGCTCGTCGAGGGCCAGGCCGTGGCGGGACTCCTGGGGCTGCCAGACCTCGCGGTAGAAGTACCGGTCGACGTCGGGGGCGTGGGGCAGCAGGACGCCGAGCTCGAGGGTGTTGCGCTCGACCTCGAGCTCGGCGCGCGCCATGTAGTCCAGGACCGGCGCGAACCGCGCCACCACCGCGTCCCGGTCGCGGACGGTGAAGTCGCAGGTGGCGAGCTCGATCGGCGGGTGCTCCTCGGCGAGCCGGTCGACGTGGGCGACCAGGCGGGGCTCGGACCAGGGCTCGGGACGGCGGAGGGTGGAGGAGAGACGCACGGGACGGGTTCGGAGCCGGACCGCCGACGGATCGGTCCGGCTCCAGCCCGGTCAGACCTTAGGCCGGAGCACCACGGTGGTCGTGCAGAGCATGTCGGCGAACGTCCGGTTCTTGGCGTCGAACAGCGGCCACACGAAGCCCAGGTAGCAGGGCAGCGCGTCGAGGATGTGTGCGAAGCTCCGCCCGATGTTCAAGGCGATGCCCGGCGGCACGTCCGTGCCGTCCTTGACCAGCTTGATGCCCAGCACCTGCTTGCCGAGGGAGTAGCCGGTGCGGCCTTGGCGGATCCACTGGTTCCAGATCGTGAAGGCCAGCGCGACGAGGTAGAGCACCGCGGCGACCGCCAGGCCGGTCGCGGTCGGGTCGGTCGTGGTCTCGGTGCGGGTGCCGAGGAACGCGTCGGTCGTGGTCCGGGTCGTGGTCTCCGACGTCGCGGCCAGCACGCCGCCCGCGATCGCGTACGCCACCAGCGGGATCACCCCGTCGACCAGGTAGGCGGCGATCCGGCGCCCCCAGGAGGCGTACGTCGGCGCGGGCCCGCCGTACGGCGCCCCGCCGTACGGCTGGCCGTACGGGGGCTGGCCGTACGGGGGCTGGCCGTACTGCGGCTGGCCGTAAGGGGGCTGGCCGTAAGGGGGCTGCCCGTACTGCGGCTGGCCGTACGGCGGCTGCGCCGGGGGCTGGCCGTAGGGCGGGCCGGGCTGCTCGGGCTGCTGGCCGTGGGGAGGGGGACCGGGGTTCTGGCCGTAGGGGTCGCTCACGGGTGGCTGCCTACCCGAGGGGGAGGCGGGCAAACCGGGGGGAGCTCAGTAGTCCGGACCAGTGCTCCGCGCGGCGAGCAGGCGGCGGAAGGACTGCACCCGCTCGGGATCGGCCTGGCCGGCGGCGACCGCGTCGTCGAGCCCGCACTCCGGCTCGTCCTCGCCGTGGGTGCACCCGCGGGGGCAGTCCTCGGTCATCTCGTCGAGGTCGGGGAACGCCTCGATCAGGTGCTCGGGCTCGACGTGGGCCAGGCCGAAGGAGCGGATGCCGGGGGTGTCGATGATCCAGCCGCCCCGGTCGCCGGGCAGCGGGAGCATGTACGCCGAGGTCGAGGTGTGCCGGCCGCGACCGGTCACCGCGTTGACGTGGCCGACCTCCCGGTGGGCCTCGGGCACCAGCGCGTTGACCAGGGTGGACTTGCCGACCCCGCTGTGGCCGACCAGCACGCTGGTGCGGCCCTCGAGCCGGGCGCGCACCTCGGTGAGGTCGTCGCCGCGCCGGGTGACCACCCAGGGCACGCCGAGCGAGCGGTAGGTCACCAGCAGCGACTCCGGGTCGCGCAGGTCGGACTTGGTCAGGCACAGCAGCGGCTGCATCCCGGCGTCGTACGCCGCGACGAGCGCCCGGTCGATCAGCCGCGGGCGCGGCTCGGGGTCGGCCAGGGCGGCCACCACGACCAGCTGCGAGGCGTTGCTGACGATCACCCGCTCGACCGGGTCGTCGTCGTCGGCGGTGCGCCGCAGCACGGTCTCGCGCTCGCGGACCTCGACGATCCGCGCCAGCGAGCCCGGCGCGCCGCTCGTGTCGCCGACCACCCGGACCCGGTCGCCGACCACCACGCCCTTGCGGCCCAGCGGACGCGCCTTCATCGCCATCACCGTGGCGCCGTCGACGAGCAGGGTGAACCGCCCGCGGTCGACGGTGACGACGACCGCGTCCACCGCGTCGTCGTACGACGGGCGCTCCTTGGTCCGCGGCCGGGTGTGGCGGCGCGGCCGCTCGTAGTGCTCCTGGTCGTGCTCGTAGTAGCGACCCGACATCGCGTCCTCAGCCGAGCAGCCCGGCCCAGAAGCCGGCGAAGTCGGGGAAGGTCTTCCCGGTGGTGGCGACGTCCTCGACGAGGACGCCGTCGACGGCGGCGCCCACGACCACGCCGGCGTGGGCCATCCGGTGGTCGGCGTAGGTGCGGAACACGCCGCCGTGCAGGGGCGCGGGACGCAGCTCGAGGCCGTCGGGGTGCTCGGTGACGTCGGCGCCGAGGCGGCCCAGCTCGGTCGCGAGCGCGGCGAGCCGGTCGGTCTCGTGCCCGCGGATGTGGGCGATGCCGCGCAGGTGCGAGGGGGTCGAGGCCACCGCGCACAGGGCGGCCACGGCGGGGGCCAGCTCGCCGACGTCGTGCAGGTCCAGGTCGACACCGAGGAGCCGGTCGGGTCCGGTCACCGAGAGGCCGTCGTCGGTGAGCGCGACGGTGCACCCCATCGCGGCGAGGATGCCGCGCAGCGCGTCCCCGGCCTGGGTGGTGCTGCGGGGCCAGTCGCGGACGGTCACCGTGCCACCGGAGACCGCCGCCAGCGCCAGGAACGGTGCGGCGTTGGACAGGTCCGGCTCGATGACGTGGTCGACTGCGCGCACGGGACCGGGCGCGACCGCCCAGCGGTCGGGCTCGGCGTCGTCGACCTCGACGCCGTGGTCGCGCAGCATCGCGACGGTCATGTCGATGTGCGGGAGCGAGGGGACCGGTGCGCCCTCGTGCCGCACCTCGACGCCACGGTCGTAGCGGGCGCCGGCCAGGAGCAGCGCCGAGATGAACTGCGAGGAGGCCGAGGCGTCGACCACGACGGTGCCGCCCGGGACGGAGCCGGTGCCGCGGACCGTGAACGGCAGGGCGTCGCCCTCGACGTCGATGCCGAGGCCGCGCAGCGCGCCGAGCACCTCGCCGACCGGGCGCTTGCGCATGTGGGGGTCGCCGTCGAACGCCACGGCCCCCGACGCGAGGCCGGCGACGGGGGGCACGAAGCGCATCACGGTGCCGGCCAGGCCGCAGTCGACCCGTGCACCGCCGGCCAGCGGTCCGGGCGTGACGGCCCAGTCCTCGCCGGAGGTGTCGACGTGCGCGCCCAGCGAGGTGAGGGCCGCGGCCATCAGCGTGGTGTCGCGCGAGCGCAGGGCGCGGCGCACGACCGAGGGGCCGTCGGCCACGGCGGCCAGCACCAGCGCGCGGTTGGTGAGTGACTTGCTGCCGGGTAGCGTGACGGTCGCGCGGACCGGCCCCCGTGCGCGCGGCGCGGGCCAGGGGTCCTCGACGGCGGGGCGCGCGGGCTCGGTCACGCGCCGCACTCTATCGGCGCCGTTCAGGCCACCTTCGCCTTCACCAGCTTGGCCTCCTGGCGGGCGGAGACGGCGAGGTGCCGGGCCTCCCGGCGGGCGTCCTTGGCGACCCGGCGCGCGCGCCAGGCGACGCCCGGTCGGCCCTCGGTGTCGCCGGCGGCGATGAGGAGCCCGCCGAGCACCGAGAGGTTCTTGAAGAAGTGGAGCTGCTGCTGGGTCTTCGTGGCCTGGTCGTCGGCCTCCCAGAACCGGTGGCCGGCGAGCGTCGTCGGCGCGAGCGACGCGGCGAGCACGGCGGCGGAGGTGCGGGGCGCGCGGCCGGTCGCGAGCGCGGCGGCCGCGGCGATCTGGACGGCGGCGTTGATCCGGACCAGCGTCTGCGGGTCGTCGGGCAGGGGCGCCTGCGGGACGGCCTTCTTGATCGTCCCGACCAGGGTGTCGGTGACCGGCTCGGCCTTGGCGGCGAGCGCACCGCTGTTCTTCAGGGCGTTGGCGGCACCCACCACGAAGACCGAGGCGAGCATGGGACGGGCGACGAGTCGGCTGAGGGACATGCCGCCTCGATACCCGCTCGGTCGCCCCGGTACACGACGCCGTGCGCGACGGGACCGGAGTCGAGGCGGCACTAGGCTGCGTCGCATGTGCGGTCGCTACGCCTCCAGCCGCCGGGCCGAGGACCTCGTCGAGGAGTTCGAGGTCGACGTCCTGCGGATCGCCGAGCCGCTCGAGCCCGACTACAACGTGGCGCCCACCAAGGACGTGTACGCCGTGGTCGAGCGGCCGCCGTCGAAGGAGCACGCCGAGCGCTCCGAGCAGCACGACCCCGAGCAGCACGACCCCGGTCAGGACGGCCCCGAGCGGCAGCTGCGCGTGGTCCGCTGGGGGCTGGTGCCGTCCTGGGCGAAGGACGCCTCGATCGGCAACCGGATGATCAACGCCCGGATGGAGACGGTGGCGGAGAAGCCGGCGTACAAGCGCGCCTTCGCCAAGCGGCGCTGCCTGCTGCCGGCCGACGGCTACTTCGAGTGGTACCCCACCCAGCAGACGACGAAGGCGGGCAAGCCGCTCAAGCAGCCCTTCTTCATCCGACCGCGCGACGGCGGCTCGCTGGCGATGGCCGGGCTCTACGAGATCTGGCGGGACCCCGCGCGGCCCGACGACGACCCCGACCGCTTCCTGTGGAGCTGCACGGTGATCACCACCGACGCCGAGGACGAGCTGGGCCACATCCACGACCGGATGCCGCTGATGGTCGAGCGCGACCGGTGGTCGGCCTGGCTGGACCCGACCGCGTCGCAGGGGACGCTGCTCGACCTGCTGGTGCCGGCCGCGCCGGGTGCCCTGGAGGCGTTCCCGGTCTCCCGCGAGGTCAGCAACGTGCGCAACAACGGCCCGAGCCTCGTCGAGCCGCTGCCGCTGGAGGAGGTCGTCGAGTGACCCGCAGCGAGCGCGTCGTCGACACCCCGCACGGCCCGGCCCGACTGGTCACCGACCGCGCGCCCCGACCGGTCGGCACCCTGCTGCTCGGCCACGGCGCGGGCGGCGGCATCGACGGGCCGGACCTGACCGCGCTGGCCACGCACCTGCCGCGGCAGGGCTTCACCGTCGTCCGCCTCGAGCAGCCGTGGAAGGTCGCGGGTCGCCGGATCGCACCGGCGCCGCGGATCCTCGACGAGGGGCTGGTCGCGGCCTCGGACCGGCTGCGGGTGCGGACCCCGCTGGTCGTCGGTGGCCGCTCGGCGGGCGCGCGGTCGGCGGTGCGGTGCGGCCGGCGCCTGGGCGCCGTCGCCTGCCTGGCGCTCGCCTTCCCGCTGCACCCCCCGGGCAAGCCGGAGAAGTCGCGGCTCGAGGAGCTGCGCGGCGCCCGGCTGCCCACCCTGGTGGTCCAGGGGGAGCGCGACGCCATGGGCCGGCCCGAGGAGTTCCCCGAGGACGTCGAGATGACGGTCGTCCCGGGCGCCGACCACGGGTTCGGGGTGGCGGCCGCGGGGCCGCTCTCCACGGCCGAGGCGATGGACCTGCTCGTCGAGTGCACCCTGGAGTGGCTGGTGCGTGAGGTGACCGGGAACAAGCACCCGGGGTGAGGTGTTCTGACCGGCGTGACCGCACTCATGGAACGCCCTCCGATCCTGGTGCCGGTGGTCGAGCCTCTCGGGACTGCCGGGCCCGCCGCGCGGGTACCCTGGACGACGATGACTGACTCCGTCACTGACCCGCTGGAGGCCGCGACCGCCGACCCGGTCGACGTCGCCTCCGAGACCGACGAGGAGCGCTCGCTGCGCTTCGAGCGCGACGCGCTGCCGTTCCTCGACCAGCTCTACTCCGCCGCGATGCGCATGACGCGCAACCCGGCCGACGCCGAGGACCTCGTGCAGGAGACGTTCGCCAAGGCGTACTCCTCCTTCCACCAGTTCAAGCCGGGCACCAACCTCAAGGCCTGGCTGTACCGGATCCTCACCAACACCTTCATCAACACCTACCGCAAGAAGCAGCGCCAGCCGCAGCAGTCGATGTCCGAGGACGTCGAGGACTGGCAGCTCGCCCGGGCCGAGTCGCACACGTCGACCGGCCTGAAGTCCGCGGAGATGGAGGCGCTCGAGCACCTGCCCGACTCTCAGGTCAAGGACGCCCTGCAGCGCCTGCCCGAGGAGTTCCGGCTCGCCGTCTACCTCGCCGACGTCGAGGGGTTCGCGTACAAGGAGATCGCCGAGATCATGGACACGCCCATCGGCACCGTCATGTCGCGGTTGCACCGCGGACGTCGCCAGCTGCGCGACATGCTCTCGGACCACGTCCGGGCCAACGACCTGCTGACCGTCGGCCGCGACGGGGGCAAGCGATGAGCGAGCCGGGCCGCAGCCACGACCACGTGGACCCGCAGGAGTGTGCGGACTACCTCGAGCAGATCGTGTACTTCATCGACAACGAGCTCGCGGAGGCCGACTGCGCCGCCGTCCGGGTCCACCTCGACACCTGCAACCCGTGCCTGGAGAAGTACGACCTCCAGCGCACCGTCAAGCAGGTCGTCGCCCGCTCCTGCTCCGAGCCGGCGCCGAGCGAGCTGCGCGAGCGCGTCATGCTCCGCATCCGCGAGGTGCAGGTGCGGATCACCGAGGGCTGAGGCCCGGCGCCCCGCACCAACCGCACCAACCGCACCAAAGCAAGGACCCCCGGCCGTTCGGCTCGGGGGTCCAGTGCTGTGTGGCAGCGCTCAGGCGTTGGGGCGCTTGCCGTGGTTCGCGCCCTTCTTCTTGCGAGCGCGGCGCTTGCGGCCGGTCTTGCCCATGGTGTCCTCCTGGGGATCGATGTACGTCGCCCCGAGGGGCCAACGATCAGTCTCCCAGATCGGCCGGGGCAGGCGAAATCCGCCCCAGGAACCGCTCGGCGTCCACGACGACCCGGGTGACCTCGCCCGTGGCGACCACCTTGCCGGGCACCGGGCCCTCCGGTCCCACCTCCACGTGGCGGGCGGCCACGCTGAACCGGCGCAGCCGCCCGTCGGCGTACGAGGTGGTGGCGGTGACCTCCACCAGGCGGCCGACCGGGCTGGCGCCCTGGTGCTCGAGGGTGACCCGGGTGCCGACCGACGTCTCGCCGTCGGCCAGCGACGGCTCGACCGCGGCGCACGTGGCGGCCTCGCACCAGGCGAGCAGCCGGGGGGTCCCGAGGACCGGCAGCGAGCCGGAGCCGACGGCGAGCGCCGTGTCGTCGTCGGTCACCGTGAAGTGCAGCGTGGCCGACGTCGAGGTCGAGGCGCTGGGGGTGGTGTCCATCTCAGAGGTCCCTTCCGAAGGCGAGCAGGTGGACGTCGGGCACGGGGGAGAAGTCCCGGTCGGGCAGGCGGGTGAACCCGCGCCGACCGTAGAGCCGGTGCGCGCCGGTCATCTCCGGCAGGCTCGACATCACCACCGCGCGGGCACCGTCGGCGCGGAACCGCTCGAGCACCAGGTCGACCAGGGCGATGCCCACGCCGCGGCCCTGCGCGGCCGGGTCGACGGCGAGCATGCGGAACTCGCCCTCGCCCTCGCGGGACACCTCCCGCCACGGGGACCCCGGCGGGCAGACCGTGACCGACCCGAGGACGGTGCCGTCGTCGTCGGCGGCCACCCACAGCTCGGCCTCGCGGTCGCGGCGGGCGGCGTCGCGCAGCCGCGCGACGTACGGGTCGTCCTCGCCCAGGACGAAGCCGGCGTACGCCGCGACGGTGATGCGCCCGACCTGCTCGAGGTCGCCGGGGACGGCTCGTCGCAGCAGCATCAGATCCCGAAGGTGCTGCGCGGGTAGGTCGCGTCGACGTCGGTGATGACGTTGACGAGGTAGGGCACGTCCGCGGCGAACGCGCGGTCCAGCGCCGGTCCCACCTGGCGCGGGTCGGTGACGGTCTCGCCGGCGCCGCCGAGCGCCTTGACCACCTCGTCGTACGCCGTGCGCGGCGCGAGGTCGGCGACCACGTCGTAGCCGTAGAGCATCTGCATGGGGCCCTTCTCCAGGCCCCACGCGGAGTTGTTGCCCATGACCATCACGACCGGCAGGCCGTGGCGGACCAGCGTGTCGACGTCCATCAGGGAGAAGCCGGCCGCGCCGTCGCCGAGCAGCAGCACGACCTGGGCCGACGGGCGGGCGATGCGGGCGGCGATCGCCGCGCCGAGGCCGGCGCCCAGGCAGCCGTACGGACCCGGGTCGAGCCACCCGCCGGGCCGCTTGGGCTCGACGAACTTGCCGGCGAAGCTGACGAAGTCGCCGCCGTCGCCGATCACCACGGCGTCCTCGGCGAGCCGGGGCACCAGCTCCCCGTAGATCCGGGCGGGGTGGATCGGGTCGGCCTCCGCGGTGAGCAGCGCCCGGTCGCGCTCGACGCCGGCCCGCACGGTGTCCTGCAGCGTGCTGGTCCACGCCGACCAGTCCGGTCGCCGCGGCGAGCGCTCGAGGTCGGCGAGGATGCCGTCCAGGGCGGTGGTCAGGTCGCCGGCGACGGACGCGGCGAGGTTCGCGTGGGCGGAGAGCTGGCCGGGGGAGTCGGCGACGTGGACGACCAGCGCGTCGCCGAAGACGCCGTAGGAGAGCCGGAAGTCCAGCGGCGTGCCGACCACGACCACCAGGTCGGCCTCCTTGAGGGCCTGGCTGCGGGCCTTGGTGACCAGCAGCGGGTGACCGCCGGGCACGACGCCGCGGCCCATGCCGTTGGTCAGGGTCGGGATGCCGGCGGACTCCACGAGGCGCAGCGCGGCCTCCTCGGCGCGGTCGGCCCACACGTCGGTGCCCAGGACGAGCACCGGGCGGGAGGCGTCGGCGAGCAGGCCCGCGATCCGGCCGACGGCCTCGCTGTCGGGCTCGGCGCCGCGTGGCAGCACGCCCGCCGTGGCCGCGGGCACGGTCGCCTGCGCGAAGAGCTCGTCCATCGGCACGTCGACGAAGACCGGGCCGCGGTGGGAGGAGCCGGCGGCGCGGAACGCCCGGTCCAGGCCGGGGGCGACGTCCGCGGCGGTCATCAGCGTGCGGGCCTCCTTGGAGACCGACGCGACGATCGGCGGCTGGTCGAGCTCCTGCAGGCTGCCGCTGCCCCAGCGGTTCTGCGGGGCGCGGCCGCCGACGACCACCATGGGCGAGCCGGCGAACTGGGCCTGCGCGATCGCGCTGACGCCGTTGGTGACGCCCGGGCCCGCGGTCAGGACGGCCAGGCCCGGGACGCGGGTCAGCTTGCCGGTCGCCTCGGCGGCGAACGCGGCGGTCTGCTCGTGCCGGACGTCCAGCAGCCGCATCGGCGTCCCGGCCTTGACCGCGCCGTCGTAGAGCGGGAACACGTGGGCCCCCGACAGCGTGAACATCGTCTCCACGCCGTGGGCCTGCGCCACCGCCACGGCCAGCTCACCGGCGTGGCCGCGCACGTGGCCCTCCGGCACGGGGGTGTCGGCCGTCAGGTCGGGCCAGGTCTCAGCGGTGTCGGGCGTCGCGGCGTCGGTCATGCCCGAAGGCTATGTGCAACGCACGTCACACGGGGGCCGAAGCGCCCGTCGGCGACAGCCACGGGTTCGTGTGCCGCAGCGCGTCCACGACGACGAGGAGGAGGTCGGACCGGACGGCGGGCGGCCGGGAGCCGAGGGCGAGCTGGAGGTGCAGCGCGCGGAGGAACGCCTCGGCGTTGCCGCCGGCCAGGTGCGGGTCGCGGTCGTCGTACGTCGCCCGGCCGGTCGCGCCGGCGGCGAGCCGCGCGATCCAGGGCTCCAGCACCTGCAGCGGCACCTCGTCGCGCCGGAGCACCGCCATGGTGGCGGCCGCCAGGCGGTCTGGCTCGCCGTTGACGAAGAGGCTGTCGACCGGCTGCAGCACCCGGTCCGCGACCACGTCGAGCACGACGGTCAGCTCCGGCGTGCCCAGGTGGGGGGAGCGGGCCAGCGCGGCGAGCGCGTCGGCGCCGTGGCCGACGGCGAGCGCCCAGCCCTTGCCGGGCACGAAGCCGCGGGTGTCCTGCTCGCGCAGCAGCCAGGTCGCGATCCGGTCGCCCCAATCGAGGACCGTCCCGGTCGAGACCAGCCCGCGGGCGTTGTCGCGCTCGAGGCACTCCGCGATCACACGGGCCGACCAGCTGCGGCGGAAGACGGTGTCGGTGCCGGTCTCGCCGAGCCCGGTCCGCAGGCCGGCGGCCATGCCGTCGCCCAGCCCGACCAGCAGGTCGTCGTACACGCCGCGGCCGATCCACGTCGACAGCGCCGGGAAGGCGGTGCCGTCGCGGAGCTCGGGGTCGGTCTCGCCCAGCATCGCGGTGAGCTCGGCGGTCAGGTCGCCCAGCGGCCGGTCCTCGGGGACCGCGAGACCGCGGGCGTGGACCTGCTTCCAGTACTGCCCCGACATGGCGCCCATCCTGCCAGGGACCGACGCGTAGACCGAGCCCGCGCGGGCCTCGGGGGAGCCGCAGGTCGGCGTCGGTAGGGTCACGGAGGTGCCGACCCTCCCCGACCTGGTGCGCAGCCACACCGACCTGAGCGACGAGGACGTCGCCTGGCTGCAGCTGCTGCAGGCCGACTGGCAGATCATCGCGGACCTCTCCTTCGCCGACCTGGTGCTGTGGCTGCCCGACCGGTCCGGGGCGGGGTTCTGGGCCGGCGGCCAGATGCGGCCGACCACCGGACCGACGGCGTACGTCGACGACGTGGTCGGCACGTTCGTGCCCGCGGGACGGCGCCCCCTCCTCGACGCGGCGTACGCCGAGGGGCGGCTCGTCCGCGAGGGCGACCCCGAGTGGCGCGACGACGTGCCGGTGCGCGTGGAGACCATCCCCGTGCGCCGCGCGGACCGGGTGATCGCAGTGGTCGCGCGCAACACCAACCTGCTCGGTGTCCGGACCCCCAGCCGCCTGGAGCTCTCCTACCTGCAGACCGCCGCGGACCTGACCCAGATGATCGCGCAGGGCTGGTTCCCCGGGCCGGGCCAGCGCAGCGACCACGCGGACTCACCGCGCGTCGGCGACGGCTTCCTGCGCGTCGACGCCCGGGGGCACGTGGTCTACGCGAGCCCCAACGCGCTCTCGGTGTACCGCCGGCTCGGCCTCTCCGGCGACCTCGCCGGGCTCTCCCTGGCCGACCTGACCCGCGAGCTGGTCCCGCCGCGGCGCCGGCCCGACGAGGAGACGCTCAGCGCGGTGCTGGGTGGCCGGGCGCACCGCGACACCGAGATCGGCACCGACACCGTCTCGCTGATCGTGCGCGCGATCCCGCTGCGACCGGAGGGCACGCACATCGGCGCGCTCGTGCTGGTCCGCGACGTCACCGACCTGCGGCGGCGCGACCGGGAGCTGGTCACCAAGGACGCCACGATCCGCGAGATCCACCACCGGGTGAAGAACAACCTGCAGACCGTCGCCGCGCTGCTGCGGCTGCAGGCGCGGCGCATCGACTCCGAGGCGGCCAAGCTGGCCCTGGAGGAGGCGGTGCGCCGGGTGGGCTCGATCGCGATCGTCCACGAGACGCTGAGCCAGGCGGTGGAGGAGAACGTCGACTTCGACGAGATCGCCGACCGCCTCGGCTCGATGGTGACCGAGGTCAGCGCGGTCGGCGGACGGGTCCGGGTCGTGCGCGACGGCGGGTTCGGCACGCTGCCCTCGGAGTCGGCCACCGCCCTGGCGATGGTGCTGACCGAGGTGCTGCAGAACGCCGTGGAGCACGGCTACGAGGTCGACCAGTCCGTCGAGCCCGCGGTGCCGGCGGACCTCACCGACGTCGGCCACGACGGTGCGGGCGGCACGATCACCGTGACGGTGCGTCGCCTGGTCGGCCGCCTCCACCTCACCGTGGACGACGACGGGCGCGGCCTGCCGGAGGGGTTCGACCTCGACGGGTCGACGAACCTCGGGCTCTCGATCGTGCGCACGCTGGTCGAGTCCGAGCTCGGCGGTCAGCTCGAGCTCGGTCCGGTGCCGGGCGGGCGCGGGACGCGGGCGGCTGTCGACGTACCTCTCGGGTGAGGGAGGTGGCTGCGGTCAGGCGGTGCGGACGCGGGCCCGGGCGTTGCGGCGCTTGAGGGCGCGACGCTCGTCCTCGCTGAGGCCGCCCCAGACCCCGTGGTCCTGACCGGCCTCGAGCGCCCACGCGAGGCACTGCTCGCGCACCTCGCAGCGTCGGCACACCTGCTTGGCCTCCTCGATCTGGAGAATGGCCGGACCGGTGTTGCCGATCGGGAAGAACAGTTCCGGGTCCTCGTCGAGGCAGGCGGAACGGTGGCGCCAATCCATGGCTGGGGAATCCCTACTCTCTACTACGTACGTGCAGGCAAGGGGCAGCTCAGGCCTGCGGGGCTCGCGCGCGGGGGCACGGCGTTTGAACGCGTTCGGCGAGCGAGTGTCCAGCCTGGCAATCTTTGGAACGTTATACAAGCGTTTGCGATGGTCTCTTCCGTCACAAGCGTCCCGCCCGGGCGCCCCTCGTGCCGGTCCGGGTCCCGCCTGTCGGGCCCGGCTACCCTCGACCGGTGCCCCCGAGCGACCACCTCGATACCGCCCCCGGCGCCGCGCCCGAGCAGAACCCGGCGCCGCTGGTCGTCGCCGCCTCCCTGACCGCGGTCGAGGGGGCGGTCCTGGTCTTGCTGGCCCTCGCCGAGGTGGTCCACCTCTCGCCCGAGCGGGTCACCATGAACGTCACCACCACGGCGTTCTTCGCGCTCTGCGGCGCGGCGCTGCTGGTCTGCGCCCGCGGGCTGCAGCGGCACGCGACGTGGTCCCGCAGCCCCGCCGTCCTCGCCCAGCTGATCGCGCTGGGGGTGGCCTGGTCCTTCCGGGGCGGCGACACCACGCTGCTCGCGGTGGGCCTCGCGGTGGTCGCCGCGGTCGTGCTCGCGGGCATCTTCCACCCGGCCAGCACGGCCGTCCTCACCGACGACCCGACCCGCTCGGAGTGAGCGCCCGCGGGCGTCGGGCGGTCTAGTCCGCCTGCTCAAGCGAGGCGCGCAGCTGCACCAGGGTCCGGTTGAGCAACCGGGAGACGTGCATCTGGGAGACGCCGATCTCCTCGGCGATCTGCGACTGGGTCATGTTCTTGAAGAACCGGAGCAGGAGGATCTTCTTCTCCCGCGGGTCCAGGCGGTCCAGCAGCGGCTTGATCGACTCGCGGATCTCGACGTGCTCGAGGCCGGCGTCGTCCACGCCGATCGCGTCGAGCATCGAGGCGGCGCCGTCCTCGGAGTCGTCGCTGGCGTCGAGCGACAGCGTCGAGTAGGCGTTGCTGGACTCGATGCCCTCGATGATCTCCTCGACCGTGCAGCCGATCGCCTCGGCGAGCTCGCGCGGGGTGGGGGAGCGGCCCAGGGACTGGGTGAGCTCGGCCGTCGCCGAGCCGATCTGCATGCGCAGCTCCTGCAGCCGGCGCGGGACCCGGATCGCCCAGCCCTTGTCGCGGAAGTAGCGCTTGATCTCGCCGATGATGGTCGGGGTGGCGTACGTCGAGAACTCCACGCCGCGGTCGGTGTCGAAGCGGTCGACGGACTTGATCAGCCCGATCGTGCCGACCTGGACGAGGTCCTCGAACGGCTCGCCGCGGTTGCGGAACCGGCGCGCGCAGTGCTCGACGAGCGGCAGGTGCAGGTGGACGAGGTCGTCACGCGCGCCGTCGCGGACGTGCTGGGGCACGTCGGCGTCGTGCAGGTCGCGGAACAGCTCGGCACTGCGCTGACGGGTCAGCTCGACACCGGTCAGCGGTGCCTCCGCCTCCGGTACCTCCTGCGTGCGCGAGCCGTCCATGGTCAGAGACCGGCTCCGAGCGCTGCTTCGAGGTCGGTCCCGAGGTCGAGTGCCTTCATGGTCATGGTGACGCCGAACCGGCCGTCGGCCGACTGCACCGACGCGCTCGAGGCCAGCGTCGTGAGGACCTGCCAGGCGAAGCTGTCCTCGTCGGGGGCGGCGGGGGCCGCGGAGGCCACGCTCACCGACACCGTCATCCGGCCCGGGTGCAGCCAGAAGCGGCACAGCAGCTCGGAGTCCGGGTCGGCCTCGGGCAGGACCATCGCGCTCGCCTCGCCGACCGCGATCCGCAGGTCCTCGATGTCGTCGATGGTGAAGTCCAGGCGCGCGGCGAGGCCGGCGGTGGTGGTCCGAAGCACCGAGACGTAGGCGCCGTCGGCGGGGATCCGCAGCTCGACGTCGGCACGGTCCTGGTCGGGACCGCTGGCCGTGACAGACATGTGGTTCGTCCTTCTTCCCTGGGGCCGTCGGGCTGACCATAGTGGTCGGGGCCGGCCACCGGGTGCTTCCCCGGTGACCGGCCCCGCAAACAGCCGTGCTGGCGAGCCTCAGGCCTTCTTGTCACGACGACTTCGCACGCTCAGTCGTCGATGGAGACCAAGCTGGCCCTCGTTCCTTAGGCCCGCTTGGTCTCCCAGAAGATCTCGGCGATCTCGTCGATCTTCGCGAGCAGCTGGTCGGCCTTCTCCGCGTCGAAGACCGCCTTGGTGCCGGTGCCGCTGGCCAGCTTGCACGCCTCGTTGACCAGCATGTGCAGCTGCGGGTACTTCTCGAAGTGCGGCGCCTTGAAGTAGTCGGTCCACAGCACGGTCAGGTGGTGCTTGACCAGCTGGGAGCGCTCCTCCTTGATGAGGATGGCGCGGGTGCGGAAGTCGGGGTCGTCGTTGTCGGCGACCTTGCCGATGATGGCCTTGATGGACTCGGCCTCGATGCGGGCCTGGGCGGGGTCGTAGACGCCGCACGGCAGGTCGCAGTGGGCCGAGACCTCGATGGTGGGGGCGAAGAGTCGCGCGAACATTGCCGTCCTCTCAGATGGGTGGCTCGTGGAGATTGAGCTGTGGCGTTGATCGGGGTGGGTCCACCGGGTGGACCCTGGTCCGCCTGCGACACTACTCCGCGTGTCACGTGACGCACGAGCAGGTCGCCGCGGCTCCCGACCAGTGCCCAGGATCGGCCTCGCGCACGTCTCGGGGGAATCGATGCGGCCCACGCTGGCACCCGGCGACCGGCTCCTGGTCGTGTACGGCGCGCTCCCGCGACCGGGTCGGCTGGTGGTCGCCCGGTTCCCCGACGGGACGGTCGCGGTCAAGCGGGCCGTCGAGCGCCGTACGACGGCGGCGGGCCGCCCGGGGTGGTGGCTGCTGAGCGACGCCCCGGACCGCGGGATCGACTCGCGCCACCGCGGGCCGGTGGCCGAGGAGGCCGTCGTGGCGGTCGTCCGCGCGCGGCTCTGGCCCCGCCCGCGGCTGCTGTGATCCACACCATGATGGACAGCACGGACCGCCGTCCCCGGCTGTGCCAGAGTGGCCGACCATGGCGACACCGCACGAGACGACCGACGCTCCCGAGGCACCGCAGGCCGCAGCCCCCGACCACCCCCTCGCCGGGGACCCGGTCTTCGACCTGCACGTAGGCGGGAAGCTCGAGACGGTCTCCACGGTCTCGCTGGCGGGCGCCGAGGAGCTGTCGATGGCGTACACCCCCGGGGTCGCCCGCGTCTGCACGGCCATCGCCGAGGACCCCTCGATGACCCAGCACTACACGTGGGTCCCGAACACGGTCGCGGTCGTCACCGACGGCACCGCCGTCCTCGGCCTCGGCGACATCGGCCCGGCGGCCGCGATGCCGGTGATGGAGGGCAAGGCGGTGCTGTTCAAGCAGTTCGGCGGCGTCGACGCCGTGCCGATCTGCCTCGACACCACCGACACCGAGGAGATCATCGAGACCGTCGCCCGGCTCGCGCCGAGCTTCGGCGGCATCAACCTCGAGGACATCTCCGCGCCGCGCTGCTTCGAGATCGAGGACCGGCTCAAGGAGCGCCTCGACATCCCGGTGTTCCACGACGACCAGCACGGCACGGCCGTGGTCGCGCTCGCGGCCCTCAAGAACGCGCTGCGCCTGACCGGCCGCACCCCGGCCGGCACGCGCGTCGTCATCTCCGGCGCCGGCGCGGCCGGTGTCGCCGTGGCCCGGATCCTCCTCGAGGCCGGGATCACCGACCTCGCGGTCACCGACCGCAAGGGCGTGCTCAGCTCCGACCGCGACGACCTCACGCCGGTCAAGCGCGTCGTCGCCGAGCTGACCGCCGACAACACGGGCCGCTCGGGGTCCCTGGCCGACGTCCTCGTAGGCGCGGACGTCTACATCGGGGTCTCCGGCGGCACGGTGCCCGAGGAGCACGTCGCGACGATGGCCGACGACGCCATCATCTTCGGCCTGGCCAACCCCACGCCCGAGGTGCTCCCCGAGGTCGCCCACCGCCACGCCCGCGTGGTGGCCACGGGCCGCTCGGACTTCCCGAACCAGATCAACAACGTGCTGGCCTTCCCAGGGATCTTCCGCGGCACCTTCGACGTGCGCGCGACCGCGATTACCGAGGGCATGAAGCTCGCGGCGGCCGACGCGCTGGCCGGCCTGGTCGGCGACGACCTCGCCGAGGACTACATCATCCCCTCGCCGTTCGACGACCGCGTCGGCCCGGCGGTCTCGGCCGCCGTCGCCGAGGCGGCCCGCCGCGACGGCGTGGCGCGCCGCTGACCACGTCCGCACCAGCCGGCCGCTGAGCCGCCGCCGAGAGGGGAACCGGGCCGCCGTGCTCGCCGTCTACGCCGACCGCTTCGCCCCCGACGACCCGCTCTCCGCCCTCGTGGTGGGGGAGCGGCCGAGCCCGCAGGTGCCCGAGGGGTGGGCGGCGGTGCGGATCCGCGCCGCCGCGCTCAACCACCACGACCTGTGGACCCTGCGGGGGGTCGGCATCAAGGCCGAGGCCCTCCCGATGGTCCTCGGGTGCGACGGGGCGGGGGTCGACGAGGAGGGCAACGAGGTCGTCGTCCACGCGGTCATCGGCGACCCCGGCGTCGCCGACGACGAGACGCTCGACCCCGACCGCGCGATCCTCTCCGAGCGGCACTGGGGGACCTTCGCCGAGACGGTCGTCGTGCCCCGGCGCAACCTGGTCCCCAAGCCCCCCTCGCTGAGCTTCGAGGAGGCGGCGTGCCTGCCGTCGGCCTGGCTCACGGCGTACCGGATGCTCTTCACCCAGGGGGGCTGCCGCCCCGGCCAGACCGTGCTCGTGCAGGGCGCCGGCGGCGGGGTGTCGACCGCGCTGGTCATGCTCGCGAGCGCCGCGGGCCTGCGGGTGCTGGTGACGAGCCGCGACGAGGCCAAGCGCGAGCGGGCGCTCGAGATCGGGGCGCACGAGGCGTACCCCTCCGGCGAGCGGCTGCCGGTGAAGGTCGACGCGGTGATGGAGACCGTCGGCCGGGCCACGTGGTCGCACTCGGTGCGCTCGCTGCGTCCCGGTGGCGTCATCGTCGTCTCGGGGACCACCTCCGGTGCCCAGCCCGACGACGCCGAGCTGACCCGGATCTTCTACCGCCAGCTGCGGGTCGTGGGCTCCACGATGGGCACCCGCAACGAGCTGGCCGCGCTGGTGCAGATGCTGGACGCCACCGGGGTGCGCCCGCTCGTCGACCGGGTGCTGCCGATGCGCGAGGCCCGCGCCGGGTTCGAGGCGATGGCCGGGGGAGACCTGTTCGGAAAAGTGGTGTTCACCCTCCATGACTGAGCCGATGCCTACCCCGACGACCGCCCGCACCCACCTCGTCACCGGCGCCGGCTCCGGCATCGGTGCCGAGCTCGCCCGCCGCCTGCACGACCGCGGGGATCGCCTGGTGCTGCTGGCCCGGTCGGCCGGCCGGGCCGAGGACCTCGCCGCGGCGTACGCCGGCGCCAGCGTGCTCGTCGCCGACCTGGCCGACCCCGCCGCGCTCGATGCGCTCGAGCTGCCCGACCGGCTGGACTCGGTCGTCCACGCGGCCGGCGTCGTCGAGCTGGGCGCCGTCGGCGAGCTGTCCACCCAGGCCTGGCTGGAGACCGTGGCGGTCAACCTCGTCGCCCCTGCCGTGCTGACCCGGCTCGCGCTGCCCGCCCTGCGGGCCGCCCGAGGCACGATCGTGCTCGTCAACTCCGGCGCTGGCCTGGTCGCCAACCCGCAGTGGTCGGCGTACGCCGCCTCCAAGCACGGCCTGCGCGGGTTCGCCGACGCGCTGCGGGCCGAGGAGGCGGGCGCCGGCCTGCGGGTCACGTCGGTCTTCCCCGGGCGGACCGCCACGCCGATGCAGGAGGAGGTGCACCGCCAGGAGGGCAAGGAGTACGACGCCGCCGCCTGGATCCGTCCCTCGACCGTGGTCGACCTGGTCCTGCACGTGCTCGACCTGCCCGAGGACGCGGTCGTGCCCGAGGTGGTCGTCAAGCCGCGCTGACGCTGGCACACTCGGTCCAGGAGGCCCTCATGACCAGCACCCGGACCACCAGCACCAGCAGGACCGCCGGCACCGACGGCGGCCCCGGCCGCTACCGCCGGCTGCCCGCGCCCGTGCGGCTCGAGGACACCGTGACCTCGCAGCAGACCGTGGTCCCGCCCGACAGCCCGCCGGAGAAGGACCCCGAGCGCGACTTCATGCTCCGCTACGTGGGCTGACCGGCCCGCTCAGGGCTCCGAGCGCCACTGCAGGGCGCCGACGAGCACCATCCGTAGCTGGGTGCGGGCGGTCTCGGCGAGCTGGCGCTCGGCATCGGGCCGTCCCGCGGCGCCGAGGATCGCCTCCGCGGTGGCCACCATCGCGGTGACGATGAGGTTGGAGAGCACCCGCAGGTCCTCGCCGGACCACTGGTCGGTGCCGGGGAAGCGGGCGAGGTCGGTGGCCAGCTCGCGCTCGCAGAGCTCGATCTCGTGGCGGATCGCCGCGCGCACCGACGGCGGGCCGGCCGCCCGCTCGCGCGCGATGAAGAGGAAGTGCTGGCGCTGCTGGTGGACGTGCTCGACCAGGATGCTGACCGAGGAGTCCACGATGCCGGCGAACCCGCCGGTCGCGGCGTCGGCGCGGCGCACGTCGCGCAGCATCGCCCGCAGCGAGACGAACGACTCGTCGACGAGAGCCAGTCCCAGCGCCTCGATCGAGTCGAAGTGCCGGTAGAAGGCCGTCGGCACGATCCCGACCTCCTTGGCGACCTGACGCAGCGACAACGCGACCAACGAGCTGTCCTCGCACAGCGTCAACGCGGCATCCAGGATCGCGCGGCGGGTGCGCTCCTTGCGCTCGACCCTGGTCTCGGTCATCCCCTCATCGTAGCCGCCGTCACATCGATGGTGGACGTGTGTGCACCCTCACCCGGCAGCCGCCTTGACCCTGCGCCCTGACACTCGGCACAGTGTGGGTGCACAGTCGTTCACCGAACCAGTGCCGCCACGAAGGAGCAGCCCATGGGGATCGCCACCTCCGTCCTGCGCAGCCGCACGCTCGCCGCGCTCACCTCGCCCCACGGCGTCGACCGCTACCTCGAGCTGGTCAACCCGATGTGGGCGGCCCACGAGGTCCGCGCCCGGGTCGTCGACGTCCACCGCGAGGTCGACGTCCCCGGCCACCCGCCGGTCGCCACGATCACCCTCCAGCCGACCTCGACCTGGCGCGGCCACCGCGCCGGGCAGCACGTGCAGGTCGGCGTGGAGGTCGACGGTGCACGCCGCACCACGCGGGTCTTCACCATCTCCAGCCCCGACAGCCGCCCCGGGGACCGCTTCACGATCACGCTGCGGGCCAACCCCGACGGCGTGGTCTCCCGCCACCTCGTCGAGCAGGCCCGGCCCGGCACGACGGTCCACCTCTCCCAGGCGCAGGGCGAGTTCGTCCTGCCCGACGCGGTGCCGGAGCGGATCCTGCTGGTCTCCGGCGGCTCCGGCATCACGCCCGTCATGTCGATGCTGCGTTCGCTCCAGCGCCGCACCCACCGCGGCCACGTGACGTTCCTGCACTACGCCCAGAGCCCCGAGCACCAGATCTTCGCCACCGAGCTCGACGAGATCCGGCGGTCGGGCCACGGCATCGACGTCCGGCTCCTGCACCCCGAGCTCGGCGACCCGGCGCTGTCGCCGGCGTACCTCGAGCGGCTGGTGCCCGGCTACCGCGACGTGCCCACCTGGGCCTGCGGCCCGGCGCCGCTCATCGAGGCCGTCCAGCGGTGCTACGACGACTCGCCGGCCCTGCGCCTGGAGTACTTCAAGCCGCCGCGGGCCGCCGGCTCCGACGCGGCCGAGGGCGACGTCGTCTTCAGCCGCTCCGGGGCCTCCGGCGCCAACACCGGCGACACCCTGCTCGACCAGGCCGAGGCGCTCGGCCTGCAGCCCGAGTCCGGCTGCCGGATGGGCATCTGCTTCTCCTGCGTCTCCCGCAAGAGCGAGGGGACCGTCCGCAACGTCCTGACCGGCGAGCAGTCCTCGCTGCCGGACGAGGACATCCGCATCTGCGTCTCCGCCCCCGTCGGCGACTGCACCGTCGACCTGTGAGGAAGGACCACCCGATGACCACCACCCTGAACGCCCCCAGCACGACCCCGGACGACCCGACCGGCGCCCCCGCGGGCACCGCCACGACCCCCGGCCGGCTCACCCCCGAGCAGCTCGAGACGTTCGGCGAGGAGATGGACGCCATCCGCCAGCGCGTCCTGGCCGACCTCGGCGAGGCCGACGCGGCGTACATCCGCAACGTCGTGAAGGCCCAGCGCGCCTTCGAGGTCGCCGGCCGTGCGCTGTTCTACCTGCCGCCCACCTGGCCGCTGGCCGTGGCGTCGCTGAGCGTCTCCAAGATCCTCGACAACATGGAGATCGGCCACAACGTCATGCACGGCCAGTACGACTGGATGGGCGACCCGGGGCTGAACTCGCGGATGTACGAGTGGGACAACGTCTGCCCCAGCGAGCAGTGGAAGAACAGCCACAACTACATCCACCACACCTACACCAACATCCTCGGCAAGGACCGCGACATCGGGTACGGCGTCCTGCGGATGGACGAGGACCAGCCTTGGCACCCCTACTACCTCGGCAACCCGCTCTACGCGTTCCTGCTGATGGTGTTCTTCGAGTGGGGCGTGGCGATGCACGACCTCGAGGTGGAGAACCTCGTCGCCGGCAAGCGCAAGGTCTCGGAGAACAAGGCTCTGCACGCCGGGATCATGCGCAAGGTCAGGCGCCAGGCGGTCAAGGACTACCTGCTCTTCCCGGCGCTGACCGGTCCGCTGTTCCCGCTCACCTTCGCCGGCAACGCCACGGCCAACCTGGTCCGCAACGTCTGGGCGTTCAACATCATCTTCTGCGGTCACTTCCCGGCCGGCGTCGCGACCTTCTCCCAGGAGGAGTGCGAGGACGAGAGCCGCGGCCAGTGGTACTTCCGCCAGCTCCTCGGCTCGGCCAACATCACCGGCGGCAAGCTCTTCCACCTGATGACCGGCAACCTCAGCCACCAGATCGAGCACCACCTCTTCCCCGACCTGCCCGCCCGGCGCTACCCCGAGATCGCCGAGGAGGTCCAGGAGATCTGCGAGCGCTACGAGCTCCCGTACAACACCGGCCCGCTCGGCAAGCAGCTGTTCAGCGTCGCCCGGAAGATCTGCCGGCTCGCGCTGCCGGGACGGCCCTCGGCCGCCGCCGACACCGCGCCCGTCCCCGAGGCGGCGGAGGCCGCCTGAGGGCGGTCCCGCCGCCCCTGGGCCACACTGGTGCCATGAAGGACCACCTCAGCAAGGCCGAGATCCGCAAGGACGCCGTGCAGGGTGCGGTCGAGGCGACCGCCACCACCGTCGGCGACGTGGCCACGATCCTCACCCGGGCCGTCCGTGAGGTCGCGGGCGCCCTGGGCGGGCTCGCCACGGAGGTCTTCGAGCTCCGCGACGCCGCCCGCCGTGCCTCGGTCGAGTCCGGCGACGAGCGCGCGGAGCACCCGGGGCTGCCCGAGGCCTGAGCGGCGCGCCGGCTCAGCCGAAGGACATCCGGAAGCCGCTCATCCGGAACGACGCGATCGCGCGCCGTCCCGCGAGCCAGCCCAGCGGGCCGTCGGCGTCGAACTCCCACGCGCCCCAGCACGGCATCGCCTTCGCCGACCCCTGCAGCGTGGCGCGGCGCTCCTCGCCGCCGGTGTCGGCGATCCCGGGCTGCCAGGTCTGGCCCTTGAACGGCACCCGGGGGACGACCCGCGCGGCGTCGGTGAACCGGGCGCTCGCGATCGGCCGGCGGTCCAGGGCGGCCGACCACTCGGTGCGGGCGAAGGGTCCGCGGTGCTCGGACTCGAGCCGGAAGTCGCACAGCCCCTTCGGGATGGCCCACAGCTCGCGGCCGCCTGCCACGGACGCGGGCGAGTCGACCCAGATGTCGGTGATGCTCACCCGTCGGCCGCGTCCGCCCGGCACCTTCACGGGGCGCGCGACCAGCAGCTCGGAGTAGGTCAGTGGGCTCGGCTCCTCGTAGGAGACGAACGCCGCGCCGTACACGCCGGCGGGACGGAGCTCGTCGACCGCGGTGGGGACCCGGAACAGCGACAGGAACAGCTGTCCGGTCATCTGCCAGGGCGCTGCGGGGTACGCCGGTGCGCCGGCCGAGGGCGCGGGGGAGGACGTCTCGGTCATCCCCGCATCATCGCCTCAGTCCTCGGGGTCGTCCAGCCGCGCCAGCCACGTGGCGAGACGCTCCACGGCCACCTCGAACTCCGGGTGGGAGTCGGTGAACGCCTGCAGCTGCTCGGCGAGCCACGCCAGGGTGACCTCCTCGTCGCCCCGTCGCCGCTCGAGCTCCTCGATCCCTCGGTCGGTGAAGTACATCCTCGTCTCCTCGTGTGTCGGTGCCCAGACGCGAGATGGCCCGCGTCCGCTGCCGGACGGGGCCATCTCGGTCCTGCGTGCGTGTGCGTCGGTCAGGCGAACGCCCGGGCCAGCAGCTCCTTCTGCTCGGCCTGGTGCCGCTTGACGGTGCCGACGGCGGGAGAGGACCCCTCCGGCCGGCAGACCGGCACGACCTTCGCGTCGACCTCGGGCGCGACGTTGAGCGCGTAGTGCGGCCACGGGCCCATGTTCTGCGGCTCGTCCTGCACCCAGCGCACCTCCTTGAGGTGGGGGTAGCGCGCGATCTCGGCCCGGATGTCGTCGATCGGTCGCGGGTAGAGCTGCTCGACCCGGCCGATCGCGAACCGCTCGCCGTGCTCCTGCTTGGCGCGCTCGACCATGAGGTCCCAGGTGACCCGGCCCGAACACAGCAGCAGCGTGTCGACCTTCTCCGGGTCCGCGTCCGCGTCGGCGATGAAGGGACGGAACGTGCCCTCGGTGAAGTCCGACGGCTGCGAGGCCGCCTCCTTGCGCTTGAGCATCGACTTCGGCGTGAAGACGATCAGCGGGCGGTGCCGCTCGCCGAGCGAGTGCTGGCGCAGCAGGTGGAAGTGCGACGCCGGGGTGCTCGGCTGGGCGACGACGAACGCGTCGTCCGCGGCCATCGCGAGGAACCGCTCGATCCGGGCGGACGAGTGGTCCGCCCCCTGGCCCTCGTAGCCGTGCGGCAGCAGCAGCACGACGCCGGACTGCTGGCTCCACTTGCTCTCGCCGGCGGTGATGAACTCGTCGATGACGATCTGCGCGCCGTTGACGAAGTCGCCGAACTGCGCCTCCCACAGCACCAGCGCCTCGGGGCGCGCGACGGAGTAGCCGTACTCGAACCCGAGGGCGGCGTACTCGGAGAGCAGCGAGTCGTAGACGTGGAACTTCGCCTGGTCCTCGGTGAGCGAGCCCAGCGGGGTCCACTCGTCGGCGTTGCGGCGGTCGATGATCGTCGCGAACCGCTGCACGAAGGTGCCGCGACGCGAGTCCTGCCCGGCCAGCCGGACCGGCCGGCCGTCCATCAGCAGCGAGCCGAAGGCGAGGATCTCGCCGGTGCCCCAGTCGATGGGCCCCTCGGTGATGGCCTGCGAGCGGCGCTGCAGCTGCGGCATCACCTTCGGGTGGACGGTGAAGCCCTCCGGCGGCGTGGTGTAGGCGTCGGCGATCCGCTTGAGGACCTCCTGGGAGACCGCCGTGCTGGTCTCGCTGGCGGGCTTGTCCGGGTAGTCCGGGACGGTCGTCCACTCCGAGGGCTGCGTGCTGGCCTCGCGGACCTCGGTGAAGACCCGCTCGAGCTGCTGCTGGTAGTCGCGCAGGACCTGCTCGGCCTCCTCGACCGTGATGTCGCCACGGCCGATGAGGGACTCGGTGTAGAGCTTGCGGACCGAGCGCTTCTGCTCGATGAGGTCGTACATGAGCGGCTGGGTGTACGACGGGTCGTCGCCCTCGTTGTGACCGCGGCGGCGGTAGCAGACGAGGTCGATGACGACGTCCTTGTTGAACGCCTGGCGGTACTCGAAGGCCAGCCGCGCGACGCGGATGCACGCCTCGGGGTCGTCGCCGTTGACGTGGAAGATCGGCGCCTGCACCATCCGCGCCACGTCGGTGGCGTAGAGGGAGGAGCGCGAGGACCCCGGCGAGGTCGTGAAGCCGACCTGGTTGTTGACGATCACGTGGATCGTGCCGCCGGTGCGGTAGCCGCGCAGCTGGGAGAGGTTGAGTGTCTCCGCGACCACGCCCTGCCCCGCGAACGCCGCGTCGCCGTGGACCAGCAGGGGGAGCACGGGGTACTCCGCGCCGCGGTCGAGCACGTCCTGCTTGGCGCGGGCGATGCCCTCGAGCACCGGGTCGACCGCCTCGAGGTGCGAGGGGTTCGCCGCGACCGAGACCTTGACCTTGTGGCCGGAGTCGGCCTCGAACTCGCCCTCGGCGCCGAGGTGGTACTTCACGTCGCCGGAGCCCTGGACGGTGCGCGGGTCGATGTTGCCCTCGAACTCCCGGAAGATCTGGGAGTACTTCTTGCCCACGATGTTCGCCAGCACGTTGAGGCGGCCGCGGTGGGCCATGCCGATCGCGACCTCGTCGAGGTCGGCCTGCGCCGCGGCCTCGCAGATCTCGTCGATGACCGGGACCGTGGTCTCGCCGCCCTCGAGGGAGAACCGCTTCTGCCCGACGAACTTGGTCTGCAGGAAGGTCTCGAACGCCTCGGCCTGGTTGAGCTTCAGCAGGATCCGCAGCTGCTCCTCGCGCGGTGGCTTCCGGTGCGGCTGCTCAACGCGCTGCTGGATCCACTGCCGCTGCTCGGGGTCCATGATGTGCATGTACTCGATGCCGGTGGTGCGGCAGTAGGAGTCACGCAGGGTGCCGAGGATGTGGCGCAGCTTCATGAAGCGCCGGCCCTCGCCGCCGAAGGAGCCTGTGGGGAACTCCCGGTCCAGGTCCCACAGGGTCAGCCCGTGGGACTCGATGCGCAGGTCGGGGTGGCTGCGCTGGCGGTACTCCAGCGGGTCGGTGTCGGCCATCAGGTGGCCGCGCACGCGGTAGGCGTGGATCAGCTCGAGGATCCGGGCCTGCTTGTCGATCTCGTCGTCGTGGGAGGCCGAGACGTCGGCGTTCCAGCGGATCGGCTCGTAGGGGATGCGCAGCGAGCGGAAGATCTCGTCGTAGAACCCGTCCTGGCCGAGGAGGTACTTGTGGACCTGGCCTAGGAACTCACCCGACTGCGCACCCTGGATGACACGGTGGTCGTAGGTGGAGGTCATGGTCATGATCCGCGAGATCGCGTTGCGCGAGATCGTCTCCTCGGAGGCGCCCTGGAACTCCGGGGGGTAGTCCATGGAGCCGACGCCGATGATGGCCGCCTGGCCCTGCATCAGGCGCGGGACCGAGTTGTTCGTGCCCAGGCCGCCGACGTTGGTGAGGCTGACCGTCGTGCCGGAGTAGTCCTCCATCGTCAGCTTGTTGTTCTTGGCCTTGCGGACGATGTCCTCGTAGGCGGTCCAGAACTGCGCGAAGTCCATCGACTCGCAGGCCTTGATCGACGGGGCGACCAGCTGGCGGCTGCCGTCGGACTTGACCTGGTCGATGGCGAGGCCGAGGTTGATGTGCGCGGGGGTGACCAGGGTCGGCTTGCCGTCGACCTCGCCGTAGGTGTTGTTCATCGCCGGCAGCGCCTTGATCGCCTTGATGATGGCGTAGCCGATGAGGTGGGTGAAGGACACCTTGCCGCCGCGCGCGCGCTCGAGGTGACCGTTGATGACGATCCGGTTGTCCCACAGCAGCTTGACCGGCATGTTGCGCACGGACGTCGCGGTCGGCACCGACAGCGAGATGTCCATGTTCTTCGCCGTGGCCGCGGCGATGCCGCGCAGCACGGTGAACGACGGCTCGTCGCTCGCCGTGGCGGGGTCCGCCGGGCGCGACTCCTTGGGGGTGGGGGAGGAGGTGCCCTTGGCCGGCTCGGCGGCCTTCGTCTCCGGGCGCGGCGTGGCCTTGGGCTCGGTCGGCTGCGCGGCCTTCGCCGGCGCGGCCTTCGCCGGTGCGGCCTGCTTGGGTGCGGCCTGCTTGGGGGCGGGCTCGGCGGCCTTCGGCTTCGCGGGCGCCTGCTGGGTCGGCCCGTTCGCGGAGGCGCCGTTCGGCGCGCCGTTGCCCGCTCCGGCGCCGGCCTCGTCACTCGTGAAGTACTTCACCCACATCGGGTCGACGCTGCCGGGGTCACGCTTGTACTGCTCGTGCATCTCCTCGACGAGCCACTCGTTGGCTCCGAAGTCAGCGGGTGGTTCCGAGACGGACGAACGTTCGGAGGAGTGGTTGCCAGAGGACTGCGGCACGACTTGCTTCGCCTCTTCCCAAGTGAGCGCGCGGGGGTGGGTGTCGAGGGCCAAGGCTAGTCCCCCGGGGAAGGGAATGCGCGGGTCAGGGTCGCCTGTCGAACGCGGTATGACCCGATCCACACCGGCGCGGCTACCGTCGTCCCGTCGCCTGTGGGTGAACATGAGTGCGCTCGATCGACTTAGTGCACTCAAGGAGCGCGGCCACGATGACCCGGACCCCTCACGGGACGCCCCTCGACGGGCCTCGAGGGCCCCGACGGCCCGGACGCCTCGTCGCGACGCTGGTCGCGGCGGCGCTGACGCTGGGCGCCACCGCGTGCTCCGGCGACGGCGCGCCGGACGCCGAGCGGGGCGGCCACCGGCAGGCGGCCCTCGTCCGCGCGGAGGCGGGGTCCGTCCCGACGACGACCACGGTCACGGAGGTGACCGGCCGGCTGCCCGCCGCCCGGCGGGCGCGGCTGAAGAAGGACGTCGCGCGCGTCGTCGACGGCTGGCTGGACGCGGCGTACGTCGGTGGCGACTTCCCTCGCGAGGGCGGCTTCCGGCAGGCGTTCCCCGGGTTCAGCAGCGGGGCGAAGGACGAGGCGCGCCGCGACCTCCGGCTGATGACGAACGTCGGCCTCGCCGGCCGCATCGACGGCGTCGACGTACGTCGCCGCGAGCTGCGCCTCGACGTGCTCGCCGTGCGCGGCCGGCCGGTCGGCGTGACGGCCCGGGTGCTGCTCGGGTTCACCACGAGCGGGCAGGTCGAGCGGCGCGACCGCGTGCAGGGGCGGCTGTACCTCGCCCGTCGCGAGGGCGCCTGGCAGGTCTTCGGCTACGACGTCTCGCGGGGGAGGTCCTGATGCGGTCCCGGTTCGCACGGGTGCGGAGCGCGGTGCGGGCCGGCGTGCTCGCGGCCGTCCTGGCGACGGCGGCGCTCGTCGTCCCCGACGCTGCGGTCCACCCCACCGACCTGGTGCTGGTCGAGGTCGACCGCGCCGACGGCGTGGCGGTCCAGGACTCCGACGTGCTGTGGGTGCTGGCGGTCGGGTCCGACGCCCGTCCCGGCCAGTCGATGCTGGACGTGCGCGCCGACGCCATCCAGCTGGTCGGCCTCAACACCCGCACCGGCTCGGCGGTCGCGATCGGCGTGCCGCGGGACTCCTGGGTCGCCATCCCCGGGCACGGCCACGGCCGGGTGAACTCGGCACTGACCTACGGCGGGCCCCAGCTGGTCGGCCGGACGGTCGGGGACCTCGTCGGCGTCCAGCCGCAGTACGTCCTCGTGACCCGGTTCCCGTTCTTCGAGGACATGGTCGACGACATCGGGGGCATCCACGTCCGCAACCCGCGGCGCTTCTCCGACGAGCACCTCAAGCCCCAGGGCTTCGCGCGCGGCCGGATCAGGCTCGACGGGTACGGCGCCATGGCGTTCTCCCGGGTCCGCAAGTCGCTCGCCGGCGGGGACTTCGACCGCTCCGCGAACCAGCAGCGCGTGCTGCGCGGGATCCAGCAGGCCGTCCGGGCCCGGGCGGACGAGCCGGGCTTCATCGCGCGCGGCGTGCTGACCGTCATGGAGCACCTCCACACCGACCTCCCGCCCGACGAGCTGTTCCGCCTCGCCCAGGCGCTCGCGCACATCGACCCGACGAAGGTCACGACCTGCGTCGTCCAGGGCACGATCGGCACCGTCGGTCCCGCCTCGATCGTCCGGCCCTCGGTCGCCCAAGCGCGCCGGTACGGCGCCGCGGCGCGCTCCGACGCCTCCCTCCGGGGCTGCTGAGCGACCGGCCGGCGCACCGACGACAGCCGGGCCGGCCCCTCGAGGGGGCCGGCCCGGCGGGTCTATCGGGTCGTGCGGGCGTCAGCGCGGGAAGATGCGGCCCGCGGACGAGGCCAGGTCCAGGACGCCGATGCCGGCGAGCTGGAGGGTCAGGCCGTGGACGCCGATCCCGTGGAAGGTGCGGTCGAAGAGCTTCTTGAAGTTCAGGAAGTTCCCGTCACCCAGGTCGTAGGAGTCCCCGGCGCGCAGGCTGACGGGCCGGCCGTCGTGCAGGATCTGCAGGTACTTGGTCGTGACCCTGGGCGCCACCTTGCCGGAGGTGGCCGAGCGCTTGAGGTGCACCAGGGAGGAGAGGCCCTTGATCTCCAGGCCCAGGGTCGGGACGGCGACGGTCCCGAGGTCGGTGCCGATCATGGCCTTCGCCGCGCCGCCCCTGAGGTGGTCGCCCATGAGCTTGTAGGTCACCCCGCTGACGTCGACGAGCCCGCCGAGCAGCGAGTAGTGCGCGGCCTTCTGGGTGACGACCCTGCCGTCGGTGCCCTCGCAGGGGATCGATCGCTGGCCGAGGTTGCCGAGGTTCAGCAGCGGGACGTCGCCGAGGATGTTCGCGCCGGTGGCGGTGCCGCGGAAGACGCCGGCGGGGCCGGCCTCGGAGATCCGGGTGCGGGCGCGGCCGAGCTGCAGGACCGTCGGGTTGCCCGTCGCGGTGATCTCGAGCTTGAGGGCGTACGCCTCGGAGGTGCCGGAGGTGGCGTTCGCGCTGCCCTTGGCGGTGCCGAGCGCGAGCGAGCCCAGCCCGGGGATCCGGATCGCCTGGCCGGGCAGCAGGCTGGTCAGCAGGTCGATGACCTGGTTGACGACCTGGGAGACCGGCGCGGTGACCTGGTTGAGGATGTCGAGGAGAGCGGCGAGCGGCGTGCCGTCGACGACGGTGCCGTCGTAGTCCAGCGAGATGCCCTTGAAGCCGAAGGACTCCTCGTGGTCGAAGGAGCGGCCGTCGTGGAAGGCGTCGGCGACCGACTGCAGGCCCTCGATCTTGAGCCGGGGGAGCTTGCCGAGGCCGGGGACCTCGCCGCCGACGGCGATGTCGGCGATGGTGCTGATCCCGCGGACGCCGGTGCGGCCGCCCTCCTGGTAGGTCTCCGAGCGCTGCTTGGTGAGGGAGAGGTCCACCAGCGGCACGAGGTCCTCGGGCAGGGCGAGCTGGGACTGCTTCTCCGCGACGCGGCCGGCCATGGTCGTGCAGCGCTGCTGGGCGTAGCCGTCCTTGAGGCCGCGGACCTCGACGCCCTCGAGCAGCACCTTGGCGCCGAAGACGTCGGCCTTGTAGCCGAAGCCGGTCCTCTCGAGCCGGCCGCTCGTGGTGAGCGCCCCGGCCGGGGCGGAGACGACGGCCTTCGGGGCGGTCTCGGCGGTGGCGGTGGGGGTGACGACGAGAGCGGCGGCGAGGCCGGCCGCGCTGGCCGCGGTGACCGCGACCGCCCTCCTCAGGGTCTTCTTCACGCTTTCCTGCTTTCGTGGCTGGCGTCGCTCGACCCTCCCCGGCCGGGCGACGGGACCTGGTGACCGGACCGCGAGGGGCCCGTGGCCGGTGCGGACAGCCGAGGCCCGTCCTCCGGGAGCCGGCCCGGGGAAGCCGCCTCACCGCCTGCAACGGGCACCCCGAGGGTTCGTTACGTGCGTCACGTGGGCGGGGGAGGGGTGTCTAGACCCGTGCGGGCGGGTACCCGCTGGGGCCAGGAATGCGGAACGGCCCCCCGGGATGCCCGGGAGGCCGTTCGGTGTGGCGCCTCCGGCAGGATTCGAACCTGCGACACCTGGTACCGGAAACCAGTGCTCTATCCCCTGAGCTACGGAGGCACGCGCCGCCCCAGCACTTCGGGGCGCGCGGTGGAACCGTACCCGGCCCCGGCCGTGCGGGAGAAACCGGTGCCCGCCGATAGGCTTGGACGGTGACTCCCGCGCAGCTCTCCACGACCATCGTCGACGGCCTGACGGCCCTCGTCGAGCAGGGTGCGCTCACCTTGCCCGACGGCGTACCCGCGGAGGTCACCGTCGAGCGTCCCCGTCAGAAGGGGCACGGCGACTACGCCACGAACGTTGCGCTGCAGCTGGCCAAGAAGGCCGGGACGAACCCCCGTGCGCTGGGCGAGCTGCTGGCCGACCGACTGCGCGCCGCCGAGGGGATCAGCGACGTCGAGGTCGCCGGGCCCGGGTTCCTCAACATCACCGTCGAGGCCGCGGCCCAGGGCGTGGTGGCCGCCGAGATCGTCGCGGCCGGTGAGCGGTACGGCCACACCGCGACGCTCGCCGGACAGCGGGTCAACGTCGAGTTCATCTCGGCCAACCCGACCGGCCCGCTGCACCTGGGGCACACCCGGTGGGCGGTGCTCGGCGACGCGATCGGCCGGGTGCTCGCGGCCGCGGGCGCCGAGGTGACCCGCGAGTTCTACATCAACGACCGCGGCGTGCAGATGAACCACTTCGCCGACTCGATCATCGCCGCCGCGCTCGGCCGGCCCGCGCCGGAGGACGGGTACGCCGGCGCCTACATCGGCGACCTGGCCAAGGCCGTCGGCGAGGCGAGCCCGGGGATCTTCGACCTCCCGGCCGAGGAGCGGCGCGCGGCCGTGCGCGAGAAGGGCTACGAGCTCCAACTGGCCCAGCAGCAGGCGCAGCTCGCGGCGTTCAACACCCACTTCGACGTGTGGTTCTCCGAGCTCTCGCTGCACGAGTCCGGCTCGGTGCCCGAGACGCTCGCGCGGCTCAAGGAGCTCGGCACGGTCTACGAGGAGGGCGGCGCGCTGTGGATGCGCACGACCGACTTCGGCGACGACAAGGACCGGGTGCTCATCAAGTCCGACGGCGAGCTGACGTACTTCGCCTCCGACACCGCCTACTACCTCGACAAGCGGGGCCGCGGCTTCGACCGCTGCATCTACCTGCTCGGCGCCGACCACCACGGGTACGTCGGCCGGCTGCGCGCCATGGCCGCCTGCGTCGGGGACGACCCCTCGCAGACGCTCGAGGTCCTCATCGGCCAGCTGGTCAAGATCCTCCGCGACGGCGAGGAGCTGCGCCTGTCGAAGCGCGCCGGCACCATCGTCACCCTCGAGGAGCTCACCGACGAGATCGGCGTCGACGCCCTGCGCTACTCGCTGGCGCGCTACCCGGCGGACTCCCCGCTCGTGCTCGACGTCGCCGAGATCACCCGGCAGTCCAACGAGAACCCCGTCTTCACCGTGCAGTACGCCCACGCCCGCGTCGCGAGCCTGCTGCGCAACGCCGCCGACCTCGGCGTCGAGGCCGCCTCGCACCCCGAGCTCCTCACGCACGAGAAGGAGGGGCTGCTGCTGCGGGCGCTCGCGGAGTTCCCCCGCGTGGTCGCGAGCTCCGCGGAGCTCCGCGAGCCGCACCGCGTCGCCCGCTACCTCGAGGAGCTGGCCGGCACCTACCACCGGTTCTACGACAGCTGCCGAGTGCTGCCCATGGGCGACGAGGAGACCACCGACCTGCACCGGGCGCGCCTGCTGCTGGTCCAGGCGACGCGGACCGTCCTGGCCAACGGCCTGGGCCTCCTCGGCGTCACCGCCCCCGACCGGATGTGAGCAGATGACCCACGAAGCAGGCTGGGCGCACGCGCCCGGTGCCTTCCGCGGCCCCTCCTGGCTGCGCCCGCCCGCCGACCCCAACGACCTGGTCCCGCAGCTGTGGTCGACCACGGCGCACAAGGACGACGCCGGCGTGCTGACCGTCGGCGGCGTCGCGCTGACCGACCTGGTCGCCGAGCACGGCTCGCCGGCGTTCGTCCTGGACGAGGCGGACTTCCGCGGGCGCGCCCGCGCCTTCCGCGACGCCTTCGCCGACTACGACGTCTACTACGCGGGCAAGGCCTTCATCTCCGTGGCGGTCGCGCGCTGGATCGCGGAGGAGGGGCTCTGCCTCGACGTCTGCAGCGGCGGCGAGCTCTCGGTCGCCGAGCGGGCGGGGTTCCCGATGGAGCGGGTGGAGTTCCACGGCAACAACAAGTCCGAGGGCGAGCTGCGCCGCGCCGTACGACTCGGTGTCGGGCGGGTCATCGTGGACTCCTTCCACGAGATCGAGCGGCTGGCCCGGATCGCCGCCGAGGAGGGCGCCAGCGTCCCGGTGATGGTCCGCGTGACCGCCGGGGTCGAGGCCCACACCCACGAGTACATCGCCACCGCCCACGAGGACCAGAAGTTCGGCTTCTCGATCACCTCCGGCTACGGCCTGGACGCAGTACGTCGCGTGCTCGCCGCCGAGGCGCTCGAGCTGCGGGGCCTGCACTCCCACATCGGCAGCCAGATCTTCGACTCCGCGGGCTTCGAGGTGGCCGCCCGCCGGGTGCTGGCGCTGCACGCCACCGTGTCCCGCGAGCTCGGCGTCGACATGCCGGAGATGGACCTCGGCGGCGGCTTCGGCATCGCCTACACCACCCAGGACGACCCGGCCGAGCCCGCACGCCTGGCCGCCGAGATGACCGCGATCGTCGAGCACGAGTGCCGGGCGCTCGGCATCGACCGGCCGGCGCTGTCGATCGAGCCGGGCCGCGCGATCGTCGGACCCTCGATGTGCACCGTCTACGAGGTCGGCACCGTCAAGGAGGTCAGCCTCGACGGCGGCGCCTCGCGCACCTACGTCTCCGTCGACGGCGGGATGAGCGACAACATCCGCACCGCGCTCTACGACGCCGACTACTCCTGCACGCTCGCCTCCCGCACCTCCGACGCAGACCCGGTGCTCGGCCGCGTCGTCGGCAAGCACTGCGAGGCCGGCGACATCGTGGTCAAGGACGAGTTCGTGCCCGGCGACCTGGCTCCCGGCGACCTCGTCGCCGTCCCCGGGACCGGCGCCTACTGCCGCTCGATGGCCTCCAACTACAACCACCTCTTGCGGCCTCCGGTGATCGCGGTGCGGGACGGTGCGTCGCGCGTGCTCCTGCGGCGGGAGACTGAGGACGACCTGTTGGCGACTGACGTGGGTGATCTGTGATGGAGGGCGACAAGCGACCCGGCACGCTCCGGGTGGCGGTGCTCGGCTGCGGCTCGGTGGGCTCCCAGGTGGTGCGGCTGCTGCGGGACCAGGCCGACGACCTCGCGGCCCGGGTGGGCGTGCCGGTCGAGCTGGCCGGCGTCGCCGTGCGCCGCCTCGACGCACCGCGCGAGGTGGAGGTCCCCGACGGCCTGATCACGACCGACGCGGCGGGCCTGGTGGCCCGCGACGACGTCGACCTGGTGGTCGAGGTGATCGGCGGGATCGAGCCCGCCCGCTCGCTCATCCTCTCCGCGCTGGAGAACGGCGCGAGCGTGGTGACCGCCAACAAGGCGCTGCTCGCCGAGGACGGTCCGACGCTCTTCGAGGCCGCCGAGAAGGCCGGGCGCGACCTCTACTACGAGGCGGCCGTCGCCGGTGCCATCCCGATCCTGCGGCCGCTGCGCGAGTCGCTGGCCGGCGACCGCGTGACGCGCGTGCTGGGCATCGTCAACGGCACCACGAACTTCATCCTCGACAAGATGGACTCCTCCGGCGCCGGCTTCACCGAGGCCCTCGAGGAGGCCCAGGAGCTCGGGTACGCCGAGGCCGACCCCACCGCCGACGTGGAGGGCTTCGACGCCGCCGCGAAGGCCGCGATCCTGGCCTCGCTGGCGTTCCACTCCCGCGTGACCGCCTCCGACGTGCACCGCGAGGGCATCTCCGAGGTCACCGCCGCCGACGTCCGGTCCGCCGCCGACATGGGAGCGGTCGTCAAGCTGCTCGCGATCTGCGAGCTGCGCGCGGGCGAGGACGGCGAGGAGGCGGTGGCCGTCCGCGTCCACCCCGCCATGATCCCGCGCTCGCACCCGCTCGCCTCGGTCCGCGAGGCCTACAACGCGGTGTTCGTCGAGTCCGAGGCCGCCGGACAACTGATGTTCTACGGCCCCGGAGCCGGTGGGTCGCCGACCGCCTCGGCGGTCCTCGGCGACCTGGTCACGGTGGCGCGGAACCTGCTCGCCGGCACGCGCGGCGCGGGGGAGTCGGCGTACGCCGACCGGGCCGTGCTGCCGATGGGGGAGGCGCGGACGCGCTACCACGTCGCGATCGACGTCGACGACCGCGCCGGCGTGCTGGCCGCGGTCGCGACCGCCTTCGCCGAGCACGGCGTCTCGATCCAGACCGTCCGCCAGGAGGGCCGCGACGACGACGCCCAGCTGGTCGTGGTCTCGCACGAGGCGACCGACGCCCAGCTGAGCGCCACCGTGGAGCACCTGCGGGGCATGGAGATCGTCCGCGAGGTCACCTCGGTGATGCGGGTGGAAGGGGAGCAGGAGTGAGCACGCGCACGGCCACCCACCAGTGGCGGGGTGTCATCGAGGAGTACCGCGACCTGCTGGAGATCCCCGCCGGCACGCCCGCGGTCACCCTCCGGGAGGGCGGCACGCCGCTCGTCCACTCCGGCTGGCTCTCCGGCCTCACCGGTGCCGACGTCTGGCTCAAGGTCGAGGGCAGCAACCCGACCGGCTCCTTCAAGGACCGCGGCATGACCGCGGCCATCTCCTGCGCGAAGGCGGAGGGCGCCGAGGCCGTGGTCTGCGCGTCGACGGGCAACACGTCGGCGTCGATGGCGGCGTACGCCGCGAAGGCCGGCCTCAAGCCGCTCGTGCTCGTCCCCGAGGGCAAGATCGCCGCCGGCAAGATGGCCCAGGCGATCATGCACGGCGGCCAGGTGGTCATGGTCCGCGGCAACTTCGACGACTGCCTCGCCCTGGCCCGCCAGCTCGCCTGGGACTTCCCTGTCGCGCTGGTGAACTCGGTCAACCCGGTGCGGCTCGAGGGCCAGAAGACCGCCGCCTTCGAGATCGTCGACTTCCTCGGCGACGCCCCCGACTACCACCTGCTGCCGGTCGGCAACGCCGGAAACATCTCGGCGTACTGGCTCGGCTACACCCAGTACGCCGCCCTCGGGATGGCGACGCGGACGCCGGTCATGCGCGGCTTCCAGGCCGAGGGTGCGGCGCCGCTGGTGACCGGTGAGCCGTTCCCCGACCCGGAGACCAAGGCGACCGCGATCCGGATCGGCAACCCGGCCTCCTGGAAGCTCGCCGAGGCCGCCCGCAACGAGTCCGGCGGCCGGTTCGCCTCGGTCAGCGACGACCAGATCCTCAGCGCGCAGCGCCAGCTCGCCGCCCACGACGGGGTCTTCGTGGAGCCCGCCTCCGCCGCCGGCATCGCGGGGCTGCTGCAGGAGCTCGCGGCCGGGGAGTCCTACGCCGGCAGCACCGTGGCGATCACGGTCACCGGCCACGGGCTCAAGGACACCGCCACCGCGCTCGAGGGCTTCGCCGCCAGCGGCCAGAGCATCGTCGACACCGTCATCGACGCCGACGTCACCGCGGCGGCCGAGGCCGCCGGCCTGGCGTGACCCGGTTCGTCGAGGGGCCGGTGCGGGTCTCCGTGCCGGCCACCTCGGCCAACCTGGGCCCCGGGTTCGACAGCCTCGGCCTCGCCCTGGACCTGCGCGACGAGCTCGAGGCGGAGGTGCTCGCGGACGGCCTCGTGGTCGAGGTCGACGGTGCCGGAGCGGGCTCGGTGCCGCTCGACGGGTCGCACCTCGTCGTCCGGGCGATGCGGGTCGCCTTCGAGGCCCTCGGCGCCGAGCCGCCGGGGTTCCGCCTGCGGTGCACGAACGTGGTGCCGCACGCCCGCGGGCTCGGCTCCTCCTCCGCCGCGATCGTCGGCGGGCTCGCCCTCGCGCGCGCCCTCGTGGCTGGCGGCACCCTCATCCTCGACGACGCGGCGCTCTTCGAGCTGGCGGCGCGGATGGAGGGCCACCCGGACAACGTCTCGCCGGCGCTGCACGGCGGCTTCACGATCTCGGGCCACGACGACGACGGGTTCTGGACCGTCGGCTCGCCGGTCGACCCCCGCGTCGCGGTGGCGGTGTTCGTCCCCTCCGACCCGGTCTCGACCGAGGTCGCCCGCGGCCTGCTGCCGGCACAGGTCCCGCACGCGGAGGCCGCGGCGGACGCCGGGCGCACGGCGCTGCTCGTCGCCGCCCTCGCCGGGCGGCCCGAGCACCTGCTCCGCGCGACCCGCGACTACCTCCACCAGGAGCAGCGCCGGCCCGCGATGCCGGCCTCCCTGGCGCTCGTCGACGCGCTGCGCTCCGACGGCGTGCCCGCGGTCGTCTCCGGCGCCGGTCCCACGGTGCTGGCCTTCGTCGACGGGCCGGCCGGGGGGAAGCGGCTGCTCGACCGCTGCCCGGACGGCTGGGCCGCGCACGTGCTGGCCGTCAGCACCGACGGCGTCCGCGTCCTCGACTGAGCCGACCCACCCCGCCGCGCCGATCCCCGTGGTCCGCCCCACGGCCGTCCGGGCCGGTGGTACATTGACGGCGCGCCGCACATCTGGCGTAGCACCCGATCGTGACTCCCGGGCCAGTCCGGACCCGGCGGGTGCACACTCCCTCTCGTTCGTCGCGGAGATCCTCCGCGCACCGGTCCGTCCTCGCCGCTGGCGACGCCGGCCCGGGAGTGGGAGCCCTGACGAGCAGCCGGACGGACCGCGTGGGCGGCCGCGGCACTGACGACGTGGGAAGGACCCCCTCACGTGACGGAGACGATCGAACCCACCACCTCCGGCGGCGCAGCCAGGAAGCGCGGTGGCGGGCTCAGCTCGATGCTCATCGCCGACCTGCGCTCGATGGCCGGCGGCATGGGCATCCCGGGCGCGGCCACGATGAAGAAGGCCCAGCTCATCGAGGCCATCAAGGGCGCACAGACCGGCGGGCGACCCGCCGCCGAGCCGGCCGCCGCGGAGCCGGCCGCCGCGGAGCGACCGGCGGACCGACCGGCCCGTGGCCGGGGCGCCAAGCGTGGCGGCCAGCCCGCCGAGGCGACCGAGCAGCAGGCCTCCCAGCCGCCCGCCGAGCAGCCCATCCCGCAGTCCACGGAGCAGCCCACCGTGGTGCGCGCCGAGCCGCAGGCCGAGCTCCCCGTCGAGCCGGCCGCCGAGCAGCAGCCCGCCGGGCAGCAGGACGGCGAGCGCCGCCGCGAGCGCAACCGGGACCGGCAGCAGGAGCGCCAGGGGCGCGACCGCCAGGACCGGGCGCAGGACAAGGCCCCGGAGAAGGCCCAGGACAAGCAGGATCAGGACCGCCAGGACCAGGGCGGCCGGCAGGGCGGCCAGAAGCAGGGCCAGCGCAACCAGGGACAGAAGCAGGAGCGCCGCGACCCCCAGGACCGCCAGGACCGCGACCGCCAGGACCGGGACCGCCAGGACCGCGACCGCCAGCAGGAGCGCGAGCGGCAGCAGGACCGGGACCGCCAGCAGGACCGGGAGCGGGAGCGCCAGCAGGACCGCGTGCGCGACCAGCAGGACCGCGACCAGCAGGACCGCGACGACGACGACCACGACGGCGGCGGGCGGAACCGGCGTCGCCGGGGACGCGACCGAGAGCGCGGTCGCGGGCAGCGCAACGAGCCCGACACCACGATCCTCGAGGACGACGTCCTCGTCCCGGCCGCCGGCATCCTCGACGTCCTGGACAACTACGCGTTCGTGCGGACCAGCGGCTACCTGCCCGGGCCCGACGACGTCTACCTGTCGCTCTCGATGGTGCGGAAGTTCGGTCTGCGCCGCGGCGACGCGGTCGTCGGCCAGGTCCGCCAGCCGCGCGAGGGCGAGCGCCGGGAGAAGTTCAACCCGATGGTGCGCCTCGACAGCGTCAACGGCACCGACCCCGAGGCGAGCAAGCACCGCGTCGAGTTCTCCAAGCTGACGCCGCTCTACGCCAGCGAGCGGCTGCGCCTGGAGACCGGCCCGGACAACCTCATCGGGCGGGTCATCGACATCGCGGCACCGATCGGCAAGGGCCAGCGCGGCCTCATCGTCTCCCCGGCCAAGGCCGGCAAGACGATGGTGCTGCAGTCCATCGCGAACTCGATCACCACGAACAACCCCGAGTGCCACCTGATGGTGGTCCTGGTCGACGAGCGGCCCGAGGAGGTCACCGACTTCGAGCGCTCGGTCAAGGGGGAGGTCATCTCCTCGACGTTCGACCGGCCGCCGGCCGACCACACCATGGTCGCCGAGCTGGCGATCGAGCGCGCCAAGCGCCTGGTCGAGCTCGGCCACGACGTCGTGGTGCTGCTCGACGGCATCACGCGCCTGGGCCGGGCCTACAACCTGTCGGCGCCGGCGAGCGGACGCATCCTGTCCGGCGGCGTGGACTCCGCGGCCCTCTACCCGCCGAAGCGGTTCTTCGGCGCCGCCCGCAACATCGAGAACGGCGGCTCGCTGACGATCCTCGCGACGGCGCTGGTCGAGAGCGGCTCGAAGATGGACGAGGTCATCTTCGAGGAGTTCAAGGGCACGGGGAACATGGAGATCCGCCTGCGGCGGGACTTCGCCGACAAGCGGCTCTTCCCGGCCATCGACGTCGTGCAGTCCGGGACCCGGCGTGAGGAGCTGCTCCTCTCCAAGGAGGAGCTGGCGATCATCTGGAAGCTGCGCCGGGTGATGTCGAACCTGGAGAACCAGCAGGCGCTGGAGCTGCTGCTCGAGCGGCTGCGGAAGTCGCAGACGAACATCGAGTTCCTGATGCAGGTCCAGAAGACGACGCCGGCCGACGACGACTGAGCCCGCTCGTACGACGAGCCCGGACCCGCGCCGCGCGGGGCCGGGCTCGTCGTACGCCGCGGCGCGACGGGGCCCGTGCGCCGATCTGCGCAACCGCCGTCCGCGCCGCACGCGGACCCCGTAGGCTGACCGCCACGAGCGGGCTCCCCGACTCGGCACCGACGAAGCGGCAGCCCGGCTGCCCGACGAACCAGGGAGGGCAGGACCGTGGCACGCATCCTGGTCGCTGACGACGACGTCGACATCCGGGAGCTGGTCGAGTTCAAGCTCTCGACGCTGGGTCACGACATCGTGGCCGTCGCCGACGGCGCCGCGGCCGTGGAGGCCTGCCAGGCCGAGCGTCCCGACCTCGCGGTCCTCGACGTGATGATGCCGGGCTTCTCCGGCCTCGACGCGATCCGCGTCATCCGCGCCGACCCCGCGCTCGCCGACCTGCCGGTGATCCTGCTGACCGCCCGCGCGCAGGAGTCCGACGTGGAGACCGGGTTCGACTCCGGCGCCGACGACTACATCACCAAGCCGTTCAGCCCGCGCGAGCTCGCCTCCCGGGTCGAGGCGCTCCTCGCCCGGGCCCAGTGACACCGGACGTCCCGTCCCGGTGACCGCTCGATGAGCGCTCGATGACGACTGCCCAGCGTGGCCGTCCCGCCACCGGTGTGCCCGCCGCACCGGCTCCCGCCGGCGGGCGGCCCGTGGCGCGGCTGCTGGCGCCGGTGCTCCTGCGCCTGGGCCTGCTGCTCGCCCTGATGGCGGCGATCTGCGTGGCCGGTGTGCTCGCCTCCACCCAGGCCGTCGACCACCTGACCGACGAGCTGCTGCCAGCGGCCAGCGCCAACGAGGACGTCCTGCAGGACCTCACCGACATGGACGCCGCCGTCGGGGCCTACGCCCGCAGCGGCGACCAGGGCGCCCTCGCGGACTACGAGCAGGCCCTCCAGCGCTTTCCCGGGCACGAGCAGCGGGTGCGCGAGTTCGCCCGCGGCGACGCGGGGCTCGAGCTGCTGGTCACGCGCCAGCAGGACGCCGCCGACGCCTGGCTGACGCAGTACGCCGAGCCGCGGGTCGAGGCGCCCGGCGGGCCGGGCACCTTCCAGCGGGCGCGCTACACCCGCGGCCAGCGCCTCTTCGACGAGGTGCGTGAGGCCCACCTGGCCACGCACGCGGAGTTCGACCGTCGTCAGCGCGAGGCCAGCTCGGACGCGCAGTGGCGCTTCCGGGGCACGATCGTCGCGGTCGTCGCCCTGGGCCTGCTCGGCTGGTTCCTCGTCGGGCGCGCCCGACGCCGGCTCGAGCGCGAGCTGTCCGAGCCGCTGCTGGCGATCGAGTCCACCGTGCAGCGGATCTCGCGCTCGGAGCCCGACGTGCACGCCGCGGTTGCCGGCCCGCGCGAGGTGCGGGCGGTCGCCGTGGCGCTCAACGACCTGGTCGAGCAGCAGGCCCGGGCCCGGGCCGTCGAGACGCGGATCCAGTCCGAGCTCCGGGCGCTCGACACCGCGCGCGACGACTTCGTCTCCAACGTCTCCCACGAGCTGCGGACCCCGCTGACGACCATCAGCGGGTACCTGGAGATGGTCGCCGAGGAGTTCGAGGACGACATGGCGCCCCGCCACGAGCGCATGCTCGAGGCCACGCGGCGCAACGTCACCCGGCTCAAGACGCTCATCGACGACCTGCTCACGCTGTCCAAGGCCGAGAACCGGGGGACCGACCTCGAGCAGGTCGACCTCGACCAGGTCGTGCGCGACGCGGTGACCGACGTACGGATCACCGCCGCACGCCGCGGCATCCGCGTCGAGGTGACCGCCCCCGGTGACCCGCTGCCGGTCCTCGCCGACCGGGCGATGCTCAACCGGGCGTTCCTCAACATCCTCAGCAACGCGGTGAAGTTCAGCAAGGACGGCGACCCGGTCGAGGTCGAGGTGACCGCGTCGATGGGGACGGTGCGGGTGGCGGTGACCGACCACGGCATCGGCATCCCGGCCGCCGAGCTCGACCGCCTCGGCACGCGCTTCTTCCGCGCGTCCAACGCCGTCTTCAACGAGATCGCCGGCACCGGCCTCGGGGTGCGGATCGTGCAGACCATCATCGACAAGCACCAGGGCGAGGTGCTCTTCGAGTCCGAGGAGGGTGCCGGCACGACGGTGGTCGTCGTGCTCCGTCTCCAGGGCGATCGCGTGCCGCCCGCACCGGCTCCCGCCGAGCTCGAGGCCGGCGCTCAGCAGGCGTGACGCACGGCACGAGGCCGGTGGTGTCCGGTGGGCGGCACGGGCCGGCCACCGGGAACAACCACGATTGGGCCGGCGTTCGTACCGGTGGCACAATTCCGTGCTGGTTCCGGTTCACGTCCCGGCCGCAGGGCGCGGCGGACGACCCGGCGACTGAGAGGACACCATGAAGAAGGACATCCACCCCGAGTACGTCGAGACCCAGGTGACCTGCACCTGCGGCGCCGAGTTCACGACTCGCAGCACCGTCTCGTCCGGCCAGATCCGCTCGGACGTCTGCTCGCAGTGCCACCCGTTCTACACCGGCAAGCAGAAGATCCTCGACACCGGCGGCCGCGTCGCCCGCTTCGAGGCCCGCTACGCCAAGGCAGCCAAGAAGTAGCTGTCACCGAGCGCCGGTCCCTGCCGCATGGCGGGGGCCGGCGCTCGTCATTTGTCCGTCACCCCCAGCCACCCGTCCCGGCCACCGTCCCAGGACCCGCGAGGAGCGCCGATGTTCGAGGCCGTCGAAGGCATGCTCGTCGAGCACAGCGCGCTCGAGCAGCAGCTCGCCGCTCCGGAGACCCACGCGGACGCACGGCTCGCCAAGCGGCTCAACCAGCGCTACGCCCAGCTCTCCTCGGTGATCGGGGCGTGGCGGGACTGGCAGGGGCTCGAGGACGACCTCGGGGCCGCCCGCGAGCTGGCCGCCGAGGACCCGACGTTCGCCGAGGAGGCCGAGGCGCTGGTCCCGCGCCTGGCCGCCGCGGAGGAGCGCCTGCGCCGGCTGCTCGTGCCGAGGGACCCGGCCGACGACAAGGACGCGATCCTCGAGCTGAAGTCCGGCGAGGGCGGCGAGGAGTCGGCGCTGTTCGCCGGCGACCTGCTGCGGATGTACACCCGCTACGCCGAGGCGCGCGGCTGGAAGGTCGAGCTGCTCGACGCCACCGAGTCCGACCTGGGCGGGTACAAGTCGGTGACCGTGGCCGTCAAGGCCAAGGGGACCCCCGAGCCCGGCGAGGCGCCGTACGGCCTGCTGAAGTTCGAGGGCGGTGTCCACCGCGTCCAGCGGGTCCCGGTGACCGAGTCCCAGGGCCGGGTGCACACCAGCGCCGCCGGCGTGCTGGTGCTGCCCGAGGCCGAGCAGGTCGACGTGACGGTCGACGAGAACGACCTGCGCATCGACGTCTTCCGCTCGAGCGGTCCCGGCGGCCAGAGCGTCAACACGACCGACTCGGCCGTGCGGATCACCCACCTGCCGACCGGCATCGTGGTGTCCTGCCAGAACGAGAAGAGCCAGCTGCAGAACAAGGAGCAGGCCATGCGCATCCTGCGCGCGCGGCTGCTCGCCGCCGCGCAGGAGGCCGCCGACGCCGAGGCGAGCGACGCTCGGCGCAGCCAGGTGCGCACGGTCGACCGCTCCGAGCGGATCCGCACCTACAACTTCCCGGAGAACCGGATCTCCGACCACCGCACCGGCTACAAGGCCTACAACCTCGACCAGGTGCTCGACGGGGACCTGCAGCCGGTGCTCGCCTCCTGCCTCGACGCCGACCTCGCCGGCCGGCTCGAGGCGCTCGAGCAGTGACCGCGCCGGGCACGCCGGCCACGCCGGCCGCGCGCCGCACCGTGCTGGCCGAGGCGACCGCGCGGCTGCGCGAGGCCGGGGTCGCCAGTCCCGACCACGACGCGGCCGAGCTGCTCGCCCACGTCCTGGGCACCACCCGCGGCCGGCTGGTGCTGGTCGACCAGGTCGGCCCCGCCCACCTCGAGCAGTACGCCGCGCTCGTCGCGCGCCGCGCGCGGCGTGAGCCGCTGCAGCACCTCACCGGGTCCGCGTGGTTCCGCCACGTCGAGCTCGCGGTCGGCCCGGGCGTCTTCGTGCCGCGGCCGGAGACCGAGCTGCTCGCCGGGTGGGCCGTCGACCGGGCCACCGCGCTGGTCGAGGAGGGCCGGACACCGGTCGTGGTCGACCTCTGCACGGGCTCCGGCGCGATCGCGAAGGCGGTGGCCCACGAGGTGCCGCAGGCGGTGGTGCACGCGGTGGAGCTGGACGAGCCCGCGCACCGCTGGGCGGTCCGCAACCTGGCCGGCACCGGGGTCGACCTGCGCCAGGGCGACCTGGCGACCGCCTTCGACGACCTGGCCGGCGAGGTGGACGTGATCACCTGCAACCCGCCGTACATCCCGCTGGACGCCTGGGAGTCGGTCGCGCCCGAGGCGCGGGACCACGACCCGCACCTGGCGCTGTTCTCCGGCGACGACGGGCTCGACGCGATGCGGGTCCTCGAGCGGCGCGCCGCGCTGCTGCTGCGGCCCGGGGGAGTGGTCGGGGCAGAGCACGCCGACGCGCAGGGCGACCTCGCCCCGGCGGTCTTCACCGCGACCGGCCGGTGGACCGAGGTCCGCGACCACCTCGACCTGGCAGGTCGGCCGCGCTTCCTGACGGCGCGGCTGGCACGATGACCGGGTGAGCGAGCGCTACCCGACCGACACCGAGGAGGCCCGCGAGGCCGCCGTCGAGGCTGCGACGCTGGCGGTTCAGCGCGGCGAGCTCGTCGTGCTCCCGACCGACACCGTCTACGGCATCGCCGCCGACGCCTTCGACCCCGCCGCCGTCCGCGACCTGCTCGACGCCAAGGGCCGCGGCCGCGACATGCCGCCGCCCGTCCTCGTCAGCTCCCCGACGACGCTCGACGCGCTCGCCGTGCGGGTGCCCGGGTACGCCCGGGCGCTGGTCGAGCGGTTCTGGCCCGGGCCCCTGACCGTGGTCTGCCACCAGCAGACCTCGCTGCAGTGGGACTTGGGCGACACCCGGGACACGGTGGCGGTGCGCATGCCCGACCACCCGGTGGCCCTGGAGGTCCTGGAGCGGACCGGCCCGCTGGCGGTCTCCTCGGCGAACCTCTCCGGCATGCCGGCCGCGACCGACGCCGACCAGGCCGAGGAGATGCTCGGCGACGAGGTCGCCGTGCTCGTCGACGCGGGGGAGTCGCCCGGCGGCGAGGCCTCCACGATCGTCGACTGCACCGGCGACCAGGGCCGGGTCCTGCGCCGCGGCGCCCTCTCGCTCGAGGCGCTGAACGAGGTCCTCGAGCCGCTCGGGGCGACGCTGACCGACGAGGGCCGGGCGACCACGTAGTGCGGGAGTACCTCCTCGTCTTCCTCGTGGCCGCGACGGTGACCTACCTGCTCACCGTGGTGGCGCGGGAGATCGCGATCCGGACGGGCGCCGTGGCCGCCGTGCGCGACCGCGACGTGCACGACGAGCCGATCCCCTACCTCGGCGGGCTGGCGATGCTCGGCGGGCTGGTGGCGGCGTACCTCGTCGCCCGGGAGCTGCCGTTCCTCTCCCTCAGCGGGCCGTTCGTGTTCCGCGACGCGGGGGTCGTGCTCATCGCCGGCGCGCTGATCTGCGCGGTGGGCGTCCTCGACGACATCTTCGAGCTCGACGCGCTCACCAAGCTCGGTGGACAGGTCCTGGCGGCCGGGTTCCTCATCGCCTTCGGGATCCAGTACGTCTTCTTCCCGCTCACCAACGGCGACATCTTCTCCCTGGACCCCTCGCAGGGCGCGCTGCTGACCGGGTTCGTCGTCGTCGCCACCGTCAACGCGGTGAACTTCGTCGACGGTCTCGACGGCCTGGCCGCCGGCGTGGTCGGCATCGGCGCGATCGCGTTCTTCGTCTTCTGCTACCAGCTCACCCGCCTCAACGACGCCCCGCGCGCGACGACCGCGGCGCTGCTCAGCGTGGCGCTCGCCGGGGTGTGCCTGGGCTTCCTCGTGCACAACTTCCACCCCGCGCGGCTGTTCATGGGTGACTCCGGCTCCATGCTGATCGGACTGGTGCTCTCGGCGAGCGCGGTGACGCTCACCGGCCAGTTCTCCGGCACCGAGATCTCCCGCGGCGCCTCGGGCACGCAGGCGAGCCTGCTGCCGACGCTGCTGCCGGTCCTGCTGCCCGTCTCGATCCTGCTGGTCCCGCTGCTGGACCTGGTGATGGCCGTGGTCCGGCGCACCCGGGCCGGACGCTCGCCGTTCGCCCCGGACAAGCAGCACCTGCACCACCGGCTGCTCGAGATCGGCCACTCCCAGCGGCGCGCGGTGATGATCATGTGGCTGTGGGCGGCCCTGATCGCCTTCGCCACGGTGCTCGCGAGCCTCTACACCGGGGTGTGGGTGTGGCTCGCGGTCGGGGCGCTCGCGCTCGTCACGGTGGTGCTCACGTTCGTGCTCCCGGTGCTGCGCAAGCCCCAGGTCCTGGAGGTGCTCGATGAGCCCTCGCCGGAGACCTTGTGATAGTTTTCACGAGCGGCCCCCGGGCCGCTGACGACCGCGACGAACCCCTCCCAGAACGGCCGCCGAGATGACGACCGAGACACCGCGCGAGACCGCCAGGACCCGCCGTGACGGTGGGACGGCGGTGCTCCTCGGGGCCGCGCTCGGGACCGTCGTCGCCGGCCTCGCCGCCGCGGCGGTGGGCGCCCTGGTCGACGGCAGCCCCGCAGCGTACGGCGCTCTCGTCGGCAGCGCGCTGGTGGTCGTCGTCTTCGCCTTCGGCTCCGCGACGGTGCACGCCGTGGCGGGTCTGTTGCCCGCGGCCTCGCTGGTCGTGGCGCTGCTGACCTACGCCCTGCAGCTGCTGGTCGTCCTGGTCGTGCTCTCGGCGCTCGACGCCTCGGGCGCGGTCGACGACACGCTGTCGCGGGGGTGGCTCGCGGGGGCCGTCATCTGCGGCGCGCTCGCCTGGACCTTCGTTCAGGTGGCGCTCGCGTCCAGGGTGCGGATCCCGGTCTACGACCTCTCCGCGGGCGACGGTGCCACGGGCGCCGGCGCCGCCGGGGAGGCCCCGGGTGAGGCCACCCTGACCACCTCGCAGCCCGGGTGTGATCGATGACTACCCGACCCTGCTATCGTCCGGGGCGCCATGAGTCAGCAGGACCAACCAGCTGTTCCTCAGGACGGCCCGAAGGGCGATCCGTGGCACGCCTTCGGCTACATGGTCTCGGGCGTCGCGGTGTACGGCGTCCTGGGGTGGCTCGCAGACCGGTGGCTCGGCACGACCTTCCTCGTTGCTGTCGGCATCCTGATCGGTGCCACGCTCGGGATCTACATGACCTTCGCTCGTTTCAACCGTGCCCGGCCGGACGACCAGCCGCACGAGCAGTCGCACGACAAGTAGAGGAGAACTGGTGAACGTCGCAGCCGTGGTGCGTTCCGCAGACGGGTTCACCCCGCCCGGACCGGCCGACTTCGACCTCCCCGCCATCGGCGGCGGCTCGACGATGGACTTCCTCGGTCAGGAGGCGGTGCTCGGTGTCACGAAGCCGATGCTCCAGCTGGTCCTGGCGGCCGTCCTGGTCTTCGCTTTCTTCAAGGTCGCCTCGGCCAAGCGCGCGATGGTGCCCGGGAAGCTGCAGTTCGTGGGCGAGGAGGCGTACGGCTTCGTCCGCAACTCCCTCAGCCGCGACATCATCGGCAGCCACGACTTCCAGAAGTACACGCCGTACCTCTTCTCGTTGTTCTTCTTCATCCTGCTGAACAACCTCTTCGCGTCGATCCCGCTCCTGCAGTTCCCGACGTTCTCCCGTTCCGGGATGGTCTACTCGCTGGCCCTGCTCAGCTGGGTCGTCTACAACGTCGCCGGCATCCGCAAGCACGGCTTCGTCGGCTACTTCAAGCTGCAGTCGGTCCCGGCCGGCATCGGCGGCCCGATGCTGATCCTGCTCGTGCCGCTCGAGTTCATGTCCAACATCCTGGTCCGCCCGGTCACCCTGGCGCTGCGACTCTTCGCGAACATGTTCGCCGGCCACCTGCTGCTGATCCTCTTCGCTCTCGGCGGCGAGTACCTCGTGACCGAGATGGCGATCCAGTACGCCCCGGTCGGCATCATCGCGTGGCTGCTCTTCATCGCGGTCGCCTTCCTGGAGATCCTGATCCAGTTCCTCCAGGCCTACGTCTTCGTCCTGCTCAACGCCATGTACATCAGTGGCGCGATCGCGGACGAGCACTGAGCAGCGGCCCCGCCGCACGCACCTCGCTCAGCCAGCAGCACCCCTGACCAGCACCACCCGAGTTAGTAGCAGGAACACACCGAAAGGAAGATTGCCGTGGAAGGCACTCTGAACGGCTCGCTCAACATGATCGGCTACGGCCTCGCGGCCATCGGCCCCGGTATCGGTATCGGTCTGATCTTCGCGGCCTACATCGCCGGCGTGGCCCGTCAGCCGGAGGCCCAGAGCCGCCTGCAGTCGATCGCGATCCTCGGCTTCGCTCTCGCCGAGGCGCTCGCCATCATCGGCATCGCCCTCGCGTTCGTCCTCAGCTGATCACGCCCTCCGCCTGTAGGACCCGGAAGGACCTGGCATGCAAGCACTTGTGACCTCCATGGTGGTGAGGGCCGCCGAGGGGGAGGAGCACGAGCTCAACCCGCTCATCCCGCACCCGATCGAGCTCGTCCTGTCGCTCGTCGTCTTCGCGATCCTCTTCTTCCTCGTGAAGAAGTTCGTCGTGCCGGCGTTCGAGACGACCTACGCCGAGCGCACCAAGGCGATCGAGGGCGGCCTCGCCGCGGCCGAGACCAAGCAGGCGGAGGCCGACGCCAAGCTCGCCGAGCTCGAGAAGCAGCTCGGCGACGCCCGGCACGAGGCTGCGCGGATCCGCGAGGAGGCGCGCGAGCAGGGGGCGGCGATCATCGCCGAGATGCGGGAGCAGGCCCAGGCCGAGTCCACCCGCATCGTCGAGCACGGCAAGGCCCAGATCGAGGCGGAGCGCCAGCAGGCGGTCACCTCGCTCCGCGCCGAGGTCGGCACCCTCGCGACCTCGCTGGCCGGCCGCATCGTCGGGGAGTCCCTCGACGACGACGACCGCCAGCGCCGCGTCGTCGACCGCTTCCTCGCCGACCTCGAGGCCGGCACGCCGGGCCGGAACTGATGGGGGAGCACTGATGTCCGCCTCGTTCCGCGGCGCCTCGGCAGAGTCGCTGGCCGCGCTCGTCGACGAGCTCGGTGGTGCTGTCTCGGGCTCCTCGGAGTCCGCGGCAGTCGTCGCCGGCGACCTGTTCTCGGTGTCGCAGACCCTGCGGTCCGAGGGCGCCCTGCGCCGGTTCCTCACCGACGTGTCCCTCCCGGCAGAGGCCAAGACCGGCCTCGTCGGGCAGGTCCTCGGGGGCAAGGTGTCCGACGCGACCCTGGTGGTCGTCCGCGCCGCGGTCTCGCGCCGGTGGATCTCCACCGGTGACCTGCCGAACGCGCTCGAGCACCTCGGCGTCGTCGCTGCCGTCCGCTCGGCCGGCGACCAGGCCGGTCGCCTCTCCGACGAGCTGTTCTCCTTCGCCCAGACGGTCAAGGACAACCCCGCGCTGCGGGACGCGCTGTCGGACCCGGCGCGTACGCTGGAGGCCAAGGCCGGGCTCGTGCGGTCGCTGCTGGAGGGCAAGGCCCTCCCCGCGACGGTCGCACTGGCCATCCAGTCGCTGGCCGGCACCCACCGCACGGTGGGCGCTGCGCTCGCGGAGTACCAGAAGGTGGCGGCCGAGGCCCACGGCCAGGGCGTGGCCACGGTCCGTGTGGCCCGCGACCTGACCGACGGTGAGCGCGACCGGCTCGCCGCGGCGCTCCACCAGCAGTACGGACGGCCCGTGCACCTCAACCTGCTCGTGGACCCCGCGGTCCTCGGCGGGATCCGCGTCGAGATCGGTGACGACGTCATCGACGGCACCGTGTCCAGCCGGCTCGACGACGCCCGTCGTCGACTCGCCGGCTGACCCACCCCCGCACTTCACGAAGAGACAAGAGAGAAGGAACCGAGATGACGGAGCTCTCCATCCGTCCGGAGGAGATCCGCGACGCGCTGCAGAAGTACGTCGCCGACTACCAGCCCGAGGCAGCCAGCCGCGAAGAGGTCGGCCTCGTGGCGGAGGCCGGCGACGGCATCGCGCGCGTCAGCGGGCTCCCGTCGGCCATGGCCAACGAGCTGCTGCAGTTCGAGGACGGCACCCTGGGCCTCGCCCTGAACCTCGACGCCCGCGAGATCGGCGTCGTCATCCTCGGTGACTTCGACAAGATCGAGGAGGGCCAGACGGTCCGCCGGACCGGCGAGGTCCTCTCGGTCCCCGTCGGCGAGGGCTACCTCGGCCGCGTCGTGGACCCGCTGGGCAACCCGATCGACGGCCTCGGCGACATCGAGACCTCGGGCCGCCGCGCCCTCGAGCTGCAGGCGCCCTCGGTGATGCAGCGCAAGTCGGTGCACGAGCCGCTCGCCACCGGCATCAAGGCGATCGACTCGCTGACCCCGATCGGCCGCGGCCAGCGCCAGCTGATCATCGGCGACCGCGCGACCGGCAAGACCACGGTCGCGATCGACACGATCATCAACCAGAAGCAGTACTGGGAGACCGGCGACCCGAGCAAGCAGGTCCGCTGCATCTACGTCGCCGTCGGCCAGAAGGGCTCGACCATCGCCTCCGTGCGTGGCGCCCTCGAGGAGGCCGGCGCGCTGGAGTACACCACGATCGTCGCCTCGCCGGCGTCGGACAGCGCGGGCTTCAAGTACCTCGCTCCGTACACCGGCTCGGCCATCGGCCAGCACTGGATGTACGACGGCAAGCACGTCCTCATCGTCTTCGACGACCTGACCAAGCAGGCCGAGGCCTACCGCGCCGTGTCGCTGCTGCTGCGCCGCCCGCCGGGCCGCGAGGCCTACCCGGGTGACGTGTTCTACCTGCACAGCCGCCTGCTCGAGCGCTGCGCCAAGCTCTCCGACGACCTCGGTGCCGGCTCGATGACGGGTCTTCCGATGGTGGAGACCAAGGCCAACGACGTGTCGGCGTTCATCCCGACCAACGTCATCTCCATCACCGACGGCCAGATCTTCCTGCAGTCGGACCTCTTCGCCGCGAACCAGCGCCCGGCGATCGACGTCGGCGTCTCGGTCTCCCGCGTGGGTGGTGCGGCGATGACCAAGGCGCTCAAGGCCGTCACCGGATCGCTCAAGGTCGACCTCGCGCAGTTCCGCGCGATGGAGGCGTTCGCGATGTTCGCCTCCGACCTCGACGCGGCCTCGCGCCAGCAGCTCGACCGCGGCCAGCGCCTGATGGCGCTGCTCAAGCAGCCGGCCTACTCGCCGTACCCGGTCGAGGAGATGACCGTCTCCCTGTGGCTCGGCACGACCGGTCGCCTCGACCGCGTCCCGGTCGACGACGTGCTGCGCTTCGAGCGCGAGTTCCTCGACTACCTGCGCCGCTCCCACGAGGGCATCCTCAGCGCGATCCGTGAGTCCCTGAAGTTCGAGGACGACACGGCCTCCGCGGTCGAGGGCGCCTACACCTCCTTCCTCGACCAGTTCGAGACCTCCGAGGGCGGGTCGATCAAGGTCGGCCACGAGGCTGCGGCCGAGGCGCTCGAGGACGAGGACCAGGAGCAGATCGTCAAGCAGAAGCGGGGCTGACGCATGGCCGTATCGCTGCGTGAGTACCGCGCGCGGATCAAGTCGACGGAGTCGATGAAGAAGATCACGCGCGCCATGGAGCTCATCGCTGCGTCCCGGATCATCAAGGCGCAGCAGCGGGCGCAGGCGGCAGCGCCGTACGCCCGTGAGCTGACCCGTGCGGTGTCGGCGGTGGCGACGTTCTCGAACGTCGACCACCCGCTGACCCGCGAGGAGGAGAACCCCAAGCGGGCGGCCGTGCTGATCGTGACCAGCGACCGGGGCCTCGCCGGTGCCTACTCCTCGAGCGTGCTCAAGGAGGCCGAGCGGCTCGCGGAGAAGCTGCGTGCCGAGGGCAAGGAGATCGACACCTACATCTGCGGCCGGAAGGGCGAGGCGTACTACAAGTTCCGCCAGCGCCCCATCGTGCAGGCGTGGACGGGCTTCTCCGACCAGCCGTCGTACGACGTGGCCGCCGAGATCGGTGCCGCGCTGATCGAGTCGTTCCTCAAGGAGCAGGGTGAGGACGGCGACGTGGACGAGGTCCACCTCGTCTACACGCGCTTCCGCTCGATGCTCACCCAGGAGCCGACGGCCGTGCGGCTGCTGCCGCTCGAGGTCGTCGAGGCCGAGGAGAGCGTGCAGGGCGAGAAGCCCGGCGCGTCCGACGTGCTCCCGCTCTACGAGTTCGAGCCGTCGGCCGAGGCGGTCCTCGACGGGCTGCTGCCGCAGTACGTCCAGAGCCGGATCTTCTTCGCGCTGCTCCAGGCCGCGGCCTCGGAGCTGGCCGCGCGCCAGAAGGCGATGAAGTCCGCGACCGACAACGCCGACGAGCTGATCAAGAAGTACACGCGCATCGCCAACCAGGCCCGCCAGGCCGGTATTACCCAGGAAATCAGCGAGATCGTCGGTGGCGTCAACGCACTCGCCGACGCGAACTCCGGGAGTGAGTGAGAGACATGACTGCCACCTTCGAAGAGACCCAGCAGGGCTCGGCGGCCGGTGCCACCGGCCGTGTGGCCCGGGTGACCGGCCCCGTCGTCGACGTCGAGTTCCCCGCGGACGCGATGCCGGAGATGTACAACAAGCTCGAGGTCGACCTCGAGCTCGAGGGCGAGACCAGGACCCTGGTCCTCGAGGTCGCGCTGCACATCGGTGACGGCGTCGTCCGCGCCATCTCGATGAAGTCGACCGACGGCCTGGTCCGCGGTGCCTCGGTGCGTGACACCGGTGGCCCGATCACCGTCCCCGTCGGCAACGGCACCCTCGGCAAGGTCTTCAACGCGACCGGCGACGTGCTCAACCTCGAGGAGGGCGAGCGGTTCGAGGTCAACGAGCGCTGGGGCATCCACCGCAAGGCGCCGGCCTTCGACCAGCTGGAGTCGAAGACCCAGATGTTCGAGACCGGCATCAAGGTCATCGACCTGCTCACGCCGTACGTCCAGGGCGGCAAGATCGGCCTCTTCGGTGGTGCGGGCGTCGGCAAGACCGTCCTCATCCAGGAGATGATCGCCCGCGTCGCCAAGGACCACGGTGGTGTGTCGGTGTTCGCCGGCGTCGGTGAGCGCACCCGCGAGGGCAACGACCTCATCGTCGAGATGGAGGAGGCCGGCGTCCTCGGGCAGACCGCCCTCGTCTTCGGCCAGATGGACGAGCCGCCGGGCACCCGCCTGCGGGTCGCGCTGTCCGCGCTGACGATGGCGGAGTACTTCCGCGACGTGCAGAACCAGGACGTGCTGCTCTTCATCGACAACATCTTCCGGTTCACCCAGGCCGGCTCGGAGGTCTCGACCCTCCTCGGCCGGATGCCGTCCGCGGTGGGCTACCAGCCGAACCTGGCCGACGAGATGGGTCAGCTGCAGGAGCGGATCACCTCGACCCGCGGTCACTCGATCACCTCGATGCAGGCGATCTACGTCCCCGCGGACGACTACACCGACCCGGCGCCGGCGACCACCTTCGCCCACCTCGACGCCACGACCGAGCTGTCCCGCGAGATCGCGTCGCTGGGCATCTACCCGGCCGTGGACCCGCTGACCTCGACCTCGCGGATCCTCGACGCCCAGTACATCGGGCAGGCTCACTACGACTGCGCGATCCGGATCAAGCAGATCCTGCAGCGCAACAAGGAGCTGCAGGACATCATCGCGATCCTCGGTGTCGACGAGCTCTCCGAGGAGGACAAGATCATCGTCTCCCGGGCCCGTCGCATCCAGCGGTTCCTGTCGCAGAACACCTACGTGGCCAAGCAGTTCACCGGCATCGAGGGCTCCACGGTCCCCGTCGCCGACACCATCGAGGCGTTCAACAAGATCGCCGACGGTGAGTACGACCACGTGGCCGAGCAGGCGTTCTTCATGTGCGGCGGTCTCGACGACGTCGAGGCCAAGTGGGCCGAGATCCAGAAGAACCTCTGAGGACCTGACGATGGCTGAGAACCTCACGGTGGAGCTCGTCGCGGCCGACCGCACGGTCTGGTCCGGCGAGGCCACCATGGTCATCGCCCGCACGGTGGAGGGGGACGTCGGCGTGCTGCGCGGTCACGCGCCGATGCTCTCCCTGCTCACCGACGCGGTCGTCGAGATCGCCGAGACCGGCGGCGACGTCGTCGTCGCGGCGGTCGACGGCGGGTTCCTCTCCGTCGCGGCTGACCGGGTCTCGATCCTCTCCGAGCGGGCCGTGCTCGCCTCGGAGGTGGACGTCGACCAGGCGCGCGCCGAGCTCGACGAGGCCCGTGGCCTCGTCGGCGCGGAGGACGAGGCCGAGCGCCGCGTCCGCCGGGCCGAGGCGCGGATCCGCGCCGTCGAGCGGGCCCGCTGAGGCCCGTCGTACGACCTGCACGACCCGGCACCTGTCCCGCCGTCGCCGCCCGCTAGGGTGACGGCACTTCGTAGGGAAAGGGGACCAGATGCCGGTGTGGCAGTGGCTGCTCGACGCAGCCGGCCTGCTGCTCCTGCTCGTCCTGCTCTACGGCGTCGCCCTGATCGTGCGCCGCCGGGTGCTCTCCCGCAACGGGGGCACCTTCGAGCTCAGCCACCGCGTCCGGTCCGAGAGGGCCGGACGCGGTTGGCTTCTCGGGCTCGGGCGCTACTCCGGCGAGACGTTGGAGTGGTTCCGCATCTTCTCCCTCTCGCCCCGGCCGAAGCGGTGCTGGCAGCGCGACGAGATGGCCTACGACGGGCGGCGCGAGCCCGAGGGGCCCGAGCAGATGTCGCTCTACCCCGACCACGTCGTCATCTCCTGCCACACCCGCGAGGGCGAGGTGGAGCTGGCGATGAGCCCCGCCTCACTGACCGGCTTCCAGGCCTGGCTCGAGGCCCGACCTCCTGGCACCGACTGGACCCGTGGCTGACACCTCGACGCCCCCCGCCCCCACCGGACCGACCGACCCCGCACTCCTGCGCACGCGCAACTCGGTGGGGCTGGCCTTCGGCCTCAACGGCTTCCTCTTCGCCACGCTGGTGGCCCGGCTGCCCGACATCCGCGAGCACCTCGACCTCGACAATGCCGCGCTCGGCCTGCTGCTGCTCGCGATCTCGATCGGCTCGATCCTCGCGCTGCCGGCGACCGGTCGGCTGATCGGGCGGTACGGCGCCTCGCGGGTGGTCCGCGCCGGCGTCGTGGCGTGCGCCGTGGGGCTCTCCGCCGCCGGCCTGGCCGCGGGTGTGCTCGAGTCGGTGCCCGCGACGGCGGTCGCCTTCTTCGTCTACGGCATCGGCATCGGGGTCTGGGACGTCGCGATGAACGTCGAGGGCGCCGAGGTCGAGCGGCGGCTCGGGCGCACCGTGATGCCGCGCTTCCACGCCGGCTGGTCCTTCGGGTCGATCGCGGGAGCGGGGCTCGGCATCCCGCTGACCGCGCTCTCGCTGCCGATGCCGGTCCACGTCGTGGCGGGCTGCCTGGTCGCGGTGCTGGTGGTCTGGCCCGCCGCTGCGACGTTCCTGCCGTCCGAGGCGCCGCCCGAGCACACCGAGAAGCCGCGGTCGGCGTGGACCGAGCCCCGGCTGCTGGCCCTGGGCGTGATGGTCCTGGCGTTCGCGGTCGCCGAGGGGTCGGCCAACGACTGGCTGGCGCTGGCGCTCATCGACGGCTACGGCGCGGAGCACTGGGTCGGGGTGGCCGGCTTCTCGCTGTTCGTGACCGCGATGACCGGTGGCCGCCTGCTGGGCCCGGTGCTGCTGGACCGGTTCGGCCGGGCGCCGGTGCTGTGGGCCAGCTGCGCCGCCGCGTGCGCGGGCATCCTGCTCGTGGTCCTGGGCGGCCACGTCGTCCTCGTCTCGGTCGGCATCCTGGTGTGGGGCCTGGGCTCGGCGCTCGGGTTCCCGGTCGGCATGAGCGCCGCGGCCGACGACCCCGTCCGGGCCGCGGCCAGGGTCAGCGTGGTCTCCACCATCGGGTACGGCGCGTTCCTCGCCGGCCCGCCGCTGCTCGGCCTGCTCGGGGACCACGTCGGCACCCTGGACGCGCTCCTCGTGGTGTCGGCGCTGATGGTGCCGGCGGCCGTCGCCGTCCTGGCCGCACGTCCGCGGGTCCCGGCGGGGGAGGCCGGGTGACCTCGCGCCCCCGGGTCGCCATCACCTACTGCCGGCAGTGCCGGTGGCTGCTGCGGGCGCAGTGGTACCAGGGCGAGCTGCTCACGACGTTCGCCGAGGAGCTCGGCGAGGTGGCGCTGGTCCCGGCCACCGGTGGCGTCTTCCGCGTCGACGTCGACGGCGAGCCGGTCTGGAACCGCAAGCGCGACGGCGGCTTCCCCGAGGTCACCGAGCTCAAGCGGCGGGTCCGCGACCTCGTCGCCCCGGGACGCTCGCTCGGCCACGCCGACCAGGGCCCCGGCCAGGAGCCGGGCGACCCCGGCGACAGGTCCGGCTAGTCGGACCGGCCCGGCCGGCTGCGCTCGCCGCCCGGCACCCAGAGCACGTCGCCCTCGTGGCGGTTGGCGTGGCGGGCGAGGATGAACAGCAGGTCCGAGAGCCGGTTGAGGTAGGTGATGGCGAGCTTGTTCATCGACTCCGCGTGCACCTCGAAGGCGGCCCACGCCGAGCGCTCCGCACGCCGGACGACAGTCCGGGCGACGTGGAGGTGGGCGGCGCCCTCGGTGCCGCCGTTGAGGATGAACGAGCGCAGTGCCGGCAGCGCGTCGTTGTACTGGTCGCACCAGGCCTCGAGCCGGTCGACGTAGTCCTGCTCGATCCGCAGCGGCGGGTACTCGGGGTCCGGCACGACCGGGGTGCAGAAGTCCGCGCCGACGTCGAAGAGGTCGTTCTGCACGTGGGTGAGGACCGCGACGACGTCCTCGTCGAGCCCGCCGCGGACCACGGCGAGGCCGAGGTGGGCGTTGGCCTCGTCCACGTCGGCGTAGGCGTGCAGCCGCAGGTCGTTCTTGGTGGTGGTGCTCATGTCGCCGAGACGGGTCTCGCCGCCGTCGCCGGTCCGGGTGTAGATCCGCGTCAGGTTGACCATGACCGGAGGCTATCCACCGTCCGGTCGGTACGGTCGTCGGCATGGACCGCCGGGCGTACGCCGTGCTGCTCTCGCTCCCGGGCCTCGCGCTGGCCGGTGTGGGCCTGGTCCACCCCCACCACCTGTCCTACGAGACCGCCGACCGCTGGTTCGGGGTGCACCTGCCCGGCCTCGTGGTCTTCCCGCTGGTGGGGCTGGCGCTGGCGGCGCTGGTCGGTCGACGCACCGACGCCGTCGCCTGGCTGGTCCGGCTGGCGGCGTACACCTACGCCACCTTCTACACCGCCCTCGACGTCGTCAGCGGGATCGCCGCCGGCTGGGTGACGCGCGAGCTGGGCCCGGGGGTCCCGCGGCCCGACGAGGTGCGCCTGCTGTTCCGGATCGGCACGCCGCTCGGGGAGGTCGGCTCGTGGGCCCTCCTCGTGACCGTGGTCGTGCTGCTGGCCGACCAGCTGCGCCGGCACGGCGTCCGGGCGGCCGGGGGAGTGCTGCTGCTCCCGGGTGCCTGGCTGGTGCACACCGACCACATCTTCTCGCCCGGCGGGGTCGTCGGGACGGTGCTCCTGGGCCTCGGCACCGCCGCTCTCGCGCTCGCCCGCCCGGTGGCAGGTGCGGTCCTGGTTGAAGAACCCACGACCGACACGCGGAGAAGTCGCCCGTAGGGAGGCAACCTTCCCGGTTCCTGCGGCGTCACTATGGGTGAAGCGGGGGACGACCGCAGGCGAGCCCAGCACCGGAGGACCTCCGGGAAGGGAAGGGGCGACATGGACATCGTGGCCGACGGACCCACGCTCGTGCTGAGCGGTGACTTCGACGTGCGGAGCACGACGGAGGCCCGCGACGCCATCTACGACCACCTCGCCGGGCACGACGACGTCGTCCTCGACCTGACCGAGGTCTCCACCGTCGACCTGACCGCGCTCCGGCTGCTGGCGGTCGCCACGCTGGTCGCCACCCGCGGCGGGCACCACATGGTGCTGCGCGGGTGCGGGCCGGCGGTGCGCCGGATGCTCCACCTCTCGCGGCTGCGCAGCGTGGTCGAACTCGAGCGCGAGGCCGTGAGCGCCTGACCGGTGCCCCCGCGGCGGTGCCGCGGTCGGGCCCCCGGTGTGTCGGCCATCCCACACGGACGACCGGTTACCAACCGGTATCAAGCGTCCTACCCTTCCCTCCATGACGCAGATGGATCGCCCCCAGACGGACCGGCCCCAGCGCGACCGGCCCTGGGTGATGCGGACGTACGCCGGCCACTCGACCGCCGAGGCGTCCAACGCGCTCTACCGCTCGAACCTCGCGAAGGGCCAGACCGGGCTCTCGGTGGCCTTCGACCTGCCCACCCAGACCGGCTACGACCCGGACTCGGTGATGGCGCGCGGCGAGGTCGGCAAGGTCGGAGTGCCGGTCCCGCACCTGGGTGAGATGCGCAAGCTGTTCGACTCCATCCCGCTGACGGAGATGAACACCTCGATGACCATCAACGCCACGGCCATGTGGCTGCTGGCGATGTACCAGGTGGTGGCCGAGGAGCAGGCGGGGGTGCCCGAGGGGAGGGCGACGCCGGAGGAGGTCGCCGCGCAGCTGGCCGGCACCACCCAGAACGACATCATCAAGGAGTACCTCTCGCGCGGGACCTACGTGTTCCCGCCGGAGCACTCGCTGCGGCTGATCGGCGACATGATCGCCTACACGGTCCACCAGATCCCGAAGTGGAACCCGATCAACATCTGCAGCTACCACCTGCAGGAGGCCGGCGCGACGCCGACGCAGGAGCTGGCGTACGCGCTGTGCACCGCGATCGCCGTGCTGGACCAGGTGAAAGCGTCGGGCCAGGTCTCCGAGGACGACTTCGAGAAGGTCGTCGGTCGCATCTCGTTCTTCGTCAACGCCGGCGTGCGGTTCGTCGAGGAGATGTGCAAGATGCGTGCCTTCGTCGAGCTGTGGGACGAGATCACCCGCGAGCGGTACGGCGTGACGGACGCCAAGATGCGCCGCTTCCGGTACGGCGTGCAGGTCAACTCCCTCGGCCTGACCGAGGCCCAGCCGGAGAACAACGTGCAGCGGATCGTGCTGGAGATGCTCGGCGTGACGTTGTCCAAGGACGCGCGCGCCCGGGCGATCCAGCTCCCCGCGTGGAACGAGGCGCTCGGCCTGCCCCGCCCGTGGGACCAGCAGTGGTCGCTGCGGTTGCAGCAGGTGCTGGCCTTCGAGTCCGACCTGCTCGAGCACGACGACATCTTCGCCGGCTCGACGGTCGTGGAGGCCAAGGTCGCCGAGCTCGTCGCCGGCGCGAGGGCCGAGATCGACCGGGTGCAGGCGATGGGCGGGGCGATCGCCGCGGTCGAGTCGGGCTACATGAAGCAGGAGCTGGTCTCCGCGCACGCCGCGCGCCGGGCCCGGATCGAGTCCGGCGAGGAGGTCATCGTCGGGGTCAACAGGTTCGAGACCACCGAGCCCTCGCCGCTGACCGCCGACCTCGACGGCGCGATCATGACCGCCGACCCGCAGGCCGAGGCCTCCGCGATCGCCTCGGTGCAGGCGTGGAAGGCCGAGCGCGACGAGGACGAGGTCGCCCGCGCGCTGGCCGCGCTCGCCGACGCGGCGAAGACCGATGCGAACCTGATGCTCCCCACCCTGGCCGCAGCGCGGGCGGGTGCGACCACCGGCGAGTGGGCCGGCACGCTGCGCGAGGTGTTCGGCGAGTTCCGCGCCCCGACCGGCGTCTCCGGCGCCGTCGTGGCCGCCTCGGCCGGCAAGGCCGGCGCGGAGCTGTCGGCCGTGCGCGAGCGGGTCCAGGCGACGGGGGAGGAGCTGGGCGGCCGGCTGCGGCTGCTCGTGGGCAAGCCCGGGCTCGACGGGCACAGCAACGGCGCCGAGCAGGTCGCGGTCCGCGCCCGCGACGCCGGCTTCGAGGTGATCTACCAGGGCATCCGCCTGACCCCGGAGCAGATCGTGTCGGCCGCGGTCGCCGAGGACGTCCACTGCGTCGGCCTCTCGATCCTCTCCGGCTCGCACATGGAGCTGGTCCCGGCCGTCCTCGAGGGCCTGCGCGAGGCCGGCATGGGCGACGTCCCGGTCATCGTCGGCGGGATCATCCCCGACTCCGACGGGCGCCGGCTGGTGGAGCAGGGCGTCGCGGCCGTCTACACGCCCAAGGACTTCGGCCTCACCGAGATCATGGGCGGCATCGTCGACGTCATCCGGCGGGCCAACGGCCTCGCGGCCGGCTGAGCAGGCGACCACCGCTGGTCGAGCAGGTGAGCGCCGGCGAGCCGTCCCACTGCTGGTTGAGCAGGCGAGCGCCAGCGAGCCGTGTCGAAACCCGGTGACCGTGGTTGCGGCCCTGCGCCGGTCACGGGTCTCGACACGCTCAGGCCCCGAGCGGGCCTTCGCTGCTCGACCAGCGGGAGCGGGTCAGCGGCCGACGCGCTCGATGAGGGCGAGCGCGTCGTGCGGTGCGTACCCCTTGGCGTCGTTGTCGAAGTAGACGAAGACGTCGCCGTGCTCGGCCCAGGACCGGCACTTCTCCGCCCAGCGGTCGAGCGCCTCGGGGCCGTAGCCGCTCGCGTAGAGCTCGGTGTCGCCGTGCAGGCGCACGTAGACGTGGTCGGAGGTGACCTGCTCGGGCATCGGGAAGCGGCGGGCGGTGTCGGCGACGACGCAGGCGACGTCGTGGCGCCGCATCAGGTCGAAGGCCTCGTCGGTGCACCAGGTCTCGCTGCGGAACTCCAGCGCGTGCCGCAGCGGGCGCTCGGCGTCGGCCACCGTCAGCGCGCGGTCCTCCGGCACCTTGTCGTCGTGGCCGGCGGCCAGCGTCGCCGCCTCGGTCGTGGTGCGGGGGAGGCGGGAGAAGAAGTCGTCGACGAGCCCGGCGTCGAAGGCCAGCCGCTCGGGCAGCTGCCACAGGAACGGCCCCAGCTTCGGGCCCAGCGCGAGGACGCCGGAGGCGAAGAAGTTGGCCAGCGCCGTGTCGACGTCGCGCAGCCGCTTGAGGTGGGTGACGTAGCGGCCGCCCTTGACCGCGAAGACGAAGTCCTCGGGCGCCTGGTCGCGCCACGCGGCGTACGACGTCGGGCGCTGCAGGGAGTAGAAGGAGCCGTTGACCTCGATCGAGGTCATCCGCTCGGCGGCGTACGCGAGCTCGCGGCGCTGGACCAGGCCGGTCGGGTAGAAGTCGCCCCGCCACCCGCGGTAGGTCCAGCCGGAGATGCCGACGCGGATCCGTCCCATGGCTGCGCGGTGCCCGCTCGGTCCGCCGACCACACCGCGAGACGTGAACGGGAAGACAGGTGAGGCTCACCTAACCCGCTGCTACAGTCACGGCGTGGGCAAGAAGGACAAGAAGCGCGACGGCAAGAAGTCGGCGGTCGCGACCGCGGAGAAGCCGCGCAAGCTCCCCAAGCGGGAGTGCTGCGTCTCGAAGACCAAGTGCGGCCGCTGCCCGCTGCGCATGCTCAAGGAGGGGACCCTCCCCGAGGGCTACACCGTCAAGAAGCGCAAGCTGGTCCGCGTCGACGGGGGCAAGGTCACCAAGAAGTCGCTCGGTAAGGTCGCCTGATGGTCGCCCCCCGTTTCGTCGAGCAGCTCAACGCCCAGATCGGGCACGAGCTGGCCGCCCACAACCAGTACCTCGCCGTCGCCGTGCACTACGACGCGTTGACGATGCCGCAGATGGCGGCGTTCTTCTACGCCCAGGCGCTCGAGGAGCGCGACCACGCGATGATGATGGTCCAGTACCTCCTCGACACCGACGCCGAGGTCGTGATCCCCGGCGTCGACGCCCCGGTCCCGACCTTCGACGGCGTGGTCGTCCCGGTCGCCCTCGCGCTCGAGCAGGAGAAGCGGGTCACCGAGCAGATCAACGGCCTGCTGCGCACCGCCCGCGAGGAGTACGACTTCGCCTCCGAGCAGTTCATGCAGTGGTTCATCAAGGAGCAGGTCGAGGAGGTCGCGACGATGAGCGACCTGCTCGCGGTCGTCACCCGCAACGCCGACGACATCGACGACATCGAGGACTACGTCGCCCGGGAGCAGGGCGGCGAGGGCGCCGACCCCACCGCGCCCCGCGTCGCCGGCGCCTGACCCCACGATCCGGTCCCTGCCAGACTGCCCGTCATGGCACGGGTGATCGTGGTCGGCGCGGGCGTCAGCGGCCTGACCTGCGCCGTCCGGCTGCTGGAGGCGGGCCACCGGGTCGACGTGCTGGCCCGGGACCTGCCGCACGAGACGACCTCGGCCACCGCCGCCGGGCTCTGGTACCCCTACCGCGCGCTGCCCGAGGACCGGGTGACGGCCTGGGCGCGCACGTCCTACGAGGTCCTCGCCGAGCTCGCCGGGCAGGAGGGGACGGGCGTGCGGCTGGTCGCCGGCACCGAGGTGCACACCGGCGACGGCGACGTCACGGGGCGTCCGGACCCGTGGTGGGCCGCGGCCGTGCCCGGGTTCGCACGCACCGAGGCGGTCCCGGAGGGCTGGGCGGGCGGCTGGTCGTTCACGGCTCCGGTCGTGGAGATGCCGACGTACCTCACCTGGCTGCTGCGCCGGGTCGAGCACCTCGGCGGCACCCTCACCCGGCTCGGCATGGGCGGCCTGCCGCCCGGGGGCGACGTGGTGGTCGACTGCGCGGGGATCGGCGCCCGGCTGCTGGCGGCCGACCTCTCGGTCGTGCCGGTGCGGGGACAGGTGGTCCACGTCGAGCAGGTCGGCCTCGACCGGTGGTGGCTCGACGCCGGTGAGGGGTCCGGGAGCGATGGCCTCCGCCCGACGTACGTCGTGCCGCGCAGCGCCGACATCGTGCTCGGCGGCACCGTCGAGGAGGGTGACTGGAGCCGGACGCCGTCGCCGGAGTCGGCGCGCGACATCCTCGGGCGGGCCCGGCGGCTGGTGCCCGAGCTCGCCGACGCCCGGGTTCTGGGCCACCGGGTGGGGCTGCGGCCGGTGCGTCCGACGGTCCGGGTCGAGCGGACGGGGCGGGTCGTGCACTGCTACGGGCACGGCGGGGCCGGCGTCACCCTGAGCTGGGGGTGTGCGGCCGAGGTCACTGGGCTGGTCCACGCGGAGGACGCGCGGACCGCCTAGAGTTCGGCCCATGACACCAGGGGCCGGCGACGGCGCGCTGTTCGCCGGTGTCTTCGAGGCTTCCCCCGACGCGATCGTCGTCACCGACGCCGCCGGGGTGATCGCGGCCGCCAACAGCCGGTGCGAGGCCGTCTTCGGGCTCGCCCCGGCCGAGCTCGTCGGGCGCCCGGTCGAGGACCTGGTGCCGGTGGCCGCCCGTTCGGCGCACCCGGTGCGGCGCGACGGGTTCACCCGGGCACACGGACAGCGGCCGATGGGGCTGCTCCAGCTCGCCGCGGTCCGCGCCGACGGCGAGGAGTTCCCTGCCGAGATCTCCCTCGCGCGCATCGACGTGGCCGGCGCGACCTACGTCTGCGCCACCGTCCGCGACGTGACCGAGCGGCGGCGGCAGGAGCGTCAGTTCCGCGAGGTGATCGAGGCCGCGCCCGACCCGACGGTCATCGTCGACGGGTCCGGGACGATCGTGCTGTCCAACCGCCAGGTGCACCGGGTCTTCGGCTACGAGCCCGGCGAGCTGGTGGGGGCGCCGGTGGAGAAGCTCGTGCCCGAGCGGTTCCGGTCCGGGCACCACGCCCAGCGCTCGGGGTACGCCGCGGCGCCGGTCGTGCGCGGCATGGGCCAGGGTCGCGAGCTGTACGCCGTGCGGAAGAACGGCGAGGAGTTCCCCGTCGAGATCTCGCTGTCCCCGATCGACACCGACGACGGGACCCTGGTGGCGGCCGCCGTCCGCGACGTGACCGAGCGGCGGCGCATCCAGGAGACGGCCGACCGGATCCGCGAGGAGTTCCTCGCGACGGTCTCCCACGAGCTGCGGACGCCGCTGACCTCTATCGTCGGCTACACCGAGCTGCTCGGGGACCTCGACGAGGACCAGGTCGGCCCGCAGGCGCGGCGCATGCTGCAGGTCATCGACCGCAACGCCCGCCGCGAGCTGCGGCTGGTCAACGACCTGCTCACCCTCGCCCAGCTGCAGGAGGAGGGGATGCAGGTCCAGCGCGCGCGGGTCGACCTGCTCCTCGTCGTCCGCGCGTCGGTCGAGGACGCCCGGCTCGCCGCGCGCAGTCGCGGGGTCACGGTCAGGATCGAGTCGGCGCGCGAGGAGCTGTGCGTGGTCGGCGACGCCCAGCGGCTCGGCCAGGTCGTCGGCAACCTGCTCGGCAACGCCATCAAGTTCACCCCGCCCGGCGGCCGCGTCGTCCTGGAGGTCGAGGACGTGCCTGCGGGGCACGTGACCCTGCACGTGGTCGACACCGGGCCGGGAATGACGGCCGAGGAGGTGGAGCAGGTCTTCGACCGGCTCTACCGGGCGCCGTCCGCGGTGCGCGAGCAGGTGCCCGGCGCGGGCCTCGGGCTGTCCATTGCGCGGGCCGTGGTCGAGGCGCACGACGGTGCCATCGAGGTCAGCTCCGAGCCCGGCGTCGGAACGACCGTCAGCGTCCGTCTGGTGGCAGCAGACCGCTGAGCGCGCGCTCGCGGCGCCGGGACAGCGCGACGGCGACCGGGACGCCCACGAGGAGCCCCGCGGCGGTGCCCAGCACCGCGCCCCAGCCGGCGGCGGGCACCACCGCCTCCCCGAGGAGGGCGAGCGCGACCACGGTGGTGAGGACGATGCAGGCCAGCGCCGTCCGGTGGAGGAGCTCGCCGAGGAACAGCCGGCTGAACGAGGCGTCCACGTCCCGGGCGCCGGGCCCGTCCAGCGGCAGGACCTGCACGACCGCGGACGTCTCGATCGCCCCGTAGACGTGCGGGAAGGTCTCGCTGGTCCCCGGAGCGGGCTCCTCGACGACCGGCGCGGAGAGCCGGTCGGTCTCGATGACCAGCAGCACCAGCGGCTCCGTCGCGTCGGCGTACCACCGCTCGCGGACCGCCTGCCACTGGTCGGCGCGGCAGGCGTGGACGAACCCCTCGTCGGCGAGCGTCACGCCGTACGTCGACGTGGTGTAGCGGCCGGTGCGCTGCGCCTCCCGCCAGTCCGCCAGCGTGGCGATGTGGAGGATGCGCACCGGGAGCCCGGTCAGAACAGCCGGTGGCTGGGGTCGTCGAGCCCGCGGAGGGCGTCGTAGTCGACGACGGCGCAGGCGATGCCGCGGTCGGTGGCCAGGACCCGGGCCTGCGGCTTGATCTCCTGGGCCGCGAAGATCCCGCGCACGGGGGAGAGCAGCGGGTCGCGGTTGAGCAGCTCGAGGTAGCGGGTCAGCTGCTCGACGCCGTCGATGTCGCCGCGCCGCTTGATCTCGACCGCGACGCTCGCGCCGTCCGCGTCGCGGCACATCAGGTCGACCGGTCCGATGGCGGTGGGGTACTCCCGCCGCACCAGCGTCAGCCCGGGCAGGAGGCTGGCGGGGTGGTCGGCGAGGAGCTCCTGCAGGTGCTTCTCGACGCCGTCCTTCTGCAGCCCCGGGTCGATGCCGAGGTCGTGCACCGACTCGTGCTGGACCTCCTCGATCAGGATCCGCAGGGTGTCGTCGGACTTCGGGCTCGTGACGGTCCACTCGACCTGGCCCTCCTCGGTCGTGCCCTCGCGGAAGGTGCACGGTGGCGACATCCAGTTCAGGGGCTTGTAGGAGCCGCCGTCGGAGTGCACCAGGACCGAGCCGTCGGCCTTGATCATCAGCACCCGGGTCGCCATCGGGAGGTGGGCGGTGAGCCGTCCGGCGTAGTCGACCTGGCAGCGCGCAACGACGAGTCTCACGGGCGGCGAATCTACCGGTCCTCGCCGCGGGCGCCGCGTCGAGGAGTGTGACGAGCGCCTCGTCCGGTGGGCGTTCGAGGGGTTACCAGTCGGTAGGACACCTGTCATAGTCCCGGCATGACGACGAACGAGCAGATCGCCCGGACGCTGGTCCTCCCGTACCTCAACCACGCGGTCCGGATGTTCGAGTCCGGGTACGCCTCGGCCGCCGACATCGACGCCGGCATGCGCTTCGGCTGCGGCTACCCGCAGGGCCCGCTGGCGACGGTCGACGAGATGGGAGCCGCGACGGTCCGCGACGGGCTCGCCGAGCGGTACGCCGAGACCGGCGACCCGCTGCACCGGCCGGCCGACCTGCTGGAGAAGCTGGCCGCCGAGGGCTCGACCCTCGCCGAGGCCGCCGCCGGGGGCGAGCAGGCGCAGCCGCAGGTGCGCCACGAGATCTCCACCGTCGGGGTCGTCGGCACCGGCACGATGGCCTCGGGCATCGCCCAGGTCTTCGCCGCCAAGGGGTACGACGTCGTCTACGTCGGCCGCTCGGAGGAGAAGGTCGCCAGCGTCCAGGCCGCGATCGCGAAGTCCCTGGACCGCCTCGTCTCCAAGGGCAAGCTGGAGGAGTCCGAGAAGGAGACCGTGCTCGCCCGCCTGACCGGCGCCACCTCCCGCGAGGCGCTCGCCACCGCCGACATCGTCGTCGAGGCGATCGCCGAGGAGCTGTCGGTCAAGAAGGAGCTCTTCGGCGACCTCGACCGGATCTGCAAGCCGGGCGCGATCCTGGCGACGACCACCTCGAGCCTCCCGATCGCCGAGTGCGCGTCGGCCACCTCGCGCCCCGAGGCGGTCATCGGCATGCACTTCTTCAACCCCGCCCCGGTCATGAAGCTGGTCGAGGTGGTCACCACCGAGCAGACCGGTGCCGACGTCGACGAGACCGTGCGGGCGCTGTGCGCGAAGGTCGGCAAGGTCGCGGTGTCGTGCGGGGACCGGGCCGGGTTCATCGTCAACTGCTTGCTCTTCCCCTACCTCAACGACGCGGTCAAGCTGCACGAGTCGGGCGCGGCCTCCCTCGAGGAGATCGACGCCGCGATCAAGGAGCAGGTCGGCTTCCCGATGGGTCCCTTCGAGCTGCTGGACGTGGTGGGCAACGACGTGTCGCTGGCGATCGAGCAGGAGCTGCACGCGGAGTTCGGCCACGACGGGTTCGCCCCCGCCCCGACGCTGGAGAAGCTCGTCGCCGACGGCCACCTGGGCCGCAAGACCGGCAGGGGCTTCCACGACTACGCCCGCTGACGCGGCACCCCGCTGACCTCCAGGCGCAGCAGCAGCGAGGGCACGTCGACGTCGTCGGCGTCGACGGTGGCCACGAGCCGCCCGCCCTCGCCGCTGCTCGACCAGGACTCCAGCGCCACGCCCTCGACCTTGACCACGGCGCCTTCGACGGGCGGCAGCGGCACCAGTGCGCGTACGTCGGTCCCGTCCAGGACCGCGAGGGCCGCGGAGCCCACCGGCCCGTCGGCGTAGGTGTCGGCACTGTCCTCCGCCGCGGCGCTCACCAGCACCCCGCCGTCGGGGAGCACGACCGCGTCGGTGACCGCGAGGTCGGCGCCCAGGTCGAGCACCCCGGTCCCGAGCAGGCCGGCGGGCACCGCGCCGCCGCCGAGCACGGCGGCCACCAGCGCGTCGAGGTCCAGGTCGACCCAGGCCGCGGGGACACCGGTGGCCGGCAGCCCCCGCTGGAACCACCGCAGCCGGTCGTCGACGACGCACGCGCCCTCGAGGTTCAGCTCGCCGGGAGCCAGGCCCAGCTCGGCGCGGACCGCGGCGTGCACGGGCGCGAGGTCGGCCACGTGCACGGCCCCGGCCGGCTCGACCAGGACCGCCCGCGTCCGGGCCGGCGTGGAGCCGGAGCCGAGGAGCAGGGCCCCGGCCGCGGTGCGGCAGGCCGCCTCGAGGTCCGGCTTGAGGTGCTTGGTGCCCTCGGCCTCGGAGAACCGGTCGTGGCCCTCGACCGGGGGCAGCAGGCGCACCGGCCGGACCTCCCCGTCGCGGACGAGGGCGCCGTGGGTGGCGTCGTCCTGCGCGACCAGCCAGCCGCCGTCGTGCTCGACGAGGGCCGAGGCCGCCCGCACGGGAGTGCCGTCGTCGAAGACCAGACGCTCGACGGAGAGGACCTCGACGCGCACGTCAGCCCCTCGGGTAGCCGCGGCGGACGGTGCGGTCGAGGATGCCCAGGGTGGCCCGCAGCGCCGCCTCGGAGATGACGGGGAAGATGCCGGCCGCCCGCCAGTCGGGGTGGATGTCGCTCCAGTCGTAGTACGACGTGGCGCGGGTGCCGGCGGTCCCGTCGGGGAGCTCGGCGGGCTCGAGCAGGTAGCCGTAGACGTGCCCGATCTGAGGCCGCACCCGGCCCAGGACCGTCCACGAGACGTGCCGGTCCGGGACCAGGTCGCGGATCGTGACGGTGACGTCGTACCGCCCCATCTCGGGGAGGTCGTCGAGCGCCTCGCGGTCCATGTGCACGACGAACGTGTCACCCGCGGCGCGCACCGGCTCCCCGGTCGCGCCCTGCAGCATGCCCGAGGAGTCGATCGCGACGTGCCCCTGCGGGTCGCACAGGACCGAGAAGACCTCGGGCGGGGTCGCCGCGACCAGCCGGTCCACCTCCAACCTTGTCCGGCCGGCGGGAACTCCTGGCTCCGTGAGGTCGTTCATGCAGCGATCGTGCCATGGGTACATGCGGCGGCATGGCAGTCGAAACCGGTCGGATCACCACCGACATCCCCGCGCGTCTCGACCGGCTCCCGTGGGCCCGGTGGCACTGGATGGTCGTCATCGGCCTGGGCACCGTGTGGATCCTCGACGGGCTCGAGGTCACGATCGTCGGGTCGATGTCCGACGCCCTCAAGGACGGTGACACCGGCCTGGGGCTCAGCAACTTCGACGTCGGCCTGGCGGGCGCGGTGTACGTCGCCGGTGCCTGCCTCGGCGCCCTGTTCTTCGGCCAGCTCACCGACCGGCTGGGTCGCAAGAAGCTGTTCCTGCTGACCCTGGCGGTCTACACCGTCGCGACGGTCGCGACGGCGTTCGCGCCGAACCCGCTGTGGTACTTCATCGCCCGGTTCTTCACCGGGACCGGCATCGGCGGGGAGTACGCCGCCATCAACTCCGCCATCGACGAGCTGATCCCGGCGCCGTACCGCGGCCGGGTCGACGTCGCCATCAACGGCTCCTTCTGGATCGGCGCGGCCGGCGGGTCGCTGCTCACCATCCCGCTGCTCGACCCCAACGTGATCGACGCCCAGTGGGGCTGGCGGCTGGCCTTCGGGCTCGGCGGCATCCTGGCCGTCGGCATCCTCGTCGTCCGGCGGCACGTGCCCGAGAGCCCCCGCTGGCTGTTCATCCACGGACGCGAGGACGAGGCCGAGGACATCGTCCGCGGCATCGAGCACACCGTCGAGGAGGAGAGCGGGAAGCGGCTCGACCCGGTCTCGGAGACGATCACCATCCGGCAGCGGAAGTCGATCGGCATGGGCCTGATCGCCCGCACGGTGTTCACGCTCTACCCGAAGCGCACGATCGTCTGCTTCTCGCTCTTCGTGGGCCAGGCGTTCCTCTACAACGCCTTCTTCTTCACCTACGGCGACACCCTGACCACGTTCCTCGACGTCGAGCAGACCGGGTGGTACCTCGCGATCTTCGCGGTCAGCAACTTCGTCGGCGCACTGGCGCTCAGCCCGCTGTTCGACTCGATCGGCCGGGTCCAGATGATCACGTTCACCTACGTGCTCTCGGGCGTGCTGCTGGGCGTGACCGGCTTCTTCCTCGACGGGTTCACCGCCACCACGCTGACGCTGATGGGCGCGATCATCTTCTTCTTCGCCTCCGCCGGGGCCAGCGCGGCGTACCTCACGGCCAGCGAGGTGTTCCCGATGGAGACGCGCGCGCTGTGCATCGCGTTCTTCTACGCCATCGGCACCGCCGCCGGCGGCATCTCCGGCCCGCTGCTCTTCGGCTGGCTGATCGAGCGCGCCTCCGACAGCGGCGACATCACCAAGATCGCCATCGGCTACTTCATCGGCGCGGCGCTGATGATCGCCGGCGGCATCGTCGAGGCCTTCCTCGGCGTGCGCGCCGAGGGCAAGTCCCTGGAGAGCATCGCCCAGCCGCTCACGGCCGACGACGACGAGCCGCAGCCCGGTGGGACGGAGGAGGACCGCGCCGCCCCGGCGCCGGCCTGAGCCGCGACCGCGGAGTACGTAGGCTGGGGTCATGGCAGAGTTGCTGGTCATCCTCGTCCTGCTCGCGGTGGTGCTCGTCGCCGTGGGCGTCTCGAGCCGGCGCAAGCAGGCCCGCGAGCTCGAGCGGCAGCAGGCCGAGCTCGAGCCGGTCCGGAAGCTGGCCTCCGAGGACATCACCGCGCTCGGCGTGGAGCTGCAGGAGCTCGACGCCGACCTGGCCGGGCAGCCGCTCGACGCGGGTGCCCGTTCGGACTACCAGCGTGCGCTGGACTCCTACGAGGCCGCCAAGACCGCGGCCGACCGGCTGACCCGGCCCGAGGACATCAAGCACGTGACCGAGATCCTCGAGGACGGCAAGTACGCCATGGCGTGCGTCCGCGCGCGGGTGGCCGGTGAGCCGCTCCCGGCGCGGCGGCCGCCGTGCTTCTTCGACCCCCGCCACGGGCTGTCGGTCGAGGACGTGCCGTGGACCCCGCCCGGCGGCGCCCGGCGCGACGTGCCGGCCTGCGCGCTCGACGCGGAGCGGGTCAAGGTCGGTGCCGCCCCCGACATCCGTCAGGTCATGGTCGGCTGCCAGCGCGTGCCGTACTGGCAGGGCGGGCGGGCCTACCAGCCCTACGCCGCCGGCTACTTCGGCAGCTTCGCCGCGATGGACTTCATGTTCATGGGCCTGATGTTCGGCGCGTTCGGCGGCTTCGACGCGCTGGGCGAGATCGGGGAGGGGCTCGGCGAGGGCCTCGGCTCGATCGGCGACGGCATCGGCGACATGTTCGACGGCTTCGACTTCTGAGCGCCGTGACGATCCTCCTGCGGCTGCTCGCCCTCGCGCTCGGGCTCGCGCTCCTGACCGGCCCGGCCGCGGCGGCTCCCGACCCGGCTCCCGCCCCGTCCCCGGAGGCGGCTCCGGACATCGCCCCGCTCCCGGTCGGCACGGACGCCGACTACCAGCTCGGCGGGGCACGACCGGTCCCCGCGCGCGTGGGGATCGTGGTGCGCGACCGCCGTGCCGAGCCCGCCGGGCGCTACGACGTCTGCTACGTCAACGCCTTCCAGACCCAGCCCGACGAGCACCGGTCGTGGAAGAAGCGGATGCACCTCGTGCTCCGCTCGAAGGGCGAGCCGGTCGTCGACGAGGCCTGGGGCGAGTGGCTGCTGGACCTGCGGACCGGGGCCAAGCGCGCGGCGCTCGCGCGGATCGTCGGCCGCTGGGTGGACCGGTGCGCTGCGGACGGCTACGAGGCGGTCGAGTACGACAACCTCGACTCCTTCACCCGCAGCGGCGGCCTGCTGAGCCGGCGGCAGGCGCTCGCCTACGCGCGCCTGGTGGTCGCCGAGGCGCACGAGGCCGGCCTCGCGGTCGGGCAGAAGAACCTGGCCGGCCTCGACGGGAGCCGGATCGGCTTCGACTTCGCCGTGACGGAGGAGTGCTCGCGCTACCGCGAGTGCGGCGCGTACGTCGCGGCGTACGGCCGGCGGGTCGTGGCGGTCGAGTACCGCCGCCAGGACTTCCGCCGCGGCTGCCGCCAGTGGGGCGACCGGCTCCCGATGGTGCTCCGCGACCTCGACGTGAGCCCGAAGGGCGTCCGGCGCTTCTGCTGACCCCGGCCGTCGTCGCCGGGTCCCGCGGTCAGCCGTCGGCGGCCTGGCGGGCGCGGTAGGCCGCCACGGCGTTGCGGTTGCCGCACGCGGTCGAGCAGAAGCGGCGCGAGCGGTTGCGCGAGAGGTCCAGCACGAGCCCGCCGCACCCGTCGTCGGCGCAGACGCCGAGCCGGCCCAGGTCGTCGGCGCGGATGACGTCGACCATCGCCATCGCGGTCTCGACGGTGATCCGGGCGACCAGTGGTGCGTCCGAGGTGATCGCGTGCAGGTGCCAGTCGAACCGGTCGTGGCGCACGAGCCGGGGGAGGGCACGCGCGTCGGCCAGCATCGAGTTGACCAGGTCGGCGGCGGTGTCCCGGTCGGCGGTGAGCAGCTCGCGCAGCGTCGGCCGCAGGGCCCGGACCTGTTCCAGCTCGGCACGGGTGCGCTCGTGCCGACCGGTGTACTCGAACCGCTCGTAGAACGCGTCGAGCTCGGCCACGGTCTCCAGCGTGTCCGGCGGCTCGGCGGTGTTGACGAGGGTGACCGCCGCGATCAGTGAGGTCTCGGTGTCATGAGCGAAAACCACGTTGACAGATTACCAGCGGCGCACGTAGCGTCATGGGTCATGAGCGCTTTGACCAATGACACGCCCCTCGTCGCGAGCGGCACCCGGCTGGCCGGCGGCCTGTCGTTCGCGGTGGTCTCGGCGCTGAGTTTCGGACTCTCCGGCGCGCTGGCGAGCGGGCTGCTCGACGCCGGCTGGTCCGCGGGGGCCACGGTCCTGGTCCGCGTGGGCGTGGCCGCGCTCGTCGTCCTCCCGCTGGGGCTGTGGGCGCTCGAGGGGCGCTGGGAGGTGCTGCGCCGCAACGCCGCCACGATCGTGCTGTACGGCGCGCTGGCCGTCGCGGGGGCGCAGTTCTGCTACTTCTCGGCCGTCCAGCACATGCAGGTCGGGCCGGCCCTGCTGATCGAGTACACCGCGCCCGCCGCGGTCGTCGTGTGGCTCTGGCTGCGGCACGGGCAGCGGCCCGGTCCGCTCACGCTGGCCGGCGCGGGCGTCGCCGCCCTCGGGCTGGTGCTCGTCCTGGACCTGCTCTCGGGCGCCGACCTCAGCCCGGTCGGCGTGGCGTGGTCACTGGCGGCGATGGTCGGCGCGGCGTCGTACTTCCTCATCTCCGCGGACGCCTCGACCGGCCTGCCGCCGCTGGCGCTCGCGGCCGGCGGCCTCGTCGTCGGCACCCTCGTGCTCGGCGTCCTGGGGCTCGTCGGCGTGCTGCCCATGCGGGCCAGCACCGACGTGGTCACCTACGCCGACAGCGAGGTGGCCTGGTGGGCGCCGCTGCTGCTGCTGGGCGTCGTCACCGCGGCGGTGGCCTACTGCACCGGCATCGCCGCGGGCCGGCGCCTCGGCTCGCGGCTGGCGTCGTTCGTGGCGCTGCTCGAGGTGGTCGCGGGCGTGCTCTTCGCCTGGCTGCTGCTCGACCAGCTCCCGCGTCCCGTGCAGCTCGTCGGCGGACTGCTCGTCCTCGCCGGCGTCGTGGGGGTCAAGCTGGGGGAGCGGCAGACCGTCCGCGCCGAGCCCACCCCCGCGTGACCGGGGGACCGGCCTAGCGGGCGTCCTGCCGCCGGACGACGACCTCGCGGGTCAGCATCAGGATGGCGGCGGCGGTCGGGATCGCGAGCAGGGCGCCCACGACGCCGAGGAGCGCGGCCCCCACCAGCGCCGCGATCACGGTGACCGCACCGGGGACGTCGACCGCCCGCGACATCACGCGCGGGTAGATCAGGTAGTTCTCGGCCTGCTGGTAGATGAGGTAGAAGATCGCGCAGGCGATGCCGATCTTGGGCTCCGTGGCGAAGCCGATGGCGGTCACGAGCACCGCGCCGATGGTCGCGCCGATCATCGGGATGACGTCGAGCAGGGCCACGACGAACGCCAGCGCCACGGCGTACTCGCCCAGCCCGACGACGAACAGGAAGACCAGCGAGGACAGGCCGGCGCAGAGGGCGACGATGAAGGCACCGGAGACGTAGCCGCCGACGCCCTCGATGACACGGTCGCCGAGCCGCGTGACCCGCTCGCGGCGCGAGGCGGGGGCCAGGCGGTAGAGAGCGCCCTTCGTGGTCTTGAGCGAGGAGAGGAAGTAGAGCGTCAGGACCGTGACGATGAAGGTGTTGGCGAGCGCGGAGAGCACCGCCAGGCCGACGCCGAGGACGCCGCCGAAGATGCCGCTGGCGTAGTCGCCGGCGGCGACGTACTCGCGGACCTTGTCGATCACGCCGTACTTCTCGTCGAGCTCCTGGACCCGCCTGTTCTCCTGCAGGCTGTCGAGCCAGTCGGGGGCGTTCCTGCTCAGGGAGGCGACCTGGTCGCTGATCACCGGCACGATCGCGACGACGAAGAGCGACAGCGCGGCGATGACGCCGATGATCACCACGAGCACAGCCCAGGAGCGGCGCAGGCCGGCGCGGCTCTCGAAGAACCGCACCGCCGGGTCCAGGCCGGCCGCGAGGAACATCGAGACCACGACGAGGATGAGCGTCGGTCCGATGGAGACGACGAGGTCGCCGAGCCACCAGGCGATGAAGACGCCGAGCCCGCCGAAGAAGCCGACGACGAACGGGGAGCGGCGCAGCGGCGCGCCGAGCTCGCCGAGGTAGGCCTCGTCCTGGTCAGCCGCGTGGCCAGCGGGCGCCGCGGGCGGCGGCCCCTCCGGCTCGTCGACCCGCAGCGCGGCCCGCCCGTCATCCTCCTCGGTGACCCCCTGGGGGCCTGGGGTCACGACTGGTCCTCGCCGAACCCGGCGACGACGTCCCGCAGGGAGGCCAGCTGGGCGACGATCGCGTCCCGGCGCTTGGTAAGGCGGTCGAGCTCGGCGCGCACGGCAGCGGCCTCGCGCTCGGCCTCGGCGTGCCCGGTCGAGGTGATCGACTCGGCCTGGGTGCGGGCCGAGGCGACGATCTGCTCGGCCTCGCGGCGGACCCGGGCGAGCAGGGCCTCGGACTCCGACTGGGCGGTCGCCCGGTGCTCGGAGGCCTGCTGCGTCGCCTGGCGGGCCCGCTCCTCGGCGGCCGCGGCGCGGGCCTCGGCCTCCTCGACGAGTCGTCGGGTCTCCGCGGTCGCGTTGTTGTGGTGGTCGGTGGCCTCGCGGGCGAGGCGCTCCTTCTCCACTGCGAGGGCGCGGCGGGCCTCCTGGACCTCCCGGTCGGCGGCGGCACGGGCCTGCTCGACCTCGCGCTGCGCCGAGGTGCGCATCTCGGTGGTCTCCTGGGTGGCCGCCAGGCGCAGCTGGTCGGCCTCCCGGCGGGCGGACGCGAGCAGGTCCTCGGCCTCGCCGCGCGCGAGCGCGCGCTCCTGCTCGGCGTCGGCGATCGAGCGGCTGCGCATCTCGTCGAGCTCCTTGAGCTGGACCATGCGCATGTCCTCGGCCTCGCGGGAGGCGTCGGCGCGGATCGCCTTGGCGTCGCGGTTGGCCTGCTCGAGGATGTCGGTGGCGTCGCGGCTCGCGACCGCGCGGATCTCGTCGGCCTCCTCCTCGGCGAGCCGGAGCATCGCGGAGGCGCGACCGCCCAGGCCGGCGTACGACGGCTGCTCGTACTCGCGCAGCTCCTCGCGGGCCGCGACGAGCTGGGCCTCGAGGTCGGTGGCGCGGCGCTCGGCCTCGGCGATGCGGGAGGTCAGCTCGGCCTGGTCGGCGAGCAGGCCGCGGAAGCGCTGGTCGACGGCGTCGCGGTCGTAGCCACCGCGCCGCACGACCGGGAAGTCGGCGGCGACGGGGGCGGGCGGCGGCGTCGCCGGGCGGCCCGCCGGGGCCCGCGTCACGGCGGGGCGCTGCTGGGTCCGCTGGCCGGGCTGGGGAGCCTGGGCCGCCTGGGGTGCCGGGGGCGTGGGCCGCGAGGCGGCCGCGTCGTCCGCCGGGACCACCGGCATCACCTGGGTGGTCTCGTCCGTCGTTTCCACGTCGGCGGGCTCGCGCTCCGGGTCGTTGTTGAAGATGGACAGACCCTGGTCGCTCATCAGCTTCATCCTCTGGTCGATCGCGGTGGTGACGGCCGAGCCCCCATCTTCCACGATCCACCTGAGACGCCGCACCCCGGCACCGGACGCGCCGGTGCCGGGGTGACGGCTTCAGGAGGGGGCTCCGAAGGAGGTCTCAGACCCCTCGGAACCGGTTGATCTCGGTCTCGTGCTTCGCGCGCATCTCGGTGTCGCGGACGCCAAGACCCTCCTCCGGGGCGAGGCACAGGACGCCGACCTTGCCCTGGTGCTTGTTGTGGTGCACGTCGAGCGCGGCCTGGCCGACGTCCTCGAGGTTGTAGGTCTTCGACAGGGTGGGGTGGATCTTGCCCTGGGCGATGAGGCGGTTGGCCTCGTACGCCTCGCGGTAGTTGGCGAAGTGGCTGGAGACGATCCGCTTGAGGTTCATCCACAGGTAGCGGTTGTCGTACTCGTGCATGAAGCCCGTGGTCGAGGCGCAGGTGGTGATGGTGCCGCCCTTGCGGGTGACGTAGACGGATGCGCCGAAGGTCTCGCGGCCCGGGTGCTCGAAGACGATGTCGATGTCCTCGCCGCCGGTGAGCTCACGGATCCGCTTGCCGAGGCGCTGCCACTCCTTGGGGTTCTGCCGGGTGTTGTCCTCGTTCCAGAACTGCCAGTTCTCCTCGGAGCGGTTGATGACCATCTCCGCGCCCATCGAGCGGACGATCTTGGCCTTCTCCTCGTTCGAGACCACGCAGATCGGGTTGGCGCCGCCGTTGAGGGCGTACTGCGTCGCGAAGCCACCGAGACCGCCGGAGGCGCCCCAGATGAGGACGTTGTCGCCCTGCTTCATCTGCCCGGCGTTCTTCGAGACCAGCTGCCGGTACGCCGTGGCGTTGACGAGACCGGGCGAGGCGGCCTCCTCCCACGTCAGGTGGGCGGGCTTGGCGAGCAGCTGGTTGGACTTGACCAGGGCGATGTGCGCCAGGCCGCCGAAGTTCGTCTCGAAGCCCCAGATCCGCTGCTGCGGGTCCATCATCGAGTCGTCGTGGCCGGCCGGGTCCTCCAGCTCGACCGACAGGCAGTGCGCGACGACCTCGGCGCCGGGCTTCCACGCGGTGACGCCGGGGCCGGTCTTGAGCACGACGCCGGCCAGGTCGGAGCCGACCACGTGGTAGGGCAGGTCGTGGCGCTTGGTCAGCTCCGAGACCCGCCCGTAGCGCTCGAGGAACCCGAAGGTGGAGACCGGCTCGAAGATCGAGGTCCACACGGTGTTGTAGTTGATCGCCGAGGCCATCACGGCCACGAGGGCCTCGCCGGGGCCGAGCTCGGGGAGGGCGACCTCCTCGACGTGCAGGGACTTGCGGGGGTCCTTGTCGCGGGACGCGAGACCCTCGAACATGTCGACCTCGTCCTTGTGCACCGTCGCGGCGCGGTAGGACTCGGGCAGCTGCAGGTTCGCGAAGTCCTCGCTGGTGGCGTCACCGGTCTGGCCGGCACTGATGGCGTCCAGGATGTTCTGCACGGGTGCGGTCTCCTCAGGGGAAGGGCGGGGCTGCGGACGGGTGCGGCGAAGATACCGATCGGTAACCTTCGCGCCTAGGGGTTGGTGAGGGACGTCTCAACCACAGTGCTGCGAGCTCGCTCAGTGGGCCGCGCCCGCGGCCGGCTCCACGAGCTCGACGAGCACGCCGCCGGCGTCCTTGGGGTGGATGAAGTTGATCCGGGAGTCCGAGGTGCCGCGGCGCGGTGCGTCGTACAGCAGGCGGACGCCGCGCTCGCGCAGGATGGCGCTCACGGCGTCGACGTCGGTGACGCGGTAGGCCATCTGCTGCACGCCCGGGCCGGAGCGCTCGAGGAACTTCGCGATCGTCGAGCTCTCGTCCAGCGGCGCGAGGAGCTGGATGTGGGAGCCCGAGTCGCCGACGGCGATCATCGCCTCGCGCACGCCCTGCTCCTCGTTGGTCTCCTGGTGGGCCAGGCGCATCCCGAAGGTGCGCTCGTAGAACGCGATCGCCTCGTCGAGGTCACGGACGGCGATGCCGACGTGGTCGATGGCGGTGAACAGGTGCTCGGGGATCTCGAGCGGGGTGCTGGAGTCGGTCATGCCGTCATGCTCGCGGAGCCCACCAGGGGCCGCGACCCCTTGTGACGAGTGCCTCACGCGGCCCCGTCCGAGACGGTCTTCCGGCGGTTCCTACGCGTGGGTAGTGTCCGCCGGAACGGGCGTCGCCGAGCGCGGCGCCGCCGTCCCCATGCTGGAGGAGCACCATGTCCGGAACCGTCATCGTCGCCGGAGCGCGCACCCCGATCGGCCGCCTGTCCGGCGGCCTCAAGAGCCTCTCGGCCCCGGACCTCGGCGGCCACGCGATCAAGGGCGCGCTGGAGAAGGCCGGGGTCTCCGGCGAGCAGGTCGAGTACGTGATCATGGGCCAGGTCATCCAGGCCGGCGCCGGCCAGAACCCCGCCCGGATGGCGGCGGTCAACGGCGGCATCCCGATGCGCGTCCCGTCGATCACCATCAACAAGGTGTGCCTCTCGGGCCTCAACGCCATCGCGATGGCCGACCAGCTGATCCGTGCCGGCGAGGCCGAGATCATCGTGGCCGGCGGCATGGAGTCGATGACCAACGCCCCGCACTTCCTGCCCAAGTCCCGCGAGGGCATCAAGTTCGGCGACGTCAAGCTGGTCGACTCGATGGCCTACGACGCGCTGTTCGACCAGTTCACCTCCCAGGCCATGGGCCTGCTGACCGAGGAGTGCAACGCCGCGAGCGCCAACCTGACGCGGGCCGAGCAGGACGAGTTCGCGGCGCAGTCGCACCAGAAGGCCGCGACCGCCTGGAAGAACGGCGTCTTCGACGCCGAGGTCGTGCCGGTCCCCATCCCGCAGCGCAAGGGCGACCCGGTCGTCGTCAGCACCGACGAGGGCGTCCGCGGAGAGACCACCGCCGAGTCGCTGGGCAAGCTGCGCGCGGCGTTCTCCAAGGAGGGCACCATCACGGCCGGCTCCTCCTCGCAGATCTCCGACGGTGCCGCCGCGGTCGTCGTGATGAGCAAGGCCAAGGCCGAGGAGCTCGGCCTGGAGTGGCTCGCCGAGATCGGTGCCCACGGCCAGGTTGCCGGCCCCGACTCCACCCTGCAGCTGCAGCCGGCGGCCGCGACCGCGAAGGCGTGCGAGAAGGAGGGCATCGACCCCGCCTCCCTCGACCTGGTCGAGTTCAACGAGGCGTTCGCCGCGGTCGGGATCTCCTCGGCCCGCGAGCTCGGCCTCGACGACGCCAAGGTCAACGTCAACGGCGGCGCCATCGCGCTGGGCCACCCGGTCGGCATGTCCGGGACCCGCGTCGTGCTGCACCTGGCCCTGGAGCTCCAGCGTCGCGGCGGCGGCGTCGGCGCGGCCGCCCTCTGTGGTGGCGGTGGCCAGGGCGACGCGCTGATCGTGCGAGTCCCGAAGAAGTAGTGCCACCTCGCACCGAGGCGGACGTCCCGGGCCTCGTCGAGCGCGCACGCGCCGGCGAGGCCCGGGCCGTCGCACGCCTGATCTCCCTCGTCGAGGACGAGTCCCCGCGCCTGCGCGAGGTCACGGCGGCGCTCGCGCCGCACACCGGCCGGGCGCAGGTGCTCGGCCTCACCGGCGCGCCCGGCGTCGGCAAGTCGACGACGACCAACGCCCTCGTGCGCGAGCTGCGCTCGGCGGGCAAGCGGGTCGGGGTCCTGGCCGTGGACCCGTCCTCGCCGTTCTCCGGCGGGGCGCTGCTCGGCGACCGGATCCGGATGCAGGACCACGCCGGTGACAAGGACGTCTACATCCGGTCGATGGCCTCGCGCGGCCACCTCGGCGGTCTCGCCTGGTCGACCCCGCAGGCGGTACGGGTGCTCGACGCCGCCGGCTGCGACGTGGTCGTGGTCGAGACCGTCGGCGTCGGGCAGAGCGAGGTCGAGGTCGCCGGCCTCGCCGACACCACGCTCGTCCTGCTCGCACCGGGGATGGGCGACGGCATCCAGGCCGCCAAGGCCGGGATCCTCGAGGTCGGCGACGTGTACGTCGTGAACAAGGCCGACCGCGACGGGGCCGACCAGGTGCGGCGCGACCTGCGCTCGATGGTCGCCCTCGCGGACCGGCCGGAGGACGGGTGGGCGCCGCCGATCGTCAAGACGGTCGCCCAGGCCGGCGAGGGGCTGACCGAGCTCGTCGTGGAGATCGAGCGGCACCACGCCTGGCTGCGGGAGACCGGCGAGCTGCAGCAGCGTCGTACGCGCCGGGCGCGGGCCGAGGTCGAGGCGATCGCCCTGGCCTCGATGCGCCGCACCTGGGCGGGCCTGGGCGGACGGGCCGGCCGCGCCGGGCTCGACGAGCTCGCCGCCGCCGTGGCCGCGGGGGAGACCGACCCGTGGGCGGCCGCCGACCGGCTGCTCCAGCAGGCCGGCGCCTCGCCGCAGCACGCGTGACCCGCGGCTCGTGACCGGCGCGCCTCCTCCGCCGTCGCGCGGGGGTCGGGGAGGATCGCGCCGAGCCATGTCCTGACTCGGTCGTCTTTAGGTGGAACGCAGATGCAGAAGCTGGTGCTGGTCCTGGTCGTCGTCTTCCTGGGCTTCTGGATGTTCACCGACCCCAGCGGCCTCGCCGACGCCGGCGGGTCGCTCGGTGGGCAGCTGGTCGACTGGACCGGGAACCTGTTCGACGCCGTGATCCGCTTCGTCGACGAGCTCTGAGCCGACGGTGCACCAGCCCCGGCCGCTCGGCGGGCCCGACATCGGCCGCCACCTCCTGCGCGAGGAGGGCGAGGTCATCGTCGACGAGGTGCGCCACCACTGGGCCGCCTACACCGTCCCGATGCTCGAAGGGCTGCTCGCGGTCGCCGTGCTCGCCTTCGTGCCGGTCATCCACATCGACCTCGCCGGGTTCGCGCTGCTGCTCGCCCTCGGCCTCTCCCTCCACGCCGGCTGGGGTGCCCTGCGCGAGCACCGCGACCGGTTCGTGATCACCAACATGCGGGTCTTCCGGGTGCACGGGGTGCTCTCGACCAAGCTCGCCACCATGCCGCTGCACCGGATCCTCGACATCACCGTCGTGCGGCCGCTGCACGGGCGGATCCTCGGCTTCGGCCACTTCTGCTTCGAGTCCGCGGCGCAGGACCAGGGCCTGCGCGACATCCGGTACGTCGGGCGGCCGGTGCAGCGCGACCTCGCGATCCAGCGGGTCGTGCAGCGCTCGGGGCTCCGCGGCCCGCGCGTGGGCTGACCCCCGGGGCTCCCGGCCGTCTGCTGGGATGGGGCACGTGGACCTCACGACCGCCCTGCGCCGCCTGCCCGAGAACCCCCGCGTCGTCGTCAGCGGCAACCACGCGACGCCGTGGCACACCCTGCGCCTGCTCGACGCCGCGCTACCGGCGTACCGGCTGTGGGCGCTCAACGGCCAGCCGGGCCTGCCCGACCGGGACGGCGTCGTGCTCGAGTCGTCGTTCGTGGGGCCGGGCCAGCGGCGCAGCCCCCGGTTGAGCTACGTGCCCTCACGCCTCTCGATGGTGCCGACGCTGTTCGCCGGCGCGATGCCGCCGGACCTCGTGCTGGTGCACACCACGCGGCCGCGCGGCGGCAGGGTCTCCCTCGGCACCGAGGTCAACGTGCTGCCCGCCGCCATCGAGGCGGCGCGGGCGCGCGGCGGGCTGGTCGTCGCGCAGGTCAACGACCACCTGCCGTGGACCTACGGCGACGCCGAGCTCGACGAGTCGCTCGTCGACGTGATGGTGGAGGCCGACGAGCCGCTGGTGCACGCTCCGGTGCTGCCCATCGACGAGGACTCCGCGCGGATCGGCGCCCTGGTCGCCGAGCGGGTGGGGGACGGGGCGACGCTGCAGGCGGGCATCGGCGCGGTGCCGGACGCGACGATGCGCGGCCTGGTGGGCCGCCGGGGCCTGCGGATCTGGACCGAGATGTTCTCCGACTCGGTGCTGGCCCTCGAGCGGGCCGGGGCGCTGGACGAGACGGTGCCGATCACCGCCTCGTTCCTCTTCGGCTCCGAGGAGCTCATCGACTGGGTCGACGGCAACGGGCGGATCGCGATGGCGCGCACCGAGACCACCAACGACCCCGGGCGGATCGCGCGCAACCAGGCGATGGTCAGCGTCAACACCGCCCTGCAGGTGGACCTGTTCGGCCAGGCGAACGCCTCGCGGATCCGGGCGCGGATCCACTCCGGGTTCGGCGGCCAGACCGACTTCATCGTCGGCGCGCTGCACAGCCCCGGCGGGCAGGCCGTCATCGCGCTGCGCTCGTGGCACCCGCGCGCGGACGTGTCCACGATCGTGCCGCTGGTCGACGAGCCGGTGACGTCGTTCCAGATGAGCGCGGTCGTCACCGAGCAGGGCGTCGCGGAGGTCTTCGGCCACGACCAGCGCGAGCAGGCCCGTCGCCTGATCGAGCACGCCGCGCACCCGAGCGTCCGCGAGGAGCTCCGCGAGGAGGCGGTCGAGCTCGGGCTGGCGGGTCCTCTCTAGGATTGCGCCCATGACGCAGCAGCCGTTCTCGCGCCCGGGCGCCATCGACCTCTCGGCGTTGAAGCGACCCGCCCCGTCCGCACCTCCCGCCGGGCCGGGCGGACCCGGTGCGCCCGCCACCGGTGCGCCCACCGGCGGTGCCCCGACCGCGGCGGCCGGCGGCTCGTCGTACGCCGTCGACGTGACCGAGCAGAACTTCCAGACCGTCATCGAGTCCTCGATGACCGCGCCGGTCCTCCTGGTCTTCTACTCCCGCACCCGGATGCCGGAGAGCGGTCAGCTCGCCGACGACCTCGCGGTCGTCTCCGGTGAGTTCGAGGGCCGCTTCCTGGCCGGCCTGGTCGACATCGACGCCGCCCCGCAGATCGCCCAGGCGATGCAGATCCCCTCGATCCCGCTCGTGGTCGCCGTGCTCGACGGCCGGCCCGCGCCGCTGCTGCAGGACGCCGTGCCGATCGAGGAGCTGCGCGCCGCGCTGACCCAGGTCATGCAGCAGCTCACCGCGCAGGGCATGACCGGCCGGCACCAGCCGCTCCACGCCGTCGCCGGCCCCGACGACGGCGCGGAGGAGCCGCCGGTCGACCCGCGGTACGCCGCCGCGCAGGACGCCCTGGGCGAGGGCGACATCGACCGGGCGGTCGCGGAGTACCAGAAGCTCGTCGACGCCAACCCGGCCGATGCCGAGGCCGCCGCCGGGCTGGCGATGGCCAAGGTGCTCCAGCGCACCCAGGGAGTCGACCTCAACGAGGCGCGCGCGGCCGGTGCGGCGAACCCCGACGACGTCGACGCCCAGACGCTCGTCGCCGACCTCGACATGCTCGGCGGGCACGTCGAGGACGCCTTCGCCCGTCTCGTCGAGCTGGTGCGGCGTACCTCCGGTGACGAGCGGAACGCCGCCCGCGAGCACCTCCTCGGCCTCTTCGCCGCGGTCGGCAACGACGACCCGCGGGTCGTCCGCGGCCGCCAGGCGCTCGCCTCCGCGCTGTTCTGAGCGGTCCTCCACAGGCTCCGTCTCCGGCGGTGGCGCGCGCCGGCGGGCAGCGGCAGCATCGGCGTCCGTGGGGACGGAGCCGGATCGGACGGGACTCGCGCACCTGCTGCGCTTCGTCCAGGACGGCGTGGTCTCGCGGCGGCAGCTCGAAGGGCTGGGCTTCAGGCCGCACGACCTCGAGCGGATGCTGCGCCGCCGCGAGCTGAGTCGCGTGCACCCGGGGGTCTTCGTGGACCACACCGGGCCGCTGACCTGGGACCAGCGGGCCTGGACCGCTGTCCTGGTCCACGAGCCTGCGGCGCTGACCCGCCGCTCCGCCCTGCCAGCCCCCCCCGGGGCGGGCGCCGATCGAGGTGGCCGTGGACGCTCGGCGGACGGTGCGACCGGTCGACGGCGTGGTGGCCCACCGGACCACGCGTCTCGCGGCGCGGATCGACCCGCTGTCGTCGCCGCCGCGGCTGCGGCTGGAGGACGCGGCGATCGAGGAGGCGCTGCGGTGCCCGAGTGCTGCCGACGCCTACACACTGCTGGCAGACCTGTGCCACACGCGCCGCACGACACCCGCGCGGCTGGCCGCCGAGGTGCGCTCGAGGCCGCGGGTGAGGCGGCGCGGGCTCCTGCTCGAGCTGCTCGACGACCTCGCCCTCGGCGCCTGCTCGGTACTCGAGCGGGAGTACCTCCACCGGGTCGAGCGACGCCACGGCCTGCCGGCCGGGAGCCGGCAGGTGCGCGACGCCGCCGGCGCCCGCACGGCGTACCGCGATGTCGACCACCCCGCGTGGGGCCTGGTGGTGGAGCTGGACGGGCGGCAGCACGCCGTGCCGTCAGCCCGTCGACGGGACCTGGAGCGGGACCTCGACGTCGCGGTACGGCGGGACCGGCGGACGGTCCGCCTCGGCCACGCCCAGGTCCTCGACGACGCGTGCCGGACGGCCGCTGCCGTCGCTGCCCTGCTGCAGCGGGGTGGCTGGCCGGGTCGCCTCGTCCCCTGCGAGGACTGCCGGGTCACTGGTGCGTGATCCTGGCGCACCCACCACGTCAGGACCACGCACGAGAGTCAGCCGGCTCAGTCGCGGAGCGCCGCGAGCACCGCGGCGACGGCGGGGGAGTCGGTCATGCTGCGCCGGTGCAGGGCGACGACGTCGCGTGTGGGGACCGGTTCCGCGGCCGTCACGGCCACGAGGTCGGTCCCGAGCGGCTGACGGCCCAGGCGGGGGACCAGGGCGATGCCGAGCCGCGCGCGGACCAGCGCGAGGTGGGAGTCGAACTCCATCGACTGGTGCGCGATCCTCGGCAAGCGGCCGGTGCCGTCGTACATCCGGTGCAGCCACTGGCGGCAGATCGTCCCCTCCGGCGTCGCGACCCAGTCCTCCTCCAGCAGGTCGTGCGGGGTGACGACGCCCCGCGTGGCGAGGGGGTGGTCGCGGTGCACGACGACGTCCGCGACGTCGGTGGCGACCGACGTCGTCACGAGGTGGTCGGGGACCGCGAGGGGCACGTCGCCCCAGCGGTGGACGACGCCGAGGTCCGCGCGGCCGGTGGAGACCAGGTCCACCGAGTCCCAGGGCTCGCACTCGTGCAGCGACACCTCCAGGTCGGGGTGGGCGTCGATGAGCACGCGCAGCCGCGGGGCGACGAGCCCCCGCACGGCGGTCGAGAACGCCGTCATCCGCAGCCGCCCCGCCACCGCGCCGGCGCCGCGGTGGAGGCCCGCCTCGAGCTGCTCGAGGTCGGCGAGCAGCCGGCCGCCCTCCTCGACCAGGTGCCGGCCGTGCCGGGACAGCACCACCCCGCGCCCCACCCGCTCGAGCAGCGGCACCCCCGTCTGCCGCTCGAGCCGCTTGACCTGCTGGGAGACCGCGCTGGGGGTGAAACCGAGGGCGTCGGCGGCCGCCACGACCGAGCCGTGCGTGGCGACGGCGCGGAGCGACGCGAGGGCGGTGAGGTCGATCATGAAGGGACCGTACCGATAATCCGGAGCAACACGTCGCTGGTGCTTCACGGTCGCGAGTGCCGAGACTGGTCCGGTGAACCGCCGCGACAGCCTCCTCGCCGCCCTGGTCGCCTCGGTGTGGGGCTTCAACTTCGTCGTCATCGACTGGGGGATGGGCGACGTCCCGCCCCTGCTCTTCTGCGCGGTGCGGTTCCTGCTCGTGCTGGTGCCGGCCGTCCTGGTCGTGCGGCGCCCGCAGGTGTCCTGGCGCACGCTGGCGCTGGTCGGGGCGACGATGTCGCTGGGCCAGTTCGGCTTCCTGTACGTCGCGATGGCCGCCGGCCTGCCGCCGGGGCTCGCCGCCCTGGTGCTCCAGGCGCAGGTGGTGTTCACGATCGTGATCGCCGCCGGGGTGCTGCGCGAGCGGCCGACCACCGCCCAGGTCGCCGGGGTCCTGCTCGGGACGCTCGGCCTGGTGGTGGTCTCGGTCGGGCGCGGCGGGCACGTGCCGCTCACGGCGCTGGCGCTCTGCCTGCTCGGCGCCCTCTCCTGGGGTATCGGCAACGTCGTCTCCCGCGCGTCGGGCGTGCCGGGCGGCCTCGGGCTGACCGTCTGGTCGGCCGTGGTCGTCCCGGTGCCGCTCGTGGCCCTCTCCCTGCTGGTCGACGGCCCGACAGCGGTCGTGGACGGGCTCGCCGCCTTCGGCTGGCAGGCCGCCGTCTCGACCGTCTACACCGCCGGGCTGGCCTCGCTCGTGGGGTACGGCGTGTTCAACACGCTGCTCGGCCGCAACCCCTCGGCCGCGGTGGTCCCGTGGGTGCTGCTCGCACCGGTCGTCGCGACGGCCTCGGCATGGGCGCTGCTGGGTCAGGCACCGAACGCCGCGGAGAGCGCGGGCGGCCTGCTGCTGGTCGGCGGGGTCCTGGTCGCGCTGCGGCGGCCGCGGACGGCGGCCCGCCCGCCTCGTGATGCCCAGCGAGCGCCGGAGCGCGCGCTCAGCAGCACGAGGCGGTGAGGAGGAGCGTCAGCCGCGCCCGGACTCGGTGTACGCCGGGCCCCCGCCGAGGTTGGCGACGGCCGAGCGCAGCCGGCGGGCGGTGAAGTCCGCGCAGAGCCGGTCGGCCTCCTCGAGGGTGCAGAACTCCGCGGATCGGATCTCGCGGGCCTGCTTGACGATCCGGTCGGTGATCGAGGCGTCGTGGACGCCACCGTCGAAGACCAGGCACAGCGCGTCGTCCCAGCCGCTCCACGGCGGCAGCCAGTCGGTGAGCAGCAGGGGACCGGTGGGGACCTGGAGGCCGAGCTCCTCCTCGACCTCGCGGCCCACGGCCACCTGGGGCGACTCGCCGACCTCGACGACGCCGCCGGGCAGGTCCCAGTCCTGCTTGTAGGTCAGCTGGCACAGCAGCACGCGGTCGTCGTGGTCGCGCAGGAGCATCTGCCCGATGGCGCGCTTGCGCGGCAGGAAGGAGTTGAGCAGGGCCCGGAACCCCTCCGGCTCGGAGGTGGGCACGTCGGTCGCGAGCCGGGCGTAGACGATCCGGTCGACCGGCTTGCCCTCCACGGTCACCCCGCGCATCACCCCCTCGCGGCGCATGCCCGACCAGGTGGCGGTGCGCTGGGCGTCCTCGTCGACGGGGTCGACCAGGGCCTCCACGCGGGCGTGGCCGACGAGGGCCGCCGCCACCTCGCGGCGTACGACGTCGACCGGCTCCCCGGCGGACCAGGCGATGCGGGCGACGCCCTCGGCGACGGTGGTGACGGTCGTCGGCTGGTCGGTCACGGGATCACCCTAGGACCCACCCGGTGACCGCGCGGCGGCCACCCGCAGGCCCCTCAGCCGAAGTCGGCCTTCCGGATCAGGGCGTGGATGCCGGTGGTGCGGTCGACCACCTGGGAGACCTGGAAGTCCGTCGCCGCGGACAGGTAGGCGTAGGCCACCGGGCCGGCCATGCCCTTCTCCTCGACCAGGAACGCGAGGGCCTGCTGCACGGCGTCCTTCATGGCCAGGTCCAGGCTGGTGGCGTTCGTGCCGCCCTCGGGCCCGTCGGCGTCGGAGAGGCCGATCGGCAGCCAGAAGTCGGGCGTCTCGGCGAACGGGTGGTCGAACGCCTGCCGCGGCACCTTTCGGCTGCCCCGCGGGAGCACCGTCAGCCGGAGCGTCGCGCGCAGCGACCCCTCCATAGCGGTCAGCGCGACCTCGCCGTCGCCCTGCGCCATGTGCGGGTCGCCGGCGAAGAAGAGCGCGCCGGCCACCTGCACCGGCAGGTACAGCGTCGAGCCCACGACCAGGTCGTTGATGTCGAGGTTGCCCCCGGCGTCGGTCGGCGGGACGGAGTCGACCATCGCGTCGGTGTCGCGGGCGACCCCCATCAGCCCGAGGAACGGCGCCAGGCCGAAGCCGACCGGGACGTCGCCGGGGAGCCGGGCCCGGAGCCCGTGCTCGGTCGTCCGGCGCACGGAAGCGAAGACGCTGATGTTGCCGCCCTCGTTGACGTACGGCGCGTTGGCCGGGTCGTCGACGAACCGCTCGGGGTAGGTCCCGGGCAGCGCGCCCTTGCCGTGCCGGTTGGAGATGACGCCGTACGGGACGCGCAGCGGCAGGGCGAGGACCTCCACCTTCAGCACGTCCCCGGGCTCGGCGCCCCGCACCGCGATCGGGCCGGTGACCACGTGCGGCCCCGGGCCGGCGTGCTCGGCGCGCGCGGCGACGGCGACCGCGTCGCGGAGGACGTGCTTCTCGGGCACCCCGAAGCTCTCGAAGTACTGCCGCGGGTCCTGGCCCTGGTCCTCCAGCAGGCCCTCGTGGGAGATCGTGTCGATGGTGACGACCGATCCGGAGTCCACCACGGCGACCGGTTCGGCCGTCCGGTTGGGCAGGTGCCCCCACCACACCTCGTCGGCGCGGGAGCGGACGTAGCGGCCCCGCAGCCTCCCCTGGCCCGGCTGCAGGATCGTCACGCCCCGGCTGGTGGGTGCGGCGTACGCCGCGGAGCCGGCGGCCCCGGTCAGCGCGGCGCCGGTGCCGAGCGCGCCGGCGGCGGTCGCCCGCAGCACGGCGCGCCGGGCCAGGGCCGAGGCGAGGGCCGAGGTGGGGGAGGAGGTGGGGGAGGAGGCGGCGGGTGAGGTGTCCATGCCGGGCACCTCACCAGCGGGACGTCACCGCCGCGCTCCTCCCGCGTTGCCGTGCGGTTACGCCTTGCGCCGGAACCAGACCGTCGCCAGCGGCGGGACCACGATGTCGGCGTGCGCCGGCAGCCCCTGGTGCTCCCCGGCCACGCCGGTGATCGTGCCGAGGTTGCCCACGCCCGACCCGGTGTAGGTCTCGGCATCGGTGTTGAGCACCTCCTCCCACACCCCCTCGGCGGGCAGCGCGAGGCGGTAGCCCTCGTGCGGGACCGCGGCGAAGTTCGCCACGCAGACCAGCTCCGGCACCGCGGACCCGTCGGGCACGCGGCGCACGAAGGAGAAGGTGTTGTGGCCCGCGTCGTTGGCGTCGATCCACTGGAAGCCGGCCGGGTCGTGGTCGGCGGCCCACAGGGCCGGCGAGCCGGTGTAGACCCGGTTGAGGTCGCGCACCAGGGAGTGCACGCCACGGTGCTCGGGGTGGTCCATCAGCCACCAGTCGAGCTCGCGGGACTCCGCCCACTCCGACTCCTGGCCCAGCTCGGCGCCCATGAACAGCAGCTGCTTGCCCGGGTGGGCCCACATGAAGCCGAGGTACGCGCGCAGGTTCGCCAGCTGCTGCCAGCGGTCGCCGGGCATCTTGCGCAGCAGGGAGCCCTTGCCGTGCACGACCTCGTCGTGGCTGATCGGCAGCACGTAGTTCTCCGACCACGCGTAGACCAGGGAGAAGGTCATCTCGCCGTGGTGGTAGGCGCGGTGGACCGGCTCGTGCGCGACGTACCCGAGGGAGTCGTGCATCCAGCCCATGTTCCACTTGAAGCCGAAGCCCAGGCCGTCCGCGGAGGTCGGCCGGGTGACGCCGGGCCAGGAGGTGGACTCCTCGGCGACGGTGACGATCCCCGGGACGCGCTTGTAGACCGTCGCGTTCATCTCCTGGAGGAACTGCACCGCCTCGAGGTTCTCGCGGCCGCCGTGCTTGTTCGGCGTCCACTCACCCTCCTCGCGGGAGTAGTCCAGGTAGAGCATCGAGGCGACGCCGTCGACGCGCAGGCCGTCGGCGTGGAACTCCTCGAGCCAGTACACCGCGTTCGCGTAGAGGAAGTTGCGCACCTCGTTGCGACCGAAGTTGAAGATGTGGGAGCCCCACTCCTTGTGCCACCCGCGCTGCGGATTGGGATCCTCGTAGAGCGGGGTGCCGTCGAAGCGCGCCAGCGCCCACTCGTCGGTGGCGAAGTGGCCGGGCACCCAGTCCAGGATGACGCCGATGCCGGCCTGGTGCAGCCGGTCGACGAGCAGCTTGAAGCCGTCGGGGTCGCCGAAGCGGGAGTCCGGCGCGAAGTACGACGTCACGTGGTAGCCCCACGAGCCGCCGAACGGGTGCTGCATCACCGGCATCAGCTCGACGTGGGTGAAGCCCAGGTCCGCGAGGTACGCCGGCAGGTCGTCGGCCAGCTCGGCCCAGGACCAGAAGCGGCCGTCGGGGTGCTTCTTCCACGACGCCAGGTGCATCTCGTAGACCGACATCGCCTCGGCGACCGGCTGCTTGGCGGGTCGCTCGGCCATCCACGCGTCGTCGCCCCACTCGTAGGTCGACTCGAAGACCAGCGAGGAGGTGGCCGGCGGCTGCTCGGACCAGGCCGCCAGCGGGTCGGCCTTCTCCCGCCACTCGCCGTCCTGGCCGAGGATGGCGTACTTGTAGGCCGTCCCGGTGCCGAGGCCGGGGACGAAGAGCTCCCAGACACCCGAGCTGCCGAGCTGGCGCATCGGGTGCTCGCGCCCGTCCCAGCTGTTGAAGGAGCCCTTGATCCGGACGCCGCGCGCCGACGGGGCCCAGACGGCGAAGGACGTGCCGGTCACCTCGCCGGCGTAGTGGTGGACCCGCGCGCCGAGGACCGTCCACAGCTGCTCGTGGCGTCCCTCGTTGATCAGGTGCAGGTCCATCTCGCCGAGCGTCGGCAGGAAGCGGTAGGGGTCGTCGACCTCGACCGGCTCACCCTCGTAGGCCACGCGCACCCGGTAGGCGGGCACGTCGGCCACCGGCAGGACGCCGGCCCAGAAGCCCTCGTACTCGTGCTCGAGCCGGGTCTCGCCCCAGTCGCCGGCGACCGTCACGCTCGAGGCGAGGGGCTTGAGCACGCGGACGGTGACGCCGCCCTCGTGCGGGTGGGCACCCAGCACGCTGTGCGGGTCGCCGTGGCCGCCGCCGAGGATCAGGTCGAGCTCCTCGCGGGCGACCGGCTTGGTGGAGGGGGTGGTGGGCGTGGTCATGCGGCTCCGATCCGTGCGACGGCCTCGAGCGGGATGGACACCCATCCGGGCCGGTTGCGGGTCTCGTAGACGGTCTCGTAGACGGCCTTGTCGGCGACGTACGCCGCCAGCAGCAGCTTCGCCTCGTCGGTCGGCTCGCCGCCGGCGTAGGCCGTCAGGAAGTGGTTGCGGTTGCGGTGGGCCCACTCCTCGGCCCGGTAGGCGAGCTGGGCGGCGGCCTCGGCGTCGTCGTCGGCGAGGTCGACGCTCTGCTTCTCGACCACCCGGGGGGCGTAGTCGAAGGAGCGCAGCATGCCGGCGACGTCGCGCCACGGGCTGTCGGGCTCGAGGCGCTCGACGAGCGGCTTGGCCGGCTCGCCCTCGAAGTCGACGATCTTCCAGCCCTTGGCGGTCCGCATGGTCTGGCCCAGGTGCAGGTCGCCGTGGATGCGCTGGACCTCCAGCCCGTCGAGCCCCGCCACCGCGTCGTACGTCGCGCGCAGGGCGTCGGCGTGCTGGGCCAGCTCCGGGACGACCTCGAGGGCGGCGTCCAGCCGGTCGCGCATCGCGGCCGCCAGCGTCCGGGCGGCCTCGGGCCCCCGCCGCTCGGCGGGGAAGTGCGTGCGCAGCGCCTCGTGGACCTCGCGCAGGGTGAGCCCCAGGCGCTCGGACTCGCCGGCGAAGTCGCCGCCGACCTCGTGGGCGTGCAGGTCGCCCTCGGCGAAGAGGTCGCGGACGCTGGCCAGGGCCAGGTCCCACCCGTCCGTGGCCGTGCGGAGGAACTGCTGCAGCATCGCGAGGTGGTACTCCTCGCCCGCCGGGTCGGTCCACGACATCCAGCCGTAGAGCCCGGCCACGTCGGTGGACCCCGCGCGGGTCATCGCCTCGTGGATGGTCACGTCCGGGTTCGGCCCGGGGGTGACCTTCCGGAACAGCTTCATGATCGAGTCCTCGCCGAAGGCGACCGAGGAGTTCGACTGCTCGCCGGTGAACAACGAGGCGACGCCCTCGGCGTCGAGATCGTGCCCGGGCAGGCGGTGGAAGGTGAGGCCGGTGGGCCCGGCGACCGGACCCTCGGCGGCGGCCACGAACGAGCGCAGCCAGCAGGCCATCGCCTCCCGGTCGTGGAGCGCGTCGTAGGCGTGCACCCAGCCCCGCTCGGGCTCCTCCCACCAGCCGATGAAGGCGTGGTCGAGCCGCTGCTCGGGGTCGGCGTACAGCGAGATCGGCACCTGGTAGAGCTCGGTGCCGCCCTCCGCGTCGCCGTAGGTCAGCTCGACGAGGTGGTCGACGACGGCCGGGCCTGCGTCGACGCACCCGGGCACCTGGCCGATCCGGTGCACCGCGGTCACCTCGAAGGGGCGTCCCTTGCCGCCGAACCAGCGGGTCTTCTCGAAGTAGTCGACGAAGACCTGCCGGTCGAGGTGGTCGGCGGTGGGGTGGTCCAGCGGGTTCTCGCTCACAGCAGCTGACCCTCCTCGGGGTTGTCCGGCCTGGTCAGGCGGAACCAGTAGAAGCCGTAGCCGGTCATGGTCAGCAGGTACGGCAGCTCGCCGATCGCCGGGAACGGCACCCCGCCGAGCAGCTCGACGGGCACCATGCCCTCGAACCGCCGCAGGTCGAGCTCGACCGGCTGCGGGAAGCGGGAGAGGTTGTTGACGCACAGGATGACGTCGTCCTCGCCGTCCTGGGCGTGCTCTCGCACGTAGGAGAGCACCGAGGGGTTCGAGCCGCCGAGGTCGCTGAAGGACCCCAGGCCGAACGCCGAGTGGTGGCGGCGGGCGTGGATCATCCGGCGGGTCCAGTGCAGCAGCGAGGAGGTGTTCTCCATCTGCGCCTCGACGTTGACCGCCTGGTAGCCGTAGACCGGGTCTTGGATCGCCGGCAGGTGCAGCTTGCCGGGGGTGGCCGAGGAGAAGCCGGCGTTGCGGTCCGGGGTCCACTGCATCGGCGTGCGGACGCCGTCGCGGTCACCGAGCCAGATGTTGTCGCCCATGCCGATCTCGTCGCCGTAGTAGAGGACCGGCGACCCCGGCAGCGACAGCAGCAGGGCGGTGAACAGCTCGATCTGGTTGATGTCGTTGTCGAGGAGCGGCGCCAGGCGCCGGCGGATGCCGATGTTGGCCTTCATCCGCGGGTCCTTGGCGTACTCGTTCCACATGTAGTCGCGGTCCTCGTCGGTGACCATCTCGAGGGTCAGCTCGTCGTGGTTGCGCAGGAAGATGCCCCACTGGCAGCCGTGGGGGATCGGCGGCGTCTGCTCGAGGATCTCCGAGATCGGGAAGCGCGACTCGCGGCGCACCGCCATGAAGATGCGCGGCATCACCGGGAAGTGGAAGCACATGTGGCACTCGTCGCCACCGGACTCGAAGTCGCCGAAGTAGTCCACCACGTCCGCGGGCCACTGGTTGGCCTCGGCCAGCAGCACCTTGCCGGGGTACTTCTCGTCGACGTAGCGCCGGACCTTGCGGAGGAACTCGTGGGTCTCGGGCAGGTTCTCGCCGTTGGTGCCGGGCCGCTCGTAGAGGTAGGGCACCGCGTCGAGGCGGAAGCCGTCGAGACCCATGTCGAACCAGAACGCGATCGCGTCGAGGATCGCGTCGTGGACCGCGGGGTTGTCGAAGTTGAGGTCGGGCTGGTGGGAGAAGAACCGGTGCCAGTAGTACTGCTGGCGCACCGGGTCCCACGTCCAGTTCGACGGCTCGGTGTCGACGAAGATGATCCGCGCCTCCTGGTAGAGGTCGTCGTTGTCGGACCACACGTAGAAGTCGCCGTAGGGGCCCTCGGGGTCCTCCCGGCTGGCCTGGAACCACGGGTGCTGGTCGCTGGTGTGGTTCATGACGAAGTCGATGATCACGCGGATGCCGCGCTTGTGCGCCTCGTCGAGGAAGTGGTGGAAGTCCTCGACCGTCCCGATCTCGGGGAGGATGTTGGTGTAGTCGGCGACGTCGTACCCGCCGTCGCGCAGCGGCGAGGAGAAGAACGGCGGGATCCACAGGCAGTCGACGCCGAGCCACTCGAGGTAGTCGAGCTTCTCGACCAGGCCCCGGAAGTCACCGGTGCCGTCGCCGTTGGAGTCGCGGAACGAGCGGACCAGCACCTCGTAGAACACCGCGGTCTTGAACCACTCCGGCTGCCGCGCGGTGTCGTCGGGGAACGGGTCGCCCTCGGGGGCCTGGCCCATCGGGCTCAGCTGCTGGGACGGGTCGGTCTGCTCCGGCGTGCTCGTCGGGGCATCGGTCACCGGGTCCTCCTCACGGTCAGGACGTGCGCGGGCTCGTGGTAGGGGTCGAGCCGGACGTAGTTGTGCTGGGACCAGCTCCAGTCGGCGCCGGTGATCTCGTCGTGGACGACGAAGGACTCGCCGTGCTCCATGCCCATCGCGGGCAGGTCGAGGTGGACCATCGTCTCGCGCGTGGCGTGCGGGTCGAGGTTGATGACCACGACGACGTCGTCGGCCACCCCGTCCACGACGGCGTGCTTGCTGAAGACCAGCACGTTCTCGTCGTCGCTGGAGTGGATGACGACGTTGCGCAGGAGGCGGAGCGCCCGGTGCTGGCGGCGGACCTCGTTGAGCCGGGTGAGGTACGGCGCGAGGGTGCGGCCCTCGCGCGCGGCGCCCTCCCAGTCGCGGATCCGGACCTGGTACTTCTCGGAGTCGAGGTACTCCTCGCTGCCCGGCTTCACCGCGACGTGCTCGTAGAGCTCGTACCCGGCGTACACGCCCCAGCTCGGCGAGCCGGTCGCGGCCAGCGCCGCGCGGACCTTGAACGCCGCCGGGCCGCCGTACTGCAGGTAGGCGTGGAGGATGTCGGGGGTGTTGACGAAGAAGTTCGGCCGCATCACGTGGTCGGACTCGGTGGCCAGCTCGCGGAGGTACTCCTCGATCTCCCACTTGGCGGTGCGCCAGGTGAAGTAGGTGTAGCTCTGGTGGAAGCCGACCGCGCCCAGGCCGCGCATCATCGCCGGGCGGGTGAACGCCTCGGAGAGGAACAGGACGTCGGGGTCGGTGCGGCGCACCTCCTTGAGCAGCCACTCCCAGAACGCCACCGGCTTGGTGTGGGGGTTGTCGACGCGGAAGATCCGCACGCCGTGCGCCATCCAGTGCTTCACGACGCGGAGCACCTCGCGGCAGATGCCGGTCGGGTCGTTGTCGAAGTTGATCGGGTAGATGTCCTGGTACTTCTTCGGCGGGTTCTCCGCGAAGGCGATCGTGCCGTCGGCCCGGGTGGTGAAGAACTCGGGGTGCTCGACGACCCAGGGGTGGTCCGGGGCCGCCTGCAGGGCCAGGTCGAGCGCGACCTCGAGGTCCAGCTCGCGGGCCCGCGCGACGAAGGCGTCGAAGTCCTCGATCGTGCCGAGGTCGGGGTGCACGGCGTCGTGGCCGCCGTCCTTGGAGCCGATCGCCCACGGCGAGCCGGGGTCGTCCGGGCCGGGGGTGAGGGTGTTGTTCGGACCCTTGCGGTTGACCTCGCCGATCGGGTGGATCGGCGGCAGGTAGATCACGTCGAAGCCCATGGCGGCGACCGCGTCGAGCCGCTGGGCGGCGGTCCGGAACGTCCCGCTGGTGACCTTGCCGGTCGCCGGGTCCTGGGTCGCGCCCTCGGAGCGCGGGAAGAACTCGTACCAGCTGCCGAACAGCGCGCGCTCGCGGTCGGCCCAGAGCGGGTAGGGCCCCTCGACGGTCACCAGCTCGCGCAGCGGGTGGGCGAGGAAGATCGCGTCCAGCTCGGGGGACTGCAGGACGGCCAGGCGGGCGGCCTCGGGACGGGAGGTGTCGGTGCAGGCGTCGATCGCCGCCTCGACGACCTCCCGGGCGGCGGCGTCCTTGCCGTCCAGGTCGCCGCGGACCCGCTCGAGCAGGAGCCTGCCCTCGGTGAACATCAGCTCGGTGTCCACGCCGGCGGGGATCTTCACGCCGGCGTTGTGCTGCCAGGTCGCGACCGGGTCGGACCAGGCCTGGATCTCGAAGGTCCAGGCGCCGCCGGCGTCCGGCGTCACCCATGCGTCGTACCGGTCCGGGACCTCGGCGTGCTTGGTCATCCGGACCGGCGCCCGGCGGGTCCCGGAGGGGTCGGTGAGGACCACCTCGGCGCCGAGCCGGTCGTGGCCCTCGCGGAAGACCGTGGCGCGCACGGGCAGGGGCTCGCCGACGGTCGCCTTGGCCGGTTGCCGGCCGAGGTCGACCACGGGCATGACGTTCATGACGGGGATGCGTCCGACCATTTCTCCAACCTAGTGGCGGGCGGCGACGGCTGCGCAAGTCGTCGCGCCGCCGTGTGAGGGGCGGTGCTGAGTACGGGGCATGTACCCACCCCGGCGCGGCCCGAACGGGGTACGACCGCCGTTGTCCCGCCCGTCCACCGCCGATCGGGACGAAACGGTTGGAACGATCAAAGAATCTCGCTAGCGTCGGTCCCGTGCGAGCCATCCGACGATTCACCGTCCGCCCTGTCCTCCCGCCCGCGCTCGCCGCGCTCGGCGACCTCGCCGGAAACCTGCGGTGGTCCTGGCACCCCGAGACCCAGGACGTCTTCGAGCGCGTCGACGCCGCGCTGTGGCAGTCGACGGGCAAGGACCCCGTCAAGCTGCTCGGCTCCGTGGGCCGGGCGCGCCTCGACGAGCTCGCCGGCGACCAGGGCTTCCTCGACCAGCTCGCGGCCGCCCGCGCCAGCCTCGAGGCGTACCTGACCGAGGACCGCTGGTACCAGCAGCGCGGCCCCGCTGACGGGCCCGCGTCGATCGCCTACTTCTCCCCGGAGTTCGGCATCACCGCCGTGCTCCCGCAGTACTCCGGCGGTCTCGGCATCCTCGCCGGCGACCACCTCAAGGCCGCGAGCGACCTCGGCGTCCCGATCGTCGGGGTGGGCCTGCTCTACAAGCACGGCTACTTCAAGCAGTCGCTCTCCCGCGAGGGCTGGCAGCAGGAGACCTACCCCGTCCTCGACCCCGACGAGCTGCCGATCTCGCTGCTGCGCGAGCCCGACGGTTCGCGCGCCACGATCTCGCTGGCGATGTCCGACGGCCCCGACCTCGTCGCCCGGATCTGGGTGGCCAGCGTCGGGCGGGTCCCGCTGCTGATGCTCGACACCGACGTCGAGGAGAACCCCGAGCACTACGTCGGCGTCACCGACCGGCTCTACGGCGGCAACTCCGAGCACCGCCTGCGCCAGGAGCTGCTGCTCGGCATCGGCGGCGTGCGCGCGCTGCGTGCCTACTCCCGCATCACCGGCCACCCCGCGCCGGAGGTGTTCCACACCAACGAGGGCCACGCCGGCTTCCTCGGGCTGGAGCGGATCCGGGAGCTGACGGTCGACGACGGCGGGCCCCGCCTCGACCTCGACACCGCGATCGAGGTCGGCCGCGCCTCGACGGTGTTCACGACCCACACCCCGGTCCCGGCCGGCATCGACCGGTTCCCGCGCACGCTCGTCGAGCAGTACCTCTCCGAGGGCGGCCCGGTGCCCGGCGTGCCCGTCGACCGGATCCTCGCCCTCGGCGCCGAGGACTACGAGGGCGGTGACGGGTCGGTCTTCAACATGGCGGTGATGGGCTTCCGGCTCGCCCAGCGCGCCAACGGCGTCTCCCAGCTGCACGGCCACGTCAGCCGGGAGATGTTCAACGGCCTGTGGCCGGCCTTCGACGAGGCCGAGGTGCCGATCGGCTCGATCACCAACGGCGTGCACGCCCCGACCTGGGTCGCCCGCGAGGTCTTCGAGCTGGCCGCGGACGTCGGCGCCGACCCGGCCGACCTCGACAGCTTCTGGGCGGCCGCGGACAAGATCCCCGGCCGGCGGATCTGGGACGTTAAGCGCCAGCTGCGCGAGCGGCTCGTCGCCGACGCCCGGCGCCGGATGCTGCGCTCCCAGGAGAAGCGCGGCCACGCCCGCGCCGAGCTGGGCTGGGTCGACACCGCGCTGGACCCCGACGTGCTGACCATCGGCTTCGCGCGCCGCGCCGCGTCGTACAAGCGGCTCACCCTGCTGCTGCGCGACCCCGACCGGCTCAAGCGGCTGCTGCTCGACCCCGACCGGCCGGTGCAGCTGGTCATGGCGGGCAAGGCGCACCCGGCCGACGACGGTGGCAAGAAGCTGATCCAGGCGATCGTCCAGCTGGCCGACGACCCCGAGCTGCGGCACCGGATCGCCTACCTGCCCAACTACGACATCGCGATGGCCCAGCCGCTCTACCCCGGCTGCGACGTGTGGCTGAACAACCCGCTGCGCCCCTACGAGGCGTGCGGCACCTCGGGCATGAAGGCGGCGCTCAACGGCGCCCTCAACCTCTCCATCCTCGACGGCTGGTGGGACGAGTGGTACGACGGCGAGAACGGCTGGGCGATCCCGTCGGCCGACGGGGTCGAGGACACCGACAAGCGCGACGACCTCGAGGCCGCGGCGCTCTACGACCTGATCGAGAACGAGGTCGCGCCGCGGTTCTACGACGTCGACGACGAGGGCGTGCCCACCCGCTGGCTCGAGATGCTGCGGCACACCCTGAAGTCGCTCGGGCCCAAGGTGCTCGCGACCCGCATGGTGCGCGACTACACCAAGCAGCTCTACGTCCCGGCCGCCGGCAACGCGCGCCGGCTCAACGACGACTACGCCGGTGCCGCCGAGCTCGCCGGGTGGAAGCGGCGGGTCCGGACCGGGTGGTCCGGCGTCCGTGTCGAGCACGTCGAGAGCAGCGGCGTGGGCGACGCCCCGGAGGTGGGCGCCGACCTCTCGGTGCGCGCGTTCGTCGCGCTCGGCGACCTCTCCCCGGCCGACGTCGCGGTGCAGCTGGTGCACGGCCGCACGACCAGCGAGGACGAGCTGCGCGACACCTCGGTCACCGAGCTCACGGTCGCGGAGAGCTACGACGGCGGTCGCCACCGCTTCGACGGCGACGTCGTCCTCGACCACGCCGGCGCGTTCGGCTACACCGTCCGCGTGGTGCCGCGCAACGAGCTGCTGGTCTCCCCGGCCGAGCTCGGGGTGGTGGCGCTGCCGGGCTGAGCCGGCGGCTCAGCTCTCGCGGAAGACGACGACGGTACGGCGCCCGAGGGCGAGGCGGTCACCCGCCTCGACCTCGGTGCCGACCGGCAGCTTGACGTCGGTGGACAGCACGACCGTGCCGTGCTGGACCCAGTCGTTCTCCGGCAGCTCGATGCTCTGGGGCAGCCAGGTGGCGTTGAACCAGAGCATGAAGGACTTGTCGACCTGCTGCTCCCCGCGCGGGCCGGGGGAGCGCAGCGGCGCCCCCGAGACGAACATCCCGATCGTGCGCAGGTCCGGGTCGTGCCAGTCGTCGGGCCGCATCTCGCGCCCCGAGGGGTGCAGCCACGCCAGGTCCTTGGGGCCGCCGAGGATGGCGGGCCGGCCCTCGAACCAGTGCCGCTGCCGTAGGGCGGGGTGCTCGCGGCGCAGGCGCAGCGCCATCTTGGTGACCTCGTAGACGTCGAGCCAGGCGTCGTCGGGCCTCCAGTCGATCCACGAGGTCTCGTTGTCCTGGCAGTAGGCGTTGTTGTTGCCCCGCTGGGTCCGCCCGCGCTCGTCGCCGGCGGTGATCATCGGGACGCCGTTGGACAGGCAGAGCGTCGCCATCATGTTGGCGGCCTGCCGGCGACGTACCGCCTGCAGCGCGGGGTCGTCGGTCTCGCCCTCGACCCCGTGGTTCCACGAGCGGTTGTTGTCGGTGCCGTCCCGGTTGGCCTCGCCGTTGGCCTCGTTGTGCTTCTGCTCGTAGCTGACCAGGTCGCGCAGGGTGAAGCCGTCGTGCGCGGTGATGAAGTTGATCGAGTTGTACGGCGACCGGCCGTCGTCGGCGTAGAGGTCGCTGGAGCCGGCGAGGCGCGTCGCGACCTGGCGGATGCCGGGGGAGTGGTTGCGCCAGAAGTCGCGGATCTCGTCGCGGTACTGGTCGTTCCACTCCACCCACGGCGGCGGGAACTCGCCGACCCGGTAGCCGTCCATCGAGGCGTCCCACGGCTCGGCGATCAGCTTGACGTGCCGCAGCACCGGGTCCTGGCCGATCGCGGTGAGCAGGTGGGAACCCATGTCGACGCGACGGTCCACGCGGGCGAGCGCCGACATCAGGTCGAAGCGGAACCCGTCGACGTGCATCTCGGTGACCCAGTAGCGCAGCGAGTCGAGGATCATCCGCAGCGCGAACGGGTTGGCCGCGTCGACGGTGTTGCCGCAGCCGGTCACGTCCCAGTAGGTGTCCGGTGCCGGCTCGCCGGGGACGTCGCCGGCGGCGACGCGGTAGTAGACGGAGTCGTCGAACCCGCGGAAGGACAGCGTCGGGCCGAGCGAGCCGGCCTCGGCGGTGTGGTTGTAGACGACGTCGAGGATGACCTCGAGCCCGGCCTCGTGGAAGGCCTTGACCATCGCCTTGAACTCGGTGACCTGCTGGCCGCGGTCGCCGGAGGCGGCGTAGGCGTTGTGGGGGGCGAAGTACCCGAGGGTGTTGTAGCCCCAGTAGTTGGTGAGGCCCCGCTGGGCCAGGGCCGGCTCCGGCACGAACTGGTGGACCGGCAGCAGCTCGACCGCGGTCACGCCGAGGTCCTTGAGGTAGTCGACGACCGCCGGCGTCGCCAGCCCGGCGTACGTCCCGCGCAGCGCCTCCGGGACGCGGTCGTGCAGGGCGGTCATGCCCTTGACGTGCAGCTCGTAGATGACGGTGTCGCGCCACCGCCGCCGCATCGGGCGGTCATCGCCCCAGTCGAACGCCTCGTCGACGACCACGCCGACCGGGACGTACGGCGCGGAGTCGGCCAGGCTCATCACCTCGGGGTCGCCGAGGGTGTAGCCGAAGATCGCCGGGTCGACGGTCAGTGAGCCGGAGACGGCCCGCGCGAACGGGTCGAGCAGCAGCTTGTTCGGGTTGAAGCGCAGGCCGGCCGCGGGGTCCCACGGGCCCTCCACGCGGTAGCCGTAGCGGGTGCCGGGGGCGATGCCGGGGATCGCGCCGTGCCAGATGCCGAGGGTCTGCTCGGTGAGCCGGTGCCGGGTCTCGCCGCCCTCGTCGTCGAGCAGGCACAGCCAGGTGGCGGTGGCCCGGGGCGCGTGCACGGCGAAGTTCGTCGACTCCGGTGACCAGGTCGCGCCCAGCGGCCAGCCGCGCCCCGGCCAGACGGCGGCGCGCTCGCCCTCGCTCCTCCACATCCTCGGACTCACCGCGCCATTGTCGCCGACATCGGGGACCCGCCGTGCACAATGCCCTCCGACGGTGTTCCAGGACACGTCGGCACGACCTCGGGATCGACGACACCGCGCGGGCAGCGCGACGGACAGGGAGCGGCATGGCACGCGAGAAGGGCCTCACCGGCGGCAAGGCGGTGCGGGCGAACGTCGCCACCGCGCTGTGGACGCTGTTCGCGCTCGCCGCGATCTTCCTGGCGGTGGGCGCGCTCTGCGTGGCCCTGGACGCCAACCGGGACAACGGGCTGGTCTCGTTCGTGCTCGACGTCGCCGACGCGGTCGACCTCGGCATCTTCTCCCGGGACAACGGGATCAAGCAGTTCGACGGGGGCAACGCCGAGACCAAGAACGCCCTGTTCAACTGGGGTCTGGGCGCCGTGGCGTGGCTTGTCGTGGGACGGATCGTCGAGCGCGTCGTACGCCCCTGAGCGGCGCCGCGCCAGGGTTCGGGCCTGTGAGGTAGTCCACCGTCGGCCTCTGTTTCGTGCATGTTGACGCGGCGGTAGCCTCACGAGCACATCCGAGTGCACAGGAGGGGCCGTCCCGGCCGACACCATGAACATTGTTGTCTGTGTGAAGTACGTGCCCGACTCCACTGCCGATCGGCAGTTCGAGTCGGACAACACCGTGGACCGAGTCGGCGTCGACGGGCTCCTGTCGGAGCTCGACGAGTACGCCGTTGAGCAGGCGCTCCAGCTGAAGGAGAAGAACGAGGGCGCCACCGTGACCGCGCTGTGCGTGGGTCCGGAGAAGGCCGTCGACGCTGTCCGGAAGGCGCTGCAGATGGGCGCCGACCAGGGCATCCTCGTCACCGACGAGGCGATCGCGGGCTCCGACTACGTCGCGACGTCGCTGGTGCTGGCCAAGGCCATCGAGAAGGCGGGCGCCGAGAACAAGGTGGACCTCGTCATGTGCGGCATGGCCTCGACCGACGCCTCCGGCTCGGTCGTGCCGGCGATGCTCGCCGAGCGCCTCGACCTGCCCCAGGTCACCTTCGCCTCCGTCGTGGAGACGCAGGGCGACCAGGTGCGGATCAAGCGTGACTCCGACACCGCCACCGAGGTCATCGGCGCCACCATGCCGCTGGTCATGTCGGTGACCGACCAGACCGGCGAGGCGCGCTACCCGTCGTTCAAGGGGATCATGGCGGCGAAGAAGAAGCCGCTGGAGACCTGGTCGCTCAGCGACATCGGCGTCGACGCCGGCGAGGTCGGCCTGTCGGTGGCGTGGACCGAGGTCACCGACACCACGGCCCGTCCGCCGCGCACCGCCGGCGAGATCGTCAAGGACGAGGACGGCTCCGGCGCCAACGCGCTGACCGAGTTCCTCGTGTCGAAGAAGTTCATCTGAGGACCGAGGGGTAACGAGAGATGTCTGAAGTCCTGGTCGTCGTCGACCACGTCGACGGCGCGATCCGCAAGCCGACCTTCGAGCTGCTCACCCTGGCCCGCCGCCTGGGCGAGGCCTCGGCGGTCTTCTTCGGCTCCTCCGACAAGGGTGCCGAGGTCGCGGCGAAGCTCGGCCAGCTCGGCGCCGAGAAGGTCTACGTCGTCGACGACGCCGAGATCAAGGGCTACCTGGTGGCCCCCAAGGCCGAGGCCCTGGCCCAGCTGGTGGAGAAGACCTCGCCGGCCGCGGTGCTGTTCGTCTCCGGCTACGAGGGCAAGGAGGTCGCCGCCCGCCTGGCGATCAAGACGGGCTCGGGGATCATCACCGACGCCGTCGACATCGAGGAGGGCGGCGTCGTCACGCAGGCCGCCTTCGCGGGCAACTACACCGTGAAGGGCAAGGTCACCAAGGGTGTCCCGCTCATCACGGTCAAGCCCAACTCCGCCCCGGTGGAGGAGGTCGGCGCCGCCGGCACCGTCGAGGAGTTCGCCGCGACGATCTCCGACTCGGCCAAGAAGGCGCAGATCGTGGCCCAGCAGCCGCGCAAGGCGTCGGGTCGCCCCGAGCTGACCGAGGCCGCGATCGTGGTCTCGGGCGGTCGTGGCACCGGCGGCAACTTCGAGCCGATCGAGGGCCTCGCCGACGCGCTCGGCGCGGCCGTGGGCGCCTCGCGCGCCGCGGTCGACTCCGGCTGGATGCCGCACACCTTCCAGGTCGGCCAGACCGGCAAGGTCGTCTCGCCGCAGCTCTACGTCGCCAACGGCATCTCGGGTGCGATCCAGCACCGCGCCGGCATGCAGACCTCCAAGACGATCGTGGCGGTCAACAAGGACGAGGAGGCCCCGATCTTCGAGCTCGTCGACTTCGGTGTCGTGGGTGACCTGCACTCGGTCCTCCCCGCAGCCACCGAGGAGATCAACAAGCGCAAGGGCTGAGCCTCCGGCTCGACCGACCGACAGGGGAGGTCCTCCCGCACCTGGTGCGGGAGGACCTCCCCTGTCGCGTACGGCGCCGGGCGGCCGCGCTCAGCAGGCGCCGGCGGCGACCCTGGTGCCCACCGCGGCCCGGACGGTCTGCGGGACGCCGTCGGCGCCCTCGTAGGTGATGTCGACCCCCTCGACGACGACGTCGGTGGCCGCGACGCGGAAGCCCAGCAGCGGGAGGATGCGCTCGCCGTCGGCGACCTCGCGGCCGACGAGCGGGCCTCGTGCGGCCCAGTCGGTCTTCCTGCGCAGCACCGCGTCGCCGCGGATCGGCCACTCCTCGCCGATCGCGACGCCGGGCCCGAAGCCCTCCTCGGAGGTGACGGTCACGACCTGCTGGTCCTCCAGCAGCGCGACGGTGCCGTCGGAGGGGGCCGCGTCGACCCGCGTGATCGTCACGTCGCCCTCGGCCACCAGCGTCGGGTCGTGGACGGTGTAGCGGTCCCCGCGCCGCACCCGCTCCAGGCAGGAGGCGCCGGACCCGTTCCGCTCGGCCACGAGCCGGGCCGGTGTCGCGGTCGTGCCGGCCGACGCGCCGGCGGTCACGCCTGCCGAGGCGCCGGCGGTCGCGGAGGCCGAGGTGGAGGCCGTGCCCGCGTCCTCGGGGGCCGGCCCGGCCTCGTCGTCGCCGGAGCACCCAGCGGTGAGAGCGGTGAGTCCGGCGAGCAGGAGGGCGGCGGCGTACGCCGAGCGGTGGCGGGTCACGGGCGGCTCATGCCCGCCCGGTCACCCGGGGAAACCGCGGGCCGGGACGGCGGAGCCCGGCCGGCGCCGCCTGGCTACGCTCCGGCCATGAGCACCGGCACCACCGAGCAGGACGTCGTCGACCTCGCCATCCGCGCACGCGAGGCCTCGCGGGCGCTCGCGCTGGCCACCCGGGCCGAGAAGGACGCCGCGCTGCTGGCGATGGCCGCCGCCCTCGGGACCCACGCCGAGCCGCTCCTCGCCGCCAACGCCGAGGACGTCGCGCGCGCCGAGGAGGGCGGCACGCCGCCGAACGTCGTCGACCGGCTGCGGCTGACCGACGAGCGGCTCGCCGGGATGGCCCAGGGGCTGCGCGACGTGGCTGGGCTCCCCGACCCGGTGGGCGAGGTCGTCCGGGGCGGCACGCTCGCCAACGGCCTGGAGCTGCGCCAGCTGCGGGTGCCGTTCGGCGTGGTCGCGATGATCTACGAGGCGCGACCCAACGTGACCGCGGACGCGGCCGGGATCTGCCTGAAGTCGGGCAACGCGGTGCTGCTGCGCGGGTCCTCCAGCGCCGCGGCGAGCAACGCGGCGATCGTCGAGGTGCTGCGCGGGGCGGCCGCGGCCACGGGGCTCCCGGCCGACGTGGTGCAGCTGGTGCCGAGCGACTCCCGCGCGACCGTCCAGGCGCTGATGCGCGCCCGAGGGCACGTCGACGTGCTGATCCCGCGCGGCGGTGCCGGCCTCATCCGGTCGGTGGTGGAGGGGTCCACGGTGCCGGTGATCGAGACCGGCGTCGGCAACTGCCACGTGTACGTCGACCGCGCCGCCGACCTGGACCGCGCGCTCGCCATCGTGCTGAACGCCAAGACCCACCGCACGAGCGTGTGCAACGCCGCGGAGTCGCTCCTCGTCCACGCCGACGTGGCCGAGGCGTTCCTGCCCCGGGTCGTCGCCGCGCTCCGCGAGGGCGGGGTGACCGTCCACGGCGACGAGGAGTTCGCGGCGCACGACGGCGTCGTGCCGGCGACCGAGGAGGACTTCGCCACCGAGTACCTCTCCCTCGACATCTCCGCGGCCGTCGTGCCCGACCTCGACGCGGCCCTCGCGCACGTCCGGCGCTTCTCCAGCGGCCACTCCGACGCGATCGTCACCGAGGACCAGCGGGCGGCCCGCCGGTTCGTCGCCGAGGTGGACTCCGCGGCGGTGCTGGTCAACGCCTCGACGCGGTTCACCGACGGCGGGGAGTTCGGGTTCGGGGCCGAGATCGGCATCAGCACCCAGAAGCTCCACGCCCGTGGCCCGATGGGCCTGCCCGAGATGACGACGACCAAGTACGTCGTGACGGGGGACGGGCACGTCCGCTGAGCCGGGCGCCCGGTAGGCTGCCCCCATGCTGAACGCGCTCGTCGTCCTCGCCGCCGCCGAGGAGTCCCACCACGAGGTCGACCACGCCCTGAGCTGGGGCGTCGGGGCCGTCGCCCTCGTCATCCTCCTCGGCATGATGCTCGCCCTCGTGGCCTTCGGCGGCGGGCGCGAGCACAGCTGAGCACCGTGACCGAGCGCCGGCGCCGCGTCGGCGTGATGGGCGGGACCTTCGACCCCATCCACCACGGCCACCTCGTGGCGGCGGCGGAGGTGCAGTCGTGGTTCGACCTCGACGAGGTCGTCTTCGTCCCCGCCGGCGACCCCTGGCAGAAGTCCGACCGGGGCGTCTCGCCGGCCGAGCACCGCTACCTGATGACCGTCGTCGCGACGGCGTCCAACCCGCGGTTCACGGTCTCCCGGGTCGACGTCGACCGCACGGGGCCGACGTACACGATCGACACCCTGCGCGACCTGCGGGCGGCGATGCCGGAGGCCGACCTCTACTTCATCACCGGCGCGGACGCGCTGGCCGACATCTTCACCTGGCGCGACGCCGAGGAGCTGTTCTCGCTCGCGCAGTTCGTCGGCTGCACCCGGCCCGGCTACACGATGGACGAGGCGACGTTGTCCTCGATCCCGGCCGACCGGGTCACCATGGTGGAGATCCCCGCCCTGGCGATCAGCTCGACCGACTGCCGCGCGCGGACCCGCCGCGGCGAACCCGTCTGGTACCTCGTGCCCGACGGCGTCGTGCAGTACATCGCCAAGCACGACCTCTACCCACCGGACGCCCCGGTGGCCGACCCGCCGGACCCCACCCTCGGAGACTCATGACCGCCACCGACCACGCCCTCGAGCTCGTCCACGCCGCCGCCCGCGCGGCCAGCGACAAGCTCGCCCAGCAGATCATCGCCTTCGACGTCAGCGAGCAGCTGGCGATCACCGACGCCTTCGTCCTCGCCTCGGCGACCAACGACCGCCAGGTCAAGGCCATCGTCGACGAGGTCGAGGACAAGCTCCGCGAGATCGGCGCCAAGCCGATCCGCCGGGAGGGCGAGCGCGACGGCCGCTGGGTCCTCATCGACTACGGCGAGATCGTCGTCCACGTCCAGCACGAGGAGGAGCGCCAGTTCTACGCCCTCGAGCGGCTGTGGCGCGACTGCCCGAGCATCCAGCTGCCCGCGGACGTCGTCTCGCACGAGCGCTGAGGCGTGGTCGGGCAGGTCCCGGCCCGCCGGCTGGTGCTGCTGCGGCACGGCCGGACGGCCTGGAACGCGGCGCGCCGGGTGCAGGGCCAGCTCGACGTCGAGATCGACGAGCTCGGCCACCAGCAGGCGGCCGCGGCCGCGGTGGTCCTCGCCGCGATGCGTCCGGCCGCCCTGTGGTCCTCCGACAGCGCGCGGGCGCGCCAGACCGCGGCGTACGTCGCGAAGGAGACCGGGCTCGACCCGACGTACGACGCACGCCTGCGGGAGTACTTCCTCGGCGAGCGGCAGGGCCTGACCCACGAGGAGTACGCCGCGCTGGCGCCCGAGGAGTTCGCCGCCTTCCGGACCGGTGACTTCGACGTGGTCCCCGGCGGGGAGCGCGCCCGTGCGGTCGCCGACCGCGTCCGGGCCGCGGTCGGCGACCTGCTGGCCGCGATCGGCCCCGGCGAGCTCGGGGTGGCCGTCTCCCACGGCGCTGCCATCCGCGACGCCGTCCCGGCTCTCCTCGGGTGGCCCGTGGAGGAGCGGGCCGCGCTGCACGGGCTCACCAACTGCGGGTGGGTCGAGCTCGACCAGGCCGAGCCGGGGGCGCCGATGCGGCTCGTGGCCTACAACCGGACCGCCACCGACACCCGGATTTCGTCTTCGGAACGCGTATGAGTAACATTCTGCGAGCCGCCTGACGGGGAGACCCGGACGGCGACAGGCTTGGGGCTGTGGCGCAGCTGGTAGCGCATCTGCATGGCATGCAGAGGGTCAGGGGTTCGAGTCCCCTCAGCTCCACCGAAGAAGATCAGCAGGGCGCGTCTCCTCCGCGAGGAGGCGCGCCCTGTCTGCTTCTCGCTGCGTCGTGCGTGTGGGGTCAGCGGCGCTGCGGGAGGTCGAGCGAGCGCACGACGAGGTCGTCGCGCTGGACGAACTTCGCGAACAGACGGGCGAAGACCTCCTTCTCCTCGAGCGTGAACTCCTCGAGGCTGTCGAGGATCCGCCCGCGCCGCTCGTCCGCGGCGTCGGCGAGGGACGCGGCGGCGCGCTCGCTCAGCTGCAGCACCGCCCGCGGCCGCGACCCGGTCCGGGACACCAGGCCGCGCGCCACCAGGTCGTCGACGAGGCGCCACATGTCCTCGGTGGGCACGCGCAGCTGGGCGATGAGGTCGCACTCGCGCAGCCGGCGGTAGCGGTCGATGCGCATCAGCACGACCAGGCCGAAGCGGCCGAGCCCCGGCGAGAGCCGCTCCGCAGCCCGCGCGAGGTAGGCGTCGCCCTGCACGGCGTACTCCGACAGCGCCTCGTGCACGAGGTCCTCGACCCGGTCCATCCTCTGTCCCCTCCTGTCGGCCACGGCGTCCCCTCAACGAGGAAGCCGCATCTCCGTCCCTGGGACAGGACCGTAACGCTCGTCACACCGGCGTGCTGGTGCTCTACGGTTTCTGCAACCTGTTCCACCCAGGAGGCGCGATGAGCCCGCAGCAGTTCAACCTCTCGACGGTGTTCCGGACCGTGGCCGAGGCCGTGCCCGACCAGGAGGTGCTGGTCTGGCGGGACCGGCGGCTCACCTACCGCGAGCTCGACGGCCGGGTGGACGGCCTGGCCCACCACCTGCGCGCCGCGGGCCTCGGCTGCCGCACCGAGCGCGCCGGCCTCGCCGGGCACGAGTCGGGCCAGGACCACGTGGCGCTCTACCTGCGCAACGGCAACGAGTACCTCGAGGGCATGCTCGCCAGCTACCGCGCCCGCGCGACGGCGGTCAACGTCAACTACCGCTACGTCGAGGAGGAGCTGGCCTACCTCCTGGCCGACTCCGCCGCGACCGCGCTGGTCTACCACGCGGAGTTCGCCCCGCGGGTCGCCGCCGTCCGCGAGCGGCTGCCGCAGCTGCGGGTCCTCGTGCAGGTCGCCGACGGGTCCGGGAACGAGCTGCTGCCCGGCGCGGTCGACTACGAGCATGCGGTCCGCACGCCGGAGCCGCCCGACGGGATGCCCGAGCCGTCGCCCGACGACCTGTTCGTGCTCTACACCGGCGGCACGACGGGGATGCCCAAGGGCGTGCTCTGGCGCCAGGACGACATCTACGTCACCTCCATGGGCGGCACGCCGTTCGGCACCACCGAGCCGCACGCGTCGTACGACGCGATCGCGGAGACGGCCCGCGCCGCCGGCGGCGGGATGACGCTGCTGATGGCCCTCCCGTTCATGCACGGCGCCGCCCAGTGGTCGACGTTCCACACCATCACCGGCGGCGGCAGGATCGTGCTGCCCCACCACGTGGACCACCTCGACGCCGCCGACGTGCTCAGCACCGCGATCCGGGAGGGGGCGGTCAGCATCCCGGTGGTCGGCGACGCCGTCGTGCGCCCGCTGATCGACGAGATCGAGCGGGGCGACTACGACCTCTCCGGGCTGGCGGCGATCAACAACGGCAGCGCCCCGCTGACGCCGGCGGTGCGCGACCGGTTCCTCGAGCTCGCCCCACACATGGTGGTCATGGACGCGGCCGGGTCCTCCGAGACCGGCCTGCAGATGAGCTCGATGTCGCTGAGGGGGATGGCGGCCGACGCCGCCACGTTCGCGCCGGTGCCGGCGACGACGGTGGTCGACGACCTGCTGACGCGGGTGCTGCAGCCCGGGGAGGGAGGTGGCTGGCTGGCGCAGCGCGGCCGGGTTCCGCTCGGCTACCTGGGCGACGCCGCCAAGACGGCGCGCACCTTCCCGGTCATCGACGGCGAGCGGTTCTCGATCCCCGGCGACCGCGCGGACCTGCTCGAGGACGGCCGGATCCGGCTGCTCGGCCGGGACGGGGTCACGATCAACTCCGGCGGCGAGAAGATCTTCGTCGAGGAGGTGGAGCGCGCGCTGGCCCACCACCCCGCGGTGCGCGACGTCGTCGTGGTGGGTCGGCCCTCCGAGCGGTGGGGGAGCGAGCCGGTCGCGGTCGTCCAGCTCGCCGACGGGGCCACCGCCACCGACGAGGAGCTGCTCGCGGAGTGCGCGAAGCACGTCGCGCGCTACAAGGTGCCGCGGGCCGTGGTCCGGGTCGGGCTGGTGGAGCGCTCCCCGTCGGGCAAGGCGGACTACCGCTGGGCCAAGGCGCGGGCGACGGCGGAGCCCGCCCCCGCCTGACGGTGCTTAGGGGAGCCTCTCCTTTCTGGAACCGATCCAGAAAAGCCGATATCGTCCTGCCCATGACCGAACTCCTGCACCCCGACCGGACCCACGTCGCCAAGCCGGCCTTCACCGCCTCCGAGCAGCTCGCCTCGCACCTGCAGCAGCTCAGCGTCGACCTGATCGAGCTGCACCTGCAGGGCAAGCAGGCCCACTGGAACGTCGTCGGCCTGAACTTCCGCGACCTCCACCTGCAGCTCGACGAGGTCGTCGACGCCGCCCGGGAGTACTCCGACCAGGTCGCCGAGCGGATGCGCGCGCTGTACGTCGTCCCCGACGGCCGCTCCGCGACGGTCGCCGCGCAGACCTCGCTGCCGCCGTTCCCGAACGGCGAGGTGAACACCGCCGAGTGCGTCGACCTGGTCACGACCGCGATCTACGCCGTCACCGGCACCGCGCGGCGCATCCACGACGACGTCGACGCCGAGGACCCGACCTCCGCCGACATCCTCCACGTCATCATCGAGCGCCTCGAGCAGCTCGCCTGGATGATCGACGCCGAGAACCGGGTCGCCAACCGCAGCCTGCCGCGCTCGCTGCACCGCTGACCCGCGGCCGGCGGCCGCGGTCGGCGGGTCAGGCGAGCTGCAGCTCGTCCCAGTCGACCTCGGCGGTCCGGGCCTGGTACTCCGCGACCAGGCCCGGCCAGTTCGTCGTGATGCGCGGCCCGTCGACGTACCAGCTGTTGCACCCGGCCCAGGCGCTGGTCGCCAGTCGCGACTGCATCTCCCGGTCGTAGGCGTCGGCGGCGACGGCGGTCGGCTCGACGGTCCGCAGCCCGCGGTCCGCGAGGCGCCGGACGACCCGGGCGACGTAGCCGGCCTGGCCCTCCATCATGGCGATGATCGAGCTGCCGCCCAGGTTGGTGTTGGGTCCGTAGATGCAGAACAGGTTCGGGAAGCCGGGCACCGTGATCCCCAGGTGGGCGCGGGCGCCGTCGGACCAGTGCTCGTGCAGGTCCCGGCCGCCCCGGCCGGTCACCTTCATCGGCGCCAGGAACTCCGTCGCGGCGAAGCCGGTGCCCCAGATGAGCACGTCGGCCTCGTGGAGGCGACCGTCGGCGGTCCGGACGCCGGTCGCCTCGAGGCCGGTGACCTCCTCGGGCACGACCTCGACGTGCTCGCGGGCCAGTGCGGGGTACCACTGGTTGCTGAAGAGCACCCGCTTGCAGCCCAGCGGGTAGTCCGGGACGAGCCGGCGGCGCAGGGCGGGGTCCTTGACCCGGGCCCGCAGGTGCGCCCTCCACGTCGCCTTGATCGCCGCCATCAGCGGCCTGGTCCCGGGTGAGTCGCCGGCCAGGGCGCCGTTGAAGCGCTCGGTCAGCCAGAAGACCGCCCGCCGCTCGGCGCGCAGGGCCGCCGGGAACCGCTCGAAGAGACGGTGGTGGTGCGCCTGGTACTCCTGGTCGGGCTTGGGCAGGACGTAGGGGGCCGAGCGCTGGAAGACCGTCATCGACCCGACGCGGTCGACGATGCCGGGCACGAACTGGACGGCGCTCGCGCCGGTCCCCACGACGGCGACCCGCTTGCCGTCCAGGTCGACGTCGTGGCGCCACTGGGCGGAGTGGAAGGCCGGGCCCTCGAAGTGGCCGGGCACCTTCGGCAGCGCGGGGTTGGAGAGCTGTCCGACCGCCGAGACCAGCACCTCGGCCTCGTAGGTCTCGCCCGCGGCGGTCTCGACGCGCCAGGCCGCGGTCGCCTCGTCGTACGCCGCGGAGGTGACCTCCTGGCCGGTCCGGACCAGGTCGAGCAGGCCCTCGTCCCGGGCGGCGGAGCGGAGGTACTCCAGGATCTCGGGCTGGGTCCCGTAGCGGCGGCTCCAGTGGGGGTTCTGCGCCCACGACCACGAGTAGAGCGGCGACGGCACGTCGCAGGCGGCACCCGGGTAGGTGTTGTCCCGCCACACCCCGCCCACGTCGTCGGCGCGCTCCAGCACCGTGATGTCGGTGATGCCCTGCTCGCGCAGCGCGCGGGCCGCGCCCAGGCCGCCGAAGCCGGCGCCGATGATCACCACGCGGGGTCCCTGCTGGTCTGCCATGGCGACGAACCTAGGAGCGGCCGGGGTGGCGGGGGAGGCGTCGCGCCCACCGTGCTTGATAATTCCGGCCATGGAGGACGACGCGCACTCCGTGCAGGTCGTCGAGCCGGCCGCGCGGGACTGGGAGTTCCCACGGGCCGCGGCGGGGACCGCCCACCTCGTGGGGTACGCCGCGGCGCGCGGCGTGGGCGCGGACGTGGTGCTGGCCGGCACCGGCCTGCGGGCGGCCGACCTGGCGGTGCCGGGCCGCGAGGTGACCGCCGCGCAGGAGCTGCTGGTCGTGCGGACGCTGCAGCGGCTGCTGCCCGGGTCGGGCGGCCACGTCGGGGCGACGTACCGGGCCTCGTCGTTCGGCGTCCTGGGCTACGCGCTGCTCGCCAGCCGGACGGTCCGCGAGGCCATGGAGGTGACGCTGCGCTTCATCGACCTCTCCTACGCCTTCGCGCTGCCGCGCGCGGAGCTGTCCGGCGACCGCGTGCGGCTGGTCGTGGACGGCAGCGGCCTGCCCGGTGACGTGCGGGCCTTCCTGGTCGCCCGGGACACCACGGCGATCCACGTCGTCGCGGACTCGCTGGTGCCCGGCGGGCTGGGGGCCACGCGGACCCTCGGGACCGACCTGGGGGTGCTCGACCTGGCCGCCTCCGAGCTCGACCGGCCGCTGCCGCGCGACACCTCGACGGCCGGCGCGCAGCTCGCCGAGGACATGTGCCGCGACGTCGTCGCCCGCCGCCGCGAGCGCACCGGGGTGGCGCGCGACGTGCAGGTGCTGGTCACCCAGCGGCTGCCCGAGGGGGCGCCGATGGCGGCGGTCGCCGGCGGCCTCGGCCTGAGCGAGCGCAGCCTCCGGCGCCGGCTCGCCGACGCCGGGGTCGGCTACCGGGCCCTCGTCGAGGAGGTCCGGGAGTCGCTGGCGCGCTCGCTGCTGGAGTCGCGCGCGACGCTGCCGGTGGCCGACGTGGCGCGCCGGCTGGGGTACGCCGACGCGGCGGCGTTCACCCACGCGTTCACGCGGTGGACGGGCGTGCCGCCGGCGGCGTACGCCCGGGGCGAGCGGCTCAGGTGATCGTCATGCCGCCGTCGACGACGAGGGTCTGGCCGGTGATGTAGCCGCCCGCGGCGGAGGCGAGGAAGACCCCGGCCGCGGCCAGCTCGGCGGGCTCGCCCTTGCGGCCCAGCGGGATGCGGTCCTGGCGGGACTCGAGGTAGCCCGGCGGGTACTGCTCGGTCATCTCGGTGTCGAAGAAGCCCGGCGCGATCGCGTTGACGCGGATGCCCTTGCGGCCGGTCCACTGCTGGGCGAGGTCGCGGGTCAGGCCGATCAGGCCGGCCTTGGTGGCGGCGTACGCCGCCTGCGGGAGCCCGGCGGTGGTGAGGCCGAGGACCGAGGAGATGTTGACGATGCTGGAGCCGGGCTGCATGACGCGTCCGCACGCCTGGGCCATCCAGTAGCAGCCGTTGAGGTTGACGTCGACGACGCCGCGGAACTGCTCGGGGGTCTCGCGGGTGGCCGGGACCGCGGTGCCGATGCCGGCGTTGTTGACCAGGACGTCGACGTGGCCGAGCTCCTCCATCGCCAGCGCGACGAGGTTGGTGCAGGAGTCGGGGTCGGCGACGTCGGTCGGCACCGGCAGCGCCCGGCGGCCGGCGGCCTCGACCAGGCGTGCGGTCTCGGCGAGCCGGTCGGCGCGGCGCGCGCCGAGGACCACGTCGGCGCCGGCCTCGGCGAAGGCCTGGGCGAACGCGACGCCGAGGCCGCTGCTCGCACCGGTGACGACGGCGACCTTGCCGTCGAGTCGGAACATGTCGGTGACGGTCATGGCGGGCACTCTAGGCCCGCACCCCGAGCGTCTCGCGCAGGCCGTCGGCAGCGCTGACCCGGGGCGTCCAGCCCAGCTGCTCCTTGGCGCGCGTGGTGTCCATGATCGCCGGGTGGGCCAGCGCCTCGACCCACTGCGCGGGCTGGGGGAGGCCCGGCACGGCCGCCGCTAGCCGGGCGGCCGCGTGCGCCGGACCGGCCGGCAGCGGGACCGGGACGCCGCCCAGGACGCGCACCACGTCCGCCGCGGTCAGCGTGTCGTCCGCGGCGATGTTGTAGGCGCCCGGCGGGCCGGCGGCGACCACGCACCGCAGCAGCGCCTGCCCGACGTCGGACTCGTGGACCAGCTGCAGGGGGAGGTCCGGGACCGGCACGGGGACCGGCGGCAGCCGCGTGGGCAGGTGCCGCAGCACGGCACCGAGGCCACGGGCCCACTCCGGCAGCCGCACCTTGCCCCCGACGGCGTTCGGGCCGACGACGATCGGCGGGCGCGGCAGGTAGAGGTCGATCCCCTGGCGCTCGGCGGCCTCCTCGCGCAGCAGCACCTCCAGCTCGGCCTTCTCCCGGGCGTAGAAGAGCCGGTCGGCCGGGCGGACCGGCCAGTCCTCGGTGATGCCGACCGGGTTGTCGGGGTGGAAGCCGTACGCCGCGACCGAGCTGGCGTGGACGAACCGCCGGGCCCCCGCGTCGGCTGCCGCGCGGAACGCGTTGAGCGTGCCCTCCACGTTGATCGCCCGGGTCGCCTCGGCCGAGCCGCCGACGATGGCGAAGGCCAGGTGCACCACCACGTCGGCCCCGGCGAACACCTCCGCCAGGGCGGCCCGGTCGCGCACGTCGCCACGCCGGTAGGTCGTCTTCACCCAGCCGCGCGCCGCCGGGTCGACCTCGCTCCGGGCGACGCCCACCACGCGCCGTACCCGCTCGTCGGCCTCGAGCAGCGGGAGCAGCCCCGCGCCGAAGGTGCCGGTCGGCCCGGTGACGGCCACGGTCAGGTCGGTCTCGGTCATGGCGGCCCCGTACCCCCGGCGCCGGTCGCGGTACCATGGCCGCCATGCGCAGGACCCTGCTCCTTACCTAGCCGCGTCGACGAGCACGACCCGACGCGGCTGCCCCTCGCGAGAGAGGGGCCTTTTTTGTGTGCGCAGTCATGCCCGGGCGTGACCGGGACCGAGCAGGACGACCACCTCACGCACAAGACGGGAAGAGACACGCAGATGAGCGAGCAGGCGGGCCGGCCGGACGAGGCCGCGACGTACGACATGACCGCGGCGCAGGAGAAGTGGCGCGGGGTCTGGGAGGGCCTCGACCCGTTCCGCGCCGGCAGCGCCGCGCCCGGGGCGGAGAAGCGCTACGCGCTGACGATGTTCCCCTACCCCTCCGGCGACCTGCACATGGGCCACGCCGAGGTGATGGCGCTGCACGACGTCATCGCGCGCTACTGGTGGCAGAAGGGCTACGACGTCCTCAACCCCATCGGTTGGGACTCCTTCGGCCTGCCCGCCGAGAACGCCGCGATCCGCAACGACGAGCACCCGGCGACCTACACCTACGCCAACATCGAGACCCAGGCGGAGTCCTTCCGCCGCTACGGCATCTCCTTCGACTGGTCGCGGCGCCTGCACACCTCCGACCCGGAGTACTACCGCTGGACCCAGTGGCTGTTCCTGAAGTTCCGCGAGCGGGGCCTGGCCTACCGCAAGAACAGCCCGGTCAACTGGTGCCCGAACGACCAGACGGTGCTCGCCAACGAGCAGGTCGTCGGCGGCATGTGCGAGCGGTGCGGGGCGGAGGTGACCAAGCGCGAGCTGAACCAGTGGTACTTCAAGGTCACCGACTACGCCCAGCGGCTGCTCGACGACATGGACGCGCTCTCGGGCACCTGGCCCGACCGCGTGCTGGCCATGCAGCGCAACTGGATCGGCCGCTCCGAGGGCGCGCACGTCGACTTCGACATCGAGCTGGCCTCGGGGGAGTCCCGGACGGTCACGGTCTTCACGACCCGCCCCGACACGTTGTACGGCGCGACCTTCATGGTGGTGGCCGCGGACGCGAAGCTGGCCGCCGAGGTCGTCGCGCCGTCCCAGGAGCCCGCGCTGGCGGCGTACGTCGAGGAGATCCGCAAGGCCTCCGACATCGACCGGCTCTCCACCGAGCGGCCGAAGTCCGGTGTCGACCTCGGCGTCACCGCGGTCAACCCGGTCACCGGCGAGCGGATGCCGGTCTGGGCCTCGGACTACGTGCTGGCCGACTACGGCACCGGCGCGATCATGGCCGTCCCCGCGCACGACCAGCGCGACCTGGACTTCGCGAAGGTCTTCGGGCTGCCGGTCCGGCGCGTCGTGGCGGTGCCCGACGAGGAGGGCAACCCCGAGGAGACGTACGTCGCCACGACCGGTGACGGCACCTACGTCAACAGCGGGCCGCTGGACGGGCTGAGCGACAAGGCCGCCGGCATCAGCCGGATCATCGAGCAGCTCGAGGCCGACGGCCGCGGCACCGGCACGGTGAACTTCCGGCTGCGCGACTGGCTGCTGAGCCGCCAGCGCTTCTGGGGCGCGCCGATCCCGATCGTCCACTGCCCCGACTGCGGCGAGGTCCCGGTGCCGGAGGACCAGCTGCCGGTGCGGCTGCCCGACGACCTCAGGGGCGCCGACCTCAAGCCCAAGGGTGTCTCGCCGCTGGCGGCCGCGGAGGCGTGGGTCAACACCGAGTGCCCCTCCTGCGGCGGCCCCGCCAAGCGGGACAGCGACACGATGGACACGTTCGTCGACTCCTCGTGGTACTACCTGCGCTACCTGGACCCCTCCTACGACCAGGGTCCGTTCGACCCCGAGCAGGCCCGCGAGTGGATGCCGGTCGCGCAGTACGTCGGCGGCGTCGAGCACGCGATCCTGCACCTGCTCTACTCCCGGTTCTTCACCAAGGTGCTGCACGACATGGGGATGGTCGACTTCGTCGAGCCGTTCTCGGCGCTGCTCAACCAGGGCCAGGTCATCAACCAGGGCAAGGCGATGTCGAAGTCGCTGGGCAACGGCGTCAACCTCGGCGAGATGATCGACACCTACGGCGTCGACGCGGTGCGGCTGACGATGGTCTTCGCCGGCCCGCCCGAGGACGACATCGACTGGGCCGACATGTCGCCCGGTGGCGCCGTGAAGTTCCTCCAGCGCGCGTGGCGCCTGGCCGGTGACGTCACGGCCCCGGCCGGCACGCCCGTCGAGGGCGGCGACCTCGCGCTGCGCAAGGCGACCCACAAGACGCTGCACGAGGTGGAGCAGCTGATCGAGGGACACCGGTTCAACGTGGTGGTCGCCCGGACGATGGAGCTGGTGAACACCACCCGCAAGGCCATCGACTCCGGCTGCGGCCCGGCCGACCCCGCGGTGCGCGAGGCCGTGGAGGCGGTCGCGGTCCTGCTGTCCCTCGTGGCGCCGTACACCGCCGAGGAGATGTGGGAGCGGCTCGGTCACCAGCCGACCGTCGCCCGCGTCGGCTGGCCGACGGTCGACCCCGCGCTGCTGGTCGAGGACACCGTGACCGCGGTCGTCCAGATCCAGGGCAAGGTCAAGGCCCGCCTGGAGGTCGCCCCCGACATCTCCGAGGCCGACCTGGAGCAGCTCGCGATGGCCGACCCGGCGGTGGTCCGGGCGATCGACGGACGCCCGGTCCGCAAGGTGGTCGTCCGGGCCCCGAAGCTGGTCAACGTGGTGGTCTGAGGCCATGCCCGCCGACTCGCCGGTGTCCTCCGGACGCACCGTCGTCGTCACCGACTCGACCGCCAGCCTCCCCGCGGAGGTGGCGGCCGAGCACGGTCTCCTCGTCGTGCCGCTGCAGGTCGTCATCGGCGCGCAGGTGCACGACGAGGGCGAGCACGGGGCGACCCCCGACATGGTCGCGGCCGCGCTGAAGTCCTTCACGCCGGTCAGCACCTCGCGGCCCTCCCCGGCGACCATGGCGGCGGCGTACGAGCGCGCGGTCGCCGACGGGGCCACCTCGATCGTGTCGGTCCACATCTCCGGCGACATGAGCGGGACCTTCGAGTCCGCGCAGCTCGCGGCTCGCGAGGCCTCCGTCCCGGTCATCGCCGTCGACTCGCGCCAGGTGGGGGTCGCGACCGGGTACGCCGCGCTGGCGGCCGCCGAGGTCGCCGCGGCCGGCGGCTCGGCCGAGGAGGTCGCCGAGGCGGCCCGCGCCCGCGCCGAGGCCTCGTCCTCGCTGTTCTACGTCGACACCCTGGAGTACCTCCGCCGCGGCGGCCGGATCGGCGCCGCCGCCGCGCTGCTCGGCGGGGCGCTCGCGGTCAAGCCGCTGCTCACCATCAGCGACGGCCGGGTCGAGTCGCTCGAGCGGGTGCGCACCTCCCAGCGCGCGCTCGCCCGGCTCGAGGAGCTCGCCGCCGAGGCCGCCGGCGACCAATCGGTCGACGTCTGCGTCGCCCACCTCGCCAGCGCCGACCGCGCAGCCGCCCTCACCGACCGGCTGGCCGAGCGGCTAGCCGACCAGCTCGAGGGCCGCGACGTCTGGTGCGGCGAGCTCGGCGCCGTCCTCGGCGCCCACGTCGGCCCCGGCATGCTGGCCGTCTGCGTCGCGCCTCGTCCCTGAGGTCTTCGGGCTCGCGTCGCAGGAGTCCCCGGTGAACCGGGGACTCCTGCGCTTTCCGGGGTAGATCTGCCCCGGTGAGCGAGGGACTGCCCCGGGAAGGTCGTCGGGGCGGGGTGGTGGCGTGCCGGTTTCCCCGGGGCCCGGGGAAACCAGCGCTTCTCAGGGGAAGCATCGCCTGAGAAGCACAGGTTTCCCCTGAGGAGTCGGCGGTACGGCGCCGGCGCCCGGTTGTCGCGCACAGGCCGGCCGCCGCGCAGCACGGTCCACAGCCGGTGCCCGGCCGCGGGCAGCGGCGGCCCGGCGTACCTAGCGTCGCCGGCATGCGTACCCGCCGTGTCACCGCCGAGCACCAGGAGGCCGTCTCCCGACGGCTGGCCCTGCTGAGCGCCGAGCTCGCCGCCGAGCGGCCGCCGGCCTGGGGCCCGCCCCTGGAGCCCTCACCGGGGCGAGAGCCCGAGCCGTACGCCGCGCCCCTGACCGAGCCGCCGCCCACCGAGCCGGACTGGACGAGCGAGCACACCCGGATCCGACCCCGGGTCGCGGCGGCCGAGCCACCTCCGGACCCGGAGCCCGCGTGGCAGCCGCCGGCGGTGCCGGTGCCCGGACGGCACGCGGCCCGCCGTCCGCGGTCGCTCGTGCCGGCGGCGGTCGGCGCGGTGCCGGAGACGCTGCGCGGCCGGGCGGCGCTCGGCAGCGCCCAGCTGACCGTCGTGGCCGTGGTGGTGGCGATCGGGCTGGCGGTGACCTGCTGGTGGGTCGTCCGGGGCGACCCGTCGGCGCCCGTGGCGCCGACGCCCGTGGCGACGTCGCCGGTCGCGGACCTGGTGGAGGTGCCGCCGGCGGCGGCGCCCGCGCCCACACCCGCAGCCGGCACGGGCGACGTGACCCCGGGCGCGGCCGCCGAGCTCGTCGTCGACGTGGCGGGCAAGGTGCGCCGGCCCGGCATCGTCGTGCTCGAGAGCGGCGCGCGGGTCGTCGATGCACTCGAGGCGGCCGGCGGCGCGCGACCGGGCGCTGACCTGTCCGGCCTCAACCTGGCCCGGCTGCTGGTCGACGGGGAGCAGGTCCTGGTGGGCAGGCCGGCGACCGCGCGGGCAGGCGTCCCGGGGACCCTTCCCGGCACCTCGGGGACTCCTGGGACGCCGGGCGCGCCGACCGCCCTGGTCGACCTGAACCTGGCCACCCCCGTCGAGCTGGAGGCGCTCCCGGAGGTGGGACCGGTGACGGCCGCGGCGATCGTGGCCTGGCGCGAACAACACGGTGGCTTCAGCGCCGTCGACGAGCTGCTCGAGGTGGACGGGATCGGTGAGGCGACGCTCGGGCAGGTGCGGCCCTACGTGACGGTCGGAGGTGGCTGAGCGCGTCGACGTCCGGATGCCGCTGCTCGCCGCCGGCGCGTGGCTCGCCGGCCTCGCGGCGCAGCTGCTGCCGGGGCCGCTCCTGGGCCTGGCCGCCGGGCTGGTGCTGCTGGCGGCGCTCGCAGCGGTCGCACGCGACCGCGGGCGGCTGACCACCGTCGCCGCCGTCGTGCTGGTGGTGGCGGCCGTCGGGTGCTCGGCCGCCGTCCGGGCCGAGCAGACGGCGACCAACCCGGTCGCCGACCTCGCCAGGGAGCGCGCCGCGGTGACCGTGACCGGGACGGTGGTGGCCGACCCGCGTCCGGTGGAGGGCGGGTTCGCCGACCGGGTGCTCACCCGGCTGGAGGTCGTGGAGGTCACCGGGCGGGGGACGACCACGCGGCTGGTCACCCGGGTGCTCGTCCTCGGCGACGAGCCCTGGGCCGAGGTCAGGCTCGGCTCGACGGTCCGGGTCACCGGGCGGCTGGACACCGCGGAGGGCGAGGACCTCGCCGGCGTGCTGGTGGCGGGCACGCCGCAGCTGCTCGCCGGCCCCGGCCCGTGGTGGCGCGGTGCGGACGCGGTCCGCTCCTCGATCCGCGACGCGGTGGCCCACCGGCCCGCCGACCAGGCGGCGCTGGTCCCGGCGCTGGTCACCGGCGACGACCAGCTGCTCGACGAGGAGCTCGAGGAGGACTTCCGGACGACCGGCCTCACCCACCTGCTCGCCGTCTCCGGCACCAACCTGACCCTCGTCGTCGGGTTCCTGCTCCTCCTGGCCCGGTGGTGCGGCGTCCGCGGGCGGGGCATGTACGTCGTGGGGGCCCTCGGCATCGTCGGGTTCGTGCTGCTCGCCCGCACGGAGCCCAGCGTGCTCCGCGCCGCGGTGATGGGCTCGGTCGCGCTGCTGGCGCTCGGTGTGCACGCGCTGCAGCGGGGCTTCCGGGCGCTGGGCGTGGCGGTCGTGGTCCTGCTGCTCGTGCAACCAGGCCTGGCGGTCTCGCCCGGGTTCGCGCTGTCGGTCCTCGCGACTGCCGGCATCCTGGTGCTCGCGCCGGTCTGGCGCGACGCCCTGGCCCGCTGGACACCGAGGTGGGTGGCCGAGGCGGTGGCCGTGCCGCTCGCTGCCCAGCTCGCCTGCACCCCCGTCGTCGCTGCGCTCTCCGGCGAGGTCAGCCTGGTCGCGGTCGCGGCGAACCTCGTGGTGGCTCCGGTGGTCGGTCCCGCGACCGTCCTGGGGCTCGCCGGCGGCCTGGTCGGGCTGGTCTGGGAGCCCGCGGGGCGGGTGCTCGGCACCGGTGCCGGGTGGTGCGTGGGGTGGATCGTGGCGGTGGCCGACCGGGGGGCCGACCTGCCCACGGCCGCGGTGGGCTGGGGCACGGGCCCCGTGGCGCTCGCGCTCCTCGCGGTCGGCTGCGTGCTCCTGGCCCTGGCGCTGCGGCCGCTGCTCGCCCGGCGGTCCACAGCGCTGGCGCTGGCCGCGGTCCTCGCCGTGGTGGTGCTGGTGCGTCCGCCGACCCCGGGGTGGCCGGCGGGGGACTGGGTCCTGGCGATGTGCGACGTGGGGCAGGGCGACGCGCTGGTGCTGCGGTCGGGGCCGGGGGAGGCGGTCGTCGTCGACGCCGGACCCGAGCCGGGGCCGGTCGACCGGTGCCTCGACGACCTCGGGGTCGAGCGGGTGCCGCTCGTCGTGCTCACCCACTTCCACGCCGACCACGTCGACGGGCTCGCGGGCGTCCTGGACGGCCGCGCGGTCGGTGCGGTCGAGACGACGCCCGTGCTCGACCCGGCCGGCGGCGTCGCGGACGTCGACGCCGCGGCGGCAGCGGCCGGGCTGGAGGTCCGGGCGGCGTCGTACGGCGCGACGCGGCGGGTGGGGCAGGTGACGCTGCAGGCGCTGTGGCCGCTGCCCACCGCCACGACGCGGCCGACGGGGGAGCCGGGGGAGTCGGCCAACGACGGGAGCGTGGTGCTGCTCGCCGAGGTGGCGGGTGTGCGCGTGCTGCTCACCGGGGACCTCGAGCCCCCGGGCCAGGCCGCGCTCGCCCGGGCGCTGCCCGGCCTGCGCGTCGACGTGCTCAAGCTGCCGCACCACGGCAGCAGGTACCAGGACCTGCCGTTCCTCGCCTCGCTCGAGGCTCAGGTGGTGCTGGTCTCGGTGGGCCGGGACAACGACTACGGCCACCCCGCCGACGACGTGCTGGGACCGCTGGCGGCGGCCGGCGCCGAGGTGCGGCGCACCGACGAGGACGGCGACGTCCTGGTCCTGGCCACGGCGGACGGTCCCGCCACCCGCACCCGCCGGTGAGGGGGCGGCCGAGGCGCGGCGCCGTCGGTCGGCTGTGGGAGGCTGGGCGCACCATGGCAGCAGCAGGTCCGAAGGCAGCAGACGTCCTGGGCCGGGTCACCCTGGTGACCGGCAAGGAGGAGTTCCTCAACGAGCGCACCGTCTCGGCGGTGCGCGAGGCGGTGCGTGCGCACGACGCCGAGGCGGAGCTCACGGAGACGTCGGCCGGCGACCTGACGCTGGCCACCCTCGGCGAGATGTCGGCCCCCTCGCTCTTCTCCAGCACCCGGTGCGTGGTCGTGCGGGCCCTGGAGAACCTGCCCGAGGAGTCGGTCGCGGGGCTGCTGTCCTATGCCGACGCCCCGGTCGAGGACGTCGCCCTGGTGCTCGTGCACGGCGGAGGGCCGAAGGGCAGCGGGGTGCTCACCAAGCTCCGCAAGGCGGCCGGCGTCACCGAGTCGAAGTCCGGGGAGCTCAAGGCCTCGGAGTTCCCGGGGTTCGTCGCCGCCGAGGTGCGTCGGCACGGCTCGACCATCGACCAGGAGGCGGCGTCCTTCCTCGTCTCGGCCGTCGGCCAGGACCTGCGCTCGCTGTCCGCCGCCGCCCACCAGCTGACCCACGACTTCCTCGGCCAGCCCCTGGACACCGAGAAGGTCAAGCGGTACTTCGGCGGACGGGCCGAGGCCAAGTCCTTCGCCGTCGCGGACGCGGCGTTCTCCGGCCGCCGCCAGGTCGCGCTCGAGGAGCTGCGGTGGGCGATCGACGGTGGGACGGCGCCGGTGCTGGTCACCTCGGCCTTCGCCGGAGGGGCGCGCGGGCTGGCCCGCTACCAGGGGGCGCCGCGCGGCATGCGGGAGGCCGACCTGGCCCGTGAGGTCGGCGTACCGCCGTGGAAGCTGCGCTCGATCCGCGACCAGTCCCGCGGCTGGTCCGAGCAGGGCCTGGCCCGCGCGATCCGCGCGGTCGCCCAGGCCGACGCCGACATCAAGGGCGCGGCCAGCGACGCGTCGTACACCCTCGAGCGGCTGGTGCTGACCATCACCGCCCTGCGCGACACCCGCTGAGGACCCCGCGGCCGCCGGGCGGGCCCACAACGCGAAGAAGGCGTCGACCCGAAGGGTCGACGCCTGTTCGCGGGCCTCAGAGAGAGGCGGCCTTCTTGGCGATCGCGGACTTGCGGTTCGCGGCCTGGTTCTTGTGGATGACGCCCTTGGAGGCGGCCTTGTCCAGCAGGCGCGACGCGTCGCGGGCCGCGGTGGACGCGGTCTCCTTGTCGCCCGCCTCGGCGGCCTTGCGGAACTTGTTCACGGCGGTCTTCAGGCCGGTCTTGACGGCCTTGTTCCGCTCGTGACGCTTCTCGTTCTGCTTGTTCCGCTTGATCTGGGACTTGATGTTCGCCACTACTGCGCCTTCGTCGTAGGTGTGGGGTGCTGTGCTGGGTGGTGCTGGTGGTGCAGGTCCTCGGTGCTGTCGGCGCCTCCGCCCATGGGGTGGGCGCCGGACATGCGACGTACGAGATTAGCAGCGGGCGTTCGGGCCGCCCAAATCGCTCACGACCAGCCGCGACGCTGCGCCAGCCAGCCCCACGTCGCCTCGGCCCGCCGGCGCTGCGAGGTCCGGAGGAACGGCGAGGTCGCCGGTACCCGCTGGGCCTGCATCACGAGGAAGTATCCCGCGTGCAGCGCCAGGACCGCGTCGACGTGGTCGGCCGGCACGTCCCGCGTCAGCGGCGCCCGCACGAGCACGGCGTCGACGTCCAGCCCGTCCTCGCGCGCGCCGATGAGCAGCGCGACGGTGTCGAACCACGCCGCACCGCGGACCGGCCAGGTCCAGTCGCACAGCAGCACCCGGCCGTCGGCGGCGAGCAGCACGTTGTCGTCGCGGACGTCGGCGTGGACGAGCGTGTCGCCGGCGGTCACCGACAGGGCGAGCCGGGCCAGCCCGGCGGCCTCCGCGCCGTGCTCGGCCAGCCCCGGGACGGCGAGGCCGCGGCCCAGGTCCTGGAGGAGGACGCGGTCCCAGCACGACGGCCAGCCCGCCATCTCCTCGGCCGCGGTGGCCGTAGCCAGGCCGGGGGGCGCCGGGGTGAGCGCCTCCGCCACGACGCCGAGCATCGCCACCGCCCGGTCGAGGTCCTCGGTGCGCCAGGGGCGGGGCGGGGTGACGTGCTCGACGTGCTCGATGCCGAGCACGACCCAGTCGTCGTCGTGGGACCAGCGCAGCGACGGCGCGGGCACCGCCGCGGGCAGCGCCCCGAGCGCACGCGCCTCCTCGCGGTAGGACTCCGCGAACGCCCGCTGGGCGACGACCGAGGCGGCCTTGACGAAGTGACGGCTGCCGTCCTCGCAGGTCAGGACCGACGCGAAGCCGGGGGTGAAGCCGCTCGTCTGCGAGCGGGCGCCCACCACCGGCGAGCCGCAGCGCTGCGCGACCAGGTCCCGCACGTGCGGGGGCAGGAAGTGCCACTCCAGCCGACGTGCGGTGCGGCCGTGCGGGACGGACAGGACGCTCACCGGAGCATCCTGCGGCACGACGGGCGCACCCGGCGCTACCGGGCCGGCGAGGCGTCGTCGAGGGCCGTGGCCGCGGGCGCGCCGACCGGGCGCGGCTCCGGGCGCCAGCCGGGCGGGCCGAACACGTACCCGAGCTTGGCCCGCAGCGTCGGTGCGCCCCGCACGTCGCGCGCGATCGCGGCGTACTCGTGGGTCTGCAGCCGCAGCACGTGGTAGGTCCCGACCGGCGACGTGAGCCCGTACGTCGGGCGGTGCAGCTCGGGCTGGAAGGTCCCGAAGAGCCGGTCCCAGACGATGAGGATGCCGCCGTAGTTGCGGTCGAGGTACTCCGGGTCGCTGCCGTGGTGCACCCGATGGTGCGAGGGGGTGTTGAGGACCAGCTCGACGGGCCGCCACAGGGTGCGGATGCGCTCGGTGTGGACGAAGAACTGGTAGACGAGGCTGAGCGAGAAGCCGAGGAAGACCAGGGCCGGCGGCACGCCGAGCAGCGGCAGCGGCGCCCAGATGACCAGCTCGTGGGAGTTGTTCCACTTCTGCCGCAGCGCGGTCGAGAAGTTGAACTGCTCGCTGGAGTGGTGGGCCTGGTGGGTCGCCCACACGAGCCGCACCCGGTGCGCGACGCGGTGGGCCCAGTAGAAGAAGAAGTCCACGCCGAGCACCGCCAGGACGACGGTCCACCAGGCGTCCACGGGCAGCTGCCACGGGGCGACGTGCACGAAGAGCACCGTGTAGACCGCGAGGCCGAGCAGCTTCCACAGCGCCATCGTCACCACGGACACCGAGCCGAGCGAGACGCTGGTGAAGGCGTCGCGCCGGTCGTACCGCGGGCTGCCGTCGGGGCGCTCGTCCTCCAGGAAGTACGCCGCGAGCGCCTCCACGACGACGAAGAGCAGGAAGAAGGGCATCGCCAGCACGACCGGCTCCCGCAGCGCGTCAGGGATCGAGTGCCAGGTCGACTGGAGGACATCGGTCACCCGGGGATCCTGCCGCATCCGGCGAGTCGGGGTGAGGGGTTCTGGCGTGGGAGGATGGGCCGGTCCGTCCTCACCACCACGTACGTCGAGAAGAGCCCGTGCCCCAGACGCCTGCGCCGAAGCCCGGCCACACCGATCCCGCGATCATCCGGAACTTCTGCATCATCGCGCACATCGACCACGGCAAGTCGACCCTCGCCGACCGGATGCTCCAGCTCACGGGCGTGGTGGGGGAGCGCGAGGCCAAGGCGCAGTACCTCGACCGCATGGACATCGAGCGCGAGCGCGGCATCACCATCAAGTCGCAGGCGGTCCGGATGCCGTGGACGGTCACCGAGGAGGCGGCCGCCGAGCACCACATCGAGGCCGGAGCCGGCACCTACGTCCTCAACATGATCGACACCCCCGGGCACGTCGACTTCACCTACGAGGTGTCCCGCTCGCTGGAGGCCTGCGAGGCCGCGATCCTCCTCGTGGACGCGGCGCAGGGCATCGAGGCCCAGACGCTGGCGAACCTCTACCTCGCCATGGGTGCGGACCTGCAGATCATCCCGGTGCTCAACAAGATCGACCTGCCCTCGGCGAACGTCGACAAGTACGCGCTCGAGCTGGCCAACCTGGTCGGCTGCGACCCCGAGGACGTGCTCCTCACCTCCGCCAAGACCGGGGTCGGCGTGGAGGCGCTGCTCAACGAGATCGTGAAGCAGGTCCCGGCGCCCGTCGGCGTCGCCGACGCCCCGGCCCGCGCCCTGATCTTCGACTCCGTGTACGACACCTACCGCGGCGTGGTCACCTACGTCCGCGTCGTCGACGGCTCGCTGAAGCACCGCGACCGGATCAAGATGATGTCTACCGGAGCGGTCCACGAGATGCTCGAGGTCGGCGTGATCAGCCCCGAGCCGATGAAGGCAGGCGAGCTGGGGGTCGGCGAGACCGGCTACCTCATCACCGGCGTGAAGGACGTCCGCCAGTCCCGGGTCGGCGACACGGTCACCAGCCAGCACCACGGCGCCACCGAGCCGCTCGGCGGCTACGCGCACCCCAACCCGATGGTCTACGCCGGTCTCTACCCGATCGACGGCGACCAGTACCCCGAGCTGCGCGACGCGCTCGAGAAGCTCCAGCTCAACGACGCCTCGCTCACCTACGAGCCGGAGACGTCGGGCGCGCTCGGCTTCGGGTTCCGCTGCGGCTTCCTCGGCCTGCTGCACATGGAGATCACGCGCGAGCGGCTCGAGCGGGAGTTCGACCTCGACCTCATCTCGACCGCCCCGAACGTGGTCTACGAGGTCGTCATGGAGGACGGCACGCAGCTGACCGTGACGAACCCCAGCGAGTACCCCGACGGCAAGATCAGCGAGGTCCGCGAGCCGGTCGTCAACGCGACGATCCTGGCCCCGGCGGACTACATCGGCACGATCATGGAGCTGTGCCAGCAGAAGCGCGGCACGTTGCTCGGCATGGACTACCTCTCCGAGGACCGGGTCGAGATGCGCTACACGCTGCCGATGGGCGAGATCGCCTTCGACTTCTTCGACCAGCTGAAGTCGAAGACCAAGGGCTACGCCTCGCTCAACTACGAGCGGTCCGGGGAGCAGACCGCCGACCTGGTCAAGGTCGACATCCTGCTGCAGGGCGAGCCGGTCGACGCGTTCTCCGCCATCGTCCACCGCGAGGCGGCCTACGGGTACGGCGTGATGATGGCCGGCAAGCTCAAGGAGCTCATCCCGCGCCAGCAGTTCGAGGTGCCGATCCAGGCGGCCATCGGCGCCCGGGTCATCGCCCGCGAGAACATCCGCGCCATCCGCAAGGACGTCCTGGCCAAGTGCTACGGCGGTGACATCACCCGCAAGCGCAAGCTGCTGGAGAAGCAGAAAGAGGGCAAGAAGCGGATGAAGATGGTCGGCCGCGTCGAGGTCCCCCAGGAGGCGTTCGTGGCCGCGCTGTCCACCACCGCGTCGGCGGAGAAGAGCGGCAAGAAGTAGCCGCTCGTCAGGCCGGCGCCGGTCCGCGACGGCCGCGCAGCCGGCGCAGGCGACGTACCGCCGCGCGGGCGGCGACCTGCCCGAGGAGCGCCGCCCGGGCCCGGACTCCGTGGGCGGCGCGCACCCGGGTGAGCACCCGACGGTGCGTGGCGAAGCCGGACTTGTACGCCTCGTCCCCGCGCAGCAGGTCGACCTCCGTGCACCCTTCGAGCGCCGCCCGCTCGACGACCCGCACCAGCAGCGCGGTCCCGGCACCGTCGTGGTGGCGCTCGGTCGAGCGCGCCAGCTGGTAGAGCGCGAGCCGGCCGGCGACCAGGAACGCCACGGACACCGCGGCGGGCCGGCCGCCGACCTCGAGGACGTCGACCCTCGCCTCGCCGCACGCGACCGCCTCGGTGATCGCGGGCCGCAGCCGCGCCATCTCCCGCAGCAGGGGAGCCCGGTCGGGTCGGTCGCGGTGCAGTGCCTCGAAGGAGTCGAGGGCCGCACCGACGTCCGCGGAGGTGGCTGTCCACTGCTGCGCGCCGCGGTCGGCGAGCCGCTTCTCGGTGCGTCGCACGTTGCGCCGGAAGGACGCCGAGCGGGTCGCGAGGAAGGACCCCGTGAGCGGTTCGTACGGCGCCACGTCCACCGGCTGCGCAGCGACCCCGAGCGCGGCCGCGGCCAGGGACCGCTCGGGCGCGCCGGAGAGGTCCAGCAGCCGCGCCCCGGGCCGGGCGAACCACCGCCCGAAGGCCTCCGCGACGTCCTGCTCGCGACCCGGCAGCGCGACCAGGTCGACGTGGTCGGGGCAGGGCACCCCGTGGCCTGCGGGGCGCAGGACCTCCACGCCGAGCCGGCGGCGCGAGGTGAGCGCGATGCCACCGACCGGCCCGTCGGCGTCGTGGATGAGCAGCGGTGCCGGTGTGTCCTGCGTCACGTGGCGCACCCACCAGGGCCGGGTGAACGGGGACGGATGAGGCTGCTGGGACAGCAGGTGCGGCCACGCCGCCCAGAACGCCCGGGGGTCGGTGCTGACCCGTACGGTCGGCGACTCCAGGGCTGCCACGCGCGTCACCGTAGGGGACCGCCGGGGGACGGGCAGAAGGTTTACGACTGCACCACCCCGGGCAGCCTTCAGTTCACATCTGTATACCGAGCACGTACTGGGGGACGTACATGGCTTCGCAGGGGGACGACCACGTCAACGTGGGCGACGGACGGGCAGGGGGCCCGGGCTCGTCGCCCAGCACCGGAGAGCAGGTCGAGGCGGCTCGAGCGGCGTTCGCCGCTCGACGCGAGGCGGAGAACGTGCTGGCGGACGCCAGCAAGATCCGCGCGTCGGCCGCCGCCGATGCAGACGCGTTGCTGGTCGACGCGCAGATCATGGCCGACCGGCTCCAGTCGGAGTCGCTGGCCGAGTACGAGCGCCTCGTCCGCGAGGCCACCGAGCGCTCCGACGGGATCCTGGCGCGGGCCCGGATGGAGGCCGACCGCCTCCGCGCCGAGGCGCAGGGCCAGGCCGAGGCCATCCGGCTGCGGGCCGAGAGCCAGCTCGACCAGATGCGGGCCCAGGTCCGCGAGGAGCTGCGCGCCGAGCAGATGGCCACGCTGGGCACCGTCCGGCACCGCTCCGACGGCCTGCTGCGCGACCTCGAGTCGGGCGTGCTGGACCTCGGCACCACCTTCGAGCGGGCGAACGCGTCGGTCGCCGACGTCGTCGCGACGATCGGTCAGCTCCGCACCGTGACCGAGTCGGCGCTGCCCGCCGCGCCCGCCCCGGCCGCCGAGCCCGCCTCGGACCTCGCCCGGACGTCGGTCGTGGTCGAGGAACCGGTCACCGAGCCGGTCACCGAGCCGGTCACCGAGCCGGTCATCGCACCGGCACCCGTGGTCGAGGCGCCCGTCGCCGAGCCCGTCCGCGCGCCCGTCGTGGAGGACACCCGCGAGGCCGCTGCGCCCGAGCAGCGCGCCGCGATCGCCACGCCGACCGACGAGGTGCCCGACCGGGACCACGAGGGCCGGGAGCACGAGGGGCAGGACTCCGAGGACCGTGGGCCGGGGGCCGCCGCCGGGGACGCGCCGATGATCGGTCGCATCTCGACCGCGGCGGTCACCGTCCCGCAGCCGGTCGCCGACGAGAACGCCACCAGCTTCCTCGGCACCGACCCGCCGCGCCCGGTCACCGACTGGGCCACCGGGCCGGCCGCCACGGCGGGGGGCGACCCGGTCGCCGCGCCGCTGGGCGCGGGTGAGGGCTCCCGGCCGCTCGGCTGGCTCTTCCGCGCCACCTCCTGAGGTCAGGACGCCGAGGCGTCCTCGCACCCGGCGGCCACCGCGCCGTCCGGGTGCACCGCGACCGAGTCGACGACCGAGCCCCGAGGCACCCGACGGAACAGCTGCATGAAGATCCGTCGGGTGCCTCCGGGCGCGAAGCACGACCACGTGCCCGACACGACGGCGACCAACCCTCCGCCGGGGTCGGTCACCACCGCCTGCACGACGGCGCTCGGCACGTCGGCGTCGGCGGTGACGTCGGCCAGGACCACCGAACCGCGCGGACCCTCCTCGATCCGCACGGGCTCCGCACGCACCTCGGGGACACCCGCGCCGTCGGACCACGAGACGTCGCGGTAGGTCACGTCCACGGAGGCCACCTCCGAGGCGGGACCGTCGACACCGACGTACACGCCGTACGTCGCACCAGGACGAAGGGAACGCACCGTGCAGCAGCCGTCGCCGCCGCCGCGCGTCGCCACGGCCGTCGAGGCCAGCGCCGTGCCGCGCGGGTCACGCAACGTGACCACGGCCTCGGCGCGCCGCAGCACGCGGTCGGTGGGGTTGCGGACCAGCACGGAGACGAGCCCGTCGAGCTCGGCCCAGCCGACGGTCTCCAGCAACGAGCCCGCGCTGGCCGCCGTCGTCGCGGCGGTCGGGTCGACCTCCTCGCCGGCCAGCTGGTCGGAGATGGCCGAGCACCCGGTGAGGGTCACCACCAACGCCCCTGCCGTCACGGTCCGCAGCACCCTTCCCGAATCCCCCATGCCGGTCAGGGTAGGGGCGACGTGAGCCGGCCGGTGGTGCCGCTCGTGCCGCGGTCGAGCGTCGCGGTCCTGGGCCAGGACCCGGCACTCGCGACGGCGCCCACGGCGCCCGGTGGTCCGGACGCCGGGGCGCGTGCCACCGGCGAGGCCGGCCGGGCGGCGCGCGGCGTGGTCTGGCTGGCGGCGAACGGCGTCGTGGTGAAGACCGCGCAGACCGTCGTGCTGCTGTCGCTGGCCGCGATGCTGGCGCCGTCCGCGCTCGGCCTGGTGGCGTTGGGGACCCTCGTCGCCAACGTCGCGGTGCAGGTGTCCGGCCTGGGCACGGCCAGCGCGCTGGTCTACTGGCGCGGAGACGTGCTCCGCGCCGCCCGCACCGCCGCGACGATCAGCGTCGGCTGCGCCGCGGCCATCTCCGCGGCGCTGTGGGTCGGCGCTCCGTGGCTCGCCTCGGCGCTGGGTGCGGCCGACGGCGGTGCGGCGGTGATCCGCGGCCTGACCGTCGTGCTGCCGTGCACCGCGCTCGCCGGGGTCAGCTACGAGCTGCTCCGCCGGGAGCTGCGCTTCCTGCGCCGGGTGATCCCGGACGCGGTCGCCGCGGTGGTCGGTGCGGTGGTCGCGATCGCGCTCGTCGTCCAGGGGTCCGGGGTGATGGCCCTGGTCGCCGGGCAGGTCGTCCAGGCGGTCCTCGCCCTGCTGCTCGCCTGGTGCGTGCACCCGCCGGTGCTGCCCGGCTGGGACGCCGAGGACGCCCGCGGGCTGCTGTCGTACGGCGGGCCGTTCGCCGGCACCCACCTGCTCGAGCTCGTCCAGCTCAACATCGACTACGTGGTCGTCTCCGCGGTCCTCGGCACGGTGGCGCTCGGGCAGTACTCCCTGGCCTTCCGGCTGGCGTTCATGCCGTACCTGATGATCGTCGTCGTCGTCACCGGAGCGGCCTTCCCCTACCTGTGCCGGGTGCGCGGGCCCGAGCTCGGCCGAGCGGTCGTCTCGGTGACCACGGTGACGACCACGCTCGTGGCGCCCCTGTGCCTGGGCATCGCGCTGGCCTCCGACCACCTGGTCGTGCTGGGCGAGAAGTGGTCGCCGGCGGTGCCCGCGGCGGCCTGGTTGGCGGCGTACGCCGCGCTGCTGAGCATCGGCCTGCTCGTGCAGACCGCCGTGAACGCCGCCGGCCGACCCGTGCTGGCGCTGGGGCTGCGCCTGGCGCACCTGGTGCTGCTCGTCGGTGCCCTCCTCGTGGTCGTCGACCGAGGGATCACCGTGGTCGCGGCCGCGCAGGCCGCCGTCGCGGCGGTCGTCGCCGCGCTGGCCCTCGGCCTGGCCCGGCGGACGGTGAGCGGGTTCTCGCTGCGCGACCTCGCGGTCGCCCTGCGCCCCGCCGCGCTCAGCGCGCTGGCGCTCGCCGCCGCCGTGCTGCTCGTGCGGGCACTGCTCGGCGACCTCGTGCCCAGCCCCGCGACGCTCGCGCTGCTCGCGGTGACCGGCCTCGCGGCGTACGCCGGCCCGCTGTGGCTCCTGGACCGCCACCGCCTGCTGGCGGCGGCCGCGCTGCTGAGGAGGTCGCAGTGAGGACCGGGACCCGCACCGTCGCCACCGTCCTCCGCCCGGTCGTGCGCGCCGGACGTGCCGTGGCGACCACCCCCGGGCTGACGCTCGTCGGGTGGCACCGGGTGGACGGGCGCACCTCCGACGGCCTCTCGACGGGCACCGACGACTTCCGCCGCCACCTCGACGCCCTCGAGCGGTGGGGCGCGCAAGTGCTGCCGCTGGACGACGCGGTCGCCCGGCTGCAGGACGGCACGCTGCCCGCGCGTGCCGTGGCACTGACCTTCGACGACGGCTACGCCAGCGTGGTGGGGACGGCCTGGCCGCTCCTGCGCGAGCGCGCGCTGCCGGCCACGCTGTTCGTGGTCAGCGGCACCCTGAGCGGCCACCGGTTCCCGTGGGACGCCCACGAGTCCGCGCCCTGCCGCAGCGGCCGGCTGCGGACCGCGACTGCCGAGGAGCTCCTCGCGGCCGCCGCCGAGGGGCTGGACATCGGCTCGCACACCGTGACCCACCCGTGGCTGCCGGCCCTGGACGACCGGACGCTCGAGCAGGAGCTGACCGGGTCGCGCGCGGTCCTCGAGGACCTGCTCGGCCGACCGGTGCGGTCGCTGGCCTACCCGACCGGGGGCTGGGACGCGCGGGTGCGCGCCGCCGCCGCCCGGGCGGGCTACCGCGTCGGGGTCACGGTCGACCGCGGGCTCAACACCGGCCGGGTCGACCCGCTCTCGCTGCGCCGGGCCTTCGTGCCCACGGACCCCACCGACCTGCGGCACGTCCTCGACGGCGCGTACACCTTCCTCCGCCCGCTGGACCGCTGGCGCGCCCGCGGGGGCCCGGCATGGTGACCCAGGACGTCGCGCTCGCCCTCGGCCTGCGCCGGCCGGCCCCCGACACCCGGCCGCGCACGGCCGGGACGGTCGTGCTCCCGCTGCTCCTCGCCGTGCTCGGCGGGCTCGCGGTCGGCTACGCCCCCTCGCTGGCGCTCGTCGGCGGAACGGCGCTGGCGCTCGGGACGGCGCTCCTGGTCCGCCTGGAGTGGGCCGCGCTGGCCGTGGTGGCGACCGCGGTCTTCGAGGACTACCTCGCGCTGGTCGACCCGCGGCTGACCAAGCTGCTCGCCGTGGTCCTGGTGGCCGCCTGGGTCGTACGCCGCTGCCAGGGCCCGCTCCGCAGGGCCACGCACCCGATGGCCGGCGCCCGCAGCAGCGGCCGGTCGGCGGTGCTCGCCGCGGCGCTCGTGCTGGTGGTGCTCCTGCTCGCCTCGACGGTGCTGCACCCCCACGGCACCACCGGTGCCACCGTGCTGGCCCGCTGGGCCGGCTTCGTCGTCGTGCTCCTCGTCCTCGTCGACGCGATGCGCGGGCCGGTGCCGCCGCGCGCCGTGGCCCGCACCTACGTGCTCGCCTGTGCCGCCGCGTCCGTCTGCGGGATCGTGACCTACGCCGTCGGAGCCGACCGGCGGGTCAGCGGCCCGGTCGGCGACCCCAACGACCTCGCCTTCTTCCTGCTCGCCGCGATCCCGCTGGGCACCGCCCTGCGCGTCGGCGCGCGCCGCGCGTGGGTGTACGACGTCGCCGTCGTCGTCAGCCTCGCCGCGCTCATCGGCACCCTCTCCCGGGGTGCGCTCCTGGGCCTGGCCGTCGCCGTGGGGGTCGCGGTGCTGACCCGCCAGCTGTCCGGCCGGGCGGTCCTCGCGCTCGTGCTCGCTGGGGGCGCCACGGTCGCGCTCGCGCTGGCGACCGTGCCGCAGCTGGTCGAGACGAGCCTGGAGCAGAAGGGCGACGTCGCGGACCAGAACGTCTCCGAGCGCCTCGACCTGTGGGAGTCCGCCGCGGACATGACGCTCGAGGCGCCGGTGCTGGGTCACGGGCCGGGCTCGTTCTCCCTCGAGCACCGCGAGCACCTCGACCGGCTGCCGGAGGCGGTCGACCACGACCTCGACGTCGCGCACAACACCTACCTCGAGACCGCCGCCGAGGTCGGCGTGCTCGGGCTGGCCGCCCTGCTCGTGCTCCTGGCCGCGGGCTACCTCGCCGCCCGCTCGGGCCGGGTGGCCCGCGGTGACCGGCTGGCGGGCGCGGTCTGCGTCGCGCTGGCGGGCACGGCGGTCGCCGCGGTGTTCGTCACCGAGCAGTACTTCCTCCCGCTGTGGCTGCTGTGCGCCCTCGGTGCGGGACTCGCACGGGAGGTGCGGTCGTGACGCGCGTCGTGCAGGTCCTGACCCAGGGCACGGGCGGCCCGGTCGTCCATGCGGTCGACGTGGCGACCGAGCTGGCCCGCCGCGGGGTCGACAGCCACGTGCTCGGCCCGCGGCCCGTCGACGCCCCGGGCGTGACCTGGCACGCCACGACCGTCGCGGGCAAGACCGACGGGCGGGGCGCGCGCGACGCGCTGGCGCTCCTGCGGGCGCTGCGCGCCGACGTCGTCCACGCGCACGACCGCCGGGCGGGCTGGCTCGCCCGGCTGGCGGCACCCGTGCTCGCGGCGCCGGTCGTCTACACCCTGCACGGGGTGCCCGACGGGCTCTCGGACCTGGTCCCGGGCAACGTGCGGGCCGCCGGGCGCCGGCGCCGCGACCGGCTCTACTACCTGACCGGCGAGCGGCTGGTGACCCGCTGGGCCCGGGCCCGGGTCGTCGTGCCCAGCGCCGCCGTGGCGACGTACGCCGTGGAGCGCGTGGGCCTGCCCGAGCGCGCCGTGTCGGTGGTGCACAACGGCGTCGACCCGGACCGCTGGCGGCCGGCGCCCGTGCCCGGGGGGCCGGTGACGGTCTTGTGGAGCGGCGTGCTCGGCGGGGTGAAGCGGGTGGGCCTGCTGCTCGACGCGCTCGCCGCCGTGCCGCACGCGCGGGCACTGGTCGTCGGCGACGGCCCGGAGCGCGGCCTGGTCGAGCGGCGCGCGGCCGAGCCGGCCCTGGCCGGTCGGGTCGAGCTCACCGGTTGGCTGGACGACCCGGCGCCGGCGTACGCCCGCGCGCACGTGCTCGCCCTGACCTCCGCCGCGGAGAACCTCCCGCTCACCCTTCTGCAGGGGATGGCGTGCGGGCTGCCCGCGCTCGCGACCGCCGTGGGCGGCGTGCCGGAGGTGGTTCGCGACGGCGTCGACGGGCTGCTCGTGCCCGCCGACGACGCCGCGTCCCTCACCGCCGCCCTCCGGACGCTGGCCGGCGACGCCGGGCTGCGCGAGCGGGCGGGGAGGTCCGCCCGGGACCGGGTCGAGCAGTCGTTCTCCCTGGACCGCTGCGTCGACGGGCTCGAGCGGGTCTACGCGGAGGTCCGCGGATGAGGACGCTGATGGTGATCGCCGAGATGGGCTCGGGCGGCGCGGAGGCGGTCGTGGCCGACCTCGCGCTCGACCGGCTCGGGCGCGGCGACGAGGTCGCGGTGGCGAGCGACTGTGGCTGGCGCACCGGCGACCTCGCGGTCCGCGGGGCGCGCCTCGTGCCGCTGCCACTGCGCAGCCCCAGCGCTCCCGCCCTCGCCCGGTCCGGTGCCCGGCTCCGCCGGCACCTGCGGGACCGTCCGGCCGACCTGCTGCACACCCACAACGTCCGCGCCACCCTGGCCGCCCACCTCGCCGTGCACGCGGCCCGGCGGTCGACGCCGCCCGTCGTGGCGACGGTCCACGGGCTGGCCGGGCCGGACTACGCCCGCGCCGTCCGGGTGCTCGACCGGTGCGCCGACGTCGTCGTGGCCGTCTCCGAGCACGTGGCCGACCGGCTGCGTGACGCGGGGCTCCCGGACGCCCGGCTGCGCGTCGTGGAGAACGCCGCGCCGCTGCCCCGTCCGCCGGCCCGGGCCGCCGCACGCGCGGCGCTGGGCCTCCCGGCCGACGTGCCGGTCGCGGTCTGCGTCGCCCGGCTCGTCGCGCCGAAGCGGCACGACCTGGTCGTCGACGCGTGGGGGAACCTGCCCGGCGCCCCGGTCCTGCTGCTGGCCGGGGACGGCCCCGGTCGTGCCGACCTCGTGCGCCGTGCCGCCTCCGCCGGCGTGGCCGACCGGGTGCGCCTGCTCGGCGACCGCCGCGACGTCGAGCGGCTGCTGGCCGCCGCCGACCTGGTGCTGCTCCCGAGCGACCGCGAGGGCCTGCCGGTCTCGGTGCTCGAGGCGATGGCGGCCGGCGTCCCGGTCGCCGCGTCCGCCGTCGGTGGGCTCGTCTCGCTGGCGGGAGCCGTCGAGCTGGTCGACCCCGCCACGCCCGAGGCCTGGGCATCGGCGGTGCGCCGGCTGCTCGAGGACCCCGGCCGCCGGTCGGACCTGCGCGCGGCGGCCTCCGCGCTCGTCGACCGGCGGTTCTCGCCGGTGGCGATGCGGGCGTCGTACGACGCGATCTACCGAGACCTGATCTGAATCGCATGGAAATCCTGGGGGGATCCTGATGGAGCTGCACCACATCGGTGGCGCACTGTGGCGCCAACGCCTGCTCGTCCTGCTCGTGCTGCTGCTGACCGGCTGCGCCGTGGCGGTGGGCGTCTCGCTGGCGCCGAAGACCTACCGCGCCACCGCCGTGCTGGCGGCGACCGCCGACCCGGGCACGTCCGAGTCGCCCGACGACCTGGACGCGCTCCGCGGCACCCTGGCCGAGCTGGCCAGCAGCCGCGAGCTGCTCACCGAGGTGCAGGGCGAGCTGGACGTCGACCGCGACGTCAGCGACCTGCGCTCGGCGGTGTCGGGGGAGTGGGTCGGCGGAACCATCCTGATCCAGGTCGTCGCGGAGGACGCCGACCCGCAGGTCGCCGCGGACCTCGCCAATCAGGTGGCGATGACGCTGCCGTACTACGACCCGAGCGCCAACGCGTTCCTCTTCACCCAGACCAACGAGGCGCAGGCGCCGCGGACCTACAGCAGCCCCAACCTGCTGCTGGCCATCGGTGTGGGCGCCGCGCTGGCCATCGTCCTGGCCGTGGCCGCCGCCGTCGCGCGGGACCGCCGCACCAGCACCGTCGTCGACGGCGCTGCCCTCGAGGACGCCACGGACACCCCGCTGCTCGGCCACGTCCCCGTGCCGCGGGACCCCACCACCCTGCCCGCCCTCTACCCCGGCACGGCCGCCGCCGACGTCTTCCGCCAGCTGCGGATCGCGCTCGAGGCGCAGGCCGCGGGCAGCCCCGTCAGCCGCGTCGTCGTCGCCGGGGTGACCCCCGGCGAGGTCAACGTCTGGCTGGGCGCCAACCTGGCCATCTCGCTGGCCAACGTCGGCCGCACCGTCCTGCTCGTCGACGGCCGGATGGGGCCCCGCCACGGGCGCTCGATCGCCGCGGAGCCCGACACCCCCGGCCTGTTCGACGTGCTGGCCGGCACCGACCTGGGCCGGGCGGTCAGCCCGGGGCCGGTGGACCTGCTGGCCGTCCTGCCCGCGGGCGACGCCGGGGCCGAGCCGTACGAGTCGATGCTCGAGACGGTCTTCGCCGACCGGATGGCCGAGGCGGAGGCGGCGTACGACGTCGTGATCGTGCTCGCGCCCGCCCTGGAGACCTGCGACGACGCCCGCGTGATGGCGGCCCGCGGCGCGCTGCTGATGGTCGTCCCCGAGGGCCAGGTCTCGGCGGAGGCGCTGCGGGCGCACGCCGACCGGGTGCGCTCGGTCGGCGCCAGCCTGCTCGGAGCGGTGCTCGTCGGGCGCCGGGCCGAGCGGGTGCTGACCTGAGGAGGGCGGGGTGAGCAGGCGACCGGCGCAGCCCCGGGGCGGGATGCGGCGCCGGCTCCACGTGGCCCACGTGTCCGAGCCCTCCAGCGAGGGCGTGGCCGTGGTGCAGTACGCCTACATCCGCGAGCAACTGAGGCGCGGGTGGAAGGTGACCGTCATCTGCCCGACCCACGGGTGGCTGGGCTACTCCGCGCGGGCCGCGGGCGCGGACGTGCGCTGGTGGCAGGCGACCCGCGGCCCGGGCCCCTCGGTGCTCCGCGAGACCGCCGACCTGCGGCGGATCCTCGCCGAGGTCGACCCGGACGTCGTGCACCTGCACAGCGCCAAGGCCGGCCTGGCCGGCCGGCTGGCCGTGCGCGGCCGGCGCGCCACCGTCTTCCAGCCGCACGCGTGGTCCTTCCTCGCCGCCGAGGGTGCGGTACGCCGCGCCACCGAGCACTGGGAGCGGCTCGCGGCGCGCTGGACCCACCGCCTGGTCTGCGTGAGCGAGGCGGAGCGGCTCGCGGGCGTCCAGGTCGGCGTGGAGGCGCCGACGGCGGTGCTGGCCAACGGCGCCGACCTCCTCCGCCTCGAGGTGCAGGGACCCAAGCAGCGCGACGACGCGCGCAGCGGGCTCGGCCTGGCGGACGTCCCGACCGTCGTGTGCGTGGGCCGGCTGACCCGGCAGAAGGGTCAGGACGTGCTGCTCGACGCCTGGCCCTCGATCCGCGAGCGCGTCCCGGACGCCCAGCTGGTGCTGGTCGGGTCCGGCCCCGACCGCGCCGAGCTCGAGCGGCGCGCGGCCGGGCTCGCCGGCGTCCTGCTGGTGGGCTCGCGCACCGACGTGCCCCTGTGGTTCGCCGCCTCGGACGTGGTCGTGGCCCCCTCCCGCTGGGAGGGGATGCCGCTCGTGCCGCTGGAGGCGATGGCGTGTGGCCGCAGCGTGGTCGCCACCGCCATCCCCGGCATCGAGGAGGCCGTGCCCGACGACGCCGGCCAGCTGGTGCCCGAGGGCGACGCGTCGGCGCTGGCCGACGCGGTGGTCTACCGCCTGCAGTCACCCGAGCAGACGACCGACGAGGGCTGGGCCGGGCGGCTCCACGTGGAGGACCACCACGACGAGCTCACCGCTGCGCGGGGGGTCCTCCGGGTGTACCTGGCCGTGCTGCGCGAGCGACGGGGAGACGGACGGCGCCGACCTCTCCGCGCGGTGCTCGCAGGACGACCGGCAGGGTCCGGCACAGGATCTTGACGTCGCTCCACAGCGACCAGTTCTCGATGTAGAAGTTGTCGACCCGGGTGCGCTCGGCGATCGAGGTGTCGCCCTTGAGCCGGTGCACCTGGGCGAGCCCGGTGAGCCCGGTCGGGACGCGGTGCCGGTCGGCGTACCGGCTCTCGGCCTGGCTGAAGGCGTCGACGAAGTAGGGCCGCTCGGGCCGCGGGCCGACCAGGCTCATGTCGCCCTTGATCACGTTGACCAGCTGGGGCAGCTCGTCGAGGCTGGAGGCACGCAGGAACCGGCCCACCGGGCCGATCCGGTCGTCGCCGTCGATGTTCCAGCGGGTCGCGCTCTCGGTCTCGTCGTCGGGCTTGAGCGAGCGGAGCTTGTAGAGGGTGAACGGCTTCCCGCCGACCCCGACGCGGGTCTGCTTGAAGACGACGCCGGGGCCGGTCTCGATGCGGGAGGCCAGCGCGCAGGCGGCGATGACGGGGGAGGCGACGAGCAGCCCGGCGGAGGCCAGGACCACGTCGAGCGTGCGCTTGCCCCAGCGGGCGAGGGGCCGGTGGCCCCAGCGCCGCAGCCGCATCAGCGTGACGCCCTGGACCACCTCGGTGCCGCGGGTGCCGGTGGCACCCATCAGCTCGTGGAACCGCGGGACGACGAAGACCTGGTGGTCGCGCTCGACGCAGCGGCGCACGACCGCGACGGTCTCGGCGTCGGGCGGGGCGGGGAAGGCGAAGACGACGTCGTGCACGCCCAGGTCGACCATCGCCTGCTCGAGGCGGTCGATGCCGCCGAGGAGCGGGACCGGAAGCCGGCGGGCGCTGGCGCCGCGCTCGATGATGCCGACGGGGCGCAGGCCCAGCTGCGGCTGGTCGAGCAGGGTGGCGGCCAGCGCGGAGCCGACCGGTTCGCCGCCGACGATGACGACCGGGTGCCCGGCGTGCCCGCGGCGGCGCAGCGCGTGGATCGAGGCGTACGCCGCGACGCGGAGCACGACGAGGAGCACCGCGACCGCGGCGGCGAAGGCGGGCACCACCGACCACGTCGACCGGGCGGTCACGCCGATGCCGGGTGCGGCCGCGACGAGGGCCAGCGCGCCGAGCCCGGCGGCCAGGAGCAGCCGGGGGAGGTCCTCGAGCGCGGAGAGCACGAGGCGCGGGCGGTACAGGTCGGCGCTGTGGCAGGTCAGGAACACCGCCGCGGTCGCGGCGGCGATCGCCAGCGGCCCCACGTCGACGGTGCTGACGACCGGCACGGCCGCCACGAGGACCGCCACCACGTCGAGCAGCAGGAGCAGCGGTCGCTGGCTACGCAGCCACGGCAGCCGGTCGATCAACCGGTCGGTCAAGCGCATGCGAAAAACCCCCCGCGGGCTGTCTACCCCCTCGCGCGGTGCCCCAATCCTGTCCCGCAGGATGGATCCGTGGAGCGCGCCGTCGAGGACCTGTTGGCCGAGTGGGGCCTGGTCGTGGACGGGCCCTCGCCGGCCGCGGGTCGCGCCACGGTGCTCCCGGTCACCGGGGACCGCGGCCCGGCCGTGCTCAAGGTCGCCGTGGTCGAGGAGCGCACCGAGCACGAGGCGCTCGCCCTGCAGCGGTGGGGCGCCGCGCCCCGGCCCTGGGCGGCTCGCCTGCTGCGCGCCGACCCGCACCGGCGGGCGCTGCTGCTCGAGCGGCTGCCGGGCCCGGACCTGGCCGACCACTGGGACGTCGAGGCATGCGAGCTCGTCGGGGCACACCTGGCCCGCCTGCACGTCGACCCGCCGCCGCAGGTCCCCACGCTCGCGTCGTACGTCGCGGAGCGGACCGCCGCGCTCGCCGCGCTGCCGCGGGACGCGCCGCTGCCGCACCGCCTGGTGGAGCAGGTCGTCTCGCTGGGGCGGGACCTCCTCGCCGACCCGGGGGAGCAGCGGCTGCTGCACACCGACCTGCACTACGCCCACCTGCTCGGTGCAGGGGACGACTGGCGGGCGATCTCGCCGAAGCCGCTCGCCGGCGACCCGCACAGCGAGCTGGCCCCGCTGCTGTGGCACCGCTGGGACGACGTCGTCGGCGACGTGCGGGGCACCCTGCGGCGGCGGTTCCACGCGGCGGTCGACGCGGCCCTCCTCGACGAGGACCGGGCGCGCGACTGGGTGGTCGTCCGGACCGTGCACCGGGCCCTCGACGCGCTGGCGGACCGGGCGCTGGTGACCCGGTGCGTCGCGGTGGTCAAGGCCGTCCAGGACTGAGCCCGTCCCCGTTCCGGACGGCTCCACCCGGCCGGGTGACTTCGGCCGATCGATTCGCACCGGGGCCGCCGCCGGGGGAGGATCTGCGGGTGTCCCAGCTCGTCTCCGTCAACGTCGGCATGCCCCGCGAGGCGGCCTGGGCCGGCATCGGCCGCACCAGCATCGACAAGGCGCCCGTCGCCGGGCCGGTGGAGGTCGGGCTGCTCGGGCTGGCCGGCGACCAGGTCTCCGACACCCGGCACCACGGCGGCGTGGACCAGGCGGTCTACGCCTACGCGCGCGAGGACCTCGACCGCTGGGCGGTCGACCTGGGGCAGGAGGTCCGCGACGGGCAGTTCGCCGAGAACCTCACCACCCGCGGGGTCGAGGTCACCGAGGCCGAGGTGGGCGAGCGCTGGCGGGTCGGCACGACGCTGCTGGAGGTCGCCTACGTCCGCACGCCGTGCAACGACTTCAAGAGCTGGATGGGCCGGTGCGGGTTCGACAACCGGGCCTGGGTCAAGCGGTTCACCCTCGACGGCGCTCCCGGGGCCTACCTCCGGGTGCTCGCGCCGGGCGAGGTGCAGGCCGGCGACGACGTGGAGGTCGTCCACCGTCCGGGCCACGGCGTCACGATCGCGACGATGTTCCGCGCGCTGCACACCGAGCCGGCGCTGCTGCCCCGGCTCCTCGAGGTCGACGGCCTGGCCGCGAAGGCCCGCCGCAAGGCCGAGCAGTACGTCGCCGCACGGGCCTGAGCCGGCCTCCGCGCCGGATGTTTTGCCGAGCACGTCCAGGAAGCGGTCTGGTCCGGTTACCGACGGGTCGCAAGTGACGTAGGTTACTGGGCAACGATCCGCCGACGGGAGACGCGGCCGCTTCGGCCTACCCTCCCGGCCGTCACCCAGGAGAGCCATGCCCGTCAACCACGACACCAGCTTCGTCGACCACCTGAGCCCCAACGTGGCGGTGCAGTTCCTCGACCGGGTGGAGAAGTCCTCCGGGGCCGAGGCGTTCCGCTTCCCGCGGGGCGAGGCCTGGGAGTCGGTCACCTGGGCGCAGGCCGGTGACCGGGTACGTCGCCTCGCCGCCGGGCTGCTGGCGCTCGGCCTGGAGTCCGAGCAGCGCGTCGGGATCGCCTCCGGCACCCGCTACGAGTGGATCCTCGCCGACCTGGCGGTCATGTGCGCCGCCGGTGCGACCACCACCGTCTACCCGACGACGAACGCCGAGGACGTGGCGTACATCCTCGGCGACGCGGAGTGCCGCGTCGTCTTCGCCGAGGACTTCGACCAGATCACCAAGCTCACCCTGCACAAGAACGAGCTGCCGCACCTGATGAAGGTCGTGACGTTCGACGGCGCCGGCGACGGCGACTGGGTCATCACGATGGACGACCTCGCCGAGCTCGGCGAGAAGTACCTCGCCGAGCACCCCGACGTCGTCGAGCAGACCGCCCGGGCGATCGCGCCGGACCAGCTGGCGACGCTGATCTACACCTCCGGCACCACCGGCCGGCCCAAGGGCGTCCGGCTGCGCCACCGCTCCTGGGTCTACGAGGGCGCGGCGATCCAGGCCCAGGACATCCTCCACGAGGACGACCTGCAGTTCCTGTGGCTGCCGATGGCCCACTCCTTCGGCAAGGTGCTGCTCTCCAGCCAGCTCGCGTGCGGCTTCGCCACCGCGATCGACGGCCGTGTCGACAAGATCGTGGAGAACCTCGGCGTCGTGAAGCCGACGTTCATGGGCGCCGCCCCGCGGATCTTCGAGAAGGCCCACGGTCGGATCGTCACCATGCAGCAGGCCGAGGGCGGTGCCAAGGAGAAGATCTTCAAGAAGGCCTTCGAGGTCGGCACCAAGGTCGACCGGCTCCGGCGCGACGGCAAGTCCGTCCCGCTGCCGCTCAAGGTGCAGCACGGCCTGTTCGACAAGCTGGTGTTCAGCAAGGTCCGCGACCGCTTCGGTGGCCGGGTCCGGTTCTTCATCTCCGGCTCCGCCGCGCTCAACCAGGAGATCGCCGAGTGGTTCAACGCCGCCGGCATCCTGATCCTCGAGGGCTACGGCATGACCGAGAACGCCGCGGGCGCCACGGTCAACCACCCCGAGGACTACAAGATGGGCACCGTCGGCCCCGCGCTGCCGGGGGCGCAGGTCCGCATCGGCGAGGGCGACGAGGTCCAGATCAAGGGCCCGCACGTGATGGAGGGCTACCACAACCTGCCCGAGGAGACCGCGAAGGCGTTCACCGAGGACGGCTGGCTGCGCACCGGTGACAAGGGCTCGCTGGACGCCGACGGGTTCCTGACGATCACCGGCCGGATCAAGGACCTCTTCAAGACCTCCGGCGGCAAGTACATCGCCCCGTCGGCGATCGAGTCGAAGTTCAAGGCGCTGTGCCCCTACACCAGCCAGTTCATGGTCTTCGGCAACGACCACAACTACTGCGTCGCGCTGGTGACCCTCGACCCCGACGCGATGGCGACGTGGGCCGAGGAGAACGGCATGTCGGGCAAGTCCTACACCGAGGTCGTCTCCTCCCCGCAGGTCCAGGAGATGGTCGCCGGGTACGTCGAGCAGCTCAACGGCCGGCTCAACCGGTGGGAGACCATCAAGAAGTGGGAGATCCTCGACCACGACCTCACGATCGAGTCCGGTGAGCTGACCCCCTCGATGAAGGTCAAGCGCAACGTCGTGGAGGACAACAACAAGGCGCGGATCGAGGCGCTCTACGCCTCCTGAGCACCTGATCCACCCGCCGCTCCGCGGAGCGGCACCGAGGTGGCCACCCCCCGGTTGACGCGTTCGAACGCGTGTTCGATACTGGGGCGTGGCCACCTCTTCCCCTGCAGCAGGCGAGATCGACCGCCTGCGTGAGCGCATGCAGCGGATGACCGACGGCGTGCCGCGGCGTCCGCTGGCCACCCACCCGGCGCTCGGCGGGCTGGTCCAGCTGCGCACCGGCGGCAGCTACGAGGTCGACAGCACGACCCTCGCGCTGGCGCTCATGGCCGGCCCGTCCCAGGCGGGGGACTGGTGCGCGGTCGTGGGCGTGCCGGACTTCGGCGCCGAGGCCGCGGCCGCCGCCGGCGTCGACCTGGGCCGCACCGTCCTGGTCCCCGAGCCCGGCGAGCAGTGGCTGGAGGTCACCGCCGCGCTGGTCGACGTCCTCCCGCTGGTCGTGCTGCGCCCACCGCCGCGGGTGGGCGAGCACGTCGCGGAGAAGCTCGGCGCGCGGCTGCGCAAGCGCTCGGCCGTGCTGGTCGCGCTCGGCCCGTGGCCGCGGTGCGAGGTGCGACTGTCCACCGCCGAGCCGCGGTGGACCGGTGTCGGCCTGGGCCACGGCCACCTGCACAGCCGGCAGGTGGTCGTCGAGGCGCGTCGCGGCTCGGCGCCGCCGCGCCGCACGGCGCTGTGGTTCCCCGGCGAGGCGGGCGCCCCGGCCCCGGCCGCCCCGGTGGTCGTCCCGGGCCCCGTCGCGGTGGCGGGCTAGCCGTGCCCACCCGCGCGCTGGTGGTGTGGTGCCCGGACTGGCCGGTGGTGGCCGCACTGGCCGAGGAGGCGCTCCCGCCCCGGCAGCCGGCGGCGGTGTTCGCGGCGAACGTCGTGCAGGCCGTCAACGGTCCCGCCCGCGACTTCGGCGTCCGCCGGGGCATGCGGCGGCGCGACGCCCAGGCGCGGTGCCCCGAGATCGCCGTCCTCGCCGCGAACCCCGACCGGGACGCGCGGGCCTTCGACGACGTGCTGGCGGTGCTGGAGCAGCTGCGGCCGGGCATCGCCCCGCTCCGGCCGGGGCTGGTGGCGCTCCGCTCGCCCGGCCGGTTCTACGGCGGGGAGGCCGAGGCGGCGGCGGTGGTCGCCGAGCGGCTGGTGCGGCACGGCGTCTGGGACTGCCGGGTGGGGATCGCCGACGAGCTGTTCACCGCCGAGCAGGCCGCACGCCGCGCGGCGCCCCAGGACAGCGTCGTGGTGCCGGCCGGGGAGTCGGTGCCGTTCCTGCGCGACCTGCCCGTCGAGGTGCTCGACGACCCCGAGACCGTCGGCCTGCTCAAGCGCCTGGGGCTGCGGTCGCTGGGCCAGCTGGCCGACCTGGGCGCCGGCGACGTGCTGGCCCGGTTCGGCCGCCAGGTGGCGTGGGTGCACCGGGTCGTCTCGGGCCGGGGCGAGACGCTGCTGGCCGAGCGGACGCCGCCCCCGGACCTCGAGGTCCACGTCGACTTCGAGCCGCCGCTGGACTCCGCGGAGACCATCTGCTTCAGCGCCCGGCGCACCGCCGACGCCTTCGTCGAGCAGCTGGCCCGCCAGGGCCTGGTCTGCACCGAGCTGCTGGTGCAGGCCGAGGCCGACGGGGTGGTGGCGTCCTCGCGGCGCTGGGTGCACCCGCGCTGGTTCGGCGCGGCCGAGGTGATCGACCGGCTGCACTGGCAGCTGCAGGGCGCCATGAACGGGCTGAGCCGTGGCGGGGCGGTGCGGGCGCCGGTCGAGCGGGTGCGGTTCGTCCCCGAGACCGTCGTGCCGGACTCCGTGCACGCCGACGGCCTGTGGGGCGGCACCGACGAGCGGGTCCAGCGCGGGATCGCCCGGGTGCAGGGGATGCTCGGCCACGAGGCGGTCGTGGTGCCGGTGCTCCAGGGCGGCCGCGCGCCGGCGGACCGGCAGGCGATGGTGCCGTGGGGCGAGCGGCCGGTGGGGCTGCGGCCGACCGGCCTGCCGTGGCCGGGCAGCATCCCGCCGCCGGCCCCCGCCCGGGTGCTGGCCGACCCGTGGCCGGCGGCGCTGGTCGAGCCGGGTGGTCGCCCGGTCGTCGTCGACGAGCGGGGTGCGGTGCGTGGCGAGCCGACGCGGTTCCGGCCCAGCGCCGACGAGCCGTGGCAGCCGGTCGCCGCGTGGGCCGGGCCGTGGCCGGTCGAGGAGCTGTGGTGGGAGGGCACCCCGCGACGGGTGGCCCGCTTCCAGGTGGTCGGCGTCGACGGCCGCGCCTGGCTGATGACGTACGACCAGGCCGCGGCGGAGTCGGTCTGGTGGACCGAGGCGGGGTACGACTGATGGGCTGGAACAACCCGACGATGCCGTGGTCGGAGCTCGAGCGACGGCTCTCGGGCCGGCCCGACCTGTCCTCGGAGGCACCGATCTCGCGGCGCAAGCGGAGGCCGCAGCAGACCGACGTCGCCGCGCCCGACGGGCCGGTGGTGCCCTACGCCGAGCTGCACTGCCACTCCAGCTACAGCTTCCTCGACGGGGCCAGCTCGCCGGACCAGCTCGTGCTCGAGGCGATCCGGCTCGGGCTGGACACGCTGGCGATCACCGACCACGACGGCTTCCACGGGGCGCCGCTCTTCGCCGAGACCGCGCAGGTCAACGCGGCCCCCTCCGGGCGCTCGGACCTGCGCACGGCGTACGGCGCGGAGCTCTCCCTCGGCCTGGGCCGGCCTCAGCAGGGGGTGGCCGACCCCGAGGGCACCCACCTGCTGGTGCTGGCGCGCGGGGTGGAGGGCTACCACCGGCTGGCCGCGGCGATCACCGACGCGCACCTGCGCGGGGAGGAGAAGGGCCGGCCGGTCTACGACCTCGCCGAGCTCGGCGAGCGGGGGCGCGGGCACTGGCTGGTGCTGACCGGGTGCCGCAAGGGCGCGGTCCGCTCCGCGCTCCAGGCCGAGGGCGCGCCGGGCGCGGCCCGCGAGCTGCGCCGGCTGGTCGAGCTCTTCGGCCGCGACTCCGTGGCCGTGGAGCTGGTCGACCACGGCTACCCGACCGACTCCGGCCACAACGACCTGCTCTTCGCCCTGGCCGCCGAGCACGGCCTGCCCGCCGTGGCGACCAACAACGTGCACCACGCCCGGCCCGGCGACCACCGGCTCGCCGCCGCGATGGCCGCGATCCGGGCCCGGCGCAGCCTGGCCGAGATGGACGGCTGGCTGCCGGCGAGCGGCGCGGCCTGCCTGCGGTCGGGGGAGGAGATGGCGCGCCGGTTCGCCCGCTACCCCGGCGCGGTGAGCCGCTCGGTCGAGCTGGCCGACCAGGTCGTGCTCGACCTGCAGAAGGCGACGCCGCGGCTGCCCAAGGACGGCATCCCCGACGGGCACACGCCGATCAGCTGGCTCAAGGTGCTGACCTGGCGGGGCTTCGAGGAGCGGTACTACGGCACCGACCTGGAGGCCGAGGCACGGGCCAAGATCCTGCACGAGCTGGAGGTCATCGAGCGCAAGGACTTCGCCGGCTACTTCGTCATCGTCCACGACATCGTGGCCTTCGCCCGCTCGCGCGGGATCCTCTGCCAGGGCCGCGGCTCCGCGGCCAGCTCGGTGGTCTGCCACGCCCTCGGCATCACCGCGATCGACCCGGTCTTCTACCGGCTGCCCTTCGAGCGGTTCATCTCCGAGCACCGCGACGAGGAGCCCGACATCGACGTCGACTTCGACTCCGACCGCCGTGAGGAGGTCATCCAGTGGGTCTACGAGCGCTACGGCCGGCACAACGCCGCGCAGGTCGCCAACGTCATCAGCTACCGCCCCAAGATGGCCGTCCGCGACGCCGCCAAGGCGCTCGGGTACTCCCCGGGCCAGCAGGACGCGTGGTCGAAGTCGATCTCGAGCTGGACCAAGGTCGAGCCCGACGGCGACCCCGGCGAGGCCGAGATCCCGTCGCCGGTCGTCGCGCTGGCCAACCAGCTGCTCTCGGTGCCGCGGCACCTCGGCATCCACTCCGGCGGCATGGTGCTGACCGAGCGACCGATCGGGGAGGTGTGCCCGATCGAGCATGCCCGGATGGAGAACCGCACCGTCCTGCAGTGGGACAAGGACGCCTGCGAGTTCATGGGCCTGGTCAAGTTCGACCTGCTCGGCCTGGGGATGCTCTCGGCGCTGGACCACATGATCCGCATCGCGGGGGAGCACCTCGGCGACCACTGGGAGCTGGCCACGATCCCCAAGGAGGAGCCGGCGGTCTACGACATGCTCTGCCGGGCGGACTCCATCGGCGTCTTCCAGGTCGAGAGCCGGGCCCAGATCGGCACCCTCCCGCGGTTGCAGCCGCGCTGCTTCTACGACCTGGCCATCGAGATCGCCCTGATCCGCCCCGGCCCCATCCAGGGCGGCGCGGTCCACCCCTACGTCCGCCGCGCCACCGGCCGGGAGCCGGTCGACTACCCGCACCCCGAGCTGGTGCCCGTCCTCGAGCGCACCCTCGGCGTCCCGCTGTTCCAGGAGCAGCTGATGGACATGGCCAAGACGATCGGCGACTGCACCCCCGACGAGGCCGACCTGCTGCGCCGGGCGATGGGCTCCAAGCGCGGCGTGGAGCGGATCGAGAGCATCAAGCACAAGCTGTACGCCGGCATGGAGCGTCGCGGGGTCCTCGGCGAGGACGCGGACGCGATCTACGTCAAGATCCTGTCCTTCGCCAACTTCGGCTTCGCCGAGAGCCACTCGCTCTCCTTCGCCAAGCTCGTCTACGCCAGCTCCTGGTTCAAGCTGCACTACCCGGGGGCGTTCCTCGCCGGGCTGCTGCGCGCCCAGCCGATGGGCTTCTACTCCCCGCAGTCGCTCGTCGGCGACGCCCGCCGCCACGGGGTCACCGTGCTCAAGCCCGACCTCGAGCGCTCCGGCGCCCGGGCCGACCTGGAGCCGCTGGGCCCGGACGCGCGCACCACCGGGATGGACTCCTGCCTGCTCGACCACCCCGGCAAGACGTTCTTCGTGCCGGGCACGCCCGACCCCACCCCGCAGCACCGGCGCGACGCGGCGTACGCCGTGCGGCTGGGCCTGGACTCCGTCCGCGGCATCGGCGCCGACGTCGCCGCGCGGATCGTCGCCGCGCGTGCGGAGCGGCCCTTCGCCGACCAGGTCGACCTCTCGCGGCGCGCCGGCCTCGACGCCCGGCAGCTCGAGGCGCTGGCGACGGCCGGCGTCTTCGACAGCAGCGGGCTGAGCCGCCGGCAGGCGCTGTGGAACGCCGGGTGGACCGAGCGGGAGGACCAGCTCGAGGGGGTCCGGGTCGCCGGGGACGCACCGATGCTGCCCGAGATGGACGAGGTCGAGGTGACGATGGCCGACCTCTGGGCCACCGGGGTCACCACCGACAGCCACCCCTTCGGCCACCTGCGCGACCAGCTGCGCCGGTCGGGGGTCAGGTCGGTGGCCGACCTGGCCACCACCGAGCCGAACCGCCGGATCAGCGTCGCCGGGCTGGTCACCCACCGCCAGCGCCCGGGCACGGCGGGCGGGGTGACCTTCCTCAACCTCGAGGACGAGACCGGCATGCTCAACGTCATCTGCACCGTCGGCGTGTGGCGCCGGCACCGCAAGGCGGCCGCGGGGTCCTCGGCGGTGGTGATCCGCGGGATGCTCGAGCGCGAGGACGGCGCCACCAACCTGGTGGCCGACAAGATCTCCTCCCTCGAGGAGCTCCACCCCGAGGCCGGCCGGGCGCTGCGCGAGAAGCACCGCTCTCGTGACTTCCGCTGAGCCCGCCCACAGGGTCCGCACAGCCGCTCCGGCTTCGCTGGGGCCATGACCGACCACCGCCCTGATCACCGCCCCGACACCGACGGCCTCGAGGACCACGACCTCGGCCTCTCCCACGACCTGCCGCGCATCCTCGGCCGCCGCCGGATCCTCGGCCTCGCTGGCGGGGTCGGCGTCGCGGCCGCCCTGGTCGCCTGCGGCACCGACGACGGCGTCGACCTGACCGCGGCGGGGCAGCGGCCGGAGCCGCCCGCCGGGGTCGGCGGCGGTCCGGGCGGGCCGGGTGGCGGGTCCGGCGGCGCGGCGTCGGACGTCGAGGTCGCCGAGGGCGAGATCCCCGAGGAGACCGCCGGGCCCTACCCGGGCGACGGCTCGAACGGCGCCAACGTCCTGACCGAGTCCGGGGTGGTGCGCAGCGACCTCACCACGAGCTTCGGCTCCGCCTCGGGCACCGCCGAGGGCGTCCCGGTGACGATCCGGCTCCGGGTGCAGGACCTCTCCGGCGAGAACGTCGCCCCGCTGGCCGGCGCGGCGGTCTACCTGTGGCACTGCGACCGCGACGGCGAGTACTCGATGTACTCGGAGTCCATCGCCGAGGAGAACTACCTGCGCGGCGTGCAGGAGACCGACGCCGCCGGCCGCGTGGAGTTCACCAGCATCTTCCCCGCCTGCTACGACGGCCGCTGGCCGCACATGCACTTCGAGGTCTACTCCTCGCTGGCGTCCGCCACGACGTACTCCAACAAGATGCGCACCTCCCAGCTCGCGCTGCCCGAGGACGTGTGCCGCGAGGTCTACGCGACCGAGGGCTACGAGCAGAGCGTCACCAACCTCGAGCGCGTCACCCTCGACTCCGACAACGTCTTCTCCGACGGGCACTCGCTGCAGCTGGCGCGGGCCACCGGGTCGGTCGAGGAGGGCTACGTGGTCAGCCTCAACGTCCCGGTCTGAGCCGTCCGCGGATGTGGCCGGCCCGGCCCCCGGTGGGAGGATGGAGCGCGTGCCTTCCGTCCTTCCCGCCGGTGACCCGGTGCCCGAGGACGGCACCCTCCCCGAGGAGTCGCTCGCGCGGCTGGGGGAGCGTCCCTTCGGCTTCTACGTGCACGTGCCGTTCTGCACCGTGCGCTGCGGCTACTGCGACTTCAACACCTACACCGCCTCCGAGCTCGGGGCGGGTCCGGGCGGGATCTCGCGCAGCTCCTACGCCGCGGCTGCGGTCCAGGAGGTACGTCGCGCGCGGCGCGTGCTCGGCGACCGGGGCCTGCCGGTGGAGACGGTGTTCCTGGGCGGCGGCACCCCGACGCTGCTGAGCCCCGCCGACCTCGGGTCGGTGCTCACCGCGATCGACGAGGAGTTCGGCCTCGTCCCGGGCGCCGAGGTGACCACCGAGGCCAACCCCGACAGCGTCGACCTCGGCTACCTCGACGGCCTCCGGGCTGCCGGGTTCACCCGCGTCTCGATCGGCATGCAGTCGGCGGTGCCGCACGTGCTCCGCGTGCTCGACCGCACCCACGACCCGCTCCGCGTCCCGGCCGCCGTGGAGTGGGCCCGGGCGGCCGGCTTCGACCAGGTCAGCCTCGACCTCATCTACGGCACGCCGGGGGAGTCCCTCGACGACTGGGCGACCTCGCTGGACGCCGCACTGGCCTGCGCGCCCGACCACGTCTCGGCGTACGCGCTGATCGTCGAGGAGGGCACCGCCCTGGCCCGGCAGGTGCGCCGTGGCGAGGTGCCGATGCCCGACGACGACGACCTGGCCGACAAGTACCTCCTCGCCGACGAGCGGATGTCGGCCGCCGGCCTGGGCTGGTACGAGGTCTCGAACTGGAGCCGCGACCAGGCATCGCGGTGCCACCACAACGAGCTGTACTGGACCGGCGCCGACTGGTGGGGCGTCGGGCCGGGTGCCCACTCCCACGTGGGCGGGACCCGCTGGTGGAACGTCAAGCACCCCGCGGCGTACGGCGACCGGATCGCGGCCGGGCTCAGCCCCGCCCACGCCCGCGAGGTGCTGGAGCCCGAGGACCAGCGCGTCGAGCGGGTGCTGCTCGAGCTGCGCCTCGCCGACGGCCTGGACCGTGCCGTCCTCGACGCGGCCGGGAACGCAGCAGTCCCCGACCTCGTGCGCCGGGGACTGCTGGTGGAGCGAGGGGACCGGCTGGTGCTCACCCGCGACGGACGGCTGCTCGCCGACGCCGTGGTGCGTGACCTGCTCGGGTGAGCCTCAGCTGACCATCCGGATCGTCAGCGGGTAGCGGTACAGCTCGCCGTTGCTCGCTTTGACCGAGCCGATGATCGTCAGCACCAGCCACGCGATGCCGACGATCGGCAGCAGCAGGAAGCCGATCAGCACGAAGACCAGGACGAACGACACGAGCCCGTAGATCAGGATCGAGAGCTGGAAGTTCAGCGACTCCACGGCCTGCGCGCGGACGTAGCCGGACTGGTTGCCCTTGACGAGCATCACCAGCAGCGGGCCGAGGAACGCCATCGCCACGAAGGCGCCGATCAGGGCCGACCAGTGGGCGGCGCCGCCCCAGGTGCGCTCGTCGGGGTTCATCGGGCCGCCGCCCTGGTAGGGCTGGTACGGCGGCTGGCCGCCCGGTGGCTGCTGGCCCCACTGCGGCTGTCCCCACTGCGGTGCGGGCTGCTGGCCGTACGGCTGCTGGCCGTAGGGCTGCTGTCCGTGGGGCGGCCGGTCGGCCGGGTCCTGGGACGGCGGCGGGCCGTAGGGGTCGCTCACGGTTGCTCCTCGGTGACGAAGTCGATCAGTTCCTCGACCCTACCCAGCAGCGCGGGCTCGCAGTCACCGAACGAGTGCACCTTGGAGAGGATGTGCTTCCAGGCACGCGCGATGTCGGCCTGGTCACGGTGGGGCCAGCCCAGCTGCTGGCACACGCCCTTCTTCCACTCCAGGTGGCGGGGGACGTCCGGCCAGGCATCCAGGCCGAGCCGCTCGGGCTTGACGGCCGCCCAGATGTCGATGAACGGGTGGCCGACGATCAGCACGTGCTTGCCGACCGGCGTGCGACGGACGGCGTCGGCGATCCGGCTCTCCTTGGACCCCTTGACGAGGTGGTCGACGAGCACGCCGACGCGCCGGTTCGGGCCGGGTCGGAAGTCGCGCAGCTGCTCGGAGAGGTCGTCGATGCCGTCGAGGTACTCGACCACGACGCCCTCGATGCGCAGGTCGTCGCCCCAGACCTTCTCGACGAGCTCGGCGTCGTGGCGGCCCTCGACGAAGATCCGGCTGGCGCGCGCGACCCGGGCCTTGGCGTCGCGCACCGCGATCGATCCCGACGCGGTGCGCGTCGGTCTGGCCGGCGCCGTCCGACGGACCGGGGCCGTGAGGATCACGGGCTTGCCCTCGAGCAGGAACCCGGCCCCGAGCGGGAAGGTGCGGCGGCGGTCGCGCCGGTCCTCGAGGGTGACGGTGTGCAGGTCGCGGTCGACGGCGACGATCTCGCCGACCCAGTCGGTGCTGACCTCCTCCACGACGGCCCCGATCTCGGCGGGCGCCTCGACGGCGCGGCCGCGCTTCGGGGCGCGCCAGTCGGTGGAGAGGACGTCGGGTCCGTAGCGGTCGGTCACCCGACCGACGCTAGGCGGGCCCGCCGACGCTCGCGCGCACGGCGCGCCGGGGTCAACCGTCCTGTGACGTGCCCGACCCGTCCTGGGCGCCGCCCTGCTCCGGCGCCTGCTCCCGGGCCTGCTCCTGGTCGGTGTGCTTGCCGTCCTCGAGGAGGTCGCCGGCGGTCTCGCCGGGATCGAGCCCCTCGGCGAGCGGGTTGTCCTCGCCGGGCTGGAGGTCCTCGGGCAGCTGGTCGTCGCCGATGCCGGTCGCGTCCCGGCCGGCGTCCTCGGGGGTGGGCTCGCTCATGGCGGCCCGTTACCCGGATCAGATCAGCGGCAAGCGCCGCTGGCTGCGCGGCAGCTGGGCGTAGGCGCGCGCCACCGCGGTAGCCACGTGCTCGCGCGGCCAGGGCCACTCGGCGGCGTCGAGCGCCTCGCCGAGGGGCACCCCGCGGGTCGCCAGGTCGCGTGCGGTCTCGGCCAGCACGCCGATGGTGTTGCGCTGCTCCTCGACGAACTCGCGGTCGACGACCGGTCCGTGCCCCGGCACGACGACGGAGGTCGCCGTGGTCAGCCCGAGCACGATGTCGAGGCTCAGCGGCCAGTCCATCGGCCAGGAGTCCTCGCCGAACGACGGCGGGGCCGAGGACTCCACGAGGTCGCCGGCCACCAGCACGTCGGCGTCGGGCACGCGGAGCACGAGGTCGCCCGAGGTGTGGCCGCGGCCGGGGTGCACCAGCTCGAGGGCGCGGTCGCCGAGGTCGAGGACCCGGGCGGAGGAGAAGGTGTGGTCGGGCGGCACGACGGTGCTGGCGAGGAGCTCGTCGCGGTGCTCCTCGTCGGTCCCGGCCTGCTCCTCGAGCGCGGCGACCGCGCCCCGCTCCAGCTCGGCGAGCGCCTCCTCGTGGGCGTGCACCGGGACCTCGGGCCAGACCTCCCGGAACGCCTCGTTGCCCAGGAGGTGGTCGAGGTGCCAGTGGGTGTTGACGACCGCCACGACCTCACCGGCGCCGAGGGCGCGCACGTCGCGAATCAGCTCGCGGCCCGCGGCGGTGGAGGCGTGGGTGTCGACGACCACCAGCCCGCGCTCGCCGCCGACGACGGTCGTGGTCACGTCGTACCAGGGGCGACGGGTCACCCAGACGCGGTCGGCGATCTCGGTGAAGGTCACTCGGGGAGCCTAGGTGCACCTGCCCCGGGCGTGCCCCGGGCTCTCGGTCAGCACATGCCGTGGTGCAGCTCGCGGCGCAGCATGTCGCCGAGCTCGGCGGTGGTGCGCGCCGCGCGGGGGAAGTGCAGCACGGTGCGGTCGGCCCCCTCGGGGCCCACCCACTGCACCTCGACCCGGTCGGCGCGCAGGTCCGCCAGCGCCACGCCGACGACGTCGCCCATCCGGGTGCCGGTCGTGGTGGAGACCGCGCGGCGCAGCTCCTCCTGGTGGTGGCTGTTGGCGTGCTCGACCGAGCGCTGGAGGTAGCCGCGGTTGAGCTGGTGCTCGCCGGCGCGGAAGCTGGCCACGTCGACCCGCAGCTGCTGCTCTGCGCCGGCACCCCGCCGGCCCAGGGCGACGAGGTCCGGCTCCAGGGCGACGACGTCGCGGGGGTCCCCGCAGCACTCGCAGGTCTCCCGGCCGCGGACGACCAGGCGCCCGGCGATGCTCAGCGTGGCCTCGCGGTCCTCCGAGCCGGGGCGGCCCAGCCCGCTGTGCACGGTGAGCAGGGCGCGGCGACCGGCGGCCGCCACCACGGCGAGGTCGGAGCCGAGCGCGGTGGAGAACGTCGGCTCGCCTCCGCAGTCCTGCATGCCCGTGCCCTCGGCCTCCGGACCCTCCAGGACGTCGGGGGCGCCGTCGACGACCAGGTGGACGCTCGCGGGACAGGAGAGGATGCTGCGGGCGGCGGCCGCGAGGCGGCTCGGGTCGTGGCGCGTGGTGCTGCTCGGGACGACGGTCATGGTGCTCCCTCGGCAGGGCCGGCGGTGGGTGACTTAGGTGAGCCTAACCTATGCGTCGGTAGTGGCTCTCGGGGAAGGCGACGTCTCGGTCGGCGAGACCCGAGGCGGTACCGCGGCGCGCTACAGTTGGCACTCAGTCGTGACGAGTGCCAGAGGTAGGGAGGCGACGTGCAGGAGGACCGCAGGCTCGCCGTGCTGCGGGCCATCGTCGAGGACTACGTGGCCACCGAGGAGCCGGTCGGCTCCAAGGCCCTGGTCGAGCGCCACGGGCTGGGCGTCTCGCCCGCCACGGTCCGCAACGACATGGCCGTCCTCGAGGACGAGGGCTACATCACCCAGCCGCACACCAGTGCCGGCCGGGTGCCGACGGACAAGGGCTACCGGCTCTTCGTCGACCGGTTGAGCACCGTCAAGCCGATGACCGGCGCGGAGAAGCGCGCCATCGCCTCCTTCCTCGACGGGGCGGTCGACCTCGACGACGTCGTGACCCGCTCGGTGCGGCTGCTCTCCCAGCTGACCCGCCAGGTCGCCGTGGTCCAGTACCCCACGCTCTCGCGCTCGACGGTGCGCCACGTCGAGCTCGTCGCCCTCACGCCGAACCGTCTCCTCGTCGTGCTCATCCTCAGCACCGGTCGCGTCGAGCAGCGGCTGGTCGAGCTGCCCGCCGAGCTGTCCGAGGAAGCCCTCGCCGACCTCCGTTCGCGGGTCAACCACGCCGCGACCGGCGAGGTGATCTCCGACGCCGTGCGCCGCCTTCGCGAGGCGGTGCCGGAGGTCCCCGGGGACGCCCCCGACCGCGACGACGGCGTGACCCGCGCGGTCGTCGAGACCCTCGCCGACGCGATGGAGGACCACCGCTCCGACGAGCGGATCGCCGTCGGCGGTGCCGCCAACCTCGCGCGGTACGGCGACTCCTTCGACTCCGCGGTCCGGCCGCTCCTCGAGGCGCTCGAGGAGCACGTCGTGCTGCTCCGCCTGCTCGGCGAGGCCACGACCGGTGGCGCCGTCACGGTGCGCATCGGCGCGGAGGGCCCCTACGAGCAGTTCGCCTCCACGAGCGTCGTCGCCACCGGCTACGGCCCCCGCGACGAGGCGCTCGCCACGTTGGGCATCGTCGGCCCGACCCGCATGGACTACCCGGGCACGATGTCCGCGGTGCGCGCCGTCGCCCGCTACGTCTCCCGCATCCTCGACGAGGGCTGACCGCCCCGCGTCGCGGCGTACCTCTCTCACCTCGATCACCGAAGGAACCCAGTTGAGCCAGGACCTCTACGAGCTGCTCGGAGTCGACCGCGACGCGGACGACACCGCGATCAAGAAGGCCTACCGGCGGCTGGCTCGGCAGTACCACCCCGACGTCAACCCCGACCCGGACGCGCAGGAGCGGTTCAAGGAGGTCTCCACCGCCTACGAGGTGCTCTCGGACCCGCAGAAGCGTGCGGCGTACGACCGCGGCGGCGACCCGTTCGGCGGCGGCGCGGCGGGCTTCGGCCAGGGGGCGGGCTTCTCGTTCACCGACATCATGGACGCCTTCTTCGGCGGCCAGCCCGGCGGCGCGGGCGGCGGGCGGGGCCCGCGGCCCCGCGTGCGCCGCGGCCAGGACGCGCTGATCCGGCTCGAGGTCGACCTCGCCGAGGCGGCGTTCGGCGTGACCCGCGAGATCAAGGTCGACACCGCGGTGCTCTGCACCACCTGCCACGGCGACGGTGCCGCGCCGGGCAGCCACCCCGTGCCCTGCGAGACCTGCCGCGGCCAGGGCGAGGTCGCCCAGGTCCAGCGCTCGTTCCTCGGCGAGATCCGCACGCTGCGCCCGTGCGCGGCCTGCCGCGGCTTCGGCACGATCATCCCCGAGCCGTGCCGGGAGTGCTCCGGTGACGGCCGCGTCCGCTCGCGCCGCACCCTGACGGTCAAGATCCCCGCCGGCGTCGACACCGGCACCCGCGTCCAGCTGGCCGAGCAGGGCGAGGTCGGCCCCGGCGGCGGCCCCGCCGGCGACCTGTACGTCGAGATCCAGGTCGCGGCGCACCCCGTCTTCACCCGGCACGGCAACGACCTGCACTGCACCGTCACCGTCCCGATGACCGCCGCCGCGCTCGGCACCTCGCTGACGCTGCCCACGCTCGAGGCCGACGTCGAGCAGGGCGCCGACTCCGGGGTGGAGACCGAGTTCGCCCTCGAGATCCCGGCCGGGACCCAGTCGGGCACCGAGCAGGTGCTGCGCGGTCGCGGCGTGCCCGGGCTGCGCGGCGGTCGCGGCGACCTCGTCGTCTCGGTCGCGGTGGAGACCCCGCAGCGGCTCGACCCCCGCCAGGAGGAGCTGCTGCGCGAGCTGGCCGCGATCCGTGGCGAGGAGACCCCGACCGGCCAGGTCAAGCCCGGATCGAAGTCGTTCTTCGGGCGGCTGCGCGACGCCTTCGACGGTCACTGATGTCGCTCCCGGTCCACCTCGTCCCGACGCTGGCCGGGGTCGGCGCCGGGGCCACCGTGACGGTCGAGGGCGACGAGGCGCACCACGCCGTCGCCGTGCGCCGGATGCGGGTGGGGGAGCCGCTGGTCCTCACCGACGGCTCCGGCACGTCGGTCACCGGCGAGGTCGCCTCGACCGGCAAGCGCGTCCTGGACGTGCGGGTGAGCGACGTGCGCCGCGTCGAGGCGCCGTCGCCGTCGGTGGTCGTGGTCCAGGCGCTGCCCAAGGGGGAGCGCGGCGAGCTGGCGGTCGAGGTGCTCACCGAGATCGGGGCGACGACGATCGTGCCGTGGGCGGCCTCGCGCTCGGTGGCGGTCTGGAAGGGCGAGCGCGCCGCGAAGTCGTTGACCAAGTGGCGCTCGACCGCCCGTGAGGCGGCCAAGCAGGCCCGGCGCTCGTGGTTCCCCGAGGTCGCCGAGCTCGCCTCGACGGCGGAGGTCGTGCGCCTGGTCGCCGACGCCTCGCTCGCCGTCGTGCTGCACGAGGAGGCCGCCGTGCCGCTCGCCGCGCTCCGGGTGCCGAACGACGGCTCGATCGTCGTCGTGGTCGGCCCGGAGGGTGGGCTGACCGAGGAGGAGGTCGCGGTCTTCACCGCGGCCGGCGCCTCCTCGGTGCGGATGGGCGCCGAGGTCCTGCGCACCTCCACCGCCGGCGTCGCCGCCGTCGCCGCGCTCCTGTCGCGGACCTCGCGCTGGGGCTGAGCCCCCGCTACCCCACGACGATCGTCTTGCTGTCCTCGGTCGGCCCGCCGCCCTCGCCGCCGGAGGGGTCGTCGGTCATCGCGACGAAGGTGTAGGTGCCCGGGTCGAGGCGCGACACGTCGACCTCGCTCTCCCAGGGGTAGAGCTTGTCCATCCAGCCCTCGGCGGTCGCGAACCCGTCGAGCACGACCTCCCCGCCGCCGTCGCGCACCTGCCACGGGACGGTCGCCTCGAACGACGACGCGACGCCCGCGGCGGTGAACGTGTCGCCGACCGTCGCGCCCTCCTCGGGGCCGCTGACGCTGACCAGCGCGAGGACCTCCAGCGGCGCCGCCTGGGTGATGTCCCCGTCGATGCCGAACAGCGCCACGGGCGTGCCGCTGCCGTCGACCACGCGCACGGGCAGGCGCTGTTGCTCGACGCCCTGGAGGGTGTAGACGAGCTGCTGGGCGGCCAGGCGCGCGCCGTTCGCGGAGAGCCCGCCGCGCGCGGACCAGGAGTCGTCGTCGACCTGCGCGACGAACGCGCCGTCCTGGACCGACACGGAGCCGAACGTGCCCTCGGGCCACAGCGACCGGTAGTCGGGGTCCAGCGCGTCGCCGGTGGTGAGCAGCTCGGCGGCCTCGGTCAGCGGGTCCCCGCTGACGCGGCGGAACTCGCGGTAGAGGCGCACGCCCTGCGGCGTCTCGCCGGCGAAGTAGACCGGCACGGTGGTCTCCGGGCCGCCGTCGCTCCCGCTGCCGCCGTCACCCTCCGTGGGGCTCGCGCTCGCGCTCGCGCTCGCGGTCGGCGTCGCGCTGGCGCTGGGCTCCTCCGAGGCGGCGCTCGTGCCGCCCGCGGGCGTGGGGTCGTCCGTGGCGGTGTCGTCCTCGCCGCACGCCGCGAGGGTGAGTGCGAGGGCGGAGGTGGTCAGCAGGGCGGTGATCCGCAGGCGGGCGTCCATGGGGTCATCCTCCCGGTCGGGGGCCGTCGTGCCGGTGAGACGCGCGCGGGTCGGCGCTAGGTTGCGTGCATGAGCGATGCGGACTGCCTGTTCTGCAAGATCGTCGCCGAGGAGGTGCCGGCCGAGGTCGTGCACGTCACCGAGCGCACCGTCGCCTTCCGCGACATCAACCCCCAGGCGCCGACCCACGTGCTGGTCGTGCCCCGGGACCACTACGCGAACGCCGCGGCCCTGGCCGCCGGCGACCCGGTCGCCTCCGCGGAGCTGGTGACGGCGGCGGCGGCGATCGCCACGGCCGAGGGGCACGAGGACTACCGGCTCGTCTACAACACCGGCGCCGGTGTCGGGCAGACGGTCTTCCACACCCACCTGCACGTGCTTGCCGGCCGGTCGATGACCTGGCCCCCTGGCTGAGCGTTCCGTCGGCGGAGCGCTGCCGGGCGCTACCGGTAGCCGACCAGGGTCGGCGTCGCCGTCAGCACCCGCAGCCCGACCGGCGCCCCCGGGATGGTCACCGTGCCGCTCACCGGCTGCCACGGCCCGCTGTCGACGCTGAACTCTGCGGCGTACGTCGTGTCCACGCTCGGCGCCACCCGCCCCGCCCGCCGGTAGTCGTGGGTCACCTGGAGGTCGGGGTACGGCGCACCCGGCTCGCTCGTCGTGCTGGTCGTCCCGTCCCCGAAGCTCCACGTGTAGCTCGTCGGCCAGATCCGCAGGTCGACCCGCCGCCCCAGCAGGCTGACGCTCCGCGTCAGCTCCCCGCGCTCGGTCCAGAAGTTCGTGGCGAAGTTGACGAGCGTGCGGCCGTTCGCGGGTTGCACCTGCAGCGTCGCCGGTGGGAGCGGCAGGCGGCGGAAGGCGGCGGCGACCATTCCGGGGGTTAGTTGAGGTGTTGGGTTGGCTTGATCGCCGGGTGCCGCGCAGAACTCGAACGGGTCGAGGCCGATACTGATAGCCGATCGAACGCAAACGGCGTCCAGGTCGGAATCACGTGGAGGCAATGGCCCATCCGGCTCACCTGCCGAACTTGCAGTGGGTGGATTCGACGTGCAGACGTAGTGGCTGCTAACCGTCGCCATGCCCTGAACAAGGACGACCTCTTCGACGTAGCCGCAGCCCGCGTAGGCCGGGTCCGCGGCGACGAAGAGTCCAGTGACCATAAACAGAAGCGCCATCGCCATCCGAGTCATGACAAGTACCCGATGAAATCCACCAGCCAGATCTCATCTGCACGCACCAGTCGGAAGACTGCTATGTGCTTCTCCTCTCCATACCGCACCGGCTCGGCGCCGGCCGACGGTGTAGTGCTGCCGCTGGCGTAGATCAGGGCGGTGTCGATCTCGATCTGGCCGCGACCCTCTCGCTTGATATTCGTGCCAGCTACTCGCCACCCGGGCGTATCGAACTCGCCTCCCTCGGCGTGAACTGTCTTAATCGGCCGCAGCAAGTCCTCGCAGGTCTTGCAAGACGGTGAGCTGAGCTTCCGGACGGCGGTTGTATTGCCTTCCTCTAGCGCCTCGTTGCGAGCCTCCACCCAGGCGCGGACCACACCCTCCGGTCCTAGCCCGGACGCATGTCCTGAAGGTGATGCAGTTGCAGGGGAGTTCAATGCCGACGGTTCCGGCGCGACCTTGGGCTCCGGGTCGTCCGAGCACCCGGAGAGCACGAGCGCGACGGACAGCGCGAGGGCGGCGGGGAGTCGGTGCGGCATGACGTGGTCCTTCCCGAGACAGCAGCGCCCAGACCGAGGCGCCCGAAACGGACGATAACCACGTTCCGGTGCGCTGGCGACCGTCCGGAACCGCCTTGTGGACGGGAGCGACGGAGGCTCTCGGAACGCCTGTCACGACCGTCCCACCTGCCACAACCTCGACGACCAGAATCGCGCAATTGAGCGATTGCGACGCCTGGAAGCGCTTCCAACCCGTCGCAACCGCGCAATTGAACGATTACGGCGGCCCGAGACCCGCACGGCAGCCTCAGAACAGCTGAAGCACCCGCACCACGGCGAACACCACGGGCAGGCCGAAGACGACGAGCATCACCCAGGCGGTGATCCGGTGCCGGCGGTTGGAGGAGTCGAGCCGGCTGGCGAAGTCCAGCAGCGCGCCGTCGGGGACGTGGTGGGTCAGGCCCATGCGGCGGGCGTCCGGCGGGAGGTGCAGGCCGGCCTCCCAGTACGGCGGGGTGTCGTCGTCGTGGTCGTCGTCGTGCCCGTCGCCGTGGCCCTCGGCGTCGTCGCCGAGGTCACGCGGGTCGACGGGAACAGGGGGCACGCCCTCGACGCTACGCCCGGTGCACAGAACCAGTGCACAGATCTCGCTGGGGAGCGCCGAGCCGCTCCCGTAGCATGGCCAGGCACCCACCGTCGACGAAAGGCCGCCCGGACCGGGCATCCATGACTGACAGCCAGACCCACACCACGCGGCACACCGTCGTGGTCCCGAACAGCATCAACATGGTGAGCCTCCTCGGTCCCGGCGACGAGCACCTCGCGCTGATCGAGCAGGCCTTCGACGCGGACGTGCACGTCCGCGGCAACCGGATCACCCTGTACGGCGAGCCGGGCGAGGTCGCGCTGGCCGAGCGGCTGCTCGACGAGCTGGTGACGATCATCCGCACCGGCCAGGGCGTCACGGGCGAGACCGTCGAGCGCGTGCTGGCGATGCTGCGCGCCGAGACGACCGAGCGCCCGGCGGACGTGCTGAGCCTCAACATCCTCAGCAACCGCGGCCGGTCGATCCGCCCGAAGACGCTGAACCAGAAGCGCTACGTCGACTCCATCGACAAGCACACGATCACGTTCGGCATCGGCCCGGCGGGCACGGGCAAGACCTACCTCGCCATGGCCAAGGCCGTGCAGGCCCTGCAGAGCAAGAACGTCAACCGGATCATCCTCACCCGCCCGGCCGTCGAGGCCGGCGAGCACCTCGGCTTCCTGCCGGGCACGCTGAGCGAGAAGATCGACCCGTACCTGCGGCCGCTCTACGACGCGCTGCACGACATGATGGACCCCGAGACGATCCCGAAGCTGCTGGCCGCCGGGACGATCGAGGTGGCGCCGCTGGCGTACATGCGCGGCCGCACGCTCAACGACTCCTTCATCATCCTCGACGAGGCGCAGAACACCACGCCCGAGCAGATGAAGATGTTCCTCACCCGCCTCGGCTTCGGCTCCAAGGTCGTCGTCACCGGCGACATCACCCAGACCGACCTCCCCGGCGGGGTCCGGTCCGGGCTGCGGATCGTCGAGGGCATCCTCGACGGGGTCGAGGACATCTCCTTCAACCGCCTCTCCAGCCACGACGTCGTCCGGCACCGCCTGGTCGGCAAGATCGTGGCGGCGTACGACGAGTTCGACGCCGAGCGGGAGCGCACCAGCGAGCAGCGGGCCAAGGACGCGAGCCGGTGAGCATCGAGGTCCTCGACGAGTCCGGCCACGAGCTGGACGTGCGGTGGCTGGCCGACCTCAGCCGGTTCGTGATGGACCGGATGCGCGTCCACCCCATGGCCGAGCTGTGCATCAAGGCGGTCGACGAGGCCACCATCGCCGAGCTCAACGAGCAGTGGATGGAGAAGGAGGGGCCGACCGACGTCCTCGCCTTCCCGATGGACGAGCTGCGCCCCGGCCTGGTCGACGAGGAGCCCGAGGAGGGCGTCCTCGGTGACCTCGTGCTCTGCCCGGAGATCGCCGAGAAGCAGGGGGAGACCGCCGGTCACGGCAAGGCCGCCGAGATCGAGCTGCTCACCGTGCACGGCATCCTGCACCTGCTCGGCTACGACCACGCCGAGCCCGAGGAGCACCGGGAGATGTTCGGCCTGCAGGACGAGATCCTGAAGGAGTGGCGCTCCCGGTGAACGCCGAGGACCTCTGGCTGCTGGTCACGGCGGCCGGCCTGGTCGTGCTCGCGGGACTCTTCTCCGCCGTCGACGCCGGCATCAGCGCGTTCTCGCGCGCCCGCGCCGAGGAGCTGGTGGGGGAGGAGCGCGCCGGCGCCAAGCGGCTGCTGGCCCTGCTCGACGACCCGGTCCGCTACCTCAACACCGCGCTCTTCCTGCGCATGCTGTGCGAGGTCGCCGCGATCGTGCTGGTCACCCTGCAGATCGACGACGGGCTCGACGGCGCGTGGTGGGCCAGCGTGCTCATCACCATCGGCGTGATGCTGGTCGTGAGCTTCGTCGTCATCGGCGTGGCACCCCGCACCCTGGGCCGCCAGCACTCCGAGACCGTCGCGCTCTTCTCGGCCGGCCCGCTGATGGCGGTCAGCCGGGTGCTCGGCCCGCTGCCGCGGCTGCTGATCGTCGTCGGCAACGCGCTGACGCCGGGCCGCGGCTTCCGCGAGGGGCCGTTCTCCACCGAGACCGAGCTGCGCGAGCTGGTCGACCTCGCCGAGGCCTCCGCGGTCATCGAGTCGGGGGAGCGGCGGATGATCCACTCGGTCTTCGAGCTCGGTGACACGACCGCCCGCGAGGTCATGGTGCCGCGCAACGACGTGGTCTACGTCGAGCGCCACAAGAACCTGCGCCAGACGCTCTCGCTCTTCCTGCGCTCCGGGTTCTCCCGGGTGCCGGTCATCGACGAGAACCTCGACAACATCGTCGGCTTCGCCTACCTCAAGGACGTCGTCCGCCGCGACTTCGAGGCACCCGAGGTGGAGTTCACCCAGCGCATCGACGAGGTCATGCGCCCGGTCTCCTGGGTTCCGGAGTCCAAGCCGGTCGACGCGCTGCTCTCGGAGATGCAGGCCAACCGCCAGCACATCGCGGTCGTCGTCGACGAGTACGGCGGCACCGCCGGCATCATCACGATCGAGGACCTGCTCGAGGAGATCGTCGGGGAGATCACCGACGAGTACGACGAGGAGCAGGTCGAGACCGAGCGGCTCGAGGGCGCCGAGGGCTGGCGGGTCTCCTCGCGCTACCCCGTCGACGACCTCGACGAGCTCTTCGGCTTCGACGTCGAGGAGGAGGACGTCGACAGCGTCGGCGGCCTGATGGCCAAGCACCTGGGCCGGGTGCCGATCCCCGGCTCGGTCGTGGTGGCGCACGGTCTGCGTTTCGAGGCAGAGGGGCCGTCGGGCCGTCGCAACAAGGTCGCGACCGTCCGGATCCTGCAGGTCAGCGACGCCGATCCCGACGAGGACACCCCGGAGGACGAGTGAGCGACCCCACCGACCAGCCCAGCGCGGAGGACCGCAAGCTGGTGACCCTCGCCCGGGCCACCCGGGCCCGCACCAGCGCCGCGGAGGGCGCCGCCGTGCGCGACGCGGACGGCCGCACGTACGCCGCGGCGACCGTCGACCTGCCCTCCCTGCAGGTCTCCGCGCTCGGCGTGTGCGTCGCCATGGCCGTCGCCTCGGGCGCCACCGGGCTCGAGGCCGCCGTCGTCCTCACCGACGCCGACGCGGTGGCCGAGGGGGACCTCGGGGCGCTGCGCGACCTCGGCGGCGCGGGCGTGGTCGTCCACCGGGGCGACCCCCGCGGGACGCTCCTCGCGACCGCCACGACCTGAGCCCGTGACCGCCGAGGAGCAGGCGCTGCTAGCCGCGGTCGAGGCACGGTTCGCGGTCCTCGGCGCGGGCACCCCGCCCTGGGACGACCCGCACCCGGGCGCGGAGTCGCCGGCCGAGGAGGAGTACTCCCGGCTGCTGGACCCCGCCAAGTACCGCATCCTGGCCGCCCGGGCCCGTGCCTGGACCGAGGTCCTCGTCGCGGCACGGCTGGCGCGCGTCGAGGAGGTGGCCGAGCCAGCGGTGCTCGCCTGCCACCCGACGACGCCCCTGGAGCGATCCTGGTGGCTGCGGCCCGTGCGTGCCGGCGCGCTGCCGCTCCTGGTCGGCCTGCGCAGCATGGACGGCGTCACCGAGACCGTCGCCGAGCTGTGGGCGGCCGAGCCCCCGGTGCTCGTCACCGTCGTGCCCGACTGCGGCTGCGACGCCTGCGACGAGGGCTCGGCGGGCTACCTCACCGAGCTCGACGAGCACGTCCTGCACGTCGTCCGCGGCGGGTTCGTGCGGGTCGAGCTTCCCGGCGGGTCGCACGCGACCAGCGACCCGAACGGCTGCTCGGCGAGCGGCTTCAGCATCCCCGACGACTACGTCGCCGAGGTCGAGCGCGCCCGGGCCGGCACGTCGCCGTACCCCAGCACCTCCGGCCGGTCCTGGTTCGCGCCCGACGGGCCCGAGGCGGCCGTCGTGACGCCCGCCACCGCCTGACCCGGGCCGAAGGACCCTCGCGCAGAACGCCCGCGCACCGGAGTAACTTGTTGCCCGTGACAACCGTCAACGCCTGGCAGCAGCACGCCGAGGCGGTCGACCGGCTGCGCGCGTCGTACGCCGCGATCCCGGCCGGTGCCCCGGTGCGGCTGGCCAAGCAGACCTCGAACCTCTTCCGGCCGCGCGCCACCACGACCGGCCCCGGCCTGGACGTCAGCGGCCTCACCGGCGTCATCGCCGTCGACCCCGTCGCCCGCACGGCCGACGTGCAGGGCATGTGCACCTACGAGGACCTGGTCGACGCCACCCTGCCGCACGGGCTGACGCCCTACGTCGTGCCGCAGCTGCGCACGATCACGCTGGGCGGCGCGGTGACCGGTCTCGGCATCGAGTCCACGAGCTTCCGCAACGGCCTGCCGCACGAGTCGGTGCTCGAGATGGACGTGTTCACCGGCGCGGGCGAGGTGGTCACCGCGCGGCCCGGAGACGAGTTGTTCGACGCCTTCCCGAACTCCTACGGCTCGCTCGGCTACGCCACCCGGCTGCGGATCGAGCTCGAGCCGGTGCCGTCCTACGTGGCGCTGCGCCACGTTCGCTTCGACGACGCCGCAGCCCTGGCCGCGGCGGTCGAGGACATCGTGGCGACCCGCGAGCACGACGGCGTCCGGGTCGACGGCCTCGACGGCGTGGCGTTCTCGCCCGACGAGCTCTACCTGACCCTGGCGACGTGGCAGGAGGAGCCCGGGCCGACCAGCGACTACACCGGCCAGGACGTCTTCTACCGCAGCATCCAGCAGCGGGAGACCGACCTGCTGACGACCTACGACTACCTGTGGCGCTGGGACACCGACTGGTTCTGGTGCTCGGGGGCGTTCGGCGCGCAGCACCCGGTCGTGCGCCGGGTGTGGCCGCGCCGCTGGCGCCGGTCGGACGTCTACCACCGGCTCGTGGCGCTCGAGCGGCGCTACGGCGTGGTCGACCGGCTCGACCGCCGGGCCGGTCGCCCCCAGCGCGAGCGCGTCATCCAGGACGTCGAGGTGCCGGTCGGGCGCCTCGCGGACTTCCTGTCGTGGTTCGACGAGGCCGTCGGCATGCGCCCGGTGTGGCTGTGCCCCCTCGTCGCCAAGCGCGACTGGTCCACCTACCCCCTCGAGGCCGGCGCGACGTACGTCAACGCGGGTTTCTGGGGAACGGTGCACGTGGGCCCCGAGGCACCCGAGGGTCCGCTCAACCGGGCCATCGAGGAGGAGGTGCACGAGCTGGGCGGCCACAAGTCGCTCTACTCCGAGGCCTTCTACGACCGCGAGACCTTCGACCGGCTCTACGCCGGCGAGCACCTCGCGACGATCAAGAGCACGTACGACCCCGACAACAGGCTGACGAGCCTCTACGACAAGGTGGTGAGGAGACGGTGACCTCGATCTCGATCGGCGACGTGGTGGCGTCGCTGCTCCGTGACGGGATGCCGGTGCGGTTCGAGGCGTACGACGGGTCGGCCGCCGGCCCCGCCGACGCCGACATCCGCCTGGAGCTGAAGAACCCCCGCGGGCTGGCCTACATCATGACCGCGCCGGGCGACCTCGGCATGGCGCGCGCCTACGTCTCGGGCGACCTCGAGGTGCACGGCGTGCACCCCGGCGACCCCTACGACGCGATGACCCTGCTCATGAACCACCTGCGCTTCCGCAAGCCGAGTGCCGCCGAGGCGGTCCGGCTCGTCCGTGGGCTCGGCATCAACCACCTCAAGCCCCCGCCGCCCCCGCCGCAGGAGCACCTGCCGCGCTGGCGCCGGGTGGTCGAGGGCGTGCGGCACTCGCTCTCCCGCGACGCGGAGGTCATCAGCCACCACTACGACGTCTCCAACGCCTTCTACCGCCACGTGCTCGGCCCGTCGATGGCCTACACGTGCGCGGTCTTCCCCGACGAGTCGGCGTCGCTGGAGCAGGCGCAGGCCGAGAAGTTCGACCTGGTCGCCCGCAAGCTCGACCTCCAGCCCGGCCAGCGCCTGCTGGACGTCGGCTGCGGCTGGGGCGGCATGGTCATCCACGCCGCCAAGGAGTACGGCGTGAAGGCGCTCGGCGTCACCCTGTCGCGCGAGCAGGCGTCGTGGGCGAAGAACGCCATCGACGAGGCCGGCGTCGGCGACCTGGTCGAGGTCCGGCACTCCGACTACCGCGACGTGCTCGAGTCCGACTTCGACGCGATCAGCTCGATCGGCCTCACCGAGCACATCGGGGTGCGCAACTACCCGGCGTACTTCGGCTTCCTGCGCGACCACCTCAAGCCCGAGGGGCGGCTGCTCAACCACTGCATCACCCGGCCGCACAACCGCCCGGCGAGCACCGGCGCGTTCATCGACCGCTACGTCTTCCCCGACGGGGAGCTGACCGGCTCGGGCACGATCATCACGACCGCGCAGGACGCCGGCCTCGAGGTCATGCACGAGGAGAACCTGCGGCTCCACTACGCGATGACCCTGCGTGACTGGTGCCGCAACCTGGCCGAGAACTGGGACGCGTGCGTCGCCGAGGTCGGCGAGGGCACCGCCCGGGTGTGGGGCCTCTACATGGCCGGCTCGCGGCTGGCCTTCGAGCGCAACGAGATCCAGCTCCACCAGGTGCTGGCGGTCAACACCACCGAGGACGGCTCCGACGGATTCCCGCTGCGTCCGACGTGGTGACTAGCCTGACCCGGTGAGCACCCGGGCCCAGCAGCACTCCGCGCAGGTCGTGAGCCGTACCCAGGTCTCCCACCACCTCGTGCGGCTCGTGCTCGGCGGGTCCGGGCTCACCGGCTTCACCTCGACCGGCGTGCCGGACGAGTGGGTGGGGCTGGTGGTGCCCGGGCAGTTCCAGAGCCGGTACTACACCGTCCGGTCGTGGGACCCCACCGCCGGCGCGGGTGGCGAGCTCGCGCTGGACGTCGTCGTGCACGAGGTCGGCCTGGTCACCGAGTGGGCCCGCCGCGACGTGGTCGGCGAGACCGTGACGGTGACCGAGCCGAAGGGCTCCTTCGCCATGCCCGACGACGCCGCCTGGCTGCTGCTCGTGGGCGACCTGACCGCGCTGCCGGCGATGGCGCGGATCCGGGAGTCCGTCGACGTGCCCACGCGCGTCTGGGCGGAGGTGCCGGCCGCCGACGAGCTGGCGGGCTACCTCCCGGCCGGGGCTGACGTGACCTGGCTGGAGCAGCCGGGTGACGGGGAGAGCCGCCTCGCCGCGGCCGTCGAGGCGATCGACTGGCCCGCGGGCGAGGGCTACTTCTGGATGGCGGGGGAGTCCGCCCAGATGCGGGCGGTGCGCAAGCACCTGATGCACGACCGGCGGCTGCCGAGCACGGCGTACGACGTCATGGGCTACTGGCGCGCGAACGCGAAGCGCCAGCCACGCGCCGTCGACCCGGGCCCGGTGTGGCGGGCCGGGAAGGCCGCCGGCAAGAGCGACGACCAGATCTGGGCCGACTACGACTCAGCCGCAGCGACAGACAGGGCCTCCGATGGCTGAGCAGCAGACCCCCGAGCACCGCAGCGGCTTCGCGTCGTTCGTCGGCCGGCCCAACGCGGGGAAGTCGACGCTGACCAACGCGCTGGTGGGCGCGAAGGTCGTGATCACCAGCTCCAAGCCGCAGACGACCCGCACCGTGGTGCGCGGCATCGTGCACCGGCCCGACGCCCAGCTGGTGCTGGTCGACACCCCCGGGCTGCACCGCCCGCGCACGCTGCTCGGCGAGCGGCTCAACGACCTCGTGAAGACTACGCTGGCCGAGGTCGACGTCGTCGCGGCGTGCTTCCCGGCGAACGAGAAGATCGGGCCCGGCGACCGGTTCATCGTCAACGAGATGGCCAAGGTCAAGCGGACGAAGAAGGTCGCGATCGCGACCAAGACCGACCTCGCCACCCCCGAGCAGGTCGGCCAGCACCTGCTCGACATCCAGGCGCTCGGCGCCGAGACCGGCACCGAGTGGGCCGAGATCGTCCCCGTCTCGGCGCAGGCCGGCGACCAGGTCGAGCTGCTCGCGGACCTGCTCATCGGACTGCTGCCCGAGGGCCCGCAGCTCTACCCCGACGGCGACCTCAGCGACGCCCCGGAGGAGATCCTCGTCGCGGAGCTGATCCGCGAGGCGGCACTGGAGGACGTCCGCGACGAGCTCCCGCACTCCATCGCGGTGGTCGTCGAGGAGATGGGCCTGCGCGAGGACCGGCCCGAGGACAAGCCGCTGCTCGACATCCACGCCAACGTGTACGTCGAGCGCGACTCCCAGAAGGGCATCATCATCGGCCACAAGGGGTCCCGGCTGCGCAAGATCGGCACCGACTCCCGCAAGCAGATCGAGGCGCTCCTCGGCACGCCGGTCTACCTCGACCTGCACGTCAAGATCGCCAAGGACTGGCAGCGGGACCCGCGCCAGCTGCGCAAGCTCGGCTTCTGACCACCCGCTGGTCGAGCAGGGAGGCGCGCCAGCGCCGACCGTCGTCGAGACCGGTTGACATACCCACTGCCGTAGGCGCCTCACCGGGTCTCGACACGCCCGTCGCGACCTCGTCCCTCGGTCGCGGGGCTCGCTCGACCCTCCTTCGCGACGCCGCCCGCTCGTTCCCTCAGGCCTCTCACCGGGTCTCGACACGCCCGTCGCGACCTCGTGCCTCGGTCGCGGGGCTCGCTCGACCTTCCTTCGCGACGCCGCCCGCTCGTTCCTCGCGGGCGGCTGCTCAGTCAGTCCGGCGCCCAGCAGCGGCCGAAGGTCATCCCGGCGTCCCACTGCTCGGCGGTCGGCCACTCGTAGCCCCACTCGAAGCTGAGCGGGTCCGCGGCGGCCGCGCGGCCGGCGTCCTCGCACGGGCCCTGGCCGGCCGCGCGGGCCGGCCCTGCGCCCGGGTAGCGCCCGGTGCCGAGGTCGACGACCGAGACCGCGCGCCAGGCGTGCGGGGCCGAGCACAGCACCCGCCGGAAGTCCCGCGCGTCCGGACCGGCGGTGCCGCACATCGCCCACCGCTGCGCCGCCGCGGGCCGGTCGAGGACGCCGGCGACCCGCCCGGTGAGCGGCGCGAGCCGCTCGGGGCCGGCGAGCGCGACGACGTCGCAGCGGAACCAGTCCGCCCCCGCGTCGGACTCCTCCACGGTCGGGGTGAACCACACCGACCGCAGCATGCTCAGCCGCAGCGCCGTGCGGTCGCCGCCGACGAAGGACCCGAGCCGGCGGGGGCACTCTGCCGCGACCTGCTGCTGGACCCGCTCGGAGTCGACGGCCAGCAGGTGGCCGCCGACGACGGTGTCGAGCTCGCCGACGGCGTACGTCGTGGAGGTGTGCGGCTCCGAGCACGGCACCCTGGGCGCCGCGGTGGTCGGCGCGACCGCCTCGGCGTACGCCATCCGGTAGCAGGCCCGGTCCCGCGGCTCGCGCAGGGGCGCCGCGGACGCGGGCGGGGCCGACGTGGCGGCCGACGACGAGGGGGAGCGGTCCGGCTGCTCGTCGGGCTCGGAGGAGCAGCCGGCGAGCGCGGCCGGCCCGAGCAGGACCAGGCCGAGGACGACGGCGGCGCCGCGCCGACGCATCAGTCCGGGGTCCGGGCCCAGCACACCGAGCGGCGGTTGCCGGCCTGCCAGTCGGCCTCGTGGAACCAGGTGTAGCCGAAGTCGTACTCCACGGGGTAGCCCAGCCAGGCGCCCACCGACTCCGAGCAGTAGTCGCGCGTGGTGACCTCGACGATCCGGTCCCCGGGGTACTCGTCGCCCTTGTCGCCGACCTTGATGGTCGTCACCGCGCGCCAGTCGTGCTTCGCCGAGCACGGCACCTTGGTGCCGGCGTCGACGGAGGGGCCGACCGCGCACACCATCCACTTGTCCTGCGGGCGGCCCATGAGCAGACCCTCCGCGGTCTCGGGCAGCGCGACGTACTCGGTGCTCTGCTCGCCGCCGCCGACGACGTCGCAGCGGTACCAGCGCGCCCCGTCGTCCCAGGCATCCTCGGAGGGCCGGAACCAGGCCCAGCTCACGACGGTGCGCATCACGAGGCTCTCGTCGGCGCCCAGCAGCTTCTGGAAGCCCGTCGAGCAGGTCTCGTAGGCGAAGGCGCCGAGCTCCTCGGAGTCGTACGCCGCGTCGTGCAGGTCCTCCGGCAGGTCACCGACCGCGAAGGTCTGGGCGGTGTGCCGCTCCGAGCACTCCACCGTGCGGGTGGCGTTGCTGGCCTGGGCCACGTCGTCGGGGCCGAGCACCCGGCACGCGCCGAGCGCCGGCGCCTCGACGGAGTCGACCTGGTCGGGGTCGGTGTCGCCACCCTGGAGCTCGCCGCAGCCGGCCAGCAGGACCAGCGGGAGCAGCAGGGCGGGGAGCAGGCGCACGCGCCGGATGCTACCCGCGACCGGTGGGCCCTCAGGCGAGCTCCGCACGCATCCGGTCGAGGATCTTGCCCAGCAGGCGGGACACCTGGACCTGGCTGACGCCGAGGTCCGCGCCGATCTCGGCCTGGCTGCGGTCCTCGAAGAAGCGCAGGTAGAGGATCCGCTGGTCGCGCTCGCCGAGCGACCGCACGACCGGCGCCAGCGCGACGCGTGCCTCGCTGACCGCGTGCGGGTCGTCGACGCCCTCCTCGGGCAGCAGGTCCATCAGCGCGGCACCCTCGTCGCTGCCCACGGGCTGGTCCAGCGACCGGGGCGCGAAGCAGCCCCACGCGCCGGCCACCTCGTCGTACTCCTCACGGCTCAGGCCCAGCGCCTCGCGGATGTCGCTGTCGGTCGGCTCCCGGCCGAGCTCCTGGTGGAGGTCGTCGACGGTCCGGTTGAACCGGCTCTGCAGCTCTTGGACCCGCCGCGGCGGCCGCACCGCCCAGCCGTGGTCGCGGAAGTGGCGGGTGATCTCGCCGCGGATGGTCGGCACCGCGAAGGTGAGCAGGTCGTGGCCGCGGTCGGGGTCGAACCGGGTCACGGCCTTGGTCAGGCCGAGGTAGGCGACCTGGGCCAGGTCGTCGTCGGCGAGGCCCCGGCCGCGGTAGCGCTTGGCCACCGCCTCGGCGACGCCACGGTTGACCATCACCAGCTCCCGGCGGAGGTCCTCACGACGGTCCTCGTCGGCGCAGTCCCGGAGCCGCTCGAGGAGCGCCTCGGTGCGGGCGGCGCGCTCGGCGCGGGGCAGGCGGGTGGTGTGGTGAGCAGACGTCATGGTTCGGTCCGTCCCGAGGTGGAGGAGCTCGTGCCGCCGTCAGCGGGTACGTCTCCACAGAACCCTCCGCCCCAGGTGCCGTACCTCATCCCCCCGGGTGAAAGGTGGGCGATCTCACCCTTGTCGGACGCGCGGCGGCGCCGCTGTGACCGGTGTGACGCAGGCGATCGGGGGAACCGAGGGTCGAGCGCTCCGAGACCTGTGAGGATTGCCACCGTCGCGGGGGTGACCCAGCCCGCTGATTGGGCACAGGAGGGCCATGAGCGAGCAGCACCAGCGAAGGGACGCCATGGACGGGTCGTTCGACTCCGGCCGGTCGGCCGCCTTCCAGCAGGCCCCGGGACTCCTCGCCCTCTTCGAAGGCCCTGACCTCCGGCTCGCCGAGGTCAACGAGGCCGGGCGTGCGTTGCTCGGCGGTGACGACGTCTCCGCGCTGGCCGCCGGCTCGGCCGCCGGGTCGCCGGTGGGTCCGGTGACCGGAGACCTGCTCGCCCTGGTCCGTGCGGTCCACGAGACCGGTGAGCCGCGCGTCGGCGAGGTCGAGCCGGGCGGCGCCGGCCCGCTCGTGGTCGGCGTCGCGCCGTGGCGCGACCCCGACGGCGTCGTCCGCGGCGTGGTCGCCCAGGCGCTCGCCGGCCCCGCCCGCCCTGCCCCTTCCGCCCCCTCGCGCCCGGCCGCGCCCGCAGCGCCGGCCGGCCCCGACCAGACCCTCGTCGCGCTCCAGGACGCGCTGCTCCCCGGCGGCGTGCCGATCCCGCGGGGCGTCCGGCTGGCCGCCCGCTACCTCCTCGCCGACGAGGGCACGGTCGCCGGCGGCGACTGGTTCGACGCCGTCGCTTTGGAGGACGGCCGCTTGGTGCTCGCCGTGGGCGACGTGGTCGGCCACGGCGTGCGCGCCTCGGTCGCCATGGGCGAGCTGCGGGCCCTGTTCGAGGAGCGCGCGCGCCTCGACGGCGACATCGAGGCCGCGCTGGAGCTGCTCGACTCACGCGCCCGCCGCGTGCCGCCGGCGCGCGCGGCCACCGTCTGCGCGGCCGTGCTGGACCCGCAGACCGGCGAGCTCGTCTACTGCACCGCCGGGCACCCGCCGCCGATGGTGGTCAGCCCGAGCGGCGAGACCACTTTCCTCCCGTCCTCCGGCGCCGGACCGCTCGCGTCCGGGCTCCCGTTCGACCTGGCCGAGCACCAGCTCGAGGAGGGCGACGTCCTGGTGATGTACAGCGACGGCATCGTCGAGCGCCCCGGCCGCACGGTGGCCCAGTGCACCGTCGACCTGGCCGAGGTCGTCCGCGAGGCCGTCCTCGCCGGCCCCGACCTGGAGCGGATCGACGAGCGGGTCCCGGAGCGGATCTGCCGGGAGTCCATCGAGCGGCTGGCCGGCTCGACCGGGGTCGCCGACGACGTCACGGTGCTCGCGGCCGAGCTGGTCGAGCCGATGCCCGACCTCGAGCTCACCTACCCCGCCATGCCGGACACGCCCCGCGTCGTCCGCGCCGAGCTGGCCGAGTGGCTCGACGAGCTGCAGGTCGGACCGCTTGACGAGGTCGCGCTGCAGCACGCCGTCGGCGAGGTGGTCACCAACGCCTGCGAGCACGCCTACTCCGCCGCCACCCGGCGGACCGAGGCGGTCGTCGAGCTGGTCGCCCACCTCGACGACGAGGGCTACGTCGAGGTGACCGTCCGGGACAACGGCACCTGGCGCGTCCCCGGCGCTCCCGGGAGCCGCGGGCGGGGCCTGGCCATGGCCCGCGGCTTCACCGACGAGTTCGAGATCGAGCACGGCGAGCAGGGCACGACCGCGCGGCTGCGGCTGCGCCCCACCCGCTCGGTCGGCATGCTGACCGCGTCCGGGTCGCGTGCCGCGGCCCGCGAGCCGCTCACGATCGAGGAGCGTCCGGGCGTCCTGCTGCTCACCGGCACCGTGGACCACCGCTGCACCGACGAGCTGCGCCGCCGGCTCGCCCACGCGTCGTACGGCGGCACCTCGGACCTGGTCGTCGACATGTCGGCGGTGACGCTCCTGGCCAGCGCGGGGGTGCAGGTCCTCTACGAGGCGATCGCACCGGTCAGCGGTCCGGGGCTCGGTGTGCTCCACCTGGTGGCGCCCCTCGGCTCGCCGGCCCAGCACGTGCTCGAGATGGTCCGGCTGCCCTACACGACCAGCTGATCGGGGCGGGCGCCGCTCACCCGTCGAGCAGCGCCGCCACCGTGCCGCCGAGCTCGTACGCCGCGTCCCGCTCCGCCCCGCCCACGTCGCCGAGGACCTCGAGGACCGCCGCGGACTGGCGCCAGGGGAGTGCCCCGACGATCGAGAGGACCGACCGCACCGCGCCCGTGGTGTCGTAGCGGCCGTGCACCCACAGCCCGAACGGCTTGGCCTCGCCGGCGCTCGCGGCGGCGCCGCCGTCGTCGGTCAACGCTCCGCCGGCCTCGAGGAAGATCGTGTCGAAGAAGTGCTTGAGCGCGCCCGACATGTACCCGAAGTTCGCCGGCGTGCCGAGCAGGTAGCCGTCCGCGCCCAGGACGTCGGCGGCCGTCGCCTCGAGGGCGGCTCGCACCACGACGTCCACGCCCTCGATCGCGTCGTCGTGCGCGCCGGCCACGACCGCGTCCGCGAGTGCACGGACGCCCGGGGTCGGCGCGTGGTGGACGATGAGGAGGGTCGGCACCTCCCCAGCATGCCTGGCCGGCTGCCCAGATCGTGACCGGCGCCGCGAGCGCCGGAGCAGGTCGGCTAGGGTGGCGGGGTCATGATGCGTCAGCACCTCCTCCTTCGCTGCCGCAGCGAGGTCTGAGCCCAGCCGGACCCCCTCGCTGCGGAGTGCTCGCGCGGCCGGCGCCCCTGGGCCCCACCAGGCCCCACCCAGCAGACAGCCGAGGATCCCCATGACCACCGAGCCCGTCCAGCCCACCCAGCCCCGCCGCACCGTCCACCAGGCGGCGCACCAGAAGCCGAGCGGGATGCCGTTCGAGCGCTACCGTGCCTTCCCGCCGGTCGACCTGCCCGACCGCACCTGGCCCTCGCAGACGATCACCCAGGCGCCGCGCTGGCTCTCCACCGACCTGCGCGACGGCAACCAGGCCCTGATCGACCCGATGAGCCCTGCGCGCAAGATGCAGATGTTCGACCTGCTCGTGAAGATGGGCTACAAGGAGATCGAGGTCGGCTTCCCGGCTGCCTCGGAGACCGACTACTCCTTCGTCCGCCAGCTGATCGAGGGCGACCGGATCCCCGACGACGTCACGATCTCGGTGCTGACCCAGGCCCGCGAGGACCTGATCGAGCGCAGCGTGCAGTCGCTGGTCGGGGTGCCGCGCGCCAACATCCACCTCTACAACGCGGTCGCGCCGCTCTTCCGCCGCGTGGTGTTCCGCGCGAGCACCGACGAGATCAAGGACATCGCGGTCCGCGGCACCAACGCGGTGATGAAGAACATCGAGAGCTACCTCGACGCCACGGTGATCGGCTACGAGTACAGCCCCGAAATCTTCACCGCGACCGAGCTGCCGTTCTCGGCCGAGGTGTGCGAGGCGGTCACCGACGTGTGGCAGCCCGAGGACGGTCGCGAGATCATCCTCAACCTGCCGGCGACCGTCGAGATGGCGACGCCCAACGTCTACGCCGACCAGATCGAGTGGTTCTCCCGCCAGCTGACCCGGCGTGAGCACACCGTCATCTCGCTGCACCCGCACAACGACCGCGGCACCGCGGTCGCCGCCACCGAGCTGGCGATGATGGCCGGCGCCGACCGCGTCGAGGGCTGCCTGTTCGGGCACGGCGAGCGGACCGGCAACGTGTGCCTGGTGACCCTCGGCATGAACCTGTTCAGCCAGGGCATCGACCCGCAGATCGACTTCAGCGACATCGACGAGGTGCGCCGCACGGTCGAGTACTGCACCCAGCTGCCGGTGCACCCGCGGCACCCCTACGCCGGCGACCTGGTCTACACGGCGTTCTCCGGGTCCCACCAGGACGCGATCAAGAAGGGGCTGGAGGACCTCGAGCGCCAGGCCTCCGAGCAGGGCGTCCCGGTCGAGCAGCTGCCGTGGGAGGCGCCGTACCTGCCGATCGACCCGCACGACGTCGGGCGCTCCTACGAGGCCGTCATCCGGGTCAACAGCCAGTCCGGCAAGGGCGGCGTGGCCTACGTGCTGAAGAACGAGCACAAGCTCGACCTGCCGCGCCGCGCGCAGATCGAGTTCAGCCGGGTCATCCAGGAGCGCACCGACGCCGAGGGCGGCGAGATGACCGCCGAGGCGATCTGGGAGGTCTTCCAGGCCGAGTACCTCACCCGCGAGACCCCGCTGCGGCTCGAGACGGTGCACAGCTCCTCGGCCGCGGGTGAGAAGGACCGGCTCACCATCGAGGTGCAGGTCGAGGGCGAGCGGCGCACGCTCGAGGGCACCGGCAACGGTCCCATCGCGGCGTTCGTCGAGGTCGTCAACGGCCTCGGGCTGGCCCAGGAGCGTGGCTGGGACGTCCGCGTCCTGGACTACGCCGAGCACGCCCTCTCCGCCGGCGGCGACGCCTACGCCGCGGCGTACGTCGAGTGCGCCGTGGGCGACCAGGTGCTCTGGGGCATCGGCGTCGACCACAACATCGTCACCGCCTCCCTGAAGGCCGTCACCAGCGCCGTCAACCGCGCCTGAGCCGGCCGACGCCCCGCACCGCGCGGGGCGCCGGGCCGGGTCAGGCCGCGAGCGGGAGCCGGACGGTGAACGTCGTCCCCTGCAGGTGCTCGGAGTCGACGCTGATCCGGCCGCCGTGCGCGGCGACGATGGCGGCGACGATGGACAGGCCCAGGCCGGTGCCCTGGATGGCGCGCTGCTGGGCGGTCGTGGAGCGGAAGAACTTCTCGAAGAGCCCGTCCTGCTCCGACCGCGGGATGCCGATGCCGGAGTCGGCCACCTCGAGCACCGCCTCCCCGGCGTCGCGGTGCACGCGACAGGTCACGGTGCCACCGTCCTCGGTGAACTTCACCGCGTTGCCGACCAGGTTCAGCACGACGCGCTCGAGCTGCGCCCGGTCGCCGCTGACCGGGACCGGCCCGGGGCCGGCGTGCCAGGTGACGTCGAGGCGCCGCCCGCCCAGCAGGGGGCGGACCGACTCCTCGACGGCCGGCACGACCGCGGCCAGGTCGAGCTCCTCGCGCTGCCACGTCGTGGTGCCGGCGTCGAGCCCCGAGAGCGCCAGCAGGTCGTCGCACAGGGCGATGAGGCGCTGGCCGTTGCGGCTGATGCTGTCCAGGAGCCGCAGCTGCTGGGGGTGCGGCTCGACCGGGTCGCCGTCCTGGAGCATCTCGGTGTAGCCGACGATGCTGGTCACCGGGGTGCGCAGCTCGTGGGAGACGGTGGAGACGAACTCGTTCTTCGCGTCGTCGAGGGACCGCAGCCGCTCGACCGCGTGCCGCTCCTTCTCCAGCGCGGCGACGAGCAGCTCCCGGCTCTCCCGCTGCTCGGTGACGTCGCGGCCGACGACCAGGTAGCCGACGTGGTCGCCGAAGGCGTCGGTGGTCGTGCTCAGCGTCATCGAGACCACGCGGCGCTGGCCGCCCCGGGAGACCCAGGTCCAGTCCCGCGCGGCGGACTCCCCGCCCGCCCCGAGCGTGGCGGCCAGGACCGCGAAGGCGGCCTCCGGGTCGACGGTGCCGGTCCGCTCCCGCAGCTCGCCGGGGTCGAGCAGTTCGGCGAGCGGTCCTCCGACCGCCGCGTGCGGGTCCAGCCCGAGCAGGTGGGCGGCACCGGACCCGAGCACCGTGACCCGGCCCCGCACGTCGAGGCCGATGAGCGCCGTGGTGATCGCCGCCTGCATCAGGTGCGTGACGAGCCCGGCGCTCGTGCGCTCGCCGGTGACGTCGACGCCGGTCATCACGGCGTACGTCGCCGTGCCGTGCTCGTCGCGCACGACGTTGTTGTTCCACACCATCCGCAGGCGCCGGCCGTCCCGGGTCACCAGGTCCCGCTCCCGGATGACCGGCTGTCCCGACCGGTTCGGCCAGACGAAGAGCGCCTCGATGTCGTGGGTCCCCGACGGCGACACGGGGGTGTCCCACACGGGGCGGCCGAGCAGCTCCTCCTCGCCGTACCCGGTGATCGCGGTCGTGGCGGCGTTGACCCGCACGATCCGGCCGTCGGTGTCGGTGACGAGGATGACGCACGCGGCGGTGTCCAGGGTCGCGCCCGTCAGCCGCTCGGCGGCCTCCAGCCGCTCCCGCGCCTGGTGCTCGGCGGTCACGTCGAGGACCTGGGCGGAGAGGACAGCGTTCGTCGCCGGCGCCGGACAGGAGCACGAGGGCCACCTCCACGCGGGCGCCCGGCCGGTCGGGGACCAGGCACGACCCGGTCCAGCCCTCCCGCCGCCCGGCCAGCAGGTCGCGGACCACGGCGGCCAGCGGCTCCGGCGCCGCGAGCACCTCGTCCAGGGGCCGCTCGAGCAGGGCGGACCGGTCGCCGCCCAGGACGGCCACCGCGCGGTCGTTGAGCTCGACCGCGTGCAGCCGGTCGCCGTGCACGCGCAGCAGCAGCATGCCGAGCAGCGACTCGGTGAAGTTGCGGCGGAACAGTGCCTCGTCGGCACTGACCCGCGCCAGGAGGCGTGTGCCGCTGCTGCACCGCGATGGCCAGCGGGAGGGTGATCAGGACGGCGCAGACGAGGTAGCCCTGGGAGAGCGCTGCGACCTCGAGCGGGCCGACGTCGCCGTCGGCGTACGCGTGGCCGAACGGCCCGTGTCCCTGGCTCGTCGCCACCGTGTTGAGCAGCGCGAACAGCCCCAGCTCCCACGCGACGGTGCGCACCGAAAGGCGGAGCGCGCCCCAGACGAGCAGCGGCAGCGGGGCGATCGAGAGCGCGAGCGACCGGTCGACACCGAGCACGAGCGCCGCGACCAGCAGGGTGGCGCCGCCCTGGAGCAGCGCCTCGAGGTCGCTGCCCGTGCGGTGCCCGCGGCGGCGGGCGAGGGCGATGGGCGTGACGACGAGCACCGCCGAGAGGTGCGAGAACAGCACCAGCGGTGCGGTCCCGACGCTCGACCCGCCCACGGTGGCCTCGACGGCGGCCGTCGCGCCCACCGCCACGACGGCGCCCGCGACCCCGGCGAGGACGAGACGGACGAAGTCGTCGTGGGCGGACAGGCCCGGCACATGGTCGCGGAGCCCCTTGAGCACCAGCCCGGCGGCCAGCGCGCCGAGGGCGTTGACCACCGCGAAGGCCCCCGCGAGGTCGCCGCCACGGCCGGCAACCAGGTTCGCGAGGAGCGTGGCCAGTGCGATCGCCACGGTCAGCAGAGGGGCGCGGCGCAGGGGCGAGAGCGCCACCAGGGCCGCCGCCAGGCCGGCACCCGGCCACCAGCTCGCGACGGGAAATCCCTCGGGCGAGAGCTCGATCGCCAGCCAGCCCGCCACGGTCGTCGCGACGAGCAGCAGCGCGGTCCACGACCAGCCGAGCGTTCGCCGGTCTCCCCGGGCCGCGGGTCTGGTCACCGGGTGATTGTCCTGCACTAGGGTGCCGAGCATGCTGGTTTCCGAGCGGATCGGGCAGTTCTTCGTCGAGGGCGACAGCGGCCGGGACCGGTTGGAGTACACCGACTACGGCGCCGGCGACTCCTGGGTCGTGCTCGTGCACGGCCAGCTCATGCCGCGCCGCATGCACGCGCCGCTGGCCCGCCGGCTCGCCGCCGAGGGCCTGCACGTCGTCACCCTCGACCTGCTCGGCCACGGGCGGTCGGACCGGCCGGCGGACCCGCTCGTCTACTCGGTCACCGCGTTCGCCGAGCAGGTGCTCGCCCTGCTCGACCACCTCGGCGCCGCGCAGGCCGTCGTCGGCGGCACGTCCATCGGGGCGAACGTCGCGCTGGAGACGGCGGTCCTGGCCCCCGAGCGCGTCCGCGGGCTGATCTGCGAGATGCCCGTGCTCGACAACGCGGTCGAGGCCGGCATCCTCACCTTCGCGCCGCTGCTGATGGCGGCCCGCTTCCTGCCGTTCACCGTCAACACCGTGCGCCGGCTGACCCGGCCGGTGCCGCGCGGGATCGTGCCGTTCTGGGCGGGCATCGCCCTGGACTCCCTCGACCAGCGCGCGGACGCGCTCGCCGCCGTGGTCCACGGGCTGTTCTTCGGGCGGCTGGCCCCGCCGTCGAGCCAGCGCCGCCGGATCGCCGTCCCGGCGCTGGTCGTCGGCCACCCGGCCGACCCCGTCCACCCGGCTGCCGACGCCGCCATGCTGGCCCAGGAGCTGCCGCAGGCCACCTTCGTCCAGGCCCGGTCGATCCTGGAGTGGCGGGTCTCGCCGGAGCGGCTGGACCGCGCGGCGGTCGGCTTCGCGCTCGGCTGCTGGCGCTCGACGGGGCGGCGTCGTCGTACCGGCAGCTGAGTCGCGCACAATGGAGGGGTGCCTCTCTACCGCGACGAGGCGATCGTGCTCCGCACCCACAAGCTGGGGGAGGCCGACCGCATCATCACCCTGCTGACCCGTCACCACGGGCGGGTCCGCGCGGTCGCCAAGGGGGTGCGCCGCACCACGTCGCGCTTCGGCTCGCGCCTCGAGCCGTTCACCCACGTCGACCTCCAGCTGGCCGAGGGGCGCAACCTCGACACGATCACCCAGGCCGAGACGCTGACGCCGTTCCACTCCGAGATCGGCCTGGACTACGACCGCTACACCGCCGGCACCGTGATGCTCGAGACCGCCGAGCGGGTCGCCGCCGAGGAGCGTGAGCCGTCGCTCCAGCAGTTCCTGCTGCTCGTCGGCGGCCTGCGTGCGATGTCGACCGGCCAGCGCACGCGCCCAGCCAGGTGCTCGACTCCTACCTGCTGCGCTCGCTGGCGGTCGCCGGCTACGCCCCGTCGTTCGAGCACTGCGCCCGCTGCGGGCTGGAGGGCCCGCACCGCTGGTTCAACCCCTCGATGGGCGGCGTGCTCTGCGCGACCTGCCGGGTGCCCGGCTCGGCGTCGCCGGCCGCGGAGACCCTCGTGCTGCTCGGTGCGCTGCTCGCCGGCGACTGGCCGGTCGTCGAGGCCGCCGAGCCGCGTCACCTCAAGGAGGCGAGCGGGCTGGTCGCGGCGTACCTGCAGTGGCACCTCGAGCGCGCGCTGCGCTCCATGGCCTACGTCGAGCGGTGACCGGGCACCTCTAGGCTCGCCCGCGTGAAGCGCGCCGTCCGCCAGCCCACGCCGCACCCCTCGGGCGCCCGGCCCCCCGAGCTCCCGCGTGAGCTCGTCCCGCGCCACGTCGCCGTCGTCATGGACGGCAACGGCCGCTGGGCCAAGGAGCGCGGGCTGCCGCGGACGCGCGGCCACGAGGAGGGCGAGTCCTCGCTCTTCGACGTCGTCGAGGGGGCCATCGAGATCGGCGTCAAGGCCGTCTCGGCGTACGCCTTCTCGACCGAGAACTGGTCGCGCAGCCCCGAGGAGGTCCGGTTCCTGATGGGGTTCAACCGCGACGTGATCCGGCGACGCCGCGACGAGATGCACGAGCTCGGCGTCCGCGTCCGGTGGGCCGGCCGTGCGCCGCGGCTGTGGAAGTCGGTCATCAAGGAGCTGCAGGTCGCCGAGGAGCTGACCCGGGAACGACGTGCTGACGCTGACGATGTGCGTGAACTACGGCGGTCGCCGACACCGCTCGCCGGATCGCCGAGGAGGTCGCCGGGCTGGACCCGCGCAAGGTCGACGAGAAGGTCTTCGCGCGCCACCTCTACGTCCCCGAGCAGTCCGACGCCGACCTGGTCTGGCGCACGTCGGGGGAGCAGCGGCTCTCGAACTTCATGCTCTGGCAGGCGGCCTACGCCGAGCTCGTCTACTCCGACGTGCTGTGGCCCGACGTGGACCGCCGGCACCTGTGGGCGGCGATCGAGGAGTACGCCCGGCGCGACCGCCGCTACGGCGGCGCGAAGTGACGTCCGGGCTCACCGGGCGTGTGACGGGTCCTGGAGGTGACTGCTGGGTGAAGACCCTGCGGTTCACCTGCTGAAACGTCCGCGGCACGCCACACTGGCCCCGTGCCGGGGGAGGGTGGGACCGGCCGTCGCTGGACGACGGCCCTGCGCGGGGTGCTCCTCGCGTCCACGACCGACCCCCGTGCGATCCAGACCGGTTTCGCCCTGCTCGTCGCCGTCGACGTGGCGCTGCGCTGGGTGGGTGGCGTGCGGTCGGCCTGTCGCTGCCGGCGGTCTCCGTGCTGGTGGTCCTGGTCCTCCTCGCGGTCACGTTCCTCAGCCGGGGCCGGCTGCCGCTGCGCGCGGTCGAGGCGGTCCTCGTGCTCGACATCGCCGCCGTCGGGCTCGCCCGGCTGAGCCCCGACGGTGGTTCGGGCCTCCTGGTCGTGCTGCCGGCGCTCTGGCTCGGGCGGTTGCTGGGACGTCGTGGCGCGGCCGTCGCCGGCGTCGCGACGGTGCTCCTCGTGACGGTCCCGGGGCTCCTCTACACCGGTGCCGAGGGCATCTTCCTCAGCCGGTCGGTGAGCATCCCCGTCGTGGCGGTGATCGCCTCGCTGGCCATCGCCGGTGGCATGGAGCAGGTCGGGCGGGCGATGGAGACCGTCGAGCACCAGCGCCGGGTCTCCGACGCCACCCTCGACACCGTCGACGTCGGCCTGGTCCTCCTCGACCGCCGCGGCGGGTACGTCGGGCTCAACCGCCGCCACCGCGACTTCATGGCGCTGGCCTACCCCGGCGGCCACTCCGGCCGGGCCGGGCAGGTGGGCGAGGTGCTGGACTCCGACGGCACCACCCCGCTCGCGGCGGAGCAGATGCCGACGTACCGCGCGGCGCAGGGCGAGGAGTTCGACGACTGCCGGATCTGGGTCGGCAGGGACCCGCTGACCCGCCGCGCGCTGTCGGTCTCGGCGCGGTCGGTCCGCGACGAGCGCGGGACGTTCGCCGGCGCCGCCCTGGCCTACAAGGACGTCACCGACTTCATGCGCGCCATGGAGGTCAAGGACGAGTTCGTCGCCTCGGTCTCCCACGAGCTGCGGACGCCGCTGACCTCGATCGTGGGCTACGTGCAGATGCTGCTCGAGGACGGCGAGCTCGACCCGGTCGCGGTGCGCCAGCTGCAGGTGGTCGACCGCAACGCCCAGCGGCTGCTGCGCCTGATCACCGACCTCCTCGACACCGCCCAGATCGACGCGGGACCGGTGGCGCTGACCCGGGCGCCGTGCGACCTGGCCCAGCTGGTCCGCGCGTGCGTGGACGCCGCGCGGCCGGCGTACCGCGCCGCCGGCATCAGGCTCGAGGTGCACGCCCCCGCGGCGCTGGCGACGCTCCTGGACGGGCAGCGCATCGAGCAGGTGGTCGACAACCTGCTGACCAACGCGATGAAGTACAGCAGCCGCGGCACCGAGGTCTGCGTCGAGCTCGTCGTGCAGGACGGCCGCGCCGTGCTCAGCGTGCGCGACCAGGGCATCGGCATCTCGGCGGCCGACCGCGACCGGCTGTTCACCCGGTTCTTCCGCTCCCGCGACGCCGAGGACCGCTCCATCCAGGGCGTCGGCCTGGGGCTCAGCATCACCCGGGGGATCGTCGAGGCCCACGGCGGCCGGATCGAGGTCGACAGCCAGCTCGGCGCCGGCAGCACCTTCCGCGTCCGGCTGCCCGTCGCGGCCTGACGGCGGAGCGGACGGCTCTGACCGGCGCCGTTCCCGCCTCGTGATGCCCAGCGTGCGCCCCGGCGCGCCCTGGGCATCACGAGGCGGGCATCGGGAGGGGCCCGTCAGCGGCAGGCGGGGCAGGTCCCGAAGATCTCCAGGGTGTGGCTGACGTCGGAGAAGCCGTGCTCGGCGGCGATGCTGCGGGTCCAGCGCTCGACGGCCGGGCCCTCCACCTCGACCGTCGCGCCGCAGGAGCGGCAGACCAGGTGGTGGTGGTGCGTGCCCGAGCAGCGCCGGTAGACCGCCTCGCCGTCCTCGGTCCGCAGCAGGTCGACCTCGCCGGCGTCGGCGAGCCGCTGCAGCGTGCGGTAGACCGTGGCCAGCCCGACCGGATCGCCGCGCCTGCCGAGGAGGTCGTGGATGTCCTGGGCGGAGCGGAAGTCGTCGACGGACGCGAGGGCCTCCGCGACGGCGACGCGCTGGCGGGTCGGCCGGAGAGGGGTCTGCTCGGTCATGGGCTGGTCCCGTCGTTCAGTGCTCGTCGTAGTGCTCGTCGTGCGGCGCGTGCCGGTGACCGTCGTGCACGTAGTCGACGTGGTCGTCGTGGGGCACCGCGAGGTGGCCGCAGGCCGGACCGTGGTCGTGGGGGTGGTCGGTGGTCTCGTGCCCCTCCACCGGCTCGGCCGGGAACGGCGCGCGCAGGCGGTCGCGCCGGCGCTGCCAGGCACCGAGCGGCCAGGTGCCGACGAAGCACGCCAGCGCCAGCAGCACGATGGTGGAGCCCGGGGCGAGGGAGACGTCGTGGCGCACGGAGGCGTACGCCGACACCAGCAGGCCCCCGACGGCCGAGCCCGCTCCGACGAGGACCGCTCCGACGACCGTCCTGCGGAAGGACCGCGCCAGCTGCTGGGAGGTCGCCACCGGGACGATCATCAGCGCGGAGACGAGCAGCAGCCCGACGGTCCGCATCGCGATGGTCACCGTGACCGCGGCCAGCACCGCCACCAGCAGGTTGTAGGCGCGCACGTTGAGCCCCGCGACGCGGGCGAAGTCCTGGTCCTGGGCGACGGCGAACAGCTGCGGCAGCAGCCCCAGCCCGACCACGAGGATGACCAGCGCCAGCCCGAGGGTGAACCAGATGTCGGCGACCGAGATGGAGGTGATCGAGCCGAAGAGGTACTGGTTCAGGGTGGCGCCCGTCTGACCGGCGAGCCCGGTGATCATCACGCCACCCGCCAGGCCGCCGTAGAACAGCAGCGCGAGCGCCAGGTCGCCGCTGGTGCTCCCGCGCTCGCGGATCACCTCGATGGCCACCGCGCCGAGCACCGCCACCAGGACGGCGGTCCAGGTCGGCGCCAGGCCGGTGAGCAGCCCGAGAGCGACGCCGGTGACCGCGACGTGGCCGAGGCCGTCGCCGAGGAGGGCGAGGCGCCGCTGGACCAGGTAGGTGCCGATCACCGGCGCCGCGAGGCCGGTGACGAAGGCGGCGATGAGGGCCCGCTGCATGAAGGTGTGGCCGAGGAGGTCGATCACCAGGACACGTCCTCTCCGGACCGGTCGAGCGGGGCCACCACGCCGGGGTGGTGGTCGGTGCGCCGGGGGCTGGGGTGGTGGTGGCCGTGGGCGTCGTCGAGCTGCAGCGGGGCGCCGTCGTACACCACCCGGCCGTCGCGCAGGACCACGGTGCGGTCGACGAGCGGCGCGAGCGGACCGAGCTCGTGGGTGACGAGCACGACGGTGCTGCCGGTCGCCGAGAGGGCGCCGAGGGCCGCGGCGAGCGCCTGCTGGTTGGGCAGGTCGACGCCCGCGGTCGGCTCGTCGAGGAAGAACAGGTCCGGCTCGCCCGCCAGGGCCCGCGCGATGAGCACGCGCTGCTGCTGGCCGCCGGAGAGGGTGGCGACACTGTCCCGGGCGCGGTCGGAGAGCCCGACGAGCTCGAGGGCGGACGCGACGGCCGCGCGGTCCGCCCGCCCGGCCGGGCGCAGCAGCCGCCGGCGGGTCAGCCGGCCGGAGGCCACGACCTCGGCGACCGAGGCCGGCACGCCGCTCGCCGCGCTCGAGCGCTGCGGCACGAAGCCGAGCCGGTGCCAGTCGCGGAAGGACTCCAGCGGCGTGCCGAAGAGCCTCAGCGAGCCCAGGGTCAGCGGGCGCAGCCCGGTCAGCGCGCGCACCAGCGTGGACTTGCCGGAGCCGTTGGGGCCGAGCAGCGTCACGAACTCGCCCTGCCGGACCGTGAGGTCGACGTGCCGCAGGATCGGCCGGCCGCCGATGGCGACCGCGCCGTCGTGCAGCTCGACGACCGGGGTGCCGGACGGGTGCGAGGGGCTCAACAGCCGTTCGCCTCCTGCAGGGCGGCGAGGTTGGCGCGCATGAGGGAAAGGTAGTCCTCGTCCGCGTTGTCGTCGGTCAGGCCCTCGATGGTGTCCAGCACGTCGGTGCGCACGCCGGCGTCGTCGGCCAGCACCTCGGCGGTCTTCGGGCTCACCAGCGACTCGGAGAAGACCGTGGTGATCCCGTCCTCGCGGATCAGGTCCTGCAGGTCGGCGAGGGCGCCGGGGCTGGGCTCGGCGTCGGGGGAGATGCCGGCGATCGACTCCAGCTCCAGGCCGTACTTCTCCAGGTAGCCGAACGCGTCGTGGTTGGTGACGACCGTCGACGTCCTGCAGTCGGCGAGCCCCGCGACGTACTCCTCGTCGAGCGCCTCGAGGTCGGAGCGGAGCGCGTCCGCGTTGGCGGTGAAGGTGTCGGCCTCGTCCGGGTCGATCTCGGCCAGGCGCTCGGCGACGGCGTCACCGAGCTCGGCCATCCGCAGGGGATCCTGCCAGAAGTGCGGGTCGAGCTCGCCGTGGTCGTGGCCCTCGTGCCCCTCCTCCTCGGCGTGCTCGTCCGCGCCCTCCTCCTCGTGCCCCTCGTGGTCCTCGTGGGCGTGCTCTTCCTCGTGCGCGTGCTCGTCCTCGAACGGCATCAAGTCGACGACGGCCGCGGCGTCGAGCACGTCGCCACCGGCGTTCTCCTCGGCCGCGGCGTCGACGGCGGGCTGGAGGGAGTCGACGTACACGAGGAGGGCGGAGTCGCTGACCAGCGCGGTCTCGCGGACGCCGAGCTCGAGGTCGTGCGGCTCCCCGCCGGGGGAGGTGAGGTTCTCGACGTCGAAGGCGTCGCCCGCCACCCGCTCGGCGACGTACGCCAGGGGGTAGAGCGCGGCCGCGACCGTGCGCGAGCCCTCGCCCGAGCCGCCCGAGTCGTTCGCGTCGTCCCCGCCGGTGAGGGCGGCGCAGCCGCTGAGGGACAGAGTCGCGGACAGCGCGCCGACGGTGAGCGCGGCGGTGGTGGGACGACGGCGGAGATTCATGAGAACGATTCTCAGTAGAAGTGAGAACCGTTGTCAAATCGCCTCCGCACTAGGCTCGACCCGTGCTGGTGGTCAACCGTTTCCGCGTGCCCGAGGGCGACGACCGCTTCCGCGCGGACCTGCAGCGGGCGCACGAGACGCTCGCCGCGCGCCCGGGGTACGTCGCCGGGCGGATCGGCCGCAACGTCGACGACCCGACCCTGTGGGTGCTCACCACGACCTGGCGCGACGTCGGGTCCTACCGCCGCGCACTGTCGTCCTACGAGGTGAAGCTGGACGCGGTGCCGGTGCTGAGCCGGGCCCTCGACGAGCCCAGTGCCTACGAGCCCGTCGACCCGGGGACCGTGCTCAACGCCGGGGTGCCCCGCTCGCTAGGCTGACCGCTCGCTCATCCGAGTTCCGCCTGCAGTCCGCTCGAAAGGTTCATCGTGGCCAAGCCGCCCGCAACCACCGTCGACCACGTCGTCTCCCTCGCCAAGCGGCGGGGCTTCGTCTACCCGTGCGGCGAGATCTACGGCGGTACGCGCTCCGCGTGGGACTACGGCCCGCTCGGCGTGGAGCTGAAGGAGAACATCAAGCGCCAGTGGTGGAAGTCCATGGTCACCATGCGCGAGGACGTCGTGGGCCTGGACTCCAGCATCATCCTGCCGCGCCAGGTCTGGGAGGCCAGCGGCCACGTCGACACCTTCAACGACCCGCTGACCGAGTGCCAGTCGTGCCACAAGCGGTTCCGCGCCGACCACCTCCAGGAGGCCTACGCGGAGAAGAAGGGCATCGAGGACCCCGACACCGTCGACCTCGCCGAGGTCGCCTGCAGCAACTGCGGCACCCGCGGCGCGTGGACCGAGCCCCGGCAGTTCTCCGGCATGCTCAAGACCCACCTCGGCGTCACCGAGGACGAGACCGGGCTGCACTACCTGCGCCCGGAGACCGCCCAGGGCATCTTCGTGAACTTCGCGAACGTCGTCACCTCGAGCCGCCAGAAGCCGCCCTTCGGCATCGCCCAGATCGGCAAGAGCTTCCGCAACGAGATCACGCCGGGCAACTTCATCTTCCGCACCCGCGAGTTCGAGCAGATGGAGATGGAGTTCTTCGTCAAGCCCGGCGAGGACGAGGAGTGGCACCAGTACTGGATCGACCAGCGCACCCAGTGGTACACCGACCTCGGCATCGACCCGGCCAACCTGCGGCACTTCGAGCACGCGCAGGAGAAGCTCAGCCACTACTCCAAGCGCACCGTCGACATCGAGTACCGCTTCGGCTTCACCGGCTCGGAGTGGGGTGAGCTCGAGGGCATCGCGAACCGCACGGACTTCGACCTCTCCACCCACGCCAAGCACTCCGGCCAGGACCTGTCGTACTTCGACCAGGCCAACAACGAGCGCTACACGCCGTACGTCATCGAGCCGGCAGCGGGCCTCTCGCGCAGCCTGATGACCTTCCTGGTCGACGCCTACACCGAGGACGAGGCGCCCAACACCAAGGGCGGCGTCGACAAGCGGACCGTGCTGCGCCTCGACCCGCGCCTCGCGCCGGTCAAGGTCGCGGTGCTGCCGCTGAGCCGCAACGCCGACCTCTCGCCCAAGGCCAAGGACCTCGCCATGGAGCTGCGCAGCGCCGGCTGGAACGTCGACTTCGACGACTCCGGCGCGATCGGTCGCCGCTACCGCCGCCAGGACGAGATCGGCACGCCGTACTGCGTCACGGTGGACTTCGACACCCTCGAGGACCAGGCGATCACCGTGCGGTCGCGCGACACCATGGAGCAGGAGCGCGTCTCCCTCGACCAGGTGACGTCGTGGTTCGCGCAGCGATTCGTCGGGTGCTGACCGGACGGCCCGTGCACAATCGAGGGATGCGCTCCACCCGAACCGCCCTCGCGGGCCTGCTCGCCGCGGGCCTGCTGCTGACCGCCTGCTCCGACGACTCCGAGGGCTCGGCCGATCCCGGCTCCGGGGACAGCTCCTCGCCGGCCGGCGAGGCGGGGTCCGCGTCGGCCAGCGCGACGCCGTACCTCCCCGTCCCCGACGGCGTCGAGCTGACCCCCCAGGGGACCGAGCTGTCGGTCGGCGACGAGGCCGTCGTGGCCTACGAGCCGCGGCAGGACCAGGTGGGCGTGCTCGGGATCCGGGTCGACCGGCTGGAGCGGACGACGTTCAAGGAGTCCTTCAGCGGTTGGCAGCTCGACGCCGCCACGAAGAAGTCCAACCCCTACTTCGTCCGCGCCACCCTCACCAACGAGGGGGACACCAAGCTGGGCGGCCGCCCCGTCCCGCTCTACATCGTCGACGGGAAGAACACGCTGATCGAGGCCTCCTCGTTCGCCAGCCGCTTCGCGCCGTGCCCGAGCGGGCCGCTGCCGAAGAAGTTCGGCCCGGGCGCGAAGACCGACGTCTGCCTCGTCTACCTGGCGCCGGACAAGGGCGACCTGACCGCGGTGAGCTTCCGTCCGACCCAGGAGTTCAACCCGATCACCTGGACCGGTGACCTGGAGAAGGTCGGCGGCGACAAGGGCGGCGACAAGGGCGGCAAGAAGGGCGGCAAGAAGGGCGGCAAGACCGGCGGCGCGAGCCGCTGAACCCACCGCGGGTGGGGCCTCGCGGCGGGAGGCACGTCGCGCACACGGGTGAGCGATTTTGGCCGCTCCGGGGCCCCGCCGGACAATGGACGACATGGTCCTGCCCTCCTCGTTGACCCTCGGGTCCCTGCGCGTCGACGTGCCCGTCGTGCTCGCGCCAATGGCGGGCATCACGAACGCGGCCTACCGCCGGCTGTGCGCCGAGCAGGGCGCCGGGCTCTACGTCTGCGAGATGATCACGAGCCGTGGGCTGGTCGAAGGCGACCAGCACACCCGCGACATGCTGGTCTTCGACGAGCTCGAGACCACCCGGTCGGTCCAGCTCTACGGCACCGACCCGGTCTACGTAGGGAAGGCCGCGGAGATCCTCTGCGCCGAGTACGGCGTCGCCCACATCGACCTGAACTTCGGCTGCCCGGTCCCCAAGGTGACCCGCAAGGGCGGCGGCGGCGCGCTGCCGTGGAAGCGCGCGCTGCTCGGCCGGATCCTCGAGCACGCCGTGGCCGCGGCCGCGCCGTACGACGTGCCGGTGACGATGAAGACCCGCAAGGGCATCGACGAGGACCACCTCACCTACCTCGACGCCGGCCGGATCGCCCAGGAGTCCGGTGCCGCGGCCATCGCGCTGCACGGGCGGACCGTCGCCCAGGCCTACTCGGGCGAGGCCGACTGGGACGCCATCGGGGAGCTGGCCGCGGCCGTCGACATCCCGGTGCTGGGCAACGGCGACATCTGGGAGGCCGCCGACGCGGTGCGCATGGTCGAGCAGACCGGCGCGGCCGGTGTGGTCGTCGGCCGCGGCTGCCTGGGCCGCCCGTGGCTGTTCCGCGACCTCGCGGCGGCGTTCGGCGGGCAGGAGGTCAAGACCCTGCCGACGCTGGGCGAGGTGACCGCCATGATGCGCCGCCACGCCGAGCTCCTGTGCCAGCACATGGGCGAGGAGCGGGGCTGCAAGGAGTTCCGCAAGCACGTCTCGTGGTACCTCAAGGGCTTCAGCGCCGGTGGGGAGATGCGTCGCTCGCTCGGGCTGGTCGACAGCCTCGCGGGGCTCGACGCGCTGCTGGCTGCCCTCGACCCGGACGAGCCCTTCCCGACCTCCGAGCTCGGCACCCCGCGAGGACGCCAGGGCTCGCCGCGCGCGAGGGTCGCGCTGCCCGAGGGCTGGCTCGACGACACCGACGGCCTGGGCTGCGTGCTCGCCGAGGACGCCGACAGCGCCACCGGCGGGTGAGCCGACACACAGCGGAATTTGCCGTTCAACTTTCACACAGGACGGCGGGTCTGTGTCACGGTAGGTGACCGTGCCGGTCCAGCGACGAGCTGACCGGCCGTCCCATGTACGCAACAGCAAAGGATTCAGCGCTGTGGCAGACCACCGCCACAAGCGGGACACCGATGCCCGCCGCAAGCCCCGGGCCGCCGTCATCGCCGGCCCGATCGCCCTCCTCGCCACCGCAGCCGCCGTCACCCTCGGCGTCGTCGGCACCCCCGCGGGCACCGAGCTGGTGACCGCCGACGCCGAGCAGGCGTCCGTGCCCGGCCCCTCGATGGAGTTCGAGCGCCAGCCGGTCGTCTCCCGGGCCTCGGACCGCATCGAGCGCAAGCCCACCCGGGCCGAGCTCGTCACCGCGCCCGCGAAGGTGCGCCGGGCCGTCGCGAACGCCGACACCAAGATGTGGACCACCACGGTGCTGAACCTGTGGGACCAGCCGGGGGAGAAGGCCGCCAAGGTCGGCCAGCTCGACGAGCTGGAGAAGGTGCTGGTCACCGGGCGCTCGCTCTTCGGCCGCGAGGAGGTCGTCGTCGACGGCACCGCGCGCTGGATCAGCACGGGCTACCTGGTCGCCGAGAAGCCCGAGACCGAGACCGAGGTCGAGGAGGGTACGGCGACCGCGCGGCAGCTGGGCGGTGCCTGCACCAACGGGTCGTCGGTCTCCTCCGGCGTCAGCCCGAACGTCGTCAAGGTGCACGAGGCGGTCTGCGCGGCGTTCCCCGAGATCTCGACCTACGGCACGTTCCGCGGGGACGGCGAGCACGCCCAGGGCATCGCCGTCGACATCATGGTGAGCGGTGACCGCGGCTGGGAGGTCGCGGAGTTCGTCCGCGCCAACTACGCCGAGCTCGGCGTCTCCTACCTCATCTACGCCCAGAAGATCTGGTCGGTGGAGCGCGCCGGCGAGGGCTGGCGTGCGATGGAGGACCGCGGCTCGACCACGGCCAACCACTACGACCACGTCCACGTCACGACGTACTGACCCCTCGGGTCCCTCCTCGTCGCCGTCGTGTCGGGGGCGCGCCCTAGGCTCGCCCCCGACATGACCACCGAGGAGCTGTACGACGACGCCGCCCGCGAGCGGCTCGTCCCGGAGCCGCCCAAGCGGGTCGACGCTCCTGAGCGGACCGCCTTCGAGCGCGACCGGGCGCGGCTGGTCCACGCCGCGGCCTCCCGGCGGCTCGCCGCGAAGACCCAGGTGCTGGGGCCGCAGACCGACGACTTCGTCCGGAACCGGCTCACCCACAGCCTCGAGGTGGCCCAGGTGGCCCGCGACCTCTCGCGCGCCCTCGGCAGCCAGCCCGACATCGCCGAGACCGCGGCGCTGGCCCACGACCTCGGCCACCCGCCGTTCGGCCACAACGGCGAACGGGTGCTGGCCGAGCTCAGCGGGTCGTGCGGCGGGTTCGAGGGCAACGCCCAGACCCTGCGGCTGCTGACCCGGCTGGAGGCCAAGACCTTCGACGCCGACGGGCGCTCCGTCGGGCTGAACCTCACCCGCGCCACGCTCGACGCCTGCACGAAGTACCCCTGGGCGCGGGCCCGGGCGGAGTCGCCCCGCGGCGTGCACGCCGACGGCTCCCCGCGCGAGGTCAGCAAGTTCGGGGTCTACGACGACGACCGCCCGGTCTTCGACTGGATGCGGCTCGGCGCCGTGGGCGACCGCCAGTGCCTGGAGGCACAGGTGATGGACCTCGCCGACGACGTCGCCTACTCCGTGCACGACATCGAGGACGGCATCGTCGCCGGCCGCGTCGACCTCACCGCCCTCGACACCGCCGCGGTCTGGGAGACCGTCCGCGACTGGTACGTCCCCGACGCCACCGACGAGGTGCTCGACGAGGTGCTCGCCGGCCTGCGGACCCAGGGGTCCTGGCCGGTCACGCCGTACGACGGCAGCCGCCGCGGCCTCGCGGCGCTGAAGAACCTCACCAGCGACCTGATCGGCAGGTTCTGCGGGGCCGTGCAGCACGCGACGTACGCCGCGGGGGAGGGGCCGTTCGTGCGCTACCGCGCGGACCTGGTGGTCCCGCCGCGGACGCTGCTGGAGATCGCGGTGCTCAAGGGCGTGGCCGCGCGGTACGTCATGCAGGCCGAGGACCGGGTCGCGGTGATGGAGCGGCAGCGCGAGCTGCTCGCCGAGCTGGTGGCGGCGCTGGTCCACCGCGGTCCGGACGCGCTGCAGCGCCCGCTCGCCGACGACTGGCGCGAGGCGGCCGACGACGCAGCGCGGTTGCGCGTGGTCGTCGACCAGGTCGCGTCCCTGACCGACGCGAGCGCGATCGAGTGGCACGCGCGGCTGTGCCGCTGACCGGCCTTGAAAGCCGACCGGTAAGGTCGAGTTTCATGAGCGACCGACTCGTCTGGCTGCCGTTCGACCCCGCCGAGCTCGGCGACCCGCCCGAGGGGCTGCGCTACGAGGTCGTCGACCCGACCCGGGACGTGCCGGACTCGGTCGAGGACGTGCGCTTCTACGTGCCGCCGTACCAGATGGGGCCGGCGATCGGCGACGTCCTGCCGCGGATGCGGAGCCTCGAGGTCGTCCAGCTGCTCTCGGCGGGTGTCGACAACGTCCGCTCGCGCGTGCCGGCGGGCGTCGCGCTCTGCAACGGCCGCGGCATCCACGACACCTCCACCGCCGAGCTCACCCTCGCGCTCGTCCTCGCCTCGCTCCGTGGGATCCCCGACTTCGTCCGGGCCCAGGACCGGCACGAGTGGACGCCCGGGTGGCGCCCCGCGCTCGCCGACCGCCGCGTCCTGCTGGTCGGGCACGGCGCGATCGGCGAGGCCATCGAGAGGCGGCTGCTGCCGTTCGAGGTCGACGTCGTCCGCGTCGCCCGCACCGCGCGCGAGGGCGTGCACCCGATCGAGGACCTGCCCGCGCTGCTCCCCGACGCGGACGTCGTCATCCTCGTCGTGCCGCTGACCGACGCGACGCGGGGGCTGGTCGACGCCGACTTCCTCGGCCGGATGAAGGACGGCGCCCTCCTGGTCAACGTCGCCCGCGGGGGCGTCGTCGTCACCGACGACCTGGTCGCCGCGCTGCACTCCGGGCGCATCCGCGCGGCGGTCGACGTGGCCGAGACCGAGCCGCTCCCGGCCGACAGCCCGCTGTGGGACGCACCCGGCCTGCTCGTCAGCCCGCACGTCGGCGGCGCCAGCAGCGCGATGTGGCCGCGGGCGCACCGGCTGGTCCGCGACCAGCTGCACCGGTACGCCGCGGGGGAGCCCCTCCACAACCTGATGACCGGCGAGTACTGATCCCCGTCGGCCACCTAGGATCGGCCCCGTGGCAGGCCTGATCCGCGAGGAGAGCATCGCCGAGGTGCGCGAGAAGGCGCGCATCGACGAGGTGGTGGGCGAGCACGTCTCCCTGCGCAACGCCGGCGGCGGGTCGATGAAGGGCCTGTGCCCCTTCCACGACGAGAAGTCGCCGTCCTTCCACGTCACCCCGTCGCGAGGGTTCTTCCACTGCTTCGGCTGCCAGGCCGGCGGCGACGTCATCAAGTTCGTCATGGACATCGACGCGCTGTCCTTCGCCGAGGCGGTCGAGCGGCTGGCCGACAAGTACGGCGTGCAGCTGCGCCGCGAGGAGGGCGACGTCCGGGAGGACCGCCCCCGCGGACCGCAGCGCAACCGGCTGATCGAGGCCCACCGCGTCGCCCAGCAGTTCTACGCCGAGCAGCTCGCCACGCCCGACGCGCTCGTGGCGCGGCAGTTCCTCGGCGAGCGCGGGTTCGACCAGTCGGCCGCCGAGACGTTCGGCGTCGGGTTCGCCCCGCGTGACGGCGACGCGCTCTTCAAGCACCTGCGCCAGAAGGCCTTCTCCGAGGAGGAGCTGGTCGCCGGCGGCCTCGTGGCGGTCGGCCGCTCGGCGTACGACCGGTTCCGCGGCCGGCTGCTCTGGCCCATCCGCGACGCCAGCGGCGACACGATCGGCTTCGGCGCGCGCCGGATCTTCGACGACGACCGGATCGACGCGAAGTACCTCAACACCTCCGAGACCCCGATCTACAAGAAGAGCCAGGTGCTCTACGGCATCGACCTGGCGCGCAAGGACATGGCGCGGTCCTCCCAGGCGGTCGTGGTCGAGGGCTACACCGACGTGATGGCCTGCCACCTCGCCGGGGTCACCACCGCGGTGGCGACGTGCGGGACGGCGTTCGGCGACGAGCACGCGCGGGTGCTGCGCCGCTTCATGCACGACCACGAGGAGTTCCGCGGCGAGGTGATCTTCGCCTTCGACGGCGACGCCGCCGGCCAGAAGGCGGCGCTGCGGACCTTCGGCGGGGACCAGAACTTCGTGTCCCAGACCTACGTCGCGGTCGAGCCCGACGGCCTGGACCCCTGCGACCTGCGGATCAAGCAGGGCGACGCCGCGGTCCGCGAGCTGGTCGCCCGACGGGTGCCGCTCTACCGGTTCGTGCTGTCCAACGTGGTCGGCAAGTACGACCTGGACCGCGCCGACAGCCGCGTCGACGCACTGCGCGAGGGTGCCCGCCTGGTCTCCAGCATCCGCGACCGCTCGAAGGTCGACGCCTTCGCCCGCGAGCTGGCCGGCATGGTGGGCATCGACATCGAGCAGGCCCGCGCCGAGGTGCGTCGCGCGACCAACCGCGGGCCCACGAAGCCCGACCAGCGCGGCAGCCGGCGGGGGGAGCCGCAGCCCGAGCAGCCGGCCGAGCGGGCTCCCCGCACGCCGGTCCCGGACCTGCGCGACCCGCGCTTCGCGCTCGAGCGGGAGACCCTCAAGCTGGTCATCCAGCACCCGATGGCGATCGGCCGGACGACCTCCGACATCGGCCCCGACGACTTCACCCACCCGGTCTACCGCGCCGTGTGGGGGCTCGTCGCCGCCGCGGGCGGGCCGGTCGCCGGCTCCGGGGACGCGCAGTGGGCCGGCCGGCTGCGCGACGCGGCCACCGATCCGCTCGTCTCCTCCACGATCAGCGCCTTGGGTGTCGAGCCGATCCTCTCCGCGAAGGAGCCGGACGCGGCGTACGTCTCCATGCACGTCTTCCGGCTCCTCGAGCTGACCGCGATGCGCCGGATCGCCGACGTGAAGTCCAAGCTGCAGCGCACCAACCCGGTGGAGAACGCCGCCGAGTACAACCGGATGTTCGGCGAGCTGGCCGCGCTCGAGCAGCACCGCCGCACGCTGCGCGAGCGGGCGGTCGGGAGCACCACGTGAGGCTGCGGCCCCGCCGGGCGCCCCGGCCCGACCTCGCCGTACGACGCGGGGAACGCCTGCTGGCCTGGACCGACACCTCCGTGGGGCCGGTCGGGGGCACCCGCGAGGCGCTGTACCTGCCCGACCGCCGGGTCCCGTGGGAGCACGTCGAGTCGGCCCACTGGGACCGCGACACCTCCGAGCTCGTCGTCCGCGAGGTCGGCAGCTGGGGCGAGCCGCGACCGGTGCACCGGGCGCTCGTCGACGAGCCCGGGCGGTTGCTCGAGCTCGTCCGCGAACGGGTGACCGCGAGCGTCGTGCTCCAGCGGCACGTGCCCGTCCTCGGGGAGCGCGGGCTGCGCGTCGTGGCGCGCCGCGGGTCCTCGGGCGCCCGCGCGCTCACCTGGACCTACGACCTCGACGACGGGCTCGACCCCGACGACCCCGCGGTCCGCGCGGCCGCCGAGCGCGGGCTCGCAGCAGCCCGCGCCGAGGTCGAGCCGGGCTGAGTCACGCCGGGCCCCCGAATTTCTCCGCGCCGCGGAGCCTTGCTAATGTGTGCGCGCTGCACCGATCCCCTGTAGCTCAACTGGCAGAGCATTCGGCTGTTAACCGGAGGGTTGTTGGTTCGAGTCCAACCGGGGGAGCAGAGATCGAGGGCCCGGCACCACGTGCCGGGCCCTCGCTGCGTCTCGGCACCTGGTTGCGGGCGGCTGTGCGGTTCGGTTGGATGGGTCGCCATCGGCGCAGCCACGTGGCCGGACTGACCGCGACCCCCTGGCGGCCAGCACATCTGCGTGACGGCCGGTCCCTCCTCGGCGCGGACTCAGCAGAGGGTCGGTCGAGGAGGCGTACCGCGGGCAGCCGGCGCGGCGACAGTCGTCGGCCCCCTGGACCTGCCTGCGGCCAGCGGTCCACGTCCGGGTAGGGCGTGTGGGGCTCGAACCCACGACCCAGGGATTATGAGTCCCTTGCTCTGACCGACTGAGCTAACGCCCCGCGAGCCCGGGAGCCTAGCCGGGCGCCGACGCGGCGGAGGCCGCGGGTGCCCGCCTCACCCGCCTCACCCGTCGCCCTCGTCCCCGTCGACGTCGTCGGCCTCGACGTAGTCCTGCCGCACCTGCTCCAACCAGCGCGACGCCGGCTGCCCGGTGACCGCCACGAGGTAGTCGACGAGGTGCATCGCGATGTTCGCCAGGTCGAGGATGGCCATCTCGCTGGCGGTGCTGGCGCCGAACGCCGACTCGAGCTCGGCCCAGCCCTGCTGGTAGACCTGCTCGAAGTCCGCCGGCAGCCACTCGCCGGAGGGGGTGTTGACCCGCATGGTCAGCAGGGACATCGCCCAGTTGGTGATCGCGTCGAAGTCCGGCTCGCCACTCATGGGACAACAGTGCCCGGTGGGTGGCAGCAGTCGACCCGCCCCCCGTGGGGACCGAGGGCGGGCCGACCTGCGCCGCGCTGGACGGGCCGGCCCCTGCAGGGACCGGAGCCGCCGTCGTCCAGGTGGTGCACCACCACCTGTCCCGACGGCCCTCCCGCGTTACACGCGTCGTGGAACCGGTCAGTCGAGCTTCATCAGCGCGCCGGGACCGAAGACCGGCCCGGTCAGGTAGATGTCACCGTCCTTGGCGACGTCGACGCCGCCGGGCAGCACCAGCTTCCCCGGGACGAGCTCACGGACGTGGGTGTGATTGCGGTGCGGGGTGATGCGGAACAGCCCGCCGACCTCGGCGCCCGGGGTGCCGGACTCGGCCTGCAGCCAGCCGGCCTTCGACATGCTCAGCGCGTAGATCCCGCCCCTGCGGTCGGCAGCGAGGTCCACGATCGAGGTGAGCCCGTCGGCGTAGCGCGTGCAGCTGCTGCGGTGCTTCGCCGGGTGCTTCGCCGCGCGGTGGTGGCGCCGGTCGTACGCCGCGGGGTCGCACACCGCACCCAGCGAGCCCGGCTTGATGCGCCACACCTGCGAGGTGCCCGGCGTCGCGGGGAAGCCGCGCAGCTCGCCGACGTACCAGTAGCCGTCGGCACCCACGGTGACCGAGGTCGGGACGGACTCCGCCGGCGTGGTCGGCGCCTCCGGCTCCGGCTCGGGCGCACCCCGGTCCAGGCGGCGCAGCGGGCCGGCAGGAGGCTCCGGAAGGTCGTCGGGAACGGCGACCACGCGCGGCTTGAACACCGCGACGGTCTTCACCGTGCCGTCCGGCCAGACCCGCAGGAGGTCGTTGCCGCCGGCGTCGACGACGAGCACGGTCCCGTCCTTGAGGGCGTGCAGGCCGAAGGGGTTCGTGTCCGTCGGGACGTTCTCGATGTCGTAGGGGTCGCCGTCGTCCACCTGGTACGCGCCGATGTCCGCGAGCGGCTCGAGCGTGCCGCCGGACCACACGTAGAGCGTGGCCGCGCCGGGCGGCAGGCCCTCGGCGGCGCCACCGCCCCCGGTGAGGAAGTAGACCTTGCCATGGGCGGCGGAGATGGCCTGGGCGAACCCGGCGGCCGCCGGCAGGCCGCCCAGCTCGCGCACCTCAGCGGTCCCGTCGCGGCGCTCGACGACGAGGCTGAAGGTGCCGTCGTCCTCGGTGACGAGGGTCAGCCCGCGGCCGACCGAGTCGACGCCGCGGGGCCCGCTGAGGGCGGTGATGGTGGTGAGGTCGTCGGGTTCGTGGCGGGGGTGGGCGTCGGCGGGCACGAGGGCGGCGGCGGCGAGAGCGGCGCTGGCGGTGCTGGCGACCAGCGCCGAGAGCAGCACGGTCCGTGGACGGGTCATGGGGAACTTCCTCCGGTGGCGGGGTGGATGGGGGTGCGGGGAGCGCACGGTTCACCACCCAAGTCCGCCGCCCGGCGCAGGCGCATCTCCCACATGGGGGAAGTCCCGGCGCGGCTCCGGGCTCAGCGGGGCGTGGTCGTGCGGGGCTGCGCTCGCGCGACGTCGCGCGCGCCGCGGCGGTGCACCAGCCACCCGACGACCACCAGCAGGGCGCCGGCGGCGAGGAAGCCGAGGTCCCACGACAGAGGAGCGCCGAGGTCGTCCCGGACGTGGTGCACGCCGAGGAGCTGGTGGTCGACGAGACCCTCGACGACGTTGAACAGCCCCCAGCCGGCCAGGACGAGCCCGAGGTGGAAGGACCAGGTGGGCGCGAGCCGCCCCTGCTGCCAGGCCCGGACGGTCAGCACGGACGCGGCCACGACGCAGAGCCACGCCAGCACGTGGAACAGCCCGTCGGCGAACGTGTTGGCCTCCAGGCCGGCCACGGTCGTGGTGGGGGTGTCGTCGACGTGGCTGACCATGTGGTGCCACTGCAGCAGCTGGTGCAGGACGATGCCGTCGACGAAGCCGCCGAGCCCGATGCCGTACAGCAGCCCGGCCGCTCTCGTGGGACGGCGGTCGGTGGGTGTCTCGGAGGTGGCCATGGCGGCGCGGTACCCACGCCGGTCCTAGGACCTCAACCCGCTCGAGAATCGTCCGTTCGGACGATGCCGTGCGGACCGCCGCCGACTAGTTTCTGCATCGCCGGGCCGTGGGCACACCCCCCAGGTCCACGGCCCGGCTCTGACCACCGCGTCCCAGGACGCCGGCAGAGCCGCGCGGTTTGTGCACGTCGGCCGACGGGAACCCGGGCCGCATGAGCATCCCTGCGAACGGTGGTCCCACCGCAGCGTCACTCGAGTTCGTCGGCACGGCGACGACGATCCTCCGGTTGGGTCCGTTCACCCTGCTGACCGACCCGAACTTCCTGCACCGGGGGCAGCGGGCCTACCTCGGCAAAGGGTTGTTCTCCAAGCGGCTCACCGAGCCGTCGCGGCAGCCCGCCGACCTGCCGAGGCTCGACGGGGTGGTGCTCAGCCACCTGCACGGTGACCACTTCGACCGCATCGCGCGCGAGCAGCTTGACCGTCAGCTGCTCGTCGCGACGACGCCGGCCTCGAGCCGGAAGCTCGGTCAGTGGGGCTTCCTCGGCGCGCACGGGATGCGCACCTGGGAGGACCTCTCGCTGACCAGCGGCGACAGCCGGCTGCGCATCGTCGCCGCGCCCGGGCAGCACGGTCCGGGGCCGGCCAAGCACGTGATGCCGCCGGTGATGGGCAGCGTCCTGGAGCTGGAGGAGCCGGGTCGGCCGGTCTTCCGGGTCTACATCAGCGGCGACACGTTGTTCCGGCCCTACCTGCGTGACGTCGTCGAGCGCACCGGGCCGCTCGACGCGGCGGTGGTGCACCTGGGCGGCACGCGTGCCTTCGGCGTCCTGGTGACCATGGACGACCGGCAGGGCGCCGACCTGGTGGAGCTCCTCGAGCCGGCCGTGACGGTGCCGGTGCACTTCGACGACTACACGGTCTTCCGGTCCGACCGCGCCGAGTTCCTGGCGCGTTGCCGCGAGCGCGGCCTGCCGACCCACCTGCGCACCGTCGAGCGGGGTGGGCGGGTCGAGCTCACCTGAGCCGACCCCGCGGGGGAGGGCGGAGGCGTCAGCCGTCCGTGCCGCGCCCGGTCGCCTGCTGGAGGCGGTTGATGTGCTCGGAGGCCTCGGCCTTGGTCAGGTCGGCCGGGATCGTCTCGCCGGCCTGGCGGGCCAGCGTGTCGAGGTAGCTGCGCTGGGCGCCGGTCATCGGCTCGTCGCCGGTGACCCAGTCCTCGGGGTCCTTCTGGGCGTTGGTGGGGGCGTCCTGACCGTCGGGGTTCTCGGCGCCGAGGACGTCGCCGTCGGCCGAGGGGTTCATCGCGGCGTTCGCATCTGTGTTCGAATCACTCATGTCCGCCCCGTACCCGACGCACCGGCCGGCAAACCCGTCCCTGGGGCGGGATCAGTAGCCGCGCTCGATGCCCCAGGCGACGGCCTGCGAGCGCCGGGCGACGCCGATCTTGTGGTAGATCTGGCGGATGTAGGTCTTCACCGAGTTGACCGAGACGTAGAGCTCGGCCGCGATCTCCAGGTTGCTCCGGCCCCGGCAGATCAAGGAGAGCACCTCGGCCTCGCGGCCGCTGAGGGAGTCGCTGGTCGGCATGGTGGCGGCCGGTGCCTGGACGACGTCCCCGTCGTGCACGAGCTCGACCACGCGGACCAGCTCGTCGGAGTCCACGGACTTCGACACGAAGCCCTGTGCGCCCGCCGACACGGCTCGCCGCACGCTGCCCGGGTCCAGCCGCCAGGTGTAGACCACGATGCGGCCGCGGCTGCGGCCGGCGACCTCGGACAGGTACGCCTCGATGTCGACGCCCCGGCCCACGGGGTCGCAGAGGACCACGTCGGCGACCTCGGGCTCCACGTGCGCGACCCGGCCGGGGTGCTGGGCGAGCATGCCCTCCACGCCGGTGGCCACGAGCTCGGACTCGTCCACCAGGCCCACCCGCACCGGCCTGCTGCCGGCTGCCCTCGCGTCGTCCGTCGCGTCGTCTGGAGCGTTCTTCATGATGAGTACGAACCTAAGCCGGACCGAGGGTCGACATGGACCGCAAGAGGTCGCCCGAAGGGGTGAAAAGTGCTGGTCGGAGCGGTTCTCGGTCAGGATCCGGTCGTCCCCGACCGGTACGGCGAGTGCCTCAGCCGGCCGAGGAGTACGCCGCGCGGTACTCCTCCAGCAGCCCCTGGCCGCGCCGTACGGCGGCCGCGAGCGCGTCGACCAGCGGCTCCGCACCCTGGGTGGTCCCCGCGTCGCCGAGGAACTCCAGCTCCCGGGCGGCGGCCCCCACCTCGAGCACGCCGAGGTTGAGGGCGCTCCCCGCCAGCTTGTGCGCGGCCTGCCGCATCGCGTCGGCGTCGTCGTCGGCGACGGTCTCGCGGATCCGGTCGACCGCCGGGCCCGAGTTGGCGAGGAAGTTCCCGATCGCCCGGTCCAGGTAGGCCGTGCTCCCGGGGTCGAGGTCCCGCAGCATGTCCAGGCGCTCGACGTCGAGCCCCTCGACCGGCGTTGACGGTGGCATCTCCATGACTTGCTCCTCCTCGGGTGGTGGGACCGAGCCCGGCCCCACCCACTGTGACAACACGGACCCGAGCGCCGCCGGGTCCACCGGCTTCGTCAGGAAGTCGTCCATCCCGGCCGCCAGGCAACGCTCGCGCTCGCCCTCGACGGCGGCGGCGGTCATGGCGATCACCGGCACGCGGCCGGCGCCCCCCGCACCGCCCTCGCGGCGGCGGAGCTCCCGCGTCGCGGCGTACCCGTCCATGCGGGGCATCTGGACGTCCATCAGCACGGCGTCGAAGGACTCCCGCTCCAGCACCTCGAGCGCGGCGACGCCGTCCTCGGCCGTCACCACGTCGTAGCCCATCGACTCCAGCAGCCCCGTCGCCACCATCTGGTTGACCGGGTTGTCCTCGACGACCAGGACGCGCTGTTCGCGCCCGGCCTGCGGCTCGGGGGCGGACGCCACCGGTGCCGCGTCGACGCCGGCCAGCGCCCCGACGAGGACGCCGCGCAGCACGGGTGCGAGCACGGGCTTGGTCAGGCAGCTGGCGATCCCCGCCTCCGCGACCGCGGCGGGGTCGACCTCCGAGAAAGAGGTGAGCATGACCAGGCGCAGCGCGTCGTACGTCGCGTCCCGGCGCACCGCGCGGGCGAGGTCGAGGCCGTCGCGTCCCGGCATCGCCAGGTCGAGGAGGGCCCCGTCGAAGGGATCGCCCTCGGCGACCGCCCCCGCGAGCGCGCGCTCGGCGTCGTCGGCGGTCGCGACGCTGAGCGGCCGGACGTGCCAGCAGCGCAGCTGCTCCTCGAGGATGAGGCGGTTGTGGGCGTTGTCGTCGACGACCAGGACGCGCTGGCCGGCGAGCCAGGTCCGGGCGTAGGCGTCGCCGGGGTCGGTGGTGGTGCCCGCGGGCCGGTCGAAGGCCGCGGTGAAGGAGAAGGTGCTCCCGCCGGCGGGGTTCGGCTCGAACCAGATCTCGCCGCCGAGCGCGGCCACGATCTCCTTGGAGATCGCCAGGCCCAGCCCGGTGCCGCCGTAGACGCGGGTGGTCGAGGCGTCGGCCTGGGTGAACGGCTCGAAGAGCCCAGCGACCTTGGCCGGGTCGACGCCCATGCCGGTGTCGGTGACGTCCACGCGCAGGGTCGTGCGGCCCTCCTCGGCGGGTGCGCACGTCGCCCGGACGAAGACCTCGCCGGCCTCGGTGAACTTCACGGCGTTCGAGACCAGGTTCGTGAGCACCTGGGACAGGCGCGTCGGGTCCCCGGCGAGCACGTCGGGCACGTCGGGGTGGCAGGAGACGATCAGCTCCAGGCCGCGCGAGCGCGCGCCCTCGGCCATGACCGCGGCGACCTGGTCGAAGACCGGCCGCACCTCGAAGTCGACGACCTCCAGCTCCAGCCGGCCGGCCTCGATCTTGGAGAAGTCCAGGATGTCGTTGATGACGTTCAGCAGGGCGCGGCTGGCCACCTGCACCCCCGACGCCAGTCGCAGCTGGTCGGGGGCGAGCCCGGTGCGCAGCAACAGGTCGTTGAGGCCGATGACGCCGTTGAGCGGGGTCCGGATCTCGTGGCTCATCGTCGCGAGGAACTCCGACTTCTGCCGCGAGGCCTCCATGGCCTGGTCGCGGGCGTCGGCCAGCTCGCGCTCGGCCTGCTCGCGCTCGACCACGCGCGCCATCTGGACGGTCACCGCGTCGACCATCTCCTCGATCATGCGGTGGCGGTAGAGGGGCGGGGCCGACGTGATGGTGACGACCGCGTGCACCCGCCCGGCGTACGACACCGGGGCGGCGATCATCAGCCGCTGGTCGTCCCACACGGGGCGCTGGTCGTGGAACGCCCGCTGGGCCAGGGCCAGCTCGCGGGCCGCGACGTCGGGCGCGCCCGCGTCGGCGAGCCGGTCCTCCTCACTGATGTAGTACGGCGCGACGCCGGTGCCGTCCTCGGCGACCAGGAACCCGCGGCCGCGCTCCCAGTCGTCGTGCAGCAGCACCAGGTCGCGGGCCTGGCCGAGCAGCTCGTGCAGCGACCGGGCCTCGTTCGCCGCGGACGCCACGGCCTGCATCAGGACGTTCTGGTTGACCTGGTCGACGAGCGCCAGCTCGGTCTGCTTGACCTCGGTGATGTCCTGGTGGGTCCCCGACATGGCGACCGCCCGCCCGTCGGGGTCGCGGTGCACCACCCCCCGGCCGCGCGTCCACACCCAGCCCTTCGCGCCGAGCACGCGGGCGACCCAGACGAAGGCGTCGGCACCGTCCAGGGCGCCGCGCACCTGCTCGTCCACGTGCGCCCGGTCGTCGTCGTGGAGGATCGCGAGGAACTCGTCGTACGACGCCGGGAACCCGCCGGGCTCGAAGCCGTAGAGCTCGTGGATCTCGGCGGAGCCGACGACCGTGTCGTGCACCAGGTCCCAGGACCAGCTGCCGAGCCGGGCGATGCGCTGGGCCTCGGCCAGCCGCCCGCGGCTCTCGACCAGCTCCTCGAGGTCGCGGCGCCGGTCGCTCCAGTCGGTCATCCGGTGCAGGACGCCGGTGACCTCGCCGTCGGGCCCGCGCAGCGGGGACTCGCGGGCCAGGACCCAGGTCGCGGTGCCGTCCGCGCGCTGCAGCCGCACCTCGACCTCACGCTCGTTGAAGCGCCCCTGCCGCACCTGCTCCAGGTGCGCGGAGAACTGGGCCCTGCCCGGCTCGTCGAGGGTGTCGAAGACGGTGAGCTGCTGGGCACGCTCGCGGGTGACGCCGACCATGCGGGCCAGTGCGGGGTTGGCGTACAGGATGCGTCCGTCGAGGTCGAAGACCCAGATGCCGTCCGGGGCCGTCTCGACGACGTCGCGGTACAGCGATCCCAGCTCCATGCCCACCTCCCGCGCTCACCCTAGGGGCTGGCGGAGCGCCGTCGTGACGCGCTAGCCCTCGCCGGCGATCTTGTAGGTGCCGTCCTCGAAGCTCAGCCGGAGCTCGACGTCGTCGCGGACCGTCCGACCGTTGGTGAGCGTGTAGCTGTAGCGGTACTCCACCGAGGGGCCGGACGGGTCCGGCCGCACCCGCTGCACCTGCACCGACTCGACGTCACCCCAGAACCCGGCGTACCCGGCCAGGCCGCCGCTCTCCGCCTGGAACTGCGGGGTGAGCATCTGGAAGCCCGCCGAGGGGTCGGAGGCGGCGGTCCGGAGGTAGTCGCGGATGAAGGCGTCGATGCCCTCGGCGGTCGGCCGCTCCGGTTCCGCGGACCGCGAGCTCGGAGGGGCCGTCGTGGGTGCGGGGGCCGTGCTCGGCGACCCCGACGGGTCGTCGCTCCCGCCCCCGCGCCCGAGCAGGAAGCCGCCGACCGTGAGGACGACGACCGCGGCCACGCCCAGCAGCACCGGGAGGAGCAGGCCGCGTCCGCGGTGGCGCGAGTCTTCGGGCGCCCCGGGCGGCGGCGGGGGGAGGGACGGCGCAGAGGGGCCGGCAGGAGGGGGGACCGGCGGGACCGCCTGCGGGGTCGCGCCGGCGCCGGTCGGCGGGGCCGACGGTGGGGGTGGCGGTGGCGGCAGCATCCCGGTGCGGGCGAGCAGCTGCGTGCTGTGGTCGTCGTGGCGCGACGCCCGCGCCACCGGCACCGGTCGGGAGGTCGCGGCTCCGGGCCCGGCCTCGAGGAAGTCCCGTACCTGCGCCATGGTCCAGCGGTCACCGGGCTCGCGCGCCATGGTGGCCGCGAGCAGCGGGGTCAGCCACCCGGCGTCGTCGAGCCGGGGCGGGTCCTCGTGCACGATCCGGTACAGCGCACCGAGGACGTTGTCGCCGACGTCGTACGGCGGCCGGCCGGCCAGCGCGTGGAACGTCGAGGCCCCGAGGGACCACACGTCGCTCGGCGGGCTCGCCTGCCGACCGCTGGCGACCTCGGGCGCGAGATAGGCGGGGGAGCCGGTGACCAGACCGGTCTGGGTGAGGGAGGCGTCCGCCTCGGCCCGCGCGATCCCGAAGTCCGACAGCTTCACCCGGCCGTCCTCGGTGACCAGCATGTTCGACGGCTTCACGTCGCGGTGCACGATGCCGGCGGCGTGCGCGGCGGCCAGCGCGTCGGCGGCCTGGGCCAGGACCCGCGCGGCCTCGTCGGTGGGCAGCGGCCCGCGGGTCCGCACGAGCTCGGCGAGCGTGGTGCCCGGCACGTGCTCCATCACCAGCCAGCGGACGTCCCCCTCGTCGACGAGGTCGAAGACCGCCACGACGTGCGGGTGGTTGAGCCGCGCGGCCAGCCGCGCCTCGCGCTGGGCGCGCTCGAGGTCGGCGGTGCTGCTGCCGGGGGCGAGGCCGATGCGCTTGAGCGCGACGCCCCGGCCGAGCACCTCGTCGCGTGCCAGCCAGACGGCGCCCATGCCGCCCCGACCGATCTCGCGCTCGAGCGAGTACCTGCCGGCGATCACCGTGGGGGGCCTCCTCGTCGCCTCCGCTGCCTGCGGACCGAGCCAGCCTAGCGACGGCTCCACGCCGAGCCCGGTGGGCGGACGCGCCGCCGATGCGGCAGGCTTGTCGGCAGGTACCCAGCCCGACGGAAGGTCCATCGTGTCCCTCGACCCCACCCTGCTCGACGACCTCCAGTGGCGCGGTCTCATCGCGCACTCGACGGACCTCGACGCGATGCGCGAGGCGTTCGCCGCGGGGAGCGTGAGGTTCTACGTGGGGTTCGACCCGACCGCGCCGAGCCTGCACATGGGCCACCTCGTCCAGGTGCTGACCGCCCGCCGGCTGCAGGAGGCCGGCCACACGCCGTACGCCCTCGTCGGTGGGGCGACCGGCATGATCGGCGACCCCCGTGACTCCGGCGAGCGCACGCTGAACTCCCTCGACACCGTCGAGGAGTGGACCGACCGGGTCCGCGGGCAGATCGAGCCGTTCCTCTCCTTCGAGGGGGACAACGCCGCGACGATGGTCAACAACTACGACTGGACCGCACAGGTCTCCGCGATCGACTTCCTCCGCGACATCGGGAAGCACTTCCCGGTCAACCGGATGCTCGCCCGCGACGTGGTGAGCCGCCGGCTCGAGGCGGGCATCAGCTACACCGAGTTCAGCTACGTGCTGCTCCAGTCGATGGACTTCCTCCACCTGCACCGGGCGGAGGGGGTCGACCTGCAGCTCGGCGGCTCCGACCAGTGGGGCAACCTCACCGCGGGCGTCGAGCTGATCCGCCGCGCGACCGGCGACCGGGCGCACGCGTTCGTCACCCCGCTGCTCACCAAGGCCGACGGGACGAAGTACGGCAAGACCGAGGGCGGCGCGCTCTGGCTCGACCCCGAGATGATGTCGCCGTACTCCTTCTTCCAGTTCTGGCTCAACGTCGAGGACGAGAAGGTCCCCGAGCTGCTGCGGGTCTTCACCTTCCTCTCCCGCGAGGAGATCGAGGAGCTCGAGGCCACCCACGCCGAGAAGCCGTTCCGCCGGGCCGGGCAGAAGGCGTTGGCCGACCACGTCACCACGCTGGTCCACGGCGCCGAGGAGACCGAGCGGATCAAGGCGGCCTCCGCCGCCCTGTTCGGCGGGGGCGACCTGGCAGGCCTCGGCGGCTCCACCCTCGGGTCCGCCCTGCGCGAGGCCGGCTCGGTGACGGTCGACCGCGCGGGCGGGATCCCCCCGGTCGTGGACCTGCTCGTGGACACCGGCCTGGCCAAGAGCAAGGGCGAGGCCCGGCGCACGATCGGCGAGGGCGGCGCGTACCTCAACAACGTCCGGGTCGAGGACGCCGAGGCGGTGCCCGCCGAGGCGGACCTGATCGACGGCGCCTGGCTGGTGCTGCGCCGGGGCAAGAAGAAGTTCGCCGGCGTCGAGGTCCGATGACCAGCTGGCTCGCCGGCCTGGAGGAGAGGGCGCGGGCCGTGCTGCCCGCCCCCGTCCTCGAGTACGTCGCGCAGGGGGCCCGCGAGTCGCTCACCGCCGCCGGCGCGGCCGACGCCTGGCGCGCGGTCCGCTTCCTGCCGCACGTCATGCGCGACGTCACCGACGTCGACCCGGGCGTCGAGCTGCTCGGCCGGCGCAGCGAGGTGCCGTGGGGCGTGGCGCCGACGACGCTGCAGCGGGCGGTGCATCCCGAGGGCGAGCTGGCGATGGTCCGGGCCACCGCCGCGGCCGGCGCCGTCACGGTGGTGTCCAGCAACGCCGGGACCGGCTTCGCCGAGATCGGTGCGACCGGGGCCCGGTGGTGGCTGCAGGCCTACCTGCCCAGCGACCGCACGCTCGCCGAGCCGATGCTGGCCCGCGCGGTCGAGGCCGGGGCCGAGGCCGTGGTGCTCACCGTGGACACCCCGGTGGTGGGGACCAAGCACGTCGTGGGGGAGTCCGTCTGGGACACGGTCGACCCGGGGCTGGTGCGCGTGAACTTCGGGCCCGGGCACGAGCAGCACCCGGGGGCCGACAAGGCGACCGACCTCGGCCCGCACGACATCGACTGGTTGCAGACCCGCACTGGGCTGCCGGTCGTGGTCAAGGGCGTGCTGCGCCCGGACGACGCGCGTCGGTGCGTCCAGGCCGGTGCGGCTGCCGTCTGGGTCAGCAACCACGGGGGACGACAGCTCGACCGCGCTGTCGCCACCGCGACCGCTCTCCCGGCCGTGGTCGCGGAGGTGGGCCGGGACGCCCAGGTGTACGTCGACGGGGGAGTGCGCTCCGGCCTCGACGTCCTCGCCGCGCTGGCATCGGGTGCGGACGCGGTGTTCCTCGGGCGGTCACCGGTGTGGGCGCTCGCCGGCGGCGAGGAGGGAGTGGCCCGCCTGCACGCCGAGCTGCTCGCGGAGACGGTCGAGGCGCTGCGCCTGGCCGGCTGCCGCACCGCCGCCGAGGCGCGCTCGCTGCTCCGGCAGGCCGCTGTACCCGGCGCCTGAGGAGGCGAAACGGCCTGTGCTCGCCGTCACGCCGTCTCGGTTTGGTGTTTGGCGCGAGGGCCGTCTAATGTTTTCTCTGTCGCCAGGGAGCGGCGGGGAGCAAGGCCGGTCTGGTCGGGCTTCCGGCCCCGGGTTGACCACAGCATGGTCCTGGTGGTTCGGGGGCTGCACCGGTTTGTTGGTGTGGGTCTTGGGTGTCTAGGGTGTGCGAGCCCCGGAGGGCAGTGAGGGATCGCTGTCCGCGGTGTGCGTGTGATTCTTGAGAACTCAACAGTGTGTCATAGTCGACGAATTAGTTTGTTATGCCCCGTCGACTGATCTCCCTCTTTTGTGGGGTTGGTTGGTTGATGGTTTCTTTGACAATGATTCT